>JBFXAI010000016.1:0-167211 GCA_050184455.1 Kofleriaceae bacterium | reverse complement strand
TGTTGGCGAAGCTCGCGGCCGTGCTCAAGCAGATGCCCGACAAGCTGATCAGGGTCGAGGGCCACACCGACAACTCGCCGCCACCGCCCCGGGACGACTCAAACCGTACAAGCTCGGCGTCGAGCTGTTTCGCAACATCGAAGAGCGCTGGAACAAGGGCCAATTCGGCAAGGAATGGGACGAGTGCGATTCGATGGAGCAGAAGCGCAACTGGGATCGGCGCACCGGGCTCGGGCGCAGCCGGATCTTCGAGGTCCGCAAGCTCTACAACGACATCACGTTCATCGATGAGTTCTTCACGCTCGAGTTCTGCATCGAACAGAAGTTCTACTCGTTCGGGTTCTCGGAGCGCAGCGGCAACTGGGAGATCATGAGCCGCGAGTTCAAGAAGGTGAAGGATCAACTGTTGCGCATGCTGACCAATCGCGGGCAACCAGTGATCGTCGCCGACGACGGCAACTTCGACAACAAGAGCGAGCTGCTGCTGCGTCACATCCACGAGGGCACCGACCTCGATGGCGCCCAGGCACGCGACACCTTGCGCAACGTCAGCCGGCTATGGACCCGGCCGGTCAATCTACTCACCAAGGTCGAGGGCAAGGGCAAGTTGCTTCGTTGCGAGGATGGAAACCTCAGCGAGCGAAGCGCAGACTATCCATAGGCCGAAGTAGACCGAAGCCAAGGCGAGGCGATCCGTATGAGGCTATGGGCATGGGGTCAGAGCGACCCGGGGCGTAAGCGCGAGCGCAACGAGGACAGCTATCTCGTCGATCCTGAAACCGGCGTGATCGCGGTCGCCGACGGAATGGGCGGACATCAAGGTGGCGCCACCGCGAGCCGGATGGCGGTGGAGTTTCTCGGCAAAGAGCTCGCCGACGCTGGCGGCAACTTCGAGAAGGCGCTGATCGATCAGCTCGGCCTCAGCCAGCGGATCACCGAGCCGCATATCCCGGCACAGCTCGGGCCGTCCTCATCGTCGTCATCGCTGCCCAAGGCGTTGGCTGGGACGCAGGAGCCGGTGAGCGGCACGGCGCCGACCTTGCCGATCGGCACGGTGGCTACTTCGCCGGTGCTCGAGCTGATGCGTGGCGTTGTTCGCCGAGCGAGCTCCGCGATCTACGAAGCCGCGTTGCTCAAGCCCGAGCTGCGTGGAATGGGCACGACGCTGACCGCGGTGCTGGTACATGCCGGCCGCGCTCATCTGGTGCACGCCGGCGACTCGCGGTGCTACATGTTTCGCGATGGCCAGCTGCGCCAGCTTACCGAGGACCACTCGTGGATCGCCGATCAGATCCGTTCGGGCGCGATCAGCGAGGCGGAGGCCAAGTCGAGCAAGTTCCGCCACGTGATCACCAAGTCGATCGGGTTCGAGCGCGACATCGCCGCCGATATCAAGACCGTGCCGGTGTCGGCGGGGGACTGCTTCTTGTTGTGCTCCGATGGCATGTCGAACTACGTCGATCACGGCGAGCTCGAGCGGATCGTTGCGATGACGTGGTATCGCAAGCTGCCGGCGACGCTGATCGAGCTCGCGAACAGCCGCGGTGGCGACGACAACATCACCGTCGTCGTCGGCTTGGTCTCGAACGCGCGTGTCGACTGATCCGCGCCGACCGAATCGTCAGGTCTTCAGCTTCCAGCCGGTGCGGAAGATCCACCACACGGCGATCAAGCACAGCGCCAGGAAGCCCAGGATCGCGGAGACGCTGATCGCGATGTCGACGTCGGCGATGCCGTAGAAGCTCCAGCGAAACGCGGAGATCAGATACATCACCGGATTGAACAGCGTCAGCTTCTGCCACACCGGCGGCAGCATGCTGATCGAGTAGAACGCGCCGCCGAGGAAGGTGAGCGGCGTGATGATCATCAGCGGAATGACCTGGAGCTTCTGAAAGTCATCGGCCCATAGCCCGATGATGAAGCCGAACAAGCTGAACGTGATCGCGGTCAGCACCAGCAGGCACACCATCCAGACAGGATGCTCGATGTGGTACGGCACGAATACGCGCGCGGTGATCAGGATCAGCGTGCCGAGCATCACCGACTTGGTCGCAGCCGCTCCGACGTAGCCGAGCAGGACCTCGAGGTACGACACCGGTGCCGACAGCAGCTCGAAGATCGTGCCGGACCACTTCGGCATGTAGATCCCGAACGAGGCGTTCGAGACGCTCTCGTTGAGCAGCGACATCATGATCAAACCGGGGATGATGAACGCGCCGTAGCTGACTTGGTCGATCACACCGAGCCGCGAGCCTATCGCCGACCCGAACACGACGAAGTACAGCGAGGTCGATAGCACCGGTGAGGCGATGCTCTGGGTGATGGTGCGGAACGTCCGCGCCATCTCGAACCGATAGATCGCCTTGATCGCGTAGATGTTCATTGGCGCCCCTGCACCAAGCTGACGAAGATGTCCTCGAGCGAGCTCTCGCTCGAGTGCAGATCTTTGAGCTCGATGCCGAGCTCGCCGAGTCGCCGCAGCAGCGATGAGATCCCGGTCTCCTCGGTCTGCGAATCGAATGTGTACACCAAGGTCCGGCCGCCGTGGGTGAGCTCGAGCGGGAGGTCGGCGAGCTGGTCGGGGATCGCCGGCAACGCGCTCTGCATGGTCACCGCGAGCTGCTTCTTGCCCAGCTTGCGCATCAGCACGGTCTTGTCCTCGACCACCACCAACGAGCCTTTGTTGATGACCCCAATCCGATCCGCCATCTGCTCGGCTTCTTCGATGTAGTGGGTCGTCAGGATGATCGTCACGCCGCGGTCGCGCAGACCACGGACCATCTGCCACATGTCCCGGCGCAGCTCGACATCGACGCCCGCGGTGGGCTCGTCGAGGAACAGGATCTGCGGCTCGTGGGACAATGCCTTCGCGATCAATACGCGGCGCTTCATGCCGCCCGAAAGCGTCATGATCTTGTTGTCCTTCTTGTCCCACAGCGACAGATCTCGCAGCACCTGCTCCAGATGCGCTGGGTTGGGAGGCTTGCCGAATAGCCCGCGGCTGAACCGCACGGTCGCCCATACGGTCTCGAACGCGTCGGTCGACAGTTCCTGGGGGACGAGCCCGATCTTGGCGCGCGCAGCGCGGTAGTCGCGAACGATGTCGTGCCCGTCGGCGATCACGGAGCCTGCGCTCGGTGTGACGATCCCGCAGATGATGCTGATCAGCGTGGTCTTACCTGCGCCGTTGGGGCCGAGCAGCGCAAAGATCTCGCCGCGACGAATCTCGAGGTCGATCGACTTGAGGGCTTCGAACCCTGACGCGTAGGTCTTGCTGAGCTGTTTGACCGAAACGATCGACTGCATCGGATGATCGCGAGACCTTACCTCGGTTCTCGGAGCTGCGACGCCGTGATGATCTCGGGCGGCTGATCTGGCGTTTGTGGATCCTCAATGTTTGGTGGCGGATCACCGGGCTTGGGCGGCACCACCGGTGGATCTTTGTGCGGCGGTTCGCGAGGCGTCGGCGGATCCTTGCGTGGAGGGTCACCGGGCGGAGGATCCTTCTTGGGCGGTTCGTTGGGCTTCGGCGGAGGCTCCTGAGGTGGTTCGTACAAGCGGGCCGCGTGATCGACGGTCGTGAACATCATGGCGAGCCTTGCAAGTCGATGACCTACGAACCGCGGTGAGCGAATCACCGGTTCTCACGTTCCGGCGTGCACGTGCGCACACTCGCGCAACCTCCGAGCGGTGAGGCGCACGGAGGTCCCGAACCACCGCATGCGGATCATGCGCAACTGCGTGACGAAGCTGAGACGTGAGTGGCGCGCGGCCTGCACTACCAGGCTGCCATGCGAAGCATTGCGCGCGGTGGTCTGGTCGCACTCGCGGTGGGCTCGAGCGCGCTCGGTGCGTGTACTGGTGCCGAGGATCCCGCGATCGGCGGGCAGACCGATGATTCGGTGTCGTTTACGGTCCGGATCGAGAACCACGCGCCGTGGACGATGCTGAAGTCGGGCGCGCAAGCCACCAAGCTCGACGGCGCCGAGGGGGCACTGTCACCCGGTGAGAGCTATGCGGTGACGTTCACGGCAGGGGATGGGCAGTCGATCAATTTCGTGACCAAGCTGGCCGAGTCCAACGACTGGGTGTTCTCGCCGGGTCCCGATGGAATTCCGCTGTACGACGCACAGGGCGCCCCGATGGTGGGCGACGTCACTTCGTACGTCGGGCTGTGGGACATCGGCACGGAGATCGATCAAGAGCCTGGCGTTGGCGACGCGACCGGAACGCAACAACGAGCTGCCGACGTGGGCGCGAGTGATCCGATCGCGAGTGCGCGATTGCTCGATACCGAGATTCGGCTCACCGATGGCACGGTATTCATGCGGCCGGCGATCGCAGACATGATCGGCGTGACGCTGACGCCGGGCGCCGGACGCGAGGTCACGCTGACGATCACCAATCGATCGACCGACTCGACACTGGTGACGTCTCAGGGAGCGAAGCCGGTCCATTTGTCCGCGGTGGCGTGGTCGGTGCACACCGATCCCGCGCCGATGTTTTCGATCGGCCTCCGCGATCGTCGCGAAGGAGTCGAGCAGCTCGCCGAGGATGGAGTCGTCGAACCGCTCGCCGAAACGCTGAACGCGTTGACCGGCGTGGCGACGCCGATCTCGCCGGGGATCTGGTTGATCCACCAAGCAGGTCGGCCGCTGTTCATCCCGGGGGAGCGCGAGCGTGGCCGTGGACTCGAGCAGGTTGCTGAAGATGGCGATCCATCGCCGCTCTACCACTTGCTCGCCGACGACCCAGGCGGACGGATCACTCCGGTAGGTGTGTTCGACATGCCGATCGATGCTCCACAGCCTCAGCTGGCGATGCCGGGTCAGACTTACGAGATCAATTTGCGGGCGCGCCCCGGTGACTCGCTGTCGTTCGCGACCATGTTCGTGATGTCGAATGATTGGTTCTTCGCCACGCCGCCGGAAGGGATCACGCTGTTCGATCGCTCGGGGCAGCTGCGCGACGGCGACCTGACCGATCACATCACGCTCTACGACGCTGGAACCGAGGCCGATCAAGAGCTCGGCGTTGGCGCCGACACCGGGCCGCAGCAACTCGACGCGAACACCGGCGCGTACGATTCACTGCGCATCGTTCGCGAAGTGATGCCGACGCGCTACGAACCGACGCCTGACCAGCATCTCCGAGTCACGATTACCCGCCGATAGTCCGAGCTCGGGTACGCTAGGCCCGATGCGAGCAGCGCTGTGGGCCGTCGTTGGTTTGGTCGCTTGCGATCGTGGGCGGGCGGCCGATCCTGCGCCATCCGCGCCGGTGAGTGCGCCGGCACTGTCATCCACGACCTCTCCCGCACCGGCCTCTGGGTGCACGATCTCTTCGCTGCCGCTGCGCCGACCCGCGCCCAAACGCATGATCGCGATCGGCGATCTGCACGGTGACCTCGCCGCAACGCGCTCGGCGCTCCGTGCAGCGGGGGCGATCGACGATCATGATCGCTGGAGCGGCGGCAACCTCGTGGTGATCCAGACCGGCGACGTGCTCGATCGCGGTGACGACGAGCAGGCGATCCTGGATCTCATCTTCAAGCTCGAGACCGAGGCGGCGGCCGCCGGTGGTGCGTTCATCATGCTGCTGGGCAACCACGAGCTGATGAATGCAGCGGGCGATCTCCGCTACGTGACTCGCGGCGGCATCAGCGATTTCGACGACACGCCTGGGCTCGATCGATCGCGATGGACGCAGGCACGCGAGCACGTTCGAGGTCGGATGGCCGCGCTCGGTCCCGGCGGGACGTATGCGAAGCGATTGGCCGCCCACAACGTCGTCGCGATCGTCGGCGACACGGTGTTCTCGCACGCCGGCGTGACCGCTGAGTGGACGACCCAACTCGACGCCGTCAACCAGAGCTCGCGGTGCTGGCTCGACGGTCAGGCGGGGCGCTTCGATGCACCGCCGATCGCGATGACCTCGACCGAGAGCCCGGTATGGACCCGCGCGCTCGGCGGCGATCCGGTGGACTGCGCCGCGCTGGCCGCTACACTGCGCGCACTCGGTGCCAAGCGGATGGTCGTCGGCCATACCGTTCAGGAGACCGGCATCACGTCGGCGTGTGACGGCGCGCTGTGGAGAATCGACGTCGGGCTCGCCAAATCGTATGGCGGTCCGATCGAAGTGCTCGAGCTCGTGCCCGATGCCGCCCCCAAGGTCATTCGCGGGAGGCGCTAGGGCAGCAGGCAAAGCATCGTTCGCATATCGTACGAACGACAACGGGCGGCGCTCCTTACAAGCACCGCCCGTATTTTGCCACCGCGAAACCGCGAGGCCGTTGGTCTACTCGATCTCGATCTCGGGCTCTTTCGCCGGCTCGGCCTTCTTCGGCTCGGCCTTCTTCGGCTCGGCCTTGCTAGGCGCGGGCTTGGCATCGGCCGGCGGTGCAGCGCCCGCATCGGTGCCGGGCTTCTCTGCTTCGGGACGACCCTTGACCTCACCCGCGGGACACATCGGCTTGGCATCGTCGCCCGCGCGCTCCTGTACGACCGCGCCGACCTTGGTGGGGCCGGTGGCCGCGAGGATCTCGATCCGCTCGGCCGGCAGGCCTTTGGCTACCAGCCACGCTTTGATCGCGTCGCCGAGCTTCTGCGCCGACTTCGGATCGGCCACCGCGATCAGCCACTTGGTGACCTCCGGGTGGGCGATCATCACGATCGACATCTGATCGACGACGATCTGACCTGCGCGCGATAGGCCACGGTTCTGAAGCGTCGGAGCCTTATCGACGACCAAGCGATCGCCGTCGAGCCGGACTAGCGCAGCGCCACCGGTATCGGGGCACCCGTCGGTGTCCTTGACGCCGTTGACCGTCTCCGGTTGCGCCGGGCACGCGTCCTTCGCGTCGATCACACCGTCGTGATCATTGTCGATATCGGGACAGCCGTCATCGTCCTCGTATCCGTCCTTGTCCTCGGCGCAAACGACGCACTTATCGGCCGCGTCTGGAACGCCGTCCTGATCGTTGTCAGCTTCGGGGCAGCCGTCACCGTCCTCGAACGCGTCGAGGTCTTCCTCTTGACTTGGGCAGGCGTCGGCCGCGTCGGATACGCCGTCGCCGTCTGAATCGCGGCGGTCCGCGGGGCAGCCGTCGTTCGGTGCAGGCGGCTTACCATCTTCGGCGAACAGCGGGCACTTGTCCTCGAGGTCGGGCTTGCCGTCGCGATCGTTGTCGAGCTCCGGGCAGCCGTCGTCGTCATCGAAGCCGTCGATGTCCTCGGCTTCGGCAGGGCACTTGTCGACGTCGTCGGCGCGACGATCACCGTCGTCGTCGTCGTCGGGACAGCCGTCGTCGTCGGTGTGGCCATCCCGATCTTCGGGGATCAGCGGACACTTGTCGCGCGCGTTGGTGATGCCGTCGCCGTCGCTGTCGCGAACGTCGGGCGAATAGCCGACCGCGAGGAAGAACCGTGAGGTCGGCGAACCGATGCCTTTGACCAGGCCGGTGCCACCGCCCACCACGACGGCGACCGAGTTGGTGGCATACACGCGCAATCCGCCCTCGACCTCGAGCGGGCTCGCGTCGAGGCTGAAGTCAGGGATCCCGGTCCGGCCATAGCCCTCACCGACCACCGACACCCGCGACGTAATGTTGACGGCGGCCGCAACGCCCCACAGCAGCTGTGGTCCGATCGTGCTGTCGTAGATCGTTCGCGACTTGCGCAGCAGCGCGCCGCCGTTCGCACCGATCGAGAGCCGGCCGGCCTGGTACTGTCCGGCGAGCCGTACGCGCAGCGCCGGTAGGTCGTCGCCGATGAACTGCGAATCGTCGCTGCCGAACGAGCTCGGCAGCGTCACGCCGACGATGCCGGCGAGCTTCGAAGGCCCGCTCCGGTACAGGCTATACTTGCCCTCGACGAGCAGGTCGCCGATGCCGGTGACGTTGAGGCCTTCCGCGGTTGGCTGCGCGGTGTTCGCCATCAAGCCCTGGCCGTTGAGCGAGAAGATGATCGGCAGGTTCACGCCGAGCTGAAACTTCTCGCTCACGCCGTACGCCGCGGTGATCTGCGCGGCCGTCAACCGCTCGACGACCTTGGAGCGTTCGGTCCCGACGTCGTCGGGATTCATCGGGTCGTAGTTGTAGACCGTGAACGGCTTGGTCAGGTACGTGACGAGGATGTCGAGCGACAGTTGCTTCTTCGACGCGACGTCGGCGTCGCTGACCGTGAAGAACGTCTTGGGCCCGACCGCGTACTCGAAGGTTTGAACATCGATCGCGGGGTCGAACGGCGGATCGGCCACAGTGGAGCTGGGCAGCGCAAGCACGGCTGCCGCAGCTCCCATCCACCAGCGGAGAGTGCGCATTAACAACATTCTACGCCTGTCAGATCCGAGACCGGAAGTCTGCGAGACAAGTTGCCGACGGCGATCGCGTGAGCGCGAGCCGACACCTACATGTGGCTTCAGCTGCGTATGTTCAGTGCGCGCAGCGGCTACTTCGGTAAGGTCATCGTGAAGGTCCAGATCACGACCGAGCTAACCGGCTTGTCGTTGGTGTCGAGGGCGGGGGTGAACTCGAGCTTGTCGGACGCTGCCAGTGCGAACTCATTGAGGCCGTGGCCAAGGCCTTCACCGAGCAGCTTCTTCGAGACAACCTTGCCATCGGCGTTGACGACCAGGCGGACTCGGATCACGCCTTCTATCCCGAGCTGTCTCGCCTCTGCGGGATAATCCTTCAGATAGTCCTGGCCGGACTTGGGCATCGCTCGCGTCTTGATCGAGGCGACCGACACCGGAACGACCGCTGCAACGCTACCCGAACCTGTGCCGCTCCCGGTGCCGGTACCTGAACCGCCGGTGCCGGTGCCGGTCTTACTGCCGGTAGGCGGGCCATAGGATGTGGTGCCGGCGAAACTTTCGGTCTTGTAGACCGGACCGCCGCCGGCGTTCGGATTGACCGGTGCCGTTGGCGGCGGTTCCTGTGGCGCCGGTGGTTGTGGCGTCGGAGTCGCGCGGACCTGCGGCCGGGTGACCGTGCGAGGCTTGGGTGCTTCGGGCTCTGGCGGTTGCGGCGCGATACGCGCCTGTGGCGGTGGTGGGGGCGGCGGCTTGACCACCTTCGGCACCTCGACCTCCACGAGCTCTACGCGAGGCGTCGGCGGTACCGGTGGCACGTAGCCGTCAGCGACGACGTAGAGCGAGACGAACACCGCGACGTGGACCGCAATCGTACCGCTAATAGAGAGCCCGATCGACGTAGGGCCGATCGACGATCCACTGCTCACCCGGTCGAGGGTAGCCCGATCCGCCGGGGTCGCAACAGCGGATTGACGCGCGAGCTACGGCAGCTCGTTTTCGAGCGCGATGGCGGTAATGCCCGCCTGCTGCACGACATCGATCGCGCGCATCACGTTTTGATACGGCCCGAGCCGCGCGCCGGCGATCACCGCCTTGGCCTTGACCGGAGAGCTCGCCGAGATCTCCTTGATCCGAGCCACCGCCGCGTCATCACTCCCGAACTTGTCGCCGTTGACGAACAGCTGACCATCCGCGGTCACCGAGACTCGGAGCGTGCTCTGCACTTCGCCACCCGTGGCGGCCTTGGGCTTATCGATCTCGACACCGCGCGCGACGATCAGCTTCGCAGTCACGATGAATACGACGAGCAACACCAGCACGACGTCGACGAACGGCGTCACGTTGATGTCGGTGATGCCGGCGTTGTCGTCGTCTTGGTAGAGGTTGCTACCCGCCATCGCTGGTGCCTCCACTGGCCGCCGCGGCGGTGCGCGGCGAGTCCCCGTAGACGAGCGACAGCACGGTGTGCGCGCACTCGTCGGCGCCGGTCATCACCAGCTTGAGCTTCTTCGAGAAGTGGTTGAACGCGATGACCGCCGGAATCGCGACCAGTAGGCCGAACGCCGTCGCGGTCAGCGCCTCGGCGATCGCGCTGAGCGTCTGTTGCTCCGACGTCGCCGTCTTCAACGACAGGTGTTTGAATGCATCGATCACGCCGAGCACGGTGCCGAACAGACCGACGAACGGAACGTTGTTACCGAGCGTTCCGAGGATCATCAGGTGACGGTCAGCGGCACGGCGCCAGCGTGCGCGTTCGCCGTGCATGGCTTCGGCGACGGCGTCGGCGCCGCGATCTTTTTCGGCAAGGCCTCGCAGCGTCACCTGGACCGCGATCGACTTGTTGTCCTTGTGCCGGCTCTGCAGCCGATCGAGCTCACCATTCTTGTACGCGCTGCGCAGCTCGCGGGTGAACGCCTCGGTATTGGTGTCGCGACCCGCGAACCACATGCCGCGGTCGATCATGATGCCGACCGAGACCAGCGACATCAGCAGGAGCAGCCACAGCACCCAGTTCGCACCGAGCTGGGCGAAATCCACGAACGCGCTGGTGAGATCCATCGCCGCGAAGCATTACGCGGCTTGGGGGGTGTCGTCGACACGGATGGGCAGGGTCTTGGTCACTTCGCGCATCACCGCGGTGGCATAGGCGCCTCCAGGCAACGTGAACGCCACCTCGAGAGTCTCACCGTCCGCGCCAGCGATCGCAACGCCGGCCACGGTGACGTCGGTGACCGCGATCGTGGCGTCTCGCCGGGTGCCTTCTGCAATCGCGCGGACCGCCGCGAACGCCCCCGGCTCGAGGCCGGCGGCGGTGAGAATCGCGAGCTCGCGTTCGCTGGCCGGCGTGCCCGGGCTCGGCCGGCGCATCCGCTCGCCAAACATCGGACCCGTGAGCACGAGCTCGCCAGCGCGAAGTCGCGGCTCGTCGGTCACCGGATCTTCGCATTCGAACATCCCACCGCCGACCTTGTGCAGCAGGTCGCCGGCGATCACGCGGTCGTAGAGATCATCGGCGAGCCGTGCGCGTAGCCAATCATTGAACAGCTGCGACTGCAGCGCAGACACCATGAGGCGATCGCGCCGGCGATCACGTCCACGAGCACCACCTCGCACAAGCTCGAGGCCACGCGCGGCATTGTCGCCCTCGCGACCGAACCGCTGCTCGCCGTACCAATTGAGCGCTCCCGGTGGTCGGGCAAGACGCGCGAGGATCGCGCGAGCGCGATCGGCGGCATCAGGAGTGACGCCGCGGACCCGCACGACGAACCGATTCGCACGGACGTGACCGGTGCGCAGCTTGTGGTTGTGACGGATCGCTTCGAGCACGGTGATGCTGTTGAGAGCGAGCGCAGCGATCTGATCCGGCTGCACCGGTGGTGGCAAGCTCAACCACTGGCGGGTCACCGCGTGGCGATCCTTCATTCCGGCAATCCCGATGTCGCGCTCGGCCACGCCGAGCGCACGAGCCAGCGCGCCCGCGGCGGCCGCGGTGGTCAGCCCGCGCTTCTCGATCCGAACGAACACGTGATCGCCAGCACCCGACGGTGGGTACATCGGGACTTCGTCAACCTTGAAATCGTCGTCGGTGCTGCGCAGCACGCCGCCGGTGCCTGGGAGCTCGGCGGTCAAGTACGGTAACTGCTCGGTCGGCGACGACGGCATGGCCCGGGGTGTAACATCGGTGCATGGTCCACGTTGCGCGCGCGGCGCAGATCGCACGGCTGGCGTTGCTCGCGGTGGCGATGGTCAGCTGCGCTGGAGGTTACGGCGGTCGGCCTGCGTCCACCCCCAAGACCAAGCGCGGGATCACCGCGGCGGCGTTGCCGTATCGCATCCTCGATGGCAGGACCGGTCGACAGCTCGACGAAGCGGCATTCTGGCCGGCACTGGCGAAGGTGCGTACCGTGTGCGTCGGCGAAGATCATCCCAACCCGCACCACCACTGGTGGCAGCTCGAGGTCGTCAAGCAGCTCGGTCATCGCGTGCCGCCCGGCACCGCGTTCGGCCTCGGCATGGAGATGTTTCAACGACCGTTTCAAGGCGTGCTCGACGATTACCAGGCCAAGCGAATCGATGCGGCGACGCTGAGATCTCGAACTGGGTGGGAGGATCGCTGGGGCTACGATTACTCGCTGTATGGCCCGATCATCGATGCCGCGGTCGCGGCGAATGGTCAGCTACTCGCGCTCAACGCGCCCAAGGAGCTGACGAAGAAGGTCGTGCGCAAAGGATTGGGTTCGCTGACGCCCGACGAGAAAGCACAGGTGCCCGAGCTCAAGCTCGACGATGCCACCCATCGCGCGTGGTTCGATGCGCTGATGGAGGGCATGGGCGGTGCGCATGGCCACAGTCGCGCAACCGAGAAGCCTGCCGACGCCAAGCCTGCCGACGCCAAGCCGGCGGACGCCAAGCCAGATCAAGCGAAACCTGCCGACGCCACATCGGCCGACGCAAGCGCGCCCGCAATGCCGACCGCGGATCAGGTCTACACGGTTCAGGTGATGTGGGACGAGACCATGGCCGATACCGCAGTGAAGTGGTTGCGCGCCAAGCCGAACGCTCGACTCGTGATCATCGCCGGCAACGGCCACTGCCACGATTCGGCGATCGTGAATCGGATCAAGCGCCGAGGCATCACCGACGTGGTGTCGGTGCGACCCGTGATCGACGATGGCGAAGGCAGCGTCGCGGAGGTGCTCGCCAAGCCGATGACGGATTACGTGGTGGTGCTAGAGATGCCGAAGTAGCGCCGTGCGACGTGTGGAAAGGCCCGCGCTGGAATAGCGCGCGACGCGACGCGCGGAGGGGTGAATGCTGGGGCTTTGGCCCAGCAGAGGGGGCGGGCAGGCCCCTCTACAACGACTCGACATGGAAGTCGACGAACTCCTCGATCGGCCGCGCACGGGGCGAACGCTGCGCCGCGAGGTCACCCAGATACGCCAACATCTGCGGGTGGGTCATGATCGACTCGTGGAACGTATGCGCGGGCATCCGCAGCGCGAGTAACCGCGTCGCCGCGACCACGCTCGCCGTCGATCCGCGGCCCGACATCAGCGAGAGCTCCCCGAACACGTCGCCGTTGCTCAATGATGCGATCGGCGTCTTGTCGCCGTTGCGCCAGACCTCGGCCTTGCCGGCGACCACCACGTATAGCCCGTCGGCGCGCTGCTCCTGAACGATCAGCGTCGCGCCGGCCACCACCTCGACGAGCTCGAACTTCGACGACAGTGCCTCGCGCTCTTCTTCGGTGAACGGGTTGAACAGCTCGCTGGTATGGGTGACCCGGTTGACCAGCCGATCACGCACGAACTTGAACAACAGCGTGACGATTTCGGGCTGGTCGGCGGCTGCTTCGCGGATCACGTTACGATCGATCGCGAGCACCTCCGTGCGCACGGTCGCGCGAATCGTCGCCGAGCGCGGTTGATCGGTCACCAGGGCGATTTCGCCGAAGAACGCACCCGGGCCGAGCTTCGCGAGCTCCTTGCCGCCGGTGGTCACGCTCACTTCACCTTCGCTGATCACGTACAGGCAATCGCCGTCGTCGCCCTCTGCGAACAGCACCTGGCCCTCCGACAGCTCGAGCAAGCTCATTTGCTTGATCAGCCGCTCGAGGATCCGCCCGGGCAGCCCCGCGAACAATGGTGTCTTTACCAGCGCGCGCCGCGCATTCGGATCCATCGCCGCGATCTTGGCGTTCTGCTTCTCGACCTCGAGCGCGACCTCGACTTCGACCGCGAGCTCGAGGTGTTGTTCGTCGTAGCCTGGCTCGAGCGGAATCACGCTGATGCCGGTCGGATTGCCATCCGGCTGGGTCAACGCCGTGCTCCCTGGGATGATGCTGACGAGATCGATGGAGTCGAGCGGCGCGCCGGGACTCAGCGTGATCGGCTCCAACCGCTCCGTGATCACCGTATTGGGTGTTCGCGGTGGCGGTGGCGGAGCTGCATCGCGTACGCGCGGTAGCGGCGTCGTGATCGCATCCTCCATGTCGACCTCCGGCGAATCTGACGTGAACCGAACGACCGGCGGTGGCGGCGGCGTTGCCGGTAGCGGCGCGGTGCGCTCCGAGTCAGGCGAGGAGCCACGTGCTGGCGGAACCGGCGGTGGTGTCGCAGCGACGACCGGAATCGGGCCGCTGCTGCTGACCACGATCGGAATCGCAGTGTTGGGATCTTGCATGGGCGGCGGCGGGGGCGGCGACGCCGGCTTGTGCGTCGGTGGCGGCGTCGTCGTGGCCTTGCGCTTCGACGAGCCGGCGAGCTCCGCCAACCGGACGACCGTCGTCGAGTGTTTGGGATCGATCTGAAGGATCACCTTGCACACGGCGATCGCTTGGACCAAAAACCCGGTGGTCACATATTTGTCGATGGCTCGCTCGAATGCAGCGACCGCCTCCAGGTGTTTTCCGGCGCGACGATGGGTTTCGCCGAGGCGCTTGGGCCAGGCGGGATTCATCGGCTCGCGCGACTCGAGCTCGTCGTACGCCGCGATCGCCTGAGCAAGCTTGCCCTTTTCGACCGCCTTCGCTGCCTCATCCCGCAGAGTGTTCACGTCTTTTCGAGCCATGACGTCGGCATCGTACACGTGGCCGGACGCGTGCGCAGTCATCGAACCATCACGAATCCGATCCGTCGGTGCTCACCGCATCGGCAATGGTCACGGCGGTGATCAACACGTAGTTCTTGCCGGTGATGAACACCTGGCGGTGATGCTGCTGGAGGTACTTGCGATAAAATGCGACATCCTTGACCAGCAAACCGAGCTCGGGCTGGCTGAAGTTTTTCATCCGGGCTCCGTACTCGAGCTCGCCGTCGAGGTAGCGCACGTTGGGAAGCCCGAGGATCAGCGCGCCATCGCGCGCCAGATGATGCTGGACGATCCGGCGCAGTAGCTCGCGGTCGTCGATGCCTGCGCTCTGGAACGTGTTCAGCGAGATCACCAGATCGAACGCGCCGAGCCCGAGCGGCGCGAGCGCATTGAGATCGCCTTCGATCAGCTGGTGGTTCGATGCATCGAACCGTCGGCGCGCCACGTCGAGCGCTGACCGGCTGTGGTCGATGCCGACGAATGACGCACCGGTCGCCCACGCCGGTCGCAGCGCATGGATCAGCGCGAGCTCATCCCCGGTGTTAACACCTAGATCGAGGATCCGTGGCGGTGTCGCGAAGTCCACGCGATCGAGTGCATCGGTGAAGTCGAGCACGAAGCTGGGATCTTCGAGCTTGGTGATCCGTGCATAGCCAGAGTCTTGTCCATAGCGCTCGCGGTGCTGTTCAGCGTTCGTGGCATTCCATCGTGCAGACCGATCGAGCCGCTCGAACCGAAGCCGGACGACGCCACGCTCTGGTTGTGGTGTCAGCAACCGGAGCCCGAGGCGCTCGGCGAGGTCGACCCATACGCGAAACGGACGGTGGCGCCACGACGCACCGGCGTGCTCGACGCGCTCGCCCGCGTACCGGCCGCGACCGAGATCGGGATCGAGCGCGCGAAACGCGAGCTCCCGTGCGCCCGCAGCGAGCCGATCCTGCATGAACGCGATGATCTCGACGAGCGACTCGCCGGTGAACGTCGGCTCGCTCGGATCCGTCATCGAATGTGTTCAGCGGGGCAGGGCGCTGCCGGGCCGCGGGCCCTTCTCGTCAGTGACCATGCGGATGTAGAGCTGCGCGCTCTTGTTATCCGGATCGATCGCGAGTACCGCTTGCCATTCGGCGAGCGCGGCCTCCTTGCGCCCCAGCGAGAACAGCGTGACGCCGAGATGGATCCGCGCCGGGATGAAATCAGGCTTCAGCCGCTTGGCATGCTCGAACTCGGCGACTGCCGCCTGCGCCTGGCCCTGATCGCGATAGACGTTGCCGAGCTTCACTCGCAGATCGGCGAAGTCGGGACACAGGTCGAGCGCCTTGGAGTACTCGCGCGATGCCGCGTCGAACATCGCCAGGCCCGAATAGGCGGCGCCAAGGTCTGCGTGCATGTTGGCGAGCTTGCCGCGGGCGAACCGATCGAGCGCGTTGGGCGCACCGACGCTCGCCGACACTGCCTTGACGTAGACCTCGCGGGCACGGTCGTACTTGCCGCGGTCGTTGTAGGTGACCGAGAGGTTGAGCGCCGCCTCGGTATAGCGAGGATTCAGCTTGAGCGCGCTCTCGAACGCCTCCTCGGCGTCCTGGAACCGGCCCTGGCTGTGATAGATGACCCCGAGCATGTTGTAGAGGTCGGGGAAGTTGGGCCGCGCGGTGGCGGCCTCGGCGAGGAACGGCTCCGCGCGTTCGTATTCGCCGGCGTTGTAGTGCTCGCGCCCGAGCGCGATCAGCTGCTCCACCCGCTCGCCGCTCTGCATGACAAGCAGTTTACTACTTCTTCGCGGCCGGTCGCAGCTCTGCCAAAGCAGATCGGGCGTCGCCAGCGCGCTCGCCCTTGGGAAACTTCTCGACGAGCTCGGTCCACGCCCCGCGCGCGCGGTCCGGCATCGATACCGCGACGTAGGCACGGCCGAGCAGCCACAGCGCTTCTTCATCGTAGCCAACGCCGCGATAGCGATCGAGCAGGCGGCGCAACCGGATCACGGTGCCCATCGGACGATCGCGATCCCAATAGTAGCGGGCGACGTACCACTCGTGATCGGCGAGCCGCTTGCCGACCTTGACGAGGATTTCCTTCGCCTTGTCGCGGTACGGGGAGTCCGGATACTTGTCGAGGAACGTCTTGAGCTCGTTGGCGGCGTCCTCGGTGGCCGATTGATCCTTCTCGAACGACGGCGGGAACATCCAGAAGTCGCCGGGGAGCTGCTTGTAGTACGCCTCGCCGATCCGGAACGTCACGTACCCGTTGGCCACCATCTCGTGGGTGGGATGGAACTTGGTGAACAACCGATAGCTATCGATCGCCTCGAGGTACTGCTCGGCGCCGAACTCGGCGTCGGCGAGGCGAAGCTCGGCGAGCACCGCGTACTTGGAGTACGGAAACCGGCTCTTGATGAAGCCGAAGTACTTCGCGGCCGCGATCCAGTCCTTGTTCTCGAGCTCCTTGAGCCCCTTGTCGTAGTTCTTTTGCGCGGAGACCGAGTAGTCGACCGAGCCTCCGGCCTTGGGACCACAGCCGCCGAGACCGACGCCGATGCTCAGGACGAGCGCGAGGACGAGGACGCGAGCAACGGAAATCATTGGGCAAACCATGCGAAGCGGAACCAAGTGGGGTTGATACACCGGCGGGTGAACTGGATCAACGCGCCGATTGGACCGGTGTACCACGGCGATCGTTGCCTGGACGCCGGGCCAATGAAACCCGTGCGATAAACCTGTCATGCGTTGGCTTCATGTCGTTGGACTATTGGCGGGGCTCTGTGCATGCGGCGGCAGCAAGACCCAGATCGAGATCGGTCCGGTACCACCCCGACAGACCGGGGCGCCGCTCGCCGGTCCGCTATGTCAGACCGAGGAGTGCAAGTGCGCCGAAGGCGGCGAGGACGCCGGGTTTCCCGAGGCTGGCAAGAAGCGGTTCGAGGTCAAGCTAGGACCCTCGCCGCAGGCGCTGTGGGTCACGCTGCCGACCGGTGTCTTGTACAAGAGCGCCGAGCGCGCCCAGGCATGTTTCTACGTCGACCTGGCTGCACCCGGCACGGTCACCGCGGAGCTTCGTGCCTCGGACGACAACGGCGTGTCCGCTGCCATGACCGTCAAGGAGCTCGGCAACAAGACCAAGAGCTGGTACGACACGTTCGCGTTCGAGTGTGGCAGCCCGGGTGTGTGCTCGTTCGACGAGCTGCAGTCGCAAAAAGCCACCTACGCGAGCGTGAAGCGCGGGCTGCACGATCCATGCGGCGCGGTGAAGATCCGCAACGTCATGTGGGATCACGGCAAGGCGCCGGACCAGATGCATCCGAGCGAGCTCGTGATGAGGTTCACGATGCAGATCTACAAGCTCGATCCGGACAAGCCGCATGGTTCGGAATGCGGCCGCGGCCAGACCGACGAGGAGCCTGCCGCCGAGGATGCGCCGATCGAGTAGCGCTCGCGAACCGATCAGAACAAGAACGAGACCGCGTCGGAGCCGAGGATGATCGTGTTTCCGGGGCGCTCGACGAGTGCTTGCAACTGCGACAGCTGTCGTTGGTATTTCGAGATATCGATATTCAAATGGTTCCCCGCCGCGATGATCAGCTTGAGCTCGCGAAACGGCGGCCGATACCGGCGCTTCATCTGCTGCGCGATGATGCGGAACGCGACGTCGCCGCGCAGATCATTCATGAGGCTGGCGAAGTAAAGCAATTCGTGGCTAGCGGGCTCTCCAGGCGATCGGTACGGGGTGAACCGACTCGAGTGGTACACGTTGTCGCTGTCCGACTCGCCCTGCTTGCGGGCGGTTACGAGGTATTCGAGCCGATCTGCAGCGATTCGATCGTGATGGGTTAGCTCTCGTTCCAACTCGTCGGCATCTGCCTCCGCGTTGGTCACGATCCGTACCCGCTCCGCATGGTCACTGATCGCCACGGCGGCACGTAAGCGTTCGTGTACCTCGGGACCATCCGTCCAGCCGTCTTCGAACAGCGCGTGCGTAGCCTCGAGGATCTCAGCCCGGTCGGCTTCGACACCTAGGAGGTGACGAGCTTTACGTAGCGCGTGCTTGGCCGTCGAATCGCCGCGATCCACCAGGTAGCTCGCCCGAATCAGCTGAAGTCCGCCCGCCGCGGACCGGACGAACGAATGCTTGGAAGCGATCACCATATCGATCAGCTCTGCAAGCATGCGCTCGTCGACGGGATCCGGCTCGCCCCACATCCGCCGGCCGGATATCGCATCGAGAGCGGAACGGATCTCGTGAGGCATCCACCATCGCGCGCCGTGGTCGCGCGCATACTGGTCCAACGAGCCGACCTTACCTAGCAGCCACAGCGCAAACACCGCCGATTTCAAGTCGTCGACGTGCCGGAGATCCCAGTAGCGATCGCGGTTGGGAACAACACCGAGCGCTTCGAGCGCGGCATCGTAGTGACCGTCGTGCGCCGCGATGCGCGCGTTCCAGTACGGATCTGGATCGCCTTGCAGATGCTGTTTCAACCCAGCAACCGCTCCGGCTTGAAGCGAGCATTCTGCGTACACGGTGAAGACGTCACCCCTCTCCAAGTCCTTGCCTGAGCTCGCGAGCACCGCGAGGCCTTCGGCGTAATCACCTTCCATGCACAGTAAGGTGCCGGCCGTGCGCGGATGCACGACCGCGTGGTTCGCTCCGGGTTCGCGCAGTGCTGCTGCAGCGCCTCGAAGGTCACCACGATCGAGGTGGGCGAGCACGCGGCCGTCGACGACACCGCCGGGCGGCAACCGCCGAGCGAGCTCGAAGACATCGTCGTTGCGTCCTTGTTCGACGAGAAACGTCTCGAACCACGCGCGACCAAACTCGTCTTGGGCGCTCCGTAGCTCCGGCATTCGCTCGACCACGAACGCGCTACCCCGCGCAGCGAGCGCGGGCGGGCAGCCAACACGTACGTTGTCGCCGCAATTTCCAAGTCCGCTCATCACGCTCGTAAGCAGCTCGTCGCGATGCGCGCGTGCGCGCGAGGCGTAGACCGGATTGAGGCCTTCGAGGCGAAACAGCACGTCGGTGCTGCCAGCCTCATCGATGGCATCACGACATTCGCCTAGCGTCGACCGGATGCCCTCGACTCGATCCATGCCGACCTTGCCGAGCAGCGGCGGCACACCGAATGCGATCGCCGCGAGGCCCACGAACATCGCGAGCGACGAGCTCCGGATCCGGCGCCAGCGGCGAGCGCGTGCGGCGGCCGCGTACGCAGCATCGCCACGGATCACGTTGGCAGCAGCGAGCGGTGATGGCTCGGGAGCCGATGACGGTTCGCTCATCGCGGGTGGACGCTATGCCGCCTCGGTCGCGTGCGGCAACCGTGAATCGCGACGCTAAACGTGCGCGATCTCACACGGCCGTGCGGACACTCACTCGATCGTGATCGGAAACGTCGCTTCGATACCGTCGAACGACACCACGAGCGAGGTGGTGCCGCGTGCTATCGGGTCGATCGCGATCGTGCGCGCTGCGATCACCTGCGAGCGCGCGATGGCCGAGTCGGTGACCTCGGCGGTGACCGCGTTGGCCAGGTCGCCGTAGATCGCTTGTCCGTCGTCGGCAAACGACCGAACCGAAATGGTCTGGCCCTGTTCACCGAGGCGGAACGTCGCAGAGCTGGCAAGCTCGAGCCGCGCGGTCGAGCCGGGCAGCGCGACGTCGATGACGAACGGGTCTCCGCTGCCCGCTGTGACGCTGACTTCTGTGGCATCGGCCGCCGGAACCACTGTTCGGACCAACCGGTTCTTGTAGGTCTCCCCCGGCGCAGCGGAACCGCTCTCGATCTCCTGCAGCGTGCCGCCGGTGATGGCCCAGGTCTCTATGCCATGACCCAAGAGAAGTTTCCCTTCGCTGTCGCGGTGCTTCGCGATCACGTCGACGGAGGTTCCTCGGAACACGGCAAACCCACCCCATAGCGCCGTGTTGGAGTCGAACGCTTGCAGTAGTTCGACGTCGGTCGATTCGACGGGGACCACGCGAATGTCCGCTGCGAGGGATTCGCCAGTGATGTCCTCGGCGGTGATTTGGCCGGTGCCGGCTGCAAGCGTGTGAACGATCACAAGACCATTTTCGATCGTCGCGCCCGCGATCGTTTGCGGGTCGATGGCGACGGATCCGATGCTGGTCGTAACCCAATTACCGCCGTGGAGGTGTTGTGCCTGCAGCGCCACTTCGCCGCCGACGGCGATCGCGCACTCGTCCACAAAATGGCAAGCGTAGTCGCCAGTGATCGGAGCGAGCTCGCGAATGTCGGGTCTACACCCCGTCGCAGCGCCGAACGAGCCGGCTGACCAGACGGACAATGCAAATAGGCTAGGGCGTGACGCCATCGCCAGACGGTACGCGGTCCCGACCTCTGCGACCTGCTTGGTGATTTCACAGCTGCTCACCGAGCGACAGCTCGGCACATCACGCGCGCGCGCGTCGGGTTCGAGACGGTTGGCGCGTCGAAGCGAACATGGCGGGATCCACGAGTCGCGGAGCGTGGTAGACACAGCGACCGCCCATGACCCCGTTCGAGTATCCGGACGACTACGACGTCATCATCGTCGGTGCGGGTCACGCAGGCTGCGAAGCTGCGCTGGCCGCGGCGCGGATGGGCGCCCGCGTGCTGGTGCTGACCGGCAGCCTCGAGATGGTCGCGCAGATGTCGTGCAACCCGGCGATCGGCGGTGTGGCCAAGGGGCATCTGGTCAAGGAGATGGATGCGCTCGGCGGTGAGATGGCGAGCGTGATCGACGCGACTGGGATCCAGTTTCGCCGCCTCAACGCGTCGAAGGGACCGGCGGTTCGCTCGACGCGCGCGCAGGCCGACAAGCGGCGGTATCGCGACGAGATGCGCCAGCGGCTCGAGGTCCAACGCGGACTGGCGCTCCGCCAGGGTGAGGTCGCGCAGCTCGGCGTCGTCGACGATGGTGCGCGCAAGCGGATCGCGGGCGTTACGACGACGATGGGCGTTCGCTATCGCGCACGCTGTGTGATCCTGACGACCGGAACGTTTTTGCGCGGCGCGATCTTCGTCGGCGAGGCCAAGGCGTCGGGAGGTCGGGCAGGGGAGGCGCCGGCGATCGGGCTGTCGCATTCGCTAGCCGAGCTCGGATTTCCGCTCGCGCGACTCAAGACCGGGACGCCGTGCCGGCTCGATCGCAAGACGATCGACGTCGACGGGCTCGAGCTGCAGCCCGGCGACGATCCGCCGCCGATGTTCCGGTGGACGCTCCGGCCAGCGCGCCCGCCGCTGCCGCAGATCCCGTGCTGGGTGACCTATACCAACGAGCGCACCCACGATCGGATCCGTGAGGGCCTGCCGCGCTCGCCGCTGTATCGCGGTGACATCGCGGGCACCGGACCGCGGTATTGCCCGAGTATCGAGGACAAGATCGTCCGGTTTGCGGACAAGCCGCGCCATCAGATCTATCTCGAGCCCGAGGGCATCGATTCGGCCGAGGTCTACCCGAACGGGATTTCGACATCGCTCCCGTTCGACGTGCAGCTCGCGTTCATCCGGACGATTCCCGGGCTCGAGCGCGCCGAGATGACGCGACCCGGTTACGCGGTCGAGTACGACTTCATCGATCCGCGCGAAGTGCTGCCCACGCTCGAGACCCGGCGCGTCGCCGGCCTGTATCACGCGGGTCAGATCAATGGCACCTCGGGCTACGAGGAAGCGGCGATCCAGGGGCTATTCGCCGGGATCAACGCGGCGCTCGCGCTCGGCTTCGGGCCCGGCGATCGCGAGCCGATGATCCTGCGCCGCGATCAGGCGTACGGCGGTGTGCTCGTCGACGATCTGACGACGCGAGGCACCAAGGAGCCGTATCGCATGCTGACGTCGCGCGCCGAGTTTCGGCTGCTGCTGCGCGAGGACAACGCGGTCGATCGACTGATGCCGATCGGCCGCCGGCTCGGGCTGATCGACGACGATCGATGGCGAGCGTTCGAAGCCTGGCAAGCCGAGCTCGCGGCCGCACACGAGCGCGCGAATCGCGCCTCGGTGATCGGCAGCGACGCGGTCAACGAGGTGCTCGCGCGGTATGGCTCATCGCCGATCGTTGCGCGCCGAGCGACCCTGGCCGAGCTGCTCAAGCGCCCCGAGCTCGATTGGCGCGCGGTCGAGCAGCTCGCCGTCGCCGGTGGGCTCGCGCCGAGCGACGCCAGCCCTGCTGTGCTCGAATCGGTCGAGGTCGAGCTGACCTACGGCGGCTATCTGCGCCGGCAAGAAGCCGACGCCGCCAGGCTGCAGCGCTCCGACGCCGTGCTGGTGCCCGACGGCATCGACTATCGCGCGATCGCCGGACTATCCAACGAGGTGATCGAGAAGCTCGAGCAGATCCGCCCGCGCTCGGTCGGCCAGGCGTCGCGGATCAGCGGTGTCACGCCAGCGGCGGTCGCGATCCTGCTGACCCACATCAGCCTGGTGCAACGCCGCGCTGTATCCGACAGCAGGACGCCGGGCAACTCGCGTCCTGACTGAGCGTCCGTCGCAGGATTTCTCGGTTGGAGACCGCTCCCGGCCTGCGGTAGGGTCGCCAACCCTATGAGACTTCGCGCGCTTGGCTTCGCAATGGCGACGATCGCGATGGGGCCGTCCCTCGCTCACGCAGGTGGCCAATTTCTTCCGGGCAGCGGGACGGTGTCGACCTCGCGCGCAGGCGCGGCGGTCGCCTCAGCAGATGACGGCGAAGCGCTCGCGGTGAACCCGGCCGGTCTTGCGAAGACCGAGGGCACCACGATCACGCTGTCGGCCGCGATGATCAACTTCGCGATGCAGTTCACGCGGCGCGGGACCTACGACGACATCCCGACCGAGAACCTGCCGTATGAAGGCATGGCGTATCCGACGGCGACCAACGATGTGAAGCCGCCGTTTTCGATCGGCGGGTATCAGCCGGTGCCGGTGGTCGCGGTGGTGAGCGATCTCGGCGGCGTGGTCCCGAACCTTCGGGTGTCCGCGGGGCTGTGGGCGCCCAATGCGTATCCGTTCCGCGACATGTGCACCGAGCAAGCATCGGGATGCGAGCGCTACACGTTCAACGGAGATCCCAACGTTCCGCCGCCGCCGACGCGCTACGACATGATCAAGCAGGACGCGTCGTTGCTGATGCCGACGATCGGCGCGTCGTACCGCGTGCTGCCGCAGCTCGACGTCGGTGCGCGGTTCAGCCTCGGGTTCGCCAAGCTGTCGTCGAAGAGCGCGGCGTGGGGCAACCCCGACAACTACGAGGAGAACATCAAGAAGGATGGTTACTTCTCGATCAAAGCGGACGACGCGTTCATTCCGGTGTGGGGCTTGGGCGCGACCTATCGGCCGACGCCGGCGATCGAGCTCGGCGCCGCGTTCAACTCGCAGATCAACATCAACGCGAAGGGCACGGCGCGCGCCGAACAGGGAACCCAGGTCGAGGTGCTCGGCCAGCCGATCGTCGTGTTGCCGATCAACGATGGCCGCGAACAATGCCAGAGTGGCGGTACCCGCGAGCTCCAGCGTGCGTGCATCGCGCTGTCGCTACCACGCAGCGTGCTGATCGGCGGTCGCTACAAGTTCCTCGGTGCGGACGGCCAGCTCCGCGGTGACGTCGAGCTCGACCTCGGCTGGGAAAACTGGAGCGCCGACCGCGTGACCACGTTCACGATCACGGTCGACGCCGAGGCTGCCGTGCGGCGCCCCGACGGTACCGAAGACCCGTTCTACCGGTTGAAGCCCACGGTGACCCGTCACGAGCTCAAGGACACCTACAGCGCTCGGTTGGGCGGCAGCTTCCACGTGCCGGTCGGCGCCAACAAGCTGATCTTCCGCGGTGGCGTTGCGTATGACACGGCCGCGGCGCGCAAGGGCTGGATGCGGATCGACATCGACGGTGCCGCGCGAACCACCACCACGCTCGGCGTCGGGTTTCGCACCAACCGGTTCGAGATCAACCTCGGCGGCGGCGCGGTGTTCGAGGGCACCAACTCGAATCCGGGCACGTGCAACCCGACGATCTCGGCAAAGGGCTGCGCGGGGACCAACACCGATGCGCCGATCGAAGACCGTGGCGGTCTCGACCCGATCAATCCGTCGCTCGAACCCGAGCTTCAAGCGGAGAGCCCGGTCACCCAGGGCATCTACAAGTCGCACTACGTGTTGCTGATGCTCGGCGCGTCGACCTGGTTCTGAGCTCCGGGATCGATCTTTGACTGATCCGCAGCGCGGACGTGTCATAACCGGCTCATGAGCAAAGCGCTGGTTCGTCGGTCGGGTGGCAGTGGCGTCGTGCCTGCGGTGTGCAGCGCGATCATTCCCGGCGTCGGTCAGCTGGTGAACGGTGAGACCGACAAGGCGATCGGCGTGTTCGCGGTCGCGACGCTGTCGGGGCTGAGCTTCCTCGGCGCGATCCCGCTGATCGGCTCGGCCGCGGCGCTGATCTATGGCGCGACGTGGCTTTACGGCGTCGCTGACGGCTACGTCCAGGGCCGTAAGAAGTAGCCGGCCGGTCGGCGGAGCCGATGATGGTAAGGTCGTCGGGATGTCCGACGGCGCAGTGTTCGATCAGTTTCAGGGGACCGCTAGCTACATCGCGTCCGAAGAGCTCCGCCATGCAGTGAACGTGGCGGTGGCGCTCGCGAGGCCGCTGCTGGTGCGCGGCGAGCCCGGCACCGGCAAGACGCTGCTCGCCGAGAACCTCGCCAGCGCGCTCGGGTTGCCGCTGATCCGCTGGCACGTCAAGTCGACCACCAAGGCGAAGGACGGCCTCTACGTCTACGACACCGTCGCGCGGCTCAATGACAGCCGATTCAACAACGGCGACGTTCGCGACATCGCGAAGTACGTCAAGCTCGGGCCGCTCGGCGAAGCGCTCGCGGCGCCGTCGCGCGTGGTGCTGTTGATCGATGAGATCGACAAGGCCGATCTCGAGTTTCCCAATGACTTGTTGCACGAGCTCGATGCGATGCGGTTCCGGATCGACGAGACCGGTCGCGAGATCGCTGCCACCGAGCGACCTGTCGTGATCATCACGTCGAACAACGAGAAGGAGCTGCCGGACGCGTTCCTGCGCCGCTGCGTGTTCCATTACATCCAGTTCCCGACCCGCGAGTTGATGGCGGAGATCGTTCGCGTGCACCACCCGGACATCACCGATCGCGTGCTCGACAACACGCTCGAGGTGTTCTTCGGGCTGCGCGCGGTGCCGCGGCTGCGTAAGAAACCGTCGACCTCGGAGCTGATCGACTGGATCTGCGCGCTCAAGAAGGCCGGCGTGGATCTGTCGCGGATCTCCGGTGGGATTCCGTTCCTCGGCACGTTGCTCAAGACCGAGCAGGACGTCGAGTTGGTGTCGAAGCGGGCAAAGGCCTAGCTCGGCGGCCATGCTGATCGACTTCTTGTTCGAGCTCCGCGCGCGCAAGCTGCCGGTGTCCACCCACGAGTGGATGGCGCTGATGGAGGCGATGGCGCTCGGGCTCCACGAGAGCTCGCTCGACGGGTTCTATCAGCTGTGCCGCACGCTGTGCGTGAAGGACATCGCGCTGTACGACGCCTATGACGAGGCGTTCCTCGCGTACTTCAAAGACGTTCATCTCGACTCGCTCAAGCTGACCGAGGAGATGATGTCGTGGCTGGCCGATCCGCGCGCGCTCGCGGGGTTGACGCCTGAGCAGTTGCAGTCGCTCAAGGAGCTCGATCTCCAGAAGCTGCGCGAGATGTTCGAACAGCGGCTGCGCGAACAGAAGGAGCGCCACGACGGCGGCAACCGGTTCATCGGCACCGGCGGCACGTCGCCGTTCGGTAATTCCGGTCGGCATCCCACCGGGATGCGTGTCGGCGGCGGTGGCCAGCGCAGCGCGATGGCCGTGGCCGACGAACGGCGATTCCGCGAGTACCGGCGCGACATGGTGCTCGACGTCCGTCAGATCGATGTCGCGTTGCGCGGGTTGCGCCGGCTCGGCCGCGAAGGCGCTGACGACGAGCTGGATCTCGACGAGACGATCGATCAGACCTCGCGCAACGCGGGCGAGATCGAAGTCGTGTTTCGGCCGCCGCGGCGCAATCGCGTGAAGGTCGTGCTGCTGATGGACGTCGGCGGATCGATGGACCCCTACGCCGAGCTGGTCAGCCGGTTGTTCACCGCAGCGTCGCGCGCCGGACGGTTCGCGAAGTTTCGCAGCTACTACTTTCACAACTGCGTCTACAACTCGGTCTACGAGGACGCGCTATTTCGTAGCCCGATTCCAACTCACGAGCTGATCGCCGGCAGCGATCGCGACGAGAAGCTGGTGATCGTCGGCGACGCGCTCATGCATCCCGGCGAGCTGCTCGATGCAGGCTCGATGTACTACGACGAGGAGCGCCGAGCGTCCGGCCTCGAGTGGTTGCGCCGGCTCGCGGCTCACTTTCGCAGCGCGGTGTGGCTCAACCCCGAGCCTGAGCGGTTCTGGAACGGCAGCACCGTCGAGGTGGTCGCCAGCGTGTTCGCGATGTGGCAGCTCACCCTCGATGGCCTCGGCCACGCGGTCCGCTATCTCACGCGCGGCGGTGAGAAGCCGAGCGTCGGCGTGCCGGATCGGTGGATGAAGGCGATGATGCGCTGAGTGAGCGCGGGCTTCTTCATGTCGGACAGCGGTTCTGATATGGACTCGGCGGTGAGCCATCCGCGCCGTGTGAAACCACGTACAGCGAACATCGTGCTGGCTCTCGCGATCTCGTGGGTGAGCGCGTGCGGTGGTCCAAAATCCAACGAACCGGCAATCGCGGCCGAGGTTAGGAACACGGCAGCCGTACAACCCGCTCCATCCTCGCAACCATCTCCTCCGCCTGAATGGGCGCTCAGCTTTGGCGGCACCTTTGCCGACCGCGTCGAGGCAATGGTCGTCGATCGCGATGGGAACGTGATCATTGCGGGCGACAATACTGGCAGCGATTTCGTGCTCGGCGATGACCACTACTCGAACGCGAGATCATTCGTCTTGAAGCTGAACCCCGCGGGCGGCGTCATTTGGTTTCGCGGATACGATGGCTACGCGGACATGATCTCCAACGTTGGAGTCGACGACGCCGGGAATGTTGTCGTCGCCGGGCAGTTCCAACGAGGAGCCATCGAGTTTCCGGGCGCTAGGTTGGAATCGACGGCTCCGTGGACAGGCTACCTGTGGAAGCTATCGACAGACGGTGAGCATCGCTGGGCCACGACGTTCGACGCGTCAACCGTGGGTGACATGGTTGTGCTCGCCAATGGCACGATCGTCGTAGGTGGGGCGTTCACGGCCCCCGTGGTCTGGGGCAAACAAACCCTGAAGCCTGCGAACAACGACCAAAACGCCTTCGTGCTGGCCGCCGCTTCCGACGGCAAGCCTCTCTGGGCAACGCACTTGGGTGACGGGAAACCCGGAGAGGTCATGTCCCTTGCGGTGGGACTCGAAGGGGAGATCTGGTCACTGCGCCGTACGCCTTCGGGAAACCGAAAAGCGTTCCTGGGCGAGGGCGAGGACTGGGACGGGATTCACGCATATCTCGACCACGTTTCAGCCAACGGCACTGTCGCCAACCGTTCATGGAAGGGGCCTCCGGCCAGCGCCGGGCAACTCCTGGCCGCAGGACAACGTGACGGTGGCGTGGTTATTCTCGGATCGTCGGAAGGCGCTCTGTGGAACGGAGTGAGCTCCAAGGGCCTCAGCGATTGCTATGTAATTCGCCTCGGCCGTGATGGCACCGAGAAGTGGCGAAGAGTCGTGGGCACTCCTCATCGAGACTTCGGCGCCGCGCTGGCAGTCACCGATGCGTCGCTATTTGTGGCGGTGGAGCGCAATTACAACAGCGACGAGGAACACGAGGCCGCGAGCGGCGCGACCTTGGGGCCGTTGTTGCAGAAGATCTCACTGGACGGTCGAACGGCGACGGAACTGAGCTTGGCCACAGGAGTGTTCGCCAAAGTCACGGCGATGGCGACGATCGCCGACCACACGCTTCTCATCGGTGGAACGTTCAATGGGAGGTTCACAGTCGGCGGGACGACGCTCGACACCACCAACAACGACCACAACTACGACGCGTTCGTGGTGCGTCAACGGATCGGTGGCAGGTGACCCGCGGATCTGAAACGCGGATCAGGTTGGCCTAGACCGCAGAACGTACTACGGCAGCGTCTCGGTGCCAGGCGCAGGCGCGGTGCCGCTGCCGGCGCCACCGGTCGGTGTAGGCGTCGGAGCGGGCGGCGTCGGCGCGGGATCCGTAGGCGGAGGCGGCGGAGGCGGCGATGCCGAACCTGGGTTCGCCGAGCCTTCGCCCGAGCCTGGACCTGGGTCCGGCGGGGTCGGATTCGTCGGGTTCGCCGGCGGACGCGGCCGCGGAGCCGCCTGCACGGTCATCGTCTCTTCGACCTTGGCGACCATGTTGGTATCGCTCTCGACGAACGCGCTGGCGTCGAGCACCTTCTCGACCGGCTTGAAGCCCGACTTGCGCAGCGTCACGCGTAGACTCTTCTTGGCAGCTTGTGCTTTGGAGAGCGGCACTTCGTACGGCGTTTGATGACCGATCGGGCCGCTATCGATGTAGATCATCGCGCCGGCGGGCGTGCTGGTGATCGCGATCAGCTTCGGCTTGGCGACCAGCTTCGCCGTGGCCTTGGCCTGGCCGCCGGTCACATCGATCTCGAGCGGAACAAACCCGGGCGCGACCACCCGGGCCTTGTATGGCTTGGTCTTCTCGAGCTTGGCGGTGAACGGGGCAGGGCCGGAGAGGCCGGCACCGACGATCTCGACGGTCGCGCCCTCGACGCTCGCGCTGATCACCGTGGGAGCAAGATCGCCAGCCGGCGCGATCGCGCTGCCTGCGTTCGCAGCGTCGGCGCTGCCGGAGCCAGCGCTTCCCGCCGCAACAGCACTGCCGGCGCTGTCCGAGCCAGCGCCGTTGTCCGCCGAGCCCTGGGTCGGCGGTGGCGTGGGCGGCTCGACGCGATCGGACGGCCGTGCAAAGGCGCTGCCCTGCAACGGTTCGCTCGGCGCTGGTTTCGTGCCGGGGTCGCGCAAGACAAAGAACCACACTGCCGCAGCGCCACCGACCAGCAATGTCAGGACGAGCATGATCGTCGGCGCGCTCGATTTCGATGGTGCTGTCGGAAGCTCTGGATGTGATGGCTCGGCAGGCAGCGCCGGCCGGATCCCCGAGGTGATGGTTTCAGCATCCTTGATCGGTGGTCTCGACGGCGCCTTCATCCGCTCGTTCGATCCGCCTGGCACTTCGTGTGGGCCCGACGGTTCGGTACGCGGCGAGGGAGACGTATCGAGCAAGCGCGGCGACGGCCTACCCGCATCGGACGACGTCGAAGCCATCGCCGCAGCCCCGAGATCTGGAAGCGATTCGGCGGCGGGTGGCGGTGGATCTGCGATCGTAGAGTCGGCGCGCCGGCGCTCCTCCAGCTGGTCTTTGCTGTCGGGCAGCTTGGTCGATTCGGTATCGGCCGCGGTCTGCGCGATCAGATCATCGAGCGCGCGAACCTTGGTGGCCTCTTCGAACGCCTCCTCGGGGAAATCCTCGGCGTCGGAGTGCCACGGCGTTGGCTTGGGCAGCGGCGTCCCCTGTTCGCCGAACGAGTCTGGCCGCTTGCGCTTCTGACCGTTGTCTTTGTCGCCGAGCAGCGCTTCCTGAACCGGCGCAGGCGCGACGCGCGTGGGCGTGTCGCTGAACATCGGCGGTTTGGACGTAGTGTTGTTCGCGCGCTGCGGAGCTTGCTTCGCCTTCTCGGCGAGAATCCGCTCGAGCACGTTCTGACTGCCCTCGGCGAGTCGATCGAAGCGCACGCCCATGCCCGGTGCGATCGCTGGGCGGCTCGGATCGTTCTCGCGCGTCCACACGACGGTGCCTTCACCCGCGATCAGCGGCGAGGCGTCTTTGAGCTGGAACTCGAACCGCATCTGCGTGCCGACGCCGAGTGGTTCCTTCGTCCGCACGAAGATGCCGCCTTGGCTGACGTCCACCGCGTAGCGCTCGATGAACTGCTCCAACGTCTCGCTCTTGAACTTGATCTTGAGCGTGACCGGCGTTCGTTTACCTTGCCGCGTGTTTGGATCGACCAAGACAATCTCCCGGACCGGCTCCTCGAACATCCCGAGCCCTGCGTCCCCGTCCAACGCAAGAAGCCGATTTGCTTCGATTCTATGGCCATGACTCGCGTAATGCAACGCGGCGTGACCACTTGGGAGCGGGCCAGACCCGCGGCCGTGGAATCCAAAAAGTGTATTGTCGCCGACGATGTCGCCATCGATCCGACCGATTCGCCGCGTCCTAGTCGCCAACCGTGGCGAAATCGCCGTGCGTGTGATGCGTACCTGCAAGGAGCGAGGCCTCGAGGTGGTGGCGGTGTACAGCGACGCGGATCGGCTGGCTCCCCACGTGTTGTTTGCCGACGCGGCGGTCGCAATCGGCCCGGCTCCCGCCGCGCAGAGCTACCTGGTGATCGACAAGATCATCGCTGCGTGTAAGCAAACCGGCGCAGACGCCGTCCATCCCGGCTACGGCTTTCTATCGGAGAACGAGGACTTCGCGGAGGCGTGTCAGGCCGCCGGGATCACCTTCATCGGTCCGTCGGCGGATGCCATGCGGAAGATGGGAAGTAAGACCGAGGCGCGCAAGACCGTCACGGCGGCCGGCACGCCGGTCGTTCCTGGTGACAACGGACCCGGTGGGGATGGCTTCCCGACGGCCGACCAGGCGCTCGCCGCGGCGACCAAGATCGGCTTCCCCGTGCTGATCAAGGCCGCGGCCGGCGGCGGTGGCAAAGGCATGCGCCTGGTCGCCAGCGCTGGGGAGTTTGTCGGCGCATTCGACGGCGCACGGCGTGAGGCGATCGCGGCATTCGGCGATGGAACGGTGTACCTCGAGAAAGCGATCCAGCGGCCTCGGCACATCGAGATCCAGGTATTCGGCGATCAGCACGGCAATCTCGTCCATCTCGGCGAGCGCGACTGCTCGATCCAGCGCCGGCATCAGAAGGTGATCGAGGAAGCGCCGTCGCCCGTCGTGTCGGCGGAGCTGCGGGCAAAGATGGGCGACGCGGCGATCGCGGCGGCGCGTGCGGTTGCATACGTCGGCGCGGGCACCTGCGAGTTCTTGCTTGGTTCCGACGGTGGGTTTTACTTCCTCGAGATGAACACCCGGCTCCAGGTCGAGCATCCGGTGACCGAGATGATCTATGGGGTCGACCTCGTGTCGTGGCAGCTCGACGTGGCAGAGGGCCGACCGCTGCCGCTCGACCAGGCCGGGCTCGATGCGCGCCGCCGCGGCCACGCCGTCGAGTGCCGGATCTACGCCGAGGACTCGGTGAAGTTTCTACCGTCGCCGGGCAAGATCACGCGGCTGCGTGTGCCCGATGGTCCGTACATCCGCAACGACAGCGGCTGCTATGAGGGCGCCGAGATCTCGGTGCACTACGATCCGATGATCTCCAAGCTCGTGGTGTGGGGTGAAGATCGCCCGCGTGCGATCGCGCGGATGCGGCGAGCGCTCGACGAGTATCAGGTCAGCGGAATCGAGACCAACCTGGCATTTCACGGCCGGTGCTTTCGTCATCCCGCGTTCATCGAGGGCGACTACGACACGGGGTTCATCGGTCGCAACACCAAGGAGCTCGCGCCGTCGGCGCAAGACGCCGAGCTCGAGGCCGCGATCATCGCTGCGGCCTTGGCGGCAGGCACCACCGGCGCGCCAACGGCATCGGCAGCGACCGTCGCGACCACGACGGAGATGTCGACCTGGCGCCGCCAGCTGCGGTGACCGCCGCCAGCTGCGGTGACCGCCGCCAGCTGCGGTGACCGCCGCCAGCTACCGCGACCCGCGACCACATCGGGCGGCCCGATTTCCGCGCTGGGATCGTCGAGCATACCTGAGGGTGCGTCCGATCTTCGAGGAAATTCTGCCTAACGATCTGCGGCGTTGTGTCGTGCGCCTGAATCAGCGGCTCCCGATTGCACCGCGCCTGCTCAATCGGTAGAAAGCATCGGGCGCCCAGGTCATCGGTCGCCTGTCCGAGGGAACCATGGCGCAGCAGACCAAGTTCGTGTTCGTTACCGGCGGAGTCGTGTCGTCGCTCGGCAAGGGCATGGTCTCCGCGTCGATCGGCGCGCTGATGGAGAACCGCGGCCTCAAGGTCGCGAACATGAAGCTCGATCCGTACATCAACGTCGATCCGGGCACGATGAACCCGACGCAGCACGGCGAGGTGTTCGTCACCGATGATGGCGCCGAGACCGACCTCGACCTCGGTCACTACGAGCGGTTCGTGTCCACCAAGATGTCGCGGCTCAACAACATCACCACCGGTCAGGTGTACTCGAGCGTGATCGGCAAGGAGCGCCGCGGCGAGTACCTCGGCTCGACGGTCCAGGTGATTCCGCACATCACCGACGAGATCAAGAGCCGGATCCTGCGCTGCGCAGAAGGGCTCGATGTCCTCGTCGTCGAGGTCGGCGGCACGGTCGGTGATATCGAGTCGCTGCCATTCCTCGAGGCGGTGCGCCAGCTGCGTGTCGAGCTCGGCTCGCAGAACTCGGTGAGCGTCCACCTGACGCTGATCCCGTACATTCGCGCGGCCGGAGAGTTCAAGACCAAGCCGACCCAGCACTCGGTCCAGAAGCTGCGCGAGATCGGGGTGCAGTGCGACGTGCTGGTCGTCCGCTGCGAGCAGCAGCTGGCCGAGGACGTCGTGAAGAAGATGGCGATGTTCTGCAGCGTCGCACCCGACGCGGTATTCCAGTCGGTCGATGTCGACACGGTGTACCGGTTGCCGGTCAGCTTGAGCGCACAGGGCCTCGATCAGAAGCTCGCCTCGATGCTCAACATCTGGTCGCGCGCGTCGCGGCTCAACGTCTGGGAAGAGGTCGTCAAGCGGATCGTCGAGCCCAAGCGCAAGGTCACCGTCGGATTCATCGGCAAGTACGTCCAACTCGTCGAGTCGTACAAGAGCCTCAATGAAGCGCTGCTCCACGGTGGCATCGCCAATGACTGCAAGGTGGTGATCCGGCACATCGACAGCGAGGAGCTCGAGAACCTGAGCTCGGCGCAAATCGCGCAGCAGTTGGCGCAATACGACGGCATCCTGGTGGCGCCCGGATTCGGCGCGCGTGGCACCGAGGGCAAGATCGCGGCGGTTCGCTATGCGCGCGAGACCAAGGTGCCGTTCTTCGGGATCTGCTTCGGCATGCAGCTCGCGTGCGTCGAGTTTGCTCGCCATGTCTGTGGGCTCACCGGCGCCAGCTCGAGCGAGATCGATCCGACGACCGCCCATCCGGTCGTCGATCTCATGCCGGATCAGCGAGGCGTGACCGACAAGGGCGCGACGATGCGGCTCGGGGCGTATCCGTGCGTGCTCAAGCCCAACACGCGGGCGGCGGAAGCCTACGGAGCTCTCGAGATCAGCGAGCGTCATCGCCACCGCTGGGAGATCAACAACAACTACCGAGACACCCTCGAGCGCCATGGCATGGTGCTATCCGGGCTGTCGCCCGACAGCCGGCTCGTAGAAATGATCGAGCTACCGGATCACCCGTACTTCGTGGCGTGCCAGTTTCACCCCGAGTTCAAGTCTCGGCCGAGCACCCCGCATCCATTGTTCTCGCGGTTCATCAAGGCCGCAGTAGAACGCGTGGCTGTCCGCGGCGCGGCCTAGTCCGCGGTAGAAGCCGCATGGGGACTGCGGGTGCTCGCGCTCTCCAATTTAGGTTCCGCTTGGTGGAACCAGAACTCGAGTCGCACTGGAGGGGTCCAGCCCGCAGCCGGGGATGACCAGGTTTTGGCGGACTCGCGTGGGCGCAGAACATGTCCGAGAGCACGGTACCCGCACACACTCAAGCAATTGACTTGGCTCGACCCGCTTGACAGGCGCACGCCGAGTGTGCGCCAGCTCAAGCAAGAGCTGGACCAAATGCCCCTTTACAGGCGAGGCGATTGGCCGTAGGCTCTTCAAGCATCGTACCAGCCTTACTGGCTGCTCTCGTGCCAATGCTAACTATCGGTAAAGAATAGGAGTTACCCATGGGTATGGAGATGCGCCAAGAGCTGAAGCTGTCGCAGCAGCTCGTGATGACCCCCCAGTTGCAACAGGCGATCCGCCTATTGCAGCTGTCCCGCATGGAGCTGGCAGACCTTGTGCACGAGGAGATGCTCGAGAATCCGATTCTCGACGACGAGATCGACCTCGACGCCGAACGGAGCCGCGAGCGGGACGAGATGGGCGGCGATGAGCAGCAGCTCCACCAGCTCGAGGGCGCCGGGTCAACCGAGACCCCGATCGAGGGTTCGGTGCTCGAGGGCGTGGCCCAGACCGAGATCAAGGGCGATGCCACGGCGGTCAACGAGATCGACTGGGAGAACTACCTCGACAACTACACGATGGGTCCTCCCATGCCGGCGTTCCGCGGCGACGGCGAGGACCTCCCGTCGCTCGAAGCCACGCTCACCAAGCCGCCCAGCCTGCATGACCACCTGGCGTGGCAGCTCAAGATGTCGAACTTGCCGCCTGACCAGCTCGAGATCGGGATGGAGATCCTCGGCAATATCGATGCCGATGGCTACTTCAAGGAGCCTCCTGTCACCGAGCTGGCTGCTGATCTGGGGGTCGATCCGGTGCTGTGCGAGCAGGTGCTCGAGAAGATCCAGACCTTCGATCCGATCGGCGTTGGAGCGCGCAGTCTCGCCGAGTGCATGTTGATCCAGTGCATCGCCGCAGGTCAGGACGACGACCTGTGCGTGAAGATGATCAAGAGTCATCTCGGCAATCTCGAAAAGAAGAACTACCAAGCGATCGCTCGCGACCTGAAGCAGCCGCTCGAAGAGATCTACGAGGCGGCGAAGGTCATCATGGACTTCGACCCGCGGCCGGGTCGCCAGTACTCGTCGGATGATCCGCAATACGTCACGCCCGACGTCTACATCCACAAGGTCGGCGACAAGTACTTCGTCGTCCCCAATGACGACGGTCTGCCAAAGCTCAAGATCAGCGGGTTCTACAAGAACGCGATGGGCAACTCGGCAGCGAGCAAGGACTACGTTCAGGACAAGCTGCGGTCCGCCCAGTGGTTGATCCGCTCGATCCAGCAGCGCCAGCGCACGATCATCAAGGTCGCCGAGTCGATCTTGAAGTTTCAACGCGAGTTCTTCGACAAGGGTATCGCCCACCTAAAGCCGCTGATCCTCCGCGATGTTGCCGAGGACATCGGGATGCACGAGTCCACGGTTTCGCGCGTCACGACGAGCAAGTACGTCCACACGCCGCAGGGCATCTTCGAGCTCAAGTTCTTCTTCAACAGCGGTATCTCGCGGACCAACGGCGAGGACCTCGCCTCCCAGGCGGTCAAGTCGAAGATCAAGGAGCTGGTGACCGGCGAAGATCCGAAGCGCCCGCACTCCGATCAGAAGATCGTCGAGCTGCTCAAGAAGGGCGGTATCGACATCGCCCGCCGCACCGTGGCGAAGTATCGCGAGCAGCTCGGCATCTTGAGCTCGAGCAAGCGCAAGCAAGTGTTCTGAGCACCGGCGTCAGATCGACGACAGGCTCCCGTGGGTGGGCGTTTCGACGTGGGACGTGGCACGTGCACGCGTGTTCGTGCTGTTCGGCCGGGAGTGCGACCGGGTAGCCGCCGGCGCCGGGTGGGTTATCAGGTGCCGGTATGGGTGGCGCCCGGTGACATGCTTGGGCGTGGATACCGCACCATTTACCGTCCGGTTTCGCGATGACAACCCGTACGCCAATGCACGCATCGGGGTGTACGACCAGGCGCTCACGCTGACCGCCAGCGTGGACCGGTTGTTGGACCGGCTGACCAACACGAGGTTTCACCTCAAGGTCCACCTCGATCGGCGCGCCACCGCGGTGGCGCTCCACATCGCGCACGCGTCGGGGGAGGTACGCAAATCGGAGCGCCGGCGGCACTACGAGCAGGCCCTCCGGGCTGTCACCGAGTGCGCTGCGATTTTAGACATCGTGGGGCGACGCGGCACACCTGCCGAGGTCTTGGTCGAGGCACGGGCTCAGATCCTCTGGTTAGTTTCTGAGCTCGCCGTGTTGGCAACCAGATGATCCGTGTAGAATCGGCCCCGTTCCGAAAAATCTCCGTCGAGGATCAGGTGATTCTCCGGTGACCAAAGGCGTATGATCGATCCGAACATCAGGAGGACTCGGTGTGATCCTCCGGTGACTGAGGCGTTATGATCGATCCGAACATCAGGAGGATTCGATGCAATTCGCGGTGACGTTCCGCCACATGGAACCGACCGAGGCTCTCAAGTCGTACGCGAAGGAGCGCATGGACCGAGTTCGAAAGTACTTACCGGATCCGATTTCCTGTCACGTCGTACTTTCCACTGAACGTCACAACCACCGCATCGATGTCACCTTCCAGCTACACAATGGCTTATCGGTAGCGGGTCACGAGACGACCGAGAACATGTACAGCTCGATCGACCTGTGCATCGCCAAGATCGAGCGCCAGGTCCGCAAGTACAAGGGCAAGCTCGAGGGCATGAAGGCGCGTCCGCATCATGTCCAGGCGCTGCCCTGGTCACACTCGATTGTCTCGGAGGCATTTGGTGGCCTCAAAGGCGAGGCCAACGGGCACAGTGCGCCGACCGCACACGACCACGCCAGCGCCGGGCCGGCCCCCGAATTCCAGGTCGTGAAGACCGAAAAGTTTCATGCCCGGCCGATGTCGGTTTCCGACGCAATCGTCCAGCTCAACTTGCTCCACGAACCGTTCCTGGTATTCCGTCACGATACCGACGGTCGCGTGGCCGTGGTGTACAAGCGCGAAGACGGCGCGTACGGGTTGATCGAAACGCCCGCCGCGTCGTAGCCGCCACGGACGTTGTGGTAGCTTGAGCCCGCCTAGATGAAGATTGTCGATCTTATCCGGCGCGACATGGTCGTCCCCGTCCTTCACGGGACCGACAAGCGCGGCATTTTGGAGGAGCTCGCCACATACATGGCGCAGCATCATCCGCGGATCGATCGCGCCACTCTGTCGAAGGTCCTGATCGAGCGCGAGCAGCTCGCATCGACCGCGATCGGCGAGGGTGTGGCGATTCCTCACGGCAAGCTCGGCGCGCTCGGCGAAATCGTTGCGTGCCTCGGTCGCGCGCCCGCCGGAGTCGATTTCGACTCGATGGATGGCCAGCCTACGTATTTGTTCTTCGTGCTCGTCGCGCCGGATTCTTCGACCGGCCAGCACCTCAAAGCGCTCGCCCGAATCAGCCGGGTGTTCAAAGATCCTGACTTCCGAAGGCGGCTGCTGGCCGCCCCGGACGCCGAAGCGATGTACCACGTGGTGTCTGCCGAGGATGCCAAGTACTGAATGGGCGTGATCACTCCGATCCGCGTGAGCGAGCTGCTCGCGCGTGAAGAGCTGGAGCTCGTCGCGGTCGCCGGGCACGCAGGGGTGTCACGCACGCTGACCGTGCCGCGGATCCAAAAACCGGGACTCGCCCTGACCGGGTGGCCGGAACAACTTCATCCACATCGTGTGCTGGTGCTCGGCGGCACCGAGATCGAGTACCTCGCTGACCTCACCACCGGCCGCGAGCTGGGTATCGAGACGCTGATGCGGAGCGAGCCGGCGTGCGTGGTGGTGTGCCGCGATCTCGCGCCGCCGACCGAGCTGGTGGCCGCCGCCGAGCATCATGGCGTCCCGGTCCTGACGTCGAAGCTGGTCACCGCGGACTTCATCGCGGCGGTGACCGCCTGGATGGCTGATCGATTGGCGCCGGTCGACGAGCTCCACGGAGTCTTGCTCGACGTGCTCGGAATCGGCGTGCTGGTGACGGGTAAGAGCGGCATCGGCAAAAGCGAGACCGCGCTCGACCTGGTCGTGCGCGGGCACCGGCTGGTGGCCGATGACGTGATCCGGATCCGCCGGCAGGGCGGTCAGATCACCGGGCAGGGGGCCGGCATCCTCGGCCACAACATGGAGATTCGCGGCCTCGGCATCATCAACATCAAGGACCTGTTCGGGATCTCCGCGGTTCGCGATGCCAAGCGGGTCCAGCTGGTCGTCGAGCTCCACGAGTGGGCACCCGGCGAGGAGTACGAGCGGCTCGGGTTCGATGACAAACATCAGCGGTTGCTCGACGTGGCCATTCCTGCGGTACGGATTCCGGTACGACCCGGCCGTAACCTCGCGACGCTGATCGAGGTCGCCGCGCGCAACGAGCTGCTCAAGGCGCAGGGCACGCACTCCGCGCGCGCGTTCCGCGACCAGTTGCACCAGGCGATGCGAGCCCAGTCCACCGACGACCCGCTCGGAGTGGTGGAGTAGGCGATGCAGATCGTGATCGTCACGGGGCTGTCAGGGGCTGGGAAGAGCACCGCGCTCCGCGCACTCGAGGACATCGAGTTCACCTGCGTCGACAACATTCCAGTCCCCCTGGTCGGCCAGCTCGTCGAGCAACTCGCGCAAGAAGGCGATCGCGACAAGCTCGCGCTCGCGATCGACTCGCGGCAACGGCGCAACTTGTCAGCATGGCCGGCGACGCTGGGCAAGCTGCGCGGCGCGGGCCACCGGCTCGACGTGATGTTTCTCGATGCGAATGACGAGGTGCTGCTGCGGCGGTTCTCGGAGACCCGGCGGCGACATCCGCTGTCCGGCGATGACTTGATCGACGGCGTCCGCCGCGACCGCGAGCTGATGGCCGAGCTGCGTCAAGGCGCATCGGTCGTCGATACCTCGAACCTCAACATGCACCAGCTCAAGGCGATCATTCAGGATCGCTACGGCGGCACCGGAAAGCTCGCGGTGTCGCTGGTGTCGTTCGGGTTCAAGCACGGACTCCCAGCGGAGTTCAACCTGGTGTTCGACGTTCGGTTCCTGCCGAACCCATACTTCGAGCCGTCGCTCACTCACCTCGATGGCCGTGACCCCACCGTCGCGAAGTTCGTGCTCGGCGCCGATGGGCTCGAGCTGACGCGCCAGGTCGAGGGGATCTTGCGCTTCACGCTTCCTCACTTTCAGAAGGAGGGGAAGTTGTACGTGACGATCTGCGTAGGTTGCACCGGTGGGCGGCATCGCTCCGTCACCATCGTCGAAGAGCTGCGGCGGCGGCTCGGTGACGAATGGGACATCTTAGTCCGCCATCGCGATGTCGAACGGGGTCGGTGATGGCGGCTGACGATCGTGCAGAGAAGACCATGGTGATCCAGAACGAGCTCGGGTTGCACGCGCGCGCGGCGACCAAGCTGGTTCAGACCGCATCGCAGTATCCGTGCGAGGTGACCGTCAGCAAGGACGGTCACGAGGTCAACGGCAAGAGCATCATGGGTGTGTTGATGCTGGTCGCCAGCAAGGGCACGACGGTCACGTTGCGCGCCAAGGGCGATCGCGCGGCCGAAGCCGTCGCAGCGATTGCGGCGCTGATCGACGACAAATTCGGAGAGGGCAAGTGATGGCGCGCGGGTCGATGCCGGGCGAGATCGAGCGAGCACTGGCCACGTGACCGAGGCGGCGCGCAAAGAGCTCCGCAAACAGGGTCTCGGCGTCTCGACGGGGATCTCGTTCGGTCGCGCCTATCTGGTCGGCCGCGACACGCTCAAGGCTCCGCGCCATCACATCGAAGCGGACGACGTCGACACCGAGATCGCCCGGCTCTACAAGGCGATCGCCGCATCCGACAAACAGCTCGCGAAGATCAAAGAGAAGCTCGCGTCGGAAAACGAGAGCGACTATCACATCATCACCGCCCACCAGATGATGCTCCACGACGAGCACCTGGTCGGCGCCGCGGTCGGCTACATCCGCGAGGACGTGATCAACGCCGAGTGGGGACTGCGCCGCGCGGTCGACGACATCGCGAGCATCTTCGATCAGATCGAGGACGAGTACATCCGAGAGCGCCGGAGCGACGTCGAGTTCGTGTTCGAGCGCGTGCTGCGGAATCTGCTCGGCCGCGACACCGGGCCGCTGTCGCCGCCGCCCGACGCGATCGTGGTCGCGTACGACCTATCGCCAGCCGACACCGCACAGCTTCACAAGGCGGCGGTGTCGGGGCTGATCACCGATGCCGGCGGCAAGACGTCGCATACCGCGATCATCGCGCGCGCGCATCAAATCCCCGCCGTGGTCGGACTCGAGAACATCACCGAGCTCGTCGAGACCGATGATCTGCTAGTAATCGACGGCGCCGCGGGCCTGGTGATCGTCAATCCGACCGCTGCCACGGTCGCGGAATATCGCGAAGCGCAGCGCCGGCAAGCGGCGGTCGAAGCGGAGTTCAGGTCGCTCCGCAACCTGCCTGCACGAACCGTCGATGACGTCGAGATCCAGCTCTACAGCAACATCGACGGGCCCGACGAGCTGGTCACCGCGCTCGATCAAGGCGCGATGGGCGTGGGCCTGTTCCGCACCGAATACCTCTACATGGGGCGCGTCGATCTGCCCGACGAGGAGCGCCACTACAAGACCGCGCTCGAGCTGATCGAGCGACTCGCCGGACTGCCAGCGACGATTCGCACGTTCGATCTGGGGGCTGACAAGTTGGCGCCGTTCATCGAGGCGGCCGAGCTGCAGGAAGCCAATCCGGCGCTCGGCCTGCGCTCGATCCGGTTGTGTCTCGCGCCGATCGGGCGGGCACTGTTCAAGACCCAGCTGCGCGGCTTGCTGCGCGCATCCGCGCACGGCCCGATCAAGCTGATGTTCCCGATGATCTCGGGAGTCAGCGAGCTGCGCTCGGTAAAGGCGGTGCTCGAGGAAGCCAAGACCGAGCTCACTGCCGAGGGCGTTGCGTTCGATCCACACGTCAAGATCGGCATCATGATCGAAATGCCGTCCGCGGCGTTGACCGCCGAGCAGCTGGCGCGCGAGGTCGATTTCTTCTCGATCGGCACTAACGACCTGATCCAGTACACGATGGCGGTCGATCGCGTGAACGAATACGTGTCGTACCTCTACGAGCCGTTGCATCCATCGCTGCTTCGGCTCATCGGCGACGTCGCGCAGGCCGGCAATGCAGCTGGAATCTCGGTGACGGTATGCGGTGAGATGGCGGGCGAGCCCCACATCGCGCCGGTGCTGCTCGGGCTCGGGATCCGCGAGCTTTCGATGAGCTCGGTGTCGGTGCCCGAGGTCAAGGCGATGATTCGGTCGATCAAGGTCGCCGATGCTCAGGCGCTGGTGGCCAAGATTCGCAAGTTGCCCACCGCGCACGACGTCCGCGCGGTCGTCGACGAGTTCGTGTTCGATCTCGCCGCGCGCCGCAAGGGGCCTGCGTGACGCCAGCTCGTTGGGGGCTGGTCGCGACGACTTTCTTTCTGACCGGCATTGGCCTCGCCCGCGCTGGCGATCCGACGCTGGACCACAAGACGCTCGAGAGCGAGCACTTCATCGTCTACTACTACGAGCCGCTCGAAGATGTCGCGCGTCGCGTCGCGGTGGTCGCCGAGCGGGCGCATCGCACGCTGGCCCCCGCGCTCGATCACCGTCCCGAAGACAAGACCATCATCGTCCTGGTCGACGATACGGACAGCGCCAATGGGTTCGCCGGCGTGTTGCCGCGCAATGCGATCCAGTTGTTCGCGACCGCACCCTCCGCGGTCTCGGAGCTCGAGGATCATGACGACTGGTTGTATGGCCTGACCGCGCACGAGTACACGCACGTGCTTCACCTCGATACGATGGCGGGACTGCCGACGATCTACAACCGAGTGTTCGGGAAGACCTGGTCGCCGAATCAGATCATGCCGCGCTGGGTGATCGAAGGCATCGCGACCTACGAGGAATCGAAGCGTTCGTCTGGCGGGCGAAATCGCGGCACGCGATTCGATCAGGTAATCCGGATCGCGCGGCATGCCGGAAAGCAGCTGCGGCTCGACGAGGTGACTGGCGCGCCGCGGCAGTACCCGCGAGGCAACGCTGCCTACATCTATGGCTCGCACTTCTTGCGCTACGTGTTCGATCGGTTTGGAGACGACACCCTACGCAAGATGGGGCATGCGTCCGGCGAGTTTCCGATCCCATTCGCAGTCAACCGCCAGATCGCCAAGGTCGTAGGCAAGCCGTTTACCGAGCTGTACGACGACTGGAATGGGTATCTGCGCGATCGCTACGGCATGCAGGAGATGGCCGCCGAGCGGCGCGGGTTGGTCGCCGGCCGCCAACTCACCCACACCGGCGAGAGCAACTCATCTGCGCAGTACTCCGCGGACGGCAAGCACGTGGTCTGGGTTCAAAACGACGGTCGTCACCAGCAGGTCGTGCGGTCGATGCCGGTCGGCAAAGCTGACGACGCGGCGCGGGACGTCGTGCAGCTCGATGCGCTCGGTCCATTCGATCTGCTCGACGACGGCTCGTTGATCTACGAGCAGGGCCGGCTGTTTCGGCGCCAGTATTCGTATCAAGACCTGTTTCGCTGGGATGCAGCGACCGGCGAGATCACGCGGCTGACCACCGGCCAGCGCGCGCGCGATCCAGCGGTGTCCCAAGACGGCCGACACATCGCGTTCTCGATGAATGAACGATCCGAGAGCGTGCTCGCGGTGATGGATGCGACACCGAATGCGCCTGCGAAGGTGGTGTGGCGCGGCCAGCGCTTCGATCAGGCGTATCAACCGGCGTGGAGCCCGGACGGGACGCGAGTCGCGTTTTCGGCGTGGCGGCGCGGCGGCTATCGCGACATCCTCGTCGTCGACGTCGCGACCGGCGAGGTCCAGGAGATCACCGCCGATCGCGCGATCGATATGTCGCCGGAGTGGTCGCACGACGGCCGCTGGGTCTACTTCGACAGCGACCGCACCGGGATCCAGAACATCTTCGCGTACGACACCGTCGATCGCGCGACCTGGCAAGTCACCAACGTCCTCGGCGGCGCATTCCGGCCACGACTCGCGCCCGGCGATCGCCGGATGGTGTTCGAGGCTGCGGTCCCGAACGGCGGCTACGACCTATTCGAGCTCGAGCTCGATCGTGCGAGTTGGTTGCCGGCTAACGACTATGTCGACGATCGACCGCCGTCGGTTGCCGTTCGCGATGACGAAGCCGAGGTCAGTGCGCCGCGGCCGTACCGCGCGCTCGAAACGCTCGCGCCGCGGACCTGGACCGGTTCGCTGCAGTTCGGTGACGCTCCGAGCGCCACGCTGCAAACTCAAGGCAGCGACGCCGTGGGTTTGCATTCGTATTCGCTCGCGCTCAGTACACCGTTCGATCGCGGCGACCTCAACATCGGCGCGTCCTACGGCTACAACGGATTTCGGCCGGCGATTCGCCTGGCGATGGCGCGCACTGTGGTGACCCGCGGTGGCTACCGCATCGACGGCGTCAATCATGCGTTTCGCGAAGAGGACTGGAGCGCCACCCTGTCGTCGAGCATTCCGTTCGAGTCGCGTCCGGGGGCGAGCTGGTCGCTGTCGTTCGATTACGACGTCGATTGGTTCCGCTCCGTGGACGAGCCGATGGCGGGGCTCGATCCGAACGAGCGAATGCGCGTGACTCCACCGGTCGACTACGTCCAAGCCGGAGTTGGAATGCGCGTGGGCTATTCGCGGACTCGCGGCGTGACGTTTGGACTCGGTCCGCAGAGCGGGTTCGACACCGCGATCGCCCTGCGCTTCGATCATCCTGCGCTCGGCGCGACCTATCACAACGTGACCGTCAGTTATTCGCTCAACGTGTTTCAGCGGCTATGGGGAGACACCCCAGTCCTGTCGGCTCGGTTGGCGGGCGCGTTCCGCGCGGGGGATCTCGTGCGACTGGGCGCTTACGGGCTCGGAGGTGTTCCACCACAGGATGTCGTGCGGTCGATCGTCGAGAGCACGCGCGCCGGATCCACCGGGTATCTTCGCGGCTTCGTCACTCGCAGCGCCGTCGGCAACCAGTACCACCTGCTCAATCTCGAGTATCGCCAGGAGCTGTGGCAGATCGAGCGCGGGTTGGCGACCCTGCCGATCTATCTTCGCCGGCTGCACTTCGCCGCGCTGTCCGATATCGGCACCGCGTTCGACACCACGTTCCGAGCGAGCGACCACTTGCGCGTCTCGGTGGGCGGCGCACTCCGGCTCGATGCGTTCTTTGGCTACTTCGTTCCAGGAACCTTCGAGATCGGGTACTCCCGGGGGGTGACCACCGGTGGCATTGGCGAGAGCTGGTTCTTGCTGACGGGGAGCCTGTGACCAAGCCCGACGCGAGCTCGCCGGTGACCGGCCCGGTGGCCGGTGAGGTCGCGATCGAAATCGCGCGCCAGCTCGCCGAGCCGGTGCGCGCGCTGCGCGATCGGCTCGGTCTGGTCGTCGATCATCTCGAGCGTCACGTCGCGACATCGACCGGGCCGACGCCATATCCATGGCGGTCATTGCGCACGTTGCGCCAGGATCTTGCCGCCGCGTATCTCGAAGCGACCACGCTGGCGCGCCGGCTCGACGAGCTCGATCGTGCGCTGGTCGATGGTCCGCCGGAGATGTTCGATGTCTCCGCCGCGGTAGATCTCGGCTTGCGACTCGCCGGCCATCACCTCGCCGCCGGCATCGAGCTATTGATCGATCTCGGCCACACGCCCCCGGTGCGTGGTCGCCCGGGCGTGCTCGCGTTGGTGGTCGCGCAGCTGGTCGCAACATCGGCACGCTCGGCACGCGAGCTTCCTGGCAGCACGCTGAGTGTTCGCGTCACTGCAGATCTGCCGTGGGCGGTCGTGTTGATCGCGGACAACGGCGCAGGCAGTGATCGCGCCGCCGCGCTCGGGCAACTCGCGCGCGAGCTGCTGGCGCCGTGGGGCGCGACGGTCGACACCGCATCCGAAGCAGGGCAGGGCTGCACGTTCGAGCTGCGCCTCGCGACCAATGACTGACATGTAGGCGTGCGGTCGTCGAGCGTGAGCGGTGGGGCGTCTGCGTCGGTTGTGGTGGGCTAGCCAACGCAAAATCGATCCACTGGCGACGGACAACTCCCACTAAGCTAGAGGGACATGCGACTGGTGGCAGTGCTTGCCCTCGGCTCGATCGGCTGTGGGTTCACGGCGCGCGACGCCCCAGGCGATAGCGGCACGCACGATGATGGCACCGCGAGCGATGACGGGGACGCGGATGGTTCCAGCGATGCGCCGACCAAGCCCACCAACGAGCTGTGCTTCGGTGAGCTCGCGCGCGCTTGTCTTGATGTAGAGCCGACGCTTCCCGTGGCGATGCCGAACGGACTGACCGTGGACATCGACACCGATGACTCGGGCCTATGCACCAAGGCCACGACGCCCGAAGGTGACGATGCGCCGTGGTGCGTGATCGCGGCGACGTCGTTTTCGATCGACGGCTCGGTCCGCGTGACGGGTTCGCGCCCGCTCGTGGTGGTTTCGATCGGCGACGTCTCGATCGGAAATACGGCCGTGATCGACCTCGCGAGCACCAACGGTGGCGCAACAGGCGCGGGCTCGTCATCAGGCACGTGCCAACAGGGAGCATTGCCCGGCACCCGAGGAGGCGGATACGGCGGCAGCTTTGCGGCGCTCGGTGGACATGGTGGCAACGCGGGGTCGGGCGGTGGTAGCGGCAGTCCAGGCGCCGTCGTCGCGTTGACCACGCTGCGCGGCGGCTGTCCTGGTTCCGCGGGAGCCGCCGGCACAAGCGGTAATGGCGGCGCCGGTGGTGCGCCGGGTGGTGCGATCTCGTTCATCGCGCCTGCGATCTCGATCGCCGGCCGAATCAACGTCTCGGGCGCTGGCGGTCGTGGCGGAATGAGCGGCGGGAGTGGCGGCGGTGGTGGCGGCTCGGGCGGCGCGATCGTGCTGGACACCAAAGACCTCTCGTTCACGGCTAGCGCGCGACTGATCGCGCAGGGCGGCGGCGGTGGCGAGGGCGCGGGAACCGGCTCGACGGGCGATCCCGGCTCCGAGCCCGCGCTTGCAGGCGTGGCTGCGCCGGGTGGCTCCGGCCAATCAGGCTTCGGTGGCGATGGTGGCGGCGGTAGCACCAACGGTGCTGGTAGCAACGCTCAGAACGGAATCGCCAACATGACGACGATCGGTGGTGGCGGCGGCGGTGGCGGCGGCAGTGGGGTGATCCGCAGCTACGACACCACACCCAGCGTCACCGGCGCCGTGATCTCTCCACCGCTATCGTTTCCGTAGCCGCGGGGAGAAGAAAACGCCGAGGCCGCCGAGGCCGCAAAGGCCGGATGAGCCCGAGATTTCCTCGGGCGAATCGCACGCCCGCAGAAATCGCTCCTCCGATCTGTGCGCCCTCTGGGGCTCTGCGTTCCTCAGTCGCTTACCTGCCAGCTGTGTGGCCTGACCAGGCTTCGTAGTCGGCGATCCGCTTCGAGAGCAGCGCGACGTCTTCGCCAGCGGCGGCGCGACCCTCGGCTGCGACGACGAGCAATCCCATCGCGGCTTGCAGCAGACGGCCGCCGGTGAGCGGCAGATTCGCACCGCGCAGCGCGTACTCGCGAACCTCCGAGATCCGGAACGCGACCTGGCCAACCTGCAAATATTCGCCGCGCAGATAGACCACGTCGGCTCCGACGAGCAGCGCGTTCTCGAGCTCGCGGCGCGCGGAGGCCTCGCCTTTGCCCTCGGCCTGCGCGCGCATCCGGCGCTTGGCGTCCTCGTAGACTTCGGGTCGCGTGATCGGAGCGTCGCGCGTATATGGCGCGAGTTGCTCGGAGATGCCCTTGGCGGCTTCGGGTCCATCAGCGACATGCAGCGCGACCTCGAGATCGCCGAGCGCGAGCAAAAGATCGCGGCTGCGCTTGCGACGGCGGGCCTCGCTGAACCGTTCGTGTGCGAGATAGGCGAGGCCCGCGCACGCGAACACCGAGCCCGGAATCAGCTGGAGCGCTGCAGCCGCGACGCCAGCGGTCGCGACCCCAGCCCACACCATCGGACCGGTGGGTGACCGCCCGATCAGCTCGACGCGATCGAGGAGTCGTGCATCGAGCCGGATGATCGGATTGCCCGGCGGCGCGATCACCAGCCAGCCGCCATCGACGCCGATGCCACTGCGCGGCAGCAGCCGCGTTCGATCCAGTGTGGTGGGAACCGCAGCGTCCATCGACTACCCGAGCTCGACCACGCCCACTTCGGCGAGATGCGCGAATGCGAGCAGCGCTTCCGCTTCGCGGATGTTCGCCGACCGTACGAGCGAGAGCAGATCCCAACGTCCATCAACCCGCGCAGCGAGCTCGATCTCGGCAGCGGATAACCCGAGCTCGTTGGCGATCGGAGCGGTGAGCTCGCGCACGCGACGCGGGACACGATGACGGGCGAGCAGTTGTTTGGCAACCTCGGCGACACGCGCGCGCTCGATCGCCGCGAATGTCTTGCGCACCTCGCTGTCGCTCGGATCCTGGTGCAGCGCCTGAGTGGCCATCGCGAGTGCGCCCGCGCGGTCGCCCTGGCGCATCCGCCCGCGAGCCCCTGCGGCGAGCTCGACGGCCGAGTTCGTGCGCTCGCGATGGCGGCGGTCGAGAATCAACCGACCCGAGACGACCATCCGTGCAAGCCCGTCATAGGTGGCGAACCGCTCCGCCGACACCGTGGCGGCGATCTCCGCCGCGCTATGACCGTCGCCGGCTAACCCCCACAACTTCGCGGGATCCACCACGGTTCCGTCCTCCGGTGGTGGCGGGGCGGCGTTGGGCGGGGCATAGAACCGCGCGTCGTCGTTGAACAGAACGCTCATGATCTCGGTCATTCGTGCCGCGCGCCGGCGCGCCACGGTGAGACACACCTCGACCGAGAGTTGTGCATTGACCCCGGTGATCGCCGGTTGCGCGCGGGGAATAATCTCGAACGCGCCGTCGGTCCAAGCCACCACGTCGGTCACCGTTTCGCGGATCTTGGTGGCCAGGATCGCGACCAGGTCAGCCTCCAACACCAGCCCCGACATCAGGAGCATCTTGCCCAGCGGAACCCCGGTTTCGGCCCGTGCCTCGAGTGCCTCGGCGAGCGCGCGCTCGGCGACCAGCCCGCTGCGCACCAGCACTACCCCGAGCTGCTCCTCGCGCCGGTTGGAGCTCGCCCACAACACGTTACCGTTGTCGATCACGACGCTGCGGACGACACCGCGCCGCTCGAACGTGACGGGTGCGACCAAACGCCGCCGCGTCACCCAGTCGAGGACGTCTTCGGCAGGCATGGTACCGAGGGCGCCCCGTACCGACATGCCTTTGAGCATAGCGGAGAATCGGCTATCGTGTTGCCGATGACCGACGGGCCAACGCGATCAGCCAGCGGTGTTGTCGTTCACCCCCGCGTGCTACTTGCGGGCGGGGCGGTCGCGCTGATCGGGGTCGTCCTGCTCGGGATGTTCATCTGGATGGTGCCCAGCGCCGCGGCCCGTGAGGCGACCGCGGCGTGCCGCGGCTTGCTGGGTGACCAACCACTCAATCCGGCGCTGTGCCCCAATAACCAACCGTGCGCGCTTCCGGTCGAGGCCCCCGACTTCACGGCGATCGATCACCAGGGCAATCCCGTAAAGCTGTCGAGCTTTCGCGGCAAGGTCGTGTTGCTGAACTTCTGGGCGTCGTGGTGCAACGTTTGTAAGACCGAGAAGCCGTCGATCCAGACCGTGGCCAACGAGCTTGGCGGCGACGAGCTCGTGGTCGTCACGCTGGCGTCCGACCGCAGCTGGAGCGACGTCCTGCTCGCGCTGATCGCGAGCCTCGCCAAAGGCGCGAACGTCCCCGACAACGCGACCAGCGACGAGATGGCGCCCACCAAACTGGCGCTCGACGCATACAATCAGGCGCTGCCCAAGGGCGTGGCGTTCCGCGTGTTCCTCGATCCGCCCAACGGCGACGACAACATCGGCGCGATCGCCGCGGCCTGGGGCATCAAGGCGGTCCCGGAGACCGCGCTGATCGATCGCAAGGGCAACATTCGCGCGTACTTCGTGAACAAGCGCGATTGGAAGTCGCCGGTCGCTCAGACCTGCATTCGCTCGGTGATGGACGAATAGCGATGGCTCGCGTGCTGGTCATCGACGACGAGCCCGATGTGGTTCGGCTGATCGTGAAGGTGTTGTCGGGTCGCGGTCACGTCGTGCAAGTGGCGCGCGATGGCGCGAGCGCGTTGTCGCGGGTGAATCACGAGCCGCCCGATGTGATCCTGCTCGATAGCGATCTACCCAAGATCGATGGTGCCGAGGTGTGCCGCCGGATCAAGCTCGACGCAGCGACGGGAGCGATCCCCGTCGTGATGATGACGTCGTCATATGTCGATCTCTACGAGGTGGGCGTCGAGGGCGGTCCGGACGCCTACGTCGTGCGGCCGTTCGTGCGCGAGGTGCTCGCGAACGTCGTCGAGCGGGCGCTGTTCCAACGGTAGGCCGTCGGTAGGGACGACGCGATGGCGACTGATCGGGTTCCGTTCACGATCCTCACCGGCTGGCTCGGCGCCGGGAAGACCACCGCGCTCAACCGCATGCTCGCCGCGCCGCATGGCCGGCGAATCGCGGTGCTGGTGAACGAGCTGGGCCGGATTTCGATCGACACCCAGCTGATCATCGGCGGTGGCGGCGATGTGCTCGAGCTCGCCGGCGGCTGCGTGTGTTGCAAGGTCGATATCAAGAACGACCTATGGGATGGCATCGGTGACATCGTTGCGCGGTCATCACCCGATTGTGTCGTGCTCGAGACCACCGGCATCGCCGAGCCCGCGGCGATCCTCGACGGGCTGGTGCGGGTTCCGGATGCGGTGCGCGACCGGATCCTACCTGCTGGCGTGATCTGTGTTGTCGATGCCGAAGCGGGTGGCCATGCGATCACCACGCGCGAGGAGGCGCGCGAGCAGGCTGCGAGCGCCGACCGCGTGCTACTCGCCAAGCTCGACGTCGCCGCCGCGGATGCGGTGCGCCGTTGTCATGCGATCCTCGATGACGTCGCGGCTGGCGCCGAGCGCGCGAGCTTTCCGAGTGATGGCGCCGGTGCGCGAGCGATGACCGAGTGGGTGATCGAGCCGCGCAAGCTGCGTGCATGGAGCCAACGCGGTCACAGCCACGACGGGCCGCACCATCATCACGGTGGACAGCTCACCGCGGTGTCGTTCAGCGACGACGTCCCGCTGCTCGGCGATCGTGTGCTCGCCGCGATCGATCAGCTCGGCGATCGGCTCGTGCGCGCCAAGGGCTTCGTCCACCTCGCGCAGGACGACCGCCGCGGCTTCCTCGAGCGCGCCGGCATCCGCACCGAGCTTCGGTACCTCGAGCCGTGGGGCACCGCCCCGCGCCGCACCGAGCTCGTCCTGATCGGCGACGGCCTCGACGAACGCGCCGTGCATCGCGCGCTGTGGGCGTGCCGCGCGGGGCGATGACCAGCTTCGCGCGATCGAACGAACGCAAAGGCGCGAACCACGCAGAGCAAGATCTTGAGATCTCTGCGTGCGTCCTGCGTTGCGTTTTCCCTTCACTCGTCTCAGCGCAGCCACGTCGCTGCGCGGACCGACGTGAGGGCGGCTTCGCCGGCGACGAGGCCTGCGTCGTCAGCGCCGTGGATGGCGAGGCCGATCAGGTTGCCGCCGGCAGGGGCGGCGCCGAATGCGGCGTCGACGGCGATCCAGGCGCGGCCGGTCCAGCTCGCGGCCCAGCGGTGGCGGATCAGGCGATCGCCATCGACGCGAAGCCCGGTGATCACGCGGGTGGGAATCGAGCGGCTCTCGGCGAGCGCGGCGTAGGCGAGCGCGTAGGTGGTGCAATCGCCGGCAGTCGCGGCTTCGGCATCGCGTCGAGATCCTGGGCCGGCGCGGAGGTCTGGTTCGATGCGGGCGCGGACGGCGAGCACCAGGTTTGCGATCTCCGACGTGCGGTCGGCACCGGGCGGACCCGGGGGCAGCTCGCCAGGCAGCCGTGCTGAGAGCTCGAGCTCGAGGGCACCCCGCGACATTCTCGCTGCTTGGCCCGGCACCGGCGGTGGCGTGACGTCGCCCTGCAGCGCGATCCGCCCGCTGCGCTTGCCGGTCACCGGAACCGACGTCGCAGCGATCACGTCGACCGGAACGTAGCCCGCTTGCGCTTCCGCGGCGCTGCTGCGCATCGCGATCACGCCTTCGCCGTCGACGACGCGAGTCGGCATGCCATCGCGATCGAGATCGATCGTCGCCTCGGCGATCGGTCCGGCGTCGAGCGCGAGCCGGGCGACCAACCGCGATGGCGCCACCGGATCGATCCGTCCTTCACCGACGACGAAGCCGCGAGCGGGAAGAAAGATCATGCCCTCGAACCGACCGTCGCGGCGGACCAGCAGCGGTACCAGCTCGCCGGGAATCGCGTTCGCAGGTAGCTGGACGTGGCCACCATCGACGGTAACGTTCCACCCGCTCGCGTCGTGCACGGCTTCGGCGTGGCGAGTCAACGCGGCTGATTCGGTCCAATCGACGCGAAGCGGCCGCAACTGACGATCCGCGGCGATCTCGATCGTCGTCGACAACGCGATCGGCGCCTGGCCGCGGAGGAACCGCATCGTCTCGAGTCGCTGCAAGACGACACCGCTCGCCGTCCACGATTCGGTCTCCACCGCGGTTCCGACCCGAGCGCCGCCGAGCCAGATGGTGTAATGGCGTTGCTGATCGCTGGGGGGCGGCTCGTTGTGGGGCGGGGCCGGCGTGGCACCCGATGCGCACGACGCCACAACCACGAGCAGCAACAACCGCACGAAAATGATCGTAGCCAGCGCACGGTGGCGAGCGCAAACTCGTCGCATGCCAGCACCCTGGGTGATCGTCGGCTGCGGCTACACCGGCAGCCGGCTTGCCCGCCGGTTGGTCGCCGCGGCTGCCGAGGTCACGATTACCGTCCGAGACGCGGCCAGGGCCGCCGAGCTTGGCGCCGAGCTCGGGGCTCGCGGAGCCCGCGCCGACTTCGACGACCCGAGCTCTTGGCACGGGCTGATTCCGGCCGGAGCGATCGTGGCGTGCCTAGCTCCTCCAGGGCTCGATCCCGTGGGAGGCATGCGCTTGGCCCTCGCCACGGCCGAGCGCGCGGCGAGGTTTATATACGTGTCGTCGACCGGAGTATATGCGGCGGGCGCTGGGCAGTGGGTCGACGAGCAATGGCCGATTGCACCCACCACTCCAGCTGGAGCGGCGCGTTTCGCGGCCGAAGCGGTGGTGACCGAGTCGGTGCTATCGACGGTCGTGCTGCGCGCGGCCGGCATCTATGGACCTGGCCGCGGCCTCGCCGAACGAATCGCCGCGGGGACCTATCGCATCGTCGGCGACGGTCGTTCGCACGTCAGCCGGATCCATGTCGATGATCTCGTCGAGGTGATCGTGCGCGCGGGTGCCTCCGAGGTGACCGGGCCGATCAACGTTGCCGATGACGATCCTGCGCCGATCGGCGAGGTCGCCGACGCGATCGCGGCGTCGCTCGGAATGCCGTTACCTCCGCGAGTCGCGCCGGACAGCGTGTCGCCCGAGATCGCCGGCATGCTGATGGCCGATCGCAAGGTCGCCAACCACCGCATGAAGCAAACGCTCGGGCTCGCGTTGCGTTATCCGAGCTGGCGGGCTGTGCTCGCGCGCTGACGACGCCGCGGTCGCCACAGCACGGCTCCGAGGACGAGCACCGCGATCCCGGTCGGCGAATCTTGGCCAGCGTCGCAGCAGCCGCCGCTGCGTTTCGGCGGCGCAGGTTCGGGCGGCGCATCGGGGGGCGGAGCACAGGTCGTCGGCCCGGTCGCACCGAATTGCTTCTGCAGCGCCGGCCACATCGAAGCACAGTGATCCTGAACGTCGGTTCCCGCTGGGCACTCGACCGGACCGGCGAGGTCAGAGAACCGAAACACGTTGGTCCAGCGGGCCGCGTCCGACGACTTCGTGACCGCCATGAAGTCTGGCTGCCAGTTTGCGCCGCACCCGACGAGCTCGCCGCCGGGGCGCCGCGTCAAGCACGCCAGCTGCGGCGGCTTGATGTCGGGCGCGTTCGGGTTCACCGTGCCGATGCGCGTGAACGTCGCGCCACCGTCGGCCGATTCGAAGCTGCCACCTGCGAGCGTTGCAGCGATCACCTTGCCGCCGCCGAACGCGAGGTCACGAATCGCATCGGTGGTCGCGAGCACCTCGATGAACGAGCCACCGCCGTCGCTCGATCGATAGAGCCGATCGCCATTGGGTAGGTGAGCGCCGAGCGAGGTCACGAAGACGATGTCCGGGTTCGCTGGATCGACTCCCGAGACGTAGATGATCGGGGTCGCGCCATAGACCACGCCGGTCAGCGGTTGCTCGACCCACGTCTCACCGGCATTGTCGCTGCGCATCAGGTGCGCCTTGGCTTCGTTCGCGACTTGATAGCCTGCTGCATAGATCCGCTGCGCGTTCGAGCGCGCGACCTTGATGCTCTTCCACCAGGTGACCGGCGACGACAGCCCGCGCGGCTCGAATGTCACCCCGTTGTCGGTCGAGCGATAGACGTTGTTGGGCTTGCCGCTATCGGCGGTGGCGACCCAGACGTGACCGTCCGGCGAGATGTCGAGCGCATCGATCCACATCTCGGCGATCTTCCCGGGCGCTCCGTTCGCGAGCTCCGCGGTCGCGGTGTTCCAACTGCAACCGCCGTCGCGGCTGATCCGTAGGCCGGTGAACGTGGTCGCGAAGATCGTCCCATCGGTCGCCACCGCATATTTCGGATCGAACACGCCGCCGTAACCGATCGCGCGCTCGCATACCCAACGGAACGAGCAACCATCGTCGTGGCTGATCAATAGCCCAAACGTCGAGCGGACGTAGAGCGAATGATCGTCCCCGGGCCGCAGGTAGACACCGTTGGTCAGCGGAGATCGGCCGTTGGCGAGGGCGATCGCTGGAATGAACACGGCCGCGGCGAGCCAGCGCATCGGGGCCGACTATAGACTGGCCAGCTTGGCGAACACGCCGAAACGATCCAGCACGACCATCCCGATCGCGCCGATCACGCCAGCACCGACGTCATCGAGCACCACGCCAAATCCACCGGGTAGGTTGCGCTCGAGCCATCGCACCGGAGGCGGCTTGAGGATATCGAGCGCGCGAAACACCACGAATCCGACCAGCAATTCCGGCCAGGCGTCGCGCGCCACCGGCACCATCGTGACTGCGTAGCCCGCGACCTCGTCGATCACGATGCGCTGGTTATCCTTGGTACCCCAGGCGCGATCTGCACGATCCGACGCCCAGATGGCGACGGCCGTGAGGACCATGACCACCCCGACGTACTGAAGTAGCGACAGCGGCGCAGCCGCCCACACGAGCGGGATCGCTACGACGGTGCCGCACGTACCAGGAGCGATCGGTGAGTACCCAGCGCCGAGCGCAGTCGCGACAGCTTTGGCAACTGCGTTCACCGGCCCGACCATAGTGGCACAGTGTCGAATTCTCGACACCTCACGCAACGCTTCGCAACGATCACTGCCACCCTTTCACCTTGGCCGACTCGATCGGGTCGTGATAACTGAACTTTGCGGGCACATTGCTCGTCCCCTACTACCGTGGAACGGATTTATCTCCTAGCGCCGGCGTTGGTTCTGTCGGCGATCTTCTGCTTGGGCTTCGTCATCTACTCCGCGCGATGCCTAGTCGGTCGTGCGCCCGAGCTGCAGTCGGTCAAGCACAACCAGCTGATCGGTCCGTTCCTCAGCGGATTCCTGGTTTGGTTGCTCGGCCCGTTCGAGCGCATGCTGGTCGGTCGGGTGTCGCCGAACGCCGTCACCGCGCTGTCGCTGGTGATGTGTGTGGCGAGCGGCATCGCACTCGGCATGGGGCATTTGGCGGTCGGAATCTGGCTCTACGTGTTCGCCGGAATTCTCGATGTTCTCGATGGTCGGCTCGCTCGGCTCACCGATCACCAGACTGCATCTGGTGCGCTGTTCGACTCGGTCTCCGATCGCTGGGGTGAGCTATTCGTGTTCGGCGGCTTCGGCTGGTATCTCCACGCCACGCCCTGGCTGCTCGCCGTGATGTTGGCGATCGGCGCCTCGATGATGGTGAGCTACACACGCGCGCGTGCGGAGGGGCTCGGGATCGAGCTATCGGGCGGCATGATGCAGCGCGCGGAGCGCATCGTGCTCGTGACCGCCGGAACGCTGGTCGCTGCGTGGTACGGCGCCGAGGCCGAGACTGCGAGCATCGCGGTCCCGATCGTCGGCGGCACGATGGTGGTGCTCGGTGTCGCCTCGACGGCGACGGCGCTCAATCGCTGGATCGTCGCGTATCGCACGCTAGTCGCACGCGGCGAGAAAGTGGCGGTCGATTCAACCGAGCCGGCGCAACCCTCGGTCGACCTGCCAGCGACCGCTCCGCAGTATCCCCGCGTCCGCAAGGTCGTGACGCTGCACCCGCATCACTGAGGCGGGACCTCGCTCTGATCTCGGCGTGCGTTGCGCCCTCGCGTTAGCTAGCTGAGCACCGCGATCACGGGCGCATGGTCGCTCGCGTCTTGGCCTTTGCGCGCGACGCGATCGATCGTGCACGCGGTGCAGCGCGCGGCCACGCTCTCGGTGGCGAGGATGTGGTCGATCCGCAGGCCTTGGTCCTTGAAGAATGAAACCCCGCGGTAGTCCCACCACGAGTACACCCCGCCTTCAGGGTGATGACCGCGGAATACATCGCTCAAGCCAAAGGCGCGAACATCGGCAAGCGCTTCGCGCTCGGGCTCGCTGCAGTGGATCTGGCCGCGCCATTGTTCGGGCGACCACACATCGCGGTCATCGGCGGTGACATTCATATCGCCGCACACGACGGCTGCTGCATCGCGGGCGACCGTGCGCTCTAGGTACGCACGCAGCCGCTTCAGCCAGGCCAGCTTGTATGGATACTTGTCCGACTGGAGATCCTGCCCGTTGGGAACGTAGACGCAGATCACACGAAGGCCGTGCGTGGTCGCCGCGATCACCCGCGCGTCCTCGGGCTGCTCGCCATCGCCGAAGCCCCGGGCGATCTGCTCGAGCGGCGCAGTCGATGCGATCGCCACGCCGTTGTAGCTGCGCTGGCCGAACGTCGCGACCTGGTAGCCGGCCGCCGCCAGCGCGTCGAATGGAAACCCCGCGTCCTCCACCTTCGTCTCTTGCATGCACAACACGTCGGGCCGCTCGCGGTCGAGCCAGCTGATCAGCCGCTGCGTGCGCACGCGGATCGAGTTGACGTTCCAGGTGACCAGCTTCATGCCAGCGTGAACCTACATCGGAGTACCTGGTCTGTGCGGCTGGTGTGTCGGTTTGGGCTCACGCAACTGGCAGCGCGCCGTTCTGTCTACGGAATGGGGCGGGCAGGTCCGGGGTTAGATCGACGTCCGTCGCTGTGCGTGAGGATCACCATGAAGCCAACGAATGACCTGTCTCTGTGGAGCATCATCGAACGGCTACAGCGCCGGCTCGAGCGCCAGGGAATGAGCGCGGCCGCTGCCGATCGCGCGGTCGCTGCCGCGGTTCGCCAGCTAGCTAGTCGGTAGCTCGGACGTCTGGGTCTTCGGATCGAGGTACTTCGCGAGCTTGCCCTGGATGTAGTCCTTGGCGCGCGAGCGGAGCAAGAATCCCGGATCCTCGCCCTTGAACTGAGCGTGGCCGTTGCCGAGCGTCAGCTCCCCCTCGATCTTCACCAGCATGTATTTGCCGCTGAATCGGGCGCGCGCGGTCTCGAGCCAGGTCACCTGGATGTCGTGCTTCGCGCGCAGATATTGAGCGAGCAGCTCGAGGCGCGAGCGCGCATCCTGATCGGAGAGGACGTACGGAAAGTCGATCTCCATTCGCGACTCTAATCGTGTACCACAAAACCCACCGCGCTACCTCGATCCCGACGACGAAGAGCTACGGTCGAGGGTGCGGCGCTGGTCCTCGGTCAGCTGGGTTTCGCAGGTCGCAAACCCGACGTCATCACTTGCGTCGACCAGACATTTGCGTACCTGCGGGCTCCATTGCGTGTCGCTACATGCGCGGACCAAGGAGTCTCGCATCGCAGGCAGCTGATCACGGACGGCCCGCTGGGTCTGGTCATCGGCCCCGGCCCGCTCGATCCCGGCGTGGGCGAGGGTTAGGAACCGCTTGCCGACCTCGCCGCACGACGCAGGATCGGAACGGCCTTTGCCGCAGCCGGCCAACGCGGTGATGACGACCGCGGCAGTCAGCAGGTGGTCCACGACCGGCATGTTCTGACGTTTTCGGTCGGAGACCTCGAACTGTCAAGCTGTCGAGACCTTGCGATCTCCGGCCAAGGCGCCGGCTGGCCGGTATAGTCCGCGCCGTGACTCAAGCGCGCTCGCTGCCCCTGCTGGCGTTCGCGCTCACGGTCGCGATGGTGGTCGCCTACGCGCCGATCCTGCTCGGCGGCAAGACCTGGGACGACGTTCGCTATCACACCGAAGTTGCGCCGCCACGGCTTGCGGCAGCAAGCGCGGTGCACCGCGGCGAGCTTCCAGCGTGGTGGGACGGATCGGGGCTCGGCGTGCCGCTGATGGCGGAGCCATCGCACGGCGCGATGTACCCGCTGCAATGGTGGGCCGCGACCACGCACACACTCGATCTCTCGATGGTGCTGCATCTGCTGTGGGCAGCCCTCGGCGTCGCGATCTGGACGCGCCGGCGCGCACCACCGGCGACCACCGGGGTTAGCGAGATCGGCGCGTTGGTCGCAGCCGTCCTCGTCGCAGTGTCAGGCGTGCTGGTCACGAGCGCGTTGCGTGGCGCGCTGCCCGCGCTGGTACACCTGCCATGGCTCGGATGGTGCGCCGCGGAGCTCGCGAGCGCCGCTACCACGCGGGCGCACGCGCGAGCCGCCGCGGGCATCGCGCTGCTGGTTGGATTGATCGCGCTTGCAGGAGTTCCCGCCGTGGTCATCGACGGATTCGCGATCGTGATCGCGGTCGCGAGCGCCCGCCGGCGTGCGCTCGCGTGGGCGGTGGCAGCGATAGGAGTGGGCGTCGCGATCGGCGCTGCGCAATGGGCGCCGGCGATCGTCGAGCTCGAGCGGGGTGCGGGGGCAACGGTTCACGGCTTGCCGCTCGCACGCGTCCTCGAGTTGGTGATCCCGGGGAGCTTTGGCTCGAGCGATCCTGATCGTGCGGTCGCCGCGCTGGCGGGTAGTTCGCCGTGGTTGCCGAGCTTGTTCGCGGGTGCGCCGTTACTCGCGCTCGCAGCCGTGCGGACGCCATCGCGCCGGATCCTCGGGCTGGTGATCGCGCTCGCGGCTCTCGCGTTGACCTGGGGGCGCGGCGGATGGCCTGGCTGGCTAGGCGGGCCGGAGCTTCACGTCGCTGCGCTGGTGATCGTGCTCGGCGCGCATGCGGGCCCAGGTGTCGATGCGGTGCTGGCCGGTACGCGCCGCGTGCTGGTGGTGCTGGCGGCGTCAGCGGGGTTGCTCGCGATCTGCTTGGGCGCGCTTGCGGCGCTCGCCGCGAGCCATGACGACGCGGGCCCTGGAATTCGCCGAGCATTGCTCGATGGTGGTCTCGGCTGGGTATGCATGCTGGGCGCAGCGGTCGTGGTGTGGCGCAGCCCGACCAAGCGGTTGGCGCTCGCGCTCGCGTTGCTGGTGATCCCGAGCATGGGTGCTTTGCCGTCGGTGGCGCCGACCACGCCACGCGAGATCGTCGAACAACCTGCCGCGTGGGCTACCGCGATCACCGCGGCCGCGCGCGGACCCGAACCACCGCGCGTGTTTCGTCCGGTCAACATGCTCGATCAACCATCCGAGCTTCGCGATGCGATGGCGACGCTCGCCGGAACCTCCGGCTGGCGGTGGGGTATCGCGGCGGCGCGCAGCGAAGATCCGGCGCGTCTCGCGGCTCACGATGGGTTCTGGTTGGCCGCATACACCGAGCCTGGTGCGCTGCTCGATCGGTTCGGAATTTCGTTCGCGATCCTTCCGGACTCGGTAGTTGAAGGCCAGCGTATGCCCGAGCTCGGCCGGAGAGGGCGTTGGGCATTGACGTCGTTGCCGGTCGCTCCGGCGATGGGTGTGCTGCACGGCGTGCAGTGGGCGGTCGATCCGCGTGATGCTGCTGGCTGGCTGTTCGCGCCAGGTGGTGGCACCAATGTGCTGCGCGGAACGGTCGTCCTTGAGGGTGCCGGCACCGCCCGCACCGATCGCGGATCGCCGATCGGGTGCACGATCGATCACTGGAATCCCGGTGCGATCGGAGCGAGCTGTGACAGCCCGCTCGATGGCTATGCTGCAATCTCGTCCACCGCGAGCCCTGGCTGGTCGGTGACCATCGACGGTCACGACGCCGAGTGGTTCACTGCCGACGTGCTTCGGCGCGCGGTGGCCGTGCCCGCCGGCAGCCATCGCATCGAGTGGCGCTATCATGCGCCCGGCCTCGCGCTCGGGTTGGCTATCACCGGCGTCGGGCTGGTCGTCGCCGCGGCGCTGTGGTTGTTCGGAAGGCGGCGCGACGAGCTCGAGCCGCCGCCGGCGACCAACTAGCTCGCGATCTGTGGCGACGACTCGCGCTCGTCTGGGCTGCACAGCTTGTCGAGCAGCGTGCGCGACGATCGGTGCTTGCCGCGCGCGATCTCGTGCACGAGCTCGACGATCGCTGCGTTGACCGGCGTGGCGATGCCGCGGCGTTGGCCACGCGTCACGACTTCGCCATTGAGAAAGTCGATCGCCGGGGTCCGGCCACGCTCGATCGCGGCGAGCATCGACGAGCGCATACGGCGGTAGCGCAGTCCGACGGCGAGCAACAGTGCGTGTTTGGTGGTCAAGCTCATCGACATCGCGGCGCGCTTCTCGGAATCGGTCAGCGCGATCCAATCGAGATCGATCGTGCCGGCGATCTTTTCGAGCTTGATGTCCTCGGCGCGAGCGACCTCGACGACCTCGGTCATGATGTCGAGCGCCAGCCTGCGATAGCGCCGCACCCGGACCAGCGGGCCGAGCCGTTCGCCCGCGATCGTCCCGAGCGCAGAGACGGCGCAGTTGAGCGCGAGCTTGCTCCACCGAGCGCCGCGCAGGTTCGTCGTCAACGTGACCGGTCCAACCGCCTCGAGCAACTCACCGACCCTGCGAACCGCATCGTCGATCTCGCCGGAGAATCGGCCAAGCGAGAACCCACCCGAGGCGGTGCGCTCGTAGTGACCGGGCTGCGGCATCGATGCGCCCCACGCAACGATCCCGCCGATCACTCGGTTGGCGCCGACGATCGCCGCGACCCGCTCCTCGCATAGGCCATTTTGGAGCACCACGACCTCGCCCTGTGGATCGAGGTGGCTCGCCGCGGTCCGCGCCGCCTGCTCGACGTTTGGCGGCTGGGTGGCCAGGATGCACAGGTCGTATTTGCCCTCGGGCTCTGCCGCGATCCAGCCACGGACGACCCGCGGTTCACCCTCGTCGATGAGGTGAAATCCCTTGGCGTCGACCGCGGCGCGAATCGTGTCGTTGGTCGATACCGCGGTGACCGCCGAGCCGACCTCCGTGAGGGTAGCTGCCACGATTCCCCCGATGCCGCCGGCACCCATGACGAGGATTCTGGGCTGCGGATTCATGACCACTTCCATAACCCAACCGGTTGGCTTCCGGGGCGCAACCGAACGCTGGCGGACGCACCCGGCGGCGTACAACCCGTGAATAGTTCGGGCTTGGCTTTGGGGATTTCAAACCGGGAACGATACAATTCCCGGACGCATGCAGATCATCTTCTGGGGGGTTCGGGGGAGTTACCCCGTACCCGGGGCCGCGACCGTGCGCTATGGCGGGCAGACGTCATGCGTCGAGGCGCGGTCCGCGACCGGTGACTGCTTGATCGTAGACGCCGGCACGGGCATGCGTGCATTGGGCAATAAGCTCGTACGCGAAGCCGCGGCGCCCCAGCGCTACAACGTGTTGTTGTCCCACGTCCATTGGGACCACATTCAGGGGCTCCCGTTCTTTTCGCCCGCCTATGTCCCCGGCACCAAGATCGCCGTGCATGCCTTGATGACCGCCGCCGACGAGCTGCAGCAGGTGATCGGGGGCATCACTCGCCACGAGTTCTTCCCGATGCCGCTCGAGGCGGTCCCCGCGCAGTTCGAGTTTCATCAGGTCGAGCCTGGTGCTGCGTTCGATCTCGGCGCGTTTCACGTCACGCCGATAGCGCTCAACCATCCGTTCGGCTCGGTTGGCTATCGGATCGACGGTGACGGCTCGTCGTGGGCATACGTCTCCGACACCGCACCGTTTACCGAGGTACTGCACAAGCAGCACTTTCTGTCCGGGCTCGAGCCGCTCAGCGATAGCGATCGCGCTGCGCTGAAGGCGATGCGCGAGGCGCTGGTCGTCCGTCTGATCGGCGTCGACACCGTCGTCTACGATACGCACTTCTTGCCCGAGGAGTACGCGCGGTTTCCGCACTACGGCCATTCCACGCCCGATCAGGCGCTCGACATCTGCGTCGAGGCGCAGGTCCGCCGGCTGGTCCTGTACCACCACGCGCCGTCGCATGGTGACGACCAGATGGATCAGATCGCCGCGCAGTACCTCGCCAAGGGTGCGTCGATGGGGATCGAAGTGCTGACGTCGTTCGAGGGAATGACGCTGCCGATCGGTCGGGAGGCTGCGTGAAAATCAGATTCTGGGGCGTGCGCGGCTCGTTTGCGACGCCTGGGCGTGAGTTCATGCGCTATGGCGGCAACACCACCTCGGTGGAGCTCGTCACCGCCGCGAATCAGCGCCTGCTCATCGATCTCGGGACCGGCGCCACCGAGCTCGCGAAGCAGCTGATGGCCACCGAGCTGGGGAAGGGGCAGGGCGTGTTGTCGATCCTGCTCTCCCACACCCATCTCGATCACATCCAGGGTCTGCCATTCTTCACGCCGTTCTTCATCAAGGGCAACCAGATTCGGATCCTCGGTGCCGATCCGACCTCTGGATCGTCGCTCGAGGCGACGCTGCAGAACCAACTCGCTCCGCATTACAGTCCGCTCAACGGACTCGAGAACCTCGCTGCGGGCGTGACGATCGAAGCGCTCCAGCAGGGCAGCGTGTTGTCGTTCCCGGGGTTCGAGGTCGAGACCGCGGCGGTGCCCCACGGCAGCATGTGGACCACCGCGTATCGGATCAGCGCCGACGGAAAGGTCGTGACCTATCTCTCGGACGTCGAATACGCATCGGTCGAGGAGCCGCTGCCGGTGGCGCTCGAGCTCGCCAGGGATGCCGATCTGTTGATCCACGATGCGATGTACGCCGACCACGACTACGACCTCCGCCGCGGTTGGGGCCATTCGCCCGCGCGTGCTGGCGTGGTCGTCGCGGAGCGAGCGGGTGCCAAGCGGCTGGCGCTGTTTCATCACAGCCCCGATGCGACCGATGACATGATCGACGAGATCGTCGAGCGCGTGTCGTCGTACACTGCGGTCCCCGTGTTTGCGGCGGCTGAAGGGAGCTACATCGAGGTATGAGCGAGCAGGTAGATATCGATTTGTTGCGCGAGCTGGGCGAGACCTCGACCAACGCGAGCAATGCGTGGGCCGGCGCCGACAACTATCTGACCCGCGGGATGGTGATCTGGACCAGCCGGATCATCGGGGACAATCAGGTCGCTGCGGTGCGCGCCGCGCTCGCTGCGTGCGCGCTGGTCGTGCCGAGTTATCCGACCACCGGCGGTGCCGCCCAGGCACCGCGCCGCTACATCGACGAGATGCTCGCCGCGATCCAACGGTGGACCGAAAACCCGTCGCACTCCAACAAGGAGACGGTGCGCTCGTCGCTCGATACGACCCGCCAGCTCCATGCCTGGCAAGGCCACCAAGATAGCCCGCAGTTCTGGACGCTCGAAGCCGTCGACCATACGTGTCTCGCGGTGTGGTCCGGCGGCCGGTCGTCGTACATCGTGCCGCTCGACTTCACGACCTGCGTCGCGCGGTCGGCGACCTGCGTGCTGCGTTCGCTGCTCGCGTCGGGGCATCCCGAGCAGCAAGCGTGCGAAGCCGTGCTCGGCGCGATCCGCAGCGTTACTGGTTAGTCGCCGGTGGGGTCGACGAGGGTGGTGGCGGCTTCGGTGCGGCCGTCGGGAACAGCGCGCGCTCGACGAAGTCAGCCAGCGCTCGCTTGGCGCGGTCTGGATCGACGATCGGTTGGCCGAGCCCGGTGAGGCCCCACGCGCACTCCATCGCGCAACTGTAGATGACGTACGCGGTGGCCTCGGGATCGGGCACCGTCTCGCGCGGGATGATCGCTTTGATCAACAGCCCGATCCGATCGATCACGAACTTCTCGAATGCGCGCGTCAAATCGGCGACCTCGGGGTCGCGCAGCGACATCTGGCGAATGCTGCGCGTGAGCTCGGGGCGGGCGAGCACATGCTTGAACAGCATGTCGACGGTCGCCGCGATCGTCTCGTGACGTGCGAGCCCGAGGAAGCGCTTCGGGCTCATGTCCTGCATCGTTTCGCGCCACGCGGTGATCATGCGGCGGCGAGCGATCTCGAGGTACACGGCGTGCTTATCGTCGAAGTAGCGATAGAACGTTCCGACCGAGACTCCTGCGTGCGATGCGATTTCCGGCGTGCCGACAGCGTCGTAGCCATGGGCTGCAAACAGCTCGGTCGCGGAATCGATCAGGGACATGTAGCTTCGCCGCGACCGTTCCTGGTGGAAGTCGGGCTCGCTCGTTCGCGTGATCAGCTCGTCGAATGTCGTCGAGCCCTCCCGCGATTCGGGCGGCTTGGTACGGGCCCTGGTCGTCATGGCGCGGAGAATGCCCTTGAGCGAGGACGACCACAATCCAAAATGAAAATCTGTTCAGTTTTGGCGACGATCCGACCGAGCGACCGTCATTCTCCGACGAGAAAACGCGACGCGAGCTGTCGCTAGCCGCACTACAACTCGCGCGCTATCGTGCCCGCATGATCCGGATCGCTGTTGTCATGATCCTGTTTGCTGCGTGCTCCAAGAGCTCGGAGTCCTCGAAGACCAAGCCTCCGGCACCGGTTACGAGCACGATCGGAGTCGATGGGCTTCGCCACATCTCGATCGACGCCGGGGAGTCTGGCTACGTGCCAGATCGGATCACCGGAAAGCCGGGCGAGAAGCTCGTGCTGGTATTCAAGCGAACCATCGATGGCGAGTGCCTCGCAAAGCTCAAGGCACCGGACGGCAAGCTCGTCGATCTGCCCAAGGGAACGCCGGTCGACGTCGCAGTGACGCTGCCGCAAACCGGCGCGGTCACGTTCGCCTGCGGCATGGACATGTTCAAGGGCACGGTCGTCGTCGACGACAAGACCTGATCACGGCCGGATCACTGAATCCTGAAGCTGACCACGAAGCACGCCGGCATCGCGACACCGTTGCGCTTGTAGGGCGTGTACTTCCAGCTGCGCAGCGCGCTCGGCACGTCCGCGGCAGCGCGGCCGGAGATCTTGGTGACCAATTTCACCGACGTCACGTTGCCGGCGGTGTCGATGCACACCAGCGTGCTGAGGTTGGTGGGCAGGTCGTCGTGGCGGTACTTGATGATCCGCGGAATGTCGCCTGAGACTTTGGTGACCGCGTTGGGCGGAATGGTGACGGGCTTGGCCGGTTGCGCAGGCGCGGGCGGCGGTGACGCGATCGCCGGCGTGGGAACGGAGATGGCGGGTGTTGTCACGGCAGGTGAGGCCGCGGGCTTGGCAGGCGCGGTCCTGTCAGCCGCAGGTGGCGACGGGGCATGCGTGATCGGCGGCGGGTGGTCGGTCTTGGGTTCGCGCGGCGGATCCTTGAAGATCTCGGTCGGAGGTTGTTTGCGTGCGGGGCGGTCGGCCAGCCGCGCGTCGCGGGGCTCATGCGCGCGATGCTCGGTGACCACCGGGTTCAGCTCGTAGTCGGCGCTTGCCTGCGCGACGATGTCTTGGGTCCACACATCGACGCCGCGGCGGCGCAGCGCGATCGTGTGCGGACCGGGCTTGATCCCGATCTTGATCGGCGTCTTGGCTTCGAGCGGCTCGCCATCGAGAACGATATCGAGCCCCGATGGTGTCGACGACAGGATCAGTCGCGCCCCGGTCGATGCCTGTGCCGCCGGATCGATCGGCTCGAGAATGGCGCTGATCGTCTGCTGCTCGGCGGCGGCGACCGTTACCGAGGTCAGCCAAGACTTGTAACCGGCGCGCTGGATCTTGATCTGGTGGATTCCCGGCTCGAGCGAGGTGGTCCATGGCGAGCCGCGATGCAGCGGTTGGCCTGCGATCGCGATCTCGGCGTCCTCGGGCTGGGTCACGAACTTCACGGTCGCGATCGGTCCACCCGGCGGCAACGATGGTTGCGAAGGCGGCGGGCGTCGCGTCAGCAATAGCGTCACGACCACCGCGACGACGCCGACTGCGATGAACGCCGCCACCAGCCCCCACGACCCGGTGGCACGCGGCGCGACAGGATGGCGGAACGAGAACGCTGGCGGCGCGCTGGGCAACGCGGCCTTGCGTCGATCGGTCAGCGTGTCGGCCTCGTCGGTGGGGGCCAATACCGGCGCAGGAATCGTCGGTTCCGACTGCGGCCTCGCCGTCGGCCACGAGCTCGCGACCTCGGCCTCGACATCCTCGATCGGATCGGGGATGCCGCTCTCGGCGGCCGGCAGCGAGGAGTTGGCGAGCGCGCCAGACGAGCGAAGGTCGGCCGCGGCCATCGGATTCGTGTCGACGGCAAATACCGGCCGGCTGCGCCGATCGAGCAGGATCGGCTCTTGGTCGAGGTCTGGCTCGTGGGTCGGTGCGGGCACCACTGGCAGCTCGCGCGACGCGCGCGCGCGGGAATCACGAGGTCGCGGCACGGGTGTCGGAAGATCGTGGATGCTCGACTCTGCGGTTGGCTCGACGCGCGCATCGGCATCGAACGCGGCCGCGGGCACCATCGGAGCGAGATGTTTCTCGGAGACATCGGGGACGTCATCGAGCACGACCGGGCCGTCAGAGTCGGCCTCGTTGTCACCCCAGGCCACGGCGACCGCGTCGTCATCTTCGGCACGCGGTTGCGGTGTCTTGTGGCGGGACAGCCTGGGCAGCGAGCTGCGCGAAGACCGACTGGGCTCGTATGGCACCGGCGTGATAACGCTCTCGGCCGGGTTCTCGGTCGAAAACGCCCACTCGAGCCAGCTCGCGATATCGCGATAGCCCGTGGGCAGCGAATAGTTTTGGCGCACCGCACCGAGGGCCTCGCGCAATGCGGCTGCGTTGGCGTAGCGATCGTCGGGATCGCGAGCTAGCGCGCGCAGCACGATGTCATCGAGCTCGGGGGGGCAGTCCGAGTTCATCGTCGACGGCGGCACGACCTCGCCGCGCTCGACCTTCATCAGGGTCTGGTACTCGTTCTTGCTCGCGAACAGCGGGCGCGCAGTGAGCAGCTCGTGGGCGATCACGCCGACCGCAAACAAGTCGCTGCGTGCATCGAGCTCCCGGCCGGCGATCGCCTCCGGAGCCATGTACGCGAGCTTGCCCTTGACCCGTCCGGTGTGGGTTCGCAGCTGCGCCGACTGTGCCTTGGCGATCCCGAAGTCGATCATCTTCAACGTGCCGGCGTGGGTGACCAACACGTTGGACGGCGACACATCGCGATGCACCAGCCCGAGTGGCTGGCCGGTTTCGTCGGTCTTCGAATGTGCGTAGTCGAGCGCGTCGCAGAGCTGGAGCAGCAGGCCGACCGTGACGTTGATCGGCGGTGGTCCGGTGTGCTTGCGCGCGTGGCGGAGGATCCGGCGGATGTCGCGTCCGTCGATGAACTCCATCGAGATGAAGTATTCGGTGCCGACGCGGCCGAGCTCGAAGATCTGAACGATGTTGACGTGGTTCAGCAGTGAGGCGAGCTTGGCCTCGCGCACGAACGACTTGATGAAGCTTGCGTCCTCCGCGAGGTGCGGCAGCAGACGCTTGAGCGCGACGAACCGCTCAAACCCCTCGATGCCACGCTCCAGCGCGCGATGGACTGTCGCCATTCCACCCACGCCGAGGCGCTCGTAGACGAGGTAGGGCCCAAAGGGCTCTTCTGCATCGAGCTCGGCAGCCATCGGTTTTCCGTCGAGGCTGAAGCGTCGCATGCATCCCGCTCATACGCACCTTCATTTAGGGATCCCAGCCGGGTCCTTACAGGACCTCACTGGAGATTTCCGGAAACCGTCCGCAGCCCGGACATGCTGCAAGCAACCCGGGGTAACCGAGATTACGGTCGCTTCATTCGTCGGGTGTTTTGGCGTCGAACGTAAACGCATGGATCGGGCCGTTAAGCTCCTCGGCGAGCGCAGCCATGACTAACCGATGGCGCTGGATCAGTGATTTGCCAGCGAACATGCTCGAGACAATGGTCGCCTGCCAATGATCCTGGGTACCGGTCAAATCTTTGAGATCCACCACAGCGTCCGGCAGCGTGAGCCGGAGCTTTTCGACGATCTGCTCCGGCTTCACGCGATCCCCAGGTCTTTGGCGACCGCGGAAAACGCAGTGACGGCGCGATCGACATCCGCTGTCGAGTGCGCGGCGGACAGCTGCACGCGAATCCTCGCCTGGCCTTTGGGCACGACGGGGTAGGCAAAGCCGATCACATAGATCCCGTGCTCGAGCAGGCGCTGCGCCATGTCGACGGCCAGCTTGGCGTCGCCGAGCATCACCGGCGTGATCGGATGGGTGCCGGGGCGAATTGCCAGGCCGGCCTTGGTCATGCCGTCGCGGAACCGTTGGGTGTTGGCTTCGAGCCGATCGCGTAGCGCGGTCGATTCGCTGATCAGCGCGATCGCTTCGATCGAGCCCGCTACGATCGGCGGCGCGAGCGTGTTGGAGAACAGATACGGCCGCGAGCGATTGCGCAGCAGATCGATGATCTCCTTCTTGCCCGAGGTGAATCCGCCGGAGGCGCCGCCGAGCGCCTTGCCCAGCGTGGAGGTGTAGACGTCGACGCGATCCATGCAACCGCGAAGCTCGGCGCTGCCGCGACCGGTCTTGCCGACGAACCCAGTGGCGTGGCTGTCGTCGACCATCACCAGCGCGCCGTAGCGCTCGGCGAGATCGCAGATCGCGTCGATTCGCGCGATGTCACCGTCCATCGAGAACACGCCGTCGGTGGCGATCATGCGGAGTCGCTTGTTCTGCGTCGCCTTGAGCTTGGCCTCGAGGTCGTTGAGGTCGTCGTGCTCGTAGCGATGGCGCTCGGCCTTGCACAGCCGAACGCCGTCGATGATCGATGCGTGGTTGAGCGCGTCGGAGATGATCGCGTCGGATTCGCCGAGCAGGGTCTCGAACAGACCACCGTTGGCGTCGAAGCACGAGCCGTAGAGGATGGTGTCCTCGGTGCGCAGGAACGTCGAGATCGAAGCCTCGAGCTCCTTGTGACGGTCCTGCGTGCCGCAGATGAACCGAACGCTGGACAGGCCATAGCCGCGATCCTCGAGCGCCTTGCGCGCCGCGGCGATCACGCGCGGATGACTCGACAGGCCGAGATAGTTGTTGGCGCAGAAGTTCACGACCTCCTTGCCGTTGGTCGAGATGTGAGCGGCTTGCGGGGACGTGATCGTGCGCTCGTGTTTCCACAGCCCTGCGGATTCGATCTCGGCGAGGGTCGCGGCAAACACCGACTTGGCCTGCGTGTACATGGCGCGGATTTACCACGGGCCTGTCGTTGTCGTCCTCGTCATGACCTCGTCGGTGTCGTTGTCCGTCGACAACAGTGCGCACGGCACGTCGCGCCACGTCGGCGCTGCTTCCGATGGTGATCGTGCGCGCGGCACGTCGCGCCACGTCGGCGCTGCTTCCGATGGTGATCGTGCGCGCGGCACGTCGCGCCACGTCGGCGCTGCTTTCCGAGGAGGGATCTGGGCTGCGCCGCTTGCCGACGCCGGCTGCGACCGTCGCAGTGCGGGCACCTCGGGCCGTACGGCCGGTTCTCGCTCGGGACGTACAGGAAGTACGCCCCTCGCTGCGCTTCCGGGCGTGCGCCCCGATCTGCCTCGCACTGCTCGGTCTCGCTCGACGTCGTGGTGAATAGCGCAGTCGCCCACTCGCGCACGCGCTCTCCGCCAGTCCGAAACGATGCACCGCTGCGCGCTCGCGACGCCCGGGGAACCCTCCTCGCGCTACGCGCCGAACGTGTCACGCCGTGCAAAGCGCGCCGCTTCGCGAAGCTTATCGAGGATCTTGATCATGCGCGCGGCACGTCGGCGCTGCTTCCGATGGTGATCGTGCGCGCGGCACGTCGCGCCACGTCGGCGCTGCTTACCGAGGAGGGACCTGGGCTGCGCCGCTTGCCGACGCCGGCTGCGACCGTCGCAGTGCGGGCACCTCGGGCCGTACGGCCGGTTCTCGCTCGGGACGTACAGGAAGTACGCCCCTCGCTGCGCTTCCGGGCGTGCGCCCCGATCTGCCTCGCACTGCTCGGTCTCGCTCGACGTCGTGGTGAGTAACGCAGTCGCCCACTCGCGCACGCGCTCTCCGCCAGTCCGAAACGATGCACCGCTGCGCGCTCGCGACGCCCGGGGAACCCTCCTCGCGCTACGCGCCGAACGTGTCACGCCGTGCAAGCGCGCCGCTTCGCGAGGCTTGCGGATGATGGTTAGGCAGTGCGTGCAGCACTCAGCTCGCGCCAGCGCTCGTGGGCTGTCTGAGGCGAGTGCTGCAGGCGCTCGCGACACCTTGGAGACCGAAGGGGTCAGTGCGACGACAAGATCGCGCCGAGCTCGAGCATCCGGCGAATCCGCGGGATCAGATCGGCAGTCATGCCGTCGAGATCGTAGTGCGGCTTCCAGCCCCAATCGCGGCGCGCCGCCGAATCATCGAGCTGCTTGGGCCACGAATCGAGGATGCCCTGGCGCACCGGATCGGGCGCGTAGGTGAACGTGCCGCCGCCGAGCGCGCGCGATACCGAGGCTGCGATCTCGTCGGCGCGCGGCGAGATCGCCGCGATGTTGTAGATGCAGCGCGATAGTCGCTCGCGGTCGGCCATTCCAACTTCGAGTAGCGCGCGCACGCCGTCGGGCATGTACATCAGCGGGATCCGGGTATCGGGGCGCGCGAACGCCTCGTAGCCACCTTTGCGGACGCCGTCGACGTACATGAACAACGCGTAGTCCGACGAGCCGCCGCCGGGCATCGCCGCGCTGATCAAGCCGGGGAACCGAACACCGCGGCAATCGACGCCGAATCGCTTGGTGTAGTACGCGCACAGCAGCTCGCCCGCGACCTTGGTGACGCCGTACATCGTGGTCGGGTGCAGGCCAACATCGTCGGGGGTCGGATCGGGCAGCGGACCGTCGGGCAGCGGGCCGAACACCGCGATGCTCGACGTGAACACCAGCCGGCTGACCTTCGCCTTGCGACATGCCTCGAGCACGTTCCACGTGCCGGTCTGGTTCACCGCGTACGCCAGGCGCGGATCGGCTTCGCCGCGTGCCGACAAGATGGCTGCGAGGTGAAACACGAGATCGGGGCGCACCGTGGCGAACAGCTGTTCGGTCGCGCCAGCGTCGGTCACATCGAGGTGCTCCCATGCACTCGCCGCGGCGTGGGCGTGGCTCGGCGGCCGTGGAGCGAGATCAGTGGCGACGACGTCGTGGCCGCTGCCGACCAAGCTGCCGATCAGATCGTGGCCGATCTGGCCACCAGCACCGGTGAGGAGAATCTTCATGCGGCGCGCATCATGCCAGCGAGGGCAACGCGGCGAAAGCCGGATCCGCGGTCAGCCTGGCTCGACAAACCAGCGCGACGTCCGAAAGCCTAGCGCAGCGTCGCGCACGATCACCAAATGATCATGTTCGAGCGGGAATAGGGAGACGGAACCCGAGCTGAGAACGGGCGCTGCAACGTGTCATCGCAAACCCTCGCGAAGCGGCGCGCTTGCACGGCGTGACACGTTCGGCGCGTAGCGCGAGGAGGGTTCCGACGGTCGCAGCCGGCGTCGGCAAGCGGCGCAGCCCAGGTCCCTCCTCGGAAAGCAGCGCCGACGTGGCGCGACGTGCCGCGCGCACGATCACCATCGGAAAGCAGCGCCGACGTGGCGCGACGTGCCGCGCGCACGATCAAAATCCTCGATACGCCTCGCGAAGCGGCGCGCATGGCCGCGACACGAGGCGCGCAGGCGAAGGATAGAGATAGGTTCGCTCCCCGACTCATTGGTCCGTTTCGTCCGTCGTACGGATGATCTCGGCCGATGCGCGTTCGCTGTCCTCGGCTTGCTTGATGCCTTTCGCGAGGTCGCTCGCGATCACCGCCGCGTCCGCAACCGTGGCGCCCTCGCTGAGCTGCTCGTAAACCTTCTCCGCCCGCTCATCCAGTGCCTTCGTGGAATCGTCTGCAGGTGACGCGCCGGGTAGCTCGACGCGTAGCTCCTTGACCACCATCTGTACGCCTGCCGCGATCGGAATCGCCAGCAGCGCACCAACGATGCCCGCTAACGTTCCTCCGATCAGCAGGGCGATCAAAACGATCGCCGGCGACAGCCGGAGCACACGGCCATAGACCCTTGGAACGAGCAGCCGACTCTCGAACTCCTGATAGATCAGCATCACGATCGCGATCACGATCACGACGACCACGCCACGCGGCGCGACCGCCGCGATCACCGGTACGCTCGCGATGATTCCACCCACGAACGGGATCACGTCGGTGAGTCCCGCGAAGATCGCGATCGCGAGCGCATTTTCGATCCCGAGGAAATTGAGCAAGATGAACACGAACGTCGTGATCGCGGCCGACGTGATCAGCTGCCCTCGCATGTAGCCGCCCACGATGACCTTCAGCTCGAGCAGGATCTTGGCGAGCTTGACGTGGTGGCGGCGGGACACCAGCGCGAACACGAACCCCTTCGAGCCGATCGGATCGGCGAGCAGGTAGATCGCGAGGAACATCGTGGTGATCGCGTAGCCGATCGTCGACACCACGATCGTCGAGTAACCGAGGATGGCCTTGCCTGCGCGTGCGGTGAGATCGTCCACTGGTAGCGAGGACAGCGACTTGATCATCGACTCGGTGCCCTCGTATTCGGCCAGCCATGCGAGCGTCTGGTCGCGAGCCACCGGCGCCCGCGTCGTCAGCTCGGCCAGCTGAGCCACCAGTGGCGGCAGCGTGAGGAGCAAGAGCCCGGCGAACACGCACGCGAACCCCATGAACACGAGGGCCAAGGATTTCCCACGGCCGAGACCTCGGCGCTCGAGCCAGCCGACGAGCGGCTCGAGCGTGCCGACCGCGATCAACGCAACGATGATCACCAGCACCACGTTGGTCAGCGCGAACACCGTCCACACCATCGCGATCGCCAACAGGACGAGCAGGATCGAGCGTGGAGTAATGTCCACTCGAATAGTGGGCCGGCCGCCCGGATCGTCGGAGTTGGTCACGAGCGCATCTTGCCTGGGTACATGGCCAGCGTGCTACACGACTAGGATGCGCATGGCACGAGCTCTTCACGGAATTGCCGTGCTCATCGTCGAAGACGATCCCGACGGGCGCGAGCTGATGGCGCTGGGCTTGGCGGCGGTAGGCGCCGACGTACGCTCTGCCGAGTCTGCGGAGGCCGCGCTCGCGGTGCTCGCGGACTGGCGTCCGCATGTGATCCTGTGCGACCTGCAGCTCCCTGGGATCGATGGCTACACGTTCCTGGAATTGCTGCGGGCGAATCCGCGGTTGCGGTCGATTCCGGCGGTGGCGCTGAGCGGTGCGTACTCGAACCCGATCGCCGAGATCCCGGGAGCCAGCTTCGACAAGCTCCTCCGCAAGCCCAGCAAGCTGCCCGAGATCGTGCTCGCGTTGGCGACGCTGGCGGGCAGCAGCGAGGAGCCATCCGTCGCGAACGACCAACCGAGCAGCGAGCTGCGCGCGGTGCTCGAGCAGCTGAATACCGCGTCCGGATGTCGCTACACGTCGTTGCTGCTGTTCGATGAGGACGACACGTTGCGCAGCTTGTGGACCTATGACCGCGATCGGCCCAAGCAAGATCCATTTCCGCTCGGGCTTCCGGTCCATGCGTCGTACTGCGTGCTCGTTCGCGATGCCGGTGCGATGTGCACCGTCGAGGACGCAAAACAAGATCCACGGACCGTCAACCATCCCAAGCGCGATGAGCTTGCCCGATACGTCGGTGCACCGCTGTTCAAGCCAGATGGCCGAATGTTCGGTACGGTGTGTTGCTACGACAGCGCACCGCGCGCGATCGATCAGCCAACCCGCGATGCGGTCGCCAGCGCGGCGCGCGAGATCGAGCCGTGGCTAGTCGCGCTGCTCGACGAGTGACCCGGTCATCGGGCTAGTTCCGCGCGGGGAGCGCGATGTCTCGTGCTTCGAACCGCGGCCGGTAGTCCTTCTCGATCGTACGCGCCAAGATGGCGGCGTAGTCCCGAGGGGGCGCGAGACCCCACGCACGATCGGCATCGGTCATCGCGCCGTCGTCGGACGCGACGGTATCGTTGCCGACCCCGTAGCTAGCCTCGAGCTCGCCGAGCATCTGGGGCAGGGCTGCGCTGACCCAAGCGGGAACCTGATCGCCGAGCGCAGCCGACAGCCAATCGAGCAGATCCCATCCGAAGTCGCGGTGGCGTACTTCGTCGCGCAGGATTCGATCGAGCGCCTCGCGAGCAATCGGCTGCGTGCAGTGCTCGCGCAGCTGTTTGAACAGCGGCACCGCGACCGTTTCGCCGAGACAGAACACGCGGATTGCCACCCGCAGGATGTCGATCTCGAGCGGACCGCTCGAGCGTACGAGCCCGAGGGCCTCGCGATCGAGCACCGGCGGCTCGGTGCCGCCAGCCGCGATGTAGACCTCGTGGCTCATCCGCGAGTGCACGAGCTCGTCACCGACGATCACCAACCCAGCGTCGATCAGATCAGGCGGTGCGCCAGCTTGGATCAACCACAGCACGAGGTGCTGCGTGATCGCCGCCGACGTGTATTCGGCGGCGATCCGCGCGCGCCATTCGGCTTGAACGCGGGGCGTCACGCCAGCTCGTTAGGGACAGGCCACCTTGCGCGGCGGCGGCGGATTACAGGTCGCGTTCTTCGGGCAGTTGATCGGTCCCCAGTCGATCAGACAATCGGTGCGGCCGGCGAACCGCACGATCTGGAACGAGCTACCGTCCGCGCCGAAATCCGGGCACGGGATCTTCTTCGGCGGCGGTGGATTGCATGCGAGCTGTGGCTCACCCGGCTTGGTGGTCGGACAATTCGGCGTCATCCACGCGGTGCACTCCCCATTGACCTTCTTGATCGTCCAGCGTCGATCGGTGGTCGCCACCGGCGGGGTTGGCGGGGGCGGTGCAGGGCGCGGTGGGTTCGCGACGATCACCGGGGGCGATTGCTGCGGAGGCGCTGGCTCGGTGGGTGGAGGCGCCGGCGCAGGCTCGGTGGGAGCGGGCGACGCGATCGGCGCAGGCGTGGGACCGGCCGGGGCGGGCGTGGTCTCGACGTAACACGCGGTCGCCAGCGATGGCACAAGCGTCACGACGAATGGGGCGGCGAACGAGCGGCGTGGCGATCGAGCACTCATAGGCCAGGACACTAGCATCGCGTGAGCGTGATCTCCCCACCAGGTTGCAGCGGGCGTCGATCCGGCCTGTGCTAGGCTGGGTCCGTGCGGGCAGACGCTGCGTCCAGACTGGCCGCGTTGGTCGAACGTGCCGAAACCCAGCCCGGCGCGATCGAAGCTGCGCGTACGGAAGGCGATGCGCTCGCGTTCGAAGTCGGTGGCGATCTAGCGCTGCGCTGGCGGATCGCCGTGGTTCGCGGCGTGATGGCGGCTCCGCCCGACGGCGATGCCGTGCGCGAGCTGTACGGCGAGCTCGTCGATCGCTACCGCGACGATCCGAGCAGGCTCGCGATGCTCCGCAGCATCGGCGACGAGATCCGCAAGCTCGAGGCCGACGGCGCTCTGCCGAGCGCGCTGGTCGCTCGCAGCGACCGCCGCAAACGCACGTAGTTGGCGTCCCGTTTACGACGATGATTTGGCCTCGTCGTTGTCGATCAGCGAGTAGATCGCACGCCACGCTCGTGCGTTCTCCAGCTCCCAGTGGAAGCTGCTGCTCATCGTTTCATTGATCGTGATCACTAGCACTCGCTCCGCGAGCGCGTGCGATTGTGGCACCGGCCCAACGCGCGAGAGCGTGCTCAAGCAATCGACGAGGGTGTTCGTGGGCCGAGCGATTGTTACGACCAAGACCAGCTATCGCGTGCAAGTACTTGCTGCCTGGCGAGGTGTGAAAGCCGGCGACATCTTCGCGGACACCACGACGAGTCTATCGTCCTGCAGGGAGGCGGTCGATGTGTGGCTGTCGCTCGACGAGAACTTGCGCGCCACCGGTGCTCGTGAAGTAGCCAGCGCTCCAATCGTCTGTTACCTAGTCGCTAACGCGTTCTCGATGTCCACCGCGAGCGCGTCGAACAGCTTCTGAAGCTCGGTGGCGCGGCGACGCGCGGTTCGCCGAAACAGCGCGCGTGATGCCCAGAATGCGCCGCCGAACCAGCCAAGGAAAAACACCGGTGCGAGCACCGGCACCGCGGTGGTCGCCAAGATCGGTAAGATCAGCCCACCGCCGCCGACGCCGCCACCGACGCCGCCGTAGTACGCGCCGGCGAGCGGGCCGAGCCGATCGGTCGCGGTGAGCGTCGTCTTGCCCTCGCGCACCATCACCGTGATCACCGTGAACGGTCCGGCGGACTGTTGCCCGGCGGTCGCGGCCCAGGTCATCGACGCCTTGAGCAGCTCGGCGCTGCCATGATCGCGCGACATGCTGCGGATCCGGCCGATCAGGTTCTCGAACTCATCGGACGGGAACGCCCCGTCGAACTGGCGGGTCAGCTCGAGCCGGAGCGGAGCGCCCCACCACCGAGCGGCTTTCCCGCCAGCACCCGGAACGAGGGCTCCAGATCCGGTGACCACCAGCGCCTTGCTATCCCGACCCTCGAGCTCGGCGATCCGTCCCTTGGCGCGTGCCAGCTCGGCCTCCAACGCCTCGATCCTTGCCCGATCGGCGTCGCGGTCGTCTCGGTAGCTCATCGTAGGTACGAACGATTCTATCGTGCTATCTACCGCACGCGATGAGCCTGGTCGTTCTCGACGAAGTGTCGCTGTTCTTTGCCGATCGGATGATCTTCGATGCGGCGTCGCTTCGGCTCGGCCATGGTGACCGCGTCGGACTGATCGGCCCGAACGGCTCCGGCAAGACCACGCTGCTCAAGGTCATTGCCGGCGCGCAGGAGATCGACGACGGCAAGGTCACACGAGCGAATGGCGTTCGAATCGCGTGGCTGCCGCAGGATCTGACGGTCGCCGGCGGCCGGACGCTGATCGACATGATCTTGTCGAGCGTTCCCGGCAAGACCGAGCTCGATCGCCGGCTCGCCGATGCCGAAGCTGCGCTCGAAGCCGCGACCACCGACGGAACCGACGAAGCGACCATGCTCGAGCTCGCCGCAGACGTTGGCGAGCTGCACGAGCGGATCGATCACTTCGAGCGTTGGTTCGGAGAGCACGAAGCGCTCGCGATTCTCGCAGGTCTCGGGTTCGCCTCGGGAGACGAGCGCCGAGACATCGGCGAGCTGTCGGGCGGTTGGCGCATGCGCGGCGTGCTCGCTGGTCTGTTGTTTCAGCGTCCGGACGTGCTGCTGCTCGACGAGCCGACCAACCACCTCGACATGCCGTCGGTCGCGTGGTTCAGCGACTTTCTCAAGAAGTGGACCGGCTGCTTCGTGTTGATCAGCCACGACCGCGAGTTCTTGAACGAGCAGATCAACCGCGTCGTCAGCCTCGAGCTCGAGGGCGTCCGCAGCTATCCCGGTAACTACGAGAAGTACGTCGAGCAGCGCGCGGAGGAAGAAACCATCCTTGCTGGTAAGGCCAAGAACCTGGCGCGCGAGCGCGAGCGGCTGACCGAGTTCATCACGCGATTTCGCGCGCAAGCCAACAAGGCCAAGGCCGTCCAATCGCGGGTGAAGTTCCTGGAGAAGATGGAATCCGTCGAGACCTATCAGAAGCGCCAGGTCATGCGGTTTTCGTTCCCGCCGACCGACCGCACCGTCGGCGAGGTCGTTCGCGTCGAGCAGTTGCGCAAGGCGTACGGCTCGCATGTCGTGTTTCCCGGCGTCGACTTGACGGTGCGTCGCGGCGAGAAGATCGGCATCATCGGCGTCAACGGCGCCGGCAAGACCACGCTGTTGCGCATGCTCGCCGGCGAGATTCCGTACGACAGTGGCGCGATCAAGATCGGAAACGCGATCAAGCTCGGCTACTACGCACAGCACCATGCCGATACGCTCGATCTGTCGTCGACCATCTATGAGGTCGTGCAGCGAGCCTCGCCAGATACCCCGCCCGCACGGGTGCGTTCGATCCTCGGCGCGTTCATGTTCTCTGGCGATGACACCGACAAGCCGGTGAAGGTGCTGTCCGGTGGGGAGAAGGCGCGCGTCGCACTCGCTCGCCTGCTGGTGAAGCCGGGGAACCTACTGCTGATGGACGAGCCGACCAACCACCTCGATCTCGAGTCGTCGGAGAGCCTCGCGGCGGCGCTCGGCACGTACGATGGCACCTTGGTGTTCGTCAGTCACAACCGCAGTCTGATCCGCACGTTGGCGACTCGGATCTGGAACGTCGAAGAGGGCCGCGTCGAGACCTATCCGGGTACGCTCGACGAGTACCTCTATTCGATGAGCCAACGCCGGCTCGCGGTCGCGGTGGAGGGCAGCGCCTCCGACAAGCGCGACCCCCGCGGGGTGCTGACTTCCAAGCCGGCAGCCATGGACGCGGCCCGCTCCCGAGACGAGGACAAGGCGCGCAAACGCCAGGAAGCCGAGGCGAGAAACGCGCGCAACGCCAAGCTGTCGCCGCTGGAGAAACAGGTCAGCCAGCTCGAGGAGCGGATCGCCGCGCTCGAGGCTGAACAGAAGGTTCGCTCCGCGGAGCTCGCAGATCCGACGGTTTACGAGGAAGCGGCCCGCCGAAACAAGCTGTTGTCGGACTACCAATCCGCTGCGGATAAGCTCGAAGAGCTGAATGGCCGGTGGGAGCGAGCCATGTCCGAGCTCGAACAGGCCAAGGCGGACTGAGTCACCATCGACTCTCCCATCGATCCGACCAGTCGTTGTAAGCTGGGTCGCACATGGACCTCACCGGCCAAGTCATCGACGGGCGCTACCAGCTCGTTCAGCTCGCCGGCGAAGGCGGGATGGCCACGGTCTACAAGGGCTTCGTGCGCGGCGCCGCTGGGTTTCAACGACCCGTCGCGGTGAAGCACATCCGGCCCGAGTTCCGCGCGATCAAGAACTACATCGATATGTTCATCGAGGAGGCGCGCGTCGGGTCCGAGCTCGCGCATCCCAACATCGTCCAGGTCTACGACTTCGTCAGCGAGAACGGCTCGTACTACCTGATCATGGAGTGGGTCGAAGGCCTCGACCTCGGCGCGATGATCAAGGCGTATCGCGACGCGGGTCAGCACGTGCCCTGGCCGCTCGCACTCGGCGTCGGAATCGGCAGCTTGCGTGGTCTCGGCGCGGCTCACAGCCGGATCGCCAACGGTGTGCCAGCGCCAGTCATTCACCGCGACGTCTCGCCGCACAACATCTTGTGCGGGGTCAACGGCGTCGTGAAGCTCTCGGACTTCGGCCTCGCACGGGCGCGCGATCGCGCTGGTAGCCTTACCGCGCCGGGCACGGTGAAGGGCAAGCTGTCCTATCTCGCCCCCGAGGTTGCGTTCGGTAAACCCAACACGGCCCAATCGGACTTGTTCGGTGTCGGCAGCGTGCTCTGGGAGACCCTGACCGGCGAGCGGCTGTTCGAGGGCAAGACCGACATCGAGATCTTCAAGAAGATCCGCACCTGCATCGTGCCGCCAATCGCGGAGCGCCGCCGTGACATTCCTCCGCAATTGGCGCAGGTGTTCGACATCGCGCTCGCCGCCGATCCGGCGAAGCGTTACCGCACGGCCGAGGAGTTCGCGCAGTCGCTCTCGCAGCTGATGCGTCACGCTGCCGGGGTCGACGCCGCAACGGCGCTCGGCACCGCAGTCGCTGATGTGAAGGCGAAGCTCCACGGTGCGGTTAGCGATGATCTATCGACCACCGAGCATCGCGCGCGCTCCCTCGAGATCGAGTTCTCGACGATCGATGCAGGCGCGAACGTCAGCGAGCCGATCGAGCTGACGCCGAAGAAGCCCGGGCGCTGACCGGCGCTACAGCGGCATCGCGCACGACTTGTGCGATGTTTCAATCGCATCGATGACGTGTCGAACCCGACGTGCAGGTCGTGGTCCTGCAGCAACGATCAGCTCGCCGTCTCCACGGCCTTCACCTGAAACACCATCCGATCGTCGAGTCGGATCGCGCTGAGCGCCTTGCCCCACACGCAGCCGGTGTCGAGGCCGATGTGGCGCTTGCCGATGCTCAACCCGAGCGCCGCCCAATGGCCGAACACCACTGTGTGCGTCGCCCATGCCGGATCGGGAACCGAGAACCATGGCGTGGTGTTCGGCGGCGCATCCGCGGGTGGACCGTCGAAGTCGGGTTCGACCCGATGATCCTGGCGGAGCACACGCGCGCGGACCAGGTACGACAGGATCGATCGCCAGCGATCGCCGCCGCCGAGCCGCGCATCCCAGCGCGGCGACGGACCGATGAGCTGGGCGAGGAAGGCGCGCCAAGCCGGTCCACGCAGCTCGTGTTCGATCTCGGAACCACGTGCCTGCGCATCGGCGATCGTCCATGCCGGATGCAAGCCGGCGTGCACCATCGCGAGTGAGCCCTCGACACGAATCAGGTGGCGATGCCGCAGCCATTCGATCAGCCGATCGCAATCCTTGGCAGTCAGCACATCGTCGAGCGTATCGCGCGGCTTCTCGGTGGTGGCTCCCGCAGCGCGGCCGAGCAGGTGCATGTCATGGTTCCCCAGCACGCAGGTAACCGCGCCTTCGTTCTCGATTGCCCAACGCAACACATCGACCGAGCGCGGCCCGCGATTCACCAGGTCGCCCACCAGCCACAACTGATCGCGCGCCGGAGAAAAATCGATCAGCGCCAACAGGCGCTTCAAGCTCGCCATGCAGCCTTGGACATCACCGATCGCGTAGCGCGCCACGTTCTTTAGGTACCACGCGCGCGGGCTACAGCTCGATCTTCGTCGTCACGAACCCTGTTCGACACGATCCAGCGCGCAGCTCGAGTGTCCCGCTACCGCGCACCAGGTAGCTCGCAAACCCCGCGTTGGTGTTGCCGCGGGTTCCCGGATACGCAGGCAGGTTCTGACCCGTGTGCAGACCATGCCCCCAGCCGTCGAGGTGGCCCAGCGTCTGATGTGCGGCGCCGCGATCGATCAGCTCGCAGCCATGCGGTGTCGCCAGCACGTAGACCGGCTCGTTGAACTCGAGCCGCTTCGCCGAAGGCGCACCATAGCTACCGAGGTAACCGTCGTTGCGCACCTCGATGTCGATCTTGGTCACGCCACCCGGGAGCTCGGAGCGGTCGATGCGTCCAAAGCCCAACCGCGGCGCGAGCGCCGCCATGCGAAACAGTGCAGCTGCTTGTCTCGCGCACAGCGCCGGCAGCTCGTCCGGCGGCGGATTCCAGATCCCGATCCGCGGATCGATGCCGCCGAGCTCGACGCGTCCGAGCTGCGGATGGTCGAACGGCCGCCACGGCGGAAACGCGCGACCGGCGTTGTGCTCGTGGTCCCACCGCGCGAGCTTCACCAGGTCATCGCGTGATACTCGCTCGTAGTACTGGACGAACTTCGGCGGGCGCTTCATGTCGAGGCGAGCGAACAGGTCCCAGAGCTCGATCACATACGCGAGGGCGCCGCGCTGGTTGTATGCGAAGTCGGTGAGGTCGCCGTGGAGCGGCTTGTCGGGCTCGTACAAGAATTCGTCGTGGCCAGACACGGTTGGATAGCCGGTGAGCTCGGTCATCCATGCCTCGAGCTGCCGGAACACTGCGAGATCCTCTTGGTCCATCTTGCTATCGGGCGCGTGGCCGAGCGGTCGGATCACGACGCCGCCGAACGTATGGAGATCGAGCCACGCGAAGATCTCGGGATGCGCAGTCGCAAATTCGACGATGCCGCGTGCTTCGGGCTCGCTCGTGGCGAACGCGCCGGCGCCCACTTGTTCGTGACTCGGGACCCATGACCACGGGAAGTTGCGATTGAGATCGATCGGGTTGTCGCCGAGGAAAAACGGCGAGGGGATCCGCTTGCCGTCGAAGTGCTCGATCGTGCCCTCGGGGTACAGCTTGTAGAACGGACCGGTGTCTTCGATCGTACGCTCGACGAGCAGCCCCGGGACCTCGGTCGATTCGACGAGCTCACCGGCGGGATCTCGCACGCGCATCGCGAGCGCGAGGCCGTCGCCATCGATGTCGCCGTAGATCCACCGCGGCTTGCCGCGCTCGACGCGCTCGTCGCGCGGCACGCTGCGGACGGTTCGCCCGGTGCGCAGCACGCATTCGGCGCCATCCGGAGACGCGCGCGGGACGATGTAGAACACGACCTCGCGCAGCCGATCGCAGAGCGCCGGAGGCAGCTTCACCGCGGCGGGTTCGAGATGGAGTCGCAGGACGTCTTCGGCAATTGCGAGCGCGACGTTCGAACCAGCGAGCTCGGCGGCATGTAGGTTGCCATCGACCCACACGGCAGGACGAGTCCGCTCGGGATCGACGCCGATCGTCGCGATCCAAACCTCGCGTCCCTCGGGCGTGCGAGCGAGCGACGACAAGCGGCACAGCTGCGGGAATGCGGTCGCCCACGCGTTCAGCTGCGTGGTGAGTTGTTCGTAGCTGATGTAGGTGTGACGAAATCCGACCGAGACGTCGTCGAGCGTGGGCATTGGGTGCCGGACCTTACACGGCGGCGCATCGGTGCTGCCAGCACGTGCCAGAACGATCGCGTGAAACAAACCCAGCGCTGGCCGCGTCTACTGATCAAGCCATACTGAGGAAACATGCTGACGTTTGATTCGTTACCGCAGGCGCGAGTGGTTCGACACAGCGGACGGCTCGTCACTCCACCACCCGCGCCGCGGACCGCGTCGCCTCAGTTTCGCGAGCACCTTCGCACGGTCGCCGCCTACGCGATCGGCTTGTGGCCGCTCACCGGCGTCATGCTCGCCGGCTTCGCTCTGATGTACATGGCCGTCATGCAGCAAGCGCCTCGGTGACGGCCGACGCTGCGTGCTGCCACAAAGACCGCAGCGACAGCTACTCGAGTGGCATCGCGCGCAACGTCTTCGGCAGCTCGAGCAAGCTCTCCGTCGGGGAGCCGACCAGCATCGCGGGCGACATGTTGGTGAGGCCCCACGGTTCGATCGTGCCGGCGGTGACCGCAAACGCGCCGTTGTCGATCCGGCCGACGACTCCGAACCCTGAACGCATCGGAACGCGCGCGGTTTCGATCACCAGATCGGGCAAGTGACTGACGTCGATCTCGATCAGGCCGCGCTCGCACGTGATGACGAGCCGATACTGGAGCACGCGGCGCTCGATCAGCAGGATGTTCCCCATCTCGGAGTTGAACACCTCTTGCCAGCCTTCATCGGGGCTGCCGCGTTTCGCGAGCGCTTGGAACTCGAGATGAAATAACCGGCGATCGTCGATCTTACGCGCCAGGATCCCGCTCGAGGTCACCACGCAGTCGAGCAGGCCGAGCTGGTGGAGATTGGTAACGGCCGATAGGTGGTCGGGTGTCCACCACGACCCCGGCGTATGAGGCGCGCAGCCGAGGAATACGTTCTTCGCCGAGCTACCCTTGAGCCACTCGGAGAGCGCGCACGCGACCTCCGGTGCGCTACCGGTGTCGCCGAGCCGGCGGTCACCGTTCCACAGCACCGTATCGCCAGGCAGTCGGTGGACGGCGTCGAAGTGGAAGTAGCGCCCCTGCCACGGCGGGACCAGGCTGAGCTTGTCGCCGACGCGAATGCTCGCGACGGCGTCGAGATCCTCGGGCACCGCGATCCACGTCTCACCACGCGGATCGAGCGCAACGAACAACAAGCCGCGCGGCGTCAGCCCCTTCTTGCGGAGCTCCTTGAGACCGAGAACGACCGCAGCGGGATCTCGGTAATGGTAGACGCGCGTCGCGAACATCGCCGCGCACCCTATCACACCATCGCCGCGCCGCTAGGTCACAGCAGGATTCCGGTCAGCACGTTGTGACGCCCGATCGCGAAGCGGAACCACGCGCCACCCCGATGGTTCGTCACCCCCGATGGTTCGCCACCCCGATGGCTCGGTCAGGTCACAGCAGGATTCCCGTCAACACGATGTTCGCGATCGCGAAGTAGATCAGGATCCCACTAACATCGACGAGGGTGGCAACGAATGGCGCGGACGCGCTCGCGGGGTCGGCGCCGAGCTTTCGCAACGCGAATGGCAGCATCGCGCCGGCTAACGTTCCGCACAGCACGCAGCCGACCACCGAGAACCCGGCGACCATCGCGATCCACATCGGGTGGGCGCCGTAGTTGCCCCAACCTGCGAAGCCCCAAAGCGCGACGCGCGCCAACGCAAACGCGCCGAGCACGGTGCCGAGCGCGATCCCGGTGATCAGCTCGCGACGAAGGATGCGCAACCAGTCCGCCCCCCTTACCTCGCCGAGCGCCATGGCGCGAATCACCAGGGTCGACGCCTGCGATCCGGAGTTGCCGCCGGTCGACACGATCATCGGCAAGAACAGCGCGAGCAGCGGGACGTCGTCGATCTGTCCCTGAAACGATTCGAGCGCGGTCGCGGTCAGCATCGAACCGGCGAGCAGCAGCACCAGCCAGCCCACGCGCTTCTTGATCATGTCGCGCTGGGTCGACTGTAAATACGGCAGCTCGAGCGCCGCCATACCACCGAACTTCTGCGCGTCCTCGGTGGCCTCTTCCTGAACGACGTCGACGATGTCGTCGACCGTGACGATGCCCTTCATCTTGCCGTCTTTGTCGACGACGGGGACGACGGTGAGATCGTGCTCGGCAAACAGCCGTGACACGGTCTCCTGATCCATCTCGTCGGTCACGCGGTGGACATCGGTCTCCATGATCTCGGCGACGATCTCCTTGGGATCGGCCGCGAACAGATCTCGGAACGACACCACGCCGACCAGCCGTTGCTGACCGTCGAGCACGTACGCGTAATAGATCGTCTCGACGCGGTCGCGCGCTTGCCGCCGCAGGTAGCTGATCGCCTCGTCGGCGGTCATCTGCGGACGTAGCCGCGCATAGCGCGTCGACATCAGACCACCGGCTTGGTCCTCTTCGTAGGCGAGCAGCGCGGTGACCTCTTTGCGGGTCGGCGCGTCGAGCAGCCCCATCAGCGTGGCGCGGTGATCCTCCGCGGTCTCCTGGATCACGTCGGCAACGTCGTCGGGCTCGAGCAGCCGCATCCATTGGCGGCGCTGGCCGGCTCGGAAGTGAAGCAGCAACGACGCCTGGTCAGCGGCGGACAGCGCGACGAAAAACTCCTCGGCGTCTTCGCGCGGCAGTACGCGCAGGCCATCGCTGCGCTCGTCGAGATCGAGCAGCGGCCACGCGTCGCGGAGCTCGTCGGCGATCAGCTCCTCGGGCTCGGGCGATGGTGCGGGGAGCGCGAGCTCGGGAACCGTCGGCATCGGCGGCAGCACCGAGGTCCGCCGCGAACGCCCCGAGCTCGGTTGGGTTCCGATCTTTTCGAGCTCGACGAGGTCGATGACCTCCGAGTCATCGCCGCGGCTCTCGGCGACCGCGCGAATCTCGGCTGCGATCTTGTTCGCTTCCTCGGGCGGCAGCATCGAGATCTCCCCCGTCGGGGTGTCAGCCCGTTCGGGGGTCGCCTCGGGTACGCCGTCGTCGGGAGACGCCATCGAGCACACCCTGCCCAATACGCGACGGTTCGTAAAGTGTTTGGCTACGCGATCATCGCGTCGACGATCGCGGGTAGCGCCTCGGCGGCGGGAGCTCGAACGATCCCTCCCGAGCGTTCGGCGACCTCGCCGAACGGATTGTCTTCGAGGTTGATGTCGACGATCGTGGCGCCGGCGTTGGCCGCGATCGTGACGACCTGCCACGGCAGCGTGGTCTGCGCCGAGGTACCTGCGATCACCACGAGCACCGCGCGCGCGGCGAGCGAGCGCACCGTGTCCAAGTGGTATCGCTGCTCGTCGTAGTACTCGTCGAACCACAACACGTGCGGACGCGCCATCGCGCCACAGCGCGGGCACCGCAGCTGGTCGCGGGCAGCCGCCGGCACATCCATCCCTCGCGGGACGTCCCCGACGGTGGGAGGGATCGGCCAACGTTGTGCTGTGCAATCGTTCGCACATCGCATCAGCGAGATGTCGCCGTGGATCGGGTAGGTCGACGTGTCCGGACTGCCGGCGCGGCGATGCAAGCCGTCGACGTTCTGGGTGATCAGCGCGAACCGCGAGCGCAGGGCGGTCGCCAACCGAACCAGCGCGTCGTGACCGCGATTGGGTTGCGCACGGCTGCACACACCGCGGCGGTATAGATACCAGGCCCATACCGACCACGGCATGTCACCAAATGCCGCCTGCGTCGCGAGCTCCTGCGGGTGGTATTCGCGCGATCCGATCGTCCAGTAGCCGTCTTTGCCACGGAATGTTGGCACCCCGCTTTCGGCTGAGACGCCAGCGCCGGTGAGCGCCAGCACGTGCCCGGTCCTCGCCAGCGCCTCCCGGCATTTCGCAGCGACGTGGTTCATGGTCGCGATGCTACAATTTTCGAATGGTGCGGGAGTCGTCGATCGCCGCGGTCCTCGCGGTCTGGAGCGTGCTCGCGTGCGGGCGCGCGAGCGATGAGGCCGAGGTCAAGCAGTGGCAGACCGCACCTCCCGGCAGGGACACGCCACCACCGGCGGACCTGCGGATCGAGGTCAAGGTGAACGGCGGTGGTCACGAGCCGATCACCGCAGCGCGACTGCTCGCCGCCAAGCCGGATTTCTCCGATGACGATCGAACGGCGTGGCTGATCCAGACCCTAGTACCGGAGGCGAGCACGCCGGGCACGGTGGTCGAAGCGGTGGCGCCCGCGGGCGTCAGCGTGAAGTTTGCGCGCCCGACGCCGGAGGGACTCGAGCCAGTACTGTTTCTGACCCGCCGCGGCGAAGTGATCGTGTCGGCGATCGATCCGAAGGATCCATTCCCGCGTTATCACGGTCAGGGCGGTCGGTTGCATCGCGCTGGGGATTCGTTGCCGCGCGTCGCGCCAGTGGCCCGGCTCGAGGTCACCCGCGGATCCACGCCGTAACGCCATCGGTACCAGGTGTGATCAGCACGGTCGCGTGGTCAGGCGCGGGGCCAAACCCGAGCTCGCGTGCGCCCCAGCGTTGGGCGAACGCTCGGGTGACGGCGCCAAAGCTGTAGCGCGCGTTGATCTCGCACAGCGGATGAAACCGCCGTTCGTCGCCAACCCGGTGCGCGAACGCATCGATCGTGAATGGACCGGCGTAGCCCCGCTTGCTGAGCGCCGATCCCACGGCTTCGATCGAGCGCGCCAGTTGCGTGAGCTCGTCTGGAAGCAGCCCGGGCGGAGCGAGATCGATGCCGCGAAACCGCCCGCGCGAATCGCTGAGCAGACCGTGTGGCGGTTCCGCATGGGTCGTTCCGTCGGCGTGCACGACTGCGCAGACTCCGACGTCGAACAGCCGGTCCAGCCAAGGCTCGAATACCAAGGCGCGGTGCTTCGAGAACAGGCGCGTCAGGTGAGTCGCTTGTTCAGCGGTGGGCGGACCGTTCCCCTGGCAGCGATCCCGCCCCGCAGATGTCCATGGAGCTTTGCACACCCACGGTCCACGTACCGTCGGAAGCTCGTCGACCGCATGGATCACCCGGGCGCCGGGGAGCGCGCATCCGGTTTCGCTGGCGATCGCGAGGGCGAGCCGGCGGTCATTGACTGCGCGAGCATCGAGCGCAGCCCATCGGAGATCCGCGAATTCAGGGGTTCCCACGCGCAAGCGAGGAGCGGTCCATCCGGTGGGCACACCCAGCCGCGCAGGGTCGATCGCCGTCGGCGTCCATAGCTCGACGACAACGTCGGCGGGTGCGAGTGCGGTGAGCAGCCAGCCGTACAAGCTGATCCGGGCGCTCACCGTCGCGGACAGCGCGGTGCCGGCCCAGGTGGCTTCGCAATCGAGGTTTGCGTGGATGACGAATGTCACCCGCGCGGCGCTCCGCTCGGCCGGGTTGGCTCGATCGCCGCCAACGCCTCGATGAATGCCTCGTCGAGACCAGCGCGACGGCGCGCCTCGCGATCGAACCTCGCGCCTCGCGCCCGCTTGGGGCCGAGCGGATACTTCACATGCGCCAGGTAGGTCTGCCACGGATCGAAGGTGCCCTCGGTCGTGTGAGCGAACCGCTTGAGCCACACCCACCCAAAGTGGACGTGGCGGATCTCGTCGTCGTGTACGCGGTCGAGTGCTGCGGCGGTGGCGTCGTCACCGCAGGCGCGTGCGGCCGCCGCGTAGTCGCCGGCGAAGTCGAGATTGGCGTTCTCGAACGTCAGCGCCATCGTGCATACAAACTCGATCGGGCCGACCAGATGATCGAGCTTGTTCCAGAAGTGACCGGTGACTGGCTCGGCACCAAACCGCGATCCGAGGGCCGCGAGCCGGTCCTGATAGAGCTGGAGGTGGCGCTGTTCATCCGCCATCACGGCCAGTAACCCGCGGCGAAATGCGATCGGCGTGTCGGGGTACGCGAGCACTGCCCACGCGAACAGCTCGATCGCCTGAAGCTCGTGGTTGGCGAGCGCGTGGAGGATCCGCGCACGCTGCGACGGATCGCGCATGCCGGCGAGCGGCGGCACCTTGGCGTTGCGACTCGCAACGATCGCGAGCTCTGGTGGCCGGCCAGGCGCAGGTAGTCGCAGCGCCTCGAATGGCTGGTCGAAATCGAGCGTGTCGGGTGGAGGCGCCAGCTTCCCCGCCAAGGTCTGGCAACTGACGATCGCGAGCGCGTAGTCGTGGGCGTTCAAACCGCCGCCTCGTGATCAGCGCCGGCGACGGCGGAACAGCGCGACCGCGAGCCCGAGCCCCATCGTGATGAGTCCCATCGGACCACCGGTCGTGCAACCGCCTCCGCCCGAGCCGTCGTCGTAGCCTTTCCAGCACACGCCGAGGTCGCCGGCGTTGAGACAACCGAACCCATCGGGGCATTGGTCCTCGCCGACCAAGCAACTCTCGACACACTGTCGCTCGCCATCCGAATTGGATGCGCACTGACCGGATGCGCAATCGGTCGGTGCGTTACACGTCGCACCGAGTCCGCCCTGAACACCCGGACCAGGGACGCAGCGTCCGCCAACACAGGTATCCGTATCAGACGGGCAATCGGCTGGCTTGCCGCATGGCTCGCCGATCACGACTTGGACCTGCGCGCTCGCCGACGTGCCGAAGCTGTCGTAGGCGATCACTTTCACGAGGTGGGTCCCGTCGCTCAGCGTCGCCGGCGCGTTGAACGCGAATGGCCCGCTCTGCAGCGACGCGGTCATCATGTTGTCGACGTAGAGCTCGACGCGGCCGAGCTCGAGGTTGTCGCTCGCCTCGACGTGAACCGGAAACCCGGGTGCGACGTTGTCGCCGAGCTTGGGGCTGGTGATCTTCACGGTCGGGGGCGTTGGCGTGCCGGCACCGAACAGGTTCGTGATCGTCTGCACCGAGTTCTGGGTCGGCGAACCGGTGCACACGCAGGGATGGATCTGCTGAGTACCGCCCGTGCACTCGAGGCCGGTGGGCGACGTGCCGCCGTAGCAATCGCTGCCGCACTGGACCTGTGCGTTCTTGAAGTAGCGCCGGCCGCTGAACGGAAAGTAGGTCAGCGGATCGCTCGAGTCGATCACGTGGTCGAGCGCGAACGAGTGAGCGATCTCTTGCGCTGCGGTCGCGCAGATCTCCTCGACCTCGTTATACGGCAACTCGCTGATCGCCTTCTGGAACGCGAACACGAGCGAGTTCGGGATATACGTGGAGCAGCTGAACGGCGACACACCCAGCGTCGAGGAATTCAGCCCGATGTCGGTCGGTCGGCCAGCGATCATGATCTCGAAGTGCGGCGCTGGCGACGGATTGGTTGTCACGATCTCGACGCCGAACGGCGAAAACACGTCCTTCATGCAGTCGACGATTTGGTTCCACGTTTGATCGCTGGCGGCGAACGCGGTCAATGTCCGGTTGCCGTTGATCGGCCACGAGCCCTGGAAGGTCCCGCTATCGATCGAGCTCGCGCCTTGACCGCCACGGATCACACATCCGTTTGGCTTGCAGTTGTTGAGGTAGATCTGGTTGCTGTTGACGACCTGAGAGACCGTGCCGGGGTCGATATCGACCCACACGCGATCGGTCCGTCGCCGCGTCGCGAGCGGGACCGGGGAAACGTCCTCGTTGATCGAGCCGCCCTCGTGCGGACGGATCACGCCGTCATCTGCGACAGCGCTTGGTGTCACAGCCAACGAGGCGAGGAGCGCGGCGAACAACCAGATCTGCGGGCGCTTCATTGCCGCCGTTCTATCGCGCCAAGGGGCTGGAAACCTAGCGAAAACGTGCCGGGGTTCGATCACCCGTGCGGCATGTCTCAGATCCGATCTGCCGCCAACGCCGCCAACGTCGCCAAGGGTTTTGGGAACCTATCAACGAGCGCTGCGTCACCCCGCGACGCGTGTGTTGCGCGGAGGGCGACGCCTCGGCCGAGGATCTGAAACCGCGGCGCCCGCCAAGCGCCCCGAACAACCTCGTCCGGTCTGGGCGGCTTCTGCGGCTTCTGCGGCGCTGCGTTTCTGCTCTGCGCTTCGCTCACCGGCGGCGGCGGCGGCGTACGACCAGGACTACCGCGAAGCCGATCCCGAGCAGGACAACGCCGCGCGGGTCGCCCTGCGTGGTGCAACCACCGCCATCATCGCCGCCTGGCCAGCACACACCTTGGCCCCCGGCCTCGATGCAGCCGAACCCAGAGGGGCAGCCGTCGTCGTCGACATCGCAACCTTCGACGCAATAGCTGTTGCCCGACGAGTCGCCGGCACATTGACCAGAGGCGCACTCGGTGTTGTTCGCGCACGTGTTGCCCAGACCGCCTTGAACACCGCTGCCGGGGGCGCAGCGGCCGTCGATGCAGGTGTCGGTGTCGAGCGGGCAGTCGGCAGGCTTGCCGCACGCCTTGCCGATCGTGACCTTGATCGAGTCCTCGGTCGGCGTCTGGCCGACGTCGTAGCCGGTGACCTTCACGGTGTGAGTGCCCTGGCTCAAGTTCGATGGCGCGTTCCACGTCCACACCTGCGACGGCGTCGCGTAGGTGAGCGTTCCGACCAGCACGCCGTCGATCCGCAGCTCGGCCTTCGATGGGCTCAAGTCGTCTTTGATGTCCGCGCGGACCGCGAAGCCGACGTTCACCGTGTCGCCGTCCTTCGGCGACGTGATGTCCACCGTGGGCGGCGTCGGCGTGCTACCGCCGAACGTCGCGAGGATCTCCTGGTAGGAGTTCATCGTATTGCCGCCACACTGGCAGCTGCGCGCCGAGAACTCACCGCACGGGCCCGCGCTGTCCTGGAACGTCTTACGCGCCGGACCACTCTGCATGTAGGTCATCGGATCGCGGTTATCGTATTTGTGGTCGAGACCCCACGAGTGCGCGGTCTCCTGCGCAACCGTCCAGCAGATGTCGTTGACGTCTCCGCCATAGATGTTGGAGAAGCTGTACGAGATCGAGTTGTTGATGTAGCCGCACGAGAACGGCGATACGCCGCCGACGCCATTTTGCATCTGTACGTCCTGCGGACGGCCCGCAACGATTGCCATGTGATACGAGCCGGTCGCCGGGCGCTCGGTCACGATGTTCACGCCGAACGGTGCGTAGGTATCCTTCACGCACTCGACGACTTGGTTCCAGGTGTTGTCGTCGTAGGCGAACGGGGTGACCACCGACGATTGCTCGGGGATTCCCGACGACCCGGTTGCGGCGTTCTCCGGACCGGGAAACACCTGGCAGCCGTTCGGCTTGCAGTTGTTCAGATAGATCACGTTCGAGACCGCGACGGAGACGCCGTCTTCGTCGGTGGTCGGTAGGCCTGGCCCAATGATCTTGTAGGTGGGGAGCGGCCGAGACCACGGCGTCACCAGCGGATTCGCGGGAACGTCGAGCGGGCTCAGTGGCACATCTGCATTTGCGAAGCTGATCGTTCCCCCGATCAGCGCTGCCATCACGGCGAGAGTGCGCTTCATGGCCGGCGTTGTATCGGAGCGGGGTGATCTGTCCCTAGCGGAAACGCCTGTCACTGACTTGCGAGTCGTGATGACGCAGGTCCGCACTCCGCGACGTGTCCGAGCATCGCCCTTAACCCGAGGAAATCAAAAGATCGCGGCTGCGACGAGGAACGCGACATACGCGACCACGAGCATCGCGCCCTCGACGCGGGTGATCTGGCGAGATCCGCGAAGGGTGAGAACACCGAGCAGCGTAATTGCGACGAGCCCTACCAGCTCTACAACGTGCATTCGCTCGCCGACATGGATCGGTTGGAGGTAGGCGGTGATCCCGAGTACCAGAAACACGTTCAGTAGGTTCGAGCCGATCACCGACCCGATGGCGAGTGCGGAGTGCCCGCGATAGGCCGCGATCACCGAGCTCATTAACTCGGGCAACGACGTACCGAGCGCGATCACGGTAAGGCCGAGCATGCGTTCGGACAGCCCGAGCTCGCCGGCGAGCCCGCGACCACCGAGCACGAACAGGTTCGAGCCGGCGATCAGCAGCGCGAGTCCTACGCAGGACATCGCGACCGCGGCCGTCCGCGATGCACGGGGCCGCGCGCGACCGCCGAGCTTCTCCGCGTTCTGCTCGGCTCGTCTCGCTTCGTCGGCGACCAGCTCGTCGTCGGGATCGATCTTGGCGGCAACGGTGAGCGTTACGATGGTGAACACCACGGCGCAGCCGATCAGCAGCGCGCCCTCGAGTCGCGACAGCACCCCGTTACGTAGCAGCAGCGGAACCGCGATCGCGGAGCCCAGCAGCACCGGGACATCGCGCCGGATGATCCGGCCGTCGATCGTCGGTGGGGAGATCAGCGCGGTCAGACCCAGGATCAGCGAGATGTTCGCGGCGCACGAGCCGATCACGGTGCCGAGCGCGATCGGTTGATGGTGACTCAGCGCGGTCTGGGTAGCCACCGCGAGCTCGGGGGCCGAGGCGCCATACGCCACGACCGTGAGGCCGACGACCAGCGGCTTGACGCCAAAGCCACGCGCGAGGTTCGCAGAGCCGCGGATCAACCACTCGGCACCCCAGTACAGGATGGCGATGCCGACGATGACCTGAACGACGTCGAGAAGCGGCCCCAACGCACGGAGCATCGCCTTCGCAGTGGCGAGGCGCAACTAGCGAGGCGCTATGACGCGACCACGTCCGATCTTCCTTCGCGGCTTGGCGTTCTCCGGGACGACCAGGAACGCGAGGGCGCAGAGGTCGCCGAAATCGGAGGAAGGCTCGGTTCGGTCAACCACCACGTCCGATCGTCGCGGCCTTGCGGCTTTGCGGTTTCCGAGGACGCGAAGCCGATCAGATCGTGCTGGTGCGCAGCAAGTAGCGCGCGTCGCGCAGCAGATCGTCGAGCCGGCGGACGTCCGCAGAGTCGTAGGTGCCCCGGATCTTGCGGTTGCCGTCGACGAGGATGAAGTGGCCGTTATGCGCGATCGATGGCGCGCCCGAGGCACGCGTGCCCTCGTTGTCCATCGAGTTCCAGAACGCACCCTCGACGATCGGCTTCATGTCATTGGCCGTGCCGGTAACGAACCGCCAGCGGGCGGGATCCGCGTGATACCGCTTGGCGAACTCGGCCAGCTGCGCCGGCGTGTCATACGCAGGATCGACGGTGAACGACACCATCTTGATGGCCGCCCCGGCGACCCCCGTCTTCTCTTGGATCTTTTCCATCCGGCCCGAGATCAGCGGACAGATCGTGTCGCAGCGCGTGAAGATGAAGTTAACGATCGTGACGTTGCCGTCGAGCGCAGCTTGGGTAAACGGCTGACCGCGCTCGTCGGTGAGGTTGAACGCTGGCACGCTACCAAGCTCCGGCAGCTCCGGCGGGCCAGGTCGACAAGCGAGCGTCGGCACGACGACCGACGGCACGACCGCGACAAGCAGGATCACCAACAAGCCGAGCAGTAATCGGCGACCACGAATTCCGCGCGACGACACGGGACGAACTTGGCAGATCCACGCATCACTTGCACGCCTAGACAGGTGAGCCGTGTCGTCGCAGCCCAAACCCGAGCAAAGTTCATCGCCTGCTGGCAGAAATGCTGGAGCACGGCCGCTCGGGTGAGCGCGACGCGCTCGTCGCGAGCGCGTTTGTGACGCGGCAACGCGGGGTTGCCGAGGTACGCCCGATGCACGCGACGAGGGTATGGCGACTCCAACCGAACCCACCATTACGACCACGGAGGTCATCGCGACTACCGGGGTCATCACCGACGCAGAGCGTTCGCCGATCGCATCGCCGATCGGGTGGTCCTCGATCTTCGCGGGCACCGCAGTCGCGGTGGGCGTGTGGTTCGTGCTTCACGTGTTTGGCGTGGGGGTAGGGATGACCGCGATCAATCCCGACGACTCGAGCTCGCTGCGCGGTGTCGGCATCGGCGTCGGCGTGTGGAGTCTCCTGGCGCCGATCATCGGGTTGTTCATCGGCGGTCTGGTCGCCGGTCGGGTAGCTCCGACCATCAATACGCTCAACGCAGTGATTCACGCCGGTGTGGTGTGGGCACTTTCGGCGCTGGCGGCGCTCACTTGCGTCGCGATGATCGTCAGCATGATGGCGCGTGGTGCCGTCGCGACATCGGTAGCGGTCGGCAACGCTGCCGGCGCTGCCGTCACGGAGGGCAGCAAGCATCTCGACGATCTCTCGGCGCTCGGGCTGAGCGGTGACGACCTGATCGCGCCGATCAACGAGCGGCTGAAGGCGGAAGGTCGGCCGACCGTGAGCGCGGATGAGGTGGTCGCTGCGTCGCGAGCGGCGCTCCGCGAATCGGTCCGGCAGGGTGGCATCGATCGCAACCGATTGGTCACGATCTACGCGGAGCGAACGTCGCTGTCGCGCGCCGATGCCGAGCGCGTTGCCGATGTGATCTCGGAGCGCTGGGACAGCGTTCGTGCGCGAGGTGGCGACGTCGCACAACAGGCCAAGCACACTGCACTCGCAGCCGCCGATGTCACGGGCAAGCTGCTGCTCACGCTGTCGATCACGATGTTGGTCGGACTCGGTGCGACGATCCTGGGCGCCATCTTCGCCGTGCGCTACGAGCGGCGCGAGCACGTGCTGCTGCCACGTGCGATGACTCGTTCGTAGCGGCTCGTCGCGCGACGCGGCTCAGGCGCGTGCGCCGGCGCTTGCCGGAGCCGCGGCTTTCGAGCCGAGCGGGATCGTGAAGTAAAACGTGCTGCCTTGCCCCGGCGTGCTCTCGACCCAGATCTGTCCACCGTGACGCGTCACGATGCTCCGGCAGATCGCGAGGCCGAGCCCGGACCCGCCGCGGTCGCGCGAGTCGGAGTACTCGAGCTGCTGGAACCGCTCGAATACCAGCTCGAGCTTGTCAGCGGGGATGCCGCGGCCCTGGTCGGTCACCGCAAACAGCGCGGCTTCGCCGTGGCGCTCGACGTTGACGTGAACCGTAGTGCCGGCCGACGAGAACTTCATCGCGTTCGACAATAGGTTCGTCAGCGTCTGAACGATCTGGTCGGCAGCGGCACACACCACGAGGGGAGCGGCAGAATGCGACAGCTCGATCTCGAGCTGTTGAGCCAGACCGCGCATGTCATTGACCGATTCTTCGACCAGCACCGCGGCATCGCAGCGCTCCGCGATCGGCACCATCGGACTCTCGCGCAACCGTTCGAGATCGAGCATCTGATTGGTGAGTCGCATCAAGCGATTTGTGCTCTGCATCGCGATGTCGATCATGCGTCGGCTCTTGGGTGGTAGCTCGCCGAGCTGACCACTCGCAACGACGTTCAGCGCGCCACGAATCGAAGTGAGCGGTGTCCGCAGCTCGTGACTGGCGACTGAGATGAACTCGTCCTTCATCCGGTCGACCGCGAGCCGTGCCGAGATATCGCGGAACGCGACTACCGCGCCCATGCTCGTGCCGGTGCCCGCGATCGGCGTGCTCACGTACTCGACGGGAAAACACGTGCCGTCTTTGCGCCAGAACACTTCGTCCGCAACGCGGTGCACGGTGCCGTCGTGACACGCCGCGTAGATCGGACAGTCTTCGGCGGTGTAAGGCTTGCCGTTGACCCGCGTGTGATGCACGAGCTTGTGCATCGGCTGTCCGATCAGCTCGTCGACGGACCAACCCAACATCTGGGCCGCCGCGGGATTTACGAACGTCGCGCGTCCCTTGCTGTCGATTCCGTAGATTCCCTCGCCGATCGACGTCAGGATCAATTGGTTCTTGCGCGCGAGGGCCTCGAGCTCGGTTTCGGTCCGGCGGCGTTCGGTGATGTCTTCGGAGATCCCGAGCAAATAGGACGGCCGGCCATCGCTTCCGACGATCGGGATCTTCTTGGTCCGCAACAGTCGTTCGCCGTGACTACGCGTCTGGACCCGCTCCTCGGCGACCTCGATCAACTTGCCCCCGCGAAGCACCTCGCGATCGGTTGCCTGATAAAACGCAGCTTGTTCGGCTGGAAAACTGTCGAAGTCATTGGTCCCGAGCAGCTCGTCGCGCTTGATCCCGAGCAGCTGTTCGCCGGCCTTGTTGAGCTCGACGAACTGGAGGGTCTCGGCGTCCTTGACGAACACCATGTTCGGCAGGTTCTCCACCACCGAGTCGAGGAATCGATGCGCTTCGCGAAGCTCTAGCTCGGCGCGCTTGCTCTCGGTCAGATCGCGCGCCAGCCCGTAGAGCACCGAACCGTCGGGCGAGGTCGTCGACGCCCATTGGAACCACTTGTACGCGCCGGTCTTGCAGCGATAGCGGTTCTCGAACGCGTAGCTATGACATCCGTTGTTGAGCAGTCGTTCGTGCTCGGCGGTGGTGCGCGCAACATCCTCGGGATGCACGAACTCGATGTACGGTCGCGCCATCAGCTCCTCGCGGGTCCAGCCAAGCGTTGCCTCCCATGCTGGATTGAGCCGCTGGAAATAGCCGGTATGGCTCGTGACGCACAGCAGGTCCGGTGACAGCGTGAAAAACAGGTCTAGCTCCTCGGACTCGTGCTTGTGCGCGATGAACTGGCCGACCTGGCTCGCGATCGCCGCGAGCGTATCGAGCACCGCTTGATCGAAAGGTCGCGACGACTCGGCGCGCAACGTGAGGACACCACCGAGCTGGCCATCGCGTCGCGGTACGCGTAGCGCGACCGCACTGGTGTCGGCGTCACCGATCCAGATCGGCAACTCGCTGGTCGCGGCACGCACCGCGAGCTCGCGTAACCGAGCGTCGTCGTCGGTCGCGGCTCGCGCCCAGTGGTGGCTGCGGCGAAGCTCGGCGGATGGGTCGATCGTCCATAGCTCGCCCGCGTCCCACGCCAAGGTTTCACAGATCGCTTCGAGGATCCGAGGACCACTGATCGCGATGGTGCTCGCATCGGCGAGCACGCGAGTCACCGCATTGCGAGCCGCGAACCGGCGATCTGCGGCTCGCTGCCGCGCAGCGCTGCGCCACGATCGAGCGATCGCGACGATCGCCACCACCAAAATGCAGACAAAAGCGATTTCAACTGCCGTCGCCACGTGGGATCCGCCAGAACTTCCCAGCATCATCCATACTAAGCAATCCGTGGCATTTTCTACGATCGGCGGCCAGCTGGAAGTTCCACTTTGGAACTGATCTCGAACGTTTGTTCCAAATTGATACAGCTCGCTCGCCTGTCATCGATCTTCGCGAGCGTTGATGAACGCGTGACTCGAGCATGCGGCCGATCGCGGTCTGCACTGGTGCCTGCAGTGCATGATTCGGCCCGTCGCTGGCGATATGAAGAGTCGCTCGACATCCGGATGTTCATCGCGAACAGATCGTGATCTGTAGTCGTGTGTGGTTGATTATCGTATCCGGTCGGTCGTAGCGACGAAATCGTTGCGAGCATCGGTCGCGATAACATTCGCGAGCGTTCGCACAGATTGCGTCGTCAACTCCACCGGCAAAACTGGCGGCGAACCGAACCTGCTGGGTCATCGCGGCACGATGAGCTTGAACGTCAAACGCTCCGTGAGGCAATTCGTCGATCACGCAGACCTGTCGCCGTCATCGCCGAGCTGCTAGGCATTGGAAGACCCACGCTATCCGGAAACAACGGTACGCGGGGCTTCGGACGCGACGACCTGTGAATCCGCGCCTCGACGTTGGCGTAACGAGTGCATTACGTGTTTCGACCGGCGGATGCACTGCTGGTCGGGAGGGACCCAACAATGTCGACTCGCCACGATTGCGGCCAGGCACTCGAGGATGCGCTGTCCGCCGCCCGTTTGCTGCTAGGGCGGCTCCTTAGCTTCGAATTGTCGCGCGAGACAACGTCGGACGAGCAGGAGCATCGCGTCGAGGTGCTGCAGGATCTTCGTGACGCGATCGCTCAGGTAGGTGAACGTGCGCACGACGTACGGATGACTCAGCTGATGTTCGCGAACGCGGAGGCTCCAAAACGACTCGCGCACGGCACTCAGCCGATCGACCTTCACAAATACTTCGATGACAACTTCGAAGACGAAGCAACGTCGGAGCAGTTTCTGCCTGTGCGCCTCGCATTGGATTGATCTGCGAGCCGCCGCGCCAGTGCGTCACCCCCCGCGCTGGCGACTCGCCAAGAAGTGCTTGCGAAGCTCCGGATCGCTCAGCCTGGCCGCCTTGACCTCGATCTCGGCGGCGGCGCGAGCTGCGGCGGCGCGAGCTGCATCGCCGCGCCCGGCAGCCGCGAGAACCTCGGCCCTCCAGCGGTGGACGTGCTCGGCGCCATCGGGTCGCGCACCCTCGAGATGTCGTACCGCTTCGTCGATCGCGGTGATCGCTTCGTCATGGCGACCGAGCCTGGATAACGCGAGCGCCTGGAACGTCAGCCCGTAGACGATGCCGACCAGCATCGGCATCTTGCGCGCCCACTCGGTCGCGGAGCGCGCGATCTCGAGCGCCGCCTCGGGTGGGTCACCCGCCGAGAGATGGGCGAGGGCGATGTATTCGAGCGCCCGAATCTCCTGGTAGCGTTCGCGACTCTCGGTAGCTGCGGCGAGCCCACGCTCGAACAGCGCGAGCGCGGCTTTGGTGTCGCCACGCTGGAGCTTGGCCTGTCCCCACGACACCGCCGCGTCGGCCGCGGCCGTGAGATCGCCGGTCTGCTCCGCGACCTTGAGCGCTTTGCTCAAGTAGCTCTCTCCGCGATCGAGATCGCCGAGGTCGGAGTAGCACTGGCCGATGTTGCCGAGCTTGAGCGCGATCGAGCTGCGATCGCCGAGCTGCTGATCGATCTTGAGCGCGCTCTTGTAGTGGGCGAGCGCCTCCTCGTATTCGCCGAGCGCCGCGAACACGATGCCCATGTTGTTGAGCGCTCGCGCTTCGTGACGCGCCATCCCGATCGCGCGGTAGATCACCAGCGCTTCGGCATAGCTTTCGATCGACGCTTCGAGCCGGCCGATGTTCCAGAGCGTCGTGCCGCGCTGGTTGAGGATCGTCGCGCGCGCGATCAACACCGGCGTCGGCGTGCGGCCGTCCGAGGTCGTGCCGGCGCTATCGCACAGCTCGAGCGCCTGATCGACCAATCGCAACGACTCCTCGGCGTTGCCGACTAACCGCGCGATCGCGGCCCGCAGCCGGAGCGCTTCGGCTTCGAGCAGTCGGTCGCGCGCGTCGCGGGCGTATTGCACCGCCGGAGCAACGGCGCGCAACGCAGCCGGTGCCTTGCCGACGTCGATATAGAATTGGGCCAGCGCGCTGTGCGCGATCGCGAGCTTGCTCGGCTCGCCGAGCGCCTCGGCTTGCTTGCGCAATGCGTGGAGCTCGCGCAGTTGCTGCGGTCGCTTCGCGATCCGGCGGAGGATCTCTTCACGCAGCCGATGCGCGTTGAACCGTCGTTCGTGATCGGCCTCGGGCAATAGCTTGAGCGCGCGCGCGAGCTGGCGGAATGCGTCGGCGTTGCCGCCGAGCTCAACGGCATGCCCGGCGGCTCGCAAGTAGCGATCCCCCGCAAGCGCATCATCCCCGGCGAGCTCGAGGTGTCGCGCGATCAGCGCGTCGTCCTGGCCGACGCGGTAACCGGCGGCGCTAGCGATCCGCGCCGCGACCGCGCGATGCATCTGGATCCGCGCGTCCGACGGAATCAGCCCGTAGGCGACCGTCATCGTCATGTCGTTCTTGAATCGGTACTCGCCGTCTTGCGGTGACAGCAGGCCGCGGCGGACCAATTCGTCCAGATCCAACCGCACGGGGCGATCGAGCAGCTGGGTCAGCGCAACCGCGGAGACATGGCGGCCGAGCACCGCAGCGTGGATCAACGTGTCCTTCTCGGCCGGTGGCAGCGCGTCGACCCGCGTGAGTAGCAAGTCTTCCACGGTGGATGGCACGTGGATCGGCGCATCCCGCTTGACCCACCGCAACAGCCCGGGGCCGGAGCCGTTGCCATCCGGATCGGCAACCAAGATCCCGCGCTCGACTAGGGTGTCGATCATCTCTTGAATGAAGAATCCATTACCGCCGCAGCGCGCGAGGATCTGCTCGGCGAGCTCGTCGATGTCCTGGCCTGGAGCGAACCGCTCGACCAGCAGCTCGCGGCGCGCGGCTTCGGTCAGCTCGTCGAGGTGAATGACCTCGGTGCCGAGCTCTTTGGCAAGCTTGAGCACGCGTGGATCCGGCCGGCTGGTCATCAAGCCGAAGATCGCGCGCGGGGTCTCGATCTTGAGCAGCGCCGCGAACAGCTCCTGACTGTCTTGATCGGCCCAGTGGACGTCTTCGCACACCAGCACGATCGGGCGCTCGCCGACCAGCCGCTGCTCGATCCGATTGAGCAGGCGGATCAGCACCTGGCGCCGCGTCGTCGCGTCGAGCTCGGGACCTCCGCCGCGGCCATCGTCGTCGAGCCGGCGCGGTGGACCCGACGGCGGAGCTGCGCCACGCGCCCCGAGCAACATGCCGAAGATCTGGAGCGCGGTGCGCGCCTCGTGCGAGCTGTCTTCGCCGGGAAATACCAGCGGGACCGATCGCAGCAGCCGGCGCTCGACCTCGGCGGGTTCGGCATCTTCGGCGAGCCCGAGCACGTCGCGCGCGAGATCGGCGATCACTCCGTAGGGCGTCATCGCGGTACCGACGCGAGCGGTGGTCCGGATCACCAGCGCTTCGTCGGGGCCGATGCCCTGGAGAAACTGGCGGACCAGCGTTCGCTTGCCGACGCCGGCGTCGCCGACGATCGTGATCTGGCGCTTGCGCTTGGTCACCAACACGTCGCGCCAGGCATCGCGCAGCGCTTTGAGCTCGAGGTCGCGGCCGTAGAGCCGCGCGCCCGCATCGCGCGATCGCCGCTCGCGCTGGCGCTGTGCACGCTCTTTGGGGCCGCGTAGCCGATATACCCGGGCGCGCTTGACGCCCGGATCGGTGTCGTCATCGACAGGGACCCTGCTCTGCGTGCCGCCGGGCGGATCTTCGGGGAGATCGATCGCGGGCAGCGCTTCGAAGTTCCACTCCGAGCGCGCCGAGCGATAGACCCGACCACCCACGAGGATCTCGGCACCGCGAGCCTGTCGCGCGAGCTTGTGCGCGAACGCCGCGGTCGCCTCTTCGATCTCGAACGACGGCTCGCTGGCCACCGAGCCTCGGCGCGGTGGCGATGCCGGCTTCTTCACCAGCGCCACGCCACGCTGTACTGCGAGCGCGAGCCGAAGCTCCGGTTCGACGTCCGAGCCGATGCCGTCGAGGGCATCGACCAGCGCGAGCGCGAGCCGGATCGCACGGCCGGCGTCGTCTTCGCCCGCAACGGGTAGCCCGACGACCACGCGGATCATCGTCTCGCCGCCGCCGGTCATCGGCGAATACAGATGGGCACCCGGCTCCCCCGGTGCGACCTCTTTGCCGTCGACGGTGAACCGCGGCACGTCGAGCAGCGCCTCGTGTTTGAACGCGATGTCGCGGGCGACCTTGTAGAACTCGGTGACCAGCCGCGATGCGCCGCTCGCACCGAGCTTGCGCTCGAGCGCTGCCATGCCGCGCAGGATCCCCTGCAGCACGTAGATATACTTGCGCTCGCGCGACACGGTCGTGCCGGTCGGCTTCGGCGTGGGATGGCGAATCTTCTTGCCGGGACGCGAGTCGCGCGTGGCACCGGTCGGATTCGGCGTGCCGAGCGGGATCGAAATCGCACCGCTGACCGGCGGCGTTCCGGCATCACCGCCAGGGTCCGGCGTGTTGAGCGCGGCCTCGGGCGCGTCACCCTCCACGGACGGCCGCGGCGATACCGAGCGTTGCTCGGGAGGAAACATCTGCGCGAGCTGCTGTGCCAACGCGCTCGAGTCCAACCACGACGACTCGCGCTGGCCCCACTCGAGTTGAAATCGACCGAGCTCGTGCTGGAGGTCGCGCGCGGTCTGAAATCGATCGCTGCGATGAAACGACAGCGCCTTGATGATGATCCGCTCGAGTGACTCCGGCAGCTCGGGCGCGAAGTCGCGTGGGCGCGGAATCGCCCCGGACTTCACCATCTCGAGCGCTTCTTTGCCCTTGCCGTGGAATAGCGGTCGCGCGCACACCAACTCGAACAGCACGATGCCGGCGGCGAACACATCGCTGCGGCAGTCCACCGGTTCGCCACGCGCCTGCTCGGGCGACATGTATGCGAACTTGCCCTTGATGACGCCTTGCTCTTCGTGGACGTCGCGCGCGCGAGCGATGCCGAAGTCGACGATCTTCACGCTGCCGTCCCATGACAGCAGGATGTTTTGTGGCGAGATGTCGCGGTGGACGATGCCGAGCGGCTGACCGAACTCGTCCGGCTTGCGATGAGCGTAGTCGAGCCCCTTCGAGATCTGCTGGACGATATAAGCGCTGATTCCGTAGGGCAGGCGGATTCGCGCCTTCGCCGCCTCTTGGAGCAGCCGCAGGAGGTCGACACCGTCGACGAACTCCATCGCGAGGAAGTACGTATCGGCGACCGCGCCGAAGTCGAACACCTGGATGATGTTCGGGTGGTTGAGTGACAGCGCGATCTTGGCTTCGTCGACGAACATCGTGACGAACTGACGGCTGCGCGCGTACGCCGTGTGGATCTTCTTGATGACGAGGGTCTTGTTCAGACCTTGCGCAACGGTAGTGCGCGCGAGGAACACCTCGGCCATGCCGCCGGTCCCGATCTTGCGGATCAGGACATATTTGCCGAACTGCTCCATCCCCGAGCGCGACGTCGGGCCGGGCCCGTCGTCGGGCGCCCATTGTAGCGTAGACGGTCGAAATCAGTAGCGAACGGGACGACAATGAATGTGGCAGCGCACCAGCCAGCGCTACCACCCGGTTACAGCGGCGCGATCGAGACGTTGTCGAACCAGGTGTCGGTCTCCCAGTTGTTGAACGCGAAGTAGTCGTGGCCCTTGCCCTCGAGCGGCTCCGGATCTTCGAGCTTGAGAAACGGCGTGGTCATGTCATCGATGAACCACGTGATGACCTTGGCCTTGCGCTCGATCCGCCAGTGATAGCGCTTGTTCGGCACGACCTTGAGGTCGACGCGCTGAACGACGTCTTTGCCGTGCTCGTCGAGCCGAGCGATGATCGACTTCGAGTTGGACCACCCGCCGAAGATCAGCTCGTAGCCGGTCGCCATATAGCGACCGCCGTCGGCGTCGTAGGACATGCCGTCGCCGAACACCTCGACCTTGATGTCACCGCGTGGCTCGGTGGACCAGCAGTCGAATTCGATGCGTACGTCGCGTGGCAGCTTCTTACGAAGCCACATCGGATGATTGTGGGCACCGCGCGCTGACAGCTCACCGTTGACGATCGCGTAGCCGCTGCCGGTGGCTTGATAGTTGATGCCGAGGTCATCGCGTTCGAACCCGTCGTACCAGGCGCTGGCGATCGGTGGCGGCTCGACCACCTTGCAGGCGACCAGGACCATCGACGAGATCAGCAGGCGGCGCACGCGGTGGCGTTCTTAGCATGGCGCGTCGGTCGGGCTGGGGGTTGTCAGTTCCGGTCCTCCGTTCCTAGTCACTATTCAGATGAGCAGGGGCAGCGGACGAACAACGAAAGGGGCGGGCGAGCGAACCCAACGGATTCGATCGCTTGCGATCTCCAGTGCCTAGGTCCGATCCCCGGGAGCGCGCCCGCTGTCATATGCCCCCCGTATCGTCAGGCCGTGGAAGGCACGCTCTCGCTGTTCGACTGGCGCCCGGCACCGCCGGATCCGGCACCGGCCGAGTCGCAGCCCGTGCCGGCAGTGCCGGCCGGCGCGGTGATCGCGGTTGGCTCCGGAAGCGTGCCTGTGCCCGAGCTCGCCCCCCCGGTGCTCCCACAGCGTACGGCCTCCGGCGAGCTGCGGATCATCGTGTTCGACAGCGAGACCACCGGCACGGATCGGATGCGCGATCAGATCATCGAGCTGTGCGTGCAACAGGGCCTCGATAGCACCGACCCATCGGCGCATCGAATCTGGCGCATCAAGCCGGAGGTGCCGATCCATCCCGGCGCGCAGGCCGTTCACGGGATCCGCGCGGAGGACCTCGAGGGCTGTCCATCGTTCGCCGCGCTCGCCGACGAGATCGCCGACGTGTTCGCGCAGGCCGACATCATCGTCGGGTACAACCTCGCGTTCGACATCGACATGCTTCAGGCCGAGTACACGCGGATCAACCGACCGCTGCTCGATTTCACCGGCAAGAAGATCGTCGATGCGTTTCGACTGTGGCAGCAGTGCGAGCCACGCAGCTTGCAACACGCCCATCAGCGATTCGTCGGCAACGAGTTCGCCGCCGCCCACACCGCGAGCGCTGACGTCGCAGCCACCGGTCGCGTCCTATCGGGCATGTTGCGTGCGTTCAATTTGGCCGATCACGGCTGGGACCACATCGCGTCGATCAGCGATCCGCTCGCCCAACAGGCCGCGCGCGCGAGCTGGGTCGGCCCGTCTCGTCATCTCCGCCGCGAGGGCGAAATCATCGTCGTTGGGTTCGGAAAGCACGAGGGGGCGCCGCTCCACGAGCTCGCGGCTGGCCCCGATCGTTCGTTTCTGCGCTGGGTGATCGAGCGCGACTTTCCGGTCCATGTGCGCGAGATCTGCCGCGCAGCACTCGATCTGCCATCGGAGCAGTTCCATGCCTGGGCGAACGAGCGCTATGGCCAAGCACCGGGGGTTCGCGTCGCCTCCGGCCCGCAACCAGCGATTGCCTCTGCAATCGGCACCACCAGCTAGCTTGCGGTGAGCCGCGTGATCTTCCACGATCGAATAGTGCGCGCCGTCGTGGTTGCCGTGGTCGTTGTGGTCAGCTGGATTACCGCCGCGTGTGGCTCGTCCGATGCGTTCGAAGATGTGCTGGTCGACTGGACCGCGCTGAAGGCGAAGATGTGCGGGTGCCCCGACAAGACATGCACCGACGCGGTGATGGCCGAGTGGACCGCCTATCGCACGTCTTTGCGGACCAAGGTCGGTAGGGCGCAACCGACTGCCGAGCAGGAGCGGCGAGGGCGCGAGCTCGAGACCGGGCTGCGCGAATGCAGGCGCAAGATCGATCCCGCCGGCAGCGGATCGGCAGAACCGTCATCCTAGCGTTGTCGGTTAGCGATCAGCCCATCGATCGAGTATTGCCCTGGGCCGCGCGCGGCGATGAATAGGAACAAGAAGCAGTACAGCGCGGCGAGCTCGCCCCGGTTGACGATCGGCCAAAACCGGTCGCCGGCATCGAGCTTCCAGTGAAATTGCACGTACGCCACGGCCATCGTGCCAGACGACACAAACGCCGCCGCTCGCGTGAACAGACCGATCGCGATCAGCATGCCGCCCACGAGCTCGATGACGCCGCCGAGCCACATCTGCGTGCCAAACTCCACCGTCGCCTTACCGAACAGCCCGAACAGCTTCTGCGCTCCGTGAAATGCGAACATCACGCCCGCGACGAACCGCAGCGCGATCCATACCTGCGGCTCGACACCGTTGGCGACGCGTTCGATGGTTCGGCTCAGCGTCATTCGATCCCGTACTTCTCGAGCTTGTAATACAAGGCAGATGTCTTGATGCCAAGCAGTCGCGCGGTCTCGGTCTTGACCTGGTTGGCCTTGGCGTAGGCCTTCAGGATCAGCTGGCGCTCGAGGTCGTCGAGGATCTCGGGGAGCGTGAGCTCGCGCGGGACCTCGAGCCGGTCGTCCTCGGCACCACCTTGCAGAAATTGCGGCAGCGCACCCGGCGCGATCTCTTCGCCCTCGGCAAACACCAGCGCCTGCTCGATCGCGTTCTCGAGCTCGCGGACGTTGCCCGGCCAGTGATACGCCATGATCCGACCGAGCGCGGCGTCGCTGAGCGCGCGGATCCGAGCGTTGGTCTTGGGGCCGAGCTTGGCAACGAAGTGCGCGCAGAGCATCGGGATGTCCTCGCGGCGCTCGCGCAGCGGTGGCACCTTCACCGGCAGCACGTGGAGCCGGAAAAACAGATCCTGACGGAACCGGCCGGCGGCGACCTCGGCGTCGAGATCCTTGTTGGTCGCCGATAGCACGCGGACGTCGACCTTGATCGGCGCCTCTCCGCCGACGCGATCGAACTCGTGTTCTTGCAGGGCGCGCAGCAGCTTGACCTGCATCGATGGCGGGATGTCGCCGACCTCGTCGAGGAACAGCGTGCCGCCATCGGCGAGCTCGAACCGACCGAGCTTCTGCTTGATCGCGCCGGTGAACGCGCCCTTCTCGTGGCCGAACAGCTCGCTCTCGAGCAAGGTCTCGGTGATCGCGCCGCAGTTGACCTTGATGAATGGGCCGTTCGCGCGCTTGCTGAGCCGGTGGATCGCGCGCGCGACCAGCTCCTTGCCGGTGCCGCTCTCGCCGGCGATGAACACGGTGGTATCGCTCGGCGCGACCTTCTCGACCGTGCGGCGGACCGCCGCCATCTTGTCGCCTTGACCGATCAGCTCGGGGAACTTGCCCTCGGCCTCGGCGCGCAGATAGTCGGTCATCGCCTCCGACTTGCGCTTCGCGCGACGCGTCGCACAGATCTCGAGCGCGCGCTCCACCTTCAGCCGAACCACCTCGGGCTGGATCGGCTTGGTCAAGAAGTCGAACGCGCCGAGCTTCATCGCCTCGACGGCGGTCTCGACCGTGCCGAACCCGGTGATCAGCATGATCGGCACGTCCGGATCGATCGCCGAGATCGCCTTCAAGACGTCGACGCCGGTCGCGCCTTCCATCTTGAGGTCGGTGATCACGAAGTCAGCGCCCCGGGCCTTGAGTCCCTTGAACGCTTCGACGCCGGCGGCACCGTTGGTAGCGAGCACGGCATCGTGGCCGAGCTTCTTGACGGTGTGACCGAGGCCTTCGCGGATCGTCTCGTTGTCGTCGATGATGAGGATCATCGCCATCGGTCGGTGGTACCACACCGCCATCGAGGGGGGTGGGGTCCGCATCACCTCAGATTTCTGAGGCCCGCTTCAGTCGGGCTCGAGCGGAATCGCTAGCGTGAACGTGGTCTCGCCGTCGGCGCTGGTGACCTCGACGCGACCGCCATGATCGCTGGCGATCTCTCGAACGAACGCCAGGCCGAGCCCGGTACCCTTCTCACGCGTCGTGTAGAACGGCTCGAACAGCTTTCCCGAGGTCTCCGGCGAAATCTCCTTGCCGCGATTCCAAACCGTAAACGCTAGCTGGTCGCCGTGGGGACGGGCGGCGATCCGTACGACGTCATTGCCGCGATGACCGGCAGCGGTGGCGGCCTGTACGGCATTGCGCGCGAGGTTGAGCAGCGCACGCCGAAGCTGGGAACGATCGGCGCGCGCGATCAGGCCGTCAGTCGACTCGACGGCGATCGCAACGTCGTCGCCGTTCGCAAGCTGCGCCACCTCGGCGAGCAGCTCGCCCACCGCGACATCGCCGATCTGAGGTTTCGGCCGGCGCGCAAACTCGAGGAACTCGTTGACCACGCGCTCGAGGTAGTCGAGCTCCTTACGGATCCGTGCGACGTGACCGCGGCGCTCGTCGCCATCGGGAAGCTCGTCCTGGAGGATCCCGGCGAACAAGGTCATGCCGGCCAGCGGATTGCGAACCTCATGGGCGATTCCCGCCAACATCTGCTGCATCCGGGCGTCGCGTTCCGCGAGCTGGTGGCGCATCCGCTCCATGGTTTGGGCCAGCAGGCCGAGCTCGTCGTTCGACGACACCCTAACCGGTGCGTGGAGATCGCCGCTGCCGATGCGCTCTGCCGCACTGGCCAACCGGCGCACGTTGCGCGTGATCAGAAGCGTCGCAAACAGCGCCGCGGCGATGCTGATCAGCGCCAGACCCGCGCCCCACCACAACAGTCGATCGCGTAACGCGTCGAGCCGCGCGAAGTACGAAGCGGGCGCGCGGGCGGCGAGGGCGAGCACGATGTCCGGCTCGGTCTCCGATGCGGTCACCGGCGCGTAGCCGGTCTTGTAGGTCTTGCCGTCGTTGCCTTCGAACGTCACCGACGACGCGGTCTCGCCGCGCTCGAACACGCGATCGAGCTCGGTACGATCGAGCTCGGCGCGAAAATAATGGGTTCCGATCGCGACACCGCCCGCGGTATCGAACCTCGAGTCGAGCTTGCGGTCGAACATCGACAGCTCGACGCCGTTGCGCTTGGCGATCGGTTCGAGCTTGGACACGACGAACTGGTACGCGCGCGCCTGCTCATCGCCCGGTGCCAGCTCGACGAGGTATTTGCCGCGGACGTGGGTCGCTGCCGATGTCGCGATCGACTCGAGCCGCAACCCGAGCTCCGCGTCCAGGTCGCGCCGGCTCAGGTCATACGCGACGAACGCGAACAGCGTGAACAGCGCGACCGCCGGCAAGACGAACGCGACGACTAGCTTGACGAGGATCGTCGCGCGAGGCCGCAACGCGAACAGCGTACTACGGGCGGGCTGAGCCTGCGTTCGCGTTCACGCGGTCATCCATGACGAGGATCGTCGCGCGAGGCCGCAACGTGATGAGCGTACTACGCGCTAGTTCCGTGTGGCGCCGTAACCTCGCGGCAACCGTGATCCTCAGCGCCGACCAAGAGCATCCCGCCTTGATCGCCGCCGAGATACCACAGCAGGTTGTGAAGCGCTTTCCGCGACGAGTCCCATCGCGCGAACGCGAGCACGCTCTCGATGAACGCGCGGCCGAATCGGTGTCCAGGATTCGAAGGGTCGAATCCGCACGTACGGACCGCCAGTGTGCGATCGCGATAGGGCGTCCAGATCGTCACGTCGAATTCCATGCCGTCGAGTTGGATCCATCCGTCGGGAGCTGACTCGAGTCCGTCGATCGCCTCGAGAGCCTCACGGCATGCCGACGTCAACGCGACGTCGTTGATGCGTTCGACCGAAGCACCGCACGACGCGGGTCGCGCCATCGCATTCGACCTCCAGCGATGGAATCTGAAGAATTTCCTGGAGGGTGTCCTCGTAGCTCGCCACGTGATCTCCGAAAATACGAAAAGCCACCGTGAACCACGGTGGCTCGTTGCGCAGGGCAGGGCAGCCAGCGCTTAGCGCTTGCTGAACTGGAACCGAGCGCGCGCGGCCTTCTGGCCGTACTTCTTGCGCTCCTTCTTACGCGGGTCGCGGGTGACGTAACCCGCGGCCTTGAGCTTGGGGCGAAGGTCGCTGTCGACCTTCATCAACGCGCGGGTGATACCGTGACGGATCGCGCCGGCTTGCGACGAGATGCCACCGCCGCGAACCGTGGCGTGGACGTCGTACTGGGTCAGCAGGTTGACCTCTTCGAGCCCCTGCCGGATCACCATCCGGGCGGTCGGGCGCGAGAAGTAATCCTCATCCGAGCGGTTGTTGATGATGATCTGGCCTTCACCGGCCGTAATCCAAACGCGGGCGATGGCGGTCTTGCGGCGGCCAGTTGCGTAGGTCTTCTGCATCACGTCCTCAGGTTGTCTCAGTTACGGCCAGACTTGATTTCGAGCACGCGCGGGTTCTGCGCCTGATGCTCGTGCTCGGTTCCGCGATACAGCTTGAGCTTCTTCATGATGCGGCGGCCGAGCGGGCCCTTCGGCATCATGCCCCACACCGCTTCGCGAATCGCGCGCTCGGGGTCGGTCGCCAGCACGTCCTTCGCGAGGCGCGTGCGGATACCGCCGGGGTACAACGTGTGGTGCTGGTACAGCTTCTTGTCCGGCTTGGTACCGGTCAGCTGCACCTTGCCGACGTTGAGCACGATCACGAAGTCGCCCATGTCGACGTTCGGCGTGAACGTGGGCTTGTGCTTGCCACGGAGCACCAGCGCGATGCGCGATGCCAAGCGACCGAGCGTGTGACCACTCGCGTCGATCACGAACCACTCGCGCTGTGCCTCACCGGCCTCTTTGGTCAGCCAGGTGCTCTTTTGGTGGGTGTTAATCATCTGCCAACGTCCTCGGAACGAAGGCGGTTGGTCTACAAGACCCAGCGTTTGCTGTCAAGCTGGTCTATCGTGCCAACTCGTTGAAAGCCAAGGATTCAGCCGTTCAACCTCGACCGCATCGACCGGTCGCCGCGGGAACCGGCGGAGAACAGGTGCTTACATCGCGCGCGCATGCCATGCGGCGGAGCGTGGTTGGCTCGGTCGCACCTCGACGCGCGTCGAGAACCGGCGCTGCTCTCGCCGGGACTCTGCGGTCCTTTCGGGCCTAGCGCTGAACATGCGCCCAGCAGGGATCGGCGCGTCATGAACGGGCGCCGGATTCGCCCGTCTTGATCGGACATGGGGGGCTCTGCCGAGCGGCGGCCGATCGTGTTCGTAGTCTCGGGGCTGCCGCGCTCGGGGACCTCGATGATGATGAGGATGCTCGCCGAGGGCGGCGCGCCGATCCTCGCCGACGCAGCGCGATCAGCGGATGCCGACAATCCCCGGGGTTACTACGAGCTCGAAGCGGTCAAGGCCACGGCACGCGATGCGTCGTGGGTAACGGGCGCACCGGGCTGCGTCGTCAAGGTGATCTCGTCGTTGCTGCCGCACCTGCCGGACCACTGGACATACCGGGTCGTGTTCATGCGTCGCGGCATCGATCAGATCGTCCGATCGCAGCGGGCGATGCTCGATCGACTCGGAAACACCCCGATGGGCGAGGACGAACGAGCGGCCCGGCATGCGCTCGCACGTCATCTCGTGGATATCGAGTGCTGGCTAGAGACGGCGCGCCACATGCGCATCCTCGGAGTCGGCTACGAGCGCGTACTCGCGGAACCGGCGCGAGAGATCGATCGGATCTGCCGGTTCCTCGAGCTCGAGCTCGACGTCGCGGCCATGCGGCGGGCTGTCGAGCCCGCGCTCCAACGTCAAAAGATCCAGCAGGAGTCAGCTTGAATCGAACCGCAATCGTCGTGGCCCTGATGGGCTGTCTGGCAGCATGCAAGAACACGAGCGAGGAGGCTGCACCTGTCGGCGCCGCCCATGCCGCGATCACCGAGCCGACCTCGCACCGCCGCGCGCTGGTCACGTATCGGCCGCTACTCGACGAGGTGGGGCGTGCGGAGCTCGATGCGAACGGACTCTTGATCGATCTCGGGGTTCCCGACCAGCACAAGTACACTCGCGGCGGCTGGAAAACCGGCTGGGGCGACAGCGGCGCCGACGAGCATACTGCCTGGGGCACGATGACCGCGCGGCGTGCGCTGCTCGACCTCGTCGCCCCGCGTTCGGCGCCGAGCGCACTCGTGATGCGCGCGCGCAGCCGCGGTGATCAGCAGCTCACCTGGTTCGTGAACGGCCGCGAGCTCGGCACCGTCAAGCTTGGCACGGCGTGGCAAACCCTGCGTGTGCCGGTGCCCGCCGGGGCGGTGCCGCCGCGCGGTCGGATCCGATTGGAGGCACGTGCGTCGTCGCCAGCGGTGCGCGGCGTTCGCGCCGAGCTCGATTGGATATGGTTGGCGGCGGGTCCAGGCGAGCCCGCGATGGAGCCGCGAATGGCGCCGATCGAGATCGCCGGGCGGACCCGGCGCGCGCTCGCGGCGCGAACGCCGCGCAGCTACGGATTCTACCTCGCGGTTCCCTCCGGCTCCGAGCTCGTGGTGGACCTGGGGGCCGCCGATCAGGCCGAGTTCGTGATCACCGCAGTCACCGACGACGGCAAGCAGCACGAGCTGTTGCGCGAGACCGTAACGAAGTCATGGAAGGAGCGCGCGGTGTCGCTCGACGCACTCGCGGGTCGCGCGATCCGTCTCGAGCTGAACACCTCGAGCCAGCGCGGGCTTGCCGGGTGGGGAGAACCGGAGATCATGCGGCCGCGCTCGTCGCGCAGTGAACCTTCGCCGACGGGCGCTCCACCGCGCAACGTGATCCTGCTGGTCATGGACACGGCGCGCGCCGATGCGTTCGGGCCTTTCGCCGGTCCGGACCGCGTGGCGAAGACGCCGCGCTTCGATGCGCTCGCCGCGAACAGCACCGCGTTCGTTGCGGCGTACGACAACGAGAACTGGACCAAACCATCGGTCGCTACCACGCTCACCGGGCTCTACCCGTCGACCCACGGCACCAAGGAAGACGCGAGCAAGCTGTCGGGGCAGGTCGAGCTGGTGAGCGAGCGGCTCAAGCGCGAGGGGTTTGCCACGGCCGGGTTCGTCGCCAATGGCTACATCAGCGGCGTGTTCGGCTTCGAACAAGGGTGGGACACGTTCAAGAATTACATCCGAGAAGGCAAGCCGTCCGAAGCCGAGCACGTGTTCAGCGATGCGCTGGCGTGGCAGGCCGAGCACGCGAAGTCGCACCCCGATCAGCCGTTCTTCCTCTATCTGCAGACCATCGATCCACACGTCACGTATCGGGTCGATCGCGAGTTCTCGAGCCCGTACTTCCCGGAAGACTACGACGGTCCGCTCGGGCGCTCGATCGAAGCCGAGGAGCAGGTCGCGCTCAGCACGAGAAAGCTCGCGGCGAGCGAGCGAGATCAGAAGTGGCTACGCGCGTTGTACTGGGGCGAGATCGCTTACCACGATGCCCAGCTCGCGAAGTTCCTCGCCGAGCTCGAGACCCGTGGCGTGCTCACCGACACGATGTTGGTGGTCACCAACGATCACGGCGAGGAGCTCGGTGAGCGCGGGCGCTACGGCCATGGCCATCAGGTGTTCGAGGAGATGATCCGGGCACCGCTGATCGTTCACTACCCGCCGATGTTTGCCCCGGGCGCGGTGATCCGCGACATCGTCGAGCACGTCGACCTCGCGCCCACGATCCTCGACGTGCTCGGGAAGCAGCCGCTCGAGGATGCAGATGGCATCTCGCTACTGCCGCTCGTGCGCGGTCAATCGACTTCGCAGCCGCACTACGCAGTCTCGGAGTTTCTCCACGGCCAGCGCGTGGTTCGCGTCGGTTCGTGGAAGTTGGTGGCCAAGCCCGAAGGCGCGACGCTGTTCGATCTCGCGCACGATCGCGGCGAGACCGAGCCGCTCGGCGATGATGCGGTGATCACGCGGCAGCTGTGCGAGGTGCACCTCGGGGAGGCGCTCGCGATCCCGCGTAAGGCGCGGCGGATGACCGGGATCGCGACGCGCCGCAAGTTCCGCGCGGGCGAGGCGGACATCAGTCCACGAATGAGGCGTCAGCTCGAAGCGCTCGGCTACTTCGGCAGCGCACCGAAATCCGGCAGCGCGAAGGATGACGATGTCAGCACCCCTCGCTAGCAGGCAGTGCGACGCTCGCGACCGCGCGAGCTCGTGCGGTCCACGGACAGCGCTTCCGGTCGCGCTGCTGGCCTTGGCGATCGTCCTGATCCCGCGCGATGCGCTCGCGTACGTGGGGCCGGGCGCTGGGATGGCGTTCGCGACCGCGGCGTTCGCGCTGCTCGCGAGCGTGCTGGTCGTGACGTTCGGGTTGCTCGTCTATCCAGTGCGCTGGACCTGGCGCCGGATTCGGCGGCGACGCCCACCGCACCCGGCGCGGGTGCGCCGCGCCGTGGTGATCGGACTCGATGGCCTCGATCCGGTGCTGACGCGGCAATTCATGGATCGCGGCTTGATGCCCAACATCGAGCGGCTCGGCCGGGTCGGCTGCTTTCACCAGCTGCACACGACCAATCCACCGATGTCACCGGTCGCGTGGTCGTCGTTCGCCACCGGCGTGCTCCCGGGCAAACACGGCATCTTCGACTTCTTGACCCGGGATCCGCGCACGTACTTGCCCGATCTGTCGTCAGCGGAAGTTCGTCCACCTCGCCGCCATCTCGAGCTCGGCCCGTATCGAATCCCGCTCGGGCGACCCACCGTGCGAATGATGCGACGCAGCCGGCCGTTCTGGACCGACCTCGGTCGCCACGGCGTACCGTCATCGATCCTGCGGGTGCCGATCACGTTCCCACCCGATCGGTTCGAGGGAACCATGCTGTCGGCGATGTGCGTGCCGGATCTCGAGGGCTCGCAGGGGACGTTCACCGTGTACTCGAGCTCGGAGATCGATCGCCAGCTCGAAGGCGGCCGCCGCGTCGCACTCGAGGTTCGCGGCGATCGCGCCGAGGCGTGGATCGAAGGTCCGGTCAATCCGATCCGCCGCGATGGCCGGCGCACGAGGTTGCCATTGCGCATCGAGCTCGATCTCGAACGGCGCTGCGCGCACGCATCGATCGACGGCCAACGAATCGAGCTACGGCTCGGCGAATACACCGAGTGGGTGGAGCTGCGGTTCCCGCTCGGGCTCGGCCTTCGGATCCGCGGGATTTGCCGATTCAGACTCGTCGAGCTCGGAGCGCACGTACGGATCTACCAGACGCCGATCCAGATCGATCCAGAGAGCCCGATCTTGCCGATCTCGCATCCGCCGTTCTTTGCGACGTTCCTGTCCAAGCTATGCGGTCGTTACGCGACGTTGGGTCTCGCCGAGGACACCTGGGCACTCAACGAAGGCGTGCTCGACGAACATGCGTTCCTCGAGCAGGCCTGGGCCAATCACGCCGAGCGCGAGGCTCAGCTGTTCGCGATGCTGCGTCGCACCCGACGAGGACTAGTCGCGTGCGTGTTCGATAGCAGCGACCGGATCCAGCATATGTTCACGCGCCACATCGATCGCGATCATCCCGCAAACGCTGGCGCAGGTGATCCCAGCGAGGCGTTCTCCACGGTGATCGAGGACACCTATCGCAAGCTCGATGATCTGGTCGGCCGCGTGCTGGCCGAGGTCGATCCGACCGACCTCGAAAACTTCGTCGCGGTGATCTCTGACCACGGGTTTCAGACGTTCCGGCGCGGCGTCAACCTGAACGCCTGGCTGCGCGAGCACGGGTATCTTTACCTCGAGCCGGGTCGCGAGCGCGCAGGCGAATGGTTCGATGGGATCGACTGGTCCCGAACGCGCGCCTACGCCCTCGGCCTTGGCGGTATCTATCTCAACGTCGCGGGTCGCGAAGCCAAGGGCATCGTGGCCGTGGGAGATGCACCCGCGCTCGCCGATGAGATCGCCGCGAAGCTATCGACGATCGTCGATCCGAGCGTAGGCGAGTCAGCCATCCGCAAGTGCTATCCGGCGCATCGGGTCACGGGGCCCTATGCCGATCAGTCACCCGACGTGATCGTCGGCTATCGCGCCGGCTGGCGGATCTCCTGGGACGGCGCGCGCGGCATCGCGGAGGGGCCAGTGTTCTCGGACAACACGAAAGCATGGAGCGGCGATCACTGCATCGATCCTGATCTCGTGCCGGGCGTGTTGGTCGCCAACCGCAGGCTCGCATTGCCGCTGGATCATGCGCGAGGCGCCGACGGCCCACACATCATCGACCTGGCGCCGACGCTGCTCGAGCTGTTCGGCGTGGTTCCGCCGCGCCACATGGATGGCGCGAGCCTGGTGACCTGGTGAGCCTGCGTGCGGTCATCCGCTCGGCGGTGATCGGAGTTACCGGTTTGCTGGCGTGCGGGGAGCCACCACCTGTCGCACAGCACAAACCCGCGTTCCCTCGCAGCATGATCGTGCTCGGCATCGACGGGATGGATCCGCAGATCGTCCGGACTCTGCTCGCCCGCGGCGAGCTTCCAAACCTGGCCGCATTGATCGATCGCGGGGACATGCGCGAGCTCGAGACCACCAGTCCGCCCCAGAGCCCGGTCGCATGGTCGACGTTCATCACCGGCGAGGATCCCGATGAGCACGGCATCTTCGACTTCGTGCACCGCGATGCGGCTCACCTCGCACCGTATCTATCGACGTCGCAGGTGAGCGCGGCGCGGACGATCGAGCTCGGCTCGTTCGCATTGCCGCTTGGGTCGCCCGATGTGACGTTGCTGAGGAGCGGCACGGCATTCTGGCAGTTGCTGGAACAGCACGGGGTGCCCGCTACCGTCGTCAAGGTGCCGGCGAACTTTCCTCCGCCAGCGTCGATGCGCGCCGAATCGATGTCCGGCATGGGGACCCCGGACCTACTCGGAACGTACGGCACGTTCCAGCTGATCACCGATGATCCCGCGGTCGCGGCACGACCCGTCAAAGGCGGCATCGTCCACCTGGTCGCGTTCGGAGCGGCGCAGCGCGCGACCACGGCGCTGACCGGTCCAAGCGATCCGTTGTCGGCGGATGGCGACCCGATGCTGCTCGATGTCGAGCTGGTGCGCGATCCTGCGAGCGGCAGCGTATTGATCCGGCTCGGCGATCGGGACGTGATCCTGAACGCCGGGGAGTGGAGCGAGTGGGTGCCGATCGAGCTCGATCCGGGGATCCTGGCCGGTCGTGTCGGTGGCATGGTCCGGATGTATCTGCGCCAGCTCGAGCCGTCGCTTCATCTCTACGTCAGTCCGATCAACCTCGATCCGACCGCGTCGGAGATGCCGCTGTCGTCGCCGGCGGACTACGCGCCCGCGCTCGCTCGTGACATCGGCCGGTTCTACACCCAGGGCATGCCCGAGGACACCAAGGCGCTGTCTAGCGACGTGCTCGTCCCGGCAGAGTTCCTCCAGATCGTCGATCGCGTGATGACCGAAACCGAGGCGATGCTCGATCGCGAGCTCGCGCGATTTCACGGTGGCCTGTTGTTTGTCTATCTATCGTCGATCGATCAGGCGAGCCACGTGTTGTTCTCCAGCCTCGATCCCGATGCGCCCGCCGCCGAGCGCGCCTACGCCGACGCGTTGCCCTCCCTGTATCGCCGCGTCGATCGCTGGATCGGCCAGCTGCTACCTCGACTGGGGCCGGATACCAGCCTGGTCGTGATGTCCGATCACGGGTTCGCGCCCTACCGCACCAAGGTCCACCTGAACACGTTCCTCGCGCAACACGGTTACCTCGCCGTGCTGCCCGATCACCAGCGGCGAGCCGGGGCCCTCGGCCACATCGACTGGTCGCGAACGCAGGCATACGCGCTCGGGCTCAATCAGGTGTTCGTGAATCTGCAAGGGCGCGAAGCCAACGGCGTGGTGCGTCGGGAGGATCGAGATCTCGTGCTCGAGCGCCTCGAGCGCGATCTGCTCGCGCTTCGCGATCCGAGCTCGGGCGGCACCGCGATCACACGTGTGGATCGAGCGCCCGCGGGCGAGTTCCGCGACCGCGCACCCGACCTCATCGTCGGGTACCGGCGCGGGTACCGCAGCTCCGATGAGTCGGCGCTCGGCGCCGTGGGCATCGAGGTGTTCGAGCCCAATCGCGATCGCTGGAACGGCGACCACTGTATGGATCCCGCAGCGGTGCCGGGCGTGTTCGTCTCCAGCACTCCGATCAGCAGTGAGTCACGGCCGACGCTGCGCGACTTTGCACCGACGATTCTCACCTTCTTCGGCATCGCCGTACCAGCGGAGCTCGAGGGGCGTGCCGTGCTGACCGCGGAGGAATCATGAGTAAGGACGACATCAAGATCCCGCGCGACCTGCGTGACCGAATTCGTGACGTCGCGGGGGCGCACGGTCTGGGCTCTCCACAAGATGCCGCGAACCACTTCGTCATCCGCGGGCTCGATCGCTACGGCGCTCGGTCAGGACCGCTCCGCGCTCGGCTCGCGGATGCGGTGGAATCGCAAGGCTACTCGTCCATCGAGGAGTTGATCGAGCATCTTCTACAGCGCGGGCTGCGCGCCTATGAAGAGCCGGCCAGCAGTCCCGAACAGCTCGCTGCGAGGCTGCGGGGTCTGGGCTACATCGAGTGAGCCACGTGCATCACGCGCTCGAGCTCGTGCTCGGCCCGCTCGATCGGTTGGCCCCGTGGGCATCGCTCGCGCTCGTCGCGGCGGTAACGGCCGTCGTGATGCTCGTCGCCGTGCGCAAGACGTCACCGCAGCGAACGATCCGGAACGCGCGCGCGCAGATGGCCGGTGCAATGTTCGAGATGCGACTGTACCTCGACCATCCGCGCCAGCTGTTGCGTGCGCAGGCGCGATTGGTGGGGTGGACCGCGCTCTACGTGCTGTGTCTCGTCCCGTCCGCGATCGTGCTCGCGGGTCCGCTGGGACTTCTGTATGTCCACCTCGAGCTGCGCCACGGGCGTTCCCCGTTGCCTGCGCCGTCGATCGTGGTCGTGAAGATCGAGGTCGAGCCCGGCGTGTCGCTGCGCGACGTCGAGCTGTCTGCCGGCGCCGGCGCCGAGGTGACCGCTCGCGTTCACGCCGAACGCGAGCACGCGCTCTACGCACGGATCGCCCTCGAGGCCAACGGCCGGTTCCCGCTGACGGTGCGTGCTGGAGGTGCGATAACCGCAGAGCTCGTCGCCGATCCCGATGCACCAGTGGTGTCGCCCGAATATCGCCGCGGCATCGCTCAGCTGTGGGCACTCGGCGTCGAGCCGGCGATCACCGCGAGCGGGATCCGTGCCATCACGATCCCGTATCCAGAGCGCGTGTCCACGATCGGGGTCTCGTGGTGGCTGTACTGGCTCGGCCTGGCCACCGCGATGGCGATGATGCTGCGCCGTCGCTTCGGAGTCGCGCTGTGACCGGGGCAGTCGTTGCGTGGTCGATCGCCGGCTATCCCGATGACGTCGCGCTCGCGGCGGGTCATGGACGGCTGTGGGTCGCCGCGAGCACGGCGACCTTGGCGACCGAGGAAGCATGGTTCGGACGCGTCACGCGCTCCGGTATCGCGGAGGTGGCTCCGATCTCCGAGCACGGCGTCTGCTGCCGGCCTGCGATCGCTGCGCTCAGGGCTGGAGCGCTCGCGATCGCGTGTGCACCCGGTGAGCTCGTCGCCGCGTGCCGCTCGCGAGGTTCAGCGCCGGTGCGCTGGCGCCGTGCGATCGACGGGATCCCCGTGCACGTCGCCGCGGTCCCTGCCGGTGACGCCGTGTGGCTTGCCGTCGAGATCTCGCGCGACAGCGAGCGCATGATCGATGTGTCGCGCGTGGACCCCGCGACGGGCACGATCCTGGAGACCCAGCGAATCGGCGGCGGCGCAACGTGGTGTCGGTGGCCCTCGCTGGCGATCGACGGCGGCAAGTTGTGGCTTGCGTGGTGTGAAGGTGCACCGCGGCAGCCCGGGCTCGTCAAGCTTGCGCGATGGACGCAACGACCCGCTGACTCATTCGACATCACCGGCGAGCCGGGAGAGGCGCCGACGATCGCATTGTTGCCCGGTGGTCGCGTCGCCGTAGCCTGGCACCGAGGCGGGGTCTACGAAGCGGGCGATGATCGCGAAGCCAGTGTCGTACGCACGCTCGAGGTCGCGATCGTGAGCCCCCGCGATCGAACGGTGATCGCGGCGAGCCCGCCGGTTGGCGCGGGCGGGGCGGAACCACGCGGTGAGGATCAAGGATGGGAGCTCGCTGCGCTGGCCGTCAGTCACCGCGGAGCGCTCTGGCTGGTAGGGCGTTCGACGCACGGTCACCACGTCGCCACGCGTAGCAACGACGGTCGGTGGACCGCGGCGATGGCTCTCGACTCCGGTGGCTGGGGCGGGCGCGGTCGTCGCCATGCCCTCGCGCTCCATCGCGGAAGACCGTGGTTCGGCCGGCGCGCGCCCGACGGCGTACTGATCGGCGAGTGCCCGGAGCCGACGGAGCTATCCACTTCGGTGCGCGCACCACGGCTTCGCCAAGCGCGGGTGCGCTCGTCGACCGGGTCGGCTGTGCTGTTCGGCGATCTTCACCAGCACACCGCGCACTCCGACGGTTGCGGTAGCGTCGAGGAGCTGTGGATCGCCGCTCGCGATCATCGTGGCCTCGATTTCGCGGCGATCACCGATCACGATCAGTTTTGCCGTCGTGCGCTCGGTCCTGCGACGTGGCAGCTCACGACTCAGGTGGCGGCGAGCTTCGACGAACCGGGTCGATTCGTGGCGCTGGCCGGCTACGAGCTCACGCTGCCACGCTATCCCGGTCCTGGGCACAAATGCGTCTATTTTGCGGACCGCGTTCCCGATCGGGTTCCGGACCGCGACGTCGATGCGTTGTTCGCGCTGCTGCGCGAGCTCGGTGGCATCGCAGTGCCGCACCATGTCGGCTGGACCGGCGGTGACTTCGCGCACCACGATCCGCAGGTCCAGCCGATCTGGGAGATCTGCTCGGTCCACGGTTGCTACGAGGCTGACGGTGCATGTGCTGCGCACCCTCCGCGCGCCGATCACGTGATCCCCGGCCAGTTCGTACGGGACGCGCTCGACGCTGGGTTGCGGTTCGGCTTCATCGCATCGACCGACAGCCACGGTCTCGACTGGCACCACGGGATCGCGCGCTGGCGGAATCCGTATCGTGCTGGCCTCGCCTGCGTGATCGCCGCCGAACCGACGCGCGCGGGAGTGATCGCCGGGTTGCGCGCTCGTCGCTGTTACGGGACCACCGGGGCAAAGATCGTCGTGCGCGCCGAGGTGGACGGCGCGCCGATCGGCAGCGAGCTACCGGCCGGCACTCGTGGCGAGCTCGCTATCGAGGTGTTGGGGACCGCGCCGGTCGCGAACATCGTGATGGTCGACCGCGGCGCCGAGCATGTGCTTGAGGTGGATCGCTCGGGCACGACCGCGCGTGCTCGCACGCAGCTCCCCCATCGCGACGGAGCAAATTACGTCTACGTCCGCATCGAACAGGCCGACGGGGAAGCGGCGTGGCTGAGCCCGTTCTGGATCGGCTGAGCGCCGGCGTGGCTAGTTGACGAGCTTGAGGTCGACGCGGCGGTCGCGCCGCCATCCGGGCTCGTCGCTGCCAGCCGCATCGACTTCACCGCGCGTGGTCGCCGTCAGCTGGGTTGGCGAGACGCCGAGACGCGTTAGGTACGAGCTCACGGTCTGTGCGCGCCGGCTCCCCAATCCGAGATTGTATTCGTCGGTCCCGCGGGGATCCGCGTGCCCCACGAGCTGAACCGCGCGGCCCTTGAGCGGTCCGCGCGCCAGGCACTCGGCGACCTGGGAAAGGACATCGCGATCCTCGGGCAACAGCGACTCCTCGTTGTAATCGAACTTGGGCGCGTGGTCCAAAGTCCCGAACCGCAGCTTGCATTGCGCCGCCAGGTCCTGCGAGACGCCGACATTGGGGCTCGCCGCGACTGGTTGCGCAGTCGCCGGCGCGGTCGCTGCCGGCGCGTGGGAAGCGGGCACAGTCTGAGTTTTGTTGGGCTTACTGCCGCATGCTGCCACGACCAAGAGCCAAGAAATCACCGCGAGTTTGGATCGGATCATGGCCTTGAAGACGGTCGGACCCGCCCGTTGTTCACGGTGATATGGTCGTGAACATAGGAGCCAAGCCGCCGTCTTCATCCTCGTGACGGCCGCTTCACATGATGTCGGAGCACGTCGCAGACGATCAGATGGCCGCCCAGTTCGAGCGGATCATCCGCCGGGTCAAGAGCTCGATGCACTATCGAGGGTCGTACAGCACCCGCGACATCCTCGGCTCGCTGGTCGCGCGCTGGCTGAGCAGCGGCGAATGGGAGCGACTCAAGCAGCTGCCTCCGCACGACCGCCACATCGGGTCGAGCGTGCGCCGGTTTCTGCTCGATCGGATGGATCAACTGCGGCGCCGCGGCGAGCAGCAGGACCTCTCGGAGGATCTCGTGGTGCTCCCCGATGAGGCGACGCTGACCGAAATGATCGAGGCGGCCGAGCTGCGGGCCTGGATCGAGGCGCGGATCAGCGATCTCGAGCGCGGGATCGTCGATGCGAGAGTTCGGATTCCGATCGCGAACGCGCATGAAGTCGGCCGGGCGTTGCGGCGGCACGTCGGCGGTGACACCCAGCGTCAGATCGCTAGCGAGCTGGGCATTTCACTCGGAGCCACTAACAAACGGATCGTCGAAGGGACCAACTACCTGATCCTGTTGCAGGGCATCGAGTCAGGCCTCGGAGTGGTCGTGTGAAGGACGCCGGCGTTCGCGAGGCGCTTGCCAGGATCGCGGCGCGTCCATCCCACGAGTGGGGCGCGCGACTGGAGCACGAGTTTCCAAGCGATCCTGCGATGCGCACCCAGGCGCTGCTCTGGCTGCATGCCGACCGTGCCCGACCGCTGCTCGAGGGTGCCACGCCCTCGCTCGGCGAAGCAGCGGACGAACGCTACGAGCTCATGCTCCGGCTCGATACCGGCGCGACGGCGTCGGTATGGCAGGCGTTCGATCGCAAGCTCGGACGCCAGGTCGCGATCAAGGTTTTTCACGAACCGGCGGACTCGGAGGCGCTCGACCAGGTACTGGCGGAGGCCCGCGCAGCGAGCGATGTGATCTCCGATCATGTGGTGCGCGTTCTCGATGTTCACCACGGAGATGGCCGTCCGTACATCGTCATGGAGCTGGTCGGCGAGTACGATCCCGACAAGGGAGACGTTGTCCTCGGTATGGGTGCGGCGTCATCCGAGCCGCGAAGCATCGATGAGGTCGCGCGCTGGGTGATGCACGCGGCGCGCGGCGTCCACGAGGCCCATCTGCGCAACGTGTTTCATCGCGATCTCAAGCCGAACAACGTTCTGATCACGCCGATCTCGCGGCGTGCGCGCGTCGCGGATTTCGGGCTCGCCGTGAGCGCAGCGAGCAGCGACCTCGCGCATCCCGCGATGGCATTGTTGAGGCGCGGACCGAGTGGTCCTGTCAGCGTTCGAGGCACGCCCGAATACATGGCGCCGGAGCAAGCGCGCGGCTTGCCGCTGTCGCTCGATCCGCGGGTTGTTACCGATCGCTCGGTGCTGGTCGCGATCGATGTCTGGGGGCTCGGGGCGATCGCGTACCAGCTGTTGACCGGTCGCCCGCCGTGGCTGGCACGGCCGGGTGAGGACTACAGCGCGTGGGAGGTTGCCGCGGCCAGCACACATCCACCGCGGCTCGATCGAACCCGCGATGGCGAGCGCATTCCGCCGCGGCTGCGCCGGGTGATCGAAAAGGCGATGGCGAGCGACCCAGCCGCGCGGTACGCCACCGCCGGTGCAGTGGCCAACGACATGCGCGCGGTGCTCCAGCGCCGTCCGACCACGCTCGATCTGTCTCGCGTGCTGCGAATCACCCTGTGGGGACAACGCAATCCACCGCTCGCGATGGCGGTCGCGGTCACGCTCGGATTGAGCGCGCTAACCGCCGCGACCCACACGACGGTCACCCGGCTGCGCGCGGAGCGCGAGGCGCTGACTGACAAGGTCGACGAGCAGAAGGCCGAGCGTGCCCGCCTGAAGCAACGCGTCGATCAAGCGCGCGCCGAGCTCGATGCGACGCGCCAGAAGTTGGCGACCCACCGCGAGAGCTTGACCAAGCTCGAGACCGAGCTTGCCGAGGAGCGCACGTCGTACCAGAGCGTGCTCGAGGTGAAGGAGCGCGCGCTCCGCGACGCGACATCCAACACTCGTCAGATCGTCGAGCAACTCGAAGCAGCGCGTCGCGAGCGAGAGGCCGCCGAGCCAGCTCGCGCGGCCCTCGACCTCGCAGTCGCCGAAGCGCGCCGGGAAGCAGAGAAGGCGGCCAAGGAACGCGAGCGGTTCCGCCGCGAGCGCGAGGCGGCGCGCGCGGAACGCGATGCGGTACAGCGCGAGCGGGACGCGGCGATCGCCGAGCGCGAAGCTGCAGAAGCCCAACTGCGAACGCTCGAACGCGAACGCGAGCCGGTGCCGCCGACCGGGCTGCGAGGCGCCGGGGGATAGCGGGAAAAAGTCGGACGTTCGGAGGCTGTCCGTTAGTTCAGTGTCAGCCGGTTGTGTTACCAACGAGGCGTGGCGCGGGTCGGATTCATCCTAAAGCCTGACAAGTCTGAGGTCGGTGTTCTGCTCGAGGAGCTCGTTCCGTGGCTTCGCACGCAGGGCCACGTCCCCGTCGTCACCGCCGAGGACCAGATCAATACGGATGGGGTCGAGATCGTCCCCGAGGACGAGCTTGGAACTGCGGTCGATCTCGCGGTCGCGCTCGGCGGGGACGGCACGATGTTGCGAGCGGCGCGCGTCGTCGCCGATCAGCGCCGGCCGGTCCTCGGTATCAACTTCGGCGGCCTGGGATTTCTCGCCGGATTCGTTCCGAGCGATGCACAGCGCGCGCTGGCGGCGGCGCTCGACGGCAAGCTGCCCAAGGTCAGCCGGATGCGACTCGCAGTGTCGTTCATTCGCGCCGGTCAGCCGCCGGTCGTTCGCTACGCGCTCAACGATGCGGTGCTTCATCAAGGTGCGTTGGCTCGGCTCGTCGACATCGAAGCGTTCGTCGATGATGCGTTCGTCGCGGCCTACCGCGCGGACGGCTTGATCGTCGCCACGCCGACGGGATCGACGGCGTACAACATGGCCGCTGGTGGTCCGATCGTGGTCTCGGGACAGCATGGGTTGGCAGCGATGGTGCTCACGCCGATCTGCGCGCACGCGCTGACCAACCGGCCGCTGGTGCTCGATGCCAACGCCAAGATTCGGCTCAAGCTCGGCGCGGATGTCCGGGGCGTGTTGATCACCGTGGATTCACAGTGGGGCCACTCGTTTCTCTACGGCGACGTCGTCGAGGTCACCGAAGCGGAGGCACCGCTGATCATGTTCGCCAACGATCAGAGTTTCTTTGACGTCATGCGGGACAAGCTGCACTGGGGCGCGCGATCTGATCGCCGAGGAGGCAGGTAATGCTGCGCCATCTACGCGTTACTAATTTCGCGATCTTGTCCGACGTCGAGCTCGAGCTCGGACCGGGCATGAACGTGCTCACCGGCGAGACCGGCGCGGGAAAGTCGCTGATCGTCGAGGCGGTCAATCTTCTGCGCGGCGGCCGAGCATCAGCGGACATCCCGCGTCACGGCGCAGATGAAGCGGTCGTCGAAGCGATCGTGGAAGTACCCGAGGATCTCCAGCCGCGGATCGCGGCGCTGCTCGAGGCGGCGGGCTTGCCGGCCAGCGTCGCGGGCGGCGAGTCGACCGAGCTGTTCATTCGCCGGGTGATCCAGCGGGGAGGGCGCAGCCGCACGTATGTCAACGGCGCGTTGACCACGGCCCAGCGGCTCGCCGAGCTCGGCGCGTTACTGATCGATCTATCCGGACAGCATCAGCATCAAGGGCTCGTCGATCCTGCGCGCCATCGCGACATCCTCGACGCGTTCGCTGCCCATGGCGATTTGCTCGAAGTAATGGAAACCGCGGCCGGCGGGCTGGCGCGTTGCGAGGCCGAGCTCAAGGTCCTCGGCGGCGACGAGCGCGAGCGCGAGGCGCGGGTGGATTACCTGCGATATCAGCTCGACGAGCTCGATGCCGCGGCGCTCAAGCCGGGCGAAGATGCGGCGATCGAAGTCGAGCGCGGCCGGCTGGCATCGGTCGATCTATTGCAAAGTGCAGCTCGCGCGGCCGAGGACGTGCTGTACGGCGGGGATGACAGCGCGCGCGATCGCGTTGCCGCGGCGGCGCGTGAGATCGAGCGCGGACTACGCGCCGATGCGACGCTCGAGCCGATCGCTCGTCAGGTCGCCGAAATCGAGACCCTGATCGACGACGCGGCCGATCAATTGCGGAGCTACGCCGATAAGCTCGAGGGCGATCCCGAGCGGCTCGCGTGGCTCGATGATCGGCTCGCGTTGATTCGCCGGCTCACTCGCAAACACGACGGCTCGCTCGACGACGTCATCGCCAAGGCGGCGAGCTTGCGCGCTGAGCTGGACGCGCTGACCGGACGCGATGCGCGGTTGTCCGAGCTGATCGGGGCGCGGACCCGTGCCGAAGCCGCTGCGCGTGCCGCCGCGGATCGCTTGACCCAGAGCCGCAAGCGGGCGGCGCGCAAGCTCGAGAAAGAAGTCTGTGGTGCGCTCGGCGAGCTCGGCATGGGGTCTGCGAAGCTGAGTGTGCTGATCGAACCAACCATCGGATCATTCGGTGCCTCGGGTTGCGATCGGATCGAGTTGATGCTCGCGTCGAACAAAGGCGAGGACACCCGCCCGCTCGCGAAGGTCGCATCGGGCGGCGAGCTGTCGCGGATCATGCTGGCGCTCAAGCTCGGGCTGCAGGCGCAGGGCCGGGCGTATGAAGTCGCGACCTATGTGTTCGATGAAGTCGACACCGGGATCGGCGGCGCGACCGCGCAGGTGGTCGGGACGCAAATTCGTGCGGTGGCGTCCGCCGAGACGGGCAGGCAGGTGCTGTGCGTGACCCACTTGCCGCAGATCGCCGCCTTTGCCGATCATCACTTTCATGTCGAGAAATCCGAGATCGGCGGGCGCACCGAGACCCGCGTGCGCAAGCTGTCTGCCGCCGCACGCAAGGACGAGCTCGCTCGGATGCTCGGTGGACAGGCCACGGCGAAAGCCAAGGCGCACGCCGCAGAGCTGCTCGCGGAAGCTGCGCGGCCGCGCCGCGCCGCGGGCGCACGCGCGACGACGTAGGACAGAAACCGCCGAAGCCGCCAAATCGGGCGGTCGGTCGGCGCCTAGAACAACACGGACAAGCCGAGCGATGCGCCCTGGGCAAGTCCGAGACCCCACTCGAGCCAGGTGGTCTCCTTCTCCTGGATCTTGGTCTGCGCCGACACGCCCGCGATCGTGTCGGTGCGCGTATCGGTCTGGCTAAACGAGTGCCATTGCACGATCGGCACGGACAGTGAGTACTCGGCGAACACCGCGAAGTTGGGGTGCAGCCGCCAGTCGACGCCAAACACGCCGCGCGCACCGATCACGAAGTTGGTGTCGCGCGAGCTGAACATGTGGACCTGATCCATGATGCTGAGATCGTCGTTGAGAAATTGGCCATCGCGCGTCCAGCCCGCGAACGCACCGAGTCCGGCATAGGGCGCGACCGTACGGTTGCCGTACCGCATGAGGTAGTCCGCGGCGGCTGCGACGGTGTACGAGCTGTTGCCTTCGGTCACCGTGTAGTCCTCGACGACGGTGTCGCCGATCCGCGTGGTGGTCTTGGTCTCTTCCTGCGGAGTGAACGAGTGGCTGAGGGTCGCGCCGAACCGGATCGCGCGCGTCGAGCTGAGGTGATAGCGACCTGCGATGCCGAGCCCTTGGAACTGACTCAGCACCTGCTGGACCTGGAGCACATTGTTGAGGCTGAACAGCACCGCCCATTTCGAGTTCCATCCCCGGCGGCGGCTGAGCACCTCCGCTTCTGGCTCGTCATCGGTGTGAGTGGCCGGTGCCATGACCGCAATCCCGCTGTCTGGTGGGGGCCCGACAGCGGCAGGTGGCTCGGGCGGTTCTGGTGGCGCAGGTGGTTCAGGTGGAAGAGGCGGTGCCGGGGGCGCCGGCGGCGGGGGTGGTGCCGGTCGCGTCGGCTGCGCGGCGGCAACCGAGTTGATGATCAACAGCAGCGCGGCCGAGATCGCCGCTCTAGATCGAGACATCGTCATGGTCATCCTCCCTCGAGCGGCGAGCATGCTTGACGAGACTTCAGGAGTCCAAAAACTGGGCGCGAAGGCGATCGTTGATCAGCCAGTCTCGATCGGTCGGCTCGCGTTCTCCCAACCCGCGATTCCCTCGGGCATCACGAACACGTTCGGGTAGCCGAGCTCGCTCGCACGCCGCGCTGCGATCGAGCAGCTGCGGCAGCCTCGCCCGGAGCAGTAGAACACCAGGGTCGCTGACCGATCAGCCGGTAGCTCGCTGGCATCGTAGTTGTGAGCATCGAGGTTCACGGCACCGGGGACATGACCGCGGCGCCAGCGCCCGGGTCCATTGTTGTCGAACACGTAGAAGTTCGACTCACCCAAGCGCGCCGCGACATCGGCGACGGTCAGCTCGGGAAGGTCCACCGCGCGCCCTGTTGACCGGAGGTCAACGAGGTCAATCCAGCCACGCTAGCTGACCGGCTTGCGGGCAGGCTGCGTACGGCCAGTCGACTTCTTTTTCTTCTTCTTCTTGCCGTTGTGGCCGGACCAGTCGGTCCAGCGATAGCTGCGCTCACCGGGAGCGCGGAAGTCGACGTGGATGAAGCCGCTGTTGGGGTACAGCCCGATGCCCATGTTCCCTGCATCGAGCGACTCGGCGTAGCTGTACATCTCCCGGATCGAAACACCCGAGATTCGAATGTCCATTGCCGATGCGTGGTAATGCCGGCTCGAATTGCGCTCGGCGAACCTGAACCCCGAGACCAGGTCGACTCGCTTGCCACCGAAGTGGTCACTGATTCGTGACAACTGCTCGTAAAGCTCCGCGCGAACCGCCCGAACTTCGCCGGTACGGGCGCAGCGGAACAATTCGTCGAGCTTGGCCAGAGCGCCGTCATCGAACGTTCCGTCCGGCTTGTAGATATTGACCTGAACCTCTTCGTTGAGATTCTCAGCGCGGAGCCAGACGTTTCCCGAAGGGCGATCGAGCGGGTCATGCCGCAGAGAAGACTTGGCGGCGCTGTGTCCTTGAAACACCGCGACGCGCCGGCACTTCTTGGTCTTTCCAGACCCCGTGCACTGCTTCATCGTGCCCTTACTGGACGACTTCCTCCGCGCGCTCTCCGTGGATGCCGCCTTGGGGCCCGCAAACGCCGGAGTGGCCGTAGCCACCATGGCGACCGCGAGCACGAGCGGGAGCAATGCGCGCATGGGAGGTTAGGCTAAAGGCATGTGGAGCTTGAACTCAACAAAACCGTTGGTGGATTCGTAACGCCACCGCAACATTTGCCCTCGAGCCGTGACCGATCCCTCGACGGTTGTTCAGTGTTCCTATGCCTGCGTTCAGTGTCGCGGCCGTTACGACCGGACATGACGGGACACAATTGTTCAGTGCGGCGTCGGCGGCATCGGCGGCATCGCCGGAAGGCTCACGCCCGGCAACCCGCAGTGGACCAGCTCGATCCCGATCCGCTGCGCGACCTCGAAGATCCGGTTGTCTCGATAAAACTCGCCGTAGCAGATGCGCACGATGCCGGCGTTCGCGATCTGTTTGAAGCAGCTCCAGCACGGGCTTGCGGTGACGTAGACCGTTCCACCATCGATCGTCACGCCGTTCTTCGCGGCCTGAATGATCGCGTTGGCCTCGGCGTGGATCGTCGCCACGCAGTGGTTGTCCTCCATCATGTGGCCGACGTCCGAGCAGTGCGGCATGCCGCGAATCGATCCGTTGTAGCCGGTCGATAGGATCGTGCGGTTTCGAACGATGACCGCCCCGACGTACTTGCGCGGACACGTCGACCGCGTCGCGACGACCTGGGCGATGCTCATGAAGTACTCGTCCCACGCGGCGCGCGGCCGGATCTCCTCGGGCATGCCGCTATCGTACCGGATCGAGCGGGGCCGCAATGCGGCGCCGAGGTCTGTCGCGCTGCGCGGGATCGCTCGTCAGGCGATACCGGCGTTGTTTGGTCGATCGTTGCAAACGCAGGTTCCGCTTCCCTATTCGGCGCGCCGTTCCGCATCCCGCACGGGTCGCTGTTCAGCGAATAGCGAATCAGAAGTGGACCGAGAACGAGAACGGTCGAGTCGACTGGCATCCCGACTACGGCCGCAGCCGACGTCGAAGTGCTATGGTCCGCCCCCATGTCGGGACAGTCCAAATACAAGGACACCGTCAACCTTCCGGACACCTCATTCCCGATGCGCGGCGATTTGCCGAAGCGCGAGCCCGAGCTCATCGCGGAGTGGGAGAGCACCAAGCTGTACGAGCGGATTCAGCAGGCGCGTGCCAACGCGCCGGCGTTCGTGCTGCACGATGGCCCGCCGTACTCGAACGGCAACATCCACTACGGCCACATCCTCAACAAGCTGCTCAAGGACATCGTCGTCAAGTCGCGCACGATGGCCGGGTTCCGCACGCCATACATCCCTGGCTGGGACACCCATGGCCTGCCGATCGAGCTCGCCGTCGAGCGGGAGCTGCAGCGCACCGCCGGTGGCAAAGATGGCGTGCCCAAGCCACATCAGATGACGCCGGCGGAAGTCCGTCGCGCCTGTCGCGACTACGCGCTCAAGTTCGTGTCGATCCAGCGCGACGAGTTCAAGCGGCTCGGCATCCTCGGCGACTGGGACCATCCGTACCTCACGCTCGACAAGAGCTATGAAGGCGCGATCGCGAAGGCGCTCGCTACCTTCGCTCGCAATGGCTACCTGTATCGCGGCAAGAAGCCGGTGTCGTGGTGCCCTCGCGACAAGACCGCGCTCGCGGAAGCCGAGATCGAATACAAGGACAAGACCTCGCCGTCGGTCTACGTCCGCATGCCGCTGATCGAACGCGGCCGGCTCGACGCACGGCTCGAGGGCAAGCGACTCGCGTACGTGATCTGGACGACCACCCCATGGACGCTTCCAGCCAACCTCGCGATCGTCGCGCATCCCGCATTCACCTATGTGGCGGTGCCCAACCCCAAGGACGCCGGCGAGTATCTGATCGTCGCGCGCGACCTCGCCGAGGCGTTCGTCAAGGCGATCGGCGGCACCACCGCAGGAGCGATCGAGATCTCGCCCAGCGAGATGGCGACACTCGAGGGCAAGCGATACCAGCATCCGTTCATCAAGACTCCGTCGTCGGACGCGGCCTTCCGGTTGTGGTTCGCCGACTACGTCACTGCGGACACCGGCACTGGCCTCGTGCACACCGCACCAGGGCACGGCGCTGACGACTACAAGACCGGGCTTGCGCACGGGCTGCCACCGTACGCGCCGCTCGACGACAGCGCGCGCTATGTCGAGGGCGTCGGCCTCGACGGCGGCGCCGCTCGAGTCTCGCTGACCGGCAAGACCAGCGACGAGGCCAACCCGATCATCGTCGAGCATCTGGCGTCGACCGGATATCTACTCAATCCGACCACCGATCGGCTGCACCACAGCTATCCGCACTGCTGGCGCTGCAAGGGACCGATCGTGTTTCGGGCCACGCCGCAGTGGTTCATCGCGATGGATCACAAGGAGCTCCGCCACAAGGCGCTCGCCGAGATCGATCGCACGACGTGGGTCCCGCCATGGGGGCACGATCGGATCTACGCGATGATCGAGAACCGGCCGGATTGGGTGCTCTCGCGCCAGCGACTGTGGGGCACCCCGATCCCGGTGTTCTATTGCAGCGCGTGCCACACCGAGCACGCCAACGCCGACACGATGGAGCACGTCGCCAAGATCTTCGACGCCGAAGGCGCGGACGCGTGGTGGACCAAGTCGGTCTCCGAGCTGGTGCCCCCCGGCACGACGTGCGGCAAGTGTGGGGCAGGCGTCGACAAGCTCGAGCGCGAAAAAGACATCGTCGACGTCTGGTTCGAATCAGGTGTGTCGTGGCTCGCGATGTCGAGCCGCGACGCTGACCACCGCGACATCGATCTCTACCTCGAGGGCAGCGATCAGCACCGCGGCTGGTTCCACAGCTCGCTGCTCGCTGGCGTCGGCATGATGGGCCGCGCGCCATACCGCCAGGTGATCACCCACGGCTTCGTGCTCGACGAGCACGGCATCCCGTATTCGAAGAGCACGATCGAAAAGGCCAAGTCCGAGGGCAAGAAGACCAGCTACATCAACCCCGAGTCGGTGATCGCCAAGAGCGGCGCCGAGCTGTTTCGGCTGTGGGTCGGATCCACCGAATACCGCACGGACATTGCGTTTTCTCAGACCATCCTCGATGGCTTGTCCGAGTGGTATCGCAAGCTGCGGAATACGGCGCGGTTCCTGCTCGGTAACTTGAAGGGCTTTGATCCGAACCATCACCACCGCAGCGACTTCGAGCAGCGCAACGCGCTATCGGGGATCGATCGCTACATCCTCGCGCGGATGGACACGGTGATCGCGCGCGCGCGCAAGGCGTACGAGGCGTACGAGCTCCACGTGGTGCACCGCCTGCTCGTCGAGTTCGTGACCGTCGATGTGTCGGCGCTGTACTCCGACGTCACCAAGGATCGATTGTACTCGGATCCCGTCGATGGACCGGAGCGCCGCGCCATCCAGCTCGTGCTCTACGAATGTCTACGCGCGATCGCGACGCTGTCGGCACCGATCCTTGCGTTCACCGCGGAGGACATCTGGCGTCACATGCCGAAGCGGACCGGCGATCCGGACAGCGTGCACATGGCGCAGTTCCCCGACGCCGACGACGACGCCAACGCCGTCGACTTGGTGCTCGCGTTCTCGCGGCTGCTGACGTGGCGTGAACGCGTCACCAAAGCACTCGAGCCGTTCCGCGCCGAAAAGAACAAGTCGGTCGACGCGCGGGTCACGCTGTATCACTCGCCGAAGGATCACGATCTCAAGACGTATCGCGACGAGCTCGCGGATCTGTTCATCGTGTCCGACGTCGTGTTGGAGGAGGCGCCCGTGGCTTCGCGCGACGGCGGTACCACGACGTATGCGGAGGACGTCAAGGTCGAGCTCCATCCAGGCAAGCGGTGCGAGCGATGCTGGAAGCGCTATGATCAGCTGGCGACCAAGCCCGATGACGTGTGTGAACGGTGCGCGCGAGCACTCGAGGTGGGTAAATGACCGAATCAGACACTGACACCACGGCGATGGTGAAGCCGCTCGCGACGGGTCCGTGGTGGGCGTCCGCGAAGTGGCGGTTGTTTCTGGTGGTCTCGGTGGTGTCGTTGGTTGCCGATCAGATCACCAAGATCTGGGCACGTCATTCACTGCCCGTCGAGGGCAGCGGCTGCGGCACCGTTACCAACGTTGTCGAGGCGATCAATAGCGGGCGTTGCCACGGCAAGCCGGTGCCGCTGATCTCGGGGCTCTGGGAGTGGAAGCTATCGATGAATCCCGGCTCGGCGTTCGGGCTGTTTTCGAGCCAGGATTCGGCGCGGATCTTCCTATCGATCGTTGGCATCGCGATCGTGGGCTGGATCATCTGGACCGTTCACAAAGCGCGTCCCGAGCAGAAGCTGCTCAACTGGGCGCTCGCGCTGCTGGTGGGCGGCGCGGTCGGCAATCTAATCGATCGGATCTACTTCGGCGTCGTCACCGACTTCGTGTTGTGGCGCTACGAGAACCACTCGTGGCCCGTGTTCAACATCGCCGACGTCGTGCTCGTGATCGGCATCGGACTGTGGTTCATCGAGATCTATCGCGAGGGCAAGCAGGAGAAGGCGCTGCGACGCGAGCGGTCCCAGCGCGCCAAGTCCGCAGGTCTTGTGAAGGATCTCACTGGGTCCGAATAGCCCGGGCGGCGACAGCGCAAAAAGCTCGCCGCTCGATGACGCCTAGGTAGACTACCGCTATGCGCGCGTGGCTGCTGATCGTGGTCGTTGGGTGCTCCAACGGTGGCGACAACGATTACAAGATCGATCATGGCGGTGGCGGCGGCGTGATCGGCGGTGATGGTGACGACAGCGCGTCGGATGCTGGCGTCGATTCCGCGGCGGATGGCATCACCGGGCGGGTTTGCTTGGTCACCGATCTACGCACGCTGAGCCCATGCGCGAATACCGGCGTTGCGGATCTGCTGGTTCAGCTCGGCACCAAGACCACGACCACCAACGACGATGGCAGCTTTACGATCCCCACACCGTCGGGAAGTAACCTGCTGTGGCGAGTCACCGGCGCGAATCTCGCGCCATCGGCCATGCCGTTTAGTACCAGCAAGACGATTCCCGCGATCAACGCCGACGTCTACGATGACCTGTTGTTGTCGAACGGGTTGATCCTGAGCGGCGACCAAGGCTCGCTGATGGTGCGGGTCACGCGCGACAACACCGCGGTGGTCGGCGCGACCGCGACGGCGTCTCCGGAGTCCGCCTATGCGCCGTACTACGACAGCAACGTGGCCACCGTGTGGGACCAGGACGAGACCGGGAGCTATGGCGTGGCCTGGATCGTCGGCGCCGAGCCGGGGACCACGACGATCACGGTGACGCCGGACCTCGGAACTGCAGGAATGATCGAGCTTCCCGTCGAGACCGGCGGCATCACGTTCGGCGCGCTCGCGCTGCCGATGTAAGTTTGCCTATCGCAGGCCTCTCGGATCGGCATGTACGATCCACTCGCGGACGTTGGCCCTCCGGGGCATGCTCGAGGACGACATTGGCGAGCACGAGGCCGGGGCGCGCACGCCGATCGCTAGGTCAACGCGCGCACCGCATCGAGCGCCGCGACCCAGCCGGCGGCTTTGGTCTCGGTCTCGGCCAGCTCGGCCAGCGGGTCGGAGTCCGCGACGATGCCGCCGCCGACGTGAACGCGCAGCTCGTCGCGGACGAGCACGCCGATGCGGATTCCCATCGCGAGATCGAACGCACCGCCGGCGCCGAAGTAGCCCAAGGCGCCGCAATACGGTCCGCGCACCGCGGGCTCCAGCTCGTCGATCAGCTGCATCGCACGAACCTTGGGCGCGCCGGTGATCGATCCGCCTGGAAACGTCGCGCGAAGCAGCGCGGCGTAGCCGGTGCCGGTGCGCGGGTGCGCGCTGACGCGGGACACCTTGTGATACAGCGCGGGGAGCTCGACGACGTAGCCGAGCTCGTCGACCGAAACCGACCCGGTATCGGCGATACGTCCGAGATCGTTGCGCTCGAGATCGACGATCATCAGATGTTCGGCAGCATCCTTCGTCGATGCGGCGAGCTCCGCCGCGCCGCCGGGCGAGCGCGGTCGCGTGCCCTTGATCGGTCGGGTCTCGATCCGATCGCCGACGGCAGCGAGGAATCGCTCCGGGGATCCAGAGATCACCGCCGCGCCGTCGGTCTCGATCAGCGCGCCATACGGCGCTGGAGCGACCGCGGCGAGCGCGGCGTAGAGCGCGAGCGGATCGCCTGGCGAGGTGACTCGCGCGACCAGCCGGCGCGCGAGGTTGACCTGGTAGACATCCCCGGACGCGAGGTAGTCGCGGATCCGATCGATCCTCGCCATGTGATGAGCGCCATCATCGTCGGGCTGAAATGGTGCGAACCTCGGCGGCAACACCGCGGTGGGTGGGCGCGCTAGCCAACCGGACAGCTCGCGCCGTGCCTCCGCGTCGGTACCGATGATCGCTAGCTCGCCTCTCGCGTCGATGCGCGCGAATGCGTGATACGCCGCGAGCCACAGATCGGGACAATCCCGTCCGATCCGCGGACCTCCAGGCAGCCGCTCGACCACGCGCGCGAGGTCGTAGCCGAAATAGCCGATCACTCGTGGCTCGGGAGACTCGGGACTCGCGCCCCCGAGCGCGCAGCCTTCGCGCGCGAGAAACGCTTCCGCGGCATCGAACGGATCCGCCGTGAATCTGCGCACCGGCCGGCCATCGCGATCGAGCTCGACGATCGAATGGCCGCGCGCGATCAGCGTCGCGTGAGGTTCCGCGGCGGCGAACGACCATCGCCCGAGGCCGTCATCATCGCGGCCAGAGTGCAGCAGGACGCGACCACGCCGCCCGGCGAGCCGGCGCGCACATTCGATCGGCTCCATCGAGTGCGCGCCAGGCATTCAGAGGTCTTCGAAGCCCTTGAGCTCGTCGATCAGGGACGGCTCGGAGCTGGGTTCCGCCGCGGGCTCGGCGGCGTCGGCGGCCTGCTCGGTCGGCGCCGGGCTTGCCGGCTGCGGCGGGGGAGGTGGCGTCGCGCGTGCAGGTGCGGATCCCGCGGTCACGGCGACCTCGGCCGGATCGGGCGCGGGCTCGATCAACACGACACCTTCGCCGGTGCACTCGATGCACTTGGTCCCGAGCGGTGCTCCGTTCGGAGGTACCACCGCGCGTGGGATCACCCGGCCGATCCAGCCCGCGAGCCGAGTCGGATCGATCAGCAGCACACCTTGCGACGGCAACTTCACGCGGACCAGCGGTCGCACCAGCCGCATCGTCAGCGCGCCGTTGCCGCGGAATTGCACGACGGGGAAGTGACCGCGCAGGCCAGGGACGTTGCCGTTTTCCCACCGAAGCGACGGTTCGAACGCGAACACCAGATCCTCGCGCAAGTACAAGATGTCGTCGTCGAGCTCCACCGATGTGAACGTCCACTTGCCAGCAGGCACGGCGACCATGTAGCCCTTGCCGGACACGGTGTGCAGCGGCTCGCCGTTGTAGTCGAACTTCTGTTCGGTCTGATGACCGCGCGCGCGCCGCATCGCGAGCTCGAACGTCAGATCACCGCCGAGCAGATGCACGCCATCGAGCCGCGATAACATTCGATCAGCCACTCGGATCGTCAGCGAGCCGCTCGGACTGATCTCGAACGGCTCGTCGCCGTCTTCGGGCCGGATCAGCTGATCGGTCGCGAGCTCGGACAGCGGGCGCGGGGGCGTTCCGCCGGTGACGCTGCGCGCGGTCGTGCGAGGGATGGCCGAGGGCTCGGCCGCGGAGACAGCGGCCGTGATCATCGACTGTCCCGGCACCGGCGCGGGAGCTGGTGCGCGCGGCAGGATGAACTGCATCGATTCCGTCATTCGCACCGACGGATCGTTCGACACCGTTGCGACGCCGGGCGGTGGGCTCGCGGCGCCCCCGCGTTCGGGGATCGGCCCGAACGGCGACGAGTCGACGATGCTCGCGCCCGAGCGCGCCGGCACCATCGGAACGGCGGGCGCGTCGGAGGCGAGCTTCTCGATCACGATCTCGGGATGCGATAGCTGCGAGGTTACCGGCGGGCGATCTTCGATGCCCTTGGGCGGTGTCATCGTTCGCGGAGTCGCGATGCCTGCCGGGGGCGTCGATGTTCGAGCGACCGCGATCGGCTGCGAGATCGTGCGAGGGATGAGCACGCCATCCTCGCCGATCTGACCGTGTGGGGTGCGCCCGAGCTGGTGGTGGATCCCATCGCGTTCGGCGGGCGTGAGATTGCCCTCGATCTCCGACGCGAGCTCGTTCTGACCCGCGAGCAGGAACGACCGGTAGGCCTCCGCGTAACGGCCGGCGCGCGCATAGGCCAGCCCCAGATAGCTGACCGCGCGGCCCTGGCTCGGGTCGAGCGCGCGGCTCGCTTCGAGCGACGAGATCGCCTTGTCTGCTTCGCCGAGCTTCAGGTAGACCAAGCCCAGGTTGAGCCGATGCGATGCATCGGTGCCCGCCTTCTCGACGAGGTCTTCGTAGATCGGACGTGCCTCGGCAAACTGGTTGCCACGGAAGTACGATAGGCCGAGCAACGCGAGCACGCGCGCATTCTCGGGATCGAGCTCGTGGGCGACTCGGAACGCCTTCTGCGCTTGCTCGAGCCGGCCCTGTTTCAACAAATCAGCCCCGCGGCCGACCGCCTCCTCGATAGCCTCACGATCGAGCGCACTCGTCACAAGTTGGATTGAACCGCAAAGGAGGTCCGCTGTCACGGCAGCGGCTGGCGAAACGCTTGACTGGTCAACCCGCGGCGAGTCGACGAGACCCGGCGTCGCACGCGATCTGGGGCGAAGCAGAATGTGACCGATCGCAGGTCGCCTGGGCCGCGGTGTCGATCGCGCTTGAATTCGCGAGGTCGGCGGGCATCATGCCGGCCGTGACCTGTCCCAGCGCCGAACAGCTCGCCAGCCTCGTCGAAGGTCGGTCGGATGCTGCCGGCATGGCTCACGTCGAAGCGTGCGCGACATGCCGCGACGTGGTTCGGATGTTGGCCGACGCGGGCGTGCACACGTGGTCGCTGGCGGAAGGCACCCGTCAGGCGGTCTCGCCCGCGCCGGGAGAACAGATCGGTCGCTACGTCGTGCTGCGCGCGGTCGCGCAGGGCGGGATGGGTGAGGTGTTCCTCGGCTACGATCCGCTGCTCGATCGCAACCTCGCGCTCAAGTTGGTCCGCGGCGATCGCGGCGGTTCGGCAAGCTTCGCCGCGCGGCTCGAGCGCGAAGCGCAGGTGCTCGCCAAGCTCGCTCATCCCAACGTGGTCCGCGTGTTCGACGCCGGCACGTGGCGCGGCGCTGGCTACGTCGCGATGGAGTACCTCCACGGCGAATCGGCGCGCAGCTGGTGCCGTGCGACGCCTCGGTCGCCGCAGCAGATCGTGCGGGTATTCGCGGGGGCAGCGCGCGGCATCGGTGCGGCACATGCGCTCGGCGTGGTGCATCGCGATGTCAAGCCGGACAATATTCTCGTCGGCGAGGATGGCGTCGGCCGGATCGCCGACTTCGGGTTAGTTGCCGGCGACGTGCCCGCGATCTCAACCAGCGGTCGATCGCAGGTCTCCACCGCTGCGGGCACGCTGGGCTACCGCGCGCCCGAGGTCGTCGCCGGCGGAGCCGCGGACGCGCGAAGCGATCAATGGAGCTTGTGCGCAGCGCTCCGCGAGATGTTGCTCGGCGGGTTGCCATCGTCGGCGGGGGTGCCTTCCAGCGGGGCGCGCACGCGGGTACCCGCCGCGACCCTGCGAGCGTTGCGCCGAGGCTTGGCTGCGGATCCTGCAAAGCGGTTCGCGTCGATCGACGAGCTCGCGGCTGCACTGGAGCACCGTAACCACCGCGGGTTCGTGATCGCGGGCCTCGCGTTGGCAGCCGCGACGGTGGGTGGGTTCTTGGCGGTTTCAGCGGACTCGCACGATCCGCTCGCGCATTGCGATGCGGTAGGTCAGGCAAGTGTGAGCGCTGTCGAGCCGCTGCGCAGCGAGTCGTTCATCCGGCGGTTCGACATGTTTGGTGCGGCGAGCGGCCAGCGCCGCGGTTCGCTCGACCACGCCGTCACGAGCTATACCGCGCGCTTGTCGGCGAGTGCCGTAGCAGCGTGCCGCGCCCAGCGTTCGACGCCGAGTGCGGCGGTGGTTCAGCACGAATGCATCGCGAATCGTAAGCGCGAGCTGACCGCACTGGTCACAGCGCTCCAAGCGACCGATCGCGCGGGACTCGAAGAAGCCCCCCTCGCGATCACCAAGCTGACAGATCCCGCGCTGTGCGACGATCCTGCTCGACTCGCGACGATCCTGCCGATCGATCCAGCGAAACGCGGCGAAGCGAATCGCATCGCCGACGATGTCGCCGCCGGTCGATCGCGGCTGCTGCTCGGGGACCGCGCCGAGCTCGTGCCCCTCGCGCGCGATCTCGTCGATCGTGCGGATCGTCTCGGTGTCGCGACGATCACGCTCTCCGCGACCAGCTTGCTCGCCGATCTGCTGGGCAACGCCGGCCAGCTCACCGCCGCGATCGACGCCAATCTCACCGCCGCGCGCCATGCCGCGACCGCCCACGACGATCGCGCATTGGCGCAGCGCTTTGTCCGGGCCGCGGACATTGCAGCGCTCGACTCCGACACCGCACGCGCGCGTGCGCTGATCAGCGCCGCCGAGGTCATCGTCAACCGCGTGGACGATCGCGCGCTGCGCGACGATCTCGACGGCGCGCGGTCGGAGCTCGCGATCCAGCGCGGCGATGCGAGCGACGTGATCGCGACGGTTCGCCAGAACGTGGACCGCGCGCGTGCGCGTTACGGCCCCGCGAGCGCGGAGTACCACCGCCGGATGTATCAACTGGCGCGTGCGCTGCGCAGCGCCGGCAAGCTCGACGAGGCGCGCGACGTCGCGCGCGCGGGAATCGCCGACGTCGCCTCGAACCTGGGCGCCGATCATCCGGCCATGCAGGTCTACGTCTCGCAGCTGGGACGGATCGCCTCCGAGACCGGCGATCTGGTTGGTGCGCGCCACGAGCTCGAGCGCGCGCTGGCGTTGACTCGGGCGACTTACGGCGAGGACAGCCTGATGTTCGCAGAGGGCCTCGGCAACCTCGCCGCCGTCCTCACGTTGCAGGGGGACGCGCGGCGCGCCGTGGAGCTCGGCGAGCGGGCCGTCGCACTGTACGACCGCCACGGCGGAACCAAGAATCTCGCAGGACATCTCGGTAACCTGGGGACGGCGTATCTCGAGGTTGGTAGGACGCGCGAGGGACTCGCGACGCTCGAGCGGGTGCTGGCGATGCGCGAACAGCAATTCGGCACGCACAGCCCGGAGCTGCTTCGGCCTCTCGTCACGCTGGGAGTCGCGCATATGGACGCTCGTCAACCCGACGGCGCTCGACGCCACTGGGGGCGCGCGGTCGCGATCGCGCAGACGATGACCATGCCACCGGATTTCATGGTCGACACCATGCGCGAGCTCGCCGGGCTCGTGACCGACCGTCGCGAGCGCACGCGAATGCTCGGTGATGCCGACGCACTCGAGCGCCGGCATGCCGCGGCACGCGAAGCCAACAAGCCATGACCGCGCTGCCACGAGCTCCGATCGAGTGGCGTGCGGTTGCCGCGCTCGCCGCCGGCGAGGTGGAGCGCGCGTCGGCGGTCCGTAGCGTCGATGTTTCGGCATTTGCCGCGCATCTCGCGGGCCTCGGGCTCGACCGGGTCCCGGCTCACCTGCACGACCTCGTACTGGCATTCGCCGCGGCGTCCGGTGATCCTCGCGCGCAGACCGAGCTGCACCAACGCGTGGTCGGTGCCGTGCGAGCGACCTTGCCGGCGGCTGGTTATCCCGAGCACGTCATCGATGACACGATCGGCGAGCTCACGCTCGCGTTCGTGCACGAGTCGAACCGGCGATCGCCGCTGTTGACCTATCGCGGTGAGGCGTCGCTCGCGGGCTGGCTGCGGACGTTGGCGGCACGGACGGCGATCCGGTTGGTGAAGGTGTGCCGCCGCGAGCCACCCACCGCTGATCCCGATTCCATGTTGCTCGACCAGATCGCGTCGGTAGATCTGACGCGGGACCTGTATCGCGTCGAGCTCCACGGCGCGGTCCGCCGCGCATTCGCTGCTGCGATCGGACGGTTGTCGTACTTCGATCGGGACCTGCTTGCCGAGCTCATCACCCGCGGGCGGAGCGTCGACGACATCGCCAAATCGCATACCGTGCATCGGGCGACCGCGGCTCGGTGGGTCGCGCGTGCTCGCGCCGCCCTCGATCGTGAGCTCCACGGCGAGCTCCAGCGCGATCTGGCCGCTTCGGCCTCCGAGATCTCGAGCATTCTTGGCTCGGTTCAGTCCAGCATCGAGCTATCGGTGGAGCGTTTGCTCGCTGGTTAGCGACTCGTCGATTCGATCGCACGCTGGATCGCAACGGCGCCGGTATCGTCGATCACGACGGTGATCGCGCCATCTCGGTCGGTGCGCGCGACGTCGGCACCAGCGGCTCGCCAGCGCGCGACAACGGCAGGGGAGGGGAACCCGAACGAGTTAGCACGGCCACAAGAGATCACGGCGATCGAAGGTCGCGTCGCATCGACGAGTGACTGCGAAGACGACGTCGGGCTACCGTGGTGTGGCACCTTGACCACGTCGAATCGGGGCAGACCACCGGCGACCAGCTCGGCCTCACCTTCGTGCTCGAGATCGCCGGCAAACAGCACAGCGCGATCGCGATAGCGGATCCCGACCACGAGCGAATTGTCATTGACCGAGCGCACCGGATCGGCCGCTTGGATCACCGGTGCAGCGTCGGGACCGCGATAACGCGGCGCATATACGATCAGCTCCACGCCGGCGTGCTGGCGTACCAGACCGAGTGGCGGTTGCGTCAGTTTCGTGCCACGGACCGCGAGCTCGGACTCCACGGCCGCAAACGACGAGCTCGACATTCGAACGTCGAGCGTTGGCTCGAGCTCGGTCGCCGACCACAGCTCGGCGATCGGAACTTCGAGTGCGGCGAGCCCGAGATAGTGATCTGGATGAGGGTGCGAGATGATCGCGAGGTCGATTCGATCGTGACCGTACGCGGCGAGCGCGCGGTGGATCGTCCGCCCGGATGCGCGTGCAGCCTGGCGAGTCGGCGCGCCGGGTGTGCCACCGGCGTCGATCAGCCACACTGCGCCGTCGGGCAGCTCCACCAGCGCGGCATCGCCCTGACCAACGTCGAGGAACGTGATCCGCAGCGCATCGTCCGGAGGCGGTGAGCGAGACATCAGCCAGGCCACGCAGAGCACCAGCCATGCCGCCGCATCTCGCCAGCTGCGCTCGTGGCGAGCCGACAGCCACACCCCGACTACCACGAGCACCACCATGGCTTCGACGTCTGCGACGGCAATGCGTCCGATCGGTGTGATGTGCGCCAACAGCCCCGCGCCGCGATCCACCCACGCAACGAGCTCGGTGGCGATCCGGATCAGCGGCGCTGCGTCGAGCACAAGGCCGGCGAGCGCAAGCGGCAGCGCGACCAGCTCGATCACCGGTGTGAGCACTAGATTTCCGATCACGCCGCCGGCGGTGACCTGATGAAAATGAAACGCGGTGATCGGTGCGGTGGCGATCGCGATCCACAGCGACGTCACGAACCCGCGCGTCAACCACGATCGCACGCGGTGCACGGACACCGCCGGCGGTTGCGGTCGAAGCGCGAGGGTGAGCGCGGCGGTGAACGACAGCTGAAACGACGGATCGAACAGATCATGCGGGCGAACTGCCAGGAGCACGAGCGCCGCGACCCCGAGCGCATCGATCAACCGCACTGGTCGATCGAGCGCAGCCGCCAGGAACATCAGCCCGACCACGATCAGCGCGCGCAGCGTCGCGAGCTGTGCGCCCGTGATCATCGTGTAGGCGACCGCGATCGCCAGCGCGGGCAGCGCCGCCCAGCGCGCCGGTCGAACGCGACCACCCCAGGGCGAGCATGCGATCAGCCTGCGCAACGCGGCGAACGCCAAACCCGCGACGACCGCGAGATGTAAACCGCTTACTGACAACACGTGGAAGATCCCCGTGGCTCGCCAGCGCTCGTCGAACGCCTCCGAGACCTGGCTGCGATCGCCAACGACGATCCCGCGTAACGCGCCACGCGCGTCGCGATCACCGCCGGCAGCGTCGATCGCGCGGGACCACCGCGTTTGGGTTGCGACGGCCGATCGCCATACGCGATCGCCGAGCGATGGCTCGTCGACGATGACCTCGAGCTCGCGTGCCGTGATCTCGAACGCCGCGCCGCCAGGATTGCGCCAGGCGGGAACGCCGGGGTTGGTAGCAGCGCCCGCAGTCCGCAGCGTTCCCGTCACCGCCACACGTTGCCCAGCGACCAGCGGCCTATCGGCCCACACCCAGATTGCCGCTGATCCACTATCGAGCGCAGCGCCCTGACCGCGCGGCGTGGTCACGATCGGCGTGGTCAACACGCCCACCACGCGATCGAGGTGACGATCGTTGGCGACGAGCGCCGATGGCAGCACGCCCGGGTCGTCAGACGTCCTGGCGGCCCCCGCGATCGCGAGCGCGATGAGGAGCAGCAGCGGCCACCGCAGGGACGCGATCAGCGCGATCGCTGCCGCGACCCAGATCACCGAATCTGCAATTCCTGTGTCCCGAACACTGGACGCGCCGGCAATGCCAATGGCGAAGCTGATCGCCGCGACGATCGGTGCGCGCACCGTCCACATGGCCACGCTATCGGTCCGGTCGCGCCCGGGTTGCGTCCAGAGTTTGGCCTGCTCACGGCTTGCTGTCGCGAGCATCGCGGCACTACGATCGGACCTACATGTCCCTGCGGCTTCGCATTTGCCTGGTGGGAGCAGCGCTGGCGATCGCACCTGCACATGCAGGAACGGTAACCGGCAAGCTGGAGCTGCCTCCGCCTCCTGAACGCGCACCGATCCGAGCGAAGGGATTTCTCGATCGGATGGAAAACGCGCTCGCGCCGGTGCGCTCGGTCAGCGTCACGCCGCTGCTCGCGGTCGCGCTGGAGGGGACGGCGACACCGACGGCGCCGCCCGAGATGACGTGGGTGCTGGCGGGTGAATCGTTCAAACAACCGCTCGTGATCGTACCGGTCGGCGCGCAGGTGGTGATCTCGAACGAATCGAAGACCCCTCGCTCGCTGGTCGCCGAGGAGGATCCCAAGCTGCTCCCTCCCGGCCCGATCAACCCGAAGGCGACCAAGTCGTTTCGCGGCGGAGCGCCGACGGTGTTGACGATCACCGATCCCAACGCGACCCACTTACGCGGCAAGGTGGTCGTCGTCGCAACTCCCTATGTCGCGATGGTCGACGATGCCGGCAAGTTCGAAATTCCCAACGTCGCCGAGGGCACGTACCAGGTGAAGGTCTACTTCTACAACGCGCCGGCCGAGCTCGCCGCGGTGGGGAAGGTCGCCGCGGCGCCCGCGCCTGCGCCTGCCGGAGCTGGTTCGGCTGCAGATCCAGCGCCGCCACCAGCTCGCCCGGACGTCGCTGTTGCGGGTGGCCCGTCGCGTTGGCTCGACGTTCGCGCTCAAGTCAATGTGGGTGCGCGCGGTCGCGCCGACGTCACCGTTAAGGTACCGGACTGGGGCTCGGCCCCCAAGAAGTGAGCACACGGTGTTCTGGTCAAAGATCTGGTTCTTCATCATCGCTCTGCTCGCGGCAGTCGCGCTGACGATCGCGCTGGTGATGCCGCGTCCCGCCGAGCGCCAGGTGGCGAACGACGAACAACGTCGGCTCGGCGTGGCGTGCGGGGTCATCAACATTCTGCTCACCGGCGACGCGCGCAGCCGTGTCGAGCTCGCGGGTCAGTTCGCGCGCGCGCCGGAGATCGTGAGCACGCTCGAGGCAGCCTCGGGTGCAGCCGATATCGACGCCGCGCGGACCACCGAGGCACGCAAGGTCGGCGACAAGCTCATGAAAGAGGTCCAGGGCAAGCGGCCGCCGGACTTCGCGATGTTGATCGATCGCCGAGGTCGTGTGGTCGCGCGGGTTCGGGTCGACGAAGCCGACGCCAAGGACATCGTCGCCGGCCGACCGCTGGTCGACGACGCGCTCGCTGGTTACCTGCGCGATGACCTGTGGATTCAAAATGGCACGCTCTACTTCGTGGCCGCGGCACCGGTGATCAAGCGCGACCCACCGGTGGCGTACGTCGGCGCGATCGTGCTGGGCCACCGAGTCTCGAACGAATTTGCCAAGAAGGTGGTGTCGCAGCTCAACGTCGACGTCGCGTTTCACCTCGGCAAGAACGACGTCGCTAGTAGCATGTCGGCGTCGCTCGATCACGCGCCGATGCTGGATACGCTCGGTAAGCTAGCCGGCGATCTCAGCGAGGATTGCAAAGCGGAGCACCCGCTCCAGATCTCGAGCGGCGGCACTGACTACACCACCGTGGTCGCTCGGCTTCCCGGTGAAGCGAGCGCCAAGCAGGCCTATTACTCGGTGTCGATCCAGCGGCCGCGTGCGCTGGGTTTTGGCGGCACGCTCAAAGTGGTCACCCAAGGCGACCTGTCGTTCGGAAACTTTCCGTGGATCCTCGTCGGTGGCGGATTTCTGTTGGCGCTGGCAGGCGGCATCGTGTTGATGATGTTCGAAGCGGATCGCCCGCTGCGCCGGCTCGCTGCCGATGCGGTGAAGCTCGCCAAGGGCGACATCGAACGGCTCAGCGAAGACGCGCACGCCGGTAAGTTCGGTTCGATCGCGCGCAGCGTGAACATTCACATCGACAAGCTCGGTCGCGAGGCGAAGAGCGCCAAGAAGGATCTCGATCAGCTGCTCGGCCCCGCTCCCGAGGGCAGTCTCGGTACGATCGACCTGCTGGCGACGTCGCTGCCGCCGATGCGTCCCGGTGGTCCGGCTCCTGCCGCGCCGCCACCGCCATCGGACTTCAAGTTCGAACCGCCCCCCCCAGCACCGGCACCACCTCCGCCGGCGCCCCCGCGCCCCGCACCACCGCCGCGCCCGGGAACTCCGCCGCCGCGACCGGCGAGCTCGGCTGCGCCGGCACCGCCGATTCCTGCGGCCTCGGCGCCGACGCCACCGCCGGCGACCACCACGGGCCCGATTCCCGGCGCGCCGGCACTCGGACTCGACGACGACATTCTCGGCAGCGACACCGTGCTCGATCCGACCGGCGGCGATGCCTACGTGCGCCAGATCTTCGAGCAGTTTGTCTCGCTGAAGAAGACGTGCAACGAATCGACCTCCGGGCTGACGTTCGAGAAATTCTCCGAAAAGCTCGCGCGCAATCGCGATGACCTGATGGCCAAGACCGGCTGCCGCGAGGTCCGCTTCACCGTCTACGTTAAAGAAGGCAAGGCCGCGCTCAAGGCCACGCCCGTCAAAGACGACTGAGCTGCGGACCGGCGCTCCGGCGCCCGCGATCGCGTCCGTCGTGGCGTTGTCTTCATCCGCGTGTTCAAGCCGACGAAGACGAACGCAAGGTCGCAGAGGACGCCGCGCTCGAAGGAGTGGGCAGAGCCATCCGCTTGTCACGCGCGGGCGGCGGTGATGCGTTCGCGCAGGCGCTGGGATTCGACGAGTGCCTGCGCGGTGGTGGGGCGCTTGGAGGGGTCGGGATCGCCGATGCGTAGGAGATGCTGCTGGACTTCGTCGGCCACCGAGGGAGCTGCCTTGAATACGAAGTCGGGGAGCAGGAAATCCTCGGCGTGGCGCGTGCCTCCCATCACGCGATCGCGAGTCCACGGCGTCCGCGCGGTCAGGTTCTCGAACATCACGACGGCGGCGGCGTAGACATCGGCGGCGGGCGAGACTTCGCCGCGGCGCTGTTCTGGTGCCATATACGCGATCGTGCCGATCGCCTCGGCTCGTTTCGCAACCGCGCCGACCTCGCCCTGTGCGTTCGGCAAGTGCGCGACGCCGAAGTCGCCGAGCATGACCTCGACGCCCGGCAGATCGACGTCGCGCCGGAACATGAGATTGCCGGGTTTGACGTCGCAATGGACGATGCCTCGACGATGCGCGGCGGCGAGCGCCGACAGCAATTGGCCGTGGCGCTCGATCACGCGTCGCAGCGGTCTGGGGCCGCGTTCGCGCAACACGTCGCGCAACGTACCGCCAGCGGCGAGCTCCATCACGATCCTGCGCGACGCCTCGTCCATGTCGAGCACCGCCACGACGTTGGGATGGCGCAGCGATGCCATCACGCGCGCTTCGTGAAAGAACCGCGCGAGCGCATCAGCGCGCTCGGTGCCGGCCAAGTGCGGGTGGAGCAGCTTGACCGCGACGTCGCGCTCGAGCTCGGCGTCGCGCGCCAGGTACACCACACCCGTGGCACCTCGTCCGAGCTCGCGAATCAGCCGATAGCGCGCACCTGCCTGGACGCCGGCGACATCGCCGGCGGCGATCGTCTCGCCGGCGATCGGCGCGGCGTGACCGGTCAGCACGCGGAGTCGCTCCACGCGAACCCGGACGTTGGGATAGTCGACGTCGCGCCCGAGCACCGCTTCATAGTGGCGAAGCGCGCGCTCGTGCTCGCCGCGCTTGCGCGCGTACTCGGCCAGTAGGTAGTGAGCACGAAGCGCATGTGCCGCGTCGGCGGTGAGCCCCTCGAGATGCGGGATCGCGAGCTCGAGCTCGCCGCGTTGCTCGTAGCGCTCGACCAGCACGGCGCGCAGCGGTGACGTCGCGTCGGCGGGCAGTTCCGGAACGCTGAGCAGCTTTTCCATCCACTCGATCGCGAGCCGCTCGTGCCCCGAGCTCCACAACCCGTCCAGCCGCTTCTTGACGTCGGCGTTCGCGACGTCACCGCGGCGCTTACCCTCGGCGAGATCGCTGACCAGCTGCGCGAGAAAGACCTCCTCTTCGCTGCCCAGGTGCTGCGGTTCGGGAGCCGGCGGCGCCGCGATCGCTGGCGGTTCGGGCTTGTTTCCGAATAGTCGGTCCCACCACGACATGGCTAGACATCTATCTCGTCGCTGTCCGCGACGATCCGATCGCCACGGATCACTTGCACCCGTAGATCAGCGAGCGGCTCATCATTGAACCGCACGGTCTTGCAGCCGCCGCGGCCCAGCAGCGGTCGTCCGTTCTTGAACACGACGTCGAGTCCGAGGCCCAGCGGGGTCAGATCAAGGCGCGTCCCGTCGGAACCAGCGAGCAGCGCGACGCCTCGGTCCAGCCCGCCGGTGCAACGCAAGGTCAGCGTCTTATCACCGTGCTCGAACTCGATCGGACACTCGTCGCCGAGCGAGAACGTGCCGGTACCGGCGAGCGGAACCCGTCCTGCCAGCGGCAGATCGGACAGCAACGTGCCGTTGCGCGAATCGAGATCGCGAAGCACGAACTCGTCGCCGGTGTGCTCGATCTCGGCGTGTTGGCGCGAGACGCCGCCGGCGCGGAGCGTCAGATCGCACAGCGGATCGCGACCGAGCACGATCTTCGGTACCGCGCACACGACGATCAACGGTTTGCCACGCCGGCGCAGCTCGACCTTGCCTGCGGTCAGCAGCGCGGTATCGAGCCGGTCGAGCAGCCGGCGATATTCACCGGCCACCGATGCAACACCCGTAGCGCGCACGAGCTCTTTGCGGGCATCGTCCCGCATCCCGACGCGCATCGCCGTCTCGTACGCGGCGAACGCGTCGGTCTCCTCGCGCGCGCGATCGTTCACCGCGTCATCTTTGGTGAGCGCTTGCTCCATGCGCTCGACCAAGCCGCCTGCGGAGTAGGCGTTCGCCGCCGCCAGGTGATCGTTGATCGCCTCCAGCGCCTCACCCGCGAGCAAGTGATCGTCGCCGATCACCAAAAGGTCGGCCGCCTCGCGGACCTTGGCGCGGTCACGCTCCGTCGCGATACCTTCTGCCTTCGCCGCTTCCCACAGCGCCCTACCGAGTGCCGCGGCCGCTTGCCGGCGCAATCCCGGATCATCGCCAGCCCATCGCATCGCATCGCGTAACGCGGCGATCTCGGCGAGCCGTGTTCCAGCGCGAGCCGCCCGCGCAAGGTGCATCCGCACCGCGCCCTCGTATTCGCCCGCGAGCACGTAGCGCTCGGCGGCGAGATCGACATTCCCCGCGGCCTCGGCGGCTACCGCGGTGCGGTAGTCGGCCGAGAACATGCGCCGGAGGAAGCTCATGGCGCCAGTCTAACCCGCGATACCGATCAGCGGACGGCGTCGCGTCCACCTTGCTTGGCCTCGTACAGCTTCGCATCCGCTCGCGCGACGATGGCCGCGAACGGCTCACCGGCGGCCGACTCGGCGACCCCAGCAGAGACCGTGACGGCCACTCCATCAGGTGACCGCGCACTCATTTCGGTCCGGATCCGTTCCGCGATCTCACGCGCTTCGTCGCGACCGACCTTGGGGAACACCGCGAGGAATTCCTCGCCACCCCATCGCGCAACGATGTCGTGCTCGCGGACTCCGCTCGATAGCGCGCCTCCGATCGCCTCGAGTACGCGATCACCCATCGCATGGCCGAATTGGTCATTGATCTGCTTGAATCGATCGACATCGAACACCACGACGCTCACCGTCGTGCGGTGGCGTCGCGCCTGTTCCATGGTCTGTCCGATCCGCGCCATCACCGCGCCGCGGGTGGGGAGCTGCGTGGTCGGGTCGGTCATGGCGACATGTTCGCGGCGAATCCGCCGCAGATCGTGACGAACGAACAGCCCGACACCGAGCCCGCCGACGAGGAGCCCGAGCACGAGCAGAACGCTGAAGTTCACGTGTGCCGCGCGGATCGTCGTGGCTAAGTCCTCGATCGGAATCGTGACCTCGATCGCGCCGCGTACTTCACCAATCCGCCAGTCACGCCGAGGAGACTCGGCGTGCGCGTTGTGGCACGCCACGCACTCGGCGCGCATCACGTCCGCGACCGCGTAACGGATGACGCTGCTTCCGTCGAGCGACTCGAGTCGATAGAACGGGCGCTCCGGGTGGTTCTCCACCGCGGTCAGGGCATCCGCTTGGAACGAGTCGAGCGCGACCGCGCCGCGAAACTTGAACGGCTGACGGCTGAACACTCGAACCCGACTGCCCGGAACCTGCGCGGCGAGCGAATCACCGACCATGTTCACCAGCGATACCGGAAGGGGCAGGGTGTGGTCTGTGGTCTCGAATCCGACGTCGACGGCAATGCCGGCGCGGCGGGCTCGAGGTACGACCTCGGTCGCGTAGATCTGGCGATGAATGGCGATCTGCTCTGCGAGAGCCTTGGCGGTTGCATAACCGGCGAGCTCGGTCTGCTTGTGCTCGTGGTAGCGCAGGAACAACCACAGGCCGAAGAACAGCAACAGGATCGCAATCCCGCCGACGACGAAGGACCGGACGAGCTCTCTCCCCAACCGATTCCCGAACACTCAGCGACAAACATATCAGAGCCGCCGGCATTCTCAGCGGACGGTTGGCGTTCTGTTCGGCGTTATGGCGGTAACGCCTGGCCAAACTTCGCTTGATAGTCAGCGGCAAGCTGTTCCAGCGCGGCCTTGTCATTGGCGCGGTGATACGCCTTCGCGAGCGTCCGCCACGCCTGACCGAGCTCTGGATCGACGCTGATCGCCTTCTTGAGCGATTCGATGCCCGCCTTCGTAGTGCTCGCTTCGCGCAGCGCGATCACGCCGCTGAGGTAGAGTGCCCACGATTCGTTGGGATCGCCAGCGAGTGCACGCTGGCAGGCTGCCCGCGCGCCACCCGTGTTGCCCATTCGCAGCGCGAGATCACAGCGCGCAGCGGCGAGTCCGGGAGCACCAGGCCACTTGCGCTCCGCCGCCTTGAGCGTCCGTTCCGCCTCTGCATATTTGCTCGCATAGACCTGCTCGAGCGCCGTCTTGATCGCCGCGACCAAGGCTGCCTCGTGCTCGGGAGCGACGAGTTTTGTGCTCCGCGGAATCCCGTAGCGCGCGCGGGTCTGCGCGACCACACCGGCTGCCGGATCGCCCTCGAGGTTGCCTTTGGCAAGCGCGCCTTCGGTCCAGGTCAACGCACCCATCCCGAGGTACACGCCGATCACTTGGCGCCATGCGTCGGCGGCGCCGATAGGCAGGTTTCCGATCTTCGCCTCGGCTTGAACCAGCTCGGCCCGCGCAGCCACGAGATCGCCTGCTCTCGCGAGCGCTTCACCGACGATGATATGCGGCGCGGGATCGCCAGGGGCGAGCTCGCCAGCGCGCTTGCACGCCGCGCGGGTCGCCGGATCTTTCACGCCGGGCTTGCCGATCAGCAGCTGGCACTTGAGCTGATGCATACCGGCGTTACCGGGGTACGCGGTGAGCACGTTGTCGAGCTCGGCCAGCGCGTCCGCGATGCTGCCTTGTTTCGCGAGCTGTTTGATTCGCGAGATCTGGTCGAACGCCGCCGCCGGAATGTCGGCGGCCGGCTGTCCGGCCTTTGCCGCGTCGATCGTACCGCGCAGGGCGCGAACCACCTGCTCGCGATCCGCGGTGACCCAGCCGCCCCAGCTCGCGTTTTCGATCGAATCGAGCAGTTTCTTGGCGGTCTCCTGCTGTGGGTTCTCGGCGAGCCGATCGTCGATCGCCATCGTGATCAGCTCGCGATTCCGATCCGAGAACGTCGCTTGCTTCGGCGAATACGTCGGGTGCTGGATCAACGTCGCGTCGGTCTCCGCGATCGCTCCGAAGCTCGTCGCGAGCATGTGGAGCAGCGCGACGGTCTGCTTGTGCCGGCGATGCGCAGCCAGCACCTCGGTGCGCTCGGCGTCTTTGAGATCGGGCAGCGATCTCGCCAACAGCTCGGCCTCTTGGGTCTCGGCCCAGCCACGCACGATCACGTGATGCCCGAGTGGGTGCGCGTCGCCCAGCTCGGCCATCGCTTTGGTTGCCGTGTCGGCCGCAGACACGTAGCCGATCACGACCGCGACCTCGCTGCCCTTGTCGGCTTCGGCGAGCGCGCGCAGCGCGTCATGCGGTTCACCCGTACGTGCCCAGTCCTTGACTGACTCGATGGTCAGCCGGACCCCGGCCATCGGCGTCAGCACTTGGTTCGCGTAGTCGATCTGATCGGCGATCTCGTCCTTCCAAGCCGCCGCCGCTCGAACCCCCGCGTCGGCCCATATCCTGACCTTGAGCGTCCGCGGATCACCTTCGCGCGGCCGTGCCGCCTCGAGCGTCGCCGGTAGGTACTTGGCGAGCTCGGCGGTGGGTTCCTTGATCTGTGGCCCGCCACACGCCGCGATCATCGCGACGAGGCAGAGCGCCATCCAGGGGCTTCGCATTTCACGCACTTTCCCTGCTGATCCGTTATCGTGCAAGCTGTGCTGCTACTCGACGAACGCATTCTCGCGGATGGGACGCACGCGCGCACCCGTGCGTCGGTCGTCGACCAACGGATCCGGATCAGCGATGATGACGGGACTGCCGGTGAGTTGAGCGTCGAGGCCGTCGAGCGGGTCATGTCGCGCTACGGGCGGCCACTCGACCAAGCGATCCAGGCCACGGGCGATACGCTCGAGCTTCCGGGCGGACGACGACTTCGCCGGCTGCGATACCACGCCGCTGTCGACGCTACCGGGCGGGACTACCTGGTGTGGGAGCGCCCCGATGCCGAGCCCTTGGCGGTGATCGCTGCGATGGCGACCGCGGCACTTCGATACCTGGTGCTGCGACTGGCTGGCGAGCGCCCTCAGGAATCTGAGAGCTGACGATGGGCCGCCGCCACATTCGACGGAATCGTCGCGAAACAGCCCGATTGGCGACGGCCACTTGGACGTGGCACGGGGGCTGCTAACACGGATGCTCGTGTTGAGGTTTTGGCTCACGCTCGCACTCATGGTGGGAACCACCCACCTGTGGGCCCAGCCTGCCCAACCGGGCCCGGCTGCCGCGGCGACCGCTGCGACGACCCGAGCCCAGGACGCAGCGCGCGTGCTCGAGCGTCGCCTCGGTCAGCTCAGCACGAATCGCAGTCAGCTGGCGCGAGCGTACGAGGACCAGCTCAAGGCGATCGATCGGCTCAAGCAGCAGCGGGCGTCGTGGCGACGCGACCGCGAGCTGCGAGCGAAGCTAGCCACGGCGAAAGAGGCAGCGGATCGATTGGCGGTCGTGACGCGTGAGCTCGAAAAGCTGAACACCGAGCTCGCCGCGGCACGTCGCGCGTTGGCCGCTGCGATCGGTGCCGAGCGACCGACGGCGGTCGGTGCTCGCGCCAAGCAGCTCGATGAGCTCAAGGCGCAGCTCGCGCCGCGGGTCCGTCCGCCGGCGCATCGAATCATCTTGCCGGATACCCAGATCAACCCGCTCGCCGATCCGGAAGAGCTCGATCAACTCGCTGCGCTGCTTCGCGAGTCGGAGTCCGAGCTCACGCGCCAGGTGGTCGGGCTCGAGAAGCATGCCAAGGAGCTCGACGACGTCGCCAAGCTGCGCAAGCAGCACGAACGCGCCGACGCGATCATGAAGCGTGATGACGATCAGCCGGTGCGCACCGCGCGCGTGGCTCGATCATCGGGCGACCGCGAGGACTCCTCCGCGGGCGCGCCAGACTCCACGGATGCGCCCGGCGATCCGGGTGGCAGCCCAGACATGGGCGGTGGTGGCAACGGCGATGGTGGCGGCAGCGGAGGCGGCGATCCCGGCGGTGGACTCGGAAGCCTGGGTGGTGGCCAGGGCTTCGAGGCAGAAGCAGCGTTTGTCCTGGGCGATGTCGTCGACGCTTCGACGATCGACGCGCTCACCCGAGCGCGGCGCAGCGGAGATCCGGCGAAACGCGCCGCGGCGGCCAAGCAGACTCGCGACGCGGTTGCTGCCAAGCGCGAGCTGATCCGCCGCAAGCTGCGCGAGATCGAAGAGCTCAAGCGGCGGGCTGGTGGTCGGTAGCTCCGGGCGGCGGGCGGGGGCGCGATCAACGCGCGTAGATCACGCCGACATAGACCAGCGATCGACGAAACGGATGGTCGTGATTGCCGAGGTCTCGCCAGGTCGCTGCGCGGCTCTCGATCGACCAGGTTGGTGACAGCGGGCGACTGAGCCGGAGCTGGGCCGAGCTACGAGTTTCATCATCGAGCGTGATCAACTGACCACCCTCCGGGTCGAGCGCGCTTTTGCCGTCGAGCTGGTGATCGAACTGGACCGAGATCAGCGCGTTTGCGTAGAGCTCGAGGGGTAGTGGAATCGTCGCGAGTACGGTCGCGCGATGCCGCATCACCGACCAGGTGAAGCTATTCGAGTCGACGGCCTGTAGCTGATAGCCCACCGCCACCATGACGTGACCCGTCCACGTCAGATCGAGGGCGACGCGATGTGAGCGGTCGCGATGGCGGATGTCGGTCGGTCCTGGGGCTGCCATTTCACCAGGCGCGGCCGCATTCATCAGCGCGTTCGTTTGGTACGAGCGCAGCTCGACACCAAGCGCGGTGGCAAGCGCGAGGCTGCGGGTTCGGCTCGCCGACTGCCACAGCATCAGATCGAGTCGAGCGTTGGCTGATGGCCCTGACCAGTCGTAGTCGTCGTCGACGTCGCCGTCCATGGGCTCGCTGTCGGGCTTGTAGTTGAACGAGCGCCCGCCGAGCGCCACCGTCAACGCGCGCCCCTCACCGCCGCGAATCGCGAGCAGTCCGTCGGCCCCGAGATAGCGAAATGTCCGCGCGCCGACCGATTCGGAGATCGGGACGGCATCGACGGCGGTCAGCGCAAAACCTGCCGAAACCGGACGGTCACCGAGCGGACGCAGCCAGCGGATGTCGCCGCCGAGCAGGGCGACGTTCTCCACCGAGAGCTCGTCGTTGTGAACGAGCCGGGTGAGCGCCGACAACGCAACCGAGAGCGCTCCACCAGCAACGTCACCTCGGCGGTCGACCTTGGCGCCGACCCGACTGACCGCCGAGGTCGTTCGCGCGAACTCGGAGTCAGCCTCGCGGCGCTCCACGTTCGAGTCGACCTCTAACCCGGCCTCCGCAGTGACGTTCCACGGCTCCGCGCGTGCAGTCCCCGTGGAGACGAGGACTGCGAGCCAGCAGGCCGCGCGGCGCATCGTCGCAGCGTATCTCATCCCTCGAACGGTCCGGGCCGTGCTACCACGCGATCGTGCGCGGATCACTGTTCCTGTCGATCGCTCTCCCGTTCGGGCTCGTACTGTTGCTCGCCGCGTGCAAGGGCGACCGGGTCAAGTGCGAAGCTGCGTGCCGCAACGGCGCTACCTTGATGTTCCCGAAGATGATCGAGGCGGAGGTCCAAAAGGAGTGCGCGGCGCTTCCCGATAAGGACCCGAATAGCGCAGCGTGCGAAGCGATCCGCAAGCGCAAGCTGACCGAGCGCGCGGCGCGGATCGACAAGGGCCTCCAGCTCTGCGTCAACCAGTGCGTCTCCGCGAACAACGAAGAACAGATGGACTGCCTGTTGGCCGCAAAGACCGGCAGCGAAGCTAGCAAGTGCACTGACGAAGACTAGGGAGTACGACGCGTCGTCTGGAGCCGCGAGGACGCCAGCCAGGCGTCGATATCGGCGACATCGTCGTCCGACTTCGCCTCGACGTAGGTGTCGCGGGCGGCGATCGCGAGCTGACGCGCACGGTGGCGATCTCCGTTCGATGCGACGAGCGCCTTCGCGAGCATGAAGCGGGTGTGCGCGAGGTGTTCGGGATTTCCGGCGTGCCGCTGGCGGATCGCGAGCGCGCGCTCGAGCGGCGGGATCGCAGCCCGTGGATCGCGGCCGGCGAGCGCCACCTCGCCCAGGCCTTGGAGCGGTCGTGCGACGTTGGGGTGATCGGATCCCAATGCGCGATCCCAGATCGAGAGCGCGCGACGATACGCATCGGCTGCCTCGGCGATTCGCTCGGCTTCCAAATAGATCGACCCGAGATTCAGCCAATCCTGACCGATGTCGACATGGTCCAACCCGAGCGCCGATTCTCGGAGCACGCGGGCGCGGTCGAGATCGGCCGCTGCCTCGTCGTGGCGGTGCAGCGCGGACAACACGAGCGCGCGGTTTGCGATCATGGCAGCCAGCTGAATGCCCTCTCCGAGCGAGCGCTTCGTGATCTCGACGGCCCGGGTTGCCGCCGCCAGTGCATCGTCGTTTCGCCCGAGGTAGTGAAGCGGCGCGACGCGATTCGCCTCCGCGGCAGCGACGTTGGGGTGCCCCGCGCCTACCGCCTCGGTCACCAGTGCGAGCGCCTCATCCGCCAGCGCGAGCATGCGCTCGTGGTCGCCCAAGGCGCCGTGTGGACCCGACGCGCTGTTGAGCACATTCGCGAGCGCGATGGGATCAGCCGGGATGCGCTGCCGCTGCCATTCGATCGCTTGCTCGAAGGCGGCGATCGCTTGGCGATGCTCGCCGCGCCGGAATGCGACCTTCGTCACCTCCATGGCGAGCGACGCTCGCAGCGACGCGGCACCACCGGCGCGTTCCACCGCAGCGCGCGCCAGCGGCTCTAACCGCGCGGCCTCGGCGATCTCGACGAAGCCATCGCCGATCAGCGATAGCAGCTCGATCCAGGCACGGGCTTTGAGCGAATCATCGCGTGCTAGCTCGCCGCGGGCCGCAGCCGCGCTCAGGTGATCGCGCGCTGAGTCGAGCTTGCTGAGCGCTTGCTCGGCGCTCGCAAGGGTCAGCAGGGTCTCGCCCGCGAATCGCGGATCGATCGACGCTGGGTGGCTCGTCACCAGCGGCTCGAGCTCGCGGATCACCTCACGAAACCGTCCCGTCTTGAGCAGCGCGCGTCCGCGCGCGAGCACCCGTCGGGCATCATCGAGCTGACGCTGGGCATCGGCGGTCAATTCGATCACCGGCTCGCCAAGCCGGTCTCGGGTGCACGGTCCCAGCTCGGAGAGAGCGGCGGCTGCGCTCGGCGCACGCGTTCGGTCCACCGACGGGTCGGCGAGGACGCTCAACAACGCTGCGAGCTCGTCTCTCCGGTCGGACAAGCACGCTTGCTGCCGATCGAACAATGCGGCCGACCGGGTGCCATCGCGATGGGCCGCGCAGGTTGCTGTGCTGGTGTTGCGCCATGCCGTTGCCCATCGGTCGATCGCCCGAATCGCAGCATCGCTGTGCTCTCCCGCGAGCGCTTGGTCGGTCGCGGTCAAGTTGCTGATCAGCGTTGCGCGAGCGGCTGGATTCCACACGGCGTCGAGTCCCGCGGCGGCGCGTGCGCATGGATCGGGGGCGTCACGCGAGGAGGTCGCGACGATCGCCGCTCCGCCCGCGAGTGCAGCGGCCAGCGCGCCGGCTGCCGCGAGACGCCAGTGCGAGCGCCGTCGCGCACGCAGGCACGAGATCAGCAGGTCGAGATCTCGATGCCTTCGCGCGGCGTCGAACGCAAGACCGCGGCACAGCGCGGCGAGAAGCGCCTTGTCGAGCGGAGCAGGGGCGGGTGGCGGTCCTTGTTGGATCGATGCGACGAGGCCGGGCACGTCATCGGCGACAAACGGCCTCGTGCCGAACAGCACCTCCCAGGCAGTTATGCACAGCGCGAACTGATCGCTCGCGGCAGTCGCCCGCTCGCCGCGCAGCTGTTCCGGCGCCATGTACGCCGGCGTTCCGAGCAGCGCCCCGGTCTTGGTGATCGGCAGCTCACCGCCGGCACCATCATGAGGTTCGCCGAGGGCGAGCTCTTCGTCGTCCGCGATCGCCAGCCCGAAGTCAGACACTCGCACGCGACCGTCGCGTCCGACGAGCACGTTGTCAGGCTTGAAGTCGCGATGGATCACGCCGGCCGCGTGGGCAGCAGCGAGTCCGTGCGCCGCTTGACCCAACAACGCGAGTCGCTCGTGCATGCCGAGCTGCGCCGTGGCGATGTGTGCGCGCAACGTCTCGCCCTCGACAAGCTCCATCGCGACGAACAGGCGATCTCCCGCGGTGGCGACATCGAACACCGGAACCACGTTGGGATGTGAGATCCGCGCGAGCGCGCGTGCTTCGCGCGCAAGGCGTTGTTGCCGCGCCGACTGCCGGTCCGCTGCAACCGACGCCGGCAACAGCTTGATGGCGACGCGGCGATCGAGCTCGGGATCGTGCGCCTCGAACACCACGCCCATCGCGCCGGCGCCCAACGGCGCAATGAGCTGGTAACGGCCGACCTGATCGCCTGCGCGAACGCTGAGCTCGGCAGATGACCGCGGTCCGCGACGTGCCGCGGCGCTCACAGCCTGGCGGCACGACCGACACGCATCGAGGTGCTCCTCGATCGAGGATCGCGCGTCCGCCGACAATGTTCCGTCGACGAAATGGGCGAGCTCGGCATCAGCAGGACACCCCATGCGATCGGCCGAATATGCTAGGTTCCGTCGGTGGCGCAACCACTTTCGCAGCGGTTCCAAACCGCGCGAGGGCGCGAGCAGGTGGCGGATGGCGTGGCGCTCGACGAGGGGTTACGCGGCTTACTCGAGCGCGCGCGCAGGCGATTTCCTGCGATCTCGGTGGATGATGGCGCGCTTGTCGAGCGGATCGCAGTCATCGCCGAGCTCGATCCCGAGGTCGAAGTTGCCTCAGCCGTCGCCAAGCTCTCGGAGGAGGTTGTGCTCACCGCGGCGTGTATCTCTGGGGATCCGGGTGCGGTGCGCGAGCTCGAGCACACCTATCGCCATCAGCTAGCGCCGATGGTTCGAGGGATCGTCGGCGATCGCAGCGACGACGTGCTGCAGGACGTATGGACCAAGCTGCTCATCGGCGGTGCGCGACTCGCCGACTATGGAGGACGAGGAAGTCTGCTCAGCTGGTTGCGCGTGGTCACCGCGCGCGAAGCATTGAGCACGTTGCGGCGGAACCGGCGCGCGGTCGCGCTCGACGACGACACGCTGTGGGGAAACCTGGTGGCCAGCCACGATCCACAGCTCGCGCTGATCCGCGCCGAGACCGCCGCGGCGATCAAACGAGCGTTCGGTCTCGCCGTCGCTCAGCTTGCGGTGCGCGAACGCAACCTATTGCGACAGCACATCCTCGACGGTCTGACGATCGATGACCTCGCGCCGATGTACGGCGTCCACCGCGTCACCGTCGCGCGCTGGCTCACCGCCGCCCGTGAGACCGTGTGGGCTGCGACCCAGGGCTCGCTTCGCGAGCAACTCAAGCTCACTCGATCGCAGCTCGACAGCCTGCTGGCCTCGGCGCGCGAATGGATCGATCTCAGCCTCGAGCGAGTGCTCGAATAGCGGGGACGGTGTCAAGGTTGTCAAGGCTCGCGTGATCAGGCGAAGCCATCCGCGCCGTCGCTTCGAGCTCGCCAGGATGGATCGATCTTCACGGGCATCCGCCGCCAGATCCGCGGGACATCTGCATGTCCGGGGCCCGGACACAGAGTTGACAGACTGGACACCGTCCCCCAATGAAAAACGGCGCCCCGAGAGGCGCCGTTGTGAGGCTGAGTAGCTGTTCGACGTGGACTAGAAGTCCATGCCGCCCATGCCGCCCATGCCGCCCATGCCGCCGCCGTGGCCGCCACCGGCCGGAGCGGGGGCATCCTTCTTCGGACGCTCGGCGATCATCGCCTCGGTCGTCAGCAGGAGCGACGCCACCGAAGCGGCGTTCTGCAGCGCGGTGCGAACGACCTTGGTCGGGTCGATCACGCCTTCCTTCACCAGGTCGCCGTACTCGAGGGTCGCGGCGTTGAAGCCGAACGAGTCCTTGCCGTCCTTGACCTTGCTGACGACGATCGAGCCGTCGACGCCGGCGTTGCCAGCGATCTGACGCAGCGGCTCCTCGAGCGCGCGGCGGATGATCGAGACGCCGAACATCTGCTCCTCGGACAGCTTCATCTTCTCGATCGAGCTCTGCGCGCGGAGCAGGGCGACACCGCCGCCCGGGACCACGCCCTCTTCGACGGCTGCGCGGGTGGCGTGCAGCGCGTCCTCGACGCGAGCCTTCTTCTCCTTCATCTCGACCTCGGTCGCAGCGCCGACCTTGATCACGGCGACGCCGCCGACCAGCTTCGCGAGGCGCTCCTGGAGCTTCTCGCGATCGTAGTCCGACGTGGTCTCCTCGATCTGGTTGCGGATCTGCTTCACGCGGGCGTCGATCTCGGCCTTCTTGCCGGTGCCGTCGACGATCGTCGTGTTGTCCTTGTCGATCGTGACGCGCTTGGCCTTGCCGAGATCGTTGATCGAGAGGTTCTCGAGCTTGAGGCCGAGGTCCTCGGTGACCGCCTGGCCGCCGGTGAGCACCGACAGGTCCTTCAGCATCTCCTTGCGGCGATCGCCGAAGCCCGGCGCCTTGACCGCGCAGATCTGTAGGGTGCCGCGCAGCTTGTTGACTACCAGGGTCGCGAGCGCTTCACCATCGACGTCCTCCGCGATGATCAAGAGCGGCTTGCCCTGCTTGGCAACCTGCTCGAGCACCGGGAGCAGCTCCTTCATGTTCGAGATCTTCTTCTCGTGGATGAGGAGGTAGCAGTCGTTGAGCACGACTTCCATGCGCTCCGTGTCGGTCACGAAGTACGGCGACAGGTAGCCGCGGTCGAACTGCATACCCTCGACGACGTCGAGCTCGCTGGTCAGCGTCTTGGCCTCTTCGACCGTGATCACGCCTTCCTTGCCGACCTTCTTCATCGCCTCGGCAATCATGTTGCCGATCTCGGTGTCGCCGTTCGCGCTGATCGTGCCGACCTGCGCGATGTCTTCCTTGCCCTTGGTGGGGGTCGACAGCTTCTTCAGCGACTCGATGATGGTGGCGACCGCGGTGTCGATGCCGCGCTTGAGCTCCATCGGGTTGTGACCGGCTGCGACGAGCTTGCTGCCCTCGCGGTAGATCGACTGCGCCAGCACCGTCGCGGTGGTGGTGCCGTCACCGGCGTTGTCCGAGGTCTTGGAAGCGACTTCCTTGACCATCTGCGCGCCCATGTTCTCGAACTTGTTCTCGAGCTCGATCTCCTTGGCGACGGTGACGCCGTCCTTGGTGACCGTGGGAGCGCCCCACGACTTCTCGATCACCACGTTGCGGCCGCGCGGGCCGAGGGTGACCTTGACTGCGTTCGCGAGCGTATCGACGCCTGCGAGCACGCGGTTACGAGCCTTCTCGTCAAAAATGATGTCTTTAGCGGCCATGACGCGTCTCCTTTACTCGACCACGCCGAGGACTTCGTCCTCGCGGATGATGATGTGCTCCACGCCGTCCACCTTGATCTCGGTGCCGGCGTACTTTCCGAACAGGATCCGGTCGCCCGCCTTCACGTCGAGCTTGACCAGCGTGCCGTCCTCGAGGCGCTTGCCACTGCCCACGGCGATGACCTTGCCCTCGAGCGGACGCTCCTTAGCGGAGTCCGGGATGATGATGCCACCGCGGGTCTTCTCGACCTCCTCGACGCGACGGACCAGGATGCGATCCTGAAGGGGACGAACGTTCATGGTTTCTCCTGATGGTGTTTCCGGTGAGTGCGCGCTTTGTTAGCACTCACCTCAGTCGACTGCTAACGGCCGCGTTGGTAAGCCCGGCGCACGCTGTGCGCAAGGGGCTATTTCGCGGATTTTGCTGGCGACTACTTCCCCGCCGACGTGGTGCGTCAACCTACACATCCGACCCCGAGTGAGCGTTATTCGGGAGCCGAACTAAAGCTATGTGATCAGTGCGGTTCTTGCTTCTTCTGCCATGTGGCTGAAGATCGGATCATGGACGTTACGCTGGCCTCCTCTGTGGATGAGTTCTTTCACGAGGTCGTCACCGACGCGTTGTCGGCGACCGAGATCGACGCCTCCGAGCCCGCGAGCTGGTACCTGGTGAGCTTATTGGGGGATTTCACCAAGGCGCGGCTCACGGACGAGCCCCTGGGGATCAAGCTCGCGCAAGCAGGGGCCGATCCCGGCGAGCGTGTACGGACGCTGAAGCAGGTCGGCGACACGTCGCTGTATGTCGCCGGGTTCTTCTCGGAGTCGCTGACGCGGTCGTTGGTAGACGTCGAGTACTACGTGGGGCTCGGCCAGAACGCGTATTCGCAGCTCGCCCGGTCGTTCGGGTCCGGCAAGCCGCTCGCCGACGTGTACGAAGAGCTCGCGGCGAACTTTCCACAATTCGTCGACGTGCTCGCGCAGGTCCGCAAGCGCGTATCGATCGCCGAGACCTCAGACATCGGCCGGCTCTACGAGATGTGGCTGCGCACGCGCGAGGATTGGATCGAGAAGAAATTGCGGCAGGCCGGCATCATCGTCGACGTCGCCGGCAAGGTCGTTCAATAGGTGAGTGGGCCACTCCAAGCTGGGACGCTCGCTCGGGTCCAGCGTGGACTCGAGACGCTGTATCGCGTCGAGACCGGGATCGAGATCGATGACTTCGTGGTCGACCCGACGCTGAGAGACGCGATGGTCACCAGCCGCAAGTCGCGCGAACAGCTGCTGGTCTGCGAGGCCGACGGCGAGCTGTCGTTCGGGTTGTTCATCGAGCCCCGCGTGCTCGACAACCTCGCGGCGAACGATCCGAGCGCGCGGCTCGATGATCGCAACCTCGGCGACTTCCTGCTCGCCGTCGAGGGCGTGTCTCACTTCATCTACACCGCGTGGTGCGCCCAGCGCGATCGACCGGTGTCGCAGCTCGAGCTCGAGCTCCAAGCCGAGGTCGACAAGTACATCACCTGCTTGCTCGCGATGGTGCCCGAGCCCGACGTCTCCGCGACGCTACGGCGCCGGTTATTCATCGACAGCGAATACGAGCCCGATCTCGACAGCGACGAACGCGAGCGCTATCGCGCGGCCAACGATAATGCGCTGCGCTACGCGGCGTGGCTCGAGGACACGTTCGTGGCGCCGCGACGGATCCCCGAGATGCTCGGCGAGCTGCGCCGGTTCTACCGTCAAGGATTGGCGGCGAAGCTGTCGACGATCGCGCGAGCGGCGTAGCCTCCTCACTGCGACGACGCCGTTGGCAAAGCGTCTATCGAACGTGCCGACGTTTCCGCGGATCCGCAGAACGCGCTGTGACGATGGTCATCATCTGGCCGAACCACGACGCAAAGTGGCGAGCGCGACCACGAATCTTCGTCGGCGCGGCGTGCGCCGACGGCGCAGCGCGACCGCACGTGCCTCGAGCTCGAGCCGAGGTCGACGTTACATCGCGTGCTGGTTCGCGACGGTGGCGGCCAGTACCGCTACTAGTGCGACGGCGCCGACAAGCCCTTGCAGATAGCGAGCGCGTCGCGGGCAGCCTGCGCGGACTCGGGGACGAGCGCCTCGCACATGACGTCTAGGGTTCCGATCTTCGCGCGCCGCTCCGCAGAGTATCGCGGCTTGTTACTGATGACGTGCTCGTACGCCACTGCAAATCCATCGGGGACCGACTCGGTCGCGAGCACCTTCACGCCGCTCGCGCTCTTCGTGGCTTGTTCCGCCGAGCCCGGAGAGTCGGCGTCGGTCAAGCTAATCAGGAGCTTCGAGGTTCCCACGCCGACATGCGCCTTGTCGTCGGAGCGCACGATCAGCGGCACGTGGATCCGGTCGCCGTCGATCCGGACCGCGGCACACGCATTGCGAACGAGCTTTTCATTTTCGTCATCGACCACCCCCGTGCAGAGAAGCCTGAAGCCTGCGACGGTACGCTCGATCAAGAACAGCTTCTGAAGCCCCGCGTCCACCTTGAGGAAGACACCATCATCGAGCTTTTCCTGGTTCAGAATTTCGTGGAGTTTCTCCTCGGCGTAGTTCACGACCGGCTTAGCGAGCGGTTCGACGGTGAGCTCGGGGGTGTCAACCTGGGATGTACGCGACGCAGTAATCGCGAGATTGAACTGCGGCGGCATCTTGATCGAGGTCGGCGCGGGGACCGTCGATGGAGCTGCGGTCGTCGCGGAGCCGTGGCCGGATCCCGAGGACATTGGCGTTTCGCGATCCGGGTTCTTACACGCGGCCAGAGCGATCAAACTCGCGATCCAGATCAAGGTACAGATCGAGCTCATCGATCGAGAGCGCGTTTGGACCTGGGCGTGGTGAGTGTGTGAAGTGCTGTCGACCGTGATCGAGGTGGTGAGCTGAGACATCGCATTGATTCCCTTTCGAGAGCCAAACGCGCTGCCGGTCGCCATGTAGCAACGAATCGGTACGATCGCGGCGGCGATCACGCGATTGTCGATCACCGCGTGTGCCGATGACCACACCGAGCGCGAGCACGCCTGGTCGAGTTGGTTCGCACTCTACGGCGCAGCCAACACGACCCTCACCGTGGTACCGCGCGCGAGCCCGAGCGTGAGCTTGGTGCCGGGCGGCGCCATCATCACGATCCACGCGTTCGCGACGTTGTTCGCCACGGCGACGCCGTCGACCGAAGTGATCACATCGCCGACCTTGAGCTCGGTCTTCGCTGCAGGCCCCTGCGGATCGATGAAGCTCACCTTCAGCTCGCGCTTGGAGATCGGCGTATCGCGCGGCTGCTGGGCGAACTTGACGCCGAGCTCTCCCACCGGTCCGCCGGGTTTGGTTCGCCGCCGCATGATCGATAGCTCTCCAATATCGACCGTACCGGTTCCGGAGATCATCTTTGTGGCGTGCAGAAACCCGTAGGCGTGGTCCTCCAAGTCCTTCGGCACGCCGGTGATCTCGATCGCGCCCGCCGGTAGCTGCGTGACAGTGAACGTCCCGCTCTCGTCGGAGACGTTGTCTTGGCTGCCACCGTTGCCCATGGAGAACCGAATCCCGGCACCACCGGATTCCGCGCGGGCGAACACGCGGATCCCGGGAACCGGCTTCTGCGTTCCATACTCGACGATGCGGCCGGTGATCGTGACGAGTGACTGAAGCACGAGCTCGATGCCGGACTTGCGCTCGCCGCTGCCGAGCGCGAGCTCGATCTTCTGTTCGGCGCCATCGCCGCGCGCGATCACGGTGAAGCGGCCGGCCGGCAGATCGTGGATGGCGAAGCGACCGCCGGTTCGAAACCAGCTCTCTTCACGAGAAAATCCGATCTTGTCATCGCGTATCGAGATCGTGAGCTCGATCGGCGGCGGTCCACCGTCGCGCCTGACCACGCCTTCGATCGAGCCTGTCGGCGAGGCTGCGGCGCCGGCTGCTCATGGTCAGCTTGCACGGTGGTCCTCATAGCCACAGCCGATCGAACGCGCCCATGATGACCGTGTTGCCAGGGCGCTCGGCGAGCGCGCGGAGCCTGGCGAGCTGCTCGACGAACGGCGCTGCGTCGAGCTCGAGTTGGCGTGCAGCCGCGATCGACACCTGCAGTGCGAGGAATCCCTGGAACGGCCACCTCTGCAGCCTGGTGACTGCGGCGGTCAGCGAGTCTTCGGCCCGGCTGTGATCGAGGTGGCGCGCGGTTTCGAGCAACACCGCGGCAGGGGACTGATTGAACAAAGCCAACGGCGAGTCGCCAAGCACATGATCGACCATCTTTTCTTCGTTAGCTGTGAGCGGAGGGGCTTCGTCTTGGAGCGGAGCCGCATCCATTCCCAACTCGTATCTCACTCGGTTGGCCTGGTTGCCCCGCCATTCGAGCTCCCGGTTGCTGGCTCGAACGCCACGGATGGCTTCCGAGAACGCGGCCTCGAGCCGGGCGCGAAGCTCGTCGGCAGTGGTCCAGCCATCTTGGAGCGGAGACCGCAGCGCTTCGAGAAACGTCGCCCGATAGCGCTCGGTCTTTCCGAGTAGCGGCAGCGCTCGAGACAGCCATGCACGAGATTGTTGGTCGCCGCGCTGGACGAGGTACGTCGCTCTCAACACCATGAGCCTGCCCGCTAGGGTGCGAAGCCGCGGGTTGTTCGACGGGCCGACCATCTCGATCAGCTCCTCGAGGCGAGCCTCATCGATGGGTTCGGCGAAGTACTGGTATCCAGCGACTTGATCGATCGCCCACGCGAGCGCAGCCGGCTCTACGCGGTCGAATCGGTGCCGGGATTCGTACGCTTCGAGCTTGCCGAGCTTAGCCAGCAGCCACAACTTCAGCACCGCAGCGTCGAGGCCACGCGAATGCCGCTCCAACGAGCTCAGTGCTTCGGGCAGTTGCCCTCGGTTCACCTGGAGGCGCGCATCCCAATACTCGCGCTCGTAATGTGGTGCATGACCGATCACGCGCTGAGCGGCGGCGAGATCTCCCGAGCGCAGCGCGCACTCGGCGTATGCCGTGACCACTCTGTCGGTTGAAAGTACGCCGTCGGTCGCGAGGTTCGCTTCGATCATCGGTAGCGCGGCGGCGTAGTCGCCAGCTAAACACAGCAACGCAGGTGCGTCGATCGCTCGATCCAATCGCCAAATGAGGGCGTGGCGATCGTTTAGGAACGCACCGGGTTCCAACAATGCATTCGCTGCTGCTCGAGGATCGCCGAGGCTGAGGTGGGCAACGACGTGCGGACCGACGTGTCTCCCGCGCGGGAGCTTCGTGGCGAGTGCCAGCGCCTCCGCCGCGCGTCCCTGACCGACCAATAGAATCAAGAGCTCGTTGCGTAGGGGCTCGTACTGCGGCTCGGGTGGTAGGTCGAGTATGCGGGTCTCCAAGAATTTCGATCCACGTTTCGCGAGGGATGCCGTGATTTGCGTAACGTCCCCGGGCTCGTTTGCCGAGCACAGCTGCAAACCGGTTACGACACGGTCGAACAGCTCGGCTCGGTGTCGAGCGGCGCGCGCCCGAAACAGCGGGTTTGCGCCTTCCAGCTCGAACAACTGGTCTGCGGTGGTCGCGCGGTCGATCGCGTCCGAGCACCGGATGAGCTCGTCATGGATCGACTCGAGTCGCGTTGTCGCGATGGCCCCCAAGATCAGGGGAACCGCACACGTGATGACTAGAAATGCGGTGGCGACAGCCGCGGTCCGCTTCGCCGCGCGAAGCCTACGCCGGCGACGAGCCGCGGCGGTGAGCGCTGGATCACCACTCAGAGCGGTCGCGAGAGGTGGCTGCGGCTGGTTCTCCATCGATCGCCGCCGCGCAGTTTGCAACGCCGGTGCCACGAAGGTCGTGGCTAACCGTGCGAATTGAGAGCGGCGTTACACCGAAGTAGCCGCGGGTTCACATGACCGTGTAGAGCGAACAGGCTACTGGCGCAGTCAGAACGACCGTCACGGTGGCTCCTGGCGCGAGCCCGAGCGCGAGCTTGGTTCCAGGCATCAGGGCAAGTACGGTACCTGCCGCAACACGCGATCTCTGGGGCATCGCTCCCTGGACACACCGATCGCCGCGGGGTCTGCCCCGCGGCGAGCTGACAACCGGTTTCAGGATCTGAACATGTGCTGGATCGACGACGCACTGTCCATGGATGCGTCCGATCTACCGGCACACCCATCGTGGCTCCATCACAACGTTGATGTCGTCGACAGCGATTTCGACGAGCGCATGCGAATTGCGAGATTCTGTCGATGTCGACGATTCGCTCAGCACTGTCATCGGCCGCTCGCGCGTTCAACGCGGAGCTAGAACGCGGTTGTCGATCAGACGAGTGGTACCCACAAACACCGCGAGGGCGAGCACCGCGGGGCGCTCGAGTGTCGGGATCGGTGACAGCTCGACAGCGTCGCGAAGCTCGACGTAATCGATCCGGGCGAGCGACTCGGCTTCGATCGGCGCACGAGCGAGCGCGATCAGCTTGGCGACCGATCGCTCGCCGGCCTTGGCCGCCGCCTCGGCAGCAGCGAGTCCCGCCGACAGCGAGCGAGCCGCCACGCGCTGGCCGTCATCCAGGTACGCATTGCGCGAGCTCATCGCGACACCGTCCGGCTCACGGATGATCGGCACACTGGCGATCTCGATGCCGAAGTCGAGGTCGCGGACCATCCTGCGAATGATCGCGAGCTGCTGATAGTCCTTCTCACCGAACACGGCGATGTGCGGCTGCGTGATGTGGAACAGCTTGCTCACCACCGTGGCGACGCCGGCAAAGTGCCCGGGGCGACTCGCGCCGCACAGCGGCTGTTGGAGCTCCCGCGCTTCGACGAACGTCTGGCTGCCGGGCAAATACATCGCGGACGGCTCGGGGCAGAACGCCAGGTCGATGCCCGCCGCGCGGCCCTTCGCAAGGTCACCTGCTTCGTCGCGCGGATATCGCGACAGATCTTCGTTGGGGCCGAACTGAGTCGGGTTGACGAAGATCGTCAGGATCACCACGTCCGCGAGCCCACGCGCGTGTCGCAGCAGCGCGACGTGGCCGTCGTGCAGCGCGCCCATCGTCGGGACGACCGCGATCTTGCGGCCGTCGCGCCGCAGATCTTCAGCGCGTGCGCGCATCGCAGATGGCTGGCGAAACACCTCGAACGGAATGTCCACGGGCGGAATCTACCGCACTCGTGTCCAGCGAGTCGCGCCGCAGTAGGGTGCTAGAGCGCATCTCAAAAACGGCGCAGCAACATGAGTGCGCAGGCGAGTTGCACGAAGGCTAGGAAGTTCTGTGCCTTATGCTCGTACCGCGTCACGATGCGCCGAGAGCGCATGAGCCACGCGAAC
>JBFXAI010000015.1:0-167414 GCA_050184455.1 Kofleriaceae bacterium | reverse complement strand
CATCGACGAGGCCCGCGCAGACGAACTCGCCCGCTTGGGGCAGCACGAATAACACCACAAGGTATCGAGCTGGCGCTCGAGACCCGTCCCACGAGCACAGGAGCCGCACTTTGAACCCTTCCAGCCTTCACTGAGCAGCCAGGTCCGCGGCGAGTACACCACCAGTGGATCGTACGGCTCTCCATCATCCCAAACGAATGTCCGATCTACGCGCTCGCTCCAGTGCGGAAAGTGGATACCCGTCGAGAACGGATCGAACGCCCACGTTTGTGCGCCCCACAACTCGTCCTGCTTGTGCTTCCGCCAGTTGTTGAGAACGTACGCCAGCGTGCGCCGCGCCTGGCTAGGCGTCTTGATGATCTTGGAGTGCGGGAAGCGCAGCTGTCCCACCGCTGGCCACGGCGTTCCAAGCACATCGTGATCACCCGATCGCTCCCACGCCTGCAGGTCCCGGTTTGGTGGTTCGCACGCGGCGCCCTGGCTCGCGGAAGGCCGCTGCGCAAGGGCGCTGGCATGATCGCGCACGATGATGCTCGAGTGCGGACCGTAGACCCCGGATCCGGAGATTTTACTTTGGTTTGGATCGTGTGCGTCGACGATCACGCGTGACTCTGAAATTTCAGATCAAAAAAAAACTCAGGTCCGAGGTCTCCAACACTCGTTCATGCGCGGCGTACGCGAGCACGCCAGCGCCCTTGCGCAGCCGCTGCGGCGAGCCAGGGCGCGTGTGTTCGTGCACCGCGCCGGGACCCTCAGGCACGGGATCACTGGGCCGTCGATGCGCGCCTAACGGGGTTAGCGATCTTCCGACGAGCGCTACGGACGGAAGTCGATCGAAACCGTGCCGTGGATTCCCTTGGTCTTGCGTGGAAACTTGAGCGGCTTGATCTTGTCGGCGACACACTGCGCAATCTCGGGCTCCGTCCCCGAGCTGCGAAGGCGAGTGACAGTTCCGTCGCTGGCAATGTCCCACTGCACACGAATGGTTCCGGCCAGCACTGGGTTAGCGCGCCAGGCCAACCCGACGCAGGATTGCAGCTCGCGCGCCACGGGCAGGACGTGGTCGATGAGCGCATCGGGTGAGATGGCGACGAGCGCGTTATTGAGTGGAGGCGGGGCGGGGCGGTTGCGCTTGTTCGCTTCTTCGCCTTCGGGAGCCAACCCGAGGCCTGTGATTCGCACGCCTGCGCGATGCAACGCGACTAGTGTGTCGATCAGTCGCTGCACATCGACGTCCGGGGACACCAACACGTCCACCGGCTGATTTCGTCTCGTGATTTGGCCCGGTGTGGTACCGGCTCTGAGGGCTTGGTTGTACGCCTTGGCGAACTGCTCGTGGTCGATCGGGCCACTCGACCAAGGCATCGTGACGGCGAGCGCCGGCACAGCTTCGAAATCAATACCCGACGCTGAGACTCGCGCTTCGACCCAGCTCCAGGGCACCTTGTAGTCCGCAGGGACTGCAAATCGGAGTCTGAGTAGGCGGACCTCGTTATCGACGCGGACGGCGATGGCGCCTCTGCTGGCGGTGATCGCCGCGATCAAGCTGCTCGCAGGAGCCGAGGCCGAGGCTGCGATCACGGTGTATCGAGCGATGTTGAACGTGTTTAGGTCCCAGCTGCCCGCGACCGCACTCTGACGTACTGGCCCATCGAGCGGTTTGTGTTCGATGCCAATCTCTCCGGCCCTTTCGATGCTGGGATCCATCCGCTCCTTCTTCATCTGATACTGACCTTCCACGCGGCCGTCGGCGATCACGCGCCCGGCCTCCGAATCGACAGCTTGGCCGGCATCGATCGGCATAGCGACCACCCCAGCGTCTCGCGACCGTTGCTCGTAGATCTCGTGGGCCACCATTGGATGGTTCGGTGCCACCTGGAACTCACTGCCGACCCTGGTTGCATCTGCAAGCGCTGCCTTGTCCAACGGAAGTGCCTGGCTGAGATCGAATGCAGGGAGCTCGGACCACGTTCGGGGCGCGTCTGCCAATACAAGCGAGCCGTCACCGCGAACACCCACGATGGCAAGTGGTGGAGCTCCCTCGAAGGCCGCCACCGCTTCGGTAGCTGTGACGACCGGCAACACCGACGCGAGTCGAACCGGGTCGGGCGCGGTTCCTGGTTGCAGTGGATGAGTCGCGGATTCTTCGCTCGCGCCGCCTGCGGTGTTGCGAGTTCCACAGCCGCCAACCGCGACGCAGACGACAAACAGCAGTGCGTTCGAATACCTCGTTGACCGGATTCCCACGAGGGGCTGCGACGTCACCCAACCACCGATATTCAACTCACCGCGTCGCCAGCTCATTACGCGTGAATACGCCGGCGGCGCTGGAACCGGAATGGCAGGCGAGTAAAAGTACGCCACCCATGCGCGCAGTTCGCGTTCACGAGCTCACTGGTCCCGCCGCGATTCGAATCGATGAGGTGCCGGATCCGGTGCCTGGCCCGGGTCAGGTACTGATCGATGTCAAAGCGTGCGGCGTGAACTTCCCGGACGTGCTGCTGACGCGCGGGATGTACCAGTTCAAGCCTGGGTTGCCGTTCTCGCCGGGCGGCGAGGCCGCGGGCGTCGTGCTCGAAGTAGGGAAAGGCGTCACCAAGTTCAAGCCGGGTGATCGCGTCGCGACGACGATCGGGTTCGGCGCATTCGCCGAGCGGATCGCGCCGCCGGAGCTTTCGGTCGTGAAGTTGCCTGATTCGGTCAGCTTCGAGATCGGCGCAGCGACGCTGCTGACCTACGCGACGACCTATCACGCGCTCGAAGATCGCGCGCAGCTCAAGCCTGGCGACAGCTTGCTCGTGCTCGGCGCTGCGGGCGGCGTCGGGATCGCCGCGGTCGAGCTCGGCAAGATGATGGGTGCGCGCGTGATCGCAGCGGCGTCGACCGACGCGAAGCTCGCGTTCTGCAAGCAGCACGGCGCCGCCGACACCATCAACTACGCGACCGAAGATCTAAAGGCACGGATCAAAGCGCTGACGTCGGGTAACGGCGTGAACGTGGTCTACGACGCGGTCGGCGGCTCGCTCGCCGAGCCCGCTCTCCGCGGCATCGCCTGGGAAGGCCGCTACCTCGTCGTCGGCTTCGCCGCCGGCGAGATCCCGAAGATCCCGCTCAACCTCGTGCTGCTCAAAGGCTGTCAGATCGTGGGCGTGTTCTGGGCTTCGTGGGCCATGCGCGAGCCCGCCACCCGGATCCACAACCGCTCCGAGCAACTCCTCGCGTGGGTCGCCGAGGGCAAGCTGTCCCCCACGATCGACAGCATCCTGCCGTTTACCGAGACCACCGAGGCCCTCCAGCGTCTCGAACAGCGGAAGGTCACCGGCAAGCTCGTGCTGGTTCCGTAAGACGATCGGGACGCGCGTTCAGATTCGCGTACGGAGGCGCCGATCCGTGCGGCAGTTTGTCGCGCAGATCGCCACGCGCAAATGGCGCGTGTCGTTTCGCTGCTGCTGCGAACTCTTGCCGCAGCCACAGCATCGACGGGGTCGTCGATAACGGGCATCGCAGTCTAGCTACTGGTTCGGTCGCGCTGCGACGCTACGCCGCCCCAATAAACCACCGCCCAACCTTGCGAAATGGTGGCGGGTCGTGGTGCAAGGATCCGCGCTCACACGGCGCATACGCAGGAACTTTCATGCCGCGTTTCACATTCCCTGAATGGACCGAAACCCTCAAGAAGTGGATCAACCTGCTGGTCCTCGGCGCACCGGTTTATCTGGTCGCGCTGGTCGCTTACGGCGTCACGCCGGAAGCGATTCGGATTGGCTACCAGCCCCACCAGCCGGTGCCCTACAGCCACGCGCTTCACGCGGGTGAGCTCGGCCTCGACTGTCGCTATTGCCACTCCACGGTGGAGAGCGGGGGCAAGGCGGCGATCCCGCCAGCTGCGACCTGTATGAACTGCCACTCGACGGTGAAGAAGGACTCGGACGTTCTTCTGCCGATTCGCGAGGCGTTCGCAGGCAACCAGCCGATTCACTGGACTCGCGTCCACGACCTTCCCGACTACGTCTACTTCAACCACCAGGCGCACGTGAATGCGGCGGTCGGTTGCGAGACCTGTCACGGGCGCGTCGATCAGATGGTCGAGGTCTACCAGGCCAAGCCACTGACGATGGAATGGTGCGTCGAGTGCCACCGCGATCCCGAGCCGCATCTCCGCCCCGCCGACAAGGTCACGCTGATGGGCTACGGCGACGCGAAGAAGGGTCAGGAGTACATCCGCGTCCCCAACGAAGGCCGCAAGGTCAAGTCGGATAACAACGTTAACCCGCCGACGAACTGCTCGACTTGCCATCGCTAGGAGCCGAGATGTCCGCCAGAGAACAAGAGCCAATGAACGACGACCACGCGGCTTCGCCGCAGGCGGTCCGCGTCACTCATGAACCAGCACACGACGACCATCACCACGAGCACGACGACCACGCGGTCGAAGCGCCGGCGATGGGCGCTACCCCCGAGCATGGCTACTGGCGCTCGCTCCGCGAGCTGACCGGTAAGGCCACGCTCCAGACGGATCGTACGGGCAACGAGTTCGCGACCGCGCCGAGCCGCGTGATCGATCCGCTGCATCGCCGCAACTTCTTCCAGCTGATGGGCGCCTCGATGGCGCTCGCCGGCGTCGGTGCGTGCCGCTACGAGAAGGAAGACATCGTTCCGCTCGCGCGCCGTCCCGAAGGCCAGGTCCCCGGCGCCACGATTCAGTACGCGACGGCGTTCGAGCTCGGGGGCGTGGGCCATGCGTTGCTCGCGACCTCGTTCGAGGGGCGTCCGATCAAGCTCGACGGAAACCCGGAACATCCGTTCGCCAGCGGCGGGATCGTTCCAGGGACCGAGCGTCACGCCGGCACCTCGGCGTGGGTGCAGGCCGCGATCCTGAACCTCTATGATCCGGATCGCTCGCAGAACCCGATGTCGGGTGGCAAGGGCGCGACGATCGCAGCGCTCAAGGATCTGCTCCGCGGTCTCGGTCAAAACCTCGCCGGTGTTCGCGTGCTCAGCGAAGCCACGTCGTCACCGACCGTGCGGTTCCTGCGCGATGCCCTGGTCAGCCGCGGTGCTGGCTGGCACGAGTACGAGCCCCTGTCGTGGGACAACGAGCGACTGGGCACCAAGCTCGCGTTCGGCACGCCGGCGCGACCGCTCGCGCGGCTCGATCGCTGCGAGACCATCGTCACGCTCGACTGCGATGTGTTCGTCGAGCACCCCGCCGCGATGCGCTACAGCCGCGACTTCGCGAAGAGCCGCCGCCTCGGTGGTTCACTCGGCCCGGCGAAGATGAACCGGCTGTGGTCGATCGAGAGCACGTTCTCGAACACCGGTGCGATGGCCGACCATCGCTTGCCGCTGCGGTCCGAGCTCGGCTTGCCATTTGCGATGGCGCTCGAAGCGGCCGTCGCAGGCGGTGCGGTTCCGGCATCTGGCTTCCTCAAGGAGAAGCGCGTCGCCGAGTTCGTTCGCGTGCTCGCGTCCGAGCTCAAGGCGAACACGGGCCGCGCGGTCGTGATCGCTGGACGCCGCCAGCCGCCCGAGGTTCATGCGGTGGTCGCCAAGATCAACGCAGCGATCGGCGCGGTGTCCAACACGCTCGACTACCTCGTCGATCCCGACGCCGATCGGCCGTCGCACGTTGCGTCGATCGCCAGCCTTGCGGCCGACATGGCCGGCGGCAAGGTCCAGACGTTGCTCATGCTCGGCGGCAATCCGGTGTTCGACGCACCGGCCGATGTCGACTTCGCAGGCTCCCTGCCGAAGGTCAAGACGTCGATCCACCTCCACGAGTACTTGAACGAGACGTCCGAGAAGTCGACGTGGCACGTTCCGCGCGCGCACTTCCTCGAGGCGTGGGGTGACACCTGCACGTGGGACGGCACCGTCACCATCGCGCAGCCGTTGATCGCTCCGCTCTACGGCGGGCTGTCATCGATCGATCTGTTGTCGATGGTCGTTGGCGAGACGCGATCGGCTCGCGATCTGTTGTTCGCGGTCCACGAGAAGCGCGGCATCCAGACCCAAAGCGTGCACGACGGGTTCATCCCCAACACCCAGCAGGAGACCGCAAAGGTCACCGCGAACAGCATCCCCGCGCCGGTGCTCAACGAGCGCCAGCTCGGCGATACCCAGCGCCCGAAATCAGGGCTCGAGGTGGTGTTCCACTACTCGAGCTTCACCTACGACGGACGGTTCGCGAACAACGCGTGGCTGCAAGAGACCCCGGACTTCCTGACCAAGGTGACCTGGGACAACTACGCGCTCGTCGGTCCGGAGACTGCCGAAGCGCTCGGCATCGCCAACGACGAGATGATCAAGGTGAAGGTCAACGACCGCGAGGTCGAGTTGCCCTGTTACACGATCCCCGGCCAGGCGCGATTTTCGATCGCGCTCGTCCTCGGCGGCGGCCGCACGGCGGCTGGTCGGGTCGGTGGCCAAGGCAAGCGCAGCGTGGGTTGGGACACGTACAAGGTCCGCACCACGATGGGTTTCGATGTCGCCGGCAACGCGACGGTCACCGGAACCGGTACTCAATACGAGCTCGCGAGCGTTCAGGAGCACTGGGACATCCGCACCGGATTGATCCCGTCGGTGACCCAGGATGGCATCGCGGAGCGCCTCCCTGATCTGATCAAGGAAGCGACCGCCGCGTCGGTGATGGCCGCTCGCGCGTCGGGCAAGCCGCTCCACGCCGAGCCGCGCGACCCGTACTTCATCGACGACAGCCTCAAGGGCAACACCGATCCCGAGGGAACCGGCGGCAAGTCGCTGTTCAAGGAGAAGGACTACCAGGGGCACCGCTGGGCGATGGCGATCGACCTTTCGACGTGCATGGGGTGCAACGCCTGTCATGTGGCATGTCAGGCCGAGAACAACATCCCGGTGGTCGGCCGCAAAGAGATCCTCAACAACCGCGAGATGAGCTGGATCCGGATCGATCGCTACTTCAGCGGTCCACCCGAGGATCCGCGCGTCGTACACCAGCCGGTGGCATGCCAGCAGTGCGAGCAAGCGCCGTGCGAGCAGGTCTGCCCGGTCGGCGCGACGACTCACTCCGACGAGGGACTCAACGACATGGCGTACAACCGCTGCATCGGCACGCGGTACTGCGCCAACAACTGTCCGTACAAGGTTCGCCGGTTCAACTTCCTCGACTGGAACAAGGAATGGCGCGAAGCGAGAAATCGCGTCCGGCGCCTCGTGTTCAACCCCGAGGTTACCGTCCGCATGCGCGGCGTGATGGAGAAGTGCACGTTTTGCGTGCAGCGAATCCAGAACGCAAAGATCAAGGCGAAGGCCGAGATCCGTAGCCACCAGCGTCCAGGTACGGTCACGGGTCCACTGGCCGACGGCGAGGTCACGACGGCGTGCCAGGCGGCGTGCCCGACCGAGGCGATCGTGTTCGGCGACCTGATGGATCCGAACAGCCGCGTGTCCAAGCTGCATGCCGAGTCCGAGCGGGCCTATGCGCTGCTGCCGGAGCTCTACACCAAGCCGAGGAACAAATTCCTCACGCGCGTCCGCAACCCGAATCCCGAACTAGTCGCTCCGAAAAGCTCCGCTGATCACGGGGGTCACTGATGAGCTCCGCAACTGCACATGACGAGCACGGTCCCGCGCCCGGCAAGGCGCGCGAGGCATTCCGTGCGATCACTCGCGACGTCGCTTGGGTCGCTGAAGCACCCAAGCCCCACAAGCTGTGGCTGGTGGCGCTCGGCATCGCGCTGCTGATGCTCGCGGTCGGCAGCTATTGCATCTACAAGGTGGTCACCACCGGTATCGGTGTGTGGGGTAACTCGAACACCGTCGACTGGGCGTGGGACATCACGAACTTCGTGTGGTGGATCGGTATCGGTCATGCCGGAACGCTGATCTCCGCCGTGCTGTTCCTGACCCGCCAGTACTGGCGCGTCAGCATCAACCGCGCCGCCGAGGCGATGACGATCTTCGCCGTCATGTGCGCCGGTTTGTTCCCGCTGCTCCATACCGGCCGGCCTTGGTTCGCGTGGTGGATGATTCCGCATCCCAATGACATGGGCATGTGGCCGCAGTTCCGCAGCCCGCTGATGTGGGACGTGTTCGCGGTCAGCACGTACATGCTGACGTCGATCCTGTTCTGGTACATGGGCATGGTCCCCGACCTCGCGACGTTCCGCGATCGGTTCGCCGCCAAGGGCAACAAGATCCGCGCGATCATCTACGGCGTGGTCTCGCTCGGCTGGCGCGGCTCGGCCCGCCACTGGCACCGCTACGAGCGCGCTTATCTGATCTTGGCGGGTCTCGCCACGCCGCTGGTGTTCTCGGTCCACTCGGTCGTGTCGTTCGACTTCGCGACGTCACAGCTGCCCGGCTGGCACACCACGATCTTCCCACCGTACTTCGTCGCCGGCGCGATCTTTTCCGGGTTCGCGATGGTGCTCACGCTGATGCTGCCGCTGCGGCATCTGTTCAACCTCAAGCACATCATCACCGAGTCGCACGTCGAGGCGATGTGCAAGATCCTGCTCGCCACCGGCATGATGGTCGGTCTCGCCTACGCGACCGAGTTCTTCATCGCCTGGTACTCGGGCAACCTGTACGAGAAGTTCGCGTTCATCAACCGCGCGTTCGGCCCGTTCTGGTGGTCGTACTTCGCGATGGTGAGCTGCAACGTGCTCATCCCGCAGTTCTTCTGGTCTCAGAAGGTGCGGCGCAGCCCGATCATCATCTTCGTGCTGTGCATCTTCGTGAACATCGGCATGTGGTTCGAGCGGTTCGTGATCATCGCGACCTCACTCGCCCGCGCGTTCCTCCCGGCCCAGTGGAGCTACTACTCGCCGACGATCTATGACATCGGCGTGTTCGTCGGAACGCTGGGGCTGTTCTTCACGCTGTTCCTGCTGTTCTTCCGCTACTTGCCGACGATCGCGATGTCGGAGGTCAAGGGCGTGATGCCCGAGGCTCATGCGGGCAAGAAGGGAGCCCACTAGTCATGTCGACCCACGACACGCATGACGCTCAACCCCCGGTCGATCTCGGCCCCGGCGAGCTCTATGGTGTGCTCGCCGAGTTCGACACGCCCGGCGAGCTTGTCGAAGGCGCGCGCCGCGTGCGCGACGCCGGTTACACCGAGTTTGATTGCTACAGCCCGTTCCCGGTGCACGGCATCGACGACGCGATGGGGATCAAGCGGACGATCTTGCCGCTGCTCATCTTCGGTGGCGGGTTCGCCGGAACGGTCGGCGGTCTGCTGCTTCAGTGGTGGACCAACGCCTGGGACTGGCCGTGGAACATCTCCGGTAAGCCAGCATGGTCGATCCCCGCGAACATCGCGATCGGGTTCGAGACCACGATTCTGCTCGCGGTGTTCACCACGTTCTTCGGGATGTGGATTCTGAACAAGCTGCCGCAGGTTTGGCATCCGCTGTTCCGCAGCGATCGGTTCGGCAAGGTCACCGACGACTCGTTCTTCCTCGCGATCGAAGCGCGCGACCAGAGGTTCTCCCACGATGCGACGCGCACCCTCCTCAAGGAGGCCGGCGCGATCGAGGTCGAGGACTGCTACCTCGATCCAGATCCGGCGAACAAGCAAATGCCGAAGTGGATCCTCGCGTTCATCGTGTCGAGCACGGCGTTCGCGCTGATCCCGTTCGCGATCGCTGCGAAGGCGCGTAACTCGCATTCACCCGAGCCGCACATCCACATCTTCCCGGATATGGATCATCAGCCGAAGTACAAGTCCGATACGTCGATGGATCTGTTCCCGGACGGCCGCACCAACCGCGGTGTGCTCGCCGGCACGATCGCACGCGGCGACCTCGCGGCCGACGACGTGATGTATCGCGGACTCGAGAACGCGGCGACCGGCCCCGAGTGGACGACCGGCTTTCCGAAACAGCTCGACATCAACGAAGCGTTGGTCAAGCGTGGCCAGCAGCGGTTCAACATCTACTGCACCCCGTGCCATGGCTACGACGGGGCAGGGATGGGCGCGGTACCGAAGCGACTCGCCGATGGTGGCGGCGCGTGGGCGGCGCGCAACCTCGTCGATCCGGCGGCCGGTGTCGTGACCATGCGCAACGGCCAGATCTTCAACACGATCTCTCACGGCTACAACACGATGATGGGCTACGCGGCTCAGATCTCGCCGGCTGACCGATGGGCGATCGTGCTCTACGTGCGAGCGCTACAGCGCGCGAGCAACGCATCCGTCGACGACGTTCCACCCGATCAACGGGGATCGATCCGCTAAGCGGAGGACATCATGAGCGGGCTAACCAAATCACTTCACCCCGACGAGAAGGTCAAGGCCGGCAAGATCGGCGCGACCATCACCAAAGCGGGGCTCGGGATCGCAGTCGTGTTCCTCGGCTTGTCGATCATCCTCGCGATGTCGAGCAGTCCGAACCCAGAGGCCACGGGTCACGCGAGCCGCTGGGCGCGGTTCTTCCACGCCTACGTCATCGGCTGGAGCTACATCTTCTCGATCAGCCTCGGCGCGCTTTGGCTGGTGATCCTGCACCACCTGGTGCGTGGTCGCTGGGCCACCGCGGTTCGCCGGATCGCCGAAGCGATGTCGTGTGCGTTTCCGGTGATCTTCGTCGCCGGGCTCGGGTTCATCATCCCGCTCGCCGCGGGTTATGACGAGCTCTACTACTGGGCGCATCACGATGCCCACAACCACGTGATCAACCACCACTTGATCCACAAGTTGGGCTGGCTCGATCCGATGTTCTTCGCGGGCCGCTATGTGCTGTACGGCGTGATCTTCAGCGCGATGGCCGCGTACTTCGCCAAGAAGTCGCGCCAGCAGGATGAGAGCGGCGATCCCAACATCTCGACGACGCTGCGCGTCGCGTCGGGCCCGGCGATGATCCTGTATTCGCTGGCGACCTGCTTCATCGCGTTCGACATCCTGATGTCGCTGTCGCCGAAGTGGTACTCGACGATCTACGGCGTCAACTTCTGGGGCAGCGCCTGCGTTGGCGGGTTCGCCGCCCTCGGGTTGATCGTCCTCGGCATCCAGCGATCGGGCCGGTTGGTGCACTCGGTCAACGCCGAGCACTATCACGACATCGGCAAGTGGATGTTCGCGTTCACGTTCTTCTGGGCATACACCGCGTTCTCGCAGTTCATGCTCCAGTGGTACGGCAACATGCCCGAGGAGACGGTCTGGTACAAATACCGGCTGTTCGGCGAGTGGCGCTGGGTGAGCATCGCGATGCTCGTCGGCTTCTGGGCGTTCCCGTTCGTGTTCCTGCTGTCGCGGTGGACCAAGCGGATCGTGCCGTCGCTGGTGTTCTTCAGCGTGTGGCAGCTGGTGTTCCACTGGCTCGATCTCTACTGGAACGTGATGCCCAACTATCACTGGAGCCAGGGCCAGCACATGGTCGATGGCAAGCTGCAGAACCTCGTCGAAGGTCCGATGATGGGCAACACGGCCGCCAACGCGGTCGGGTTCTCACCGATCGACATCACGGTGTGGATCGGCCTGATCGGGCTATTGCTCGTCGGTATCGGACGCAACCTCCACGGCAACCTCATCCCGATCAAGGATCCGACGCTCCCGCTGTCGCTCGGACACGAGAACGTCTGAGCTAGGAGACCCAAATGTCTGGTGGACCCAAGCGCAATCCTGACAAGCTGAACACGGTCGGCGTGGTCGTGATCGGCATCTGCAGCGCCGTGCTCGTCTACGTGGCGATCGTCGCTCTGCAGGCGTTCTATATGGACGACACGTCGCAGATTCAGACCATGGCGGACTACGGTGGCAACGACACCTCGGTTCGCGATCTGCGCGCCAAGCAGCGCGGCGTGATCGAGCACTACGGTGTGAATCCAAAGCCTGCCGATCCCAAGCCGGGCGAGCAGCCCAAGCAGCAGACCTACCGGATCCCGGTCGAGCTCGCGATGAAGGCCGTGGTCGAGTCGGCGAAGGCCGATCCGTCGATGCTGATTCCGATGCAAGGCAAGTCCGACAAGTCGACGGTTCAGCCGATCTTCGGTCGGCCGAAGCCGCTCGTGCTGACTCCTGACTCGGCGACGTGCGACGAGGCGTCGTGCAAGACCATCAACTTCGCCGGCGAGTGCTGCGCGAAGCTCAAGCCGCCAGGGACCGACACGCCGGCGGCGCCAGCCCCTGCAACCCCGGCCTCCACGACCCCAGCTCCGGCGGCACCAGCGCCGGCTGGTCCCACGCCCGCTGCTCCAACCCCACCCACTCGCCCCGGTGCTCGATAGACTTCACATCGCTCTGGTCGTGTTACTCGCCGCGCAACCCGCGCTGGCGGGCGATTCGCCGCGCGACGTGATCCTGCCGCCGCCGCCGACCTACAAGGCCAACGAAGTCACCGTCAGCGAGAAGCTCGGTGCACAGCTGCCGCTGGACGCGAAGTTCCGTAACCAGGACGGCGCGATCGTCACGCTCGGTGAGGTGATCGGCGCGAGCGAGCTGCCGACGATCCTCACGTTCAACTATTCCGACTGCCCGATGCTGTGCAGCTATCAGCTCAACGGGCTCACGGCGGTGCTCCCCACGATCGCAGCACCCGCTCCGGCGTCGGCCACCGATCGCCGGAACGTGGTGTTTCGACTCGGTGAGCAGGTGAGAATCGTGACGATCGACCTCGAGCCTCACGAGTCGCTCGAGAAGCTCGGCAAGATGCGCGACAAGTATCTGGCGCGCGCGGTGCCCGACGAGGCGGCGCGCAAGCCTGCGAGCAAGGGTTGGACGTACCTCGTGGCGGCGACGCCTGGTGACGGTGCCGAGATCCGGCGCGTCGCGGACGCGGTCGGGTTTTCCTATGCGTACGTCAAGGAGCGCGCCGAGTGGGCCCACCCGGCTGCGCTGATCTTCCTCAGCGCGCGTGGTGTCGTCACCCGCTATGTCTATGGCATCGAGTTCGCCCCGGAGATCATGCGCGAGTCGATTCTCAAAGCGGGCATCGCCGAACCCGCCACCGCAGTTGGGTTCATGAACCGCTGCTATCACTTCGATCCTAACGCCAACAGCCATACGGAGGCAGGTGTCTTCGCGCTTCGGCTGGCGGCGGGGGCCAGCGTGTTTGCGCTGGTGATCGGTCTCTGTGTCGCTCACCTCATTCGTCGTCACCGACGCGGCCTTCTTCCTGTCAGGGGGGAGTCATGAAGTCGTTCGTTCCGAAGATCGTTAGACCCGTAGTGGTGATCTTGATGATCGCCTCTGCAGCCACCGTGTTGGCGTTGCACATGTTCGCGACGTCGCCCGCAGTGGCTCAACCCGCCCAGCCTCCGGCGCCCGCGGAGCAAGCTGCGACCCCGCCGGCCGGCTCCGCGGCGACGCCCGCTCCCGCAGCGCCACCCGCCGGGCCCGTAGCGGCCCCGCCATCGGTACCGGGTGCACCTGCGGCCAGCGCGCCAACCGGCCCGGCAGCAGGCACACCAGGGGCAGGCGCACCGGCAGCAGGCGCACCGGCAGCAGGCGCACCGGCAGCAGGCACACCGGCAGCAGGCGCACCGGCAGCAGGCGCACCGGCAGCAGCTCCCGCGGCACCTCAGGTCGCTTGGTACGACCAGCTCGAAGAGATTCCCGTCGAGGAGCACGGGAACTTCTGGATGCCCAAGTACGTCAACAAGATCACCGACGACTCCGACATGATGTACATGTCGGTGCTCGCGCTCTCGGTGTTCTTCTTCACCGCGATCGCGATCGCCGTCGTCTACTTCACGATCAAGTATCGCCACCGTCCAGGTCACAAGGCCGAGCCGTCGCCGACGCACCACGACGTCCTCGAGATCACGTGGACGATCATCCCGACGATCATCGTCGTGTTCCTGTTCTATTACGGCTGGCACTCGTACATCAAAATCGTCACGCCGCCGACCAAGGCCGTCGAGATCCAAGTCACCGCGCGCAAGTGGGCGTGGAACTTCAAGCACTCGAACGGCGTCGAGGACGCTGACCTCCACGTTCCGGTCGATACGCCGGTGCGCTTGGTGATGACGTCGCAAGACGTGCTCCACGCGTTCTACGTACCCGTGCTGCGCACCAAGCAGGACATCATCCCGCGCCGTTACACCTACGCATGGTTTCACGCGACCAAGCCGGGCACCTATCGCCTGACTTGCGCCGAGTACTGCGGCACCGATCACTCGCAGATGGGCAAGATCGCCGACGAGCCGGGCAAGCCCGGGCGCCGTCGCGTGATCGTGGTCCACAAGCCCGGTGACTACGAGCGCTACCTCGCCGACAACGCAGTGCCGGTCGGCGGTGACCCAGCGCAGCTCGGCCGCATGCTGTACTCCAAGAAGGGCTGCGATGCCTGCCACACGATCGACGGCTCGCCGAAGATCGGCCCATCGTTCGCCCACTCGTTCGGTACGACCGTCACGCTCAACGACGGCTCGACCGTGACGATGGACGAGAACTACATCCGCGAGTCACTGATGACGCCGCAGGCCAAGGCGCGGCCGAACTTCCCGCCGACGATGCCGGCGTTTCAGGGACAGCTCAAAGAAGTCGAGATCGAAGGCCTGATCGCCTTCATCAAGTCGCTCAAGTAGGAACCCCATGGCGACCAACAATCAAAGAGTCTGGCCAGACGGCCCGGTCAACGAGCCGAACTATCTCGATCTTCACAGGGGCAAGCCGCTCGGTACGCGGATCAAGGGGTGGCTCTACACCCTCGATCACAAGCGGATCGGCGTGATGTACCTGTGCGGCATTCTGTTCTCGATGATGGTCGGCGGCGTGTTCGCGCTGCTGGTCCGCACCGAGTTGTTCCATCCGGGCCAGGACATCGTCGGGCAGGACACCTACAACAAGTTCTTCACGCTGCACGGCGCGGTGATGGTGTTCCTCGTGATCATCCCGGGAATCCCTGCGGCGCTCGGCAACATCATCATGCCGATCCAGCTGGGCGCGCCTGACGTCGCGTTCCCCAAGCTGAACTTGTCGTCGTTCTACCTTTGGATCACCGGTGCGCTGCTGCTCGTCGGCGCGGTGCCGTTCGGCGGCCTCGATACCGGATGGACGCTGTACACGCCGTACAGCCTCGAGAGTCAAACCCCGGTGCTGGTCGCAGTCACCGGCGTGTTCTTACTCGGGTTCTCGTCGATCTTCACCGGCCTCAACTTCTTGGTGACGATCCACAAGTTCAGGCCGCAGGGCATGAGCTGGTTCCAGATGCCGCTCAACATCTGGGCGATCTACGCGACCGCGATCATGCAGGTCCTGGCGACTCCGGTGCTCGGCATCACGGTGCTGTTGCTCGCGGTCGAGCGGTTCGCGCACATCGGAATCTTCGATCCGTTCCTCGGTGGCGATCCGGTGCTGTTCCAGCACTTCTTCTGGTTCTATTCGCACCCGGCCGTCTACATCATGATCATCCCGGCGATGGGCGTGATCAGCGAGATGCTGTCGACGTTCGCGCGTAAGCCGATCTTCGGTTATCGGTTCATCGCGTATTCGTCGGTGTCGCTCGCGCTGCTGTCGTTCCTGGTGTGGGGTCACCACATGTTCGTGTCGGGCCAATCGCGACTCGCCAACATGGTGTTCTCGGCGTTGACGTTTACCGTCGGTATCCCCGCCGCGATCAAGGTGTTCAACTGGGTGTCGACGCTTTACAAGGGCGACATCCGGCTCAAGACGCCGATGATCTACACGCTCGGGTTCCTGCTGATCTTCACGATCGGCGGTCTCACCGGGTTGTTCCTCGGCATCCTGTCGGTCGACGTTCACCTCCACGACACCTACTTCGTGGTGGCGCACTTCCACTACGTGATGATGGGTTCGACGATCGTCGCGTTCCTCGCCGCGCTGAACTTCTGGTGGCCGAAGTTCACTGGCCGCATGTACAACGAAGCGGTCGGTCGGATGTGCGCGATCGGCGTGTTCATCGGGTTCAACCTGACGTTCCTGCCGCAGTTCGTGATGGGCTCGCGTGGCATGCCGCGCCGCTACTGGGACTACGATCCGCAGTACACGATCTTCCATCAGGTTTCGACGATCGGTGCGTTCCTGCTCGGCATCTCGATGTTCGTGTCGGTGGTGAACCTGTTGGCATCGCTTAAGGGCGGCAAGCTCGCGCCACGTAATCCGTGGGGCGCGACCTCGCTGGAGTGGCAAGCCCCGACGCCGCCGCCGCTCTACAACTTCGAGGAACCGCCGGTGCTCCACGAGATCTACAACTACGACGATCTCGTCGAGGTCGAGCCGGATCGCTGGGAGCGGCGTCCTTCGACCAAGGCTGCGGATGACGGACAGGCGGTGCACACGTGAGCGAACAGCCCCACGCCGCGCACGATGACCACGGTCACGGCCATGGTCATGGCTCGCGGTTCATTCAGCACCACTACGACGATGCCCAGCACCAGTTCGATTCCGGCAAGCTAGGAATCTGGCTGTTCCTCGCGCAGGAGGTGCTGTTCTTCTCCGCGCTGTTCGTCGCGTACATCATCTACCGGCACCATCACCCGGAGATCTACTCGTACGCTCACAAGTACCTCGACGTGAAGTACGGCGCGATCAACACCGCCGTCCTGATCTTCTCGAGCCTCACGGCGGCGTGGGCAGTGCGCTGTGCGCAGCTCAACCAGAAGCGCGGGTTGATCCTGTGCATCGTGGTGACCCTCGGCTGCGCGCTCGCGTTCCTCGGGATCAAGTACATCGAGTACAACCACAAGATCCACGAGCACATCCTGTTCGGGCGGTACTTCGACCCGTGCGTGAGCTCGGGCGGCGTGCCGCTGCTCACCAAGAACAACGAGTGCCACGGCAGCAAGTCGAACGTGCACTGGAATCCCAAGGGCGGCCTCCACCACGAGGGCGCGCCGAAGGATCCGACCAAGACGCTGCTGTTGCAGCCACCCGGCCCGGCCCAGGAGCTGCGCAGCTGCTACGGCGACGTCGGACTCGATCACGATCGGCGCACGCCAGGTGTCCAGGCGTCGTGCAAGGTGTTCGAGCTCACGGTCGATCATCTCCCGAAGAAGAAACCGAACGATCAACCGACCGCCAAGCCGAATGGGCTCACCGAGAAGCAATGGGGCGATGGCGACACCGAGGCGTTCGTCGAGAAGAGCCGGCGCGAGATCACCAAGCAGTGTCCGGATCCACTAGCTGCACATGATGGTCATGGCGGCGGTCATGGCGACCCAGCCGCGTATCCGTGCTGGAAGGCCACCGCGCAACCTGCTGTATGCAAGGGCGGCTGGTTCTTCACCTGGCGCTGCATCGGCACATGCGCGCCGTCGGGCGGCGAAGGGTTCGACGCGGTCGGGCCGTTCCCGAATCAAGGCGAGTGCACGCTCGCCAAGATGAAGAAGGACGGCGAGCTCAAGAAGCTGCTCAAGGAAGCGCGCCAAGACGAGAAGAACGCGATCACCACGGACTGCACGACGAGCAACGCGTCGGGCTTCTTGGTCGAATACGGCGATCACCAGGCGCGTGGCGACAACATCGTCATCACGGCTGAGTGCCGGCCGCCCCCGGCCGAGGTGAAGCCGGCAGATCCGTACGCCGACGTCGCGCATGCTCAGCCCGAGCTCGGAACGCCGGCGATCCAGCCGCAGCGTCACGAGACCACGCACGACCTGCACGCGAAGGAAGCTGCAGGACCGCCGCCGCCGCACACCAACATGTTCTTCACGATCTATTTCGCGATGACCGGTCTGCACGGCATCCACGTGTTGGCGGGTGTGATCGTGTTCCTGTGGTTGCTGATCCGCGCATCGAAGGGCCACTTCACGTCGGACTACTTCGGTCCAGTCGACTACGCCGCGCTGTACTGGCACATCGTCGACCTCATCTGGATCTTCCTGTTCCCGCTGCTCTATCTGATTCACTAGGCATCCACCAGGACCACCTATGGCCACCGCGCAACATCATCACGACGAGCACCACGGCCTCTCGCACACCGCGTCGATCAAGGTGCTGCTGGGAACCGGCGGGACCTTGTTGGTCCTGACGTTGGTCACCGTGCTCGCCACCAAGATCGATTTCGGTGCGAGCATCAACCTCGCGATCGCGATGTTCATCGCGGTCGTCAAGGCGACCTTGGTGGTGCTGTTCTTCATGCACCTCAAGTACGACAAGATCTTCCACACCGTGATCTTCGTCAGCGCGGTGCTCGCCGCTGCGCTGTTCGTGGGGTTCACGCTGATGGATAGTGGGCAGTACCAGCACACCAACATCTGGGATGAGCGCAGCCCGCCGGTGACTCCGTACGGGCCGCGACCGACCACTGGCTAGGAGCGTTCTGTGCCGGGACTGTTCGATCTGGGGGAGCTGTCGAGTGCGTTTGGTGTTGCGGCGCCGCTGGCTGGCTTCGGGTTTGTTTGGTTAGCGTACTTCCTGACCGCGATCGATCGGCTACGCGCGAGCTCGCCGAACAAGGACGATGGTCAGGTCGGGCTCAAGCTGGTGCTGTTCGGCTTCATGCTGAGCGGGATCGTGCTCGCGGCCGGCGGCGTGCAATCGCTGCTACATCTGATCTTCATCGGCTTCACCAACGGTGGGGAAGCGATCCGCCAGATTCTCCCGGCGGTCATCGTCGGAGGCCTGGTGATCTTGGTGGTCTCGAAGCTGCTGTTGCCGCGCACCAACGCGGCCAAGGCGCGGCAGCCAGAGCGGCTGTTTCTCGGCGTACTCAGCGTCGGCTACGGGCTGATGTTCGTGTTCGCGATCTACGCGCTCGTATTCGGGCTGTTCAACAAGGCGGAGTGGAAGCAGGCGACTGCGGGAAACGTCGCGCAAGCGATGGTGTTCGGCGCGCTCGCGATCTTTGCGATCACTCGCCTGGGGCGGGTCTCGGGCTGGACGACTCCACCGCCACCGCCGGCACCGATCCCGCCCGCGCAGCAGGGTCATCCACCGCAGGGTGGTGGCTATCCGCCGCAAGGTGGCGGGTATCCACCGCAAGGTGGGTACGGTCCGCAAGGTGGCGGCGGTGGCTATCCGCCGCAAGGTGGCTACGGTCCGCAGGGCGGTGGCGGCGGCTATCCGCCGCAAGGTGGTGGTGGTGGCTACCCGCCGCAAGGTGGCGGTGGCTACGGACCGCAGGGTGGTGGGGGTGGCTATGGTCCGCAGGGTGGTGGCGGCGGCTACGGTCCGCGGTGACTACGCTGCTGCATGTTTGTCGAGCCCACCGTCGTGTCACGCGCACGTGACTCGTGAACGTAGACGTCTCTGGGCCGTCGCGTCGGTTTCGATCAGCGCGCGTCGCTTAGCTGATCTGCAATCGCCTCGGCAAGCGCGTCCGCGATCGCGCTCTGCACCGCGGGATCGGCGAGCTGCTTGCCCTCGATCGGATGATCGATGAACCCGATCTCGACGAGCACCGCCGGCATCGTCGCTCCGAGCAGCACGTGGTGCGAGTCCTGCTTCACGCCGCGATTCAAGCGTTCGCCGCGTCGCTCGCGAAGCGCGCGCTGGATCTTCGATGCGAGCTCCGCGGCCTCCCACTGCGATGATCCGCGCTCGACGTCATCGAGTACGAGCGCGATCTCCGGATCGATCCCCGGCCGGGTCGTCGTGGTGTCGGAGCGCAGCGCACGGCCATCGATGTCGACCGCGCGTGGTGTGAGCACGTAGGTCTCGAAGCCCTGCTGCGTACGCAACTCCGATGCGTTTGCGTGGATGCTCACGAACAGATCGGCGACCCGCTGATCGGCGACCGCAACCCGCTGTCGCAGCGTCATCGTGCGATCCGTCGTTCGCGTGAGCTCGACGTTGATCGCGCGATCGCGAAGCCGTGCTGCGACTTGGTTGGCGATCGAAAGTGTCAGATGTTTCTCTTGAAAGCCGCGACTCTGCGCTCCGCTGTTCGAGCCGCCATGGCCCGGATCGATCACCACGGTTGGAGCGCCGGAGGCAGCGTGGCTGAGCGCGAGGCACCCAGCCAATGCGAGCATAGTCGGGTGTTTCACCACATGTAGGATATCGCGAGCAGGGAGGGCGACGCCCAGTTTTCGGCTGGCTCCTTGACCCAACTCCTCTACACAGCTACGTTTTTTTCTCATTGGCGCTCCGACGGCTTTTTGACTCTGGATGGAGCGCGGTCACGGGGCTGGTGGCGCTCGGGGCGGGGATTGCCAACACGATGATTCCCGGCACGCCGGCCGCGGCATCGCTGCCGCTGTTGCTGATCGGAGCGTTCGCACTCGCTCGCGGCATCTGGGTGCTCGCGACCAAACCTCGGACCGCGCGGACAACACCACGGCCCGATCGACCGGTGACGGTGCTCCACGTGCTGCTGGGCGTCGCAACGCTCGAGGTCGCGATCAATCGGATCGCGGTGCCGATGTTGCGGCCGGCGGCCGGCAAACCACCATCGTGGCACACCTGGCTCGATTACGTCGCGCTGTTCTTGTTTTATTTCGTCGGCGTACTCGCTGCGCTCGTGCTCGCGAAGCGATGCCTGACCGCGATCCAGCGCCGGACCAGCTGGCAGCGCGCTGCGCTCTACGTTTGTGTCGCGATCGCGAGCCTGCTCGCCGCGATCCCGCTGGTGGTGGCCCCACCGCGGGAGCTCGGATTGCCGATCGAGCTCGGATTCGCCGCCGCCGTCGTGCTGCTCGTCGCGTACGCGTTCGGGCGCGGCCGAGATCTCGGTGTCCAGGTCGGCCTGGTGCTCGTCGCGATCCCGCTGCTGATCCACACCGCCACCGTCGTTGGCAAGGCGTGGTTCTGGTCGGACGAGTTCGAAGGACCGGCGGTCACGATCGCGAAGCTCGGCGTGATCGGGTTGTGTATCGGCGCGCTGGTGTCACCATATTGCTTCGCACCGCGACCGTTCGCGCGTGCGGTGACGCGACCGCTGCCGGTGGTGCTCGCGATGGCGTTTGCCGGCACCGGTGCGGTGCTGGCGCGGATGGCGTACAAACCGGTCGCGACCGCTACGTCGCTCGCGATCGGTGTGACCATGTCGGAGGACGCGGCCGATCCACGGCTCGCGCTCTATCTGCTCGCGCTGTCGACGCTGGTGTGGACCCTGGTGTCGTGCGGCGTTGCGGGCAGCAATGCGCGCCGCCAGATCGGCGCCGGGCTCGCGTGCATCGTGCTCGGTGGCTACGGCTTCCATTGGCCGCACCACTATCTGCTACCGCTGCTGGGGGTGATGTTGATCGCGGAGGCCGCTCACCGAGTGCGCGACGAGGAGCTCGCGGCGTTGCCGTTGGTGAGTCACACGCCGCAGATTCCGGACGCTGCGTGGGCCGGATACGTCGCCTCGGCGACCAATCTCTTGAAGCGCAGCGCCGGCGACGTCCATCACCTCACCACGCGGGGCGAAGCCGGGCTGATGTCGTCGGTGATCGTCGGCGACGCCGCTGGGTTGCCGCTCCGCGTACGTGTCGAACGGCTCGAGGGCAGCGTGCTCGCGCTCGACGTCGTCGTCGGACGAGAGATCGACGAGCTGCGTGGTGCGACGCTCACGCTGTGGGCGATCGCTCCGCGCGCGCTCGGTGTCAATCCGGCAGGGCCTCCCGCGGCGCCAGCGTTCAAGGCAAACGACCGCTCGTTCGATGATCGGTTCAAGGTTCGTGGCAGCACGATCGCGTTCAACGAGCTGTTCGATGACGATCTGCGTGCGCGGGCAGTGGCAGCGCTCGACGGCTGGTTTGCGTATTGGGAGCGCGATGGGGTTCGCTATCGGGTGTATCCCGGCCAGGGATCACCGCTCGATCATCCGCTGCCAGTATCGGATCTCGCGGTTGGAAGACCGGCGTCGGCCGAGCGGCTGGTCGCGGTGATCGAGCTGTTGATCGAAATCGCACGGCGTGGCGTTCGCGTTGCGCCTGCAGAGCCATCGGAACTGGAGGCCTCGTGAGTTATCGCAGCGCGCTGGCGGTTAGTTGTTTGGTCATGGGTTGTGCGCCGCCGCAGGGCAGCGGAGAGCTTCCGGCGTGGGTATCCGACACCGCGTCGTATCGCGAGGGAACGCCGGAGCAGAAGCCACGGCTCGCGGATCGCTATCGCGAGGTTGCCTCCAAGATCATCGGCGCCGCACGCAACGATCGCGCTGCATATACCAAGCTCGCCGAGCTCACCGATCGGATCGGCCACCGGTTGAGTGGTTCGCCGGCGCTCGACCGTGCGATCGAGTGGGCTGCCAGCGCGATGAAGCAGGACGGCCACGAGGTGCGCACCGAGAAGGTGATGGTGCCGAACTGGCAGCGGGGGATCGAGCAGGCGGCGCTCGTGACCCCGGTCGCACGGCCACTCCACATCATCGGGCTGGGCGGAACCGTCGCGACTCCGAAGAACGGGATCACTGCACCGGTTGTCGTGGTGCGTGACTTCGCTGCGCTCGAGGCGAACGCGGCCGCGGTGAAGGGATCGATCGTGTTGTTCGACGCGGCGATGCCACCGTGGAGCGACGATACGGGCGCCGGCTATGGCGAGACCGTGCAGTATCGGTCACGCGGACCATCGCGAGCAGCCAAGCTCGGCGCCCTCGCGGTGCTCGTGCGATCGGTCACCGCGCATAGTCTGAGCACCCCGCATACCGGTGCGCTTAGCTACGACCCCGCGCAGCCGAAGATCCCGGCGGCGGCTGTGACCGTCGAAGATTCTGCGCTGATCGCCAGGCTCGCGGCACAGGGCCCGGTGACCGTGAGGCTGCGGCTCGAATCGCAACAGCTGGCCGACGCGCCATCCGCGAACGTGATCGGCGAGCTCAAGGGCCGCGAGCGACCCGACGAGATCGTCGTGATCGGCGCCCACATCGACTCGTGGGATGTCGGGCAAGGCGCGCACGACGACGGAGCGGGTTGCGTGATCATGATGCAAGCGATCACCGTGCTGAAGAAGCTCGGCCTGGCGCCGCGGCGGACGATTCGCGTGGTGCTGTTCACCAACGAAGAGAACGGTCTGCGCGGCGGCAAGCAATACGCACAGGATCACGCCGCCGAGCTCCCCAAGACCGTGCTGGCGCTCGAGGCGGACGCGGGTGGGTTCGCGCCGCGCGGGTTCAATGTCGAGGTGAAGAACCCCGAGGTCGCCAAGCGCGTGCTCGCGCGGCTCGAGGATCTCGCGGTGTTGCTCGAGCCACTGCGCGCCGCCCACGTCGAACCAGGGTACTCCGGCTCGGATCTGTTGCCGATGGTGGGTGCTGGGGTCGTCGGGCTCGGCCTGATCACGGACGGACGCCATTACTTCGACATCCACCACACCGCGGCAGACACGCTCGACAAGGTCGATCCGCGCGAGCTCGCCGACAACGTTGCCGCCGTCGCCGTGATGGCGTACGTCATCGCGGATCTGCCCGAACGCATCGACGCGCCGTGATCTGGAACGCGCTCGCGTCGCTGCTCGAGGCGCCGCTGCGGGCGCGCGCACGTGCGGAGACCATCACACCGATCGCACGCGATGCGATCGTCGTGCTCGGTGCACCGCTGGGCCCCCGCGACAGCCTCACGCCCGTGCTCGCCGAACGGGTGACCGCCGCGGCGGCGCTGTGGCAGCAGGGCGGGGCCCCGGTGATCGTCGCCACCGGGGGTGTGACGCATGGTGCGCGACTGGCCGAAGCGGACGTGATCGCGGATGCGCTGCGCGCCGCGGGCGTCGCTGATCCAGTCGTGGAGCGTGCATCGCTGACCACGCTGGACAACGCTCGCAAGACCGCCGAGCTCCTGCTTCCAGCCAAGCGATCCGTCTGGCTGATCACCCAGCCGTTTCACATGCGCCGCGCCGAGCGGCTGTTCCGCGGGGCTGGGTTCGATGCCCACGCCTGGCCGATCCGCGACAGCCTCGAGTATCAGGATCGCCGCCGCGCCGTGAAATGGCTGTTCCGCGAGTACGCGTCGTGGGGGAAGCTACTGAGCCGTAGAAGTCCGTGAGCGTTCCCGCTCGACGCCCCATCATTCGAATGGGATGTTCGGTCTCCAGCTCGGGAAACAACGGAGGCCCGGGCGGGGTAGGTGCTGCACGTCCCGCGGCGTTTCCGCGGGAACGCATCATGGCTCGTCGGCACACGGGTGCCTGATCGTCACGCGAAGCGCCCAGTGCATCGAAGTGATCCCGTGCATCGACGCGAACCGACGGCCGGCGCTCAGGGTTGGTTTTTCAGCTCGTGGGGCTCGCGCAGCTCGAGCTCAGAGATTCCCGCGTCGCATGTCGCGCTAATGACCGAGAACAGCGTCGTGGCATCAACCCCACGTTCAGCGGCGAGCTCGAATGGCATCGTCATGCGAATCGCTTTTGCCAGGCCCTGCAGTTCCACCTCGTCGCGCACGGTAGAGATCCAGATCCTCCCCGACGTTCGTACGAGCATCGAGCGGCCCATGAACGAGGCGGAAGGATCGAGTGTCGACCTGGCGTTCACGGTGATGTTCAGGCATAGCTCGCGCGCCTTTACACGTGGCGTGAATGCATCCTGGCCGGCATGCTCGCGCAGCTTCGCGAACACTTGCGCGGCCGTTGCCAGCCCATCGAGGTCGACCACGTTCGCGATGGCTGGCTTCATCTCCACGTCCTCTCGACGCACGAACGACAGCTCGACGAAACCGGCCGTACAGGCCATGTCTGCAACCCGAAGCAAGACTCCACTGGTGAACGACGGATCGATCGCGATCTTTGCATCGCGGCGATCGGCGAAGAACATCGTGGGCTTGAGCTCGGCGAGCACGCGCTCGAGCTTGGCCCAGGAGACCTCCACGCGCTGAGGCTCGGCGCGATCGCGGATATCGAAGTAGTCGTCGATCCGAGACATCCCCACCGCTGCATGATCGGTCGCAACATCGATCACTAGATTCACTTGCTCGGTGTCGTCGTCGTCCCGATTCGCGATGGCCAGGCGACACATCGGGAGCACTCGGAGCACCCCTTCGCCCGAGTGGCTCACTAACGAAAACTCGAGATCCTGCCCAGCCAGCTCACGCATGATCGAGAACGCAAGCGGACTCGGCTCGTCGAGGATATCGAACACCACGGCAGGGGATTTTAGGGGGTGCGCGGCCACGGCCTGCTGCAACTTCCCCGGGGTAGCGAGCTGCTTCGCATCCACCGCGAGCTTGCCGTCGATGTAGAGCCCGCGCTTGCTCACGAACGCACCATGGAACGGCTTACCGATGTGCTCCTCGAATCGTTCGAGCTCCGGCGCATCGCCGCTGGGCGGGCTGTTCGCGAGCGCCATGGTGCTGGACGGGCTGTCCTTCGAACAGGCGCTCGCCAACGATAACGTGAACAGCGCGAGTAGCAGCAGGGTCCGCATGCGTCCCTATAACATCGACACGTGTTGCGAGAGGCGCTCTTACTTCGGGCGATATGGCTCCGCGAACGTCAGCGGGTATTCGACCTGCACGATGCTCGTGGGCTCAGCGCTTCTCGGGTGTCGAGCCGTTCTTCACTGGCGGGATCACGGCCACGCTCGGGAGCTGATGGAGATGCGCTATGCAGGCCCACCGGATCGTTCGCCATCGGCTGGTCGCGACGGGTACGAAATGCGTCAATTCGCCGGCGCGATCATCTGTAGCTCGATCGGCGGCGACTTCGCGACGGCGCCGACCGATGTGTCGATCCGATCTGCGGCGAGGCCTTGATCGACCATGAACCACTTCACGGCTTCGCTCCGCCGTTTGGCGAGATCTTGATTCGCGGCACGATCGGGATGGCCGACGATCATGATGTGAACCGCGCGATGGGTACGCAGTAGCTCGATGACCGGTTGAAGCTGAGCTTGCGCCTTCTCCGTGACGCGCGCGCGCTTGGGCTCGAACTTGAGCTGTGCCGAGGCAGCAGCCAGATCCTTGGTGATGTCGGGTGGCAACTGATCGGGGCACCCGTCGTCGTCGTCGAACCCGTTCTTGGTCTCCGGGTTGCCAGGACATCCATCCTGGGTGTCGGCAATCCCGTCGAGGTCATTGTCGAGCTCGGGGCAGCCATCGAGATCTTGATGCTCGTCGAGATCCTCGGCTTGGTCGGGACACGCGTCGCCTTCTCCGAGCACGCCGTCGCCATCCGCATCCGGCTCGGCGCAGCCATCGTCGTCGGAGATGCCATTGACCGTCTCCGCTTCGGCAGGGCACTGATCGAGCCAGTCCGGAAAACCGTCGCGATCGCCATCGCGATCCTTGTCCAGATCGGCGGCGGGCTTCTCGGTTTTCGGTGGCGCAGGAGGTGGCGCAGTCGCCAGTCCGAACGAGGTCGCTAGCCCGAGCTGGAGCTCGGCGACCGACGTGGCTCCTTCGCCCCGTGATGGCATCACGCCATGCCGAAAATCGATCCGCAGCTGCCAGTCGCTCGATACCGGAATCGATACGCCGGGTCCCCACGAGAACACCGGATCGGTCTCCTTCGACATGAACGGAGACGACGATGCGACGGTTTCGCCACCGCCGCCGATCGACAGGTGCGGCCGCACGGATTTCCAGCCCGCAAGTCGAACCACGCCGAACGCGCGCCAAGCGAATACCGGTGCGAAGTACGACATCCGGCCGGTTCCAAACGTTGCGCCACCCGTGAACGCCGGTGCGATCGCGAGCTCGGCCTCGATCGCGAGCTGAACACGAAGCCGATCGGACACGGTGACGAGCTCGGGCGCCGCCAACCAGCCGACTCGCCCGCCGACCAACGGTGCCGAGCCGGGCACTTGATCGGATGCCCACGAGTTTCCGAGCTCGATGTCATCGGAGTAGTAACCGAGGCCGACGAAGCCACCGGTCTCGAGACGCGGCTCGCTACGTGCCGTGGACGCACAGAGCCACAGCGCGGTCACCATCACCAAGCGCACGCAACAATCATAACCCAAGGCGCGCTTGCACCCACATTAACGACCGGGGCAAGCTCGTAACCGCCGATGCTCACCTTCAGCACGAACCCTGACGTCGCCGAGCAGCAGATGAACGCGATCATCTTTTACCTGACGGCTTTCGGGTACATCGATGGCGACTTCGACTTTACCGAGAAGACGTTCGTGCGGATCTATATCCGACAACTGGTCACCGCGCGGGCCAACTCGGCGATGGCAAATTCGGACGCCAAGACCCGGGACGAGGTGATCGAAAAGTTCGTGGCGCACTTCCACGAGGTGTTCGAGCAGATCGACCGCAGCGTGCGCGGCCTATTCGACGAGGTAGTCGCGGACGGTGAAGACGTCGAGAAGTACGTCTATGCCAAGCTCAAGCTGCGCAGCTACGAAATCTTTCAGAGCTTCGATCACGACAACCAGAAGCAGCTACTGTCGACGATCGACGAGCTGATCTACGCCGACGGCAGCATCCATCCTGCCGAGGCGAAGTTTCGCACCGAGCTCGCCCAGCTGCTCGACTCGACCGCCCAGCTGACCGCGAGCGACATCGAGATCCTTCGCGATCAGAGCAAGGTCGAGATCGGCGACGCGACGAAGGTGCGGCCGCGGCTCGAGGATCATCCGTTCTTCGCGAAGTTCGAGCATCACTACTCGTCGGATCCCGACCGGATCAAACAGCAGGTCGCCGCGGACCTCGACCTGATGAATCGCTTCCGCACCAAGCTCGCCGAGCAGCGGGCGGCCGGTGCCGGCAAGCTCGTCGGGCGGACCTCGATGGCCGACTTCATGGGCGAGGCGCCGTTCCTCGACGGATTCGTCTACGTCCACCCGGCCGAGCCGAATCACACCTACGAGCTCACCGTGCTCGGCGACTTGCACGGTTGTTACAGCTGCCTCAAGGGCGCACTGCTCCAGGCCGACTTCTTCGCCAAGCTCGAGGCCTGGAAGAAGGACAAGTCGAAGCCCGAGCCGAAGATCATCCTGCTCGGCGACTACATCGATCGCGGCATGTTCAGCTACAACGGCGTGCTGCGCGCGGTGATGCAGCTGTATCTCGCGGCGCCGGAGCACGTGTTTCCGCTGCGCGGCAATCACGAGTATTACATCGAGTACCGCGGACGGATCTACGGCGGCGTGAAGCCCGCCGAGGCGATCAACACGCTGATCGGCCACATGCCCGGTGAGGTGTTCGCCGAGTACATGAAGATGTTCGAAGAGCTGCCGAACATGCTGTTCTTCGACGACCTGATGTTCGTGCACGCCGGGATTCCGCGCGACGCCGACATCAAGGCCAAGCTGACCGACATGGCGGCGCTCAACGATCCGGACATTCGGTTCCAGATGTTGTGGAGCGATCCGTCGACCGCGGACTACATCCCCGACGATCTGCAGGCACAAAATGCCCGGTTCCCGTTCGGCAAGCTGCAGTTCGAAGCGTTCATGCAGAAGCTCGGATGCTCGATGCTCGTGCGTGGGCACGAAAAGGTCGATGCTGGGTTCCGGCCGATGTACAGCGATCAGACCTCGCTGATCACGGTGTTCTCTGCGGGCGGCGCCGATAACAACGACCTGCCCGAGGATTCGAGCTACCGCACGGTCACGCCGATGGCGGCGACGATCCGGCTCGAGAACGGCACCGCGCAAGTCACGCCGTGGGCAATCGACTACCAGCGGTTCAACGATCCCAAGCGCAATCGATTCTTCGCATCGCCGCCCGAGATCGAGCACAAGGCTGGCTGATTCGCAGCGTGGCGGCGCGTTCGAAGTCCTGGTACGTGTACCTGGCGCGCTGCGCCGATGGTTCGTTGTATTGCGGGATCGCGCGTGACGTGACCAGGCGGATCGCCGAGCACGATGCAGGCAAAGGCGCGAGGTACACACGCGGACGTGGGCCACTGGCAGTCTTGTTGGTGCGCAGGTACCCGACCAAGGGAATGGCGCTGCGCGTCGAGTACGCGATCAAGCGGCTCGAGCGCACCGACAAAGAGCGGTTGATCACATCCCCGCGCCGGTTGTCCACGATGGCACGTCGGATTACCGAAGGAATCGCCGCCGATTCGACGAACGGTGCATGAGCGCATGCGGTCGCATGGTCGCGGATGGTTAGCAGGGGTGAGCCCACCCGGTGATTCTTGATGCCCGCTGTGGGTGGCTCCGCGTTAGGCTGTGCCGTGATGTCGAGGCAGTTCGTTGTTTCGTGCTTGGTCCTGATCGCGAGTGCCGCGACCGCGTTTGCGAACGGCCGACCGCCGGCCACATCGACGATCAACTTCAAGCGCGGCAACGAGCAGCACATCGCCGCGGGCATGACGTTCGGACTGCTGATCTCGAAGGACGGCGGCGCGACGTGGCATTGGATGTGCGAGCAAGCCGTCGGTTACGGCGGAATGTACGATCCTGACTATTCGTACACCTCGAGCGATGCGCTGTTTGCGACGACGTTCGACGGTCTCAAGGTGATGCGTGATGGCTGCACGTTCGAAGAATCGGCGATGGCGAAAAAGTTCGTGTCGACCGATGCCCAGGGCACCGACGGAGCGCTCTACATCGGCGTCGCAAATCCGCCGAGCGACGGCAGCCCCGGTGACTCCAACATCTACAAGAGCACCGACGACGGGCTGACGTTCCCGACCTCGGCGATGCCGGGAATGGTCAACGATTGGTGGTCGACGCTCGAGGTTGCGCCGACCGATCCCACCCGCATCTACATGAGCGGGTATCGGTTCGTCGATCCCAGCAACACCAAGGTGAATCTGCTGTTCAGGAGCGACGACGGCGGCGCTAGCTACGATGCGCTTCCGGTCGACGACTTCATGCCAGTCGCGAGCAACTCCTCGATCGAGGTGCTCGCGATCGGTAAGAAGGACGTGATGGTCGATGCGACCATGGTGGACGCCGCGGATCTGGTGTTTGCGCGGGTCACGTTCGAGGACAACAACAACCTCGGCGACGGGATCTATCGCAGCATCGACGGCGGACAGAACTGGACCAAGATCCTTTCGAAGCCGGATTCGATCTCGTTGCTGGTGCGCTCGAACGGCGATCTGGTCGCTGGCACTCAGCTGGTCGGCTCGTTCGTCTCGCACGACCAAGGTACGACGTGGCAAGCGCTGGCGACCGCACCTCACATCAATTGCCTGGTCGAAACCTCGGCGGGGCAGGTGTGGGCATGCACCCAGAACTTCGGGTCGCCGCAAATTCCGTCGGATGGCGCAGGAATCATGAAGTCGCTCGATTTGGTCACGTGGACGCCGGTGTTGCGGTTTCAGGACATCGACGCGCCGGTGGATTGCGCGGCTGGAACCTCCCAGCACGACGACTGTCTCGGGATGTGGTGCGCGCTCAAAGCGCAGCTCGGGATTCACTCGACCGCGATCGATTGCGCCGCGCCGGTCGACGCCGGCGTCGATGCACCGGTGACGATGAAACCGGAACCGGGCTGCTGCGGCGCGAATCGTGGTCCGGGTCCGTCGGGCGTGTTGGCGCTGCTGGTGCTCGCTGGTGTCGGCTTGATGCGTCGTCGGCGCGGCTCGCAAACGTGGTAGCGGGTTGCGGCCGCGACAACGTCTCGTGCCCTGGCGTAGGCTTTCGCCATGGCAGACGGCACGTCCCCGGCGGGTCTCGATAAGCTCCGCACCGAGCTCGGGCAGATCGATCGCGACATCCTCGCGTTGGTCGCTCGCCGCCAGGCACTGGCTCAGCGAATCGGTCAGATCAAACGCGACGCGGGGATTCCGACCCGCGACTACCGCCAGGAGCGCGACGTCGTCGAGCGCGCGCGGGCGTCGGCGGTGGAGCACGGGTTGACGCCGCAGCTCGGCGAAGATCTGATCCTCTCGCTGATCCGCGGATCGTTGACGATCCAGGAGCAGGACACGGTCGCAGCGGCTGGCAGCGGTGGAGGTCGGCGCGTGCTGGTGATCGGCGGCGCAGGCAACATGGGCCGGTGGTTCGTGCGCTACCTCGGTGCGCAGGGCTACATCGTGGAGGTCGCTGATCCGAACGGCGTCGCGCCGCCCGGCGTCATTCATCATCGCGACTGGCGAGCCGTCACGCTCGATCACGAGCTCATTGTGATCGCGGCACCGATGCCGGCGACCGCAGAGATCCTGCGTGCGATGGCGAGCGCGCCGCCCACCGGCACCGTGTTCGATGTCGGATCGCTGAAGAGCCCGCTGCGCGGTGCGCTGAACGCGTTGCGGGCGGCAGGCGGCAAGGTCACGTCGATTCACCCGATGTTCGGGCCCGACACCGAGCTGCTCAGCGGCCGTCACGTGATCTTCGTCGACGTCGGCGTGCCGGCAGCGACTGCCGCGGCGCGAGCGCTATTCGAGCCGACGATGGCGACCCTGGTCGAGATGGATCTCGAGAGTCACGATCGATTGATCGCGTACGTGCTCGGACTGTCACATGCGCTCAACATCGCGTTCTTCACCGCGCTCGCAGAGAGCGGCGAAGCCGCGCCCAAGCTCGCAACACTGTCGTCGACCACGTTCGATTCGCAGCTCGCGGTCGCCGCGAAGGTTGCTGCGGAGAATCCCGATCTCTACTTCGAGATCCAGACGCTGAATGACTACGGAACCGAGTCACTCGCCTCGCTGCTCTATGCGGTCGAACGACTGCGTTCGGTGGTTCGCGCGAACGATCTACACGGGTTTCGCGCGCTGATGACCCGCGGGCACGAATATCTGAAGGAACGCGGCCGGCGGTAGACCCAGAAACCGCAAAGGCCAAGGCGAGGCGCAAAGATCAGTGACGAGAGGGCGGGCCTTCGGCAGAGCGTGCGAAGCTGCTGTGCGTCCTCCGCGTCCTTGCGTTCCCCCGGTTGCCGGCTAGTTGTCCGGCTACTTGGCCGGCCACCGGACAGCGTAGAAGCCAGTCTAATCAGTTGAGATCATTGCCGGACAAGGCGGCGTGGCACTTGCTGTTCAAGACCGCGATGCGTGCGCCGGCCCCAAAGATCGCACTGCTTGGCAGCCTCGGCGCCTTGGCGGTTTCTGTCGTTTCTGTCGCAGCCGGTCCCGGCTGCATGACCGCCCCCTCGGACATCGAGGACGGCGAGACCGATGGGTTCCCGAGCGGCAAGGCGGACGGCGGGATCGACGAAGGCTCGCCGGAGGCGCTGGGCGTGCTCGCGTTGGTCAACGATGCCGCCACCACGGTTACGGTACTCGATGGCGACGCCGGGCTATCCGTGCGAGTCGCCAAGAACATCGTCAGGCATCGCCAGGGCGGCGATGCAGCCGATGGCACGGGTGACGATGATCGATTCGACACGCTCGCCGAGCTCGATGCGATTCCATACGTCGGGCCCGCTGCGCTGAACGCGTTGCTCGAGTACGCGAGGGAGCGTGGCTTGATCGGCTCCAGCGGGGCGGCGAACATCGATGTGATCTTTTCGCCACAGACGGGATCGGCGACCCACAACGCGCGGATCGCCTCGATGATCAACAGCGCGCAGCACAGCCTCGACATCGCGATCTACAGCTACTCCGACGCCGGGATCGCCAGCGCGCTGCGGGCGGCCGTTGCGCGCGGCGTCGACGTGCGGTTTCTGTTCGAGACCGCCAATGATGATCGCAAGCTGCCGACCGAGGCCGAGCGCGCTGCCTCGAAGTCGGGACGGATCGAAGCCGATGGCATCGACGTTCGATGGGTCAACAAGATCCTGCATCACAAGATCCTGATCGTCGACGGTCCGCGCGACGACGCAAGTCGGGTCGCTACCGCCAAGCTCGTGACCGGGAGCGCGAACTGGTCGGCGGGCGCCGCGACCAACTTCGACGAGAACACGCTGTTCGTCGAGAACAGCCCCGAGCTGATCGCGGCGTATCAACACGAGTTCGACATCCTGTGGGCGGGCTCGCGCGAATTTGTCGGCCCGGCGCCAGCGCAGCCTCACTCGACCGCGAATCTTGCGCCGGACCAAGTGGCCGACGATCCCGACGTGGCCGCGCTGTTCACCTCGCCGAACTTCCGGCTCGGCGGCGCCGACCACACGACGTGGAGCGTCGACAAGAGCTCGACGGTCGTCTCCGACGCCTGGGTCCACGCGATCGAAGGAGCCCAGTCCTCGATCCACATCGCATCGGGTCATCTGCGGCTGCGGCCGGTTGCCGAGGCGCTGGTTGCCAAGAAGCAGGAGAATCCGAACATCGACATCAAGGTCTATCTGGATCAGCAAGAGTTCCTCTCGCAGTCGGCTCAACTCGCACAGCTCGAGGAGGTCGACGCGTGTCTTGCAAATGCCACCACAGCGAACGCGCGGCGCGACTGCTTGGCAAATGACTTCTTGTTCAGCAAGACGCTGGTCGACGCGGGCATCGACGTGCGGTTCAAGAGCTATGCGTACCGATGGGACTACACGTACGCGCCGCAGATGCATTCGAAGTACATGGTGATCGACGGTGGCGAGCTGATCTCGGGAAGCTACAACCTGTCGATGAACGCGGAGCAGGCGACGTTCGAGAACGCGCTCCATCTGCGCGGCGCGGCGAACGCGGCGCTGATCGCGCGGTTCGAAGACAACTTCGCGACGATGTGGGGCACCGCGCGATCGCCTGATCGACTCCCGCCGCTGCGCGACGCCATCGCTAACGATCAAACCATTCCGTTGGTGTTCTCGTCGCTCGCGTTGACCTGGCCGGAATTCGATGCCCTGCGCGCGCTGATTCGCGACAACTGCTCGGCTGTGGACTCGGCGGAGTACCGGATGAATCCGGCCGCCCACCGCAGCTGTCCGCGCCAATAGTTTTCAATGGTTCGCGGGCGTTACCGTCAGAGATCGTTGATGATCTGCCCGAGCCGCCGATGGCTATCAAAGGTAATGGCGGCTAGGATGCCCGGATGGTCGTTCAGCGTCTTGTGGCTCGCCTCCGGTGGTTCATCGCGGCGGCCGTCGTGCTCGGCATCGTTGCAGTGGTCGCGTGGTGGATGTTGGGCAAGCCCTGTGATCGATACGGCGACGCCGTATGGCCGGGGACGGTCGAGATTCACGCGAAGCTCCGGGTCGGTACCGCGCGCGACGCAACGCTCGCTCAGAGCGGACTGCACATCGAGCCGCTGTTCACCCAGCTATCGGCGACCACGGTCGACGATCGCGCGCGCTGGATTCGGATCGTGGCGACCACGACGCGGACCGGCGACGACGTCGTTCGAGACGTGATGAAGGACCCGAACATCGAGCAGGCGTTCGTCGCACCAGAGATCACGCTCGCGCACCCAGGGCCGCTCGGACACGAACATGGTCCGCGCAACGGCGGCGGTCACGGCCTCAATCGCCTGACACCGAGCAATGACGCCGAGCGGTGTCCGGTTACGACGCCTTCGTTCGAGTCGTATCAGGGCTACCTCGGCGCGGCACCTGACGGCATCGACGCACCCGCTGCATGGCAGCAGGGTTATCGCGGTGCGGGGGTATGGTTCGCGGACATCGAGGGTGGCTGGAACGCCGAGCACGAAGATCTGCCCGGCGATCGGATGACCCACGTCGGCGGTACCGAGATCCGAGATCCGATGTGGAGCGCGCACGGTACGGCCGTGCTCGGTCAGGTCGTCGGCCGGGATAATGGCAAGGGCGTCGTCGGCATCGCGCCCGACGTCGAGCGCGTGTTCACGTCGTCGATCGGCGGTACCAGCGTCGCCGATGCGATCGACGTCGCCGCGTCGCGGCTGCGACCAGGCGATGTGCTGTTGATCGAGCTCCAGGGGCTCGGACCGCGCAACCGCTATGTTCCGGTCGAGTATTGGGACGATGTCTACGACGCGATTCGTGCCGCGACGTCGCGTGGCGTCGTGGTGATCGAGGCAGCCGGCAACGGCAACGCGAACCTCGACAACGCCGCATACGATCGCAAGTTCGACCGCAACCATCGCGACTCCGGCGCGATCATGGTCGGCGCGGGCGCGCCACCGCGAGAAGGATTTCGCGATCGCGAGCGCCTCGAGTTCTCCAACTACGGCGCTCGCGTCGACGTGCAGGGGTGGGGCCGCAAGGTCGCCACGCTCGCATATGGCGATCTGCAATCGTGCAGCGGTACCGAGCGCCATTACACCGGTGAGTTCAGCGGCACGTCGAGTGCGTCGCCGATCGTCGCCGGCGCGGCCGTTATCCTCGAAGGAATCGCTCGCAGTCGTGGCAGCGTGCTCACGCCGGCCCAGCTCCGCGACTTGCTTCGCGCGACTGGCACGCCGCAAGCGGGAGACACGTCGCAGCCGATCGGCCCGCGACCCGACCTGGCCCGCGCGATTCAGGCGCTCTGAAACTCATCGGCTCTTCGCGTCCGTTTGCGACTTTGCGTTTTCCGGGAACAGGAAGACGGACGCGAAGCCGCAAGGACGCAGACGTCGGAACAACGTGGCCGTGGATTCCCACGGCTGCGACGACGAGTTAACGTGCGCGCCCATGAACCGAGCGCTGTTGATGATCGCCCTCTTGGTCGCGAGCTCGTGCAAGTCGAAAACCGAGGCTCCTCCGAAACCGCCGGAGCAAGGCTCGGGATCGGCCGGGGCCGGCCAGCCGACCGAGACCACATTCGATCGGATCACTCGCCCGGAGCTCAACCGCTGGGCAGTTCGGTTGAATCTGCCCGTGTATTGGATCGCCGATACCGACAACGACAACACGATCGATCCAGACGAGGTCGCAGATCTGTTGTTCTACCCGACCAAGGGTCACTGGGTCGATGGTGGCAAGCTCACCGCCGAGCTCACAGCGGCATACGAACAGATCGTGGCTGCATCCAAGGCTCCGCCGCCGGACGCCTCGAGCGAGGAAGGCAAGCGCCAGAAGCTCGTCGGTGAAGACCTCGATCAGGGCCGCGCGACGCTGGTGCTGTCGAACCTCGCGGAGCTGTCCGCCGACGACAAGGCCTTCGTCGGTCACATGCTCGAGGTCGCCGCGTTGGTGGATGCGCTGTACGAGCTGCAGAACGGATCGGCAGCGCTGGCTGCGAAGCTGCCGAACGATCCGGCGAGCCGAAGCCTGTTTCGCCGCAATCGCGGGCCCAAGTGCGTCGGTCCCGCGACCGAAACCGATCCGCTGTGCTCGGCGATTCCGGGCTCGCCCAAGCCGATCTTCGATCTGTACCCAGCCGAGCTCCAGAGCGATCCGAAGTTCTGCGCGGCGCTCGAGAAGATCAACAAGCAGCTCGTCCATGATCACTTCAGCGTGGTTCGCGGAACCGGCGGTCAGCTCAAGTCGGTGCCGTACACGGAAGCGTATCGCGGGCAAATGACCGCGATCTCCAACGAGCTCATGGCAGCTGCAGACAGCATCAAAGATCCGAGCGAGACCGCGCTGGTTGCATACCTCAAGGCCGCCTCGGCCAGCTTCAAGTCCAACGACTGGGAGCCCGCGAACGAAGCGTGGGCCAAGATGAACGTCGATAACTCGAAGTGGTACGTGCGGGTCGCGCCCGACGAGACCTACTGGGAGCCGTGCGCGCAGAAGGCCGGGCTCGAGGTGTCATTCGCGCGCATCAACCAGGCGTCCAAGGAGTGGCAGGGCAAGCTGGCCGCGGTGCAGCAGCAGATGGAGGACGCGGTCGCGACCTACGCCGGGTCGCCTTACAAGGCGCGCAAGGTCACGTTCCACCTGCCGGACTTCATCGACATCGTGATCAACGCGGGTGACGCGCGCGATCCGCTCGGTGCGACGATCGGTCAGAGCTTGCCGAACTGGGGGCCGGTGGCCAACGAAGGCCGCGGTCGTACGGTGGCGATGACCAACATCAACACCGACGCCGACAGCATGGCCGCTCGCCGGTCGCAGGCGGAGAGCATGTTCGACGCTGCGAGCATCAAGCTGTACGCCGGTACGACCGAGCCGGGCTTGGTCTCGACGATCTTGCATGAGGCGATGCACAACCTCGGTCCTGCACACGAGTACAAGGTGGCCGGCAAGAAGGCGCCCGAGGTGTTCGGCGGTCCGCTCGCACAGGTGATGGAGGAGCTCAAAGCGCAAACCGGCGCGCTGTATCTGTTCGAGTTCCTCCGCGGCAAAGGCGTGATCAGCGATGAGCTCGCGGCGCAGGGCAGGGTCGACTCGCTGGTGTGGGCGCTCGGTCACATCTCGCAGGGCATGTACACCGGTAGCGGCGGTCGCAAGACCTACTCGAACCTCGCGGCGATCCAGATCGGTTTGCTCCTCGAGAAGGGGGCGCTGAGCTGGGACGCCAACGCGACCGCGGCGAACGGCAAGGACAAGGGCGCGCTCACGGTTCACGTCGACAAGCTCGGTCCAGCGATCGACGAGATGATGAAGCTCGTCGCCGGGATCAAAGCGCGTGGCGATGCCAAGGCCGCCAACGAGCTGTCCGCCAAATACGTCGACAGCAGCACGGTGGTTCCGCACAAGATCATCCAGGAGCGGTTCCAGCGGTTCGCAAAGGCGAGCTTCGTGTATTCGGTGAAGATCTAGTCATGAGCAGGCATTCAGCGAAGCTCGGTACGCTCGCGGTCCTGGCGGCTGCGCTGGGGTGTTCCGGAAGTGGTGGCGGCGACGACGACGATGGCAAGGCCGACAGCGATGCAGGCACCCTCGAGCTCGTCGGGCACAGCGACCTCGGCGCACGTGGCATGAACTCGGCGATCGCGGTCGCCGGAGACGTCGTCTATGTTGGCTCGCGAATCGACAATCGAGGCATCGCGATCGTCGATGTCTCCGATCCAGCCCACCCAACCGTGGTCGGCGAGATCGGACCTCCCCATGAGGGTATCGCAGGCATGTCGTCGCGTGAGCTGCGCGTGATCCCCGACTTGAATCTGCTAGTGGTGCTCAACCTCAAGTGCGCGATCGGGCTCCACGGCTGTGGTGCCGGCGGCGAGGTCGAGAACCTCAAGCTGTTCGACATCACCGATCGCAGAGCGCCGGTTTGGATCTCGACCTATCCGATCACCGGAACCACGATGTTTCTTCCGCGCTCGCCGCACGAGTTCTTCCTGTGGCGCGACGCCACGAAGGTGCTGGTGTACGTGACGGCGCCGCCGTCGAAGCCCTCGCTCGAGGTCGTGGACATCACCAACCCGGCGGCGCCGACGCAGGTCGTGCAGTGGGATATCTCGGAAGCCGGTGCGATACGCAAAGGCAGCGACGACATTCTGCATTCGATCGCGATCTCCGATGATGGCACGCGCGCATATCTGTCTCATCAGCTCGGCGGGCTACTCGTCGCAGATACCAGTCAGCTCCCAGCAATCACGCTGGTGACGCCACCGTCGGCGGCACTCCACTGGGATCCGCCGGGCACGCTCGGCCCGCATTCGGCGGTACGCGCTCCAGGCCGCGATGTCCTCGTCGCGACCGAGGAGATCTATCCGATGCCGTTCGGCACCGGATGTCCTTGGGGACACATGCGCATGGTCGACATCTCGAACCCCGCAGCGCCGTCGGTGATCGGCGAGTACAAGGTGCCCGAGAACGATGGCAGCTTGTGTAGCAATCCGAACGATCGGATCACCTACACCGCCCACAACGCGACGGTTACCCACGATGTCGCGCTTATCACCTGGTACGCGGCAGGCCTTCAGGTCGTGGATATCTCCGATCCGACCAAGCCGGTCCGGCTCACCGAGCTACGACCCGAACCGCTGCCAAGCGTCGCCGTCGAGGATCCCGGCGTTGGCGGCGTACCGATCGAGATGTGGAGCTACCCCGTGATCCAGAACGGGCTGATCTACGTCGTCGACGTGCGCAACGGGCTCTACATCCTGCGCTACCACGGCAAGTGGCAGGAGCAGATCGCCGACGAGGCGTTCCTCGAGGGCAATAGCAACTTGTGAGATCTCGGTCGGGAATGTTGATCTCGGGACCGCCCGGAGCCCCCACCTGGCGCGAGCCGCGATTTGTGGTCACCGAGACGCCCGCGGTCGCCAGTCCCGTCGTCGCCGCGCGTCGCGACGGTGAACCGTACCGAGAGCCGGGCGACGTTTGCATTCGACGACCAGGGATCGCGATCGCGTGGGGTGAAGACAAATACTACGTACGCGCCGGACTGCTGATCTTCGGTGTTCTGTCGTGTGGTGGTGTCGTCGCGGCGGGCGTGTTGGCAGGAGTGCCGGCGGCATTGTTTATTGGTGTCCTCGTCGGAACGTTCGGTGTCGCGCTCGTGAAGTCAGCGTGGCGCAGCGAGTACGCGGTGTCCGCAGATCTCGAGGGTTTGTCATGGCGACGCCGCACGTTGTTCTCGCGCTCGAACCACCTACCGGTGGGAGCGATCGAGCGGCTGTTTGTTCGAAAGCTCGATGGCGATCACGACGATAAGCTGCCCCTGACGGACACGTTCAGTGTCCAGGTCCGCGCTACGGACGGCCGGATGCTTTCGCTTGCGCTGCTCGAGCACGAGGATCAGGCACAGTGGATGGTGCAATTGCTCGAGGCGAACCTGCGGCCAATAGACCTACCAACACCTACGCGAATCGATCCCGGTAGCCAACCGTAGGTTTCGACCGTCGATGATCGAACCGGCAGCGGCCTCACGGCGGCGGATGTGGCGGCCGTTGATGTTCGAGGTAGACGCAGATCGACGGCCGGGTGACGGTGTGATCGATGAACTGCCGCACCGAGACGGGTAGCGAGTAGTCGGTGCGAGCGAGGCGCCACAACGTTAGTGCCAGATCCGCGTGGGAGATGTTCCAGGTATCGAGCTCGCCGCGGGTAGCGAGCCACTCGATCAGATCGGTCAGCTCACGCGCCTCGCACGCGGCCGCTTCAGACAGTGGGGCAGGCTGCGCGGGATACACGGTCATCCACCACGGGCGCTCGGCGCGGAGCGTCCGTAGATCGAACCGAACCCAGGCCATGACTTGGCGAGCACGCGCCCGGGCGCGTGGATCGACAGGCAGCAGGCGCCGGCCGGCGAACGTCTCGTCGATGTATTCGACGATCGCCATCGATTCGGTCAGCCAGAAGTCGCCGTGCTGAAGCGCGGGGACGCGCGCGATCGCCGAGCGCTGCGACAATGCGGCAGGTACACCCTGGCCGTCGCGCAACAGCCCGCGCGCAGTCGTGTACGCGAGCTGTTTCTCTTCGAGCGCGACCAGGCAGCTCGCATCGAACGGATTTACGAAGTATCCGTCGACGTAAACCGTGAGCTGCCCGCTCACTCGGTGACGCCGATCAGCTGGCGCGCCGCGGCGAGCAGGTTGATATCCGTGGTGCCCGCGCCGAGCTCGAGCATCTTGGCGTCACGCGCGAGCTTTTCGATCCCGAGCTCCTCCATGTAGCCATAGCCGCCGTGGATCTGGATCGCGGTGAGCGCTGCGTCGACAGCGAGCAATGCGCTGGTCGCCTTCGAGGTGTTGACGAATGGCAGGTCCTTGACGCCGTGTTGCTGCATCCATGCCAGCCGAAACACGATGTTCTCGACGGTACGCAGCTTGATAAATAGATCCGCAATTTTCAGCTGCACGGCCTGGAACTCGCCGATCGATCGGCCGAACTGCTTGCGCTCGCGCACGTACGCCAGGCTCGCGTCGTAGCAACGCTCGATGATTCCCCACGCCATCGACGGTACGCCGGAGCGCTCGTTGCCGAGGCTGTCCTTGGTGTCCGAGCGGCCGCCGCGGCCCTTCTCTTTGCCTCCGAGCAAGTGCTCTGCGCCGAGCTTCACGCCATCGAAGAATACTTCGCTGGTCGGCGAGTCGCGCATCCCCATCTTCTTGAACGGCGGGCCGACCGTGACGCCCGGCATGCCGCGCTCGACGATGAACGTCGCGATGCCGCGCTCGGTCTCGGGTTCGCCGCGATCGATCCGCGCATAGACCAGAAAGATGTCGGCACCGGGACCGTTGGTGATGAACGTCTTACTGCCGGTAAGCGAATAGCCATCGCCACTCGGCGTCGCGGTCGTGCGCATCGAGCCGAATGCATCGGAGCCTGCGCCCGGCTCGGTCAGGCACCACGAGCCGATCTGCTGCAGCGTCGAGATCGGAAGCCCCCAACGCTCGATCTGATCCGCCGTGCCTTTGGTCGCGATCGCCCCGCCAACCAGCCCGACCGAAACGCCGAACCCCATCGCGAAGCCCGGCGACACGCGCGACAGCTCCTTGATCAGCACATGCATCATCATCGGGTTACCGCTCGCGGCGGTGAGCAGCTTGTCTGGATCGTCGCTGCCGCCGCCCTCGCGCATCTTGGCGATCCGCTTCTTGACTGCACCGCCGATCATCGCGTCGAGCCCGAACGTCTTGGCCATCTGCTTCATCACCGCAAACGGCATCTCGGTCCCGGCCTCGAACGCTGGAATCTTCGGCACCAATACGGATTGGCACCATTGCCGAATCGCGCCACCGATCATCTGGGTCTGCTCGTCGAGCTGGAACATGGCGACATCGTAGCGCTGGCGCGCGGGCGGAGGTCGCTGTCGCGTACGATCTCGAAGCTCTAGGAGCCCGCCGGTTCTGGCTCTCGCGCGAGATCCCTCTCGGCAAACGTGAGCTCGACGAAACTCGCCGGCTGATCGACGAGGCGAAGGGCCAAGCGAGCCGAAACCTCGCCGTCGGCCACCACGGCGGTCGTGGACGACCTCAAGACCGCGGCTCCCGACCACGACCTCGAATCGCCGCAGGAGTCAGCGCCGGTACCGCGGAAGCACCAGCCGCGCCGAGCTCGCTCACGATGTCTGAAACGACCTGGGGGACGCGTCGTCCGGTGGTTTCGATCGAGAGATCCGCTCGGCCATACAGCTTCTCGCGCGCCGTGAGCAGTGCGCGTAGCTCGGCAAACGCATGCGGGTTTTCGGCCATCGGGCGCTGATCACCCTGGGCCACCACGCGGTTCCAATGGTCCTCGGGGCGCGCACGCAACCAGATCGTGCGGCAGCGCGATCGCAGCAAGCTGTAGTTCGTAGGGTCGTTGACGATCGAACCACCGGTGGCGAGCACCATCGGTGCCGGGGTCGCGAGCACGCGGGTGAGCACCTCGCGCTCGATCCGGCGGTAATAGGCTTCGCCGTGCAACGCGAACAGCTCGCCGAGCGGCAGCCCCGCCGCTTGCTCGATCTCCTGATCGAGCTCGATGAACGCGACGCTGAGCTTCTTGGCGAGCGCGCTGCCGACAGCGGACTTGCCGGCACCGCGCACTCCGAGCAGCGCGATCGGCTGACTGCCCTGCGGCGCATCGGCGGCGGCCAACAGCGCGGTCGGCGTGGTGCCGAGCGCGTGCGCGACCTCGGCAAATCGCCGCAGCGAGATGTTGCCGTCACCGAGCTCGAGCTGGGCCAGGAACCGCTCGGACACGCCGCTTTGACTTGCTAGCTCGCGTCGCGACCAACCTCGACGCTCCCGCTGGGAGCGCACCGCGGCTCCGACGGAGGCGAGATAGTCCGGTGAGCTAGCGACCATTTCTCCCTGCAATATACTGCAGCTATTTCACAGGTGACAAGCAGTAAATTGCTTGGTACTCGATCGCCATGGATCCCACGACCTGGCAGACCCATCCAAGTCGCTACAAGCACTGGAAGCTGACGACCAACGGCGACACCGCCACGCTCGTGATGGCGGTGGACGGCGACCATCCACACCGCCCCGGCTATGAGCTCAAGCTCAACTCGTACGACCTGTCGGTCGACATCGAGCTCGCGGATGCGATCCAGCGGCTGCGGTTCGAACATCCGGAGGTCAAGGCGGTGGTGATCACCGCGGATCTCGATCGGGTGTTCTGCTCGGGTGCCAACATCTACATGCTCGGATTGTCGACGCACTCGTTCAAGGTGAACTTCTGCAAGTTCACCAACGAGACCCGGCTCTATCTCGAAGATGCATCGGCAAACTCTGGCCTCGGCTCGCTGTGCGCTTGCAAGGGCACCACCGCCGGCGGCGGTTACGAGCTCGCGCTGGCGTGCGACGAGACGATGCTGGTCGACGACGGCAACTCCGCGGTCTCGTTCCCAGAGACTCCGCTTCTCGCGGTGCTTCCAGGTACCGGTGGGCTCACTCGGCTGGTCGACAAGCGCAAGGTTCGCCGCGATCGCGCCGATGTGTTCTGCACGACGGCGGAAGGCATCAAGGGCAAGCGCGCGAAGGAGTGGGGGCTCGTCGATCACGTCGTCGCGCGCACGAACTGGGACAAGGCAGTCACCGAGCGCGCGCAAGCGATCGCGGCGCGCCAGACTGTGACGCGTGGCCCGGCAGTCCAGCTGCCAGAGATCACGCCCAAGGTGACCTCCGAGGCGATCACGTACAAATACGTCGAGCTCGCGATCGATCGCGCGGAGCGCACCGGCTCGTTCACGATCAAAGCGCCCGACAGCGCACCAACTGATCTGGCATCGCCAGAGACCTGGAGTCTTCGAGCGTTCCGTGAGCTCGATGACGCGTTGCTGCGACTTCGGTTCGATCTGCCAGAGATCGGCATGGTCACCGTCCGCACCGTCGGCGACGCGGCTCGCGTGCTCGAACACGACGAAGCGCTCGCCAAGGCGACGACTGGATTCGCCCGCGAAGTTCGGCTACTCCAGCGCCGCGTGCTCAAGCGTTACGACAACACCGCGCGCAGCTTCTATGCGGTCGCGGATCGTGCGGACTCGTGTTTCGCCGGCGTGCTGCTCGAGCTCGCACTCGGCGCCGATCGGTTCTATGCGCTGATCGACGACGACGAGAAGATCGCGATGCGTACTTCGATCGCGAATCAGGGTTTCATGCTCACCGCGACCGGGCTATCGCGGCTCGAAGCGCGGTTCTACGGCGAACCAGCGCGCGTGCAAGCGGTGCTTTCGCGCGGCGCCGAGGGCGCGATCAGCTCCGAGGAAGCCGAGAAGCTCGGGATCGCGACGATCGCAGCAGACGAGATCGACTTCGAAGACGAGCTGCGAATCGCCGTCGAGGAGCGCGCGTCGCTCTCGCCGGATGCGCTTACCGGCATGGAGGCATCGCTTCGATTCGTCGGCCCCGAGACGCTGGAGACCAAGATCTTCGGGCGCCTATCGGCGTGGCAGAACTGGATCTTCACCCGCGCTAACTCCACCGGTCAGCACGGTGCGCTCACTCTATACGGACAGCCCGAGCGCCCGCAGTTCCAGTGGAACCGCACCTAGTCGCAATCACCCAGCTAGCTCGGCATCAGCTCAGACCGAGGAACACCATGGCCAACGTACTCACCGACGAGAAGATCCCGAACAACGTCAACCTGTCGAGCGACAAGCGACTGCAGCGCGCACTCGAGGCGTGGCAGCCGCAGTTCATCGACTGGTGGAAGCAGATGGGCCCGGTCGGGTGGCAGGAGCGCGAGATCTTCTTGCGCACAGCCGTATCGGTCGAGACCGACGGCTGGGCGCACTTCGACTACGTCCGGATGCCGGACTATCGGTGGGGAATCTTCCTCGAGCCTAAGCAGGAGGGTCGCGTTCACGGGTTCGGCGACTTTGCCGGACAACCGGTGTGGGACGAGGTCCCGGGTGAGTTTCGCAACATGCTGCGCCGGCTCGTCGTGACCCAAGGCGACACCGAGCCGGCGAGCGTCGAGCAGCAGCGCAGCTTGGGTGCCACCGCGCCGTCGCTGTACGACTTGCGCAATCTATTTCAAGTGAACGTCGAGGAGGGCCGTCACCTCTGGGCGATGGTCTACCTGCTTCATACGTACTTCGGTCGCGATGGCCGCGAGGAAGCCGAGGAGCTGCTCGCGCGTCGCTCGGGCGACGCCGACAAGCCGCGCATTCTTGGTGCGTTCAACGAGCCGACGGCCCACTGGCTGTCGTTCTTCATGTTCACGATGTTCACCGACCGCGACGGCAAGTATCAGCTGTCGGCGCTCGCCGAGAGTGGGTTCGATCCACTGGCGCGGACGTGTCGATTCATGCTGACCGAAGAAGCACACCACATGTTCGTCGGCGAGACCGGCGTGCAGCGCGTCGTGGCGCGGTCGTGCGAGCTGATGAAACAGGATCCCAACGGCGATCCACGTAAGCTCGGGGGGATCGATCTACCGACGATCCAGAAGTACGCCAATCTCTGGTATTCGCTGTCGCTCGATCTGTTCGGCGGCGAGGTGTCGTCGAACGCGGCCGATGCGTTCGCCGCCGGCCTCAAGGGTCGCTACAAGGAAGACCGCTACGACGAGCACAAGCTGGTTGGCTCGCACTTCGCCATGGACGTGCTCGAAGGCGGCAAGGTCGTCCACAAGGACGTGCCGATGCGTAACGCGCTCAACGAAGTCCTGCGCACCGAATACATCAAGGACTGCCAGCGCGGCGTCGAGCGCTGGAACAAGACGATCCGGGACTCCGGGGTGTCGTTCGAGCTCAAGCTGCCATCGAACAAGTTCCACCGTCAGATCGGCATGTGGTCGGGGCACTACTTCGCGCCCGACGGCACGATGATCGATGAAGCGACGTTCAACGCACGCCGCGGCGAGTGGCTCCCCACCGAGGCCGACGAGGTGTTCATCAAGAGCCTGATGCACCCGGTCTACGAACGCGGCAAGATGGCCAGCTGGATCGCGCCGCCGATCAAGGGCATCAACGGTCTGCCCGGCGACTTCGAGTACGTCCGGGTTTGATTCGCGAGCCGAAAACCAACAACGCCAGCCCCCCGGCTGGCGTTGTCACGATGAGAACGGATCCTCAGCTGGCTACATGTTGTAGTTCAGCCAGAGGTGCAGCGCGCGCGAGTCGGCACCCGCGTTCGTTGGCTCTGCGCCAGCGATCTTGCCGAACGTGAACGACGCGCCAACGCCGATCTGCGGGCTGACGGCGTAGTTTCCGTTCACGCCGATCGGGATCGTCCACGCGTCACCGATCGGGTCGAGCGGGGCCTTGAAGCCGGTCGCAGCGCCCACCATCAGCTCGGGGGTCGCCTTGAAGCCAACGCCTACCGGGATCCACAACAGCTCCTTGTTGCCGGCATCGCGCTCGGTCAGGCCGATCCAGATCGACGGTGCAAACGACACGACCACCTTACCAGCGGTGTACTTGCCCTTTGCTCCAACCTTCACCGAGAACGCGCGGCCATCCTCGAGAGGGGCCTGGAAGATCAGACCACCACCGACGCCGAGCGCCATCGGACCCTTGGCCACCGAGTACAGCGCCTCAGCGCCAACGGCCGTGTACTCCGTGAAGCAGCCATTCTCGGCGCCTGCCACGCAGATACCGGCGCCCGTGCCACCGCGGAACCCGGTCAACGCCGCGTTGGAGTGAGCGAGCGTGAGGGTCAGGTCGTCGCTGACGCCGTACGACACGTCGGGCGCGATCGAGAACGGCTTGCCGACCGCCTCCTTGCTCATGTTGATTTCGATGTTCGCCTGGATGTTGACGCCACCCTTCTTGAGCGTGACGGATCCACCCGCGGGCGGAGGCGGTGCCTCTTCCGCCATCGGCGCGCCATCAGTGACCGGCGCAGCATTCGGATCAGGCGCGGCTGGATCAGCGGCCGGAGCCTCACCTGCAGGTGCTTCCCCACCGGCCGCGGGATCAGCGGGCGGCGCGTCGCCCTGTGCGAAAAGGCTCGTCGAGAACGTTAGACAACCAATAAAAACTAAACCCGAGACTCGTTTCATGATCACCCCTTTGAAAGAAACGTTAACGCAAACGCTGGCGCAGCGCGAAATTTTGCGAGCAGTTCTTCATGCTTCACCGACGGAGATCGCCGACTACGTCGCGAGATGTACGCTGCGTTGAACCACTACGTTCAGTAGTGCGAACCCTGATAGCTGCGACGTCGCAGCTGTTCGGATGTTCAAACCAACACACGCGTATGAACAACGCTGCCGGTTGTTGCCTGTAGCATCACGAGCACACCACGCAGCCCGAAACGCAAAGAGCCGACGAGTTTCCTCGCCGGCTCTCCACGTCATCACCACGTTGGTCCGGCCATCATACGTGTGGCCGACCTCGTGGCTTATATAACGCTACCTCTTGTCTTCGATCGCCTTCATCGCGGCCGCGAGGCTCACGCGCATGCGCTCGAACGCCTTACCGAGCTGACCCACTTCGTCTTCCGACACCACCTTCACTGGGGTGTCGAGCTCACCGGTGGAGATCCGGTCGGCTGCTTGCTCAAGCGCAACGAGCGGCGCCGAGACGAACCGCTGTTGAATCATCGCGATCAAGAACAGCATCAACGCGATGACACCGATCAGGGTCAGCGTCAGATAAATTGCGTTGTTCTTGGCTGCTTTGAACGGCTCGGCCAGTGGCAGCGACACCACGAGGCCACCCATCACGTCGTTGACCTTGAAGTCGGTCTTCGAGCTCTTACGCCAACCGGCCGGGTTCTGGTCGTTGTGGCAGTCGACGCACAGGTTGTTCGACGCCACGTCCGCGATCACCATCACGAACCGTGCGGTCTCACCTTCGCCCTGGACTTCCCATTGCGGCGCTTCGCGGTTCTTCGCGACGCTCTCGAGTGCCTTCGACTCGAACGGCGTACGCGGACCCTTCTCGGGGTTGATGTTCCACTTGCTCAGTAGATCCACCTTGTGGCCGCCGGTTTCCTTGTTGACGGCTGCAGACGTCAAGTGGACGAACGTCGCGGGCAGCGGAATGTTGCCCTCTTGATCGACGCGTTTGATATCCGCCGCCTTGAAGACGATGTTGTCCTTCTTCATCTTCTGGATGACGTTCTTGGTGTAAACGGCGCGCTCGGCCATCACCTGCCTACCAATCGAGTGCGCAGTCGCTTTCGATTGGTCGATGGCGATTTCCTGCTGCTGCTTTTGAATGATGAAACCGAGGCCTGCCGAGGCCACGACTGCCATCGCAACTGCCGGGATAATGATCTTGTTCCGAAGACGCCAGTGCTTGAATTGAGACATTGTCTCCCCCCATCTGAGAGTGTTGTTGTCCGCAGCCGATGACCGCCGTTGCATGCATCCCCCTTGTGCATGCAGCGACGGATAATTGATTCCGTGTGAGTTGTTATCGCCGTACAAGCCCCGCCGCTTCGGCGAGGAACTCTCTGCGCTTGACAGCGTCGGGAAGGCGGTTCCCGAGTGCTTTGACGAGCTCGTCGTACTGACCGTGCCCGATTGTGCTTGCCATTGCTCCCATCTTCCCGAGCTCTTCGTTCAATACGACCTTCGCGAATGGGCCGATGTGCTTCGCGAAAGCCTTCTGCAATAAATCGATCACCGGTTGTCCAACCGCAGGGCCATTCCCGACGGTGGCGCTGACGTTGTTATTGTGATTCACCGATTCCGTTGCGGGAGAAGCCGAGCGCTGTGCGCCGAGCTTCGCCGATGCAGACAAAAAAGCGATCCCAAGCTTCATCATATTCAGATTTTGAGCGGCGAGCACCAGAATCGTCATGTCATCTACGCGTCGCAGGATGACTTGTCCGTCTTGGTAACCAACGACCAGCATGTCCAATGACGACCACGACGATAGTGACTGAACGACCGAGCGAAGCTCTCCGAGCACCTGAGTCATCAAGTGCGGCTCGTAGCGAGGTGGGAGAACGTGGGCAACCGAGCTGTCCTGGGCGTTGAAGATCATCGAGCCGAGAACGCCCGGGATTTCGTTCAAGCTTGTGAGGAGCGGTTGCATCTATCCGTTGCTCTTGCCGAGCGCCTTTCCGAGCTTCGCAAGCGTCTGCTCGGGATTCTTGTTGGCGCCACCGGTCAACATCACGAAGCCATCGTTGGTGCGATGGACGTAGAGCGAGACCTTCTTGTTGGTAACGAACGTCCAGTGAGACAGCGGACCGAGTCCGAGCAGCGCGGATGCTCGTTCGAGCGGCGCGCTGCACATCGCGACGGCCGTGCACGCGCGCTCGTCGAGGTGCCCGGCGACCTCTTTCACATTGCCGCTGTCGTCAGCTTTCGCCGCAGCGTGCAAGCCTGGATCGAGGCCGAGCAATGGCTCAAGACTCATTAACAGCCTCCCCCTGAGGCTCACCGAGCATATCGCGAGCAATGGTCGGGGGTGAAGAGTTCCCGGGTAATTCGTCGTCGATCTAGCGGCCGAAACCCCGATGAAGTCAGCGGTCTGCGCACCTCTCCACACGTACGTGGGCAAACCGTTTGGTCCGTTGTCGTGAGCTAGGCCGGCGGTTATGTACCGGCGGTCTGACCAGCGCGAGACCGTTAAGGTTTTCGCTTAAGCAAATCCCCGAAGGTTCCCAGCGTCGCGGGTGCGCGCGCTTTGGCGACCTCGGCAACATCCTCCGCGGTGCCGTCTTGCGATGCTGACATCGATAGCGAAAGCCGGCGCCGCTCGTGATCGATCGACAGCACGACAGCCTCGATCGGTTGTCCGACCGAAACGATTTCTTTGGGGTGGTTGATTCGCCGGCCGGCACCGAGCTCGGAGATGTGGACGAGCCCTTCGACGGCGGGGGCGATCTCGACGAACGCGCCAAATGGCTGCAGTCGTGTGACGACGCCGCTGACGCGCTGGCCTTCTGCGAGCTTCGCCGTCGCATCGCGCCACGGATCATTCGCGAGCGCCTTGAGCGATAGGCTGATCCGTTCGCCCTTCTCGCCGTGCTCGATCTTGAGCACGGCAACGTCGAGCACCTGACCGATCCGCAGTACGTCGTCTGGCTTCTCGACGCGGCTGTAGCCGAGCTCGGAGACGTGAAGCATGCCTTCGATACCTCCGATGTCGACGAACGCGCCAAATGGCTTGAAGCTCACGACGGTGCCGCGCAGTACGGCGCCGGGCTCGAGCCGCTTGCGAGTCTCGACCGCTCGCTTCTCGTTTTCGGCCTCGAGGAGCGCGCGCCGCGACAACACGAGATTTCGCGGCTCATAGCGGGTGATTCGAAATTCGAGCTTCTGACCGACAAACGCGTTGAGGTCGTCGACGAATCGCGCATCGATCTGCGATGCAGGACAGAACCCCCGCACGCCGGCGACGTCGACCGAAACGCCGCCCTTGATCACCGCCGTGACGACGCCTTCGACAGGAATCCCGAGCTCGTGTGCCTGCGAAAGCTCGCTGCGAGCTTCCGGGCCGCGGCCCAGCTTGACCCGCAGCGTGAGCACCCCGCCTTCGTCGGATACGACGCGCGCGTCGACGGTGTCGCCCACCTTGACGAGCAGCTTGCCCTCGCGGTCGGAGACCTGACTCTTGTCGAGGACGCCTTCGGCTTTGTACCCCGCGTCGATGAACACGGTGTCTTTGCCGATCGAGATCACCTTGCCGGTGATCTGATCACCGACCTTGGGCCGTCGTGCTCGCGGAGCGCTTGCTTCTGATGCGGCCAGCATGGCGGCGAAGTCTTCGTCGTTGTCGGTCATTGCGGGGTCTCCATTTGGCGAAACGCTGCTACCACGGTTGGCTCGTCAGCACATCGATCAGACAGCGCGATCATGCGCGTCGCCAAGTCAGCATAGCGCTGGCGGTTGGCCTCGAGATACGGCGCGGCTTCGGTCATCCGCTCCCGATCGTGCTCGAGCTCGATCGCATCGATGAACGCTTGGCGGCGGGCATCGAACGTCCGCAACATCGCGGCGCCGGCGTCGGCACAGGTCGCGGCGCGCTCGCCCGCGCCGATCACCGCGGCGTGTGCCCGCCAGCCTCGATCGGCGAGCTCGGACGGCGTCGGATCGCACGCGTTGCACGCCAAACCGACCACCACCGCGCCGAGCACGGCAGAGCCACGTGGGACGGTCAATGGGTGCCGCGGAGCGCGCACGGTCGGACCGTGCCATGGGTCGCGGCGGGATGCGATGCTAGCGACCAGCTACCGGTTCGTTGGAGATGCGGGTCGCGACGGGTGTCGGACGTGGTTCGCGTCGGTCACCAACGGTCGAAACCTCGACGGTGCGCCGGTCGATTCGTCCCGCACGGCGAATCGCCCAGTCCCACACCGCAGTTGGCAGCGCCAGCGAGCTAATCAGCGCGACATACGTGATCGCTGGCGCGACATAGCGTGCGGCGGGCCGCGGGGTGGCGATTGCTCGCTCGATGGTCTTGGCGATCACGCTCGGGTTCGCCGACAGCTTGTCGAGGAGGTTGGTCTGCGCGTGGAATTTGGCGATCGCCTTGGCGTATGGACCACGCGCAAACTTTCCAAGTTGAGCGACCGCGGTTGGCTCGAAGTTGGTCTTGATCGCGCCAGGTTCGATCAGGGTCACGTGAATGCCGAACGGGTGCAGTTCGTAGCGCAGTGCATTCGAGAGCGACTCGAGGGCATACTTGGTCGAGTTGTAGACGCCGTAAAATGGCAGCGTGACGCGTCCGCCCACGCTCGACAGGTTGATGATGTGCCCCGACCGGCGCCGTTGCATCGCGGGCAGGAACGCGCGGGTGACGCTCATCAAGCCAAACACGTTGGTCTCGTATTGGCGGCGTAGATCAGCATCCGAGATTTCCGCGGTCGGCCCCATCACGCCGAATCCTGCGTTGTTGATCAAGACGTCCACACCGTAGCCATTGGTGAGCTCCGCGACACGAGCCTCGGCGGCCGAGATCGATAGCTGCGACGTGACGTCGAGCAGCACGGTGTCGAGCTTCCAGCGTCCCGTCGCCTGCCGGAGCTTCGCGAGCTCCTCGAGGTTTCGGCCGCTCGCGATCACGTGATAGCCGACCTCTGCGAGGTACAGCGCGGTGGCGCGGCCGATTCCTGCAGTTGCGCCTGTGATGAGGACGATCTTGGATGGATTCATGGACGGTTCCAGCGGACTTATAAATGCTAGGTGGCCGCGGCAACAACCTAGTCGAGTGGGTTGGTGTGGCCCAACGCACAACTGCGCTCGGTGCTGGGATACGATCAGGCCTTGAGCACGCAGCTGGCCAACCTGCTCGCGTACTTCGATCGCGAGGGGGTTCAGGAGATCGTGATCTGTACCGGGCGACCGATCGCGGTTCGTCAAGACCGCAAGTACCAACCGGTCACGCAGGCCGACGTCACGCGCGATCAACTCGCGCGACTGATGCATGGCACGGAGGTGGCGCGGCTACTCGATACGCCCGATGGCGAGGTCAGGCAGATGACGCTCGCGGGGCGACCCCTGCGTGTCGCGATCATGCGACACGGCGCCGACCTGCTGGTTCGGATCGAACCGAGCACGGCCCCTGCCGCCACGGCGGCATCCGCAGTGCCCGCACCGGCCACAACCGCTAGGACCCCGTCGGGCGCAACGTCGCCGTCGTCCATGGTGAGCGCGACGCAGCAGGCGAGTGGTTCACGTGCCAAAGCCCCAGCCGTCGAGACCCCGACCGAGCTGGAGCTCGAGCCCGAGACGATCCGTCGCGCTCCGGTCGCCGATGCAGCACCGCCGCCCGAGGTCGCTTCGGGTGCGCCGCCGGCACTCATCGATGAGAGCTCGTCGATCACGCGCGCGATGGCCGCGGTGATCAATGCGGCGCAAGCGCAACTCGCCAGCGATCTCCACATCTCGGCGAACCGTGCCACGATGATCCGCACGACGGGCGAGCTCCGCCCACTCGACCCAGCCGCGCCGATCCTGTCGATCGCCGACGTCGAGGCTCTGGTCATGCCGTTGCTGGGACCACGGCGAGCGCAGCAGCTACAGCACCGAGGCTATGTCGACTTGGCCGTCGAAGTGGCTGGGGTTGGCCGGCTGCGCGGGAACGTGTCGCGGCATCAGGGCGGCCTCAAGGCGGCGTTTCGCATCCCGATGTCGAGGCCACCTTCGCTCGACGAGCTCGGCTTACCACGCGACCTCGCGAAGGTCGTTAGCCACCATCAAGGCTTGGTGGTGATCGCCGGACCGAGTGGCCACGGCAAGACCACGACGCTCGCCGCGCTCGTCGACGTGGTCAACTCGAGCAAGCCGTATCACATCCTGACGATCGAAGATCCCGTCGAGATCGAGCACCCGCGAAAAGCAGCCGTGGTGTCGCAGCGCGAGGTCGGTCGCCACACCGCGAGCTTCGTGTCCGCGCTGAAAGCGTCGTTGCGCGAAGACCCCGACGTCATCGTGATTGGCGAGCTGCGCGATCGCGAGACCGTCGAGATCGCGCTGACCGCCGCCGAGACCGGGCATCTGGTGATCGCGACGATGAGCACGCCATCTGCGGCCAAGACGATCGATCGGCTGATCGACATGTTTCCTCCGGACGATCAGTCCCAGGTTCGAGTCTCGCTCGCGGGCGCGCTCCGCGCGATCGTCGCGCAGCGGTTGATCCCCTCGGCGAGTGGGAACGGCGTGGTGGCAGCCGTCGAGCTGCTCACCGGTGTGCTTCCGCTCGCGACGCTGATTCGCGACAACAAGCTGTTCCAGCTGCCGAGCCTGCAACAGCGGGGCCGCGCGTTCGGGATGATCCGCCTCGAGGAATCGCTGCTCGAGTTGGTACGTGCGGGCAAGATCACCGAGGCCGCAGCGCTTGCAGCGGCAGATTCGCGCAAGGATCTGAGCGCTGCGCTTCGCGCGAGCGCTGGCCCTGCAACACCCTCAACACCGGCCGCCAAGCCCAAGCTCGGCGGCTTGTTCGGGAAGCGCGAATGAGCGGGCGCCCGATCGACCAGCTGTTCGACCGCCTGCTCGAGCGCGGAGGGTCCGACCTTCATTTGTCGGCGGGGTATCCACCGATGTTGCGGATCCGCGGCGAGCTGGTCCCCGAGGGCCAACGCGCGCTTGCCGCGACCGACATCGATGCGTTGCTCGCACCACTGCTGTCGCCAAAGCAAGCGACCCAGTTCGCGACCACCGGTGATCTCGACTTTGCCCACGCGCACGGCACCCGCGCGCGATTCCGCGCGAACTATCTCCGTAAGACCACCGGCTCCGGCGCGGTGTTTCGGGCGATTCCGAGCAAGATCTTGTCGATGGACGACCTCGGAGTGCCCGCCGGCATCCGCAAGCTCGTCGATCTGCGCGCCGGCCTCGTGCTGGTGACCGGACCAACCGGGAGCGGTAAGTCGACGACATTGGCGGCGATGATCGATCACATCAATCGCAACCGCGCTGGTCACATCTTGACCATCGAAGATCCGGTCGAGTTCGTACACACGCCGCGGCGCTGCCTGGTGACTCACAAAGAGGTCGGCGAGCATGTGCCGAGCTTCCTCGAGGCGATTCGCAGCGCTGGCCGCGAAAACGCCGACGTGATCCTGGTCGGTGAGCTTCGCGGCGCCGAAACCATGAAGGCCGCGCTCCAGCTCGCTAGCTTCGGTATCTTGATCTTCGCGACGGTACACACCAACTCCGCGGGCGCGACGATCGATCGGTTCGTCAACGCGTTTCCCGCCGAGCAACAGGCGCAGATCCGCGGTCTGTTGTCGGATTCGCTCGCCGGCGTCGTCGCGCAGCAGCTGCTCCGTCACAGCGACGGCCGCGGCCGCGTCGCCGCGCACGAGATCTTGCTCGGCAACATGGCGCTCGCCGCGCTGATTCGCGATGGCAAGACCGCCCAGATCGCGAGCTTCATCCAATCCGGCGCCAGCGAAGGCATGCAGACCATGGACGCCTCGCTCGAGCGCCTCGTCACGGCCGGCGCTGTTCGCGGTCGCGATGCGCTCGAGAAGGCGCTCGACAAGGAGAGCTTCTCGAAGATCCCCGCGGTCGCCCGCGAGCTGAGCTCGGCGGAGCTCGAGCAGATGTAGCTCGCGAGCGCGCGGCCTCGCATCGCGTGACGCGTAGTTGCTGGTTCGAACGCTGCGGCCTGTCACGCCGCGCTCGAAGCTGCAGGCGTCTATCACGCCGACACGTTTCTCGAACAGGACCTCGTCGATCTCTACACAGAGTTGCGCGCCTTCGTCGATCGAGCAGCGGTCGCGCAAAGCGGGCTGGTGGTCGCGCTCGCTTGATCGCTTTGTATTGGGCTCGTGCCCGTGACGCGGGGTGCCCGAGCGCAGGGGCGGCGCGTAGTGCGGAGCCCTCGGCGCTGGGCGACGGGGGAGCTCCCCCGACCCGCTCGTCCCACGTCGCTCCCGTCGCTGGTTCACTGCTTTGCACGTAACGAGGGCTTCGCCCTGCGCCGCGCTTCGCGGGCGAGTGGGAGATGATCAACCGCGTGGGGTGCTTGCACGACTGCTACCGCCGTCACTTGCACCCGACACCTTGCACTTGCACTTACGACTTGCACTTGCGCTTCCCCGTCGTTCATCAGCCGAGTACGTGGACGTGTCGTGGCAAGACACGAAGCCATCAGGGTCCGCTGGAAGCTGGTAATTCGTCGTCGTGGCGGTACTGGAGTCTCGCCCACAGCGCGCGATGGTCGGACACCCTGGCAGCATCTGACGTCGCAAACGAAGTGACGTCGAAGCCTCGCGTGTAGATCGCGTCGAGCTTCATCGGCAAGTAGCGATGGGTCGAGCCGCTGGCCACGACCGGCGTGGCGAAGCCGTATGACCGAACGAGCTGCTCCAGGTGATTGTCCTGCGTCGTCGTCAGGATCGGAAAGACCCCGCCGATCCAGGTGAATGGGCTGGTGTTGAAGTCTCCCGCGATGATCACGGGCGTGGGCTGGCGACGAGCGTGCTCGAGCACGGGTTGCATCTGGGTTCGGCGATCAGCGACGGTGAGCCGGTTGTCGAGGTGCACCGCATACACGGTGATCGGCGTGCCGTCGACGACGAGCGTCGCGGCGACCGCGACTCGGCGCCCGCTGTTGAAGCGCACGTCGAAGTACGGCAGCTCGATCACCTGCGCGGACGTGATCGGTGCGCGGGACAGGATCGCCACGCCATCGCTGCCGTAGTCCTGATTGTGACCGGGGGCGTAGATCGTGTGATAGCCGAGCCGCTTGCCGAGCGCGCACGCGCCGCTGCACGTGACGAGCGAACGCTCGTCGCGATGGACCTCCTGCAGCAGGATCAGATCCGCGGCGCGGAGCTCGGGACTGCTCTCGATCGCGTGAATGATCTTGGAGCCCGGCTCTCGGTGAACGTTGTAGGTCACGACCCTGAGCTGGCGCGCCAACTCGGCAGTAGCGGGTTGCGCTGGAAACGTGGCTTCGATCGCGCGATCGATCGGGGCTGTACGATTCGCGCAGGCGGCGATGGCGACGGCGATCAGCACCGCGAGAGTACGCACGAGCATGGCGTCCACTCTAACCAACGTGGCGGCACCCCAACGACGCGATCGGGTGGCAGCGAGCGAATTGCCGGCGGTTGCCGCGCACTACGTGCGCGAAGCGCGTCCGCCCGCACGACCGCGCGATGCTGGCTGTGGCTTGCTGAGGCCTTGACGGATCTCGGCGCGAGCTCGCGCAGCGGACATCGCCCACGAACAAATCGGGCATTGCGCGGGGACGTGGCCGCGCGCCGGGCAATACGCCCGGCCGAAATAGATGATCTGGAGGTGCAGCGTGCTCCATCGCGGTTCGGGGAACAGTCGCTTCAAGTCGTACTCGACCTCCTCGACCGTGCGCGCGCGCGACAGCTGCCAGCGGCCGGCGAGGCGGTGTATATGGGTATCGACGGGAAACGCTGGATCGCCGAACGCCTGCGCGACGACGACACTCGCGGTCTTATGGCCGACTCCCGGCAGCTGTTCGAGCGCGTCGAGATCGCGCGGCACCTTGCCATCGTAGTCCGCGACCACGATGCGGCTCATCGCGGCGAGTCGTTGCGCTTTGCCGGGCGCGAGTCCGCAGCTGCGAATGAACGGCAAGATCTGACGCGCTGACATCTTCGCCATCGCATGAGCATCAGGTGCTCGGGCGAACAGGGCAGGCGTCACTTGATTGACCCTCGCGTCGGTGCACTGCGCCGAGAGGACGGTGGCGACCAGCAATTGGAACGGGTCCTCATGGTCGAGCGGGATCGCGGGCGCCGGGAACAGGTCGTCGAGGATGGTGATGATCCGAGCGGCACGAGCGCGCCGATCGCGAGGTGGCGTGGTGATCGTTTCAGTCATCTCAGTCATCGTTGGGATCGGTCCCAGCGGGAGCTGCTCCGGTCTTGGTGAGCCGCTCGAGCAACGTTTGCGCCGACGTGTTGGAGGGCTCCGCCCAGGTGGCTTCACGCGCCTTCTCGATGGCCGCGGCCGTGTTGCCGTTGGTGGCAAGCCAGCGGGCCTCCGCGACCCATGCGCGCGCTCGGGTCGGCTCGAGCTGCTGTGCGCGATGAAGATGGACGAGCGCAGGCTCGGTCTGTCCGCGCTGCAACAACAGCGTTCCGAGATAGAAGTGACCGACCGGATCGTTCGGGACGAGCTCGGTGAGCCGCCGGTATGCGTGCTCGGCGACCTCGCGGGTCTCGAACCGATTGGCAGTTCTGCCCCACCGCCGGTAGTAATCCGACGGCACGTCTCCGACACGTGCGACGACCGTCCACGTCACCAGCGCGATGACGTGAGCGATCGCGGCGATCGTCATGTGTTGCCTCGGCCGGCGATCGGCGATGCTTCGGAGCCACACCGTCGCGAACCCGATCGGAACGATGGTCGCGATCGCGCCGATCCATGGACCGTTCTCCAGTGGGCTCGTGATCGCAAGCGCGAGCCCCGCGCCGATCGCCATGATCGTGAACGTCGCGACTACGACCGTCGACGCGGACGTGAGGCGATCGATCGCGCGGCTCGTCCACCGCAGCGGTGGCAGCTCTGCCAGCCAAACCCATGCGGCGCCGGGGACGACGAAGCCAAGGTAGAGGGCGAACATCACATACGTGAACAACCCGATCTCGAAGCCACCGACCAAGATCATCAGGTGAAACCCGAGCCCGATCGGCAACGCGAGCCACCAGGCACGGCGAACCCAGACCGTTGCGGCGAGCGCGAGCTCACCGATCACTGCCATCACCGACGCGGCCTTGATCCCGACGGTCGCGTCGATCAGCTCGCGCACCGGACCATGGAGCTGGCGCGCGAGCGTGGAGCCGTCGAGCCATGCTGGATCGAGCTTCGAGATCGCCGCCCACAAGTATACGATGCCCAGCTGAACGAGCAGCAGCCGTAGCGCCCATGATCGTACGGGGGTCGTTGGTTGCGCGCCGTCGGGCCGCTGCCACGGTACGAAGCACGCGACCAACACCAGCAGCGATACGAGGTAGTGGTGTTGATAGCCGTCGACCTGGCTGCCGAAGTACATCCACGCGTAGAGCACTGCCGCGATCGGCAACATCACCCGCGTGGCGACGCCGAACGCGACTAGCACGAACGCATATGCACAGATCAGCTGGCCGGCTTCATAGCCGAATCGAGTCGGCCCGATCGCGTCGAGCAGCGGCAGCTGAGCGACGTTGAAGCCGCCCGCGCCGTAGCGAATCGCGTGGCTGACTGCGAGCACCGCGTCGACGGCCAGCACACCGAACAACATGAATCGGCCGAGCACCACTGTTGCCCAGCTGACTTCATAGCCGAACCAGAATACCGGGCGCGGTGGTGGGTCGAGCCGTGCTGGTTGCCGCGCCACCGCTGGCAATTCGCGCGCCGGCTGCGGCGTGCTCGCGAGTGATCGATCGGGATCCCGCGAGGTGTCGTTGCTGCTCGCTGGCTCACCCGGGCGATCGGGTGCGCGGCGACCCCGCGGCGCGGGCTTGTGACGTCGATTGCGTTGCTTCGCCATCGCGTTACCGCTGGGTCGCGCACACATCGTGACCGCCGAACGTCCGCGGCTCGCGATCGATGTAGTTGCAGTTGACGATGAGCTCGACCGGCTTGCCCGGGTTGCGTTCGCACAAGCGCTGACCGATCGCGTCGATCACGCTGCCGCGCCCGCGGGCTACCAGCGAGACCCATGCTTCGTGAAACTGCGCGTCGAGCCGCGCTGGCTGGCCATCGATCTGCAAGGACGCGGTGCATGTGGTCATCCGCATCGGTGAGAACATCCGCCATGCGAATCGCTCATCGTGCTTATCGCTGCGCACCAGGTAGTAATGCAGCGGCAACAGCAGCTGTGCGGTGAAGAACACCGCGATGAATCGGCCGCGCCACGTTGCGAGCAGCGGCCCCACCACGGGGAGCCCGGCGACGCGCCCGCCGATCGTCATCGTAGCCGCGACCGTAGCATGCACACGCGCTCGTTACAGGGGCAGCGCTGCTTGCGAAACCGGCTGCACCGGTCGTGGCGGCGGATGGTAAGTCAGGTCATCGTCGATCCTCGCGCCCGGCGTGATCGGCGCCCGGCGAACGAGCTGCCCGGCTTCGACCGATGCGACGGCGTGGCCATCGACGAACAGCACCGCGTTGCCGACGATCGACGGGACGCGTGGGCCCGGCGTCAGGATCCCGACCAGGTTCAACGGGTCGGTCGCTGGCACCCGAACGGCGTCGGGTGACGGCGCAGGGTTGCGTGCAGCGCGCAGCTCGTCGAGCGCCTCCGGCAACGCGAATTGTTCGCCGACGAACCCCGAGACAAATCGACCGCCGCGGATCTCGCCGCGCGCCTCGAGCCTGCGCAACGCGACCAGCAAGTCGCGCCACGGAGGCAAGCTCGATTCGCGGGCGAGCAGATCGCGAAACACCACGCCGTAGCGCAATAGCAGCTGGCGAGCCGATGCTTCGACGTCGACGTCGGATGGGTTCGCGGCGGGCAATAGCGACCAACGACCAGCCGCCGTCGGTAACGAGCGCAGCGCGTGGCCAGGGCGACGATGATCGCGCGAGCGTGCCTTGCGAATCGCGTCCTGCCACTTACGAACCGGCGGGACCTCGATGGTCTGGCGCGCGTTCGCGCGATCGAACAGGCTCTTCACCTCGCCGCGCTTGCGGTCGACGAGCACCCGCAGACTGGCGAACCCATCGGCCGTGGCGAGCCCTGCGCCCACCAATTCCCACAGCGCGTCCTCGAGCTCCGACGGAGTGATCTCGTCGCCACCGGTAGTTACCAGGTCCGATAGAAAGGCTGCACCACCGCGCGTCAGCTGGTCGCGTACGGCCGTCGCGAGCGGCCCGAGCGCGGGCAGATCCGCCTGACCGATCGCTGCCGCGGCGCGTAGCCACCCGACGTCTCGCCGAAGCATCAGCGCGAGCGGTGCGGATCGCGAGGGTGCGTTGCGCACGCGGCTCGGTGCCACGGCCGGCCCGGCAGTGGTGCGATTCCGATCGATCTCTGCCTGCCGAATCAGCGCCGACGACGTGACGAGCTGCACGATCACCTGCTCGCCGTAGCCGACCGGCCGGTTCCCGCAGATCGCCGCCGCGGCGGCCGCTGCGATGTCCTCGGGGGAGCCGCCCGCGCGGCGAGCCGTCTCTGCCGCGGCCTCGGCCAAGTTGTATGGGTCCTCGCGATCGTATTGATCGCGCGGGCGCCGCGCGATCGCCGGGGCGACAAGCTCGGCCTCGGGCTCGAGCGAAGGCTCGGCTGCCGCGCTTGGAGCGCGCGGACTGAGCCGGCACCACACGACATGACCGGCGAGGCACAGCTGATCGAGCCAACTCGGATCGTAGCCGTGCAAGCGTGCCGGGAATACCTCGCGCTCCCATGCGCCCGCGGCGGTCTCGAAGCCTTGGAGCTGCTCGACGATTCGCGCGAGGCCATCGGCGCCGATCAGCTGGGTGTGACGAGCGACTCGCTGCCAGCGCACAAGGAATCGCATCAGCGCGGCGGCGCTCACCGGCTCGATCTCGCGGCGTAGCTTGGCCAGCGTGAGCCGATGAATTCGCGCGAGCACGCGGCGATTGCACCACTCGATATCGTAGAGCAGGTCGGTATCGGCCGATGCCGCGAGCGCCGCACGCATCGTATCGTGCACCGCTGGACGAGCACCTGCTGCGACCGCTGCGCTGGTGAATCGCCCGCGCAGGATCGCTCCATCCGCTTCGAGTCCGAGCAGGGCCGTCAGCACCTCGGTGAGCGGCAGCCCCACCTCGATGGAGAACATGCGTGCGGACACCGGACCTCGGTGATCGAGGTGGGCATTGATCATCTTCCCGATCGCTTCCTCGCGCTCGGGCACGCTCGACCACGACGGCGTCGCGATCGCGGGCTCGCATTCGACGTCGCCGAGCATCGCACGTGCAGCGCCCAACCGCTCGGTGGCAACCCACGCAACATGATCGATGTCGCCGACCTGCCAGCGCAACCGGCAGGCCCGGCCACTCGCCGCGAGCGCGTCGAACCAATCATCGACGCCTGCCGCCAGCTCCGGTTGACTCGATACCAGCGTGCGCCCGAGCCGTTCGGGCACGATCCACAGCGCGAGCAACGCGTCGTGGAGCTCGTCGACGTCGCGCACCGTTGGTGCCACTTCAGCGGTGGCCGCGGCGATCGCCGCATCGTCGAGCACACCTTCGGCCGCGACCGCCTCGGGAGGCAGTCCACGCCGCATCTGAACCGCGCGGGTCCGGCGCTCCTCGAGCGGCGCGTCGTCGAGATAAGCGTAGGGGTTGGCGTTGATCAGCTCGTGCGACAGCGGGCTCGGCTCGACGGTATCGCGCGCGACCACGCGGATCTCGCCGCGCTCGAGCCGCTCGATCATCTCGCGTAGGCCAGCGAGGTCCATCGCCTCGACCAAGCAATCCCGGATCGTTTCGAAGACGAGCGGATGATCCGGAACCTCGCGTTCACCGCCGAGATTCTCCGCGCATGCTTGCGCCGCCGGAAACACCACGCTGAGCGTGTCCGCCGCGCGCATCTTGATCAGATGAGGTGGGACCTTCTTGCCGGCCTTGCGGCGCAGCACGGTGAGCGATCGCGTGACGTTCCACCGCCACCGGATCTCGAACATCGGTCGATCGAGCAGCGCCTGGACCAATGTGTCCTCGGCTTGATGCGATGGGACGAACCCGAACACGGTCTCGAGCGGAAAGCTGTGGGGTTGGCCGAGCGAGATCACGATGCCGTCGTCGGTCGCGGCCGCTTGCAGCTCGAAGTCGAACGTCCGGCAAAACTTCTTGCGCAGCGCGAGCCCCCACGCGCGGTTGATCCGACCGCCCAGCGGTGAGTGCAGCACCAGCTGCATACCGCCGGCTTCGTCGAAGAAGCGCTCCGCGATCAATAGATCGCTGCGGGGCAGGGCGCCCAACGCCGCGCGTCCGGCGGCGAGGTACGCCACGACTTGCTGGGCCGCACGGAGCGGCATGCTGGTCTCGTCGACCAACCAGCTCGCGATCAGATCTGGATCGGTGCCATCGCCAAACCGTTGATCGAGATCGTTGCGGAGAGCGCTGACCTCGTCGGAGAGCTCGCGGGTACGCGCCGGTGCCTCGCCGACCCAGAACGGAATCGTCGGCGGTTGACCGTGGGCATCTTCGACCAATACGCGACCGGCTTCGATCCGGCGGATCCGCCACGACGTGTTGCCGAGCTGAAAGATGTCGCCGGCCGAGCTCTCGATCGCGAAGTCCTCATCGAGCGTTCCGACCTGGGTCTCTTCCGGCCATTGCACGACCGTGTAGTTGTTGTTGTCCGGAATCGCACCGCCCGAGGTGATCGCTGCGAGCCGCGCGCTGCGTCGCGCTCGCAACATGCCGGCTACACGATCGCGGTGGAGATACGCACCGGTCCGGCCGCGGCGATCCGACACGCCTTCACTCAGCATCACCAAGATCTGTTCGAGCTGATGATCGGAAACCGCCGCGTACGGCGCGGCAGCTCTGATCAGCGCGGTGAGCTCCGCCTCGGGGAGATCCTCGCTGGCGCAGGTCGCGACGATCTGCTGCGCGAGGATGTCGAGCGGCGCATCGCGCAGCGCGATCTCGTCCAGGTTGCCGCGGCGCACTCCGCGGATCAGCGCGGCGCACTCGATCAGCTGATCGCGGGTGAGCGCGAACATCCGGCCCTTCGGCGTACCGCTCAGGTGGTGCCCCGAGCGACCGACGCGCTGGAGCAGTGTCGCGATCGAACGCGGCGATCCGAGCTGGACCACCAGGTCGACGGTGCCCACGTCGATGCCGAGCTCGAGTGACGCCGTCGCGACCGCGCACTTGACCTGGCCGAACTTGAGCTTCTGCTCGGCGGCGAGCCGGAGCGCGCGCGACATCGAACCGTGGTGCGCGACCACGTGCTCCTCGCCGAGCCGCTGCTCGAGCGCGGCCGCGGCGCGTTCGACCAACCGTCGCGTGTTCACGAACACGATCGTCGAGCGATGTTGTGAGACTAGCTCGGCGATCCGATCGTAGACCCTGCCGAACTGCTCGTTGGACGCGATCGCGCCGAGCTCGTCGTCGGTGATCTCGATCGCGAGATCGAGCTCGCGGCGATGACCGGCGTCGACGATGTGCGGCAGCGGGCGCTGGGTGCCGACCAGCAGCCGTGCGATCCGCTCGATCGGTCGCTGCGTCGCCGACAGCCCGACGCGCACCGGCGAACGACTGGTGGTCTGGCGGACCAACCGATCCAAGCGCTCCAACGACAGCGCCAGGTGTGCGCCGCGCTTATCGCCGGCGACGGCGTGAATCTCGTCGACGATCACCGTGCGAAGCTGTGATAGCGAGCTGCGCCCGCGCTCGGTGGTGAGCAAGATGTACAGCGACTCCGGCGTGGTGACCAAGATATGCGGCGGTCGCTTCGCCATCTTGGCGCGCTCGGCGGCGGGCGTGTCACCCGTGCGAACCGCGACGCGAATCTGGGGGATTCGCTCACCACGCGTCGCCGCGTAGCTCGCGAGCTCGGCCAAGGGAGCTTCGAGGTTTCGATGGACGTCGTTCGACAGGGCTTTGAGCGGCGATACATAGAGGATCGCGGTGTGATCGCTCAGCCCGGTCTTGTTGCCGCGCTGGACGAGCTCGTCGAGACACGCGAGGAACGCGGCCAGCGTCTTACCGGACCCGGTCGGCGCTGCGATCAAGACGTTGTCGCCAGCGGCGATCCGTGGCCAACCTTCGCGCTGCGGATCGGTGGGCGCACCAAACCGCTCGCGAAACCACCCCGCGACCAGCGGATGGAAATCGTCGAGCACGTCGCGTCGGGCGGCGTGGTGCATAGCCGACGTAGCCTACCTTAGCCGTCTGAAAATGCAGCGCGATCCTTTCGAGGGATCGCTACAAGCATTGCTGGATACAAACCGCTGCCGGAATCCCATTGAGTCCGCATAGCTCGACCGCAGTTAGTGCGCGGGCGTACACGTGCACGTTGTCGACACCGCCGATGAGCGGGGCGCTTACCAAGCCATCGTTGCGGTCGCCGATCACCAGGCCGCTCGTGTTCGGCTTCACGCCGGGTATCGGCGCGGCCTTGCAATCGGACAGCACGCCGTTTAGGTACACCTTGATCTGCGCGCCATCGTACGTGCACGCGATGTGGACCCAGCGATTCAGCGTGATCAGCGGGGCGCCGAGCAGCTTGGTCGAGGCGAATTTGTCGCCGACCGTGCACCGAACATCACCATCGGGTTGCAATGCGATTCCGTATTCGCCGCCATTCGACATCAGGCCGATCGGCGCGGCGCCTTGCTGCGGGGTCGCGCTGGCGAACACCCACAGCCCGAACGTAAAGTTGCTGCTGGCATCGAGATCGGACGCCTCGGCGATCACCACGCTCGAGTCCATCGCAAGGCCGAGTGCCTGCTGCTTGGTGCCGGCGGTCTCGCGCATCATCATCGCAACGCTAGCGAGCATCGCGTCGTGGTTGTGACCCGAGCCATCGCGTGCACGCGAGATCAACGTCGAGTCTTCGAAGTCGATGCAGAGTCGTATGCTGCCGTCGTCGGGCGCCCACGTGCTGCACGGCGCTGGTGGCTCGGTCGGGAGAAGATCCGCTGCGTCGACCGCAACGTCGGCCGTCGGTGCCGCTGGGACCGAGAAGCCACAGCCGGCCAGCGCTCCGAGGACGATCACACTCCGCATTGGCTCTGATAGCGGAGTTGCAAGCGATGTACCGCGCGCAACTAGACGGATTGTGGTCATGCCACCCACACGACAGCCGGGGGTCCCCCGGCCGGGTGAGGGGCCGGCTCGACGGGTGTTCGGGGTCCGAACCTCCACCGGCCGTGCGCCATCTGGCATGTCGGATCAGTCGCCGTCGCCTCCGGGACCGCCTGGCGGACACATCGCCGAACAGTTGGCGCCGCCGGCCGCGCTGCAGATCTCGCTCGGCGACAAGCTGCGCGCATAGATGTGAACGTCATCGATGCCGCCGACAAACTGATCCGCGAGTTGACCGTTGTCGCCGAGCCTCGCACCGATCGCGAGCCCGCCCGTAGTCGCGCCTGCAAACCGCGACATCCGTCGACAGCCGGCGACCGATCCCGCCACGTACGCGCGGAGCTCGTTGCCATCGAACGTGCACGCGACATGGGTCCACGTTCCGAGCAGGTTGATCGGGATCTCGGCTTTGGTGTCCGCCTCGTCGTCACCGATCCGACACGTGATCTGGTTGTCGGCCTCGACGGTCAGCCGGTAGCGCGCGCCGTATGCGAGCAATCCGCGCTCCGCATCGTCGGGGATCGGGAGGTCCGGGTGGATCCACATCCCGAACGTGATCTTCGATGCGATCAGGTCCACGGACTCGGGGACCCGGAGGCGGGACGCGGTGTCTACGCGTGCCGCGAGCTCGCCCGTGCGGGGCATGGTGGTGACGGCTTCGGCGCTCGCATCGTGTTGCAGCCCCGATCCATCGCGCACGATCGTCGTGAAGCTGTCCTCGAAGTCGAGGCACAACCGGATGCTCGGATCGGCGGGCATGCCCCAGGTCTGACATCGCTCCGCGATCACGGACCCTGCATCGATCCCGGGAACGACGTCGTTACCTCCATCGATCCCTGCCTGTGGACCCGGGACTTCGAATCCGCACCCGCCGAACGTTGCGATGACCGAACCGGTCAGCACGCTGGTTGCCCTACACCTCATGGCGACGAGAAGTGCAAGCGATGTACCGCCGGTGCTCCGACGACGGCCTTCGGATTCCGCGCACCTCCGACGGAGAACGCGGGCAGTTCGTCGCTGGTTGGGGGAGTCCCCACCGCGATCGGCCGGGATCAGGAGTCTTTGGTCCCCGGAAACGCTTTGGTGTAGTGATACGCGATCTGTTCGTCGCTGTAGCGCCACGCACGGAGTGCGCACGTTTCGCGCACCGCGAGCCATGCGCGCCAGCTCGGTGTCGTCGTCGCGACCGCGTTCGCCAGCGCTTCGGCGCAGGTCGCGTCGCATGCGCACGGCTGCGCGATCGGCTGCCGCTGCGGTGGCTCACCGTCGAGCGTGACCACTGCGCGCAACGCGAACCACGGGCCATAGATCGGATGCACGACGAGCTGACTCGGTGCGAGCGCGCCGAGCCCCGTCGCGATCGCGAGCCGCTGAAACGGTAAGAACGCGCCGGCGTATCTGCGATGGACGTACAGCGGTGAGCTGGTCGGAAATTCGGCTTCGATCGTCCGCTCGGTGTAGCGCTCGAGCGGATTCAGTTCCCCTGCGAGCCTGCCGTCGTGCAGCGCTGCAACGAACCGCGGCCACAGCGCACGGGTGTTTCCGATCAACAGTCCGAGCCGCGGCCCGCTCGACAGCACGTCCCAACCGGGGAGCTTCGCAGCGTCGCGAACATCGAACGGATGCGCGAGATCGAATCCCGCATCCGCGAGCTTGGCGATCGCGTCGTCCATGACCTCGACCATGGCACACTGTCGCGATGCCAGCGCGGCTTCACCACGAACGAATCGCAGCACCACGATCCGCTCGCTGGTTGTTGTTGACCCACGGAATCTACGGCTCCGGAACGAATCTGAAGACGATCGCGCGAAAGATCACCGAGCGCCGCCCCGAGTGGGGCGTGGTGCTCGTCGATCTGCGGCTGCACGGTCGGTCGGAGCCGGGGGTTCCGCCCCACACGGTCGATGCGTGCGCCGATGATGTCTGCGAGCTCGCCAACGAGCTCGGCTCGATCAGCGCACTCGCCGGCCACAGCTTCGGTGGCAAGGTGATGCTCGCCGCGCGCGAGCGAGCCCGTGTCGCTCAGACCTGGGTGCTCGATGCAACGCCGGGCGCGCGGCCGGATGCGATGGCGGATGGCGGCAACACCGTCGCCCAGGTGCTCGCCCTGCTCGAACGGTTGCCGCAACGCTGGCCACGACGCGATGCGTTCGTCGCCGCGATCACCGAGGCAGGACACGAGCCAGGACTTGCCAACTGGCTCGCGACCAACGTCGTTCCGGACGCCACCGGTGAGCTGAGACTGCGCCTGGATCCATCGGCGCTGCGTCCGCTGCTCGTGGACTACTACGCTCGGGATCTGTGGGCTTCGCTACTCGATCCTGACTGGGGAGCGGTCGAAGTTGTCGTCGGCTCTCGATCCTCGGCGGTCAGCCCCGCTGATCGTGACCGATTGCGGCACGCGCCACCGCATGTTCGAGCTCACGAGATCGATGCCGGACACTGGCTCCACGTCGACAATCCTGGCGCGGTTGTCGAGCTTTTCGCGACATACCTCAACTAAGTACCTCGCCACAGAGGATCTGACGGGTTGATCGCGCCGATCCATCGCCGATCGCTTCGTTGCGCTCGCTGGCGTTACCGCTAGTAGCGCTGCGCTCGCGCGCCTCGCCCTCGGCGCGCCTCGACGCCCTCAACCCATCATCTCCTCTGTGTCGAGGTACTACCCTGGGGACAACCGACCTGATCGGTGCGGTGTGATCGCGCCAACGATGTTGGCCCAGGTTGGCCGCGGTTAGTTCCAACGTCGCAAGCGCGGGCCAGGTATTGTGTCAGGGTGCCATGGTGGTTCGCGTAGCGAAGCTGGTACTGCTGGCGGTACTGGCTGGGACGGGTAGTCGCGTCGAAGCCGAGCCGCAGTTCAGCTGGGACGTACCGGCGAGTTGTCCTACGTCTGCGCAGCTGCGCGAACGCATCGAGCACCAGCTCGGCGGGCCGGCCAACGACGTGCTTTCGGCGATCGAGATCTCGATCCAACGGACGTCGCGGGGATTCGTCGCCAGCATCGATCTGCGCGGTCTCACCGTCGAGAACGATGTTCGGGAGCTGCGAGCTCGGCGGTGTGACGCGCTGGCCGATGCGATCGCGGTGATCGTCGCGCGGCTCGCGACACAGGCGCGAGCCACGCCGCGAGCGGCTCCGCGGGAGCCACCCATCGTCGAGCTGGCGGTGGCTCACACCGCGCCATCGGTCCCATCGATGGTTCGGCGTCACGCACGCGTACGCATCGATCCTCCCGCTTCGAAGCTCCGCACCTGGAGTGGTGGTCTTCGGGTGCTGGCGTTGAGCGGCATCGGTGCGCAACCGTCGGTTGGATTCGGTGGTGAGCTCGCCGGTTTTGTCGGTCACAACAACCTGATCGCAGAGCTCGCGGTGTCACACTGGGCCCCCCGGGTCGCGGTGCCGAGCGCAGGGGCGGGCGGTGTCGACGTCGGGTTGAAGATCGTCACCGTCCGCGTGGGTTGGACGCCGCGGCCATCGCCGGTCCGGATCTGGGCAGGCGCGGAGTGGGGCAGCATGGGGTTCGGGACGAACTACGAGTTCGGCACCGAGCCATGGGCCGCGGTCAATGGCGGATTCGGCGTCGCTTGGCGGTTCAGCCCGCGGATCCACCTGATCGGGCTACTCGAGCTGGCGGTTCCGATCGCGAGCACGATGATGGACGGCCGGCAGCTCTACCGCCCGAGTCCGGCGGCTGTTCGGTCGGCGATCGGACTGGAAATTCCGCTATGACAGCGCGTGACGGATTCGGGGAGTGGCCGGCACTAACCGGTCAGATGCCCGCGCTCGCCCACCCCATGGAACAGACCGGCGTCACCGTGATGACGCCAACGTTCGATGAGGTCTACGACGCCCACGTCGGGTTCGTCTGGCGAGTGCTTCGCACGTTGGGCCTCGCAGATGGCCAGCTCGAGGACGCCGTGCAGGACGTGTTCGTGGTCGTCCACCGGCGGCTCGGTGAATGGGAGGGCAGGGCGGCGATCACCACGTGGTTGTTCGCGATCGCGCGCCGCGTGGCGAGCAGCCATCGCCGGCGCGCTGCGGGTGATCGCACCGAGCCCCTCGACGCCGAGCCCGCGGGAGCGACCGATACGTTCGCGGCGATGTCGCGAGCCCAAGCAGCAGCCACCGTGACCGCGATCCTCGACACGATGGATGAAGCCAAGCGGATCGTGTTCGTGCTCGTCGAGCTCGAGCAGCTGTCGGTCCCCGAGGTCGCCAAGATGCTGGACCTCAATCTCAACACCACGTATTCGCGGTTGCGGTTGGCGAGGCATGCGTTCGAGCAAGCAGCACGCGGGAAGGTGACGCCATGAGCGATCTGTCACCGGCGACTCGTGCGCTACTCGATGCTGCTCGAGAGGGCATGACGCCGAGCGCGCAGGCCGTGAAGCGGATGCGCGCCAACATCGCGACCTCGGCCGCAGCAGGCGCGACCGCGGCAGGCGTGATCGCCAAGTTGACGCTGTTGGGCGTGGTGGTCGTGGGCGCGATCAGCGCGGTAGCGCTGCGCAGCTCGCATCCACAGGTCTCGGCCCCCGAGATCGCGCTCGTCGAACCCCCCCGCCACCAGCTAGCGCCGGTAATTCAGTACTCGTTGCCACCGCCGGCATCGGCCGACGCTGCATCGGCCGACGCTGCATTGGCAAAGCCCGTCGAAGACCAACCTCGATCGCGGCCCGTGCCGCAGGCGCGTCGCCCCGTAGAGGTCGACCTCGCGCGTGAGAGCTCGTTGATCCGACAGGCCGATACGGCGCTGCGCGGCGGGAATCCAACCGCCGCGCTTTCGGTGATCCGTAGCTACGACAGCGAGACCCGAGGCGCTGGCCAGCTCGCCGAAGACGCGGCTGCGATCCAGATCGAGGCCTACTGCCAGCTGCATGACGCGCGTGTCGCTCGTCTGCTCGAAGCGTTCGACCGGCAGTTCCCTCGCTCCGCTCAGCGTTCGCGGCTAACCAGCTTGTGCCAACGCGCAGAGTGAAGCCAGAAGCCGCCGAGGCCGCTCGCTTCTATTCTGCCGCGTCGTCATCGGAGTCGCTCGGCGACGGCGATGCATCACGTGCGGCCGGCAACGTGCGCGGCGGCAAGAGCTCGGGCTCGGTGTCGACGGCGCACGCCATGAAGATCGCCGCATCGAGCTTCTTGAACGAGCGCTTCTTGTACCACTCGAGCGCGCGGTCGTTGTTCTCGGCAACCTCGAGCACGAGGTGGTTGAGACCGTGGACGCGAGCGAGATGGTGCAGCTGCTCGAGCGCGAACGAGCCGACGCCACGGCCGTGCCAATCGGGGTGAACCGCCACCTCGTCGACAAACAACGGCCGCATGTCGCGCTTCTCGAAATAACGCGGGTTGATCCAGTTGTCCGAACCAGTCACTTCGTAGCTGCACTCGGCGTACGCGACGATCTCGTCGTCCACCTCGAACAACAGCTGCTCGATGCCCTCTTCTTCGAACACTTCCTCGAACCGATGCTTGGATCGCGGCCGCTGATACTCGACGGTCTCGGCGTTCACCTCGCGGAAGCTGACCTTGAGGAAGTCCCAGACCCGGCCGATGTCGCGACGGTTCATGTGTCGCACCGTGATGACCGGGCCGGCGGATTTCTTGCGTCGCCCAGCTTTGGGGACGACTCGCGGGCGCGTGATCTCGCCCGAGGCCTGGGGGCTCGAGCTCTTGCGTGGGGTCCGCGCGCGGGCCATTGGCAGACGAGGAGAACCCTAGCGACCGGCCGGCGGCAAGTTATCGAGAACAAAAACCTTCAGGCCGTGCGCTGGAGCGCCCGGCTCACGAGCCTACGCGGGCGACCAGCTGCTGAATCCGTTCGACGAACAAGGCTCGGTGATGGCGGTCGAACTCGGTCCACGTCGTGAACGTGCTCGGGTCCGCGCGGTCCACGAAGATCTTCCCGTTGAGGTGATCCACCTCGTGCTGATACGTGCCCGCCTTGAGCCCGTGAACGACCTCGTCGATCGGCTTGCCGTGGCGGTCCATCGCGCGAACATGCACGTGGACATGGCGTTTCACAATGCCGCGGAGGTTGGGCACCGACAGACAGCCCTCGTAGTTGTCGAACAGCTCGTCGTCGACGGGGGTCAGCACCGGATTGACGAGGATCGTCAGCGGGATCGGCGGCTTGTACGGATAGCGTGGGTTGTTCCGCACCTCGATGGCGCAGATTTGGATCGGTTCGTAGACCTGGATCGCCGCCAGTCCCGCGCCATCTGCGTCGTGCATCGTCTCGATCAGGTCATCGATGAACGCCTGCGTCGCCGAGCTTGCGAGCTCCTCGCGACTCACCGCGCGTGCGGTTTGACGCAAAACCGGATGCCCGATCTGCGCGATCTTGCGGATGGCCATGGTCGCACTGTAGCCCGAACATCAAACCGCTGACAGCGCGTTACAGCCGGTCGGTCCGTGCCAGACGATCGGCATTCCATCCAACGGAGGTGGCATGTATGGTCGCCGCCCAGGAGAAAGCATGCGTTCAGTTCATCGGTTGTTCGGTTTCGCAGCAGTCCTCGCGCTCGTGTCGTGCGGTGGTTCCGGCGGCTCGGGTGATGACGACGACGACACGCCAGACGCCGCCGTGGTGTTGCTCGACGCTCCGCCCCCGAAGCCGGCCGAGCTGACCGGGCTCGGTCAGAAATGCGGTATGGGCCTTCCGGAATGTCCAACGAACGCTCCGCAATGCGCCGGATTTACAGCCAACGCAGCGGTCGGAATCTGCACCGCGGTGTGCGTCGAGTCGTCGAGCTTCATGACCGACGCGATGGGGATGCCCGGTCCGTTCGATCCGGCGCCTGAGACCGGAAATGGCGTGTGCACTGCGGCGTTCAGCGGAACCATCGGTACCGCTGGATGTGGCGTGCCGTTCAACCTCATGCCCAATGACAACCCGATCAAGCCGAACACGACGTACACGGTGCTGTTCGCGTGCGGCATCGCCTGTGAACCGGACAATTCGTGTCCCGGTGGTTTGACCTGCAACGCGCAGAAGCTGTGCGTCCCTTAGTGCTCTGTTCCGATCGCTTCGTCGATTGACGTGAAGCCATTCTCGCGCACCAGCGCCGCGAGCTCGCGCTGGATCCGCCGCGGCCATCCCGGGCCGCCGTAAACGAACCCGGTATAAGCCTGCACGAGCGTGGCACCAGCGCGGATCCGTTGCCATGCGTCGTCGGCGCAGCTGATGCCACCGACGGCGATCAACGTCAGCCGGTTGCCGACGCGCGCTCGAACCTGCCGCAACACGGCGAGCGAGCGAGCTGCCAGCGGGGCACCCGACAGACCGCCTGCACCGAGCGCAGCGACGGTCGCGTCGTCGGTCGATAGACCGGTGCGCGCGATCGTGGTGTTGGTCGCGATGATTCCATCGAGCGCTAGCTCGAGCGCGAGCTCGGCGATCGCGTCGATATCCGCATCGGCGAGGTCCGGCGCGATCTTGACGAGCAAGGGAACCCGGCGATGTGGTGATGCGCGATCGCACGCCGCGCGGACAGCCGCGAGCAGCGGACGCAGCTTGTCGACCGCTTGCAGATCGCGCAACCCCGGCGTGTTCGGCGAGCTGACGTTGACGACGAGGTAATCGGCGAGCGGGGCCAAGCGATCCGCGCTGGCCGTGAAGTCGGCGATCGCTTCGGATTCGGCGATCCGTTTGGTCTTGCCGATGTTGATGCCGACCGTCCCGCTGCGTTTGCCATCGAGCCGCGCTGCCGCCGCAGCCGCGCCGTCGTTGTTGAACCCCAGACGATTGATCAGGGCGCGGTCGCTCGGCAGTCGAAACATTCGAGGTTTCGGGTTGCCCGGCTGCGCCTCGGCCGTGACCGTACCGATCTCGACGAATCCAAAGCCGAGCGCGAGCAACGCATCGACGCCCTTGGCGTCCTTGTCGAACCCAGCGGCGAGCCCGAGCGGGCCGGGGAGCTCGCGGCCGAACGCGTGGACGCGCAGCGCTGGATCGCGCGGCGCACACCATGCTCGCAGCAGCGCGCCGAGGCCCGGGATCGCGACCATCATCCGAAGCAGCCCAAACAACACGCGATGGGTCGCCTCCGCGGGCAGGCGTTTGAGCACGAGCCAATACAAAAAGCGGTACATCGCGAGCGAGGGATACTATACGTACCCCGTGCCTGACTTTGCGTTCGCGAGCTGTCTGCCTGGCGTCGAGCTGGCGGTCAAGCTCGAGGTCGCGCGTGATCGTCCAGAGCTCAAGTTCGCGTATTCGCGCCCCGGGTTGCTGACGTTCAAGTCGAGCCGCGAGCTGGGACCGGATGATCCACCGGGCTCGGTGTTTGCGCGGGTGTGGGGACGCTCGATGGGAGCCGCGAGTGACCCGGCAGCGGCGGCGGCGCAGCTGTCATCGACATCGGTCGCCAAGATCCACGCGTTCGCTCGCGATCCGGAGCTCGCGGTGGATCTAGCGCCGTGGCAGGCGCTCGGTGCTGGGGGGCCGGCGGAGATCGGCGAGCTGATCGGCGATGTGATCGTCGCGCCCGACGAGCAGGCCTGGCTCGGCGTTCATCAGCACGACGCGACGCGGATCCCCTATGCCGGCGGTGCGATTCCGGTGGCGATGCCAAACGACTCGCCATCGCGCGCGTACTGCAAGATCGAAGAGGCGATCGCGTGGGCGCAGCTGCCGGTCGCGGCCGACCAGGTCGTGGTCGAGATCGGAAGCGCCCCCGGTGGAGCAGCGCTCGCGCTCGCGCGTCGAGGAGTGTCGGTCGTGTGTGTCGACACGGCCGAGCTCGCGCCGCAGGTCATCGCGCATCCCAAGGTCACGCACATTGCCAAGAAGGTTGGCGCGGTACGCTGGGAAGAGCTGCCCACCCACGTCGATTGGTTGTTGCTCGACGTTAACCTCGCCCCACAGGTCGCGCTCCACGAGGTCGCTCGGTTGATGCCGCGGTTGCGCGACACGCTCCAGGGCGCCGTGTTCACGCTGAAGCTCAACGACTGGGCGTTTGTATCCGAGCTCCCCCGGCTCGTCGATCGAATCCGCGAGATGGGCCTGCCCGACGTGAGGCTGCGCCACTTGCCATCGAACCGCCGCGAGGTCTGCGCCGTCGCGCGCCCCGTCTCGCGCTGAGCACGGCGGTCCCACGTTGTCAGTCACACGTCGCATTGCGCCAGCCGGCGCTACGTGAACGTGCACGTGGCAGGTGAACGATCTGGCGGGCGTTAGCGGACGCTACCGCGAGAAGCTCATGACGGCGCTGGGACTGCGCGGGCGGCGGGCGCGCTCCGCGAAACCGCGCTCGAATTCTTCGGCGCTGTAGCGCGCGCCGAGGGGCGGCGGCGGATCGGTTTGAATGTACGCGTTGTCGCGGATGCGCAACGCGCGGATCCGGGCGAGCGTGGCCTCCGGGTCGGTGGTGCCCTCGCTGCGACCGAGCAGCGCGATCGCCGCCTCGAGCGCGCGCGCGGTCACCGGGACCCCGTTCTCGTCGAGCGAGCGGAACTCGCAAGCCGCAAGTGCAACGCGCGCGATGCTCCAAGATGGGCTGGTGATCGCCGAGACCAGGGTCTCGAATTTGCCGGCCTCGTAATCGGAGAACGCTTGGCGCTCCATCGACATCTCGATGCTCGGGCGCGTCGGCGGTGCGGCCTGCGCGACGATTTGCTCCATCGTCTCGACGAGCTCCTTCGCGAGCACGCCGTTGGGACCGAGCTCGCTTGCCGCCTTCGCGTAGCGATGGGCATCGACGTGCCGGCCTTGCCCGGCGAGCGCGCGCGCCATCGCATGCAGCCCGACGACCTTGACGTTGCGGTTCGCGCCATCGGCGATCAGCTGATGCGCCAGCCGCTCGCACTCGATGAACTCGCCCATCCGATACAACCCGGTCGCGAGGCTGACCAGCAAGTCGACGTCCTGACAGCCCAGCGCAAACGCGCGCCGCCCGGCGGTCACCGCGACCGAGTCGTTGTCGGCACGATGCGCTGCCTGCGACAGCAGGGCCCAATCCTCCGCGGTGCGGAACCGGCGCGATGCGTAGCGCAGTACCGTCAGCGCATCGTCGTTATGACCCGCGTCGAACAGCGCGCGACCGACGATCTTCGGTGCGTCGGCGCGTTCGTGGCGCGATAGCGCGCGGATCGCTTCGAGCCCATAGCCCAGCTTGGCGAGCACCATCGCGAGATTCGTGGTGCGCAACGCATCGTCGGGATCGACGGCGGCGGCCCACCGGAGGTGTTGCACGGCGACATCGAATCGGCCCTCGGATGCGGCCGCCATGCCGGCGTCATACGCTTCGTCGCCGGAGTACGGGGTCGACAGGCTCGACGACGACCACCGTGGCATCAGCTTGTCGAGCGCCGCCGCACGCTCCGCGACCGGCGTCATCGCGATGCCGCGACACGCCGCTGCGAAACCATCGGCGAGTCGACCAGCGGCGAGCAGGCCACGAGCGAGTCGTAGCCACGGTGCCGGTACGCCGGGATTTGCGACGGCGGCCAGCCAGTGAACGTCCAGCTGAGTCTCGATCGACGCTTTGGCCGCCGAGGCTGCCGCCGACCATGCGAGTGGCACGCTGCCGCCTTCGACCGCGCGCGCGGCTCGAACGAACAGCGTCGCGGCGGGTTCGTATTGCGATGGATCCGCACACAAGTCGTGCGCCAACCGCAGCTCCCATCCGATGCGCTCGTCTCCACGGAGCAGGCGTCGCACCGTGGGCAGCTCGGCGACCATCGCTTCGAGGTACGAGCCGTGCTCGGCTTCCAAGTCGAGGGCACGCTCGATCCGGAGCAGCCAGGTATCGAGCAGCCACTCGGGCGCTTGATTCAACCGATCGATCAGCCGCAACAAGCCTTCGATCGCTTCGGGCTCGAGCTGATACCGCGATCGCCGGACGAGCTGCAGCGCTTCGGTGGCGATCTGGCGATACGCACCCGCGATCGGCGTCGGCGGACCCGAGGTCGCCTCGAAATAGCGCGCCATCGCGATCCCGAGCGCGAGCAACGCACCTGCTGCGTGCGCATCGCCATCCTTGTTCGAAGATGCCAACACCGTCCACCATTCCTGTGCGAGCTGATCCGCCGTGGTGAGTGTGTTGTGTTCTGGGCGCGCGAGCCGATGGATGATCGCGGTCGCGGTGGATCCGGCGGCCGCCAATGCGGCGGCGAGATCGGTGATCCATGCCGGATCGATCGTCATCGCCGGTCGCTCACCAACCGCGCGGTTGACCAACGCCGCGTCGACTCCTGGGATGAAGTCCGCGAGATCACGCGCAGCGCGTTGCGCCAACCGCATGGCTCCCCGCTCGAGCCTGCGCTGGAGCACCTGATTCCATTCGCGGGCATCGCGCGTCGCGGCGAGCCGGAGCGTCCGGTTGATGTCGGCTTCGTGACGACCCTGACCTCGGCGGAGCTGGACGATCTGGATCTGATCGAGCGCCTCGTCGAGATCGCCGGTCAGGATCAGCGCCTTTGCTGCTGCGAGCCGTGCCTTGCCGTCGCCAAGCACGCCTTGGCCATCGAGACCGGCGCAATGCCAATACGCGAGCTCGGCCTGCTCGGGCCGGCCGATCGCGACCAGCGCGTCGATCAACATGGCGGCATCTTCTTCGTCGGTGATCCGTCCGCGCATCAGGCCCGAGATCACTCGGCCCGGGTCGCCGCGGTAGTGGCCCTCCCATGCGAACGCCCGCGAGAACAGCGCGGCGTCGGTCTTCCAGTGATGGATCCGCTTGGTCGCCCACGCGAACGCTTCGCGTTTGGCCGGGTCATTGGGAAGCTGCGCCATCGCTTCGTCAGCGAGCGTGATCGCTTCGGGCAACCGGCCGATGTCGAGATGCGCGAACGCGAGCAACAGCGCTGCGTGATGCGGTGCCTGCCAATCGGTTCCGGTTTGCTTGGCCGATTGCGCGCGATCGAGGACTTCGCGGCAGCGATACTGCGCCTCGGCAAATGCTTGGCCAGGCCGCTGGACCTGGCGCAGTCGCCGGATGCAGTCCAGATGAGCCGTGGCAAAATGAGGCGCGACGACCGTGGCGCGATCCGCCCAGCGAAAGCTCTCCTCGCGCCGGCCGACCTCGGCCAGCTGCAGGGAGTAGTTGTGGCACGCGTACGGATTCGCCGGCATCAAGCTCGTCGCGATGCCTTGATGGCGAACGCCCATGTTTTCGTGCGGGCGATCGGCGGCGAACGAATCGCCCCAGATCGACAGATGCGGCTTCGCATACATCGGGGCTTCTTCGACCAGCGGCAACACGGTACGGCGATCGACGGTTCCGTTCAGCACGCCCGCGACGTAGCGATTGCGGCGCGCCACCGGGTGCGATGGATCGAGCGCGAGGATCACCGGATCGATCGCGCGCGCATCGTCACGCGACAGCTCGGCGAGCACGCGCAAGTACGCCACGCCGAGCCGCGCCGGTGGCTTGGCGAGCGCGGTCGGCAGGCTTGAAAACCCCACGCCCTGTGATAGCTGCGCATCGGCGCGCGACAGCTGCTGTGCCGCCAGGCGCAAGTCTTCGGTCGAGAACTCCGGTAATGGACCGATCTGCGATAGCCGGCGCGACGCGAACCAGTTGGCGAGGCACTGCTCCATCTGATGGGACAACATCGCGCCGGTCGTCGAGCTCCAGGTCTCGGTCGGGCGATCCGGCCGCCGCGACCGCAGCACCGCCGGTGCAGGTCGCGCAGGATCGAACGACAGCTCGAACCACAACACCTCGTGGCGCCGCGATACCCGGAAGAACCAGTCGATGCTGTCCTCGATCATCGGATGCTGAGCGTCGAGCAACCGGCCATCTTCGTCGGTCAACCGCTCGTCGTCGTGATCGCCGAGCGTGACGATGTGATGGCCGATGCAGTGATCGAACAGGATCAGCGACAGCAGTCGAGCCAGATACGGCTTGGCCGCCACCAGCTCCACCGGCACTACGAGAGTGCTGGCCAAGAACGTCGCTCGGTGCGGATACGGAAGAGCCATCGCTCGCAGTGCAGAATACGGCAAGACGGCGCCCCGGATCCCGGATCGCGGTGACGATCATGTGCGCGGCTCGATCAGGATGGATTGCGCGTGGCGCGCGACGCGGCTCGGCGCGCACGTCCTCGGGAAGCCCACCAATCAGTGTGGGTTGCCAAGGAACGGGAACGCGGTTGCACTCACATCGTCATGCGCTGAGACGTCATCGCCGAACCCTGCTGCCGCCAGCAATCCGGTCGCGAGCGCCGTGTACGTCACGTCGAACGTGTCGACGAGCGGCGTTCTGCCGCCACATCCGGAAACCGATTGCGCAACGCCGAGCTCGACCGCCAGGTAGGCCTCACAAGTAGCCTTGGTCGTGTCGACATAGATGCGATCATCGGCGAGCAGTGTCGCTGCGGCGAGATACGAGGTAAGCGATGCCGGGCTCTGGTACATCAGCGACGTTCCACAGACGTTCGGCCCGCCGGTGAAACTAATCGGATCGTACAAGGCGATGTTCGCTGCGAGCTCGGCCACGATCGTCCGTGGCGGGTTGGCACTCGGATCGATCAGGATGGTAGCCCACGTGCTGGGATCGTCGGCTTGGTTGTAGGCATCGCGCTTGGCGGTGCGCGGCACGAGATCGTCGAGCGGGGCGATCAACAGATTGCTGACATACGGTCGGCCCATACGATCGAGTTGCGGGCCGAGGACGCGAGGATCGGTGTTCGGTGCGTCGCGGTCGCCGTGATCGATGAGCTTGGTGCACCCCGCCGCGAACAACCACATCAGCAGAACGGCGCGGGTCATGGCTTCGCGTGTGTGGACGCCCAAACCGCGACGATCGGTTTGCCGGTCGTCGCGACGAGTGATTTATCGACTTCGATCACGAGCGCGAGCACGTTCGCGTTCGCGAAACAGTCGCTCGATCCTGCGGGACAGGGTGGGCGCGCGGAGCTCGGCGGCGTCGTCACGGCAGTGCGCATCGCTCCGATCGTCACACCACTCGCCTGCGGGCAACCGGCGGCGTTCTGCGAAACACCCTTCACCTTCTCGACAGCAGTGAGCACGCCGGCGAGGTTGCCGAACGATGGGTCCGAGCGTCGCCCCGCGAACATTCGGAATTTTCCATCCATCCCCGTCAATTGCACCCGAGGGTCCCCAGAAACTGTGACCGGGCCATCTGGTCCGTCCACCAAGCACGTTGCCTCCGCCGGCGTGGCGAACGTGCAGATCAGCCGGGTCTCGTTACCGGCTTGCCCGGCGCTGTAGCTGGCGCTGCTAGCGAGATGGAACACGTATTGGATGCCCGGTCCAAAACCCATGTCCCCGCTATCATTTGGCGAAACTGTCATCGCGAGCGCCAGATGCGACTCGTCCGTCATCCAAGCGAACACATCCGCGATATCCGCCAGCGGCGTGCTCGCGAGGGATGGCGAATCGAGGTGGTCCGCCGCGTAGCCGACAAACGTGGGCGTAATCACCGCGACGGCCGCGCACGCAACACCGCCTACGATCGCTGCCTTGCTTGCAAGACGCCTGACCACGGGGGTGTGACTCTAGCCCGGATTGTGCCCCCTGCGACGGACGACCGTCGAGCTAGTCGCGTTCACCACACCTCACGATGGGCGCCCCCGTCATCGCCCCACGCGGGCGCTCGTGCGCGCGATCCCGTCGCCGAGGGCTGTGATAGGCTCGTCCCCAAGAGCGTGGAGTGTCACGACAGCCACTTGTCGCTCGCTGATCAACCCGTCGAAGTTCGTCGAAGATTCTAGGAGACCGGCAGTGGGCACGAAGCTCTACGTGGGCAATCTGAACTACAACACGACCGAGGACTCGTTACGGCAGGCTTTCGGCGCGAACGGTCGTGAGGTCACCAGCGTGTCGATCATCATGGATCGCGAAACCGGGCGCTCGCGTGGTTTCGCGTTTGTCGAGATGTCGACGGCGGAAGCTGCTCAGGCCGCGCTTCAAGAGCTCGACGGTCAAGAGCTCGACGGCCGCATGCTGAGGATCAATGAAGCACGCGAGCGCGAGGCTCGTGGTCCACGCTCGTTCGGCCCGCGTCCGGGAGGTCCCGGCGGAGGTGGTGGCTACGGCGGTGGTGGCGGTGGTGGCGGTGGCGGCGGCTACGCAGGTGGCGGTCCGAGCGGCGGTGGCTACGGCGGCGGCGGTGGTCGTCCGCCAGGTGGCGGCGGCTTCGGCGGCCGTCCGGCTGGCGGCGGCTTTGGGGGGCCTCCGAGTGGTGGCGATCAGCGTCGCAAGACCAAGAGCGAGCGCGAGCGCGAGCGCAGCGGCGGCGACGATGATCGCGGCAAGCGCGGCCGTCGCCGTGACATCGACGACGACGGCGAGTGGTAAGCCGAGCCGGCCGTTCCCTCGGGTGAACGATGAAGTACTCGTTCACCTGCGCAGCGGATGATCTCGGACTTCGGCTCGATCAGGTCATTCCGAAACACGTCGCGGGCCTGTCGCGTCGTAAAGCGCGTGCCGTGATCGACGTCGGCGGAGTCTTCGTCGACCGGGTTCGCGTCAAGGTCGCTGGTCGGCCGGTGCGCGCTGGTCAAGTCATCGAGGTGAATGTCGGCGGTGCGCTCGATCGCGATCGCGAACCGCCGCCAGCTCCGGCGATCGTGTTTAGCGACGACCATGTGATCGTCGTCGACAAGCCGGCGGGGTTGGTGACTGCACCGACACCCGAGAGCGATCGCGGCGATCTCTTGGACCAGCTCAAGACCAGCTACGGTGAGGTCTACCTGGTACATCGCCTGGACCTCCCGACCAGCGGCCTGCTCGTGTTCGCGCGCACCCGTGATGCCAATAAGCGGCTCGGCGATGCGTTCAAGGTTCACGACGTCGAGCGAGAATATCGAGCGGTGGCGATCGGCGCGGTCGCCGCGCAAACGATCGATCGTCCGGTCGACGGCAAGCGCGCGGTCACCCACGTCGGCGTCGTCGAGCAGCTCGAAGGGGCGACGCTGGTCTCGGCGCGACTCGAGACCGGCCGCACCCATCAGATCCGGATCCACCTCGCCGGGCAGGGCCATCCCGTCGCGGGTGATCATCAACATGGCGGTGAAGCGAGCCGGACGTTCGTGCCGCGCGCGCCGCGCTTGGCGCTTCATGCGGCGGTGCTCGGCTTCGCGCATCCAGTGACCGACGAGACCATGCGGTTCGAGTCGCCGCTGCCTGGCGAGCTCGCGGCGTGGGTCAGCAGACTTCGAACGTCCACGCCTTGACCACGGCCGCCCGGCTCGCAAGCTCGTCGAACGCTCCGGTCATCGCGGTGCTCTGGGCGAGCTCGTTCCACGCCTCGAGCGACGCGGTGGTGATCACGATCGAGATGTCCCACCGCGCGGCGCTATCGTCGGCGGGAAGCCCGACCACCGCATTGGCGCCGGCCGACGCCAATCGCGCGCGCATCATCTGAGCGAGCTCGGCGCGAGTCCCGACCTCATCGTCGACGAGCTTGACGAAACAAAACCGTTGGATCACGCCGTCACCGCCATGGTCTCGAGGACATAGGTTGGCTCGATCGTGGCGGTCGGTACCCAGCGCGAGATGCCCGACTCGAGCAGCGCCGAGTCGACTCCCGCGGCGATCGCTCCGGCGATGTCGGTCTCGAGCTGATCACCGATCATCACGACCCGATCGAGGCCGAGCTGGCGCTTGGCTTCGACGAACAGATCGGGTGCCGGCTTGCCCAGCCGTGCGAAGCTCAGCTCGTGACCGGGAAACCGCCGTGCGAGCGCGGCTTCGATCACCAACGCCATCGCGCCTGCGGTGACGCCGAGCTCGCCGCCGCCCTTGGGGTAGACGAGGTCGGGGTTGGGAGCGATCAGCGCGGGCGTGCGTCCCGCATCCACCGCGCGCACTACCGCGGACAACGCGAGCTCGATGCCGTTCAAGAACGGAGTTCCAGCGTCGTCGCACACGGCGAGGGCATCGATCTCCATGCCCGGTGCGAGCGGAACGATCGAGCCACCGCCGGCGACGACGTAGGCTATCGAGTCGTCCGTGCCGAGCACGCAAGTCCGCGCGCCTGAGAGGCCGTGCGCGCGGAGGTACCCAGGCAACAGGCTTCCCGACGTGGTGATCCGCTCGGCGGGCACCTCGATGCCGTACCCGGCGAACCGACGAGAATAGGTCGCTTGCGAGCGTGATGCGTCATTGGTGACGATCTGATACGGCTTGCCCCGCCGCGCGAGCTCGGCGAACAGCGCGGCGGTTGCGGGCAACGCACCACGCGCATCGACGAGCACGCCGTAGGCATCGAGCAGCACCGCATCGTACTGATCGAGCAACGGGGACAAGGTCGTTCGCCGCGGCGCCACCGCCGACATCATACGGTGGTGCTATATGACAGAGCATGCGGCCGTACCTGGATCTCCTGCGCCACGTGCTCGACCACGGCGAGCGCCGCACCGATCGCACCGGCACTGGCACGATCTCGATGTTCGGCGCCCAGACCAGATACGACCTGCGCGATGGGTTTCCGCTGGTTACCACCAAGAAGGTGCTGTTCCCGGCGGTCGTGCGCGAGCTGCTGTGGTTCTTGCGTGGATCCACGAACATCAACGACGATCTCACCCAGCACACGCCGATCTGGGACGCATGGGCCGACCAGAACGGCGAGCTCGGGCCGGTCTATGGCCACCAATGGCGGAGCTGGACGGGGGCCTCGGGCGAGCAGATCGACCAGATCACCGAGGCGATCGCGACGATCAAGCGCGATCCGATGTCGCGGCGGATCATCGTCAGCGCTTGGAACGTCGCCGACGTCCCCAAGATGAAGCTGCCGCCGTGCCATGCGCTGTTCCAGTTCTATGTCCAGACCGACGGCGCCTCGGGCCCGGCGCGCTGGTTGGACTGCCAGCTCTATCAGCGGTCGGCCGATCTCGCGCTCGGGGTCCCGTTCAACATCGCCAGCTATGCGCTGCTGATGTCGATGATCGCGCAGGAATGTGGGCTGTCGCCGCGGTACTTCGTGCATACGCTCGGCGACGCGCACATCTATCTCAATCATGTCGAAGGCGTGAAGATTCAGCTGTCCCGCGAGCCGCATCCGCTGCCGCGACTGGTGTTGGCGAACAAGTCGACACTCGAGATGAAGTTCGAGGACATCGCTCTCGAGGGCTACCAGCACCACGCGTTCATCAAATTTCCGGTCGCGGTCTAGCGCGGTCGGGCGCCGTCTGGCGCGTCTAACGCCGGCGCAGCCGTTCGATTCGATAGCGGATGCCGTTATCTTCGGCGTCGCGCGCGCCGGTCCAGTCGTCCGGAGCGAAGCCGCGTGCGTCGAGGTTCGGCATGATCACGTCGCAACCGAAGCGGCCCTGGACGCGGGTCAGATAGACCCAACGAAGAGCCTGGTGCTCGAACGCCTCGGTGAAGATCTGCGCGCCGCCGACCACAAACGTCGATCCCGCATCTGCGGTGATGCCGAGTGCTTCGTCGAGCGAGCGCGCCGCGAGCACTCCGTCTGGCATGTCGAGCGGACTGCGCGAAATCACGACGTTCAATCGTCGAGGCAACGCGCGCGCGGCGACCTCGGTGCTCTGCCAGGTCTTGCGGCCCATGATGATCGCGTTGCGCTTGCCCTCGGGGGCATCACACGTGATCTGCTTGAAGTGCGCGAGGTCACCTTTGAGCTTGGGCCAAGGCAGACCATTGGTTTTGCCAATGCCCCAATCGAGATCCGCGGCGACGACGACATCGAAGCTCACACCGGCACGCTAGCGCATCCCGGTTGGCCGTTGGGTGGCACCAGCCAGTGACCCCGACTCAACACCGCAAAGGCCGCAAAACATCAACGCCGACCAGGTGCTTGGACGCGGGATCGTTCCGGAACAGGTTTGCTCCGGCGGTGTTAGGACCTCGGTGTTCCCGGTCCCCGCCCGATCCCTCCTTGGCGGCGGCGTTCAGCTGCGATACGGTCCGCTGCAGTCGTGTCTACAGTCGCTGTTGTTACTGGAGCAGGTCGTGGGCTCGGGCGAAAAATCGCCGAACGGCTCGCGCGTAAAGGCCACCACGTCGTCGTCACCGACATCGATGAGGGGGCCGCGCAGGTCACCGCAGCGTTGATCGATGGCACCGCGTTCAAACAAGATGTCCGGGATCCGGATAGTCATCGTGCGATCGCACGAGCCGCCGCGGAGCGCGGCAAGGTGGTCGTGTGGGTCAACAACGCCGGCGTCCTGGACGCGGGCGAAGCCTGGGACATGCAGGACGCGATTTCGCGCCGCATGGTCGAGGTCAATCTGCTTGGCGTGATCTGGGGCTGCAACGCAGCGCTCGAGGTGATGACCGAAGGATCGATCATCAACATCGCTTCGATCTCGGCATTGTCGCCGACCCCGGGGCTCGCGGTGTACGGCGCGACCAAGCACGGTGTGCTCGGCTATTCGCTGTCGCTCGCGGGCGAGCTGATGCGCGCGAAGAAGCTGATCTCGGTCAGCGCGTTGTGTCCGGACGCGATGGAGAGCGAGATGACCAAGGCGGTCGAGCACGACAAGTCCGCCGGGCTGCTGTTCGCCAACATCTCGATGCTGTCCCACGACGAGGTTGCCGATGCGGCGATCGAGCTCGTTCAGGAGCCCAAGCTGGTGCGTACGTTGCCCACCTATCGGGCAGCGATCATCCACTTGCTGCGTCCGTTCCCATCGCTCAGCCTCCCGCTGCTCAAGCAGCTCGGCAAGCTGGGCCGCGGCAAGCTCGCGCGCAGCCGCCGCAGCGACGCATCGAAGTAGGGCAGCGGTTGCCCGCGCGGGCTCGCGCGTGAGATCGTGCGAGCCTCGTGGGAGGCCCAGGATCTGTGGCGACGCTCGCCGCCGCCGTTGTGGCTGCGTGTGGGTGCGCGAGCCCGGAGGCTCCAGGCCCACCGTTTCAGGTGTTTGTCGTCGACCTCGTCTCGGTCGATCCGGTCACCGGTGCCGGTCAGTTCGAGCTCGCGCCGCGTGAGCTGACCACGGTCAGCGATCTCGACAGGCTCGACGGACCGTATCTACGGATGCTCCGCGGTGGCGAGCTGGTCGAGCAGGCGGGGCAGGTCACGCTGCGCGGCGGACGCGATCCGGGGCTGCGCTACAGCGTCGAGGGTGGCGTCGTGGTGCCGCTCGACTATCCGAGCTTGGTGATGGTGTCGGCGTATTACCAGTTCGAGCGGCTGTTCGAGCAGCTGCCGAACGTCACGGGGCTGACGATCGACGAGCTGATCGCCGGTGGCGACAAGCTCACCGTGTACTTCGAGCCCGCGGGTGACGAGATCGGCGTCTCCAACGCGTTCTACGCAGGGCAGCGCCGATGGGTGTTGTCGCGACGGTCGGACACGGAGCGCGTGCCGCTCGCGATCGATCCCCGCGTGCTAGCTCACGAGCTAGGCCACGTGTTGTTCGAGCGCGGGTTCTTCGATGGCGCCCCAGTTGCGTGCGATCGCGCGGCGGCTCACTCCGATCCGCTGTTTCCTGGGCGCCTCGAGCTCGAGTACGGCGTGATCGGATTCGACGAGGGCATCGCAGATTTCGTCAGCTTCGCTGCGACCGGTGGAACCAGTCCGCTGTTCGACACAGGGTTCCCTCCTGCCGATCGCGACTTCCACTCGACGTTCACCTACGAGTCGCTGGCGCTCGGCACCGGATGCACGAGTGGCTTGTATTGCGTCGGAACTTTGGTCGCCCGGTCGTTGTTCCAGGCAATGCCGGCCCTCGCGATGGATCCCGCGTCGCCGGATGCGCGCGGAGCGTTGTCCCGCACCGTGTTGGCTGCGCTCGCCGGGGCGCGTGGACGGATCGATGCGACACACCTGCCGGCGCCCGGCTCGCCGGTGACCGAGTGCGACACGCGCCATGACCTCGACGCGAGTCATGATGGTCGTGTGATCGGGAGCGTGCTCGAAGCCTGGCTCGCCGGGCTCGATCCGGTGATCCGCGCAGCGGTCTGCGACCAGTTGATCGCGAGCTTTGGCGAGCTCGGGTTTCCGGCGGAGGCGCGCACCGCATGTCCGTGATCAAGCCGCTTGCGTCGCTCGTCGCGCTCACCGTCGGCGGAGCTCCGGTTACCGCCGAGCCGATGACCGGTGCGATCGGACTCGCCATGGGATGGGAGCGCCGAGCAGACTACGCGACCGATGCGCGCAGCCAGTTCGTGCCGGAGCTCGTCGGTCGGCTCGGACTCGCGATCCGCGACCGGTTGACGGTTCGCCCCGGTGTTCGTCTCGGCTACGTCGGGCTTCAGCAAGCAGACATGCCGCGGAGCATCCAGGTGCGCGAGCACGACGTGGCGTTCGCCGTCGAGGTCGGCTTGGGCTACGAGCTCATGACCACCAAGAACATCGTGGTGGTGCCGGCGTGGTCGGCCGGCGCCGGAGCCCGCCGTCGCTCGATCACCTACGATGTTGCCGCGCCGATCGACGAACCCAACGGTCCCGGCGATCGCAGCGAGTGGCTAGGCACGCTACACGCCCAAGTCGGCATCGGCGTGAAGCTGTGGCGCGAGCGGCTGGTGATCGAGCCGCATGTCCGCTACGAGCACGTCTTCCGCGACGACCGCATAGCTTGGCACTACGGACTGCTCGCCACCTACAAGCTGTGGTGAGTGCGCCGGCTCCGATCGTTACCGCGACGACGAGCCGACGTCTGAAGCATGCGTGCCGCCGCCGGTAACCGGTGGTGCGCTAGTTGAGCAGGGCTTCGTCGGACTTGCCCTCGGCCTTCACGTCGGCCTTGGACTCGGTCTTCGATTCGCTCGGCGGCGGCTGGATCGGGATCCGCGGCGACGACGCCTCGGTGCGCGCGATCTTCGCTGCATCGGCGAGCCGCTTGGTGTTGCGTTCCATCATGAACTGCGTGATGTACGGGAACCCGATGTGGATACCGTTGAGCTTCGGCGCGAGGGTGGCCGACAAGCCGAACATGATCACCGCGGCGCGCTCGACGTAGAACCAACCCTCGGGGTACGCGATCGAGCTCATCAGCTGACGCAGCTCTTCGCGCTTCATGTCCGGATCCGCGAGCTGCTGCGCGACCGACGGATCGATCTTGCCGAAGTCGGTGATGTTCAGGTTGAGCAGCTTCTCGAAGTACTTGCGCGTCGTGCGCTCGAGCAACTTGCGATCACCGTTGGGCGCGACGAACCCCATCGTATTGATGCCCTGCACCACGAGGTCGTCTTTGCGGGTCATCAGCCCTGACAAGATGTCGAACATGCCGTCGGCGAGGTTGTCCTTGAGCTCGGTCGCCGAGCCGAGATCGAGCACGACGATCCGGACCTGACCCTCGGGGCCTCGCTGCACGAAGAAGTTCCCCGGGTGCGGATCGGCGTGAAAGAACCGATCGATGAACAGCTGCTTGTAGAACACCTTGATCAGCTTGGTCGCGACGTCGGTGGGGTCGAGCGACAGCGTGCGCAGCGCATCCTTGCGAGTGATCTTGACGCCATCCATGAACGTCATCGTCATCACCGTGCTGCTCGACCACTCGGGATACACCCGCGGGAACAGTACGTCTGGATCGTTCTGGAAGTTGGCGGACATCCGCTCGATCATTCGCGCTTCATTCGCGAGGTCGGTCTCGCGCGACAACATGTCGGCGAGTTGCTCGTGGACGCGTGAGATCTGCTGGATCGGAACGAAGTTCTTGTAGATGTTGAGCGCCCACTGCAACACGCGCAGATCGACGCTGATGATCGTCGCGACGCGCGGATACAGGATCTTCACGGCCAGCCGTTCCCCGGCGGCGTTGCGTGCTTCGTGAACCTGACCGAGCGATGCGGCCGCGATCGGTTCGCGCTCGAACTGCGTGAACACCTCGTGCGGCTGCTTGCCGAACGATCGCACGAACGTCTTCTTGATCTTCTTGTACGACTGCGGCGGCACGTCGTCCTGTAGCCCCTCGAGCTCCTCGGTGTATTCGCGCGGCAAGAACGTGCCCATCACCGACAGGATCTGGCCGAGCTTGATGTAGACCCCGCGTAGTCGGACGAACCCCTTGTACATCCGCCGAGCGTTGCGCCGGTTGACCTTCTTCCAGCGTTCGCGCGTGTTGAAGCGCGATGGCCACAGCCGCGCCCACGACATCTGCCACATATAGCCGAGGAAGATGACGGCGAAAACGCGCGTGGCGCGGACGAGTCGAAGAGCGGCCCACATCAGTCTAGGAGTCCGTCGATGGTAGCATTGCGAACGTGTCTGACCTGTTCGATCGCGCGGCGAAGTTCTTCGGGGACCTGCAAACCGACATCTGCAACCGTCTCGCCGCCGCGGACACGGCTGAACAGTTTTCGACCGACACGTGGCAGCGCCCCGGCGGCGGTGGCGGCGTTACGCGTGTGCTGGCCAACGGAGCCCTGTTCGAGAAAGCCGGGGTGAACTGGTCCAGCGTCGAGGGCGAGCTGCCGGCCGAGCTGGCCGACCACATGCCGGGACATGGCCGCGCATTCCGTGCCAGCGGGATCTCGCTGGTGCTCCACCCGCGTTCGCCGATGATTCCGACGACCCATGCGAACTTTCGGTGCTTGACCAAGGGCGAAGCGTTGTGGTTCGGCGGTGGTGCGGACCTCACGCCGTATTACTTGTTTCGCGACGATGCGGTGCATTTTCACCAAACGCTCGCGGCGGTCTGTGATCGCCATCGCCCGATCGGTGATTACGACCGGTTCAAGGCGTGGTGTGACGACTACTTTTATCTTCCGCATCGCAACGAGACCCGCGGTGTGGGCGGCGTGTTCTTCGACTATCTGGGAGCCAAGGGCGAGCCGCACGCTCCGGAGTCGATGTTTACGTTCGTTCGAGAGCTCGGCCAATCGTTCACGCAGGCGTATTTGCCGATCGTCGAACGCCGCCGGAACGATGGTTATGGCGACGCCGAGCGCGAGTGGCAGCTACGCCGTCGGGGTCGCTACGTCGAGTTCAACCTGATCTACGACCGCGGAACCTTATTCGGGCTGAAGACCAACGGTCGCGTCGAGTCGATCTTGATGTCATTGCCGTCGCTAGTGCGCTGGGACTACGACGTGAAGGCCGCCGAGGGCTCTCGCGAAGCCGAGCTGCTCGCGCACCTTCGTCCAGTCGATTGGCTGTCGCGCACGCCGTAGTAGCGGTTGGCCGCCACACTGTCAGCGCTCCATGCTCGATCGCGGTCGATGCATGAACCTCGATCTTTCTCGATCGTCGAGTGATCTCGAGTGGTTCGTCGCATCGAAGCGATGGCGTTGCGCGCGCGTTGTCAGACGTCGCTGCTAATAGGGAAGGCGTCATCAGGGAGCCCATGGCTAGTAGGTTAGCCTTGACGATGCCCTACCCGTAGCGTAAGGAAAGATCATGGCCAAGAAGCAGACTCGACGCAGCATCAGTGTGAGCCGCACGACCTACGAGCGCTTGAAGACGTTCTGCGAAGCCAACAACATCTCGATGAGTCAGCTCGTCGAAACCCGCGTAAACGACTTCTTGGGCAATGAGGGCACCACCAGCGTGGTGCCCTCTCAACCGCGGCCGACGCTGCCGGCGAGCTCCGGGGCGAGCGTGGGTCACGGCTTCGGCCGGGCGATGTCGGCGCTGTCAGCGCCTCCCCCCGTGTCCAAGCCGACGGAGCCCTCCGCTCCCGTCGTCAAGCCGGCGGTTCCAATGACGTCGGCGGCGGCTCGGTTCGCCGTCGACCCTCCGCCGCCGATCATCAAGCCCAAGCAAGAGACCTCGGCGCCCAAGCCCGCTGAGAAGCGGCCCGACCAGATCTTCACGTTCTAGTCGGCTCCGAGTCTCTTCCTCGTCGTACATCTGTGAACGTCGCCCACCGCTCGACGCGGACGGCGGCGTTCGACGTTTCGGAGGCCGACGTCCGGATCCAAAAGAAACGGGCCCGACCGTGAAGTCGGGCCCGTTTGCTCAGTCACATTTCCCGAACTCGCCCCCCGTCCTATGCAACGGGAATCAGACGAGCACGAGCGTCAATGCCACCCGCGCGCGATATTTTTGTCACGCGGGCGGCTCTAGTGCCGGGAGGCTAGGAACGCCCCTCCTTAGAGCTTCTACACTGATATTTCATGTTGTTCGTTCCTCCCCTGGCATAGCCAGAGCCCAACTCTCGCGGCCCGCCAGCAGAATTGCAGCGGCTCCCGGGGTTGGGCCTTCGTAATGGGCACAGCGGCCCGTTTCGAAGCCCACAGTGCGCGGTGTCCACATGGTCATCGCGTTGCGTTCTCGGCGACGTGAGTCGCAAGACCATTGTAGGGCAAGCACTCGAGCTGCGCCAGCGGTTGGAGCGTTTGTGCTATGCGATCGCCGCCAATGTCGGAGCGCGAACCCAAACCTGTGACCCCCAGCAAACAGTTGGACACGTTCGCCAATCCCCGAACGGGCCGCGACTATCACATCGTGTTCGAGTGCCCGGAATTTACTTGTTTGTGCCCACTCACAGGTCAGCCGGACTTTGCCACGATCTCGATTGACTACGTCCCCGATGTTCGGTGCGTAGAGCTCAAGAGCCTGAAGCTCTACCTGTGGAGCTATCGCAACGAGGGCGCGTTTCATGAAGCGGTGACCAACCAGATCTGCGACGACCTTGTCGCTGCGATCGCGCCGCGCTCCATCACCGTCACCGGCAAGTTTTGGGTTCGGGGCGGAATCACGACCTCGGTCGTGGTCACTCACGCCAAGTAGTGCCTACCGCGGCGCGTCGCCGAGCACGGTTCCGCGGAATCGCACCGGCGTGGTGGGCGCCGTACCATGCGCATCGCGAAGCTCGATCGCGAGATCGAGCGTGCCACCTCGAAGCGAGTCCGCCGCGGCGGCGGTGATCGGGATCAGAAGCTCACGCACGACGCTCACGTTCTTCGCGAGATAGCCGATGTAGAGGATGCGACCGTCGACCGCATGAACGCTCGATGAGACGCTGCCGCGCAGCGCCGACGCGGGCCCTGGCCCCTGATTCGTGATCGGAAGGACGACGCGGACCGCAGCACCACTGGCAATCGTCGTGAGGCTAACGCGCAACGTTCCTGCGACGATGCCGGGCACCACACGCATCGGCTCGACCTTGGCGTCGAAATCCGCGGCCGCGAGGAACGCCGATGCGCGGCTCGACAGCGTGGTCGAGTCGATCACGGTCGAAATCGCTCGCGCGTCGCCGTCGACGGCCGCGGAGATATTGAGCGTCGGCATTCGGGTCGGCTCGTACGCGTCGATCAGCTGATATGGCGAAACGCTGAACACGCCATCGGCCGCGATCGTTCCGCGGACCTCGACGTCTCGCATCGCGATCGTCGCGGCGCCGGCCGCGAGCGGCCGACTGCCGCAGCGTTGATTGGCCAGTCGACGGCTGATCGGCGGCGGCGGCGGGCCGTCCCATAGTTCGACCGTGTTGCCGAGCCACGGGCCGATCGAAAACGGTAGGCCGATCGCGATCGCGCCGAAGCCACCCCACGTATACGGGCTGGTCGCGGGCTCGTCGTCGACCAGTCCGCGCACCGCGAGCAAACCGCCGCCGGCCACAGCGAGGACGCCGACGACGAACGTCGCGATGTTGGGTCGCGTTGCGAGCTCGATCGTCGTGCCCTGCGTGATGACTTGTTCGGCGGGGCACTCGAGAGGCTCGATGAACCGCAGCTGGCCGGCGTCGGTGAGCTCGATGGTCGGTGGCCGTGGCGTCGGCGATTCGCGACGGATGACCTCCTCGGTCGTCCCCGGACGCGTGGTCTCGGTCTGAACCGAGACGTGACAACCCGCAACCCCGAGCGCGAGCGCAACGCGCAGCTCCATGCGCTCTGCACGGTACCAGAGACGAGCCCTCGCTGACCGCGACATGCCCGCGGATCCGGCGACTCCGACGAATCCCGTGACGAGGTCAAATACGAGCTCCGGGTGCGAGTTGCCAGCGCGCCGAAAAATCCCGAGCCCCTCAACCGCGGCGACACGGCGAGGGGCTCGGCTGAGATGTGTAGCGGAGCAAGACGTCTGACCTGCAGATCGGAGTGAGCTTACCCGCGGCGGGGCCGGGGCCTGACGGACTCGCGATCGTGGCAGCGCAACAGGCGTCGTTGGTCGGAGTGCTACGAATTACGGATCGTCTCGGGCGCGCAACCTATCCTCCTCGGTAGCCCGGCTGACTCGAAGAGTCCCGTGGCTTTGCGTGCCCTCGCTCGCGCGAGGGTTGCCGTTTTCGTGGGTGCGGACGCTTCCGCTCGACGGGCTAGCGAGGACCAGCCCGAACGCGCGTCGTAGGTTTCACGCTCCTCCTTTCGCTGGCTTGTTACGCGAGATCCTGTGACTCAGAACCACTGTAAAGCGACGGACCGTCGCTAGTCACGAGCAATTTGTGGCGACGCTGCCCCACAAGGTGGGCTCGAGCGGGCAACGGGTCCAATCAAATGCCTCGCCGCCTGCACCAAACCCGGTGGTTCACGCGGCATGCGTGGTGCGCGGGAGCGCCGCGCATGCTTCGCGACGACGTTGTAGGTTCGCGGCAACTCCCTGTGCCCGAGCTAGAGCTGGAGCTAGATGGACGCACCGCATTGCTGGAGATTCCAGCGGACGCTCGAGCTGTGCTGATGCTCGCGCATGGTGCGGGCGCGGGCATGCGCCATCGCTTCATGGCCGAGATCGCGAACGCGCTCACGGAACATCGCGTGGCGACGCTGCGCTGGGAGTTTCCGTACATGGCAGCGGGCAAGGCGCGGCCGGATTCGCCAGCGATCGCCGAAGCGGCGGTGCGCGCGACCTGGAACGCGGCGAGGTCGCGAGTCGGTGATCTGCCGATGTTCGCGGGAGGTAAATCGTTCGGCGGACGAATGACCTCGCGTGCCCACGCCGCGCAACCGCTCGTCGATCTGCGCGGCCTCGTGTTCCTCGGGTTTCCGCTGCATCCGGCCGACAAACCGTCGATCGAACGCGCGGCGCATCTGGCGAACGCCGGCGGGCCGATGCTGTTCGTGCAGGGCACGCGCGACGAGCTTGCGCCGCTCGACACGTTGCGTCCGGTGGTTCGCAAGCTCGGCCGTCGTGCACGGCTCGCGATCATCGAGGGAGCGGACCACGGCTTCGACGTTCTGGTGCGCTCCGGTCGAACACCGCAGGCGGTGCTCGACGAAATCGCGACAACGATCGCTGCGTGGCTAGCCGAGCACGCTGCGCCGAAGCGATCGAACGCCCGGCGTTCCCGTCGCACTACAGGATGATGTCGATACAGGAACCCAGATCGAACAACAGAAACGCCAATGCCTTCTCGTTCGGCGTGAATTCGGCGGTGCAGCTGACCGGGAAGTTTGAGTCAACACTGCCGGCGCTGACGTGCATCCCAGCGAACACGACCTTGCCGCACTGCTCTCCGGACGGTGCTCCGACGGGCGTTTCAAACGACAGAAAGTCAGTGGTCGGTGCGGCCATCCCGACCGGCCGCGAATACAACCAGCGCTGCGTCGGCGCAACGATCGTGCTGACGTCGTTCGATCGTGATTGCAGGGGAACCTCGCCATACACCTGCGATGCACCGGTTTCCACGAGCCACTCCGCGAATGCCTTGCCTTTTGCAAACGAAGTGTCGACCAGCGCAGAGCCTTCGTACTCACCTGCAACCCAACTCGCCGTGTTGCCCCAGGCAGGGATCAGGTTTCTCGCCCATGTGTAGTGATAGTGCGAGCCGTAGATCCGGCCGCCGATATCGGCGTACTGCCGCAACACGTCGGGGGAGGTCTTGCGGTCGTTGTACTCGCCGCATTCGCACGAGTTGATGACCATGTCGAACTTCTTCAACTCATCGAGATTGCTCCACAGTGCTTCAGCGCGCGCTGGCGAACCCGGATGCGGTGTGTCGCTGGCATAGAACACGATGCGATGCGGACCGCTCGATTGGTCGCCGAATTCTGCGCGGTCGATCCCGAGCTTAGTGAGAATGCACGCGAGTGGGTCGCACCTTCCGAGCACGACCGCGATTCGGGGGATGTCGCCCTCTGAACGATTGCGAGGCAGACGAAACGTTTCGGCCGGGAATGCCGTATCGGTGCACGCGTCCACCGCGGGGATCGTGATTTTGCGACGCCACTTTCCCGTGGCGATCACCAACGGGAAGCTCCTGCCGGCGGGCACACCCTCCAGCCGAAACTGGCCGCGAGAATCGCTTCGCGTGCTGGTCAATGCTCCTCCTGGCAACGAACTGGTGCAACGCTGGCACGTGACACCCTCCGTGAGCGGCCCGGGATCCTCGAGCGGCACGTAGACCTGAACGTCGTAGAGCGGAAGCGTGCCGTTGGGCGCATACACGGTACCTGTGATCGCCGTTGGACAAGCAGGCGCGGCATCGGCGCCAACCGCATCGGTTCCAGGTTGATCGCCGTCGCCCGTGCTCGGCGGCGCGCAACTTGCAGACATCAACAACGACAGGCATACGACGATGTGGATCTGCATCGAACACTCCGAGGCGTGTGTGACGTACCTACGCCGGAGTGCACGCCGAGCGACGAGCAAAGATCGCAACGCAACCTTCGAGCGATTCGAACACGATGCTCACTCCGACCATCACCGGTGCGCGCGCGCCCGTGTGTGCGCGATTGCTACGCTGGCGGACCGGCGGGTCGCGGCTTTCGCGATGCTGCGAATCGAAGTGCTGCGAGCGCTGCATCGGTGCGAGGGTGGCTGCCGAGTGGAGCGCGATAAACCACCCAGATCGATCGCTTCACCGGCGTGAACGGTGCCACGCGCACGAGCCGATGATTGGCTGCGACGACGTCTGGCAACCAAGCGACGAGGTCGTCACGACAAGCGAGCGCGGCCATGCCGAGATCGTCCACGGTGGCAACGACTCGGGACCGATACGCCGCAGGCAGCGGATCGTCGGCAACTGCGATGAACGCAGGCGCCGCGATGCGAACGTCCGCTCCGTAGACCGACCAGGGCGTCGCGGCGATCTCTTCGACGACGAGATCATCGGATTGGGCGACCGGCTCTCCCACGACGATGTCGACATCGCCACGCAGCAGTGCGGAGCGGACATCGCTCGGTCTGCGAGCGATCCGAGGGCTGAGTGCGGGAGCATGCTGGCGTAGGTGCGCGAGCGCGGAGCTCGACAAAAATGCAGCGTCTTGTCCGTAGCCGACTGTGACAGCCCCATGGAGCCCTGATCCATCGAGTGCTCCCACACTCTCGTCGATGGTACGCATCGCGCCGCGGACGGCGAGCAGTAACGTGGTTCCAGCGGGCGTCAGTTGCATGCGGCGGCCGCCGCGTTCGAACAGCCGCGTTGCAAGCCGATCCTCGAGGATCGAGATCGAACGCGACAATGCCGACGCGGATACGCGGAGGGCTTTTGCAGCCGTGGGGAGATGTTGGGTCTCCGCCACCGCGCGAAACGCCGGAAGATAATCCCAGATGTCCCGGAGCTTGTTCGCGCGCTGCATTCCTCGCGAATAACTCGAATGCTCTACCAACACAATTCGGAGCTCCTGGCGATCGAGAGGGTGATGGCTTGTCTCACGTCATCCGCGGTCATGGCGCCCGAATGACTCCCTTGGCACCACCGATCGGGCTCGCCGCGTGGCACGCGTTGCACGATCCCGCAGGGGGCGGGATCGGCATCATCGCGCGCTTGCCGTCTCTCTCGACGCCGACTCGAAATCCCTTGGGGAGCGGCTTGCTCGTGTGGAAGTTGCCTGCGTCGTTGGTGCGAACGCGCTCGATTTCGACGCCATTCGGATTGAAGAACACGACTTCAACATCGGGGGTGCCGTCACACTGGTCGCTGTCGAGCGATTCGTAGACCGTGCCGCCGGCGGACCACACCTTGTTCTTCGCCTGGCCCTCCTCGCGATGGCAGCTCAGGCAGTTCCATCCGGGGCGCATCTCGGGTCCTGGCGTGGTCGAGCACACGCGCGGCTCCGTACACGCTGCACCAAGAGCGAAGCTAAACCCGACGATCATGGCAAACCACTTCATGATGACTTCACCGCGACTCGAGCGAGCCAGCGTCGTGCAAACCACCGGTGCAGCCAGGCATGCATGCGCGCGACGTCGTGCTCGCATCGTTGGAGGAGCTCCGAGATCGAGGTTCCCGCGCGGGCGAGCTGCAACAGATTCGTCTCATCTCGGTCGATGAACTGGAGCACTGTGGCGAAGTCTGGACGCGTGATCACCACCGCGTTTGCGGTCGCGACGTCGTGTCCCTCGCTGGCGAGCAGCTCGATCACCACCTGATCGAGGGCGACGACGCGTAGGCTTTCGACGAACACCAGCCTCGATTCGCCGAACTGCTCGGGAACAATGTCAGCGACGCTCGCCACGGGACTGTCGATCGACAGCGCACTCTCCGTCAGTGCTTGCTCCATGGTTGCGATGGCAGTCAGTGACGAGATCGACGGATCCGGATGATTGCGCATGAACCCCGGAAGCGCCGTCCCGATCCGTTCGAGCTCGGGGTGGGATGAAGGCCAACATCCGAGATAGACTCGGACGAGCTCGCGGAACGCATTCGGTCCAAGTCGCTGGTGGAGCCGAGGGAATAGCTCGCAGAGCACTCGGTACTGCCGGATCCAGTAGCCGTTCCGGTACAACGAGATCGCAGCGGGAACGGCGAGCCGACCGGAGCTTCGAAACGGCGTTAGCTCGTCGTTCGGGACATCGTTGCGCGCGGCCCGCCAGAGCAGGCTCATCCCATGCCGTTCACGCGCGGCCAACATCATACGTCTTCCTGTGGAAGTTGGAGCGCTGGCGGTCAGGTGGCTCGATCACCGCTCGAGCGAACGCGCGCGCCTTGGTTGCCTCGGCGACGACGTCTTCGAGCTCGGGAACATCCTTGTCCCACTCGATCAGCGTAGGCACCTCGCCGAAGTGCTCCACCGTGGTCTGGAACAACGACCATACTGATGGCGGGATCGGTCCTCGGTGATCGTCGAACAGGTGGGTTTCGTACGCGCCGTGTCCGGCGAGATGGAGTTGCTTGACGCGTGCGGGTGGGATCGCCGCGATGAACCCGCCGGCGTCGAAGCCATGGTTGTACGCGTTGACCACCACGTTGTTGACGTCTAGCAGCAGGTCGCAGTCCGCATGTTGAAGGACTTGGACGACGAACTCCGATTCGCTCATCTCGTCGATCTGGTACTGGACGTAGCTTGAGACATTCTCGATCAGGATTCGCCTTCCAAGCGTGTCTTGAACACGCAGGATGCGTTCCGCGACATGCTCGACCATCGCCTTGGTGCGCGGTAGCGGCCACAGATCATGCGAATGGTGTCCGTCGACAGAGCCATAACAGAGGTGATCGGAGATCCACATCGGCTCGAACGCCGATGCGAGCTCTCCGATCGCACGGATGTATTCGCGATCGAGAGGGTCGGTGCCTCCCAGCGACAGCGATACTCCGTGAAACGCGACCGGAAGCCGATCGCGGACGGCCTTCAAGACCGCCCACGGGCGCCCCTGACGAGTGGCGAAGTTCTCGGTGATCGCCTCGATGAAGTCGATCGCGGGAGCCGCTCCGTCGAGCCAGCGCGAATAGTGAGCGGTCCGAAGGCCGATGCCGTACATGGCTAGAGGACCGTTCCGCCCTTGTCGGTGCACTCCTGTTCGGTCTCGACGCTGACCCAACCCATGCCTTCGCATTCGTTCATGCCCTGGCAGTCGTTCGCGCCGTCTGGCCCTGCGCATTCACTGGTGCCCTTGCATTCGTTGATTCCCTGACACTTGATGGCCTGCTGCTGCTGGCCTGTGCTTTCGTCGCTGCATCCAGTGGCGGCGCCGGCGAGCAGTAGCGAAGCGAGTGCGATCGACGAAGAAACGTTCATGACTGAGCTCCTTGTAGGTTCGGCGTGGATACGCAAACTCGTCAGGCACGGTTACAGCTGCGCCCCTGCGTTGCAGTTTTGCGAACGAACCGTGACAGAAACTCGATGCCCGCACCGAAACGCCATTGCGCGCGGTAGTCACGTCGTGATGGTTTCGATCCCCCTGCGATTGGTTTCGGCGTGCGTTGTCGTCGGCGCGATCGGTTGTGAGCCCGATGCCCCGGCATCACCGAGCTTTCAGGTCGACGTGCTTCCGATCCTCGCTGCGAACTGCGTCCGGTGTCACGGTGCACCCACGCTCGGCGGTGCGCCGACCGCATTTCGGCTCGATCGGTTCGAAGACACGGTTATCGTCGACGGAGTGCCTGGGCCCGAGTTATGTGGCGAGACGCCCGTCGATCCGAGCCATCGGGTGGTGTTGTGCGGCGCAGCGTCGATGGCCGGGCTCGTGGCCGCGCGATTGCGCGATGAGTTCTATCCAATGCCGCCGCGGTTTCCGCTCGAGGAACATCAGATCGAGACGCTAGAGCGGTGGGCGGAGTCGCCGGGGCGCGGCGAGCCACGTGTGAACAACCACCCGCCGGCGCTCGAGCTCCTCGCAACTCAGCAGGTGGGTACGAACGTGCAGATCCGGATCGCGGTGACCGATCCGGATCGCGATCTGGTGACCGGCACGCTTCGAGTCGACATTGCGGGACAGTCGCGATTCGTGAGTGAGTTGCGGTCGGGGACGCTGGACGTCACGTGGAACGCCACCGGCGTCGCCCCGGGGAACTACTCGTTGATCGTCGAGCTCGACGATGGCTCCGCGGTGTTCCAGACGGATCCCCGGATCGTCACGGTTAGCGCGCCTCAATTGCGATAGTCGTACCAGGCACCGTTGTACGGCGCCGCGGCATGACACCGGTTCCAACAGAAGTCGAACTGGGTCTCGTCGCCGCTTGCGCTCGATGTCTGGGTGTACAGCCATCCGCCCTGGTCCTCTTGTGCAGTGGTGATCGTTCCGATTCTGCGCATCACGGCCAGGTAGCGAAGATCTCCGGGCTCACCCTCGACGTCGTCACGGACTTCTTTCACGACCACCGAACCCTCGCGATACCCCAGGTACAAGTCCCAGGTTGGGTCGGCGGCAACCTCGTTTACGTAGATGATCCGATAGGTGTCGCCGTGGCCCGGGGCGGGTCCCGTCGCGTCGATGCGTTTCCACGCGGTGTAGTCACCGATCGGTTCGGGATCTGCAGACTCGCCGCAGGCACCCAACAGCAGTGCAGCAGCCAACAAGCTCACGATCCTCGTTGTTCTGGTCATAGGTAGTAGTGCAGCTGGAGAAACGTCAACACGCTGGCGCCGTCGTAGTCGCCCTGGCTTTCGACTCGCGTCAGCAAGTGCAGCTCGACGTGAGCGAGCGGGAAGTACTGGAGATTGAGCTCGAACGCATCGCGCGACGTACGCAGCCGCACGTCGGGTTGCCAGCGATGGAGGGCTGCTCCGACCATCACGCCTGGGATCACGAACTTGCTCCCTCCGAGGTACCCGGCGAGCTGGTAGCGAGTTGGACCGATCCCATCAGCGAATGACTGACGCTGAACATCTAGTTGCGCCAGCATCATCAACTTGGTGGCCTCCAGCCAGCGCTTGCCCACCACGCCGATCGACATCCTCGTGTCGTCGGGTGACACCGCTACGCGAGCCTGCGGCGCGATCGCAGCGGTGTCGTCGAGCAGCCGCTTTTCGTAATACAGCGCGGCTCCGCTGGCACGAACTCCTGAACCGAGAATGTCGATCGGGCGCGGTACGAACGCCGACAAGTGCGCTTCCCATGACTCCCCAACCACACCGGCTGCGATCCCGTAGGGCTCTTCGAGCGTGTGGAATCCGAGGTACCGCCGGACGTATGCCGTATGATCTTGCGTGCGAATGCCGTAGATCGGAAAGAACCGACCGACTCGTACGTAGCTGCCACTATCTCGCTGATACATCAGGTAGTGCTCGCGCGACACCAACCTCTCGACGAGCGGCGGCTGCGGGTGCCGCGCCCCGCCGCGTAAGCCGGTAGTGAGGGCGAGCGAGATTCGCTCGGTTCCAGCGCGGAGGTAGACATCGGTCTGCATCGGAAATGCGGCGACTTCGCGATCCTGATCGCGATGCTTGAGCAACGCAGCGCCACGGAGGTCAACACCGAGCTGTAGCCAGCTCGGTGTTGACCATGCACCGTGAAGGAACCGGCCGTCGCCTCCGCGGCTGATCGTCGACCCAGCCTCGTCGCGACCGTAGTCGTTGATCAGACCGCCGCCCGCTGGCGAGAAGTGACACGCCGTGCATCGGTCGGTTCCCGTCGATAGCTGAAATTGCGGGTAGGCGTCCACGCGAGCCGCAACCACGGTCGTCGCGATGAGCACGATCAGGATCACTCGCATTGGGCACCTGCGTCGATCCAGCGCGCGACCAGCTCGATCTCGAGCTCTGGTAGCGGAGTGTCGGGCGGCATCACGCTCCGAACGGGCAGCCCATCAGCGGTCACGCCGCGCAGCTGATAGATCAGCTGCGAATACTCGGCGCTCCCTGGAGTCACGTAGTTTCGCGGCGCTGCTTGTAGTGGCGTCGGTACGCCGCAGATCCGTCCGGTGAGGACGGTATACGCGCCCTCTGGATCCGCGAGGTTCACCCCGGCAATCGCGGTGAGACCCGAATGGCACCCCGCGGTCGTGCAGCTGGGCTGAATGATCGCAGCGTGGAGATACCGCCATCGAGGCGGGACGTCCTCGACGGTCTGGCACGCGCACGACAACGCGATGGCGACTATGGAAGCGAGGGATCGGACGAACCGGAACGACGACATGTGCTTCAACCGCGACTCGCGCACCGAGTCGTCGCCGACCCTACTCGCGGTCATCCGCGTGCAGAACGACGACTACGCCGCGTTCGGTTCTTTCGATCACAGCGTTCGAATAACCGTGCGTCATCGACAGTGATACGCTCGCGCCGTGTGGACGAGCTACTCGGCGCGGCATGCTGCCCAGCTGATCGGATTGCCCGAATCAGCGGTGCGCAGCTGCATCCGTGACGGCTTGATCGGCACGCCGGGAGCGGTGCCGGCCAAGCTGTCGTTTCGTGACTTGTCGGCGCTGCGCACGGTCAAGGCGCTCGTCGATGCAGGCATCGCGTTGCCGCGGGTTCGTCGAGAGCTGTTGCGGATCCAGAACAGCTTGCCGGCGGGGGCGTCGATCGCGGAGCTGACGATCGAAGCGCACGGCGGGCACGTCCAGATCCGCGGCGCATCGGGGCAGTCGATGTCGGCGGGCCAGTTGTCACTACCGCTGGATCGAGCGCCACTCGCAGCGCCGCAGGCCGAGGGCGAGCTGCTGCCGCTACCACGCCCGCCCGAGGTGCCGACGCTTGCCGCAGTGGCACCGGCGACCGCCGATCAGTGGATCGCACGCGCGCTCGAGCTCGAGGAGCAAGATCCAGTCGCGGCGATCGATGCCTATCGCCGATCGCTTCGGTTGCGCCCGGATACCACCGAGGCGTGGATCAACTTGGGCCGGCTGTTCGCAGAGAGCGGTGATGGAACCGCGGCGCACGACTGCTTCCGCAGCGCGCTCGATCTCGACCCCTCGGATGCCACCGCGTACTACAACCTCGGAGTCATCGCCCAAGATGCGGGGAAAGAGGCGGATGCCATCGCGCTGTACCACCGCGCGCTCGAGCTGGATCCTCAGCTAGCCGAAGCTCACTACAATCTCGCGACGTTATTCGACCAGACCGGAGATTCTCGCTCCGCGATTCGACACATCAATGAGTATCGGAAGCTGACGAGGTAGGATCCTCCGATGCAGATCGATAGCTGGCTGGCCGAACAGATCGAGGCTCACGCACCAGAGCGCGAGTCGGATCCCGCCGCGGCAGCGCGGCTCGCCGAGGCATACGCTGCGCTCGCCAACGCGGCGCAGCAGGCGTTTGGTCTGGCGATTCCAACCGAGGTGCCGGACCGCGAACGGTTACGAACCCGTGCGCTCGAATTGCTCAAGCAATGGCTCGCGAAGCTCGATCCCGAGCACAAGGAAAAGATCCGCGCGCAGCTGGCTGGCTACGGACTGCCGGTGAGTCGACCGCTGCCGTCGACGCTGCCGCCGCCACCTGAGAACAAGCAAGAGTAGCCGGTGCCCGAGGTCGATGAGGAAGCGGCGGCTAGCTGAACCCGAGCAACCGGCCGCCCTGATACACGCAAAAGCTGACGACCCACGCGAGCGTCGTCATGTATCCGAACAGGAACAGCGGCCAGCGCCAACTGGCGGTTTCGCGGCGAACGACGGCGAGTGTGCTGATGCATTGGCACGCCAGCGCGAAGAAGATCATCAGCGAAAGTCCGACGAGCGGTGTATACGCGCGCGACCCGTCGGGCTTGGTCGCCTCGCGCAACGTCTCTCGCAATGGTTCGGACTGCTCGTCGGCATCGCTGACGCTATAGACAATTCCGAGCGTCGACACGAACACCTCGCGCGCCGCGAACGCGCCGACGATTCCGACGCCGATCTTCCAGTCAAAGCCGAGCGGCGCGATCACCGGCTCGATCGCATGACCGAGGCGACCGCCGTAGCTGTTGGCGAGCAGCGCTGCTTGGCGTTCGGCTTCGAGATCCGCGCGGGCTTGCTCGGTGGTCGCGCGATCGATCTGCGCGGCGTAGTTTGGCGATTCGGCCGGCAGCTCGCGCGGAAAGTACAGTAGGGCCCATAGCGCGATCGAGCACGCGAGGATCACGGTTCCGGCCTCGCGCAAGAACACCGACGATTTGCCCCACATCATGCGAAGCACATCGGGCAACCGCGGCACGCGATACGGCGGCAGCTCGATCAAGAACGGCAGCCGCTTTGCCTTGAGCGGCTTCACCGTCTTCGATAGCGCCCACGCCGCGATCAGCGAGGTCACCACGCTGAACAGATACATCCCGACCATCAACAGCGCCTGGGTCAGCCGCGAGCCGGGGATCAGGGCGCCGATCACCAGCGTGTAGACCGGCAGCCGCGCCGAGCACGTCATCAGCGGAACGACCAGCATGGTCAAGATCCGGTCGCGCCGCCGCTCCATCGTTCGCGTCGCGAGGATCGCGGGCACGGCACATGCGAACCCCGACAGCATCGGGACGAACGCGCGACCGTGCAGGTTCATCGACCGCATGATCCGGTCCATCAGGTAGGCAACGCGCGCGAGGTAGCCGCAGTCCTCGAGGAAACCGAGGAACAAGAACAGCATCAGGATCTGCGGCAGGAACACGATCACCGAGCCGACGCCGCCGATCACGCCGTCGACGATGAAGTCGGTGAACACGCCGTCGCCGAGCGCAGCTCGCAGCGCTTCGCCGCCCGCGGCAAACGTTCGATCGATGCCATCGATCATCGGATCGGCACCCCAGAACAGCGCCATGAACATCGCCGTCATGATCGCGATGAACGATGCGAAACCGCCGACGCGATGAAGCAGGAGCCGATCGATGCGCTGAGTGCGGCTGCGATCGGGGCGGCGCGTGAGCAGCCGCGGGATTTCGCGATCGAGCCAGCGCCAGCGCGCCAACACCGCCTCGTCGTCGGTATCGCGATCGATCGTGCGTGCGTTGACCGCCGCGCGCAGCTCGGCGGGCACCTCGAGCTCATCGTCGTCATCACTCGTCGACGATTCGATCGAGGTCACGGCCCACAGCGCGAGCGCATCGTCGGCCTGGGCTCCCGAGGAGCGCCAGCTCGCTGGCAGCGCTGTCTTCACGGCATCGACGTGACTGCGCAGTGCGCTCGACATCTGCCAGCGCCAGCGCGCTCGTCGATCGATGGTCAACACGCGATTGATCGCGGCGCGGAGCTCGGAAAGTCCGGATTTCGTACGAGCGATCACCGGCACGACCTCGCAGCCGACCAACGAGGCCAGCGCGCGCGCGTCGGGCGCCGATCCCCCCGCTTCGTCGACCATGGTCATCGCGACCACGCACCGCGCGCCCAGCTCCTGGAGCTGCAACAGCAAATACGCGGAGCGCGCGACTTGGGTCGCGTCGACGCACACGACCACCGCGTCGGGCGCGTTGTCCCCGACGCCGACGATCGCGTCGAGCGCGATCTGCTCCTCAGCGCTGCGCGCGTGGAGGCTGTAGGTACCCGGCAGATCTTCGAGCGACGCGACCACGCCGTTGCCGAGCGTCAGGTGGCCAACGCGCTTCTCGACGGTGATGCCGGGGTAGTTGGAGACCTTGGCCGCCGAACCGGTCAACGCATTGAACAGCGTCGTCTTTCCCACGTTGGGGTTGCCGGCAAGCACCAGTTGCGGTCGAGCGACGGCGCCCGCGGCCGCGGTCATCACGCCGCCTCGTCGTCTCGTGCGAGCGCGGGCGACGAGTCGGGAGCAACCGGGATCTGTCGAGCTCCCGCGGGATCGCCGATCGCGATCTGAGCGGCTTCGGCGCGCCTGATCGACCACTGTCCGCCGCGTACTTCGATCTGCAGCGGGTCGCCCAGGGGAGCCACGGCGATCACGCGGACGCGGACCCCCGGAATCAGCCCCATCTCGAGGAGCCGGCGGCGAAACGCGCGCGGGCCTTCGACGCCGCGCACGGTGACCTCCTGACCGAGAACGGCCTGTGACAACAACCGCACTCTCGAGGGGTATCAGTCTTGAAAATCGTTTTCAATCTCAATTTGTCCACGGATTTAGCGATGTGGGCAGGATCGCAAGACCGGGCACCGAAGGGCAGGAATGTCGCGCGGGCTTCAGCTGATGCTACATTCGGAAATCAGGGGCCCATTTCCATGGACACAGCGCAGACCCTGCTGCTGAATCAGGGATTCGAGCCGATCAAGGTGATCTCCTGGCAGCGTGCGATCACGCTGTTGTTCCTCGGCAAAGTCGAAGTGCTCGAGGAGTACAACCGCGACATCCGCTCGGTGAACGTGATCATCAAGGTTCCGGCGGTGGTTCGGCTGTTGCGTGCGTTCCGTCGACACGCGCGGCCGGTGAAGTTCTCGCGCGTGAACATCTACGCGCGCGACAACTACAAGTGCCAGTACTGTGGCCGCAAAGCCTCGATCAGCGAGCTCACGTATGACCACGTCGTTCCGCGCTCCCAGGGCGGAATGACCGAGTGGACCAACATCGTGACGTGCTGCTACCTGTGCAACCGCAAGAAGGGTGGACGCACGCCCCGGGAAGCCGGGATGGCGCTGCTCGCGCAGCCGACCCAGCCGAACTGGGTACCGGCGGTGGCCATCCGGATTTCGTTGCGGTCGGTCCCGGATGCCTGGCGCGACTACCTGTACTGGACCGGTGAGCTCGACAGCGATCCGGCACCCAGCTGAGCGACCGCTTCGTCATGCGCATTTGCTTCGTTTGCCTCGGCAACATCTGTCGCTCGCCGACTGCCGAAGGCGTGATGCGCAAGCTGGTCAGCGACGCGGGTCTCGAAGGGAAGATCACCATCGACAGCGCGGGCACCGGCAGCTGGCACGTCGGCGAGCTCCCGGACCCGCGGACGCGTCGAGCGGCCGAAGCGCGCGGGCTGTCGTTGACTCATCGCGCGCGCCAGTTCATCGCCGCCGACTTCGATCGATTCGATTACGTGATCGCGATGGATCGTTCGAACCTGCGCCAGCTTCGCGTGATGGCGGGCGAGCGCAACGCGCCGATCGTTCGACTACTGCGCAGCTACGATCCAGACGGCTCGAGCGACGACGAGGTGCCGGATCCGTATTCGGGCGGTAGCGACGGTTTCGAGCACGTGCTCGATCTTTGCGAGCGCGCGTGCGAAGGACTGTTGGCCGACGTTCGGGCGCGGTTGTGACCCATCGCTGGAGCGCCGAGCTCGCAGCATGCGTCGGTTCGCAAGTCGCTCGTGCCGAGCCGGTCGCTGGTGGTGACATCAACGATGGGTTTCGGGTGTGGCTGGTCGGGCGCGCGCATACGCTGTTCGTGAAGACGCACAGCTCGCCGTTCCCTGGGATGTTTCACGCCGAGGCCGCCGGGCTCGATTGGCTGCGTGCTGGGCCATTGCGCGTGCCCGCGGTCGTCGCCGTCGCTACGAGCTGGATCGCGCTGGAGTGGCTCGAGCTCGGCGCGGCTGATCAGTCACCCGAGCTACTCGGCCGTGGTCTCGCGGGGCTTCATCGACTCGGCCAGGGCCCGACCTCGAGACCGACGCGCGCGATACCGAGCGAACATGCGTATGGGCTCGATCACGATAACGTGCTCGCCACGCTGCCACAGCACAACACGCCGACCGGCGATGTTGTCGAGCTCTGGATCGAGCGCCGGTTGCGGCCGCTCTGTGCGCGCGCCGGGCTCGGCGTCGATCGCGAGCTCGATGCGCTCGGTCGTGCGCGGGATCGATTTGGTCCCATCGAGCCACCGGCACGGCTGCACGGCGATCTGTGGTGGGGCAACGTGGCCACCTGCGCGGGCGAGCCGGTGGTCTTCGATCCTGCGGTGTACGCGGGGCCGCGCGAGGTCGATCTCGCGATGTTGGCGCTGTTTGGCTCGATTCCGGACCGCCTGATCGGCGCCTACAACGAGGTGTGGCCACTGGATCGAGAATGGCGAGACCGCGTCGGACTGTGGCAGCTGTATCCGCTCGCGGTGCATGCCGCGCTGTTCGGCGGTGGTTACGGCGAGCGCGTCCGCCGCACGCTGCGATCGTTGGTGTAGGTAGCGCGGGCGGAGGGTGGTGCCGGCGGTGGCATCGCGATAACAACGGACATGGCCGATGACCGCGATGCGATCGCAGCCGCAACGGGAGCGCTCGCTCAGCGAGCGATCGAAGCAGCCCGCACGATCACTCGAAACGGTGAGCTGATCGACGCGCATCAAGTCGTCGTCGACCGCGTCGCATACGTCGCTACCGAGGCCCGCGTCATTCGCGAGCTCGCTGCGGCTCCGGCCGAGGTTGCGGAGGCAGCAGGCGTCGCATGTGCGGAGCTAGCCGCTGGAATGCCGCATCGACTCGCGCCGGTGACGCCCCTGCTCGGACTGACCGACGTCGGTTACACCGGCGCGGTCGCGGAGGCGGTCGCGCGCGGCATCGCGCCGGCGACGGTCGAGGCGCTCGGCGCGGCGACCATCGCAGCCGGTGGGGCGCGCTGGCCACTCGGCGAAGATCTCGCGGAGATTCGCGCGAGCGTTCGTGCGTTCGTCGAGCGCGACGTCGCGCCACATGCCGAGCGGATCCATCGCCACGACGAGCTCGTTCCGGAGCGGTTCATTCAGGAGATGGCGAAGCTCGGTTACTTCGGGTTGTCGATTCCCTCGCAGTACGGTGGCCACGAGCTCGGAAACCTCGCCATGATCCTGACCACCGAGGAGCTATCGCGAGGCTCGCTGGCCGCGGCGGGGTCGCTGATCACCCGACCGGAGATCCTGGCCAAGGCTCTGCTGTCGGGTGGGACAGAGGCGCAAAAGCAGACGTGGTTGCCCAAGCTCGCCTCGGGTGAGGTGATGGCTGCTATCTCCGTCACCGAGCCCAACACCGGCTCCGATGTCGCATCTGTGGCATGTAAAGCCCATCGCGTCGACGGCGGGTTTGCGATCACCGGGGCGAAGGCGTGGTGCACGTTCGCTGGCCGAGCCGATGTGATCGCGCTGCTCGCCCGCACCGATCCGGATGCGTCCAAGGGATCGCGTGGGTTGACGCTGTTCATCGTCGATAAGCCGCGATTCCCTGGTCACGAATTCACTGCCACCCAGGCCGCTGGCGGAACGTTGACCGGTAAAGCGGATGCCACGCCCGGCTATCGCGGCATGCATTCGTTTTCGCTGTCGTTCGATCGCTGGTTTGTCCCGGACGCGCAAGTCGTCGGCGGCGAGGCCGGTATCGGTCGCGGGTTTGCATTGCAGATGGCCGGGTTCGCCGCCGGGCGGCTCCAGACCGGTGGCCGCGCGTGCGGGGTGATCCAAGCCGCGCTCGAGCAAACCGCTCGCTACGTTGCAGAGCGCAGCCAGTTTGGTCGTGCGATCGGCGAGTTTGGCCTGACGCGTTATCACCTCGGGCGAATGGCCGGCCGACTCGCCGCTGCAAGGGCGATTACCTACGCTGCGGCCAGCGCCATGGATTCCGACGAGAGGATGGCCTCACCCGTCGCTGCGATGGCCAAGCTGTTCGCGTGCGACGTCGCCGTCGAGGTTACCCAGCTCGGTCAGCTGCTTCACGGCGGTTGGGGCTACGCCGAGGAATATCCGATCAGCAGATACGTGACAGACGCGCAGGTGCTGCCGATCTTCGAGGGGACGAAGCCCGTGTTGTCGCTGAAGGTCGTCGGGCGGTCGCTGCTCGCCGCCGGTTGATCGCTCGCGCGGTTTCACGGCCGCGGTGCATTCGCGCTCGGTGCGGTGATGTAGGCATGCGAGCGATCGGATTCGTCCCGGCTACCCCAAATTCAACGCAGCAGGGTTATTTCCATCGGACGCGCGGTGCTTCTACAATGGGCGCACCATGAAGAATCGCTTCGCGTGGCTAGGGGTAGCCACGCTGACAGCCCTATTTGCATCGTCGACCGCGCGTGCGGATGAGCCGCTCAAGCCATACGTCGTGCTGATGGTCGACACCTCGGGGTCGATGAACAGCGCGACTGGATCGGGCCCGCCGTCGTGCGGCGGCTCCGATACGCGGCTGAACCACGCGCGCTGCGCGATCAACCGCATCGTCAACAGCTATGGCGACATGGTGTTCGCGCTCGGTCGATTCCGCATGACCAATGCCGGCACGTACGTGAACTCCTGTACGGCCGATTGTTCGAGCAGCGGCATCTACTGCGGTAGCTGCGATTGCAACGATCGCACGGAGGACTGCAGCAGCGACTCCGACTGCACGGCGGCGCTCGAATCGGATCTTCGCGGCGAGATGCTGACGGGCTTGGTCGACGGCGGCAACGATGACGCAGCCGCGTGGACCGACTTCGCTTGCGAGAACTGCGGCGGTTCCGGAACGCCGAGCACGAGCCAGCCCGAGATCTTCGAGGTCAGCAGCACGAGCTACACCCCACTCGAAGGCTACATGCGCTCGGCGCAACGCTACTGGGAAGGTTTGCAGGCCTCCGACGGAGTCTCCGGTACGGGCGATAGCTTCGCCAAGGCCGGCAACGTGATCACCCTGACCGACTCGGCGGGGCTATTCCAGACCGCGCACATCGGACGGCGCGTGACGATCGCGGGTGCCACGTCTGCCGGTAACAACGGTTCGTTCATCATCGCGAGCCGGCCGTCGAGCACCCAGATCACGTATACCAACGCTGCCGGCGTCGCGCAGGCGTATACGGGGACGTGGACGGTCGACGGCACGACGATCTGGCCGTCGACCGCCGGCGGATTCAACCCCATCAACACGGATCCGACGCGGACCTCGTTCTTGCCCAAGGCCGGCAAGCCAGCCACCTGCAATCCGAACCCGGCGACGTGTGACGCGAGCGCGGGCTGCTCGAGCACCACCAACTGCTGCTGCCTCGAGCAGTGCCGGCCATACATCACGATCATGCTCACCGACGGCGCGGAGACCTGCGGTGGCGACGCGACGATTCCGATCGCCGATATGCTCACCACCGATCTCAACAACCGCCGCTACGTGGTCGAGACCAAGGCGATCGGGTTCGGAATCTCGCCCGGCGACGCGGATATCGAAGCATTCGCTCATGCCGGTGGTGCCGCTGACATCGCGCTCGCCGACGAAGGCTATTACGCCGAGGATGAAGCGGGGCTGCAGCTCGCGATCAGCGCGATCCTCGCCGACGCGATCAAGACCGAGACCTGTAATACGCGCGATGACGACTGCGACACGTTCATCGATGAAGGCTTCAATGCGAGCGGAACCTGCAACAACGGCCGTGCCGGCAAGTGCCGGGTCAACGGATCTCTTGCTTGTCGCTTGGACGGCACCGGCGCGGAATGCAGCGCGGGTGTCGCTGCCTGTTCGGGTCACGTGCTCAATCAAGCGTGCACGGTGACCAACACCGCGGGCGCGAACGTCCCCGGTACGTGCCAGACGGGCAATCCCCAGCTGGTGTGCGTGCCGACCCCGGCGGCCAGCGAAGTGCCGACCGGCTGCAATGACATCGATGACGACTGTGACGGCCGGATCGACGAAGGCGTCACCGGCTGTACCTGCATCCCATTCGGCGAGGAGTGCGACGGCGAGGACGACGATTGCGACGGCGACATCGACGAGGATCTCGAGCGCCCGTGTGGCTCGGGCGTGTGCGCTGGCGTCGAGCGCTGCAACCCAGCGACCGGCGAGTGGGGTGGTCCCCCGCCGTACGCCTGCACCGCCGATCCATCGAGCCCGGAGACCTGCAACGGCGAAGACGACGACTGCGACGGTAACGCCGATGGTTTCTCCGAGGCCTGCTCGAACATGGCGGGCAGCTTCCCGGCGCTCGATCCGCGCAACAACCCAGGCGGCGCGCACACGCCGCAATCGCCGTGCGAGCTGCTCGGCACCCAGTGCATCTGTCATCCAGGTGTCCGTCAGTGCCCGCTCAACGGCACAGGCACCTGGGGCGCATGCATCAACGAGCAGACACCGCGCACCGAGATCTGCAACGATCTCGACGACGATTGCGATGGTGCCGTCGATGAAGCTCCGATGACCGCGTGCACCACCAACGCGCAGTGCCCGCCGATCACCCCGACCTGCACCAATCCATCGGGCAACCCCAACGCGGGGACCTGTGGCCCGGCCGACTGCTCGACCAACTGCGGTATCGGCCAGCTCGTCTGCGTCAACGGCATGCAGGTGTGCAACGCCACCCAGGCACCCGACGACGACACCTGCAACAACGTCGACGACGACTGCGACATGATGATCGACGAGGACTGGGTATGCAGCGACCCGACCAACGGGTGCCCGTGTACCGACCCCGACGTCTGTAACGGCGTCGAGAAGTGCCTCGCCGGCAACGTGGTGTGCCAGGGGCCACCGATCGGTCAGGAGACCTGCAACTGTCTCGACGACAACTGCAACGGCGACACCGATGAAGGCAGCCTGTGCCCGCCGGGATCCGATTGCACCTCGTTCTGCCAGTGCGCGTTCCACTGCTCGGAGGGAGAGTTCCCGTGCCCGCTCGGCAAGCAGTGCGTCGACACCTATTGCATCGCAGATCCGTGTTTCCAGTACACGTGCCCGGACGTGCCCGGCGTGAAGCGGGTGTGCATCGACGTGATGAGCGCGCCGACCTGCGTCGATGCGTGCTCGCTGGTGACCTGCGGCACCGGCCAGGTATGCGTGCCGAGCCTCGGCGAGTGTCGTCCCGATAACTGCATCACGTTCCCGGAGTACTGCGAGGCGAACGAGAACTGCATCGCCGGCAACTGCGTGTCGAACCCGTGCTCGAACGTGACCTGCGGCGACGATCAATATTGCGTCGGCGGTCAGTGCATCAGCAGCTGTGCCGACGTCGAATGCCCCGACGGCCAACGCTGCCGGATGGGCGCATGCGAGACCGACCCATGTGGTGGTCCGTGTCCGTTCGGTCAGGCTTGCCACGACGACACTGGCGAGTGCATCTCCGATCCGTGCCGGTTCCAGACCTGTCCGCAGGGCCAGTGGTGCAACCCGAACCACAATGGCCAGTGCGAGGACGATCCGTGCGTCGGTACGCAATGCCCCGACCAGAGCCAGGTCTGCAAAGGCGGCACTTGCTACGACCCGACGGTGTTCATGCCCGACGCGGGTGTCGAGACGCACGTCACGACCGGTGGCGGCGGCGGATGCCACACCGGTAGCGACGTCGGTCTGCTCGCAGGCCTGGCGTTGCTGCTGATGCGACGCCGGCGCGCCGCTCGGTCGAACGGAGGTCGCTCGTGATTCGCCCGCTGCTCCCTGGCCTCGGCCTGATCGCAGCGCTCGTCGCGGCGACCACAAGCATGTCGTGCAACATCAACGAGTACTGTCTCAACTGCGCGACCAATGGCGACGGTGGCACGGGCGACGCTAGCGATGGCGGCGACGGTGGCACCATCCCCGATGCTCCCGACGGGGGCCCGTGTACCCCGAGCGGCATCGAAGTCTGCGATGGCGTCGACAACGATTGCGACGGCAACATGGACGAGTCGCCGCCGACGGTCGGCGACCCGTGCACGAATCAGATGGGCCAATGCTCGGGCGGCGTGATCACGTGTACCAGCGGCGCGCTCGGATGCTCCAAGCCATCGATGCCGGAGCAGTGCGACAACCTCGATAACGACTGCGATGGCATGTCGGATGAAGGCAACCCGGGCGGTGGTGCGCTGTGCGGTACCAACGAGGGTGAATGCGTCGCTGGTATGAACCAGTGCGTCGGTGGCGCTGTGATGTGTGTCGGCGCGGTGGGTACGGTGGGCGGACAGCCGGAGATTTGCAACAACCGTGACGATGACTGCGACGGAGACTTCGACGAAGACCTCGCCAACCTCGGCGCGTGTGTGGCGGGTGTCGATGGTCCTACGCAGGGCGATACCGGACTCTGTAACCTCGGCACGCGGGCCTGTGTGGGTGGCACCGTGGTGTGTCAGAACGCGGTGTTCCCGACGTTCGAAGCGTGCGACGCGTTGGATCAGGACTGCGACGGCAACAACACCAACGGGTTCAACCTGAACACGGATCCGCAGAACTGCGGCATGTGCGGCAAGGTCTGCACCTTCGACCACGCGTTCGCCGGCTGCGGTGGCACGCCAGCGGATTGCTTCATCGCGGCGTGCCAGGCGGGCTTTCACAACAACAACGGCCTGCCGTCGGACGGCTGCGAGTTCGGTCCATGCACGATCACCAGCAACTTCGAGGTGTGCAACGGCAATGACGATGACTGCAGCGGCGTCGCCGATGACGACCTGGAAGAACCGGATGGTCTGTGCCGGACCCAGGGCGAATGCGCGGCGGGCAACGCCCTATCGTGCGACGGTGCGATGGGTTGGCGGTGCCACTACACCGACGCAGACGTCGAAGTCGACGGCAATGGCAACGTGGTCGTGCAGGAGACCCTGTGCGATGGCAAGGACAACGATTGCGACGGCGCGATCGATGAGGGCCATCCGAACAAGGGGCTCGCCTGCGACAACGGCGACGTCGGCGATTGTGCGAGCTCGGGCAACTTCATCTGCAACACCGCGGATCCCGATGGCCCCACGGTGTGTAACCTGACGACGGTTGGACCGGGCATGAGCGCGTTCGAGAGCTGTGATGGACGCGATAACGATTGCGATAGTCACGTCGACGAGGGCAGCGATACGGGCGACCTCGCCGGTCAGGAGTGGGTCACCATTCCGAACACCAACCCGGCGGTCGAGATCATGAAGTACGAGGCCTCGCGCCCGGATGCGACGCTGACCGCGCACGGCTCGAGCTCGGCGACCGCGTGCTCTCGCGAAGACGTCTTGCCGTGGGTCAACATCACCCATCCGCAGGCGGAAGCAGCGTGCACCGCGATCGGCGCAAGGCTGTGCACCGAAGCCGAGTGGCAGTCGATGTGCGAGCCAGAGACCACGTATCCGGCACCTGGCCCCGCGACCACCGGGACCACGGACTTCACCTACATCGAAGCGGAGGACGCGTTCGCCAACACCACCATCGGTGGCGCCACGCGTGCGTGGACGGAGATCGCGCCGCTCAACTTCAACGGCGTGACCGGAATGCAGGTGCCCGACAACGGGTTCGCTGTCACCAACTCGGCGAATGCGCTCGCGCAGTCGTCGCGGCTCGACTTCCGGCTGACGCTGCTGGCGGCGACGAACTACCGCGTCTGGGTAAGGATGCGAGCACCGGTCGCGCCACCGTTACCTCCCGTGGATCCGTATGGTTTGCATACTCCGGCGACGGCCACCCTGGCGCCGGTATCCAACGCCGCGACTGCCGTGGGCGATCTGGTGATCGTGACGACGTTTACCGCGGGCGGCTCGGGCGTGCCGAGCCACACCTTGCAGTCGGGATTCAACTTGATGGCCGCGGATAGCAACAACGACGGCAGCTCCGACACCGCGATCTCGGTGGCCTACCGCGTCGTCACGGTTGCTGGCGCGCAGACCTATCAGGCCTTCACGTCGAGCAATGGCAGCGGCAACTTCAGCGGCATCACCGTGCTGAAGGCTGGCACCTACGATATTTCGAGCTTCCTCGAAGCCACCACCGATAGTGACGGCTCCAACCCGCCGGTCGCGCCCGACGCGGGCTCGCTGTCGAGAACTGCCGTCGTGCTCGCCATGGGTGCGTGGCATACGTCGTCGGCGACCGTGGCCGTGACTCCACCGACCGGTTACACCGAGCTATGGGAAATGGCGGGTGCGAATGCGGGCGAGCTCAGCGTCGCCGGTGCTGTTCTCACCGCGGGCACCGATCCAGAGCCGGGATCCTTCGGTGATGACGTCACCCCGAACGGCACCGCCGCCGTCACGATCGCCATTCCGCTCGCCAACGTCGGCGTGACCAGCAACGCCGTGTGGGTCGGCCTCGCAGCCGGCATCACGGCCGGTGCCGCGAACTCCGGTGACGTCATCGTGACCGATACCGATCAGTGGCAGTGGGTGGTCAGCCCGCAGCTGACCAGCGGCGCCGCGGGCACGCACACGTTCAGCCTGTACACCCGCGAGGACGGCGTGATCATCGACAAGATCGCGGTGAGCCGTCAGAACACGCAGTCGCCGACGTTCGAAAACTCGTGGGCATATCAAACGAACCCGCGCACCGGACAGCCGCAGACTTGTAACAGCGACGAGCTCGACACCGATAGCACGACGGCGGGCGACCAGGACGGCATCCTTGCCGCCGGCGCGAAGGCGGCGTGCTTCGCGAACAAGTCGGCCGCGGACGCGTTCGATATGAGCGGTAACGTGAAGGAGTGGACGCAATCGCGCGCGGCTGGTGAGAACCCGCTGCGTGGTGGTGCATCGAACAACGAGGTGAACGGGACCACGTGCGGCCTCGACTTCACCCTCGCCAACGATACGTTCTTCTTCCCGAACGTCGGCTTCCGCTGCTGCCGGTAGCGATGGCCCCGGTTTCGCCGGCCGAAGGCCAACGCATCCCCGTGTAGCGTGAGCCTCGGCGAACGCTGTCCGCGCTGTCTGCTCCAGCAGCGGGTGTGCCTGTGCGCGCAGATTCCGTCGGTCCCGACCGCGACGCGGGTCGTGATCGTCCGCCATCACCTCGAGAAGTGGCGGTCGTCGAATTCTGGTCGGCTGGCCCACTTCGCGCTCCCGAACAGCGTGTTGGTCGACCACGGCGGGACCGAGGGTCCGGCGCGGCTGCCGGATCTCGAGGGCGCGTGGCTGTTATTCCCCGAGGGTGCTCCAATCGAGGTCGCCCCACAGCCGCCGCCGCGCCAGCTCGTCGTCCTCGACGCGACCTGGTCGCAGGCGCGACGGATGTTTCGCAAGCTCGGCGGCCTGCGTGGCTTGCCGATCTTGCGACTCCCCGATGCGCCCATGCCATTAGCCCGCCTGCGCGAGTCACCCGGGCCGGGGCGGGTGTCCACGATCGAAGCGATCGCGCGGGCGCTGCGAATTCTCGAAGGCGATACCGTGGCGGAGCCGCTCGAAGCGCTGTTCGCCGTGGCGGTGTCGCGCTCGATCGCCTCTGGTCGGGCCGGCTGACCACAAACCGATCGATGTGAAGTAGCGGAGCGATAGCGCGCGTTTGGCGTTCTGGGCTACCCTCCGGATCGCCGTGGGAAGCTCGCGACAAGCGCGCGCCGGGATCCCGATCTCGGTGAAGCTGATCCTTGTCAGCACACTCGTGGTTGCGGCCGCGGTTGGTGGTGCGACGTGGTTTGGCCAACGCACGATCAGCGAGCTCACCCAACTCCAGATCGCGGCGCGCCGCGACAGCGGCATGCGCGCGATCACGCGCGAGTCGGAGCTGGTCGTGTTGACGGTGGCTGGAACGATCACCCAACCGTTCGTCAACACGCAGATCGAAGACGTCAAGCTCCTGATCAAGGAGGCGATGGACGAGGACAAAGCCAGCGGCGACAACCGCGTGCAATGGCTCGCGGTGGTCGATGGCGCGGGCAACGTCGTGGTGAGCACGGACGGTGCGCCGAGCGGCGACGAGCTCGCGAAGCTACAGGAGCGCTTGGCGACCGGGATCAAGCGCGGCGCGGTGTCCCACGCCCAAGTGGGCAAGCCCACCGATTGGGTCTACGGCGTTCCGATCAACTATCCAACGCAGGTCGGCGCAGTGCGCATGGGGGTCTCGACGGAGTCACTCGAACGCGAGCTCGCGGCATCGATCAGCCAGGCCGAACAGCGCGCGACCGAAGCCCGCAATCGGGTCTGGCTGGTCTCGCTGGTGGTACTCGCAATCGGCGTCGTGTTGGCGGCGCTGCAAGGTGTCCAACTCGCGCGGCCGATCAAGATGTTGACCTATCATGCCGAGCAGATCGCCGCCGGTCATCTCGACGTTCGCGCTGCGACCAATCGTGGCGACGAGCTCGGCGTCCTCGCAGTCACGTTCAACTTGATGGCCGAAGAGATCCAAGCCCTGCTGTACGAGCAGGGCAAGAAGGCCTCGCTCGAGAAGGAGATGGAGCTCGCGCGCCAGGTCCAGCAGGCAATGCTGCCCCCCGATACGCTCGATCACCATGGCCACCTCAAGGTCGTGGGCTATTGCATGCCGGCATCGAGCTGCGGTGGAGATTGGTGGACCTATCGCAAGCTTCCGAGTGGCAAGTTGCTGCTGGTGTTAGGGGATGCCACCGGACACGGCATCCACTCGGCCATGATCGCCGCCACGGCCCGCGGCGCAGTCGAGGCACTGGCGACCCTCGACGAGCGAGCGATGACCCCCGAGCAAGTGCTACGAGCGATCGATGCGTCGATTCGCCAGGTCGGCGATCATAACGTGTTGATGACGGCGTTCGCCGCGATGTTCGACTCGGCCAGCGGGATGCTGAGCTACGCAAATGCCGGTCAAAACTTTCCGTACGTGATGAAGCTCGGAACCACCCGCGTCATCGAAGCCGCCAGCATCATCGCAGCGAGCGGCAATCCGCTCGGCGACCGCAACATTCCGGTCGAGATTCGGCGCGGCCAACTCCAGCTGCGGCCCGGCGACCTGTTCGTGTGTTTCACCGACGGTGTCGTCGAGCGCTCCAACCCGTCTGGCAAGCTGTTTGGCGATCGCCGGCTGCGCGGCACGTTGACGGGCCAAGCGGTTCCGGACGGTAACGCGTTGGTCGGACTCCGCGATCGGTTGGTTTCGGAGCTCGACGCCTACGCCGAGGGCTCGGTCGCGGAGGACGACATCACGTTCGTGTTGTGTCAGTTCGATCCCGAGGCGCGACCAGAGGTAGCGGGACGAGGAGCGGCGTGATCGCTCGGCGGGGGCGAGGCTGGTTGCTCGCTGTTTCGTTCGCCGCGCTCGCTGCTGTCGAACCGGGAGCGCTGCTCGCGCAGAACCCTTCGGTGGACGTCGCCGATCTTCCGCCGCTGCCTGATGCGGGCGACGATCCGGCAAGCGCCGCGACCATGCTCGCAGCGGCCTCGGTAGACGACGATCTGGTCGTGGTCGGCGCTGCCAAGCGCGAGCAGAGCCTCGGCAACGTGGCATCGGCGGTGACCGTGATCAGTGCCGACCGGATTCGTCGATTTGGCTATCGCACGGTCGGCGAGGCGGTCGCGGCGGTCGCCGGTGTCTATCTGTCCGACAACCGGTTAGTCACCGCGATCGGAATCCGCGGTCTGCAGATCCCCGGTGACTTCAATACTCGCATCCTCGTGCTCGTCGATGGCGCAACCGTCAACGAGGCGTGGGGCGCGCTTGCTGGCCTCGGCTATGACAGCTTGGTCGCGATCGACGAGATCTCCCGGATCGAGGTCATTCGGGGGCCCGTCGGTGCGGTGTACGGCACCAACGCGTTCTTCGGGATCATCAACATCGTCACGCGCGGCGCGGTGGAAGCGCCGCGTGCATGGGGCCGGCTGAGCATCAACTCGATCCATGGCGAGATCGCGACGGCTGGGTTCTCGGCGGGCGATGTTCATCGCCAGCTTCGAGGCTCGGTGCTGGCGATGAATCGAATCGGCGACACCACGAGTGTACCGGGCATCGGTGACGAGCTGACGTTCGACGGAGCTCGTACGTTGGGAGCCTCGGTGGTCGGCAGCTACGACAACAGCTTCGCGCAAGTCCGCGCGTACCGGGCGCGACGGGACTCACCGTTCGCGCCGTACGATAGCAATCCCGCGAGCGATCCGCCCTATCGTCAATACAACACCCAGTTGCTCGTCGAAGGCGGCCACGGCCACGAGCTCTCGAAGCGGCTGTCGATCACGGGCCGCGGCTACATGAGCCTGTACCGGTTCGGCGATCGAATCTTGAACGGCGTCGACGCTCCGTTTCAAGACATCGGCGATGCGCGGACGTTCGGTGCCGAGCTCCGCGGTCGCTACGAGGTGCTGCGCGACGGCAAGCTCGGGGTCACGAGCGGCGCCGAAGTGAACTACAACTTCACCAAGAGCCGTGCGTTCTTCGAAGACGACGAGCCAAGCGCAGCGGTGGTCGATCACGATTTTCACATCGAAGGCATCTACGCCGAGCTCGATGGTCAGCCGCTGTCATGGCTCGGCTTCACCGGTGGCGTTCGATTCGACAGCAACTCCCAGATCGATCGCAGCTTTTCTCCGCGCGCGGCCGTGTTCTTGTCCAAACCCGAGCGCTACGGCTTGAAGCTGTTGTTTGCGGAAGGGTTTCGCAACCCCAGCGCATTCGAAGGGTTCTTCGATGACGACGCCGACTTCGCCGCCAACGAGAACATCGGATCGGAACGGATCCGCAGCTTCGAGGCGATCGCGTGGGCCAAGCCCAAGCCAGGGTTGTGGACGCGAATCGCTGGGTTCTACTGGGACATTCGCGACATCGTCGAGCAGTTGCCGTACGTCGATCCCGAGCTGATGACCGAGGTGTTGCAGTTTCAAAACGTCGGGCGCTATGTCACCACGGGCATCGAGGCCGAGGCGAGCTATCGCAACAGCCTCGGCTGGTATGCGTTCGCCGGTGCCGGATATTCGCGCGTCGGAACCGCCGCAGTCGACGAAGATCTGCAGTTTGGCGGCGTGGTGAATGCGCCGAAGCTGACGGCCGCCGGTGGCGTATCGACGCCGAAGCTGTTCGGGCTGGTGCATGTCTCGACCGAGGTAACCTTCATCGGCCGGCGCGCCACGCGCCGCGCCGCCGCCGATTCGCCGTCGCCCGCGGCGCCTGCGTGGACGGGTTGGAATGCGACGCTGTACTTCCCATCGGTACGCGGGTTCGACATTACCGCCGGGGTCCGCAACCTGATCGGCAAGCGCAACCTGATCCCGGCACCGGGCGACTACGATCGCACCAACCCTGGTAGTCCGATGGATCCGACCGACGACACCGTCACCGTGATCCCGCGCGTTCCGGGTGAGGGGCGCGAGCTCTATGTCAAGGTGGGATATGCGTACTGAGCCAGCCGTTCGCGGTGCGACAATCGCACTCGCGATCATGGTGGCGGTCGCGACGGTTGCGCCGCCGGTGGCAGCGCAACGCGCGACGCGCGGCGAAGATGAGAGCACCGCGCTGGTGGAGGAAGGGCGCGCTGCGTTGCGCGCCAACAAGCTCGACGCCGCGGCGGCGGCGCTCGATCAGGCGCTGATGCTGAATCCGCGGCGCGTCGAGACCTATGTGTTGCGATCCGCGGTGTATGCGGCGCGTAAGCAATACAAGCAAGGCATCGAGCTGATGCGGCGCGCCCAAGCGATCGCACCCGATGATGCCGACGTGCTCACCGCGCTCGGGTCGCACCTGGTGTTGTCGGGCGATACCGGCGCCGGCGTGCCGATCTTGACCAAGGTCGTGACCAAGTCGCCGGCACGCTATGACGCCCAGCTGCTGCTCGGCCGGCACTACTACGCGACAGGAACCTGGCCCGAGGCGATCCGCGCGCTGGAGTCGTATTTTCAGCACCGGCCATCCGCGCTCGGAAGCGAGGACGCGCGCCACCGCGTCGACCTCGCGGACTCGTATCTGCGGCTTCGGCAACCCGCCAGAGCGCTCGAGCTGTTCTCCCGATCGGTCGCCGAGCGCAAGACCGATCTACGCGCGCGGATCGGTGTGGCGTGGGCGACCGCAGCGTTGGATTGTCGGAAGGCGAGGCCGCTGCTCAAGGAGCTGGACCCAGTGGCCGAGCAGTATCCCGAGATCTGGCTCGTCGATGGCCAATGTGCACTCGCGCTCGGAGATAGCAACGCGGCGCTCGAGCGCGGACGGCGATTCCTCGAACGCGAGACCGCCTCGGATGGCGCGCCGGGTGCCAACGCGATCGCACGTTCTCCGGTGCGCGGCTCGGCGGCCGGCCACGCACTTGTCGCGGAGGCGCTCGCTGCGCGAGGCAACCTCGTCGAGGCCAAGCGCGAGCTGCAGATCGCGCGTACGCTGGATCCTCGCCGCCGGCGTTGGGCAGTCAGGTTGGCCCACGTCGAGCGTAGCGGCGGCGATCCCACGGCCGCGCTCGCAACCCTCGACGACCTCGGCCCGCCGGCGATGCCGGCGATCGATCCGGACTGGTGGACAGAGCTCGGTGAGGCGCTGATCGCATCGGGAGATTCGGCCGGCGCAGCGTCGAGGTTGGCGGCTGTGGTACCCGAGATTCCCGGCGACGCTGGGGTCCGTACGGTGACCGGTGCTGCGCAACTCGCCGCTGGTCAACCGGAGCTGGCGGTGGAGTCACTCGGCGACGCCGAGGCGATCGCGACGACGCCGCGTTCGCGCAAGCTCTTGGTCGACGCGTTGGTAGCTGCCGCAATCGCGCGCTTGCAAGCGGGCAACCCCCAGGCTGCAGAGCCGCTGCTCATTCGCGCGGATCGTGTCGACGGCACCCCCGCGGTGTGGCGCATGCTCGGGATCACCCGACTCGCGCTGGATCGTCCGGTCGATGCGACGAGCGCGCTCGATCGTGCGGTCAAGGTGGAACCGACGGCGACGACGCTGATGCTCGCAGCACGTGCGCACGCGTTGACCGGCGATCGCGTCGGCGCGCGCGCTCTCTACGAACGGGCAATCGCAAGCGATAAGGGCAACCTCGAGATCGCGATCGACTGGGCGGCGTCCGAGCTCGCCGGTGGCGACCCAGCGGCGGCGGTGAGCGTGCTCGAGCGAACACCGGCGACCAAGACGCATCCGCTGGCAGGTCGGCATCGCGACGCGCTCGCAAAGGCTCGCCACGCGGCGGGCATCGCGGCGCTTCGCGCCGGCAATGGCGGTAAGGCCGTCGAGTTGCTTCGAGCGTCGGCAGCGACCGATAACAATTTGGCGGTCAAATGCGACCTCGCGCTCGCGACGGTGGTGGTCGGCGATCCGGCGCCTGCGATGACCGCGTTGCGCGCGATCAATGGCCAGAGCTGTCCATTCCCGCCACCGGCGGACACCCAAGCGGCGCCGATCCTGCTCGCGTTCACCGATGGGCGAGCAGCCGGCGGCGCGCGCGCGGGCAAGGCGGTCGAACGGTTGGTCGCGCTGGGCGGAAAGGCGACCGGCCCGGCGCTCGCGCTGCTCAACACGTCGCTGCGGGTGGTCGCGCTCGAGGCCGCGCAGCACGCGTACAGCGCCGGCCGATTTGCGGAGGCGCGCGGCTACCTGACCGCTGCCAAGAACGCGACCTCGAGGGTCGCCGCCGACGAGGTCGCGCACGACCTTGCCGTGCTGGATCTCGTCGACGGCAAGCTCGACGCCGCGATCGCACAGCTCGACAAGCTGGCGCCGAAGGTCCCCGAAGCGCTGATCAATCTGGGCATCGCCTACGAGCTCAAGGCCGATCCGTATCGTGCACTCGAGGCATGGCATCGCGCGCGCAAGGCAGGGGTCCGGTTTGCTCCACTCGCCGACTGGATCGAGTCGAAGGAGCGAATCTATGGAGCAAGACCATGACCGGTGCCGTGCGCAGCGCGATCGTCGCGTGCATGGTGATCGCCGCAGGGTCGGTGACACCGGTGCGCGCGGATACCTTGACGGTTGGGGTGTTCGCGCCAAGTGCGCCGTTCTCGTCGACCGCCACTCGTGTCGAGCTCGCGACCCGGCTCGGTGACCACCTGGGTCAGGCGCTGGGAGGCACGGGTGTGACACGCGTATATGCGCGCGCGAGTGACTTTGCGAGCGCGGTGAAGTCGGGCGACGTGAAGGTCGCGCTCGTCGATGCCAGTTACCTCGCGAACCTGAGCGGCTATGTCGTGCTCGGCGCGGCGGTGCGAGGCGGAGACACCAGTCAGGGTTGGCAACTGATCGCGCGTGGCTCGCCGAGGATCGAGCAGCTGCGCGGCAAGCGCGTCGTCGTCCCGGCGATCGGCGGGCGCGAGACCGACTTCGTGATGAACGTGCTGTTCAATGGTGAATTGCCGCGCGAGTTCTTTGGCAAGGTCGAATCGGCGCTCGATACCTCGTCCGCGCTGTCGACACTCGGGCTGGGTAAGGCCGATGCGGCGGTGGTGCCGGTCGGCGTTGACCTCCCCCCGGGCGCGAGCGTGGTCGTGAAGCTCGCGTCGGTGCAAGGGCCCGTGCTCGTGGCGTACGCAGGGATTTCGGAGCGGCAGCGCGCGGTACTATCGGCAGCCGCGGCGGGATTTCGCGGCGACGCTGTGGTCAGCGGGTTCAGGCCCGGAAACACCGACGACGTCCGGGCGATCGCGCGGCGCTTTACCGTCGCAGCCAAGCGCGGTCCGTTTGTCGTTCCGGCCGTGCGAGTCGTGGTCGGCGAGCTCATCGAACGCCGCACGTTTTCGATCGAACGGACTCCCGCCACCGCATTCATCACGGTGAAGTAACCGACGGCAGCCGCCAGTCGCGCCACCTGGCGGTTCGAGCTAGGGTGCAGCGGTGAGCTTCGCAACCAGCTATCCCGCCCATCTCGCGTACCTTCAGCGTGGCTACGAAGCTGCGCTCGCCGCGCACGAGCTCGATGCCGTGGTGTTGTGTAGTGGGGCCGCCAGCTCGAAGAATCGGTTCGACGATCAGTACTGGCCGCTGTGTCCGACGCCGGCGTACTCGCATTGGTGCCCGCTGGTCGAGGCGGATGCCTATGTCGTGGTGCGTCCGGGTCACCAGCCTCGGTTGGTGCGTACCATCGTAGAAGACTTCTGGGAGACCGCTCCACCGCCGGAGAGTGACCACTTCTGGTCGGGCTTCGAGGTGGTCGAGGTCAAGCCTGGAACGGCGAGCAACGCGTTACCGCGTGGCAACGTCGCCGTGATCACCCGGGATGAGGGGAGCGCACCTTCCGGCACAGTCAATCCGTCCGGGTTGCTCGCCGCCCTCGATGCGCTGCGCACCAAGAAGACCGCGTACGAGATCGAATGTCTCGCGCTCGCGACTGCGCGAGCGGTCGCCGGCCATCGCCGCACGCATGAACGGTTCGTCGGTGGCACGCCGTCCGAGCTCGAGCTGCACCTCGCATATCTCGACGCGATCGAGCAAGACGACACGTCGGCGCCCTACAAGAACATCGTCGCGCTCGGAGCGCACGCGGCGATCCTTCACTACGTCGCGTATCAGCGCGAGCGAGTGGCGGGCGATACCTCACTGCTCGTCGATGCGGGCGCGAAGGTGCTGGGCTATGGCAGCGACATCACGCGCACCTATGTCCGGGGGAATGGCGCCGGCGCTCGGCGGTTCGGTGAGCTGCTTGCGAAGATGGATGCATTACAACAACAGGTGTGCCGGCGAGTGACCCCTGGGATGGAGTACGAAGCGCTGCACGACGAGACGCACCGGTTGCTCGCTGACGTATTGCGCGAGGTGGGCATCGGGTTGGGGAGTGCGGACGAATTGGTAGCCCGTGGCGTGACGCGTGCGCTGTTCCCGCATGGCCTGGGCCACTCGTTGGGTGTGACGGTGCATGACGTGGGAATGAAGCTACGCGCGCCGCGCGCGGAGAATCCATTTCTGCGGAACACCTCGAGGATCGAAGTTGGCCAGGTGTTTACGATCGAGCCGGGCGTGTATGTGATCGATGCGTTGTTGGCGCCGCTGCAGAATGACGAGCGGCGCGGGTTGGTCGATTGGAAGCTGATCGAGGAGATCCGGCCGTTCGGTGGGATCAGGATCGAGGATGACGTGGTGGTGGAGGAGCGGGGGATCAGGAATTTAACGAGAGAGGCCTACGCGGGGTAGGGCGTGCGGCTGGAGCAGGTCATGAGGTCGTCTTCGTCGGCGCTGCGCGATGCGGCGCGGTGCGCGAATGGCTGGCGCAGCTGCGGGAAGCGCCGTATGTTCCTGCCGCCATGAGCGGTATCCGGTCGATTGTCGTCGTGATCGCTGCAACTCTCGTGATCGCTGGGTGTCGTCGCGAGGACAAACCCGAGACGGTTCAGGTAGCAACCTCACCCGGTGCGACCGGATCCGGATCTGGATCTGGGGCTCATCGCACGGTGCCGCGCGCCAGTTCCGAGCAGGTGGCGCCGCCCTTCGACATCAAGCAAATCCCCGCGGACGCGATCAAGACTGCGTCGGGCTTGAGCTACAAGAAGCTGGTCACCAACAACTCGGGAGCTTCGCCAAAGCGTAACGACACCGTGCTCATGAACTACACCGGTTGGCGCACGTCGAGCGGCGAGACGTTCTTCACCAATCGCACGCGCGGTCAGCCGATCTCGCTTTCGCTTGCGACGGCGGCGGCGGGGTTCACCGAGGCGTTCCAACTGCTGAAGAAGGGCGAACGCGCGGTGGTGTGGCTGCCCAAGGAGATCGGATTTCGTGGCGTGCCGCCGAAGGACGCGGAGACGCTCGCGTACGAGGTCGAGATCGTGGACATCGTCGCCGCACCGGCGGTTCCGGACGACGTTGCGACACCGCCAGCAACCGCGAAGACCACCAAATCGGGAGTCCCGTACGTGATCGTTCGTCCGGGGACCGGCGCCGAGAAGCCGAAGTACTACGACACCGTTACGTTTCAGTATTCGGCGTGGGGTTCCGACGGCGTGATGTTCGACTCGACCGAGATGCGTAAGCGCGCGGCCACGGCTCCTCCGTATCGCCAATCGCTGGTGATGGAGGAGGTGTTGACGTCGATGGTCGCAGGCGAGCGGCGCCGATTTTGGGCGCCAGCAGAGAAGCTCAAGCATGGTGCGCGCCAGACCGTAGGAATGCCGTCGGGCACGTTGTGCTACGAGGTGGAGCTACTCCAGATCTCGAAGGGCAACGCACCACCACCACCGCCGCCAGATGTCGCGAAGCCGCCGGCATCAGCCAAGCAAACCGCGAAGGGCGTGTTTTATCGCATGCTCAAGACCGGCAAGGGCGGGCCCAAGCCGTCGCCGAAGGACACGGTGAAGGTCGAGTACTCGGGGTGGACGACCGATGGCAGGATCTTCGACTCGTCGACGATCAAAGGCGAGCCGGGGCAGTTTAGGCTCGACGGCGTCGTGGCCGGCTGGACCGACGGCCTTCAGCTGCTGTCCGTGGGCGACAAGATCCGACTGTGGATTCCCGAGAACCTCGCGTACGCGGGGGCGCCCGGCAAACCGCAGGGAATGTTGGTGTTCGAAATCGAGTTGCTCGAGATCAAACCGCCGAGCTACGACGACGATGAGCACGATCATGACCACGGTCACGGCGACGATCACGGTCACGGCGCCAAGATCCCGCCGCCGCTCGATGTGGCAGCGCCCCCGAAGGACGCGAAAAAATCGCCGCAGGGCGTGTTCTACAAGATCCTCAAGGCTCAGGCGACGGGGGCAAGCCCCAAGCCGACCGATCGCGTGAAGGTGAACTACACGGGCTGGACCACCGATGGCTTGAGCTTCGACTCGTCGACCAAGAGCGGCAAGCCTGCGGAGTTCTCACTCCAGAGCGTGATCCAAGGCTGGACCGACACGTTCCCGCTGCTCAAGGTCGGAGAAAAGGCACGGCTGTGGATTCCCGAGGAGCTCGCGTACAAGGGCAGGGCGGGGAAGCCGAAGGGGATGTTGGTGTTCGACGTCGAGCTGCTCGAGATCAAGTCGACCCCGTGACCGTCCCCGCCGAGATCGTCGCGGCCTGGGGATGGCAGAACGCGGAGCTCGCGCCGGTTCCGGGCGGCTTGATCAACGCGACCTACGCGGTGCGGATCGGCGGCGTGGCCATCGCCGTGATCCAGCGACTGCACACGATCTTCCACCCCTCGGTGAACTTCGACATCGATGCGGTGACCAAACATGTCATCGCGCGGGGTGTTCCGGTGCCGCGGCTGTTGCTTACCCAAGCCGGCGAGGCATGGCAGGAGCACGACGGACGGATCTGGCGAGCGCTGTCGTGGATCGACGGCACCACCGTTCATCGAGTGCCCGATCCAAGTTGGGCCCACGCGGGTGGCATGCTGGTCGGCCGGTTTCATCGCGCGGTTTCGGATCTCGAATATCGCTATGCATTCGTGCGCGCGGGTGTGCACGACACCGTGGCTCATCTGGGCCGACTAGCGGAGCATGTCGAGAGTGGCGCCGATCCCGAAGCGGTCGAGCTAGGTCGCGCGATCATGAGCGTCGCAACGTCGCTGCCCGAGCTCCCGATCACCGCCAAGCGCCACTGTCACGGCGACCTGAAGATCTCGAATCTGCTATTCGACGCCGGTGGCGCTGTGACCGCCGTCGCGCTGCTCGATCTGGACACGTTGGGGCAGGGAACCATGGCATTCGAGCTCGGGGACGCACTGCGGTCTTGGTGCAATCCGCTGGGCGAGGACGCAGGCGAGATTCGGTTCGAGCTACCGATCTTTGCTGCGGCGATCACCGGCTTTCGGTCGGTTGCAGATGACCTGCTGACCCGCGACGAACGGACGTCGATCGTGCTCGGGCTCGAGACCGTGTGCGTCGAGCTGTCGGCTCGGTTCGCCGTCGATGTGTTTCGCGACGAGTACTTCGGCTGGGATCCGACCCGGTTCTCGTCGCGCCGAGCCCACAATCTGGTCCGAGCCCGAGGCCAGCTCGCCCTCGCGGCCGCCGTACGCGCGGCTCGTCAGGACGCGCTCGATGTGGTGCTCGCCGGAGCGTGATTCGACGCACCTAGCGCTGTCGCCTAAGAATCCGGAACCCCTCGAGGGTCGCCCGACTACACCAGCTACCCCAGCGAACCAGGCGGAACCCCTTCGACGAACGCTTCGGATCGGGCATCATCTCGGGATGAGGTTTCGTGCGTCGGCCATCGTGGCCGGCAGCCTGCTTCTCGCGTCGATGCCCGCCGGCGCGGTGGCTCCGCGCACGCAGAAGCGGATGGCGGCTGACTACCTCACCGCGCTACCGAGCGCGGGCGTCGCCAAGCCGCTGCGGACGCATGTCGCGGTCCGGTGGTCGGCGGCGCCAAGCGCTGCGTGGGACAAGCTCGCGGCGCTTGGCCGTTGGCGCGCCGCATGGGATCCGGCGACCGGCGTGCCGCGCCGGATCTGGGGTTCGGGGTTGGCAGCGCCCGGCGCGAATGGCTCGGCAGCGATCGCGGAGGCGTTCGCCCGGCAGGTGCTCGGTGATCACCTCGCGTTGCTCGCGCCCGGCGCGTCGTCTGCGGACTTCGAGCTGGTCGCCAATCACTCGGATGGTTCGATTCGCTCGATCGGGTTCGTGCAACGCGTGGGTGGTCGGCTCGTCGTGGGTGGCCAGATCAGCTTTCGGTTCAAGCGCGATCGGTTGATCGCGATCGCGAGCGAAGCGCTCCCCGATGTGATCGTCGCGGCTCCGCGCGCCAGACTATCTCGAGATGCGTTACGCGCGCGTGCCCTGCCGGTCCTGCGAGCCACGCTCGATCTCGCAGATGCGCCGGTGTCGAGCGCGGGAGACGAGCTCGTGTTGCCTCTGATCGCCGACGACGCGGTGCTCGGCTACCGCATCGTCCGGGCGGTCACGATCGACGGTGGTGGCGATGGCCGCTATCTCGCGTACGCCGATGTCTCGACCGGCGACATCGTCGCGGTCCAGCAGCTGAACAGCTACGCGACCGGAACGTTGCTGTACAACAGCGTCGATCGCAATCCGCATCGCACGCGGCTCAACGTGCCAGCGCCGCGCGTTCAGGTCACGCTCGGCGGTAGCTCGCAGACCACCACGTCGACGGGCGGTGTGTCGTGGACGGGCGACGCTGCGCAGGCTGTCACTACGGGGACCACGGGAGATCTGGTCAAGATCGTCAACCGAGGTACCGGCGGTGTGTCGGCTGCAACGACGCTGACGATATCGGCGGGTGGCGAGGCCGTTTGGGATGCGTCGGCGATCGTCGACGACGATTCGCAGGTCCAGACCTACTTGGCGACCAATATCGTCAAGAACTTCGTGATGGAGCACATCGATCCCTCGATGCCAAAGCTCGGCGAGCAGATGGTCGCGAACGTCAACATCACCCAAGACTGCAACGCGTTCTTCGACGGGGATACGATCAACTTTTTCCAGGCATCGATGAAGTGCCAGAACACCGGCCTGCTCCAGGACGTCGTGTTCCATGAATTCGGCCATGCGCTTCACACCGCCGAGATCATCGCTGGGGTCGGCAAGTTCGACGGTGCGATGAGCGAGGGCGCCGCGGACTTCTTGTCGGCGTTGATCACCCAGGACTCTGGAATGGGTCGCGGCTTCTTCTATACCGACGTCCCGCTGCGCGAGCTCAATCCGCCGGAGATGGAATGGGTGTGGCCCACCGACATCGGTGAGATTCACCATCAGGGCATGATCTACGGCGGGACGTTCTGGGATCTCCGCCAAGCGCTGATCGACGAGCTGGGTGCGAGCGAAGGCGAAGCGGTGGTCCGCAAGCTCTACCTCGGCACGTTACGCCGGGCTTCGGACATTCCGACGGCCTTGATCGAAGCGCTCGTCGAGGACGACGACGATGGCAACCTCGATAACGGAACGCCGCACGAGTGCGCGATCCGCAACGCGTTCGGTCGCCATGGTCTGCGCACCGCGACGGGCACGATGGTGGCGCCCGGCATGCTGAACGAGTCCGCTCGCGCGATGATCGTGAACGTCGAGCTCTCGGGGCTCAGCAGCCAGTGCTCGGTCGATGACGTCGATGTCGTCACGGTCGACTATCGACCGAGTGGAGCCGACGAGCCGACGCCGGGCTCGCTGACCGCGACGCAGATCGGCGCAGGGCAGTTCTGGGTTCAACTACCACTCGCGCTCGATGGGAAGGTGCTGTATCGCGCGCGGATCAAGTTCAAGGACGGCACCACGTTGACGCTCGCCGACAACCTCGCCGACGAGTACTACGAGCTCTATCAGGGCAACACGATTCCGCTGTACTGCACGTCGTTCGACGAAGATCCGTTCGCTGACGGTTGGACAACCGGAACCTCCGATGGTTCGACGTCGCCGTGGGCATGGGGCGCTCCGGTCCGCGGGCCGACGGACCCGTCGGCGGCGTATTCCGGGGCGAACATCCTCGCCCAGGCGATCGGGGGCAACTACGCGGCAAGGTCGTCGTCGTTCGTCCGGATGCCGAGGATCGACGTCGGCCAGTGGAGCGACGTTCGGCTCCAGTACCGCCGGTGGCTGGCCGCCGAGGATAGCCACTTCGATCAGGCGCGGATCACGGTGAACGACGTCAAGGCGTGGGTGAACTTCACGGCGAATGATGGTGACTCCAGCGCGACGCACCATGTCGATCGCGAGTGGCGGTTTCACGACGTGCCGCTGTCGGGATGGTCACCCGGACACGAGCTCAGTGTTGCGTGGGATCTCACGACCGACGAGGGGCTCGAGCTCGGCGGTTGGGCGATCGATGACGTGTGCATCGTCGCGAACACGCGCTCGGTCTGTGGCGACGGCGAGCGGTCGCGGACCGAGGGGTGCGATGATGGCGACCAGAACTCCAACGATCCAGACCGCTGCAGAACGTATTGTCAGCGTCCGCGCTGCGGCGATTTCATCGTCGATAGCAACGAGGAGTGCGACCACGGCGCGGGCGACTACGAGTGCTCGTCGACGTGCCAGCATGTCGAGATTCCCGGGCTGGGTGGCTGCTGCTCGGCCAACCGCGACCTCGCAGGTCCGTTCGGATTGTCCGTGGCCGTCGGTGCGCTGGTGATCCGTCGCCGGCGACGCCGGCGTCGTTAGCGCTAGCCGAGCTAGCCAGACACGGTCTTGCGTGGCTTGCGGCGGCGCTGAGGCTCGGCAGCCGTGCTGCGCACGCGCTCGATCAACGCGTTCGCCAGCCCGCCGTTGTTCGCGATGAACGGCACCGACGCGTTGGCGAACAGCGTGCGATCTCGCTGGGACACGTCGCCGATCACGACGAGTTGTGCTGGATGCTCGGTCTCGAGCCCGCGTGCATACATGCACAGCTCGAGCGCGTTCATGATGCCTCTTAGGTTCGACGATACGAACACGAGGTCGGGATGGTCGCGGTTGAGCTTGTGCACCGCATCCCCGCCTTCACTCGCGATCTCGACTTGCGCTGCCGAGAGCGCGCGGCGGGCCAAGCTCCATAGCCAGCGCGCGCGACTCGCATCATCGTCGACGATCAACACACGGATCGAACGGGTCTTGGTGCCGATCCGCTCGATGATCGCATCGATCTGCGCGACCACGTCGTGCGCCGAAGCAGGCCGCGCGGCGGGGTTCTTGCTGAGCAACCACTCGACGAGATCCGACAGCTCCTGGGGCAGATCGGCGCGGACGTCGATCAAGCGCGGCGGCGGCTTGTCGGCGTGCCCGCGAAGCTCGGTGTCGCGGTCGTCATCGGCGAACGGAGCGGCGCCGCTTGCCATCTCGATCGCGACACAACCCAGGCCGTAGAGATCGATCGCTTCCGCCGCCGATGGATCGGCCGCAGCGACCTCACCACGCACGACTTCGGGGGCGAGCACTTGGCCGATCCTGCCGAACGCAGGCACTTGAGACAGCGAGAGCCTGCCCAGCACGACGCGGTTGTCATCGGTGATCAAGACCGTGGAGCCCGAAATATCGCCGACCGCGACGCCGTGCTCGTGAGCCTTGGCGACCGCGCTGAACACAGCGCGCAGCTTGGTCAGATAGACATCGGGAGCCAGCTTCGACGCGACCAACTCCGACAGCATTCGCCCGGCGACCCGCTCGCCCACCGCGAATTCGACACCGTTGTGATGGCCCATGCCGAAGATCGCCACCGCGCAGGTGTCACGCACCTGCGCACATCGGCGAGCTTCGACGATCAGCGAGGGGGCACCGGGATCTCGCCATGCCAGCTTCAGCACGACCGGCCGGTCGAGCATCATGTCGCGCGCCTCGAACACCATGCCCGTATCGGTACGAGCGATCTCGTCGCGGATCGCATAGGTCGACGCGACGACCTCGCTGGCCGCGAGGGCAGGTCTCGCGCTGTCGCGAAACCCGGGTGGTGAAGAGAAGCTAGCCGACCGTGTCATGGGGCAAGTGCGCCAGACGCCCACTATACCCAATCGCCAGCCGCGATCGGGAAGTCAGGTCTCGAGCAATCGCCACATATACCAGGCTGCCACAGTTCGATACGGCCGCCACGGTGCCGCGAGCGCGATCATCTTGTTGGCCTCGGGAAGCTTTCGTAATCCGAAGTGGCGTTGCATGCCTTTGCGGATGCCCAGGTCGCCGACGGGCAACACATCGGGACGGCCGAGCGCGAACATCAGAAACATGTCGACCGACCACGGGCCGATACCGCGGATCGGCAGCAACATCGCAGCGACCTCGTCGTCGTTTGCGCGTGGCAGCTGCGTGGGAACCAGTCGCTTCTCGAGGACGTGACGAGCCAGGTCTTTGACCGCCGCGGTCTTGGCGCCCGACAGGCCGGCGGCACGCAGCTTGGCGTCGGGCGTGGCAAGCAGCGCGGCGGCAGCGGGGAACTTGCGCTTGGGGTAGAGGTCGAGCACGCGGCCCCAGATCGTGTCTGCTGCCTTCCCGGAGAGCTGTTGCGAAACGATCGCGCGGGCGAGCGACTGCACCGCGTTTTTGGTGGGCGTGATGGTTGGATGACCGTGACGGTCGATCAGCGGCGACAACCGAGGATCTGCCGACGACAGATGGCTGATCGCGGGTGACCAATCGATCGACGTGCGAAGCGGCGGCATGGTCGCCAGCTTGCCATGCCGCGCATTCAGCTGCTTGCACGGGATTGCGGTTGCGTGAGCGTCGCCGAGGCCGCTCAGCTCTCGAGCGACATCAGGACTGCACCAGAGACGACCAGTGCCGCGCCGAGCAGCTCCGGCCGCCCGGGGCGTTCGCCGATCAGCCACGCAAGTCCGACCGCGAACAACACCGAGCTGTTGCGCAAGGTCAGCACGTACGCGGAGCCACCGATCGCGAGCGCCTCCATGAGGATCAGGAATGACCCGCCACATACGATGCCCATCAGGACGACTCGCCAGAATCGCGCACGCGTGACCTCGCCGAGCTTGGTTCGGCCGGCGCCGCCGATCCGAACCACGCTGAGCAGGGCCGCGAATCCCAGTGACACGGCAAACGTCGCCGACGGACTACCTCCCTCGCGGAGCGCGGCTTTGTAGGCCAGGTGATATCCCGCGATCGACACCGCGCTCGCGGCGGCCCACGCGATTCCCGCTTTGTGGGACTTGGTCACCGGTATGCCGCGCGCGGCGAGGCTGCTTAGCACCAAGCCGAGCAACACGAGCACACTGCCTGCGGTCGACGCGATCGTCGCTGGCTCGGCGTAGAGCGCCATCGACATTGGCCACACCACCAACATCGCGCCGCCGCGCGACACGGTGTAAACCGGGCCGAGCCTGCCGACCTCGAGCGCGCGGGCGAGCGTGACGAAGTAGATCGCTTCGAACGCGCCTGCGAGCGCGGTGGCTGCGACGGAGGCTTCGCTGGCGAACGGAACGTCGCCGAGCGACCACCGAATGGCCGCGATCACGCCGGCGAACAGCGATGCTGCGGTGATCGCCGCGATCAACCCGCGATCTTTGTCAGGCTCGACGCGAAGCAGCGCATTCCACGACGCGTGGAGGAACGCAGACAGCAACACGAGGCCGACGATCAGAGGCCCGAGTGTACTCGGCGCGCGGGGCTCGCGCCCCTGCTGCTATGCAGCAAGCATCCTGCTTGCAGTGCAGCAAATCGCCGGGTACCGTGGGCTATGGCTGCGGTGGTGATCAAGAAGTACGGCAACCGCCGGCTGTACGACACCGAGGACAGTAAGTACGTGACCCTCGACGAGCTCGCTGCCAAGATCCGCGCGGGCACGGATCTGCGAGTCGTCGACGCGCAGTCTGGCGCCGACCTGACCCAGGCGACGCTCACCCAGGTGATCCTCGAGACCGGCAACGCCGCCAAGTTTCTTCCAGTGCAGCTACTGACCCAGATGATCCGGCTCTCCGACGATGCGCTGGCCGAGTTCTTCAGTCGCTACGTCACCGGCGCCCTCGATCTGTACCTGCAGGCCAAGCGCGGCGTGCAGAACCTCGCGGCGTTCAATCCGCTGACCCAGATCCCCGGCGCTGCGAGCGATGCATTCACGCGGATGTGGATGGGTGGTCCATTTGGTGGTGGCTTTCCATCCCCCGCGCCACATGGCTCTTCGAGGACGCCTACCAGCCATGGGCCTCAGGAGCCCGAGCCCGAGCCCGAGCCCGAGCTCGGCGAGCACACTGCGCCGCAGCGTGACGACGTGGCGTCGCTACGGCGCGAGCTCGATGAGCTTCGCCAGACGATTCGCGACGGTCTCTCGTCGAGAACGACTCGCAAGAAGCGCAAGAGCTGATCGCCCGGTTGTGGCGATGCAGCACGAAGGCGGCAAGCTGCCGGCGATTTCGGCGCGCCGCGACGGTAACCTTGGCCGTCGGGGCGAAGCTTCTAGCTGCGTAGCAGCATTTGCGATGACTTCACCATTTAAATTTAGCAATATCAATATATTAATATTGAAACAAAGAGGCGTCTATGCTGCAATGCAGCAAGAAGGCTTGACATGAGGCGGTGAGCTCCTTAAGGTGGCGCTCGAAAGGACAACACCGATGGCGACCGACACCAAGACCCATACGCCGAAGACCGACGCGACCTCCACCTCGTTCCCGTTCCCGGGGACCCACTCGTTCGATCCGATCGCGGTGTGGAGCGCGACGCAGCAGGCGTTCACCAAGATGGTCAACGACGCCTACGGCCGGGCGCAGTCGTTCGCGGAGCAATACGCGGCGGTCGAGCACCAGATGGTGGAGCGCGCCAAGCTCGCGATCGCCAACTGGTCGCAGTTCTGCCAGGACGCGATCAACTACGGCGCGAACCTGTCGGCGGAAGCTCGCAAGATCGGTCTCGAGACCGCGAAGAAGATGGGCGTGAACTAAGCGGCGTTCCCGCCGTCTAACGCGACCTTCGATTCGTACCTAATCAAGCTTTGCCTACCGGGCACTCGGACGTCAGTGACGTTCGGGTGCCCGGTCGCGTTTCGGTCGCGACGAGCCTACCGTGCGAACAAGTCGTGCATCGTGACGAGCTCGAGTCCTTGCTCGCGCAAGGTTTCGACGATGCCCGGCAGCGCAGCGAGCGTCCAGTCCTGGCCCTCGTGCATCAGGATCACGTCACCGGCGCGGATCGCCTTGGCGCCCGCAACCAGCTGCTCGGCTTCCTTGATGTCGTAGTCTTGACTATCGAACGACCACATCGCGATCGTGTATCCGCCAGCGAGCAGCGTCACGAGCGTCCGCGCATCGAGCGTTCCATGGGGAGGCCGGATCCACGCACGCTCGGTGAGTTGAGCTCCGAGTGCCTGCTCGGTCCGGGCACATTGCTCGAGCAGCGCCTCGTTGCCGAGCTCGGGGAATCGCGTGTGGTCGTAGCTATGCCCGGCGATCTGATGCCCGCGACGAATGTACTCGCGCACCAGCGCCGGACGATTGGCGATGTTCTCGCCGATCAGGAAGAACGTCGCAGGCACACCCAATCGATCCAACACGTCGAGGTACTGCTCGGTCATGTGGTCGGGGCCGTCGTCGAACGTCAACGCCACGCGCTTCACGTGCGTCGGTCCGCGCCGCAGTACGCCCGGGATCCGGTCGTACATCGCGTTCTTGACTAGGCTACGCATCGATAGGCTCATTCTGGTTGCGTAGCCGGTTTCCTCGTCGCCGACAAGCGCGCTGAAACAGCGGTCATTCGTTCAGGTTGCGATAGCTGAAGCTGACGAACGGCAAGCCCATGCGCAGCCCCGTGTCGCAGTCCTCATCACCGGTGCAAATCGGCTTCGCAAATCCTAGGTCGACGCCCAGAAACGATGAGGTAAAGCGAACGCCGTACCAGAACAAGAACCCGTTCGCGAATGCATCGATGTCTCCGGTGACGAACACCGTATCGGCCTCGAACACGAGCTTGAGATGCTTGGCGAGCCGAAACGCGGCCGACCCGCCGAGCACAAACGGCACAGCCGATTGATCTTCGTGGGCAAACCCCGCTCCTAGAAAACCGGAGATATGAGAGTGGCAGGGCGCGTCGATGCAGATCGTGAGCGCGCCACCGAGCTCTAGCGCGGTCGCGCTTTCGTCATCGACGTTCACGTAATTGAGCATGCCCTGCACGGCGCCATGGACGCGCCCTGACTTGAACAGCTTGTACTTGCCGCTGAGGAACAAGGTAAGCGGCATGTCCTCGACGACCGGCAGCACCGTCGCGCCGGTGAGCACCAGCTGATCGGTGGGCGAATACGACACGCTGACCAGAAGGAGCTCGAAGTCCGTAAACGACCAAGTGCCCGCGGGCGGCGTAAGCGCAGTAGGCAGCAACCATCCGCGACCGGAGTTCGCGTCTTGCACGATCCCGGGTTCAACCGTGCTCACCGGCGGGGGCATGCTCATCGCCTGGGCGGGCGCCACCGGGGTGGGCTCCGGCGGTGGCGGTGGGGCCGGGTCGGCCGGAGCATCGGGCGGTGGTGCGGGCGGAACCGAAGGGTCTTGGGCGCCAGGTTGTGCGGTGGCGACGCCACCCACCGCGACCACCATCACCAGCGAGGCTAACGAACGAAAAGCTGAGCGCATGACGACCACGCTATCGTGACGGCAGACTCGATCGCTCGGACACGAGTGGCAAAAACGCGCGGCGGATTCGCTTCGCGGATACCGCGCACCACAGGTGCGGAACTTCCCTCCAGCGTTGGAATGGTCGGGCCGGTGCGTGAGACGCGCTAGTGGTTGTCAGCCATTCCGTCGCGATTTCGAGGTAGCGTCCGGCCGCCATGCACAGAGATTCGACCTGGGACATTCGCGTCGGCTTCGACAAGATTCGCTGGACCGACGACGAGGCCACCGTGCGCGCGTTCTATCCCGAAGCGCGTGCGACGACCGCGTATGTCGGCCAAGACCCGCTGACCAAGGAGACCGTGGTGGTGCGGGCGGGGCTCGTGCTCGACGTCGGTACGTTCGGATTGCCGATCAACCTCGATGGCGTCTATGCGTATCTGCGCATCGACTTCGAGAGCGAGCGGGTCTCGCAGATCAGCTTGGTCTCGGATGGCGGCGATGAGCGGTTCGACAACGTGACCTCCGCCGACTGGATCGACGTGATCTCCGATCGCGTCACCGCCGTAGGCCGCGTGTTTGGCGTTGGACCGGTTTCGCACGCCGAGGAGCGTCAGGCGTGGCGCGTCGGCGGCGTGAACGTCGATCTGCAGCGCGAGTGGAAGAGCTTCCACTTCACGATCGAGCGCGCCGCGTAGCGCGCGTCGCCCGTGCTTGCACGAGAGCCGCTGATGCCTGTCAGCGGCTCGTGCGCGAACCGCAGCGCTACTTCTTCGCGTCTTGCTTGGCCTTGGCGGCCTTCGCGAGGAGCTCTTCCGCGAGGTTGTTCGGGACCTCGGCGTAGCGCGAGAACTCCATCGTGAACTCCGCCTTGCCCTGGGTCGAGCTGCGGAGCGGCGTCGAGTAGCCGAACATTTCCGAGAGCGGAACCTCGGCGTCGACCCGGCACTGGCCGTCCTCTTCGGTCGAACCGATCACCACGCCGCGGCGCTGCATCACGGTCGACAGAATGTTGCCGGAGAACTCCGCCGGCCCTTCGACCGACAGCTTCATGATCGGCTCGAGGATCTTCGGGGCCGCGCGCGGGAAGAAGTCGCGGAACGCGCCGCGTGCTGCTTCCTGGAACGCGATGTCGCTCGAGTCGACGGCGTGCGACTGACCGTCGTTGATCGTCACCTTGACGCCGACGACCGGAACGCCGAGCCGCGGGCTCTTGCCGATCATCGACTTGAAGCCCTTCTCACACGATGGGATGAACTCGCGCGGAATCGATCCGCCCTTGATCTCGTCGTTGAACTCGAACTCGCCCTCGAACGGCTCGACGAACCCAGCGACGCGGCCGTATTGACCCGAACCACCGGTCTGCTTCTTGTGGGTGTAGTTGAACTCCACCTTCTTGCTGATCGTCTCGCGGTACGCGACCTGTGGCGGCGAGGTGACGACCTCGGCCTTGTACTCGCGCTTCATGCGCTCGATGTAGACGTCGAGGTGAAGCTCACCCATGCCCGCGACGATCGTCTCGCTCGATTCGGGATCGACCCAGCACTTGAACGTCGGGTCTTCCTTGGTGAACCGGTTGAGCGCCTTGGACATGTTGATCTCGGCGCCGGAGTCCTTCGCGCGGATCGCGACCGAGATGACCGGCTTGGGAACGAACATCGACGTCATCGCCAGGTTGACGCTGCCATCGGTGAACGTATCGCCGGAGTTGCAGTCGACGCCGAAGATCGCGCAGATGTCGCCCGCGCCCGCCTGCGTGATCTCTTCCTTGTCGTCGGAGTGCATGCGGACCAGACGGCCGACCTTGACCTTCTTGCCGTTGCGCGTGTTGACGACGAAGTCGTCCTTGTTGATCTGGCCCTGGTAGATCCGGACGTAGGTCAACTGACCGTAGCGTCCGTCCTCGAGCTTGAACGCCAGCATCACCAACGGCTTCGCCGGGTCCGACGTGAGCACCACCGGCTCTTCGGACTTGTCGAGGTCGAGCGCGACGTTCTCGACATCGCGCGGCTCGGGCAGGTAGTTGCAAACGCCGTCGAGCAGCAGCTGGACGCCCTTGTTGCCAAGCGCGGAGCCACACATCACCGGGGTGCACTTGAGCGCGATCGTCGAAGCGCGCAGCGCCTTGCGAATGACCTCGGGCGTGACCTTTTCCTCGAGCATCGCTTCGGTGAGCTCGTCGTTGACCATCGATAGGTTGTCGAGCATTTCTTCGCGCATCTTCTGCGCCTGCTCGGCGAGATCGGCCGGGATCGGGCCACGCTCGATGGTCTCGCCGTTGTCGCCGTAGAACTTGAACGCCTGCATCTCGATCAGATCCACAACGCCTTCGAGCTTGTCCTCGAGGCCGATCGGCATCTGGATCATGACGGGGTGGAGCTTGAGCTTGTCGCGCAGCTGATCGCGAACGCGATACGGGTTGGCACCGGTGCGGTCGAGCTTGTTGACGAACGCGATGCGCGGAACCTTGTAGCGGCGCATCTGGCGGTCGACGGTGTAGCTCTGCGACTGCACGCCGGCGACGCCGCACAGCACCATGATGGCGCCGTCGAGCACGCGCAGCGACCGCTCGACTTCGATCGTGAAGTCGACGTGTCCTGGGGTGTCGATGATGTTGATGTGGTGCTGAGTCTTCACCGGGCTGCCGGGGACCGCCATCACGCCCTTGGCCTTCTCGCCGGGCGGCCACTGGCAGAACGTCGCGGCGCTCTGGATGGTGATCCCGCGCTCGCGCTCGAGCTCCATAGAGTCCATCTTCGCGCCGACGCCGTCCTTACCCTTCACCTCGTGAATCGCGTGAATACGCGCGGTGTAGTAGAGGATTCGCTCGGTCAGCGTGGTCTTGCCACTGTCGATGTGGGCCGAGATTCCGATATTGCGGACTTTGGAGAGGTCGGTCAGCACAGAGGACTCCTACAGGTGCCCCTATGGGGCAATGAACGCAGATAAACGCGCGGGATTGCTACCTTGTACGGCCGGCCATTGCAAGCTGGATGTGCCGGCAACGAAACCAGGCCCGGTGTCATAGCATTTCACCGAGTTGCGCGGAGCACTTTGCTACCTTGTTAAGTTCGTGATGGTGCAGTGCCTCGACGACAACGCGGTTAGCGAGTTCGTTTCGGGGTCGTTGCCGCCGTCGGCGGTCACCAAGGTCGAAGGCCATCTCGCGGGCTGCCGCGACTGTCGGGCGCTCGTCGCAGCGCTGGCGCGGGATGCCGCGAACGACTCCAACGTCGTCACCGTCCCGCATGAAAAGGTTTCGCCATCCCAGGTCACCGAGTTGCCGCGTCGCATCCTCAGCGTGGGGGACCGCGTTGGTCGCTATCTCGTGTTGTCCACGCTGGGTACTGGCGGCATGGGGGTCGTGTTCGCCGCATATGATCCGCAGCTGGACCGCAAGGTCGCATTGAAGCTGCTGCGCTCGGGCAAGCAACACAACAGCCGCGACGCGCAGCAACGGCTTCGGCGCGAGGCTCAGGCGATCGCCCAGCTGTCGCATCCCAACGTGGTCGGGGTCTACGACGTCGGCACCACCGACGATGGCGATCTCTATATCGCGATGGAGTTCGTCGAGGGCGACACGCTGACGACGTGGCTGAAGCGGTGGCCTCGAACCTGGCGCGAGATCATCGAGGTCTTCGTGCAAGCGGGACGCGGCCTGGTCGCCGCGCACTCGGTGGGCTTGCTGCACCGCGACTTCAAGCCGGACAACGTGCTGGTCGGAGGCGACGGTCGGGTACGGGTCACTGATTTCGGGCTCGCGCGCTCGCTGATGATCGACGATGAAGCCGCTCGAGCTCCGGGTGGCCGTCCGACGACCGCCCTCAACGCCGCACTGACTGCGACCGGCACGGTGCTCGGCACGCCGCGCTACATGCCGCCGGAGCAGCTGCTCGGCCCACATATCGACGCACGATCCGATCAGTTCAGCTTCTGCGTCGCGCTGCACGAAGCGCTATATGGGGAGCATCCGCTTCCTGGGGCGACTTCGGTGTCGATGCTCGAGCAAGGCGACGAAGCGATGCCGGCCCCCACGGGAACGCGCGTCCCTTCGTCGGTGGTTCGCGCGATCGCCCGCGGTCTCGAGCGCGATCCGATCAAGCGGTTTCCAACCATGGCTGCGCTGATCAATCAGCTGGTCCCGCCGGCGGCAACCGTGTCGCCGCGGTTCGTGATCGGTGCACTGGCTGGGGTCGTCCTGCTCGGAGGCGCGGCCGCCGCAATCTTTGCGGGGACCGATCGCGCCGCCGCTCCGGTTCACGATCCGAACGAGACTTACATCTTCGTCGAAGAGATCAACCAGATCAGGGGCCAGCTGCAGCGCCTCGAGCGCGATCGCGATCGGCTGCTGCAGGAGCTCGAAAACCGGCCGACACCCGAGGAGGTCGCCAAGCTGGTCGGCGAGCTGAAGCAGAAGGACACGCAGATTCAGCAGCTGATCACCAATCTGCAGAAGCAAGGCCCGATCCGGAAACCGCCGCCCGCGAAGCCGTCGCAGGATACCGAGGTCGAACAGGCCACGTTTCAAGTCGAGCTCGACGGCTGTTTCGGCGAGTGGGCACCGCGCCGCGACGAGCTCGGCCGCCCTCACGATGAGGCCGAGGTCTTGGTCAGGATGGTCGTGAATCCCGACGGTGTCGGCCACTCTGCTCGGGCGACTGGGGTCGAGTCCGAATCGCTGAAATTGTGTATCGAGGCCGCATTCAATCGAGTGAGCTACCCAACCGGCGCGGAGCAGCTTGATCTGGAGGTTGTGGTGAGCCGGTCGAACGCGCTTCCCGAACCCGTCCTAACTGCTCGGGTCGTCGGGCACCGTCGGCCCGCACCGCAACTACTCGAAGTGAACTAGCGAGATCTCACCTGAGGCCGCTGCGACGCATCGCAGCAGCAATTGCCATTTCGGAACGTGACGAATCCTGCTGACGGGTTCTGACTTCCTGTAGTACTCCGCACATCTATGATCCGTTCGCATTTGCCGACTGGGGTGTTCGGTGCGGTCACGCTACTCGCGGCCGCGGCGATCGCCGGACCGACCTCGCCAACTCAGACCGACACGTCCTCGTCCGCGCAGCCCGGCCAGCGGATCGCGGTGCCAACTCCCCTCGAAGCGTTCGCCACGCCGCACCACCATGCGATCTCGAAGATCGTCTACCTCGAGCGGTGCTCCGGCGATTGCACGATCAACAAGGGCACGATCAACGACGCGCGTACCAACACGTCGACGATTCCGCAGGGTACGGGACCGTTCACGATCCCGGAGTACCGCAACGCGATGGGCCAAACCGGCACGGATGCCGATGCCGAGTGGAACGCGATCGTCCAGTGCGTGCGCGAGGTGTACTCGCCGTTCAACGTGGTCGTGACCGACCAGAAGCCCACAGGCGGTGTCGCGTATCACCTCGCGGTGATCGCCGGGAGCCCCGGCAACGTCGGCCTCGATGACTCGGTGCTCGGAATCGCACCGCTCGCTGGTGACTGCAGCCCGCAAGACAACGTGATCTCGTTCTCGTTCGCCAACGCGCACGGTCCCTCCGAGCGCGTCAACACCGTGTGCTGGACGGCGTCGCAGGAGACCGCCCATGCGTTCGGCCTCGACCACGAATTCGAGTTCGTGCCGGACAAGCGCTCGGCATGCAACGATCCGATGACCTACCGCAGCGACTGCGGCGGTCAAAAGTTCTTCCGCAACGAGCTCGCAGCGTGCGGCGAGTTCAACGCGCGGCAATGCCAGTGCGGTTCGAGTCAGAACTCGCACCTGAAGATCTTGTCGGTGTTCGGCGCTGGTTCGCCGATCACCGGTCTGCCCAACTCGGTGGTCACGTTTCCGGCGGCGGGTGCCCAGCTCGGCGCCGTCGTCGCTGCCAGCGCTGGCTCCAAGCGCGGTGTCGCCAAGGTCGAGTTGTTGATCAACGGCTTCAAGTGGGCCGAAGCAAAGGGCGCCGGGTTTGGGACCAACGGACAAGCCAACCCATCGCCGTATTCGATCCAAGTGCCGGGCAATGTTCCAGGTGGTGTGATCGATCTCGTCGCGCGCGCCTATGACGACCTCGGCGACTACGCCGATTCGGAGCCAGTGCGCGTGACGAAGGGGGCAGCGTGCACGGACGCAACCACGTGTGCCGCGGGTCAGCGGTGCGACGCGGAGGGGCGCTGCTTGTGGGATCCGCCGGCCGGCGAGCTCGGCGCGGACTGCACGTATCCGCAGTTCTGCAAGTCGCTGCAATGCGAGGGCACGGCCGAGCAGAAGATCTGCACCCAGCCTTGCGTTCCGGGTTCTACCGACAGCTGCCCCGCAGACTCCGGGCTGGCTTGCGTCGAGACCGGGCCGGGACAAGGCGTGTGTTTCTTCGGCGGAGACGATGAAGGTGGCGGTTGCTGCAGCGTCAACAACAAGTCGGCTCCGTGGATCCACGGGCTCGTCGCGGCGGCGCTGTTGTGCGTCCTCGGCCGGCGCCGGCGCCGGAGCGCGAGCTAGTCGATGCGTGCCGCGGCGTTTGCGTTGGTTCTTGGATGGTGCGCCGTCGCGGCGGCAGATCAGTCGCCGGTCGCACCCCAGCTCGAGACGGTGATCGTCCCGCCGGACGCGGTGAAGCACGAGACCGCGAAGGTCCTGTACCTCAATCGCTGCAAAGGCGGCTGCACGATCAAGAAGTCTGGGATCAACGACGCACGGACCCATTCGTCGACTATTCCTGTCGGTGATCAGACCGACTTCGCGATGACCGAGTTCGAGTGGGGCGACGACGAGTGGGACCAGATCGTCCAATGCGTCAAGGAGGTCTATTCGCCGTACGCGGTGATGATTACAGACCAGCAACCGGTCCCTGGGGTGCTTTACAACGAAGCGATCATCGCGGGCTCCGATCACGAGATCGGTCGCCAAGCCGGCGGGATCGCGCCGATGACCGGCGACTGCAACCCATACAGCTACATCATCTCGTTCACGTTCGCGAACGACTATCCCAACCCCGACGACCGGGTGTTCAGGCTTTGTGCGGTCGCCGCGCAGGAGAGCGGCCACTCGTACGGGCTCGACCACACCTACTCGTTCTCCGACGGTTCGTCGGGCTGCAAAGACCCGATGACGTATCGCAACGATTGCGGCGGTCAGAAGTTCTTTCGCAACGACCTCGCGACGTGTGGTGAGTTCAGCCCGCGGCAATGCTCGTGTGGTGCGAACCAGAACGCTCACCTCAAGCTCACCGCAGTGCTGGGCGCGCAGACACCGATCACTGCGCCACCGGTGGCGATGCTGACGTCGCCCGCAAACGGCGCGACGATCGCCAATGAAGCGTCAGTGATCGTGATCGCCAGAGCCCAGCGCGGCGTCGACGACGTCGAGCTGTGGCTCAACGATTACAAGTGGACCTCGGTCCGAGGCGTGGCGTTCGGACCTGCCGGTCAGCCCGAGGCGAGTTACATCCTCAAGCTTCCGCCGCAGGTTCCCGATGGAGTGATCGATCTCGTGGTCAAGGTGAAGGACGACATCGACGTCACCACCGAGACCGCGCCGATCACGGTCACCAAAGGAGCACCATGCACGTCGAGCGCGAGTTGCGCACTTGGACAGGTTTGCGATGCGCGCGGGCGATGTCTGTGGGAGCCGGCGGTGGGCGAGCTGGGTGCCGAGTGCACGTTTCCTCAGTACTGCCTGTCTGGCATGTGCGAGGGCACCGACGAGACCAAGGTCTGCACGGTGCCGTGCGTCCCGGGCGTCGCCGACAGCTGTCCTGATGGGATGTACTGCCTCGAGGAGGGTGCCGTGTGCTGGCCGGGATCGGCGAATGAAGATCCAGAGAGCTGTTGCAGCGCGAGTCGGAGTGTCCCGTCGTACGCGGTGCTGACCGCGGCGGTGCTCGGACTGCTCGGGTTTCGCGGTCTGGGTCGCGGCCGGCGTCGCGTTCGGAACTAGCGTCCCGTGGAGGTAAGCCCGAACCGCTCTGCGCTACGATGCACACGATGCGACGCACGCTGACCGTCCTTGCTGTAACGCTGGGTCTGAGCTCGACCGCCGCCGCTGACCAAACGCCGCCGACCTCGGTTGCCCAGCTGATGGTGCTCGAGCCCGGGGACGCAAGCTACAAGCTGTTCCACGGCGCGATCTGGCTCGATCGTGACAAGGCCTCGACGAACTATCGCTGGGGCGGGCTGCAGTGCAAGGGCCGCGATTTGTCCGACAACAGCATCCAGCTGCTGTTCGCCGCGTTTCGCTCGGAGTATCAGGTGTCGGTCGAGTTCGTCGTCAGCGAGTACAAGGGCAAGCAGTACCGCTGCGTGACTGGGTTCGCGATCACCAAGAGCTGAGGCGGCGGACGACGAATACGTCCGCTAGGGATGCTCCGCGATCAGCGGAACGCAGAGGCGCTGACGCACGCAAGCGGAGAACATGCAGAACACGAACAGGCGCGGGGCCGTGCGTGCACAGCATCCTTCGCGTCGTCTTCACCGTCGCCTTCGTTCAGAACTGCGTTAGTTGGCACTGCCCGCGGAGCCCGAGTCACTCGCTGGCGAAGGTGCCGCGGGTGCCGCGCCATTCACCGCGATCTGCGCGGGGCCGATCGCGTCGCGCGCGGTCATCGCGCACTTGCGAATGATGTCGTTGTCGACCTGGCTAGGTCCGCCGCCGACCTGAAGGATGCACTTGGTGTCCGAGTCGAGGAACCGGAACACGAACACGTCATCGGCGCCGGTCGCGACGACCTGCTTGCAGGCATAGGTGCCCATCGACTCGTCGTCCAGCTCCTTGCGCTTCTTGCAGTAGTTCGAGCGGAACGCGTCCGGATCTTCGATCGTTCGGCAGAACGCGGTGACGCGGCACAGCTCGTCACCGGGGAGCACGCCGAGCCGGCCTTCTTTCTTCAGCAGCGCCTTTTGCTGAGCAACCGTGATCTTCTTACCGCCACGGATCAGTCCGCATGACGACACCGCGTCACCCTCGCTCTTGATCTGATCGCGCAGCGTCAACGGCTCTGTCTCGCCAAGCGCCTCGCGGAACTTCTCGAGATCGATCAGCTGCTCGCATGGAATCATCTTGTCGCCTGGCACCGGCGGGCTCACCTTCACGGCAGGTACGGCCTCGGCCTTTTTCTGCGCCATGTCCTTGGCTTCCTCGGCCATGACTTCTTCTTTGGCCTCGTCTTTGGCGCTCTTGCCGCACCCGCCCAGGGCTGCACCGGCGCACGCAACCGCACAGATCATGCTCGGAATCCACGTTCGCATCGTGCCCAGAACCTAACACGCTTGCCTGGCGGCGCGCCCACGTGCAGAGTCTGGCGGAACGCGCCACGGCGCGGTCGAGCGCCCATAGCTCAGTTGGATCAGAGCACGGACCTTCTAAGTCTGGGGTCGCAGGTTCGATTCCTGCTGGGCGCGCCACGGCTGGCGAACGTCTATACTCGCGGCAAGCCGCACGGAGCACGTGATGCAGAGCTGGTTGTCCTGGTTGCTCGCCGCTGGAGTAGCTGTTCTTGCCGGTTGTCCAAATATCGCGATCGATCCAGGTGAGGGCGTCGACGATCCGATCGCCCGAGCCGTGGTCGAGCTCGATCCGAGCAACCGGATCTTGCCGGTTCCCAACAACCTGCTGCTCGATCCAGCGACGGGGAAGGTGAACCTGCCGCCTGGGTGCAATGAAACCCCGGCGGCGACCGCAACGCGGATGGCGTTGAACCAGCTCGACGGCTTCGGCGCCTACCAGGTTCCGATCCAGGTCACGTTCAGCCAGCCGTTCGACACAACGTCGCTCACCGGACGCGTCGTGATGTACAAGCGCACGTCGGCGGCGATGCCGTTCGATCCTCTCACCGAGCCAGGTGTTCCGGTCGACGTCGTGAAGACCGAGACCACGCGATTCGACCGGAGCTGCGAGAACCCGGCGCAGGTCTCGACGCTGACGATCGTGCCCCAAGTTCCACTCGAACAGAGGTCGACGTACACCGTCGCGATCCTCGCCGGCGTCCGCGTGCTCGATTCCAAGCTCGACGAGACCACGGATTTTGGGCCTTCGGCGCTGTGGAGCCTGATCCGCGAGCGCGAAAATCCGGTCACCCTCAACGAGGAGGGCCACGTATTGGCGGACAGGACACCGCTCGACCCGTCGATCCCTGACCAGCTCGACCAGCTGCGCGGGATCGATCGGCTGTGGCGGACCTACGTGCCGACGCTCGCGTTCCTCGAGCAGAAACAGCACGCGCGCGCCGACGTGCTGCTCGCGTGGGAATTCACCACGCAAACCGTGACCGATCCGCTCGACCCAACCGTGGTCGGTAGCCCGGCCTCGAAGGTCGCCGCGCAACCGCTAATCGGCATGCAGTCGATGACGTGTGACTACGACGCCACCACGTGTCCGCTCGGCATCGAGCGATCGACAGCGCCCTACGTATTGTGCGATCCCGCGGGCGGCGGTCCAGGTACCGACACCAACACGCAGTGCATGTTGAAGATCGCGCTCGGTGTCGCGTCCGGTGCCGAGGGCATGGCGATCTATCCGGCCGGCAACGCGGCCTGTGCGGCGGTCGGCTGCGCAGCGGTGGGCGACATCGTCGGCGGCCTGCTCAGCTCGACGTCGTATCAAGCCGACGTCGCCAACTCGTTCGACGCCGATCAGCCGATTCCTGGCGCGTGGAGCGATCCTGTCCATCCCACGGAAGTGAAGCAGCAGCTGATCTCGGTGCTCGCGATCATCCCTGCGACCACCGCGCCGACGACGGGATACCCCACCGTCGTGTTCGGTCATCCACTTGGGGAAACCAAGAGCTCGCTGTTCGCGATCGGGCCGCAGCTCGCCGCGTCGCCGGCGCACTACGCGTCGGTCGCGATCGACTTTGTCGCGCATGGCAGCCGCGCGGTGCGGATCTCTGACGCCGATGCCGAGGGCTGCGCCGACACCGGCACGCCGGCGGCCCCGCCGAGCTCGTCGGATGCGCCCCACTGCTATGCGCCGTTGTTGTCGCCCGATCTCGCGGCGACTCGAGACAACCTGCGCCAGAGCGTGCTCGACGTCCAGGGGTTGGTCGCTGGGCTCAAGGCGTGCGGCACCGCGATGTGCAGCGATGCAGCCGACTTCACGATCGATCCAAACCGGATCTCGTACGTCGGGATGTCGCTGACCGGCGGCGTATTGGGCTCGGTGATCGCTGCGACCACGCCTGATCTCAAGGCATCGGTGCTCAATACGCCGGGTGTCGGGTGGCTCGACATTCTCGAGGACACGCAACGACTCGAGCTGCGATGTCCGCTCGTCGATGCGCTGATCGATGCCGGCACGCTGGCGGGTGACAAGTCGGTCGCTACCGGCGATCCCCCCATGATCACCAGCGGGCTGTGTACGACCGCGGACTGGAGCACGCAGCCCGGCTATCGCCAGTTCTCGGCGGTCGCGCGCTGGCTACTCGATGCCGCCGAGCCGGCGAACTTTGCGCCGATGCTTGCAGACCGGACGTTCTTGATGCAGGAGATCGTGGACGACGCCGTGGTTCCGAATGCGACCACCGATGTTCAGGCCGTGCTGGTCGATCAGACGAAACGAGCCGCCGACTGCGCTAGCAGCAGTGCGCCAGCGCCATCGTCGTCGCTGGTGTCGAGCCCGACCGCGAGCGTGTTCATGACGTACCCATCGCTGATGATCGGAGGCGCGTGCAGCCCTGGCAACGAGTTCGAGCATGGCTCGCTGCTGCAGCCTGCGGCTGGCCGGTGCTCGTCGACCGTGGCGATGCGGTGCACCGCCGATCACGAATGTCCGAACGCCGAAGCTTGCATACCTTCCGGCCGGCTCGGAACTGCGCGACTCCAGACCGATGCGATCGGCTTTGTCACTCTCCACCAGGACTAACCATGCGCATGCTCCCGCTCCTCATCGTCTGCGCAGCTGGTCCGGCGGCGGCCAACGGGTTCTTCCTCTACGAGCACGACGCGCGGGTTACCGGTCGCGGCGGTGCTGCGACCGCAACGGACGTCGAGCCTTCGGCGATCGTCTACAACCCCGGCGGCGTCGCGGTCATCGGTGGCACGAGCATCTCGATCGGCGGCTCGCTGATCGCACCGTCGGCGACGTACTACGATCCCGCGTATGACCAGACCCAGCTCGAGTCCAAGCTGTCGGTGCTCCCCACGGCGTTCGTGACGTCGAAGCTCGGCAGCGTCGTCGCGATCGGAATCGGGTTCCACATGCCGTTCGGGCTCGCGGTGGCGTGGCCGACGTCATCCCCGCAGGCGGAGATCGTGACCGAGCAGAACCTGCGCACGTACTTCATCTCGCCGGTGGTTGGCCTCGATCTCGGCGGGCTGATTCCAGGGTTGTCGGCCGGCGGCGGAGCCGACCTCGTGCCGGCGACGGTACAGCTCGAGCAATCACTCCAGTTCGGCTCCGAGGGCGGAACCGCAGCGCTCGGCGGCGAGGCGTTCGGGATCGGCGGTAGGGCGGGGGTGATGTGGCGGAGCTCGCGGATCAGCGTCGGTGCGATGTGGCGCAGCCACGTCAACCTCGAGTTCGAAGGCACCGGCGACTTCGACATCGCCGACCCATATCGCGCGCAGCTGCCACCCGACGGCGACATCGCAACGACGATCACCCTGCCGATGTCGGTCGCCGGAGGCATCGCGGTGCGACCGAGCGACCGTGTCGAGCTCGAATTCAACGCGGTGTGGCTCGACTGGTCCACGTTCAAGGAGATCGCGATCGAGATGCCGGATGGCACGCAGTCGGTGTCACCGCAGAACTACAAAGACACCGTCACACTGCGCGCCGGCGCCGAGCTCGAGCTCCCCGAGATTCGTGCGGCTGTCCGTGCCGGCTATATCTACGATCCGACTCCCGTACCAGCGACGACGATCTCGGCGCGGCTCCCCGATGTCGATCGCCACGATCTGACGGTTGGCTTCAGTCGGAAGCTCGGCGACGCGCTCGACCTTCACGTTGGCTTGTTGTGGGTGATTCCCAATTCGCGACGCACGAGCCGCGAGCCTTACATGCCGATCCACAAGGGTGCCTACACCGCGAGCGCGATCGTCGGCGCGGTTTCGCTCGACGCCCGGTTCGGAAACTAGATCAGCAACCCGTGGCGCAGCCGACCAAGCGGATCTTCGAGCTCGATGGTCACCAAGTCACCGTGACCAATCCCGAGAAGATCTACTTTCCGAAGGCGGGGATCACCAAGCTCGAGCTCGTCGAGTACTACCTGGCGGTCGCCGACGGTGCGCTGCGCGGCGTCGCGCGGCGACCGATGATCCTCAAGCGCTACGTCAATGGCGTCGAGGCCGAGCCGTTCTATCAGAAGCGCGCGCCCGAGAAGCGGCCGGAGTGGCTCGACATCGCGACGTTTCGATTCCCGTCGGGTAGACACGCCGATGAGATCGCGGTCAACAACACCGCGCAGCTGGTGTACGTCGTGAACCTCGGTTGCGTCGATCTCAATCCGCACGCGGTGCGCAGCGAAGATATGGATCGTCCCGACGAGTTCCGCATCGATCTCGATCCGGTCCCCGGGATCGAATGGAGTCAGATCGTCGACGTCGCACGAGTCGCTCAACAAGTCCTCGACGAATACGGCCTCGTCGGCTGGCCCAAGACCAGCGGATCGCGTGGCGCGCACGTGTGGGCGCGGATCGAGCCGCGTTGGCAGTTCACCGAGGTCAGACGCGCGGCGCTCGCGTTTGCGCGCGAGGTCGAGCGCCGCGCGCCGGCGATCGCCACGGCGAAATGGTGGAAGGAAGAGCGCCACGGCGTGTTCCTCGACTACAATCAGAACGCGCGCGATCGCACCACCGCGAGCGCGTATTCGGTGCGGCCGACGCCGGACGCGCGGGTCTCGATGCCGCTGTCATGGGATGAGTTCTTTCACTGCGATCCGCGCGAGTTCACGCTGCGAACGGTGCCGGCGATGGTGGGGGCTCGCGGAGATGCACATGCGCGAATCGACGACACCATCGGTAACCTCGAACGCTTGCTCGAGCTCGCGGCCCGTCAAGATGCGGAGGGGCTGCCCGACGCACCGTGGCCGCCGCACTTCGCTCGCCAAGCCGGGGAGGGGCCGCGGGTGTCGCCATCGCGCGCCAAGGCGGCAGGTAAACCAAAGCGCGAGAAGCTCCCTGTCATCGTGATCGCACAGGCGAAGCTCAAGCCCCATGCGCTTGCCGGGCTCGAGCGATGGAAGGCGCGCTATCCCGAGATCGCGGCGATGCTCGCGCCCGAAGATGTCCTGATCGATACCAATCGCGGACGATCGAGTGCGTGGTACCGGGTGCGGATCAACCTGAAGAACGTCCCGGCCGCGCAGCATCCGCCGTCCGAACCGCCCGATCCTGACTACGATCCAAAGTCCGAATATCTCGACGAGCCCGAATGACACCCTGCTCATCGGTTCCGTAGCGCTCAGTATCCAAGACGCCCGCGAAGCGACCTGCGATGAGCTCCGAGTGAATCGGAGATCCATAGCGATGTCATTGGTAAGCGATTTGTGACGCGATATCGCAACCGGTAGGTCACGCAGGTGGGGGCGAGCTCCTCAGCGGACACCGGGAGTGTGAGACGCGCCGCGTGCGCAGCAGCTCTAGTGGCCGGCGATTGCAGGACCTTCCCGCGGCGGTTTCGGGGCAGATCGCGGGGTTCGACGTTGGAACGAATCGTGCCTTAGCAACCCCACGATGATCGCGACGGCGCGCACCACGATCACCTTGTTGTTGCTGGCTGGGACCATTGCAGCGTGTGCCTCGGAGCCCGAGGCCGAGTCGACCGACCCATCGTGGGACGGGATGTCTCCCGATGGCGCGCTGATTCTCGAAAATGGCGTGCCGCGGACGATCAATGGCGTGAACGGCAAGCAGTACCTGTACCGATTCGACGTGCCGGAGGGGCAGACGTTCCTTCGGATCGAGACCAACGGTCGTCCGATCTCGAATACGTCGCAGAGCGGCGCGGATCTATTCGTGCGTCATGAAGCAGTGCCGACCAAGTCGCGCACGACGCCGCGCGAGTTCTTGCGCGCTGGTCCGGCCAACGATGAACAGATCGACGCGCCGCCGTTTGCCGGCACGTGGTACGCGCTGATCGCGTTCGATGGCAGTTATGACGAGCTCTACGTCACCGCCAGCTGGAACGACACCGAGGTCGGCACGCAGATCCTAAAGGATGGAATGCCGATCACGGGGATCGACGCGTCCAGCGACGACAACCAACTGTTCTATTTCGAGGTACCGCCCAAGAAGAGCGATCTGTCGTTCAAGATGACCGCCGAGTCCGGAATGCCCGGGTTCTGCATCGGAATGGGCATCATTCCGGAGTCTTCGACGAACACGAACTGCTTGCGTAACGGCATCGAGGAGATCCATCCGGGCGACGACGCGGAGGGGCACTGGCTGGTGTCGGTCGCCGCCGAGCAAGGCGCGATCACCGGCGGTACGCTCATCGCCGACTACAGCAACACGCCGTCCGGGCAAGCGACCTCGCTACCCACCGACACCACGAAGAACGTCACGCTCCGCGCAACCGGCCCGACATATTACGTCGTCGACATGCCGGCGAACACGATCAACGTTCGGCTCAAGGTTCACGGCACGAAGAACGGAACCATGCTGGTGCGCCAAGGCGAGCTGCCCACCCAGTACCTCAACGCATCGAACGAGAACTTCGGCCCGCTTGGCGACGGTGAGTTCATCATGACCACGCCTGCCGCCGGGCTCTGGTACATCCGACTCAATACGTGGATGGACGACCAGACCGTGTCGATCGAGACGACGGTGGACTGAGCGGGGCGCTCAGCGTCGAGCGCTCAGCGCTCCACGACCGCGAGGTCGTCGACATGCAGCGCGGGGCGGGTTTGGAGCGTAGGTGTGTCCGCCGATCTCGTGGCCCGAGCTCTCGTGATCTTGGACCTCCGAAGGCGTGAATCGTTTGGTCCGTCCTTTGGCGCGTCCTCGGAGAGATTCACTGGGATACGCACGGGGTGGACGACCAGCGGTTGGCGTACAACGCAACGCCGATGACGCATCTGACACTCGCGCTTCTCGCAACTGCCGTCGTGCTCGGTTGCCGCAAAGACGCCGCGACTTCGCCGCCGTCGATGGCTCCAACTCCGGCGGCTTCGACACCGGCCGGTTCCGGTTCGGCGCAAACCATCGACGAGCTGTGGGCGCTTGCCCCGGCAGGCACGCAGATGGCCGTCGTTGCGTCACCGCGGGCTGTTCAGCTGCTCGAGCGAGCAGCCGTGACCGCCGCTGCCAACGCGGGCCAGCTGCCGGAGATGCAAGCGCAGCTCGAGGCGTTTGGCAAAGACTTCGCTACGAGGGTCCGGACGTTTCGCTCGCTCGCGGAGCTAGGGCTCCGGGCCGATCGAGGCTTCGCAACGTTCGGCACGGGCGCTGGCCAGTTGTGGATTCTTCCTGTCGCTGATCGCGCCAAGTTCGTGACTGCGATGCGAGGAACCCGCGGCGCCAGCCACGACACCATCGGCGGCATGACCTGCAACATGGTCAAGGATCTGTACGTCTGCGCGAGCGCTCCGTCGCTGGTCGGAACGCTCGGCCAAGGCAACGTGCGAGCTCGAATCGATATCGTGCAGGCACGCGGCGACATCGAGGGCTTCGTCGATCCGAATCCGGTGCTGAGCACGGCGTTCGTCGCGCAACTCGAACCCGGAAGAGTTCGCATCGAGGCGGCCCTTCCGAAGTTCGGGACGAGTGGCATCTCCCTCGGTGATGCGACGAAGCCGCGTGTGGCGCCGGATACCTCGGGGTTCGTGGTCTTTGATCTCGCTCGGTACCTCACGAACTTACCGCCGACGCCGCTGACGGCCGATCTCACGCTTCACGAGCTCGGAGCCTCGATCCGCGGACCGATCACCGCGAGCCTGCGAGCCGGCAGCGCGGACCTGGGGATCCGCGTCCCGCTGCGCGACGTCGGACCAGCGAACAAGCTGATCGCTGGATGCGCTGTGATCTTTCCGTGGGCAGTCGCGAGCAAGGCTCCGAACGTGTGCCGGGTCGCACCGCCGGTGTTCGCTGGTGAGATCGACCTGTGGGTCGAAGGAACCGAGCTGCGAATCGGTGATCGAACCGGTGGGCGAGCCGGTATCGCTGCAACGCCACCCGTCGAGACGTCGCAGAAACCCAATTTGTTTGCGAACCATGCGTGGGCGCTCGCTGCGTGGGGACGCGGCACGCTGTTCGGGAGTCCGTCGCTCAGCGTCCCGGGGCAGATCGGCGACCAACTGAAGCGGTTTCTGGGTCTTTCCGAGCTCGGCGTTGGAGTTCGGGTCGATGGGGACGTGACGAGGGTCAGCTTCATTGGCCGAACGATCTGGGACAACCCGGATGAGGTGATCGCCAAGTTGGCGGCGCTTCAAGCCCACGAAGTGATGAATCCGGCGAAGCTCAAGGCGATCGCAGACGCCACACCGGGATCGCCGTTCGCTGCGGATCTCGCAGCCGGGCAGAACGGGATCATGATCGCCACGTTTGCCGTGGGGGTGCTGGCCGGCGTCGGCATGCCTGCGCTCATGCAACATATGAAGGAGGTCGAACGAGCAGGCATGCGACCGACATTCGCGATCGAGTTCGACCGAATCGTCGGGAAAGTCACGACAGCATTCGCTGGTTCGAAGCGATTCCCGGTGGGGAAGACTCCGCTGACGCCCGCGAACGTCTGCTGTACCTATCCCGATCACAAGTGCCCGGCGGGTCCGGACACCTGGAAGGCAACCGTGTGGAAGGATCTGGGGTTTCAGATCGACGAGCCGGGCCTGTTCCAGTACAGCTACGAATCCGACGGGAAACTGTTCACGGTGCGCGCCGTGACCGATCTCGACTGCGACGGCACGACGATCACTCACACGCTGAAGGGCTGGATCTCCAACGGGCAGGTCAGCACCACGGTGATCCATGCGCCGCCGAATTCGGACTGAAAACCGCATCGATATCGACGCGCACCCCAGCGCCGCGCTCGGACATCGAGCATCTGAGTCGACGTGATACGTTAGTGATCGATGGGGTGCTCGCCGTCAGTGAACGCTTGGTGGCCCGCGCTCGCCGTGTTCCTGCTGGGCTGCTCCAACGACGCGAGTCCACCATCGAGTCCGGACGCTGTGGCGCCGCAACCTGGATATGTGATCTCGTGGATCGATGGCCAAGTGGTCGTTCGCGATCGGATCACGGGCGGCGAGACACTGCGCGGATCTGATCTCGACGCGGTGCTGCAGGGCGCGCTCGACGCGCTGACGCCTGACCGTGCGGTCGCGGAACGGATCTCGCTGGTGGGTGCGTTCTCGGCGCGCGGACCGTTTCGGATCGGCTCGCATACCGAGCTGGACTTCGTGGAGGCCAGGATCCATCGAGTCGACGAGGCGAACGGGATCATGTTTCAGAACAGCGACCTTGTTGGTGGGAACACCGATATTCGAATCGAGGGCGGCACGCTCGACGGTAACTGGGATGGCCAAACCGTGAGCCCGCCGTATCCAGGTCCCGGGCCGACCTCACAGTACGCCGTGTTGTTCAGCGCGGTAACGGATTCGCAGGTCACCGGCACCACGTTTCTCAATGATCTGGACGCAACGCTGCACTGCGAAGCCTGCGAACGGGTATCGGTCGTCAATGTGACGTTGAGCGGTAGCCAACGCGAGAGCGTGTCGTTTTGGGGTGGTTCGTTCAATCAAGTGATCGACTCGTCATTTTTCGACGGGCGCGGCAGCGGAATCGCCACCGCCGGCTCCTCTGACGTGCTGATCCAGGGCAATACAGTCGAGCGTGTGGGCGACGAAACCCACACGTTCTCGTCGATCAGCGTCAACGGCCGGCGCAACCGCGCCGTCGCCAACACGATTCGCGACGGGTTTGGCTCGGGGTTCACGATCGGCCACCTCGCCGAAGGCGATCCCTACAACGTCAGCGACTCGGTGTTCGAGAACAACGATATCTCCAACATGGATGGTCCGGGGTTCGCCCTGCTCAACGGCACTCCGACGAAGAACGTAGTGATTCGGAACAACAAGGTCGACCGCGTCCGCGAAGGCGTCGCGATCGGACCTGGAACCGCGACCGATCCGGTGGAGGGACTGATCGTCGAGGACAACCTGATCTCGAACGCGGACACCTACTGTGTTCGCGTCGGCGGTGGACACGGGCTCGCGCTCCGCAACATCACCGTGCGGCACAACGAGTGCGTCAACAACGGTCAAGGCGGCTCGTCCGACACCAAGCAGCGGTCTGCGATCGCCGTGTTCGGGGAGCCGACGCTGCTGGTCTCGGGGGTCGCGGTGGTCGGCAACAACTGCTACGACGACCAAGCGATCAAGACCCAGTGGTACGGCCTCTACATGAAGGACACCAGAGGCTTGTTCGTCGTGGATAACGCGCTCAGCGCAAACGACAAGGGTCCGATCTACATGACCGGCACGAACGCAAAACCTACGTTCGACGGTAACCACTGACGGTCGCCACCGGAACAACGCGACCATAGGAACGGCGGCGATCGGGCCGCGGATCGAGGCGCTCAGGGCCGGTTCACGATGCTGTTCGTGTTCGTCGCGACGGGGGTGGTCGCGAATATCGGGACTGGAGTAACGACTATGGTTTCGCCGTGCCGAAGATCTCGCTGATCAGCAACGCGGGCGTCTCCTCGAGCTGAGCGTAGGTGCACTCGGCGACCGGTTTGTCGGGGCGCCACCGCTTCAAATGAGTCGCGTGGCGAAACCGCGTGCCCTGCATGTGATCGTAGGAGACCTCGGCGACGAGCTCGAGGCGCAGCGGTTCCCAGGACAAGTCCTTGCCGCGATTCCATCGGCTGGTTGCGCCGGGCAGGCGCTGCGAGGACTCCACGTCTTGCCACTCCGCCCATTCGCGCCACGGATGATCGTCCTTTGCGCCCTCGCGATACGGCGCAAGCCGCTCGGTGAGCGCGGCGCGTTCGGCTTGCTTGAACGACGCCGCAATGCCGACGTGATGGAGCACGCCCTCGGCGTCATAGAGCCCGAGCAGCAGCGAACCCACCAGCCTGTCCTTGCCGCCCTTGTACCAGCGGAACCCGGCGACGACGCAGTCGGCGGTGCGCTGGTGCTTGATCTTGAACATCGACCGTTTGCCGGGCTCGTAGCCGAGCGACTCGGGCTTGGCCATCACGCCGTCGAGACCGGCGCCTTCGAATCGCTCGAACCAATCCTGCGCCACTTCGCGATCGCGGGTTACCGGGGTGAGGTGCACCGGCGGCTGGACGCCGGCGAGCGCTTGTTCGAGCCGCTTGCGGCGCTCGGCTTGCGGTACGCTGCGCAGATCCTCATCGCCGAGCGCGAGCAAGTCCCACGCGACAAACGACGACGGGCTCTGCTCCGCGAGCATCTTCACCCGTGATGCGGCGGGGTGGATCCTGAGCAGCAGCGCCTCGAAATCCAGCCGGCCATCGGTCGCGATCACGACCTCGCCGTCGAGCACGCAGCGATCGGGCAGTCGCTCGCGCAGCGAAGCTTCGAGGTCGGGAAAGTACCGGCCGAGTGGCTTGAGATCGCGGCTCTGGATGTACACCTCGTCACCGCTCTTCCACACCAGCGCGCGGAATCCATCCCATTTTGGCTCGTAGATCCAGGTGTCTCCATCGGGAAGTCCCGACGACAGCTTGGCCAACATCGGTTCGATGGGCGGTTGAAACGGCAACTGCAGCGGCACGGGCGCACGGTACACTGGACGCGATGCGGCGGAGCGCGAGCGTTCGATTTTCGGTCGCCGCGGTCGTGCTCGGCGCCCTCTTGATACCCGGGGGTGCAGCGGCGGATCGGGAGCTCTGCGTGCGCGGCGCGAAGTTCCGCGGAGCTTCCGTCGATCTCGACGTGAAGAACGTCGACATCCATGATGTGTTTCGGCTGCTCGCCGATGCGGGACGCGCGAACCTCGTGGTCTCCGATCAAGTCGCTGGCAAGGTCACGCTCCGGATCAAGCGGACGCCGTGGGATCAGATCGCGTGCGCGGTCGCTGCATTGCACCGCCTCACGATCTCGGTGGACGGGACGGTGCTAATCGTACGTCCCACTCCGCGCGGTTAACCGGACCGTTCACACGTGACAGGGATCTGTTAGTGGATTCGTTTCATCACAGTGACTTGCTCGATGACAGATGCTGACCTGGAGTGAGAACTGCGGTTCGAGTGATGCGGGTGAGGCGTCACCACGACGAAAAACACGATTGCCATCGCGCTCCTAGTTTGCGGATGTCATGCGACACCGGTTGGAAGTCGCAGCGGGTCCATGTGAAACACCGGGCCCAGGAGGCTTCGATGCGACTGTCGACTCTCGGGATCGCCGCAGCTGTTGCGGGTGGACTAGCTCAGCCGAGCCAAGCATTTACTCGCCACAAAGGCGCGGAAAAGCCGATCGTCGCAGCGGGCCAGGCGCCGCGGACGCATCGCACCACCGGCTGGAACAAGCAGCTTGCCACCCTGCCGGGGTGGACCGCGATCTGGGATCACGACACCGATGTTCCGCTCCGGTTGTGGGGGCGCGGCGCCGTGTTCGGTGGCGCCGTTGCGAACGCAGCCACGGCGGAAACCGCGGCGCGGCAATTCCTGGCGCAACACATCGCGGTGCTCGCTCCCGGTTCGGTGATTTCGGACTTCGAGCTCGCGGCCAACAAGCTGTCGCGCAACGGCGATGTCCGCAGCGTTGGCTTCATCCAGCGTGCTGGCGGGCTTCGCGTTGTCGGTGGTGCCGTTGGGTTCTCGTTCAAGCACGATCGCCTGATCATGGTCAGCTCGACGGCGCTCCCAAACGTGGCGGTGCCGGCGCTCACGCAACGCCTCGCGCCCGCGTTCGTCAACCGCCGCGCGGTCGACTGGCTCGCCACCGCCGGGCATTCGGTCGCGGTCAAAGCGACTGACAGCCTGGTCGCCAGCGAGCCTGTGATCATTCCGGTTGTCCGTCCGAAAATCGGCGCCAACGTCGAGATCAGCTACCGGGTCGCAGAGCAGGTGATCGTCGAGTCACCATCGATGTACGACGGCGCGTGGGACGTCTGGATGGACGCCCATGACGCAACGCCGATCGCTCGCCGCACCCGAGTTCACTACGCGACCGGCCAGGTGCTCTACAACGTGCCGAACCGGTATCCCGGCGGAGGGCGCAGCGATCGGCCAGCACCGTTTGCAAACCACCAGGTCAACGGCGCATCGGCGATGTCTTCGCTCGATGGCATGGTGATGTGGAGCGGTAGCGAGCCCGCGACCCTACGCCCCGGGCTCTCGGGCCCGTTCGTGCGCGTGTACAACGACTCGGGCGCGTTGCTCAACGAGATGCTCAACCTCGACGATGGCGGCATGCTGGTGTGGAACAAGAGCACCGCGGAGACCGCTGACGCTCAACTCAGTGGCTTCGTCCACACATCGATCATCAAGGAGTTTGCGAAGACCCGGATCGATCCGGAGCTCGAATGGCTGGATCGCCAGATGGAGGTCTACGTCAACGAGAGCGGCAGCTGCAACGCGTACTCCAGCGGCAACGAGATCCACTTCCTCCGCCGCGGCAACTGCGAGAACACGGCGCTGCTCGCGGACGTCGTCTATCACGAGTTCGGTCACTCATTGCATCACTTCGCGGTCATCGACGGTGTCGGCCAGTTCGACGGTGCGATGTCCGAAGGGATGTCGGACGTGTTGTCGGCGCTGATGTCCAAGGACTCGGGCCTCGGTCGCGGCTTCTACATGTCGAACGCGCCGCTTCGCGAGCTCAATCCGCAGAACGACAAGGTTTGGCCGGACGACGTCACGGGCGAGGTCCACGACGATGGCGAAATCATCGGCGGCACGATGTGGGACACCTGGAAGGCGCTCGAGCAGAAGCTCGGCGAACAGGCCGCCTACGAGAAGATGCTCGACATCTACTACGGTGTGCTGCAACGCGGCTCGGACATTCCGTCCGCGTACGCCGAGGCGCTGGTCGCCGACGATGATGACGGCGACATCACCAACGGGACGCCCAATCAGTGCGAGATCCAGACCGTGTTCGGCAAGCATGGGCTCGCCGATCCGACCGCGACGATAGGGATCGGGCATCCGGTGCGCGACGGCTTCGCGATCAAGGTGCCGATTCAGCCGAGCAACAACCCGAACTGCCCCACGCCGATGATCACCTCGTCGGTGATCGATTGGAGCGTCGTAGGCGGTACCAGCGGCAAGGTCACCATGACGACCGGCGCCAACACTCAGGAGGGCGCGATCCCGGCGCAGGCCGAAGGCTCGTCCGTTCGGTACAAGGTGACGATCTCGCTCAGCGATGGCACCGTTCAGACCTATCCGAACAATCCGGCGGAGCCGTTCTTCCAATTCTACGTCGGTGCGACGACACCTCTGTGGTGCGCGAGCTTCGAAGCCGGCCTGGGTGGCATGATGCTCAGCGAAGGTTGGGAGCTAGGTGCTCCGCACGGGCTCGCTGGCGACCCGAAGATGCCTGCGAACGGCTCGATGGTCATCGGCAACGATCTCACCGAAGACGGCGAGTACGATCCGTCGCGTCTTGCCTACGCCGAGACACCCGAGGTCGATCTCAAGGGCAACACAAAGGTCCGGCTGCAGTTCCAGCGCTGGCTCGGTGTAGAGGACGGCTTCTACGACGGCGCGCGGATCCTCGCGAACGGAACGGAAATCTGGTCGAGCTACGCGAGCGCGCAAGATCCGGGTTCCGATGGAACCAACCACCTCGACAAGGAGTGGCAGTTCCGTGACTTCGACGTCAGTGCGAACGCGGTCGACGGCAAGGTGAAGGTCCGGTTCGAGATCGAAGCGGACGAGGGCCTTCAGCTCGGTGGCTGGACGCTCGACGACGTCTGCATCGTCGCGATGTCCGGTCCCGCGGTCACCTGCGGCAACGCCGTCGAGGACGAAGGCGAGACCTGTGACGACGGGAACCGCGCCGATGGCGACGGGTGCAGCGCCGACTGCGTTGATGAGGGCGGTGGCGATGGCGGTTGCTCGGTCGGAGGCAAGCCGCACGGAGTGATCGCGCTGGCGTTGCTGATGTTCGGCATGCTGATCCGCCGCCGTCGCTAGCGACCCGGCCACGGACGTAACCGGCCTCCCTCGATCGGACGACTGTCGAGCGCTAGGTCTTGAGGCCGAGGGGCTGGCCGGCGTCGACGAACTCGAGCGAGATAGAGTTCATGCAGTATCGCTGGTGCGTGGGCGGCGGGCCGTCGTCGAACACGTGACCGAGGTGCGCATCGCAACGGCGGCAACGAATCTCGACGCGGATCATCCCGTGCGAGTCATCCGCGATCTCGCGGATGTGCTCGCCGTCGTACGGCTTGAAGAAGCTCGGCCATCCGGTGCCCGAGTTGAACTTCGTATCGGACGTGAACAGCGGAAGCCCGCACAGCCGGCACGTGTACACCCCGGTCTTCTTGTTATCGAGGAACACGCCGCAGAACGGACGCTCGGTCCCTTGGTGGAGAATCACGTGCTTCTCCTCGGGACTAAACCCTTCGGACAGCGCCGCGATTCGATCCGCCGCCAGCGGGGTGAGATCGAAACCGGACATCGAGGTGGCCATGCGGAGTGCATACCACCTGGACGTCCGGGGGAACCAGGGACTGTGCGTGCCCGCTCGGTGCGCTCGCACGCACACCTACCACGCTAACTCGACCAATCGGCCGCAAGGTACATGGCGCCGCGATCAGGCAAGCCGCACGTGCCGGAAGGATGAGGCCCCCATCCCAGAGCCGTCAGTGCGACCGAGCGAGGAGCCGCAAGGACGACGCGCCGCGAGAACCGGACCGGAGCGCACTCCGGTGCGTGAGGACCGGAAGCGGAGCGGCAACGAAGTCGTTGCCGCTCCTCGCTCGGTCGCAGGTCGCTATAGCCGGACGTTGATGTCGTAGTAGTACGTGTCGTAGCTCGTGGCATCGACTTCGTAGTGGCCCGGCTGCCAGATCCACTCGACGCCATTCCACTGCCAGTTACCCTGCACCCAGATGTAGCCCGGCACCGGATCGTAGCTCTCGACGATCACCGCAGGCCGCTGGTAGTAGTTGCGGTAGCGGTATTTGATCACCGGCCGGCGGTACGTGTAGTAGCGCCCGTTGCCGAACGAGTACCGGTTTCCCGAGACGTAGATCGGCCGGCGGTAGGATCCGCGCCGCTCGACGCGGCGATGATCTCGGTTGTCGTGACGACGCCAGTCTTGGCGGTGCACGCGATTGTCGCGGTGTTGCTTCGTGCGATCGTAGCGCTCCGTATGACGACCGCGATCGTGGTCGCGCCGGTCAGGGCGACGATCCGCGAGCGCAACACCGGACGTGAGCATGACGGCTAAAGCCGCAAGGATGATTCGACGCATACCTTCTACAGAAGCATTGAGCGTGCCGAACAATCCACTTCACAATCTCCAGGACTTATGCGGGGACGTTCTGCAGGTTCGGCAGGCTCTGCGGAATCGGCAGTGAACGCACGACCACAGTGGTCGGCATCACCTCAAAATCGCTCAGTCGACGCCGTATTTCTTGAGTCGGTCGTACAAGGTGCGTTCGCCGATCCCGAGCAGCTCGGAGGCACGCCTGCGATTCCCACCTACAACATCGAGCGCGTGGAGAATCGCTTCGCGCTCGAGCTCGGCGAGCGGACGTACGTCGCTGCCGGTCGCCGCCGAAGGAGCCGGTTTGGCGCCGCCGGTCGTAGCGCCATCTTCGAGCCAAATGTGCTCGCCGTCGATCGCGTCGCCATCGGCGAGGATCGCTGCGCGCTCGAGCGTATTGGCGAGCTCGCGAACGTTGCCGCGCCAGCTTGCAGCCTGCAGTCGGCGCTCGGCACCACTGGTTAGCTTGGGCACCGGCCGCTTCAGGTCGCGCGCGATCCGATCGAGCAGTGCACGCGCCAGCGGAAGCAGATCTTGCGGACGCTCGCGCAACGGCGGCAGCTTGATCGGGAACACCGCGAGCCGGTGATATAGATCCTCGCGAAACCGGCCTTCGTCGATCATCACTCGCAGATCGCGATTGGTCGCCGCGATCCATCGAACATCGGTCTCGAGCGTGCGCGTGCCTCCGACGCGCTCGAATCGCTTCTCCTGCAGCACGCGCAACAGCTTGGCCTGGAGCTCGGGCTTGAGCTCGCCGACTTCGTCGAGGAAGAACGTTCCGCCGTTCGCGAGCTCGAGCCGGCCGCGCTTGCGCTCGGTGGCGCCGGTGAACGCGCCTTTCTCGTGACCGAACAACTCGGACTCGAGCAGGGTCTCGCTCAGCGCTGCGCAGTTGATCGCCATGAACGGCTTGGTCGCGCGCGGGCTCTGCGCGTGGATCGCACGAGCCGCGACCTCCTTACCCGTGCCGCTCTCGCCCAGCAGCAGCACGGTCGCGGCGGTGCGTGCGACCTTTTCGATCGCCTCGACCACTGGATTCATCGATGGATCGCCATAGGTCAGCGGCGGTCCGGCCGGCTCGTGATGGCGCTCGCCATCGATCCGATCGCGCAGGCCGCGGCGCTCGACCGCACGCGCCACCAACAGACGTAGCTCGTCGGGACCGGAGATCGGCTTCTGCAGATACTCGAACGCGCCGAGCTTCATCGCTTCGACCGCGTTGTCGACCGTGCCGTGCGCGGTCATCACGATCACCTCGACCTCGGGCTGTTCGGCGCGCACCTTGCGCAAGAGCGACATCCCGTCGAGCCCGGGCATCTTGAGATCGGTCAACACGAGATCGAAGCCGCGCTCGTCGAGCAGCTTCGCGGCCTCGCGTCCGTCCTTTGCAGGCACCACGGTGTGGTCGTCGAGCTCGAGGCTGTCGACGATGAACTCGCGCAGTCCAGCTTCGTCGTCGGCGATCAGGATACGTGCCATGTCAGGTCTCCGGAATCTCGGCGCGGAACAAAGCTCCGCCGGAAGCCGCAGTGTGCACTGCCAGCGTACCTCCGTGCAGCTCCACGACGCGCCGAGCGACCGCCAAACCGAGGCCCGTGCCCTGGGTTTTGCCGGTGAAAAACGGCTCGAACACGCGTTCGCGATCCTCTTCGGGCACGCCGGGGCCGTGATCGGTGACCTCGATCATCAGCTTGCCGTCGGCGTGGGCAACCCGGGTTGCCACCGGGGCGCCTGCGGCGAGCGCGTTATCGACCAGGTTCACGACGACCTCGCGCATCCGGCCAGCATCGAGCGACCACGTCGCGGGCGCCGCGCTGGTGTCGACGGCCACGCCGTCGGCGATGCTGGTCGCCGCGTCGCGCACCAGCGCGGCGGGATCGACGCTTGACCGCTGAATCGTTCCGGTTCGCACGAACTGGAGCAGGTCGTTGGTCAGCTGTTCGAGCCGCATCGCTTCATCTACGACCCGACCGGCCTTGGCGTGTGCCTTCTCGCCGGCCGGCAACATCGCGGCCAGCAGCTGAGCGTTGCCTTTGAGCGAGGCGAGTGGATTCTTGATCTCGTGCGCGAGCACGGCCGACATCTCGCCGAGATGGGCCAACCTTCGCTCGCGTTCGCGTGCGCGCTCGTCGGCGTGCCGCCGCGCTTCGCGCCGAACCAACAAGATCGCGACGCCGAGCAAGCTGGCTGCCGCGATCGCCCCGATGCCGAGCGTCCAGCCGGCGGCATCACGAAGCGTATTGGCCTGCACCGGCTCGACCTCGATCACGAACCTCGGGGCCCGGCCGCCCGCTTTGAGTCGGCGGAACGCGCGCAGCGTGAGTCGTTGGCGGCCGTGCATTTCGCGGACGTGGCGCGGGCGATCGAGGGTCTCATCGATGCCAACACCGATTGGCGTGCCCGCAGATGCGACGATCCGTTCGCGGCCCTCGACCATCGCGATGTAGCGCAGGCCGCGGGGTTCGAGCTCGGCGAGGATCTCGTCGAGATCTTCCGGCGACGGCAGCGGGTTATCGAGATCGGCGAGGTCCGCACGCACCGCCTCCTCGATCGCGAGGGTTTGGCCGCGCCGAACCGCGTCCGATGCATCGATCACCGATGAGCGCGTCGACCACACGGTGGCGAGCAACGCGACGCCGATCAGCACGAAGGTAGCGACGACGGACCATCCAGTCAGTGGACGATCCGCCGCGCTCCGGCGTGCTTGCTCCGCCATGCGCGGTGGCCCAGAGCTCGATGCGCGTTCCGACATCGCCGGCAGCATACCGTTTGCCGAGCCTTAGAGTTTGCCGCGACCCATTCCACGGCGGCCGTGATGGCCGAACCGCTTGGCCGCCTTGAACTCCTCGAACGTCACTCGGCCGTCACCATTGGCGTCGAGCTTGGCGAACCGTTTAGCCGCGCGGTCATCCTGCATCGCGGTGCGCTCCGCGCCATCGAGCGATCCGTCCCTATTGGCGTCGTACGTGTCGAGCATCTGTTGTTTGCGCGCGGCATGTTTGGCCTTGAACGCTTCCTTCATCTTGGCGCGCTCACCGGCGTCGAGCGCACCATCTTGGTTGGCATCGAACCGCTGCTTGTGGCCACCGTTGGCGAGCGCCATCCCGGCGGTGCCGCCGACCAGCAGCGCGGTTGCAATCAGAACGAGCTTGAGCTTGTGAAACATTCGAGAACCTCCTCGAGGAAGGTCATTCGCAAGTGATGTGCCGCACCCAAGTAGTCGAATCGTCAAGACGCCGGCTCACGAACACCTGCTAGATCTGCAGGACGGACTGCAGAACCCGCTTGCCATCACGTTGCGTGAGGCTCGTAGGGTGGCTTTACGAGGTAGGCAATGTTCACGGTTGGCGAGCTGTCCCGGCTGACGGGGATCACGGTGCGCACGCTGCACCACTACGACGAGATCGGACTGGTCCGGCCGTCGCAGCGGAGCGGTGCAGGGCATCGGCTGTACGCGGAGAGCGATGTCGTTCGGCTACAGCAGGTGCTCGTGTATCGCGAGCTCGGCATGCCGCTCGACGAGATCGCCGCCGCGCTCGATCAGGAGCGCGATCCGGCCAACGTGTTGCGGCGACACCGCGACGCGCTCGTCGAAAAGCGTGCGCGGATCGATGCAATGCTCGGATCGGTGAACGCGAGCCTAGCTAGCCTCGAGAAAGGCCCGACGATGAAGCCCGAAGATGTGAAGTCGATGTTCGATGGGTTCGATCCCGCCCAGTACGAGGAGGAGACCAAGCAGCGCTGGGGGCATACCGACGCATACAAGGAGTCCCAGCGGCGCACTCAGCAATACGGCCCCGCTGACTGGGAACGTATGAAGCAGGAGGCCTCGGCGATCTACCAGCGCCTCGCGGACCGGATGCGGGCGAATGCGCCACCGAACGACCCTGAGGTCCAAGCTGCCGTCGAGGATCACCGCCTGCACATCGATCGCTGGTTCTATCCGTGCTCGAAGGACATGCAGAAGGCGCTCGGAGAACACTACGTCGCGGATCCGCGGTTCACCGCGAACCTCGACAAGATCGCGCCGGGGTTTGCCAAGTACCTCAGCGACGCGATCGCGGCGAGCAGCTAGCGCGCGCTCGTCGGAACAGTGCGGTATGTTCCGGCCGTGGCCGGTTCTGACGACGAGCTTGCGCGGACAGCGACCGCCGGCCCCTCGGGATCCGAGGTGATCAACCTGCCCGCGGGCTCGATGCTCGGGCGCTATCGCCTGGAGCGCGAGCTCGGCTCGGGCGGCATGGGCGTCGTGCACGCGGCGTTCGATCCGGATCTCGAGCGGCGAGTCGCGCTCAAGGTGCTGCGCACCAGCGGTGCGGATGAGGCCAAGAAGCGGCTGCTCCGCGAGGCGCGGGCGATGGCTCGGCTGGCGCATCCGAATGTCGTCACGGTCCACGAAGTCGGCACTGCGAACGGCCGCGACTATGTTGCGATGGAGATCGTCGACGGTGACACGCTCGCCGATTGGCTGCGCGCACAGACGCGCGCGCCGGCTGAGATCGTCGAAGCGTTCGTTGCGGCGGGCCGCGGCCTCGCCGCCGCGCATGCAGCTGGGATCGTCCACCGCGACTTCAAGCCGCACAACGTGCTGCGCAGCAAGCATGGCCGGATCGTCGTCACGGATTTCGGGCTCGCGCGCGAGGTCACCGATCCGCTCGCGGTGACGCGGCCGATCACCGCAACGGGCACTAGCACCGCGACCGCCACGCCGAGCACGTTGTCGGGGCTGACGGTGACCGGCTCGTTGCTCGGCACGCCAGCCTACATGGCGCCTGAGCAGTGGAACGGCGGTGCGGTGACGGCGGCGACCGATCAGTTCGCGTTCTGTGTCGCGCTGTGGGAAGCGCTGTCAGGCAGCCGGCCGTATCCCGGGCCGACGGTCGAAGACCTGCGAGCCCAGGCGGCTCGCGGACCGAGCGCGCTCGACGCTTCAAAGATTCCGCGGCGACTGCGCGACGTGTTGCGGCGCGGGCTCGATCCCGATCCGAGTCGCCGGTGGTCGAGCGTCGAGGCGCTGCTTGCTCAGCTCGCGCCGCGTGGCGGAGGGCGATCGATGATCGGCGCGGCGATCGGAGCAGCCGTGCTGGTCGCTGGTGGCGTCGTCGTGCTGGCGCTGTCTGCGGGAGGCAGCGCGCCAGCCGAGCCGGCGTGCATCGCACCCGCGCTCGATCCTGCGAAGGTATGGTCGCCGGAGGCACGCAAGGCGCTGGTGGCGGCAGGACAGGGACTGGCAGCAGCCGCGCTGGATCGTGACATTGCTGCCTGGGAGGACGCGCGTCGCAGTGCGTGCGCCGCGGAGCCGCCGCGGCGCGGACCGTGGCTATCGTGTCTCGATGGCGTGCTCGCGCGGATTGACACCGTCGCTCGAGCGAGCGAGACGCTCAAGGGTGTGGAACAAGCCAGCGCGGACTGGTGGCTGATCGATCCGGCGGTGTGTGCCGTACCGTCGGCGCCGCGCGTGCTGGTCTCGTCTAGCACTCCGGGATTGCGAGATGTGATTGCGGCGGAGATGCTCGATGACGTGGTGTCGGGGCCCGCCGACATGAAGCTCGTCACCGACCTCGTGGAGCGCGTAGCAGCGGATCCTTGCGCCTCGGCCTGGGCTCGGGCAGTGCTGTCGCGACACACCCTGAACGGCGACAACGGTAACGACAACGCGTACTCAGAGTCACGTCGACTGTTGCTCGAGGCCGAGCAAGACGCTGAGCGTTGTGGAGACGATCGGATCCGTGCAGAGATCGCGATGGTCTCTGCGCAACGAACCCTGGAATCTCATGCCCTAGGCGCACTACTCAGCGGCAAACTTCGATTCGCCGAGACGGCGATCGCTCGGGTTTCGCAGTCAGACCTGGTCGCGCAGTACGATCACCTGCGATCTCGCCTTGCGGCGCGCAGCGGACAGGTCGATCAGGCAATCGAGCTTGCGGAACTCGCGGCAGCGGGATTCTCGAAGCGAGGCATGGTCGCCGCGAACGTGGCAATGAGGCTCGAGGCATTAGCTCACAAACAGCAGCGCGGTCGGCCGGATGACATGGCAGCGATGTCGAACCAGCTCGCCGAGCTCCGGGCATTAGCGATCGAAAAGCTCGGTGCCACCGCGGGTGTCGTAAGCGAGGTCAAAGCGGCCGAGGCGGACTGGGCGTTCGCGTCGGGTGATATTGCTCGCGCGGATGCTTTGCGGCTGGAGCTCCGGCGCGAGTTACCGCAGCATACTCCGCGTCGTGTGTCGGGTCGCGTGATCGACGATCGCGGTCAGCCGGTTGCAGGCGCGACCGTGACGACGGGACGAGGCTTGGGTGGAGACTCGATCTCGGCAGCCATGTCTGATGCGGCGAGGCCGGGATCGATTCGCGTGGCGATCACACGCGCTGATGGCACGTTCGAGATCGCAGATGCCGCCTCCGATGGAGTCGCGATTGCCCAGCGCGCCGATCTTCGCTCGCTCCCAGTGGCGATCGCAGACAACGTTGAACTGGTACTCGCGCCGACCAGTCGAATCGAAGGACGTATCGAGCTGAGCGGTCAAGTCCCGACGAGTGTGGTGGTGATGTTGCGTCATGACAAGATTCCAGACTCGGTGGAATACGGCATGTTCGCGCCGGTGCTGCGTGACGGTACGTTCTCGATCGATGGAGCCCCTCGCGGGCGCTCGAAGCTCGTCGTCGCCGTCGATGGGGGAGCGACCCGGGCATCGTCGTTTCAAACGATCGACATCAAGGATCCCGTGGTCCGCGGCCTTCAGCTCAAGGTTCCCGTTGCCAATCGCACCGTCCACGTCATCGTGCGCAGCACGGTCGGTGTCGAGGTTCCGTTCGCGGTGGTGCTGGTCGCAGCGGGAAAGCTGCGCTCGACGAACTTGAAGGCGTTCAACGACACATTCCCGGGCGGTACCCAGCTTGAAGCACGTCAGCTCGAGGGCGAGCGAGCTCCGCAGCCGGTGCGAGATCTCGCCCGCCCGGGCGACCTTTATGCGACCAGCGAAGCACCAGCTGGCCCCGCCAGCGCGTGCGCGGTCGGATTTCCGGCCGACTTCTCCGATCCCCAGCTGCTCAAGCGAATGATGACCAGCATCGACAAGATCGAGATTCGTTGCGTCCCGATCCCCGACGGAGCGAAAGCGGTGGTCGTCGAAGTTCCGCCCGCTCCGCGATTCGACTAGAGCGCATCTCAAAAACGGCGCAGCAACATGAGTGCGCAGGCGAGCTGCACGAAGGCCAGGAAGTTCTGTGCCTTATGTTCGTACCGCGTCACAATGCGCCGAGAGCGCATGAGCCAGGCGAA
>JBFXAI010000014.1:0-169298 GCA_050184455.1 Kofleriaceae bacterium | reverse complement strand
CGACGTGGGTGTGAAACCGTTGATAGAACTCCACCAGGTTCGCGCCCCGATCGAAGGTTTGCTCGTGGTCATGGTTGGACATCATTTGCGCGGCGATGACCTGCACGCCGAACTTCTGCGCCGCCTCGATGAGGCAGTAGAGGTATGCGTTGTTGGTTTCCGGATCAGGACGCAACAGGAACTGCTGTTGCGTGCATCCGCGCGTCACCATCGCGCTCCTATTCGGTAGAACCGGCCGCGCTTGCGTCATCGTGCGCGCTATCGAGCAAGTCCGTGGCCATCCTCGGGCATCGCGGTTCTATGGACTTGCACCCCATCGCGTCCGTCGTTCGGACGTCTTGTCCGGATCACGACCGGACGCCGGACAGGACATGGCTAGGCGTCTCAACGTGAGCCGAGAACGCCACCTCGTGTCGGACAAATCTCGGACATGAATCGTGGACCTCCAGTACACCAAAAATCACCTTGGGTCCGGAGCCTGGGAGCCTGGTCGACGCTGAAGTCACCTTGGGGGCGGATCGCTCGGAAGGCACGCGCGATGCATTGAGTGATGTGATGACCGGGGGCGGATCGCTCGGAAGGCACGCGCGATGCATTGAGTAGGGTGATGACCGCGAAGGTGAGATCGGGAATTCCGATCGACGAAGCGATGCGCGTCGAGCATCGGGAGCGCATCGCGCGGCCCACGCCAAATGCATACGAGGACTACGATCCTGCGGATGCATCGGATCGTGGACCGCATGTCGATAGAGTTGGGATCGTGACGACCGACGCAAGTTTTGCATCGGACGAGGAGCAGGCTGACTCGCCACCCGACCACACGACATCTGTGACGAAGAGGTAACCATGCTGAAGATCGGAATCATCATTGGCAGCACGCGGCCTAATCGCCTCGGCGATCAAGTGGCGCGCTGGGTCCACGAGCTCGCGATGCGCAAGGGCGGGGCGGAGTACGAGCTGATCGATTTGCGTGACGTCGATCTTCCGCTGCTCGACGAGCCACGGCCGCCGTCGCAGGGCAGGTACGAGCATCCGCACACCAAAGCATGGGCGGCCAAGATCGAGCCGTTGGATGCATTCGTATTCGTCGCGCCCGAGTACAACCATGGAATCTCGGGAGCGCTCAAGAACGCGATCGATTTTCTCTACAAGGAATGGAACAACAAGGCCGCGGGCTTTGTCAGCTATGGCTCGGCGAGCGGCACGCGCGCTGTCGAGCAGCTGCGGCTGGTCATGGCCGAGCTACAGATCGCCGATGTCCGAGCGCAGGTCGCGCTGTCGACAAAGACTGACTTCGAGAACCTCACCACGTTCAAGCCAGCAGCGCACCACGACAAGTCGGTCACCGAAATGCTCGATCAGCTGATCGCTTGGGGCACCGCGCTCAAGCCGCTGCGCAAACGCTAGGTCGGCTGTGGTAAGCACGCCTCGAGCATGAAGAAGAATGGGTCGCAATCCAGCAAATCTGCTTCGCAACTGATCGACGCTCGCATCGAAGAGCTCGACGACTGGCGCGGCGCGATGCTCGGCAAGCTGCGCGCGTTGGTCAAGCAAGCGGATCCTGACGTCGTCGAAGAGTGGAAGTGGCGCGGTACCCCCGTGTGGTCGCACGAAGGCATCATCTGCACAGGTGAGACCTACAAGAGCGTCGTGAAGATGACGTTCGCCAAAGGCGCCGCGCTCAAAGACCCCGCGAAGCTGTTCAACTCGAGCCTCGAGGGAAACACGCGCCGCGCGATCGACTTTCACGAGGGTGACAAGATCAACGATAAGGCGCTTAAGACGTTGATTCGCGACGCGGTTGCCCTAAACAGGACGAAGTCCAACGCGAAGACCAAGCCGAAAGCCAAGCGCTAGGCATGATCGGCGACCTCGCGCAGCGAGCTGGTTTGCTTCGAGGCGCCTCCGGGCGCTGGTGTTCAGACGGTCCAGCGCACTCGCTTCGCGACGGCGTTCGCGATCGCAGCCCATCCTCGACGCGTCGCGCGGCAGCTGCGTTCGCGATCGCAGCCCATCCTCCACGCTTGGCCCGGTTCGCGGCAGCGTGACAGTCACGCACTCGTCACGAGCGTCGCGGTCGCGCCGCACCGGCGGCCTTGCGCTGCGCGCCCGGGATCGCGGAGCCGCGTACAAATTCGGCGAGGTGCTGGCCGGTCAGCGTCGACTTAGCCGCCACGAGCTCGGCGGGCGTACCTTCGAACACGACCTTGCCGCCGTCGTGACCGGCGCCGGGTCCGAGGTCGATGATCCAGTCGGCATGCGCCATCACGGCTTGGTGGTGCTCGATCACGATCACCGACTTGCCCGCGTCGACCAGCCGATCCAACAAGCCGAGCAGCTGATCGAGATCCGCGAGGTGCAATCCGGTGGTCGGTTCGTCGAGCACGTAGACGCCGCCCTCGGTGCCCATGTGCGTTGCGAGCTTGAGCCGCTGGCGTTCCCCACCCGAGAGCGTTGTCAGCGGCTGGCCGAGCCGCAGATAGCCGAGTCCCACCTCGGCCATGCGCTGCAAGATCGCGTGGGCGGCGGGCGTCCGGGCCTTGCCTTCACCGAAGAATCGCAGCGCTTCGTTGACCGGCAGGTCGAGTACCTCGGCGATGTTGAGGGTGCCGAGCTTGTACTCGAGCACCGCCGCCTGGAACCGCCGCCCTGCGCAGTCCTCGCAGATCGTGGTCACGCCCGCCATCATTCCGAGGTCCGTATAGATCACGCCCGCGCCGTTGCACGTGGGGCATGCGCCTTCAGAATTGGCGCTGAACAACGCCGGCTTCACGCCATTCGCAGTCGCAAACGCCTTGCGGATCGGCTCCAACAGATCGGTATAGGTCGCCGGGTTGCTGCGACGCGAGCCGCGGATCGCGGTCTGATCGACCGTCACCACACCGTCGCGGTTCGATACCGAGCCGTGGATCAGCGAGCTCTTGCCCGATCCGGCGACGCCGGTGACCACGACCAAAACGCCGAGCGGAATCTCGACGTCGACGTTCTTGAGGTTGTGCGTGCGAGCTCCACGCACCTTCATGACGCCCGTCGAGGAGCGCACCGACGACTTCAGCGATGCGCGGTCGCTCAAGTGACGCCCGGTGAGCGTATCGCTGGCTCGCAGCTGGTCGACCGTCCCCTCGAAGACGACTTCGCCACCAGCAGTGCCGGCGCCGGGGCCCAGGTCCACGACGTGGTCCGCGATCGCGATGGTCTCCGGCTTGTGCTCGACCACGAGCACGGTGTTGCCTTTGTCGCGCAGCCGCAGCAGCAGCTCGTTCATTCGCTGGATGTCGTGCGGGTGGAGCCCGATCGTTGGCTCGTCGAAGACGTAGGTTACGTCGGTGAGCGACGATCCGAGGTGGCGGATCATCTTGGTGCGCTGCGCCTCGCCGCCGGACAGCGTGCCCGACGGCCGATCGAGGCTGAGGTAGCCCAGCCCGATCTCGACGAACGAATCGAGGGTCTGACGCAGCGTCGTCAACAGCGGTGCGACCGAGGGCTCTTTCAGGCCGCGCACCCACTCGGCGAGCTCGTTGATCTGCATCGCGCAGCATTCGGCGATGTTGACGCCTTTGATCTTCGACGATCTCGCTGTCTCGCTGAGCCGGGTGCCCTCACACTCCGGGCACGTGGTGAACGTCACCGCGCGATCGACGAACGCCCGGATGTGCGGCTGCATCGCGTCGACGTCCTTCGATAGGAACGACTTCTGGATCCGCGGCACCAGGCCTTCGTAGGTGAGGTTCATGTTCTGAAACTTCACCTTGGTCGGCTCTTTGTAGAGGAAGTCGTGGCGCTCCTGCTTGGTGTACTTCTTGATGGGCTTATCTGGATCGAGGAACCCCGAGGCTCCAAAGATCCGCACGTTCCAGCCGTCGGCGGTGTAGCCCGGAATCGTCAGCGCTCCCTCGTTGAGCGACTTGGTGTCGTCGAATAGCTGCGACAGGTCGATGTCATTCACCGAGCCCATGCCCTCGCACTTCGGGCACATGCCGCCGGTGAGATTGAATACCTTCTTTTCGGTCTTCCCCGCGCCCTTTTCGACGGTGATCGATCCGACGGCGCGGACCGATGGCACGTTGAATGAGAACGCATTCGATGAGCCGATGTGCGGCTTTCCGATCCGGCTGAACAGCACGCGGAGCATCGCGTTTGCATCGGTCACCGTCCCGACCGTCGAACGGGCGTTGGCGCCCATGCGCTCCTGGTCGACCATGATCGCGGTGGTCAGCCCCTCGAGCACGTCGACCTCCGGGCGCGCCATCGCCGGCATGAATCCCTGCACGAACGCGCTGTAGGTCTCGTTGATCATCCGCTGTGACTCGGCGGCGATGGTGCCGAATACCAGCGATGACTTGCCGGATCCCGAAACGCCGGTGAACACGGTCAGCCGTCGCTTGGGAATCTCGACGCTGACGTCCTTGAGGTTGTTCACCCGAGCGCCCTGGACGCGGATCAGATCGTGGCTGTCTGCGGCGTGCGAAGAACGGGAAGCCATGTTCGCGACCATGTCATCGGCACGACGAGTTGTGAACTCGCGCGCTACTTCTTCTGACTGATCCGGATCATGTTGCCCGATGGATCGCGGAATGCGCAGTCACGCATCCCGTACTGCTGGTCCATCGGCTCCTGCAGGACCTCGGCGCCCGAGGCGCGTACCTTGTCGAAGGTCTTATCGAGGTTGTCGCTGGCGAGGTTCACACCGCGCAGCAGTCCCTTGGCCAGCAGCTCGGACATCACCTTGCGATCGGCCTGCGAGGCATTCGGGTCGGCCGCCGGCGGCTCGAGCACGATGCCCACGTCCGGCTGTCCCTTGGATCCCACGGTGACCCACCGCATCCCTTCGTATTTGACGTCGAGGCGGACCTCGAGCTCGAGCGCATCGCGGTAGAACGCGAGGGCTTTTTCGTGATCGTGGACGGCGATGAAGCAGTGGGAGATCGTGATGGTCATGCGCCGACGTTAGCCGCGACCGCGAGACCTTGCTTCTTCATTCCTGACCGGTCGCAGAAAAAGTCTGGTCAGGCAGGCCGGAATCCCCGCGCTGTCCTCATGCGATCGCATCCGGTAGCTGCTCGGACTCTCCCCCACGAGCTCGGTGAACCGGGAGCTGAACGACCCGAGGGAGGTACAGCCAACCTCCATGCACACCTCGGTGACCGACAGATCGCCGCGACGAAGCAGGGCCATCGCGCGCTCGATCCTTCGGGTCATTAGATAGGAGTACGGGGTTTCCCCAAATGCCTTCTTGAAACTCCGCGAGAAGTGCCCAGCTGACATGTGTGCCGAGCGGGCGAGGGCGGGGACATCGAGGGGCTCCGCGTAGTCGCGATCCATCCGATCTCGTGCGCGGCGCAGTCGCACTAGCTCGTCGATGGTCATCGCTGCATGATGCCGCTCATCCACTAGGTGGCGCAAGCTCGATCGCAGCAAGCACTTGTTGCACCGAGACCGGTTTCAGGAAGTGGGTGTCGAACCCGCTCTCGAGCGCGCGCGCGCGATCCTGCGCCTGGCCGTATCCGGTGACGGCCATGAGCCTCAGCTTCGAGCCAAACCGGGTTCGCAAGGTAGCGGCGAGCTCGTAACCGGTCATCGTGGGAAGGCCGATGTCGAGAATCGCCGCGTCGGGTGTGAAGTGCTTCACGATCTCGAGCGCGCGTTCGCCGTCCAACGCAACTAGAACCTCGTGTCCCATCGAGCGCAGGGTCTCGGCCAGCAGGAACCCGGCTTCCTCGTTGTCATCGACGATCAAGACGTTTCGCCGCGCGATGTCGCTTCGCCGGCGCGACGACGCGTCGGCACGTGGCAGCGTCGTGGCACGGAGCGTGATCTTGGGCAACCGAACCACGAACTCGCTGCCATGCCCGAGCCCATCACTGGTGGCGCGCACCGAGCCGCCGTGCATGCTCACCAGGTTGCGCACCAACGCGAGGCCGATACCGAGCCCGGCGACGCCGCGCTCCGCCAGCCGATGCCCTTGCACGAACGTGTCGAAGATCCTCGGAAGCAGCTCGGGTGAGATGCCGATTCCGGTATCTTTGACTGAAATCGCGACGTCCGTGCCGTCATGGAACACGCGGACGGCGATGGCGCCGCCAGACTGGGTGTACTTAGCGGCGTTGGTCAATAGATTCGAGATCGCCTGACACAGCCGGGTCTCGTCGCCGTCGATCCAAATGTCGTCGCCAGGGACCACGACATCGAGCGCATGACTTCGCTCCTGGCACAGCGGTGCAGCGATCTCGACCGCCTTGGCAACGAGCGCGGCGACTCTGAGCGGCCGCTTGCGGAGCTCGAGCTTGCCTTGGGTGATTCGCGCGATATCGAGCAGGTCGTCGACGATGTGAATGAGGTGATTGACCTGGCGCTCGATGATGTCTTGCTCGCGCGTGGACTTCTGATCGCCGCGGATTCGCATCAGCTGAACAGCTGACAAGATCGGCGACAGTGGATTCCGCAGCTCGTGGCCGAGCACCGCGAGGAATTGATCCTTGGCTCGGTTCGCCTGTTCTGCTTCGATGCATGCGGCCTCGGCTTGCGCGCAATGGCGCGCGCGTTCGGCTTCGGCGCGTTTGAGCGCTGTCACGTCGCGCGTGAAGCAACGCGTGGTTACGCGGCCATCTTCGTGCACGTGCAGATTGGATGTGATCTGCACCTGGAGGATGCGACCGTCCTTCGCGCGAAGCTGGGCCTCGTAGTCTCGCAGAGTCTCGCCGCGCGTCAGCCGCGCAAGAATGTCCTCGATAGCGGGGCGATCGACATGAAACTCGGCGATGTGATGACCGATCAGCTGTTCCGACGAGTAGCCGAGCATCGCGAGCTCGGCGCGATTCGCGTAGCGGATAATGCCGGCCGAATCGACGCGGTGAATCGCGATCGCCGCATGGTCGATGAAGTCCTCGAGGTCGTCCTTGCATGCGCGCGCGTGTTCCTCGGATGCGCGGAGGTCGCGCATGACGGATCGGAGTGCCAGCTCGGTCTGCGTCCTGAGCGCGATCTCGGCGACGAGCGCGTGGACATCGGAAGACGTCGACGGCTTGCGCTCGGGCGCGAGGATGTGCGAGTGCGTGTCGCAAATCTCGCCCAGTCCGCCGCCTTTGTAGAACGAATCGATCACGTACGCGCAGAGCAACGTGAATTCGACGGATGTGCGGAGGTCATTCCACAGGTTCTCGAGGCGAATCGCGGCCGGGTGTTGTCCGGCTTGCCACAGCACATCGACCATCTCGCCGTAAGCGCGGACACGCTGGCCGCCGGACATCCGTGATAGCGAGCTCAACACATCGCCGACCGATTGCTTGAACCGGTGCTCGTCGGGTGAGCCGTCGATCATGAAGCGGTCGAGTGTCGTGGCAGCGTCGAGCAGGACCAGCCGTCCTCGTTCGATCACGAGATCGAGATCGGCGACCAGGCCTCGAAGCCGCTGGGTGAACGCGGCCCGGTGCGCCTCGGTGGCGATGATGATCGCCGATTCACCCAGACCGAGCCCTTCGGCGACGAACGACGCGACCCTGTCCGTCAGGAACGCCTCGCTCTCGTAGAACTGAACCCAGTGGTCTCCGCTGGGAGTCGCTTGCTGAGACGGTTGAATGATCGATGTCATGGGTCCTGCTGTAGGGGACATGGCAGACGCCACGGCCGGGTGCGGCACACGATCTGCAATATCCATGCGTCTGGATCCGAGATCGTCACCAAGGGTTATTCGCGCCTTAGTGGCTGCATCGTCCGGCGACGAGCACAGTGCGCGGCCTTGCCACAACCGTCGAGCCTGGCAACACCGCGGTCCACTGGCTGCCTCCACGTCGCGAGCCAGGCAACACCGCGGTCCACTGGCTGCTTCCACGCCGCGAGCCTGGTACGACCGCCGCGATAGGCCAGTCCTCCACGTCCGCGCGTCTACTACGACCGCCGCGATAGGCCAGTCCTCCACGCCGTGCGTCTGCTACGACCGCCGCGATAGGCCAGTCCTCCATGCCGCGCGCCTGCTACGAGCGCCGCGATAGGCCAGTCCTCCACGTCCGCGCGTCTGCTACGACCGCCGCGATAGGCCAGTCCTCCACGCCGCGCGCCTGCTACGAGCGCCGCGGTGGACCAGTCCTCCATGCCGCGGGTGCTACGACCGCCGCGATAGGCCAGTCCTCCACGCCGCGCGTCTGCTACGACCGCCGCGGTAGTCCAAATCCTCCACGCCGCGCGCCTGCCACGACCGCCGCGTCACGCTAGACCTCCCAGGTGTCACGGCCAAGCGCGCCGACGCGGATGTACTCGCTGCGAACGCGTGCCGAGCATGCGCGCGCGAACCGCGAGCTCGTCACGATGTTTCATCGCCATGGCGCACGCCGCAGCAAGATCCGGCTGCACGAAGGCAGCTTCGACTCGCACTACCTCGCGCCCCTCGACATCTGGCTGGTCGCTCATCGCTTGCCGAATCGGTTCCGGAACGCGTTCGGTCCTGGCGATCCGATCGGGCGGCGCAACGTGTGGCCGAGCATCCAACTTAACCTCGCGATCTCGCCCGGCTCGGCCAAGCCGCGGGCGCGATTTCTGCGCGACGACCGCGACCAGCTGTGGCTCGCACATTCGGGCACGCTGGGTGGTCGACAGACCGGGATCTCGCGTGAGGGCTTCTTACGCGCGCTCGGTGGCGCTCGTGGCGTCGTGGTCGACAGCCAAATCGAGGAGCTCGTGGTGCTCGGAACCTTTGCGCGGCCCACGCCATTGCTCGAGCAACTCGCGATGATCACCCACGCTGCCGCTGAATATCGCGCGGCGCTCGCGGCCGGACTTCGCTAGACGCGATCGCTCGGCTTGGTCCTGATCGCGAGGATCCGCGTGAGCTCTCACGGCGCGGCGATCACACGACCGCGCTCGCGCGGCCGCAGCGCGAGCGCGGCTCGATCGCAGTGATCGCCAAACAGTTACCTGCCAGGGAATTGGGGCCGTCGCGCCAGCCGCCATGGTGGTCAACGGAGGCGACCATGAAGGTCTACGGACATCCCTGGAGCATCAACACGCGTAAGACGCTGGCCACGCTGGCCGAGAAGGGCCATGAGGTGCCACTTCAGCTCGTCATGCTTCCCAAAGGCGAGCACAAGGCGGCGGCGCACCTCGCGTTGCACCCGTTCGGCAAGGTGCCCGTGCTCGACGACGATGGGTACGTGATCTACGAGACCCGCGCGATCAACGCATATCTCGACGCCACGCTGCGAGGGCCCAGCTTGACGCCTGCGACCGCGCGCGAGCGTGCGCGGATGGACCAATGGATCAATGTCGCCGATGCGTACTTCATTCCGCACGCCCATCCGCTGCTCGTCGAGGTGCTGTTCCGGCGTTACCTCGGTGGCGCACAGGACCAAGCCGCGATCGCCGCGGGACGCGCTGGCATGACCGCCGCTCTCGATGCGATCGATCGTGCGCTGGGTGAAACTCCGTACCTGGCGGGAGATTCGGTGTCGCTGGCGGACATTCACTGGAGCCCGTACATCGACTACCTGACCCACGTCGGCGAAGCAGCGGCGTTCGAGCAACGCCGCAACGTCCGTGCGTGGTGGGGCCGCCTGGCAGCGCGCGCTGCATGGCACAAGGTGGCCCGGACCGGACCGCAGCCGTACCACGACGGCGCGACGCAGGACGCGATCGAAGCCCGATACCGGTGACGCTTACCTGCCAGGTAATTGGCTCGCGCCGGGCGCGCGAGGATGATGGCTGGATGGAAGCGAAGGTGGGACCGCTGCTCGCATACTGGCGCAACCTGCGACGGATGAGCCAGCTCGCGCTCGCGACCCAGGCGGAGGTGTCGCCGCGCCACGTCAGCTTCATCGAGAGCGGTCGCGCCAAGCCGAGCCGCGACATGGTGTTGCTGCTAGCATCGGTCCTCGACGTACCGCTGCGCGAGCGCAATACCCTGCTTCAGGCCGCGGGATTCGCGGCGGCGTATCGCGAATCCGAGCTCGCCGCGCCTCAGCTCGCGACGGTCAAGCGCGCGCTCGACGCGATCCTCGCCCAGCACCTGCCGTTTCCAGCGGTGGTGCTCGATCGGCGATGGAACATCGTCGGCGCAAACGACGGTGCGGACCGGTTCTTCGCGATGCTGCTCGCCGGCGGAACCGCGGATCAGCTCGGACCGCCGAACGTGCTGCGGCTGGTGTTTCATCCCGCTGGGCTGCGTCCTTGGATCACGAACTGGGAGGCCGTCGCCGAGGAGCTGATCCACCGCGTACATCGCGAGGCGGTCGGCCAGGCGCCGGACGACGACGTTCACAGGCTGGTCGCCGAGGTGCTTGCGTATCCGGGCGTGCCGGCGACATGGCGGCGCCCGGAGCACGCGGCGCCATTGTTGCCGGTGATCCCGGTGTGCTTCGAACGCGACGGCCGGCGGTTCTCGTATTTTTCCACGGTGACGACGCTCGGGACGCCGATCGATGTCACCGCACAGGAGCTGCGTATCGAGTGTTTCTACCCGACCGACGACGACACTCGCCGAGCGGCGCACCACCTTGCGAGCGGCTCCGCGTCGCGACCGCAGGGTCCGCGATCCGACGCAACTTGACGGCCCGAGGAACCTCCGATGAGACTCGGTGGATGACCTTCCACGTGGATTTTCGGCCATGACCAAGGCCTCGTCACAGCGCGCGAAGCTCTCCCGTGCTGCGAAGTCGAAACCCAGGCGTACGCGGAGCCCGACATCCCGCACTGCAAAGTCGAACTCGAAGTCGAACTCGAAGTCCGAGCGCACGCCGGCCACGGCGTCTCGCAAGGCGAAGCCGAACAACCTACGCAGGGCCAAGAACGGCGTCGTCTATCTCTCGGGTGGAAACCCGCAGATCGCGAAGGCGGAGGGCAATGCTCCGGTGAACGCGTACATCGCGGCGCTTCCGGCGTGGAAGCGCGACATCGCAAAGCGACTCGACAAGCTGATCACCCGGACGGTGCCCAAGGTTCGCAAGGCGGTGAAGTGGAACTCGCCGTTCTACGGCATCGAAGGTCGTGGCTGGTTTCTCCAGGTTCACGTGTTTACCAACTACGTCAAGGTGGCGTTCTTTCGAGGAGCGTCACTGCGGCCGATTCCGCCGGGCGCTAGTAAGCACAAAGCCGTTCGCTACGTCGATCTCCGTGAAGGCGAGCTCGACGAGGCACAGCTGGCGAAGTGGGTCCGCCAAGCGGCCGCGCTGCCGGGGTGGATGTCTGGCCAATCGTGACGTCGCGATCGCGAACGATCGCGAGCGTTGGTGTCGTCGAGACTGGCAACTCGGTGGTGCTCGTCACGATCACGGCGCGCGGTCATGTGCTCGATCGCCGGCGCGTCGATCTCACGCACGACCTTCCGACACACCCGCATCACCATCAGGGCTCGTGGGCAGTCGGCCGATATCTGAGCACGCCGGGAGCGACGCCGATGTCGCTCGCCGAGGCGGTGAGGTTGGTCGAGCGGGTGCGCGCGGCAGCGGAGCAGGGCGCTCGAGAGATCCTCGCGGTGCTCGCGGCGACGGTGACGGTGCCGATCGCGAGCATCGCGCTGCGCGTGTGCCCCGAGCTACCTCCGACCATCGAGGAGCGGATCAAAGACAATCGCGCGCAAACGATCGCGGATACCGTGATGTATCGTCAGGCGCTCGCCGGCGCCGCCGAGGCGCGCGGATGGTTCGTTCACTGGTACGACCGCGACAACATGCGTTGCCGCAACGACCTCGCGGTGCGCGTGGCGACGATCGGAAAGCTGCTCGGACCTCCGTGGCAGGCGGCGCACAAGCTCGCCGCCGTGGCAGCGTTGTCGGCGCTCCGCACCCCTTCTAGCCACGCTCGCTAGCTCGCGGTCATCGCGATCGTCGTGGTGTCGGAGCGAGCCGCCGCGGCATGTCATCGGCGAGCTGGCTCGCGCGAAACTCGATGATCCGCGCGGTGGCGAGCCCCTCGGCGACGAACGGATCGTCACGCGCGATCGCTTCGAGCTGCGCGCGATCCGTCGCGGTTGCGACGATGATGCCGCCGTCGCGTGGCAGCTTACGGCCCGATATCAGAAACGTCCCCGCGGCGTAGTGCCGATCGAGGAACGCCATGTGACGCGTCATTGCCGCGTCGATCTGGTCGAGTGGCGCCACATAGGTTAGCTCGATGATGAACATCGCGAAGGCGAGCGTACTGCGAAACTCAGTGGTAAGCGTCGGTGATGGCGCCAACGGATCGCAAGCGTGCGAGCGACTACCCACCCGAGGTTCTCCGACTGTTCGACCAGTACGTGCACAACGCGCTCAGTCGGCGCGACTTCGTCGTGCAGGTCGCGAAGTATGCGGTTGGCGGGATGACCGCGCTGGCGATCCTCGACAGTCTGCAACCCAACTTCGCGTGGGCTGACCAGGTCAAGCCGACCGACCGGCGGCTCAGGACCGAAACCGTGCGGTACCCATCGCCCGCAGGATCGGGGGAGATGCGGGGATATCTCGCGCGGCCAGCGAGACCAAAGGCGAAGCGACTCCCTGGCGTCCTGGTGATTCACGAGAACCGAGGCCTCAACCCGTATATCGAGGACGTCGCGCGGCGGCTCGCCGTCGCTGGCTACGTCGCGCTCGCACCCGATGCGTTGACGCCGGTCGGTGGTTATCCGGGCGACGAGGACAAAGCCCGCGAGCTGTTCGCGACGCTCGATGCCACCAAGAGGACGGAGGACATGGTCGGCACCGCCGACTATCTCAAGACCCGGCCCGACGTCACTGCGAAGATCGGCGCGGTCGGGTTCTGCTTCGGTGGTGGGGTCTGCAACATGCTCGCATCGCGGTTGCCGTGGCTCGCGGCGGCGGTGCCGTATTACGGATCTGGTGTGACCGCCGACGAAGCAAAGCTGATCAAGGCGCCGCTTCAGCTTCACTTCGCCGCCACCGACGAGCGCATCAACGCCGCGTGGCCGGCCTACGAGACCGCGCTCAAGGCAAACAAGGTCCGCTATACCGCGTATCACTATCCCGGCACCCAGCACGGGTTTCATAACGACACGACGCCGCGATACGACAAGACAGCGGCGGAGCTCGCGTGGTCGCGTACACTCACGTTCTTCAAGACTCACCTGCGGTGAGCTTTGGACGCGTGACGAACAAACGGCCGATCATCCCACCGCGAATTCTCGGCAAGCTGCGTGCGATCTGTCTCCCGCGCACCGGCGCGTATGAAGAAGCCGCGTGGACCGGCACGCGGTGGCTGGCGCGCAAGCGCAACTTTGCGCATGTGGTCGCGATCGACGACGGATGGCCGCCGGCGCATGCGCGCGCGGCTGGTACCGACGGTCCGGCGCTCGTGCTGACGTTCCGCGCATCGGGTGAGCTATCCGATGCACTACGGACCACAGGACCTCCGCACTTTCATGCACCGTGGGGAACCAAGTGGGGCACGCAGGTCATCGGCATGGTGCTCGGGAACCGCGTGCGCTGGGATGAGGTCGCGATCTTGCTCGGCGAAAGTCATCGCGTGCTCGCAACCGCGCGGCCCGCGGGGTCACCGGCGATGCCGCGACCACGTCGGCGGCGCTGAGCGCGGCCGGGCCGGCGCGTGCTGCGGGCGGCTATTGCGGCGCGCAGCACACGGCGCCTTCGACGCCTTGGTTCACGCGGCCGAGGTCGCGTTGATCGGCGTCGCAAGCGACCTTGCCGTCGCCGATGTCACCTTTGACCTGGCCGCCTTTCGAGGTGCACTCGTCGGGTGACATCGCGATCGGCTCGGGCGGCGTGTTCGGATCGCTGGGCGCCGACAACGGATCGCTCGGAGCAGGTTGATTCTTGTTACCGCACGCAGCGGCAGCGAGACCGAGAACAAGGACGAAGGTGAGCTTTGACATACGCGCATCTTACTGGCGTGTCCTCGATCGTCGACCGCGATCCGGACGCATTGATCGATCAACACCTGTGCTGCAGCGGTGAGCAGCCCTCGAGTCGCAACCGCACAACCGAGTGTGCGGGAGCTGCCGTGCCGAGTGTGCGGTTGCGCAGCACCGCCGCGTGGTACGAAGCCAGCGTGCGAGTTGCGGTTTCGGGAGCGCATCGGACGGGAAAGACCACGCTGATCGAACAGCTATCGGGTGTTGTGGCGGGGTACGCCACGTTCGACGAGCCGTATCGATTGCTCGAAGCCGATGGCTACGAGTTCTCGGATCCGCCGGCACTCGAGGACTTCGAGCAGCAACTCCAGTGCTCGCTCGAGATCATCGCTGAAGCGCCGCGGCGCGCGCTGATCGATCGCTGCCCGCTCGACTTCCTGGCATATATGCAGGCGATCGATCCGGATGTCGCGGTCGATTCGTGGCTGGACGATGTCCGCGAGGCGGTGGAAGCGCTCGATCTGATCGTCATGGTGCCGATCGAGCGTCCCGATCGGATCGTGATCGGCCGCGACGAACATCCCCGGCTGCGCCGCCGCGTCGATGAGCTACTGCACACGCTGGTGCTCGAAGACTCACTTGGCTTTGGCGCCGAGGTCTTGGAAGTCTCGGGCTCACTCGACGACCGGATCCGCGCGGTGGTCGCCGCGCTTCACGATCACAGCTGATCTTCGAACAGACCTGCGAAGTCCTTCGCGAACCGCTTGTACACGGTAGCGGGCCGGTCGAACGTGGCCGCTTCGGGTGGATGGATCGGACGGCTCGTCGCGAGATCGCGGTCGAGGAATATCCGTGCGAGCTGCTCACCGAGTGTGGGGCTCTCGAACGCGAGGGCGGATTCGCTGTTCCAGCGTTCGCTGCGCGGATCGAGGTTGTACGATCCGACCAACGCGATCTGACGATCGGCGACCGCGAACTTGGCGTGCAGTAGTCCTTGGCTCTGGCGCTCCGCTGCGGGTGATTTGCCGATCCACTCCCAGACCTCGACGCCGGCATCCCGATTCGGGCAGGCCCGCACCTCGTCGCTGTCATTGGCGGCGAGGAGCTCGGAGTAGTGTGAACGGCCGAGCAAGTTCATGCCAGGCGTATCGCAGGTCTCGGCGCCGTTGGTAAGCACGACGACGCGCACACAGCGGCGTGCGGCCTTCACGATCGCCATGCGCATGGCCACCGTAGGCACGAAGTACGCGTTGGCGATCAGCACCTCGCGCTTGGCGGTGCTGAGCAGCTTGAGATAGGCCTGCTGGATGTAGCTCTCATGGAGCCGTGGCCGGCTCTGGAAAAACCGACAGCGAGCCGGGCGAAACTCGCGCGGCGTCACCCGCGCTTCGATCGCAGCGACCGAGCGCACGAGATCGTCCCGCCGCCGGAACGGAATCTCGAGCACGCCGGTGGTGTTGAGGATGCTACGCGTAACCTCCCACGCCGCGTCGGTCAGGCCGCCGCGGCGCTGCTTCAGGTCTTTGAAGTGCTCGAAGTTGCGGTCGAACGTCTTGGTGAGATCGTCGATCACGGCGCCGCGCACGGCGACGTCCTGATCGCGCCAGTAGCGCGGTACGTTGGCCGGATCGACGCGGAAGTACTCGTTGGCGATGTTGAGCCCGCCCACCACCGCCTGCGCATTCGGAGTGTTTGCATCGACGATCCACAGCTTCTCGTGATACCGGCTATTGGGCAGCAGCGGATCGTAGTACGGCGTGACCAGCGGCACCGGAACTTCGTTTGCGATCTGAAGACCGAGCGCCTCGTAGCCCTCGACCTCGATACCATGCTGCTTGAGATCGAAGTACATCCACTGGGTCTGCAGCTCGGGGTTGCTCACCGCATCGACGATCACGCGGACGTCGAGGCCCTGCTGCTTCTTCTGCTTGAGCACCTCGGCGATTCGAAGCCCTGATTCATCGCCGGTGAAGATCAGCGCTTGAACGCGAATGCTGTGCCGCGCACCAGCGAGTAATGCCAAGCGGGTAGCGTACGAGTCTTCGCCACCAGCCAGCACCGCAACCTCGCACTCGCCGGGCTCACGCGGTGCGAACAGTCCCGAGCCACCGATATCCGGAAGGTCGCTCGGAACAAACTCGCTGGCCGGTCCGAAGACCGAGGTTCCGTCGACAAACGACAGCAGGTCGCGCGCGGTGCGTTCGCGGTGGTTGGTCGAGCTCGACGAACAGGCAGCGTTGAGCGCCGCGATCGCAATCAGTGTCACTGTGTCCAATCGCCACGTCACAGTCGCACCAGCATATACGTCCGGGCGGCCGTGCGGCGTGGCAACAGCGATCGCGGTAGGCTTCGAGCGTGCGTTATGACGATTCCGTCCGCGCGCTGTACCAGGTGCCGGTCGAACAGTTCGTTGCCGAGCGCAAGCGGCTCGTAGCCGATCTCAAGGCGAGCGGCGATGCCGGCGGGGCGAAACAGCTGGCCGAGCGCAAGCGACCAACCGTGTCGGCGTGGGTCGTCAACCAACTGTACTGGCATGCGCGTGATGCGTTCGACGAGCTGCTCGCCACCGCGGAGCAGCTACGAGCGGGCGACCTCGACGCGACGACCGATCACCGCGAGGCGACCGCCAAGCTGCGAGCGCGCACCATCTCGATCCTCGAGGATGCCGGGCACAACGCCAACGAATCGACCGTGCGTCGTGTGATGACCACGTTGGCGGCGTTGGCAGCGTCGGGCGGCTTCGACCCGGACCTGCCAGGCACGTTGACAGCGGACCGCGATCCGCCAGGCTTTGCCGCGATCGGCATCGCAGAGGCTCCGAAGCCACGCGCCGTTCCGACCGGAACGGCGGGTCGACGAGCCAAGGCCGATGCCGACGAGGCCGAGGCGCGTGAGCGCGAACGTCAGGCCGAAGTGCGCCGCAAGCAAGAAGAGGAGAAGGCGCGGCTTCGCATGGAGCGGCATAAGCTGGAGTCGGCGCTCAGCGCGGCCAAGGCCGATCTCGATGCGCGCGAGCGTGCAGTTGCACAGCTGGAGAAGGATCTCGCCAAGGCAACCAAGGACGTCAAGGCCGCCCAGAGCTCGGTCGACGAGATCGCAGCGGAGCTGGCCGAGCTCAAGAGCCGCGGCTGACGATCGTCGGCGTGGTGGTGACGGCGGCCATCGTGAGCCCGATCGGATCGGCCCGCGGGATGGTGCCGAGCGGATCGCGATCAGCCCGCGCTAGGGGCTGTCCCCAATTGGCGTTGACGTAGTCGTGGTCGTGATCGTGGACCTTGACGGCGACGGCGACGGCGACGTGGACGCCACCTTTGACGCGGAACAGGACAAGACATCGCTGACACTTCGCCGTGCACCCCGTTGACAGGTGTCAGCCTGGCTCTACCGTTGTTGTGGGCGTCAACCCGCACGTCGTCGTAGCTGGTCCAGACGCATGCTGGCAACTTCAACGTCACCGATTTGCATTCCGTAGAACCAGACACGGTAGCGAAGCCGACGATCGCGCTCAACGGCGCCGATCAACGATCGCATAAGCGATCGAAATGATCGGCGTGTACATCGGGGCAGCCCCTAGTGCGCCGTCGTTTCGATCGTGTGCTGAACGTATTCGCGCAAGAGCCGGCGCTCGCGGCGACAGATGCCGTCGATCCGGAGGCCTGCGCGGCACCAGAACCGCGGTTGGCCGTCCGCAGTTCGGCCGGGTAGGGGTGACAAGTGCGCGAAGGTCACGCGCGCGGACGCCCACACGATCTCATCGATACCGGGCAGATCGATCTCGAGCTGCACGACGCGACGTGTGGTGGCTGGGTCGAATGGACGCTCGATCGACAGTCCAGACTCGGACAGGTTGCGGAGGGCCGCGTGGTGAAGATTGTCATTGCTCACCACTCCGCACAGACCGTCGACCAAGATCCGGGGCGTGTGTCGGCGCGGGTCGAGGTGGATCACGAAAATAATGGTAGGCCCGCCGAGCCGCTGCGCCAACAAACCAGCGCTACTCGCAGCGCTGCGCACATGTCGCGTGGTCCGACGTACAGCGATCCCAGCACTCCGCACCGCCGCCGCATCGGTCTGCACACGTCCCGTGATCGCTGGTGCAGGCTTCCCAACACAGCGAACCGCCGCCGCAGCGGTTCGCGCAGGTGCCGTGGTCCGAAGTGCATGCCTCCCAGCACTCGGCACCGCCGCCGCAGCGGCCCGCGCAGGTCCCGTGATCGCTCGTGCACGCCTCCCAGCACAGGCAGCCGCTTCCACACCGGTCCGCGCAGGTCCCGTGATCGCTCGTGCAGGCATCCCAGCACGCGGGACCACCGCCACACCGGCTCGCACACGTCCCATGATCGGACGTGCAACTGTCCCAGCACGGATCGGTCGTCGGCGCTCCGCACGCGTTCTCACCGCCACCACCGCCACCGCCGCCACCACCACCACCACCACCGCCGCCACCACCACCACCGCCGCAGTCACCGTCGGTGCAGGTGCACTCTTCGCAGACGGTCGCGCAGCTTAGCGAGCTGGTCTCGCCACAGATCTCCGGATCACAGCAGCTATCCCCGGCATTTTCCGACGATGTGCACCTGCAGTCCCCGTTGATGCATTCAAAGTCAAATCGACAGACCAGGGTACCCTCGCCCTCGCCAGAGTTGTCGCTACCACTGCATCCGCACAACGCAGTTACCGCCACCAAGAGGCTGGTTAGGACTGCGCGCACGTACGTGGACAGCGTTGCTGGTTCCGATTCATGGCTCGCCTGCATCTCGTCGCTCCCATTTCGTAGATGACCCGGCCCGCTCAGCAAGAACGCGGCCGAGGCCGCACGCGCGTAAGATCAGCGACTTGTGCGGCGATGTGAACCGGCGACCACATCGCCGAGAACGCGCCCTGCGACGGCGCAGTGATCCTTGCCATGGCGGTCGCTGCGCTTATGTGGGCGGCATTTCCGCGCGTCGTTCCGGGCGTCCGGTCATCGTTCGGCCGATACTTGGTCGGTGACCCGCGTCGTCGCCGTCCTCACGTTCGCGCTCATTGCGGTCGGCTGCCTGGCTTCGAACGCACCGCCAACACCGCCACGGCGGACCAACATGGCGCTGACGATCACCCAGGCCACGATCCCGAATGGACTGCGTGTCGTGTTGGTTCGAGATCCTCGGGCAAGCGAGGTCCAGGTGACCATGCGCTACGACGTCGGCGGCGCCGATGACGGCGAACATCCGGGGATGGCTCATCTGGTCGAGCACTTGATGTTTCAACAGGTGCTCGGCAGCCAGACGTTGTTCGCGCACCTTCAGGAAGCTGCGACCTGGTTCAATGCGTTCACGACGTGGGATGCGACGACCTACGCGGCCCGAGCATCTGCGGATCGGCTCGATCGGTTGCTGTCGATCGAGGCCGTGCGACTCGGCTTCCGATGCGGTTCGATCACCGAGTCGGCGTTCACACGCGAGCGCGAGGTGGTGGTCAACGAGATCCGCCAGCGCGCGGTCGACGCCGAGGTCATCGAGGGCATCCACCGCGCGCTGTATCCGGTGGGCCATCCGTATCACCAGCGCATCAGCGGTGACGTCACCAGCGTCGGTGCGATCACGATGCAGCAGGCGTGCGGATTCGCCGACGCCCATTACGCCCCCGACAATGCCGTGCTGGTCGTGTCGGGCGACCTCACCCCGGCGCAGCTGTCCGCTGCCCTCGGGAAGTTTCTCGGCAAGGTGGCGAAGCGTCATGGCGTCGCAGCAGTACGGCGTCCGGCGCTCGCGACCGACCCGCAACATGTGACCGCGCGCGTCCCGATCGATGACGACGCGCTCGTGCTCGCCTGGCCGTTGCCGGAGGATCCGAAGCTGCGGACCGTGATGCGCGCGCTACTGCCCGCGGTGCAGGGGGCGATCAATGGCGACATCGAAGGAACGATCGCCCCGATCGAGCTCGGCGACGCGAGGAACCCGATGATCGGGTTCTACCTGTCACCTGACGACGATGAGTCCACTGGAAGTGTGCTCACCGCCGCGCGCAAGGCGATCGAGCAGGTGCCGGTGCAACTTCAGACGCGCGGGTTTGTGGATCTCGACAAGCTCGTGTTCGATTCGATCCGCCAGACCGCGATCTACGAGCAATACTCGTCGCTCGAAGGCGGGAGCGATCGCGATGCTCGGTTGGCGAGCTGGGTGCTCGCCGGCATCGATCCGAACCAAGCGATCGCCGCGGAGTTCGCGAGCCTTCGCGATCTCGATCGTGAGTCCGCCGCCCGGATCGTTGAGACCCTACTCGCGTTCGATCGCGCACACGTGGTGACGCTCGCGCCGGCGGACGCCAGAAAACGCGGAGTTGACCGCACGCCGCGCCCGGCGATTCACGACCGTGGTCAGCAGCGGGACGTCGCGGATCCGGCTGAGGCGCATCACGTGGTGAGCAACGGCAGCGTACCGGGTGCGTTCGCGTCGATGCGGGTTCGCACGCTGGCCAACGGTCTCAAGATCGTATTGCTGCCGCTGACCAGCGTGCCGATCGTCGACATTCGCTTGGTGTTCCGCTCGGGCACTGCCGATGAGCTGCCGACCAAGACCGGTGTGGCGGTCGTTGCTGCGCACGGCCTCGATTGGGATCTGCGGTACCTGAACGACTGGTTGGCATTCGTGGCGGCAGGCGGCAACAATCTGGTGGACGTCGATACCGATCACACGGCGTTCGTGGCGCGCGGTGTGGACATGCACGTCGACTACCTGCTCACGGGGCTGCGGCGGTGGATTCGCGACGGCACATACCGCGGCCGGGAAGCTGGATACGTGGCGGCGGTGCGCAACGAAGCAAAGAACCAGCGCCGCGGCGACGAGGTCGAGCTGTCCGAACAGTGGCGCACGGCGGTGTACGGCGCCGGCCATCCATACGGTCGGTCGCTCAGTCTCGCGACCACCTCGAATCTCGCGGAGCAAGACATCGCGGAGTTCCGCGCGGCGCACTACACGCCCGACAATGCGACCCTGGTGATCGCCGGCAGATTCGACGCGGCGCTAGCGGAGCGGTGGATCGATCACTTGTTCGCAGATTGGACGGGCCACGTCGGGGTTCGCAGCGAGCTTCGTGCACGGCCTCACCCGGTAGCACTCGCGAAGCCCGAGGACCTCACCCAGCTCCACGTCCGAATCGCATTGCCGGCGAGCGCGCGGGATCGCGCGCAGATGCTCGTAGCGGCGGCGATGTTGGAGAACGTCACCAGCGACGTTCGACACCAGCTCGGCGCGAGCTACGGCGTCGACGCATCATTGGTCGAATCCCGGTTAGCGACGCACTACTCGATCGCGGGGATGATCGATCCGGCGATGGCCGCCAACGCCATGCAGCTGATTCGCGATCGGCTCCGTGCGCTGCGCAGCGATCCGGATGCAGCGGCACGCGCGTTTGTCGCAGCGCGGCGCCGCGTGCTGACACAGCTGCGTGCGGTGGGCGGAACCGCCGCCAGGCTTGCAAGCCGCGCGGAGCTAGACGCGACGCTCGGGCGATCGCCGATGTCAGACGGCGACACCGCCACCGCGGTCGCGGCTCTCACGATCGATGCGATGACCAACGCGCTCGCTGATCTCGATCTCGATCGCGCGGCGGTGCTGATGCGGGGGCCCGACGCGGACATCAAGGCCGCATTCAGCGTGATCGGTCGCACGCCCACGGTCTTGGCGACGTCGGCTGCCACCGACTCGGCCGTCGCAACCGGCGCTCCCGATGCCGAGCGACGGCGGGCATCGGACGACGACGATCCTGATGATCGCGCAGAGGACTCGATCGCGGCAACAGATCCCCATACGCGGGTCGCCGTGACGGTCGGCGTCGGCTATGGGATCGCGACGTTTACCCAACGCAATCACCGACTGAAGATGTCTGGGCCGACCGGGATCGCCGGGTTCGGTGAGCTTGGCTATCGGTACTTGGCGAACGCGACCGTCGGACTCCACGTCGGCATCGCCGATCTGAGTGCCAGCTACACCCTCGACGAAGGGACCACGATGTTTCCGGTGAGCGTGGTGCCCGTCGACCTTGCGGCGTTCATTCGTGCGAGCGGCTACGATCGGATCTGGGGCGCGTTGGTGGTCGGCGCGCACTTCGATCGCATCACCTCGATCGACACCAATGGCGTCGTCGAAGGAGAGCGCTGGCAAACCGGCATAGGCGTCGCGCTCGAAGCAGGCGTCGACGTGGTCAAGCGCGGAACCCATCGGCTGGGCGCGACGATCAAGGCCGGCGGCGTGATGGCCTCCGATTCTGGATACGGCGGGCTCACCATCGGGATCGCGTATCGCCGCTGACTAGCTCGACAGCTTCAGTCCGGCGATCCCAGCGATCAGCAGCGCGAGGCTGATCAACCGGCCTGCGGTCACGGGTTCGCCGAACAGCCACACGCCGACGATCGCGGCGCCTATCGCCCCGATGCCAACCCAGACGGCATACGCACTACCGATCGGGAGCGTGCGGACGGCGACGCTGAGCACCGCGAAGCTGGCGATCATGCCGAGCACAGTGAGTACGCTGGCGATCGGGCGCGTGAATCCGTGCGACTGCTTGAGCCCGATCGCCCAGCCAGTTTCCAAGAGCCCCGAGACAATGACGAGTAACCACGACATGCGAGGAACCTTCCTCGCGTCGTCTTGTCTTGACCGGGTACGACGCGTCTCGTCCGGGCGGTAAGCTCACCGAGCATAGTCCTGCGCGGGCACCGAGCAAGCGGCCCGGCGTTCGGTGGCGAGTCCGTAACAAAGGCTCGCCACGTCGCAATTGGTGCGACTCGGCCTTTGTTACTGTGCGCTCCGCCGACGGTGGGCGATTTCGCACATCGCCGTGCGCGCGACCGTGGCAATCTGGTCCGAAACCAAATACAACGGCGCGGCACGGTACTTGCTGTTCGGCAGCCTGCAGATCGAGACAACGGTGTCGACCTATGGGCGGCCCTCGATCGAGAACCACAACAGAGATGTTGAAGTGACGTTCGATCGGCCGACGGAAGAAGGGAGGGCGCTCCCGAAGAATCGCACGCACCGATGGTGCACCGGAGGCGCGGCGCTGCGGCCAAGTCGCGGAATGATGTGAACCCAGTGGGGAAGGCATGAAACGACTACTGATCGTTGATGACAGCAAACTGATGAGGGACATGGTGGCCGCGTGCTTGCGACCGCTGGGAGCGGTCACGTTCGAGTTTGCCGGCACCGGCCTGGAAGCGATCGAGCGGTTGGCACTCGCGGGATTCGACCTGGTCGTGCTCGATCTCAACATGCCAGACGTGGGTGGCGTGGAGGTCATCGAGTTCGTCCGGTCACAGGACCGACTGCGCACGCTGCCCGTGTTGATCGTAACCACGCGTGGCGATGATCAGAGTCGAGCGCGCGTGCTCGAAGCGGGCGCTTCCGGCTTCCTATCGAAACCGTTTGCTCCGGCGCAAATCCTCGCAGAGGCGCAGCGATTGCTGAGCAAGGATCGCGCGACGGCGTGAGTGACGACGTCGACCTTCAAGAGTTCGTCGGTGGATTCGTCACCGAAGCGGATGAGCTGATCGCCAACGCGAACGCCTGTCTGCTCGAAATCGAGACTGCGATCGCGGCTGGCGAGTCGCGCCCGCGTGCCGTGCGAGAGCTGTTTCGTGCGCTCCACACGATCAAAGGGCTCGCGGGGATGATCGGGATCGAAGCGATCGTCGAAGTCGCTCATGGCCTCGAGACGCTGGTGCGCGCTGCCGATCGAGCAGGAGGGGCGCTGTCGCGACACGCGATCGATGTATCGCTGCAAGGCGTTGCCGCGATCGCTGATCGCGTCCGTGCCGTTGCGGAGCAGCGAGCTCCGGCCGCGGTGCCCGAGAGCTTGCTCGCGGAGATCTCGCGCGCCAGCACCACCCAGGATGAGCCCCGGGCATCGCCACCGCCGACAACGAGTTGGGACGAGCGACTGTCACCGAGTGAACGCCAACAGCTCGCGCTCGGGTTGCAAGCCGGCCGGCGAGCATGGGCGGTCACGTTCACACCGAGCGAGGCATATGCGGCGCGCGGGATCACGATCGCATCGGTTCGCGCGCAGCTCGGCGAGCTGGCCGAGATCGTCAAGGTCGCGCCGCGGGCGACACCTGGCGGTGCGTCGAGTGTCGCGTTCGATCTGCTGGTGATCAGCGATGCGTCGCAGCCTGCACTGGCCGGCGCCGCGTCGGCAACGGTAGACGACGTCGTCGCGGTGACGCCGGAGCGTCCGGTCGAGCCAGCGCCCGAGCCGAGCAGCCGTTCGCCGGAGGTTCACGAACCCGCCGAGCCGAACGTCGGCGGTCTCGGTCGATCGGTCGTGCGGGTCGAGTTGGCAAAGCTCGACGCGCTTCAGGAACAACTGTCGCTGATGATCGTCGCGAAGTTTCGCTTGGATCGCGAGGTCGCCGCGCAGGCGCTGCTGGGGCACGACGTGCGCCGACTCCGCGAGATCGCGGATCAGCAAGCGCGAATCATTCGCAATCTGCGACGTGCCCTGTTGCGGGCCCGTATGGTCCGCGTCGCCGAGGTGCTCGAACCACTGTCGCTGCTCGTCAGAAGCCTGGCGCGCACCGGCGGCAAGCAAGTTCGTTTGGTCATCGAGGCCAATGATGCCGAGGTCGACAAGACGGTCGCCGATCGATTGCTGCCTGCGCTGATTCACCTGGTTCGCAACGCCGTCGATCATGCGATCGAGTCCGCCGACGAGCGGGCGGCGCGCGGGAAACCGAGCGCGGGAACCGTCCACGTCCGGTGCAAGGAGATCTCGGGGAACCGGCTCCAGCTCGTGGTGAGCGACGATGGCCGCGGCATCGATCGCGATGCGGTCGGACGTCGTGCGAATCGCGCGATCGCAAGCGACAGCGAGCTCATGGAGGTCCTCGCGACGCCTGGGTTCTCGACGCGAGACGTCGTCACGCGGACGAGCGGACGCGGCCTTGGGATGGACATCGTCAAGCGCATCGCAACGGTGGACCTCGGCGGGAGGATCAGCGTTCGCACCGAGCGTGACGTTGGGACCGAGTTCAGCCTCGAGATTCCGGTGACGATCGCTGTCGTCGAGGTGTTCTCGTTCGTGTGCGCGGATCAGACGTTCGTGGTTCCGGTTTCGGCCATCGACGAGATCTTCGATCTCGCCGAGGACCAAACGATCACAGCTCCAGTGCATTCGGGCGTAACGCTGCCCGTCGTGCTGGTAAGACACCGTGGCCGTGCGGTGCCGGTGATGCCGCTCTGCGCCCTGCTCGACATCGATGGGCGATCCGATCGCCGGAAGGCGCTACTGATCCATCAGGACGGCGAGCCGGTCGGGTTCGCGGTCGATCGCATGCTCAGCCGCCATGAGGTGGTGGTCCGTCCTCTCGAGGATCCGCTGGTCCGCGTTCCGGGGATCACCGGCGCGACCGACCTGGGAGATGGGCGCCCGACGCTGCTGCTCGATCTACACGCGCTCGGCCGAGCGTCGCGCGAGAAGGTGCTGCAATGACAACCCTCCATGTCACGTTTCGCGTCGGCACGGCAGAGTACGCGCTGCCTGCATCGCAGGTGCTCCACCTCGAATCGTACGAAGCCGCCACGCGTGTGCCTGGGACCCCAGCGTACGTCGCCGGCTTGGTGCAGGTCCGCGGCCGCGTGGTTCCCGTGGTCGACCTGCGCCGGCGGTTCGGCTTGCCGCCCACGGATCACACCCTCGATCATCGCGTCGTCGTCGTCCAGTGCGGCGATCGGGTCGCGGGACTGTTGGTGGATAGTGCCCGCGAGGTGATGAGCCTCGACGAGCAAGCGTTCGAGAAGCCACCGGAGCTGATCGCGCAACAAGCGAATGGGTTCGTCACGCACGTGACTTCGGCAGCCAAGCGGTTGCTTTTGATTGTCGATGCGCCGCGTTTGATCGGAGAGGAGCTCGCTCATGGGTAAGAACAACGGAGATACTCAGCACGGAAACCGCGTCGACGACGTCGTGCAGTCGCTTCGCCTCACCGCCGGTCGCGCCGAACAGGTCGCTGCATCAGCGGCCCGGCTAGCGGCCGGCGGTGCTACGCAAGCCGTGGCGATCGAAGAGATCGCCGCTGCGGTCGAGAGCATCGCGAGCAATATCGATGCGTCGGCGGCCTCCGGCGAGGAGCTGGCCCGATCGCAAATCAACGTGGCGGCCAACGCACGAGACGTACTCCAGGGCTTGGAAACCACCGCGAGCGCACTCGCCGAGGTCGCGGCGTCGGTAGGCGGCGTTCGCAAGGACACCGATGTCCTCGCGCGCGGCTGCGATAGCACCGCCACTGTGCTCGAACAGACCGGTCGTACGCTCAAGACGACCGCTGCATCGTCCGTCGAGCTGGCCGAGACCACAGAAACTCTGGCCGCGGCGGTGTCGCGAGTGAGCGCCAACGTCAGCGATGCCGCGGCACGAGGCCAGGATGCCGCCGCGATGATCGAAGAGGTTGCAACCACGATCGAGGAGATGTCAGCGAGCGCGGCTCGGCTCCAGACCGATTCCAGGGGGGTCGGCGATCGGGTGACCCAGATCGCAACAGGGTTCAAAGAGCTATCGGGTGCGATCGAACAGGTCGCCAGCGACAGTGCCGAGGTGGCTGCCTCGGTCGAGGAGACCTCCGCGACCGCCGAAGAGCTCGCGCGATCGTTCCGCGTGGTCGCCGAGCTTGCAGGCGAGCTGGAAGACTCGGCCACCGCATCGGCGTCCGGCTTGGCTGAAGTCGCGAGCTCGGTCGAGGAGGTCGCGGTCACCACCGACAAGGTTGCCGCCGTGATCGATGGCAACGCCACCGCGATCGAGCAGATCGCGAGGTCGTCGCAGGCGGTTGCGCAATCGGCGCAAGAGGTGAGCTCGCTTGCGTCGTCGAGCGCCGTGGCGTCGACCCAGCTCGACACGATGACACGCAAGATCGTTGGCGTCGTCGAAGAAGCGCGCACGACGGCCGCGCGGGTTGCTGGCAACGCGCGGAGCGGCGGTGCCGCAGTGGGACGGACGATCAGCGGAATGACCAAGGTCCGGCAGGTGATGGTCGATGGAGCTGCCGTGATCAAGGAGATGGGGAAGCGGGCAGAGGAGATCGGCGACATCGTCCAAACCATCAACCTGATCGCCGATCGAACGAATCTGCTGTCACTCAATGCGAGTATCGAAGCCGCGCGTGCTGGTGAGCACGGCCGCGGATTCGCGGTGATCGCCGAAGAGGTTCGCGCGCTCGCGGATCGCGCCGCGGCGGCGGCGAGCGACGTCACCAAGATCATTCGCGGCTTACAAGTCGCCGCGCGCGAGGCAGTAACCACCAGCTCGGAAGGGCTGCGGATCGCCGATGAGGGCGCACAGCTCGGCGAGGAAGCTCGCGGCGGACTCCACGCGATCCTCGAAAGCATCGACGTGCTCGATGGCTCGATCCGCACGATCAGCGGTGCCAGCGAGGAACAAGTCCGGGCGGTGCAAACCGTGGCTCAGACGACGGCTCGGCTCGAGACCGAGAGCCGGACGATCGCACGCGCGAGCGCCGAGCAGACCCAAGCGACGCAGAACCTCGCGCGTTCCGCGAACGAGATGCGCACGATGGCCAAGCAGATGCGAGATGGCACCAGCGAACAGGCGCGGGCGCTTCGCGATCTCGTGCGCGGTAACGCAGAGGTGACGTCGAACGCCGAGAAGCTGACCCGTTCTACGGAAGAGCAGGCGACCAGCGCAGCGCAGCTCGCGCGCGCGGCCGTCCAGATGCGAACAGCCACTCAGCGCACGTCTGTAGCGATGAGCGGACAACAGCGCGCTGTCGGAGCCATGTCGACGAACCTGCATGACATCGCGAGCGCCACCCAGCGAATCATCGTCGCGATCGGTGAGCAGTCACAGGGCTCGGCCGAGATCGCGCGCGCGATGGAAGGTGCGCGAAAACAAGCGGTGCTCAACGCTCGCGCCGTGGTGGATCAGGCGGCTTCGATCAAGGAGCTCGACGCGGGAATGGCAACGGTCGCCAAGTTGTCCACTGCAATTACCACGGCCACGACGGAACATGCCCAAGGGGTCGCGGCGCTGGCGCGCGATGCGGACGATGTTCGGAGGATCGCACGGCAGACCGCGCGAGCCCTTTCGGAACAGGCAGATGCGGGTTCGACGCTTGCCGCAGGCGCGGCGCGGCATACCTCGATGATGCAGGGCGTGCTGCGGGCGACCACCGAGCAGGCTACCGCGACCACGCAGATCACCGAGGCGATGCGCGAGGTGCGCGGTCGAGCGCGTGAGATCTCCGGAGCGCTCGCGGCACATGCCAAGAGCGCGAAGGCTACCGTCGTCGACGTCGAGAACGTCGCGCGCGATGGTGCGTCGATTCGCGCCGCCACCGTCGAGCAGGCCGAGCTGGTCGCCGCGCTGATCGGTCGATCGGCGCCGGCAGCGACGGAACCGACGACGTGAGCTCCGACCGGATCTACGGCGTCAGCGACGCCGAGCGCAAACGGATCGAGCTCGTCGACCGATTGACGGCGCTTGGCGAGAGCGCCGTGGACGAGCTGATCCGTGCGCTGGACGATCCGAGTTGGACCGTGCGCCGAGCGGTCGTCGGCGCGCTCGCTGCGATCGGCGAGCCGGCCGTGCGGCCATTGTGCGCATGGCTCCGCGAGCAACGCACGACTGAAACAGCGATCGCCGCTGCGGTCGATGCGCTGTCGTCCTCGATCGGCGGAGCTGCCACCGCGGCGGCGGTGGAGCTCGCCGGTGATCCGCGCGCGGCGGTCGTCGCGGACGCCGTCCAGATCTTGGGCCGGCGGAAGGCCGTCGAGGCGACTGCGGTGCTCACAAAATGCCTCGCCGGAGACGACGACAACGTCGCCGTCGGCGCAATCGAAGCATTGGGGGCGATTGGAGGCACGCAGGCGGTCGAGGCATTGATCGCCGCGCTCGAGCGCCGCAGCTTCTTCAGGACGTTTCCAGCCATTCAAGTACTCGCGCGGATGAGCGATCCGCGCGTCGTCGTGCCGCTTACGTCGCTGCTCGACGACGAAACCTATCGACTCGAAGCGGCTCGTGCGCTCGGGCGCAGCGGGTTCGCGCAAGCGATTCCACCGCTCGCGAAGTTGCTGCACCGGGCCAACGACGCAGTAGTCCGTGTCGTGGCCGTGGCGCTTGCCGATCTGCTCGAGCGCGCCCGCTGGAACGGATCGATCGATCGAGTCGTGGATGCGTTGCGGGCCGAGGTTCGGCCATCGCTCACGCGACTGGTCCAGGCACTGCGCACATCGGACCCTACCGAGCGCACGGCGATCGCTGCGGTGTTGGGCAGCCTAGGTGATACCGACGCGTTGCCGGGGCTGGTCGGGTTGCTCGACGATGCCGCGGCGAACGAGGCCGCGACCACCGCGATCCAACAGATCAGCCGCGTGCACGAGGATGCGTTGATCGGACGGCTCGCCACGGCGATCACCGCGACTCGGCTGGCGGTGCTACCGGTGATCGGATCGCTACGCGCCGCCACCGCCGTGCGCGCGCTCCTCAATGATGAGGAACCCGAAGTCCGTGCGCGGGCCGCCGAGGCACTTGCGCGGATCGGCGACACCGCAGCGGTGCCGCTCCTGTTTTCGCTTCTCGGCGACAATAGTCCTCGGGTAAGCCACGCGGTGACCGCTGCGATTCACGCGCTCGGAACCGACGACACCGCTCGCTATGCGATCGCCGCGATCGGCTCGGCAAACCCGGGCGCGCGCCGCCAAGCTTTGCGGATCATCGCTGCGCTGGGACCCGCGGGAACGTTCGATACGGTCCGCCGAGCCATCGACGATCCGGACCAGCGGATCGCGGAGCTCGCGGTGGCTGCTCTGGCACGGTTGCCCGAGCCAGAGGTCGACTCGTTACTCGGAGCGCTCGCTCGCGATCCCAGGGAGCGGATTCGTGCGGCGGTCATGCGCACCGCGACGCAACGGGGCGGTGACACGGCAATGACTCTGCTCGAGCACGGAGCTCACGACGACGCCGCGTGGGTCCGCTATTACGCATGTCAGGGGCTCGGAGTCGTGGCGCCCCCGGGTTCGCTCCAGCTGATCCTCGCTCGGCTCTACGATCCGGCTCCGCAGGTGAAGGTCGCCGCGATCGAGGCGCTCGGGGCGTTCGATACCGGCGCGGCATGGAACGCGTTATCCGCGGCTGCACGGTCCACGGATCCCGACGAGCGACGCGCGGCGTTAGGCAGCATGGCGATTCACGCGAGCGACCGCATCATTCCGTTCCTTCTCGATGGCGCGCGATCGGACGATGTCGCGACCCGATTGATCGCACTCAGCGGTCTGGCGAAGACGCAGCACACCGAAGCGCTCCGCCAGCTGGTGGCGGCAGTGACCGACGATGACGATCAGGTGCGGAGTGCAGCGCTGTCGCTGTTGGGCGATCGACAGGATGCGGCAGCCGCAAATGCCGTCGTCGACCTGGCGCTCGAGCTCGATCGCGACCATCCCGTTCAACAGACGCTCTCGCGGCCCAGCGAGGCCCGGATCGAAGCGATTGCGGCGCGGCTGGCAGCGGTCGACGACCGCGACGCGCCGATCCTCGCAAGCGCGCTAGCGCGCATGACCGACGACCTGGCAACCGCAGCCTTGATGCGAGCGCTCGGGTCCGAGAATGTATGTGCTCGGCGTGCAGCGGTGTCTGTGCTTGCGGCGACCGGCGGGCCCACGGCGCGCGCTGCGATCTCGCGACTCGCGGCGAGCGACACCGATCCCGAAGTGCGGCGGATCTGTGCCGCCGCGACGATGTGAACCAATGCCCGCCGTGTTGTCCCCTCAGTTGATCGCGCTGTTCGCGAGCCTCATCGAGGATGTGGCGGGCTTGCACTATGGCGCTCACGATCGCGATCTGTTTGCCGCCAAACTGTCGGCGCATGCGGCGGATGTCGGTGAGGACAACCTGTTGGATTACTACTACCGGCTTCGCTACGACGATCCGGGCGGCGAACAACTCCAGCGGCTGATCGAAGCTCTCGTGGTGCACGAGAGCTACTTCTTTCGCGAGCAGGCTCCGTTGATGCAGCTGGTGGATACGCAGATCGCGCCGGCGGTGCGTGCGTCGGGCCGTGTGCGCGTGTGGTCGGCCGCGTGCGCCACCGGTGAGGAGCCTTATACGCTCGCGATGATCCTCGATCAGCGCGGGCTGCTCGAACAGGTCGAGATCGTCGCGACCGACATCAGCGCCGCGGCGATCGAACGAGCGCGCCGGGGTAGGCACAGCGCACGCTCGCTGCGCGATGGCCACCCCAAGGATGTCGCCGCCCGCTATCTCGAGGTGAGTCCGGGGGGCGTGATCGTGAGCCCGCGGATCCGCGAACGCGTTCGGTTCTCGGTCGTCAATCTGCTCGACGATGCCGCCGTCGAACGCCTGGGCATGTTCGAAGCGATCTTGTGTCGCAACGTACTGATCTACTTCCAGGACCGATGTGCGACCACGGTCATCGAGCACCTGGCCCGGCGGCTCACCCGCGATGGGTTGTTAGTCGTCGGGGTTTCCGAGTCGCTGCTTCGACTAGGTACGCAGCTACGCTGCGAGGAGCGTGGCGGTTCGTTCTTCTATCGGAGCGCACGATGACTCGCCGGCCTCGTGTCGTCGTGGTCGACGATTCGGCATTTGCGCGCAGCGTATTGTCGCGCGTGCTCTCCGCGACCAGGGCGATCGACGTCGTAGGTACCGCGAGTAATGGTACCGACGCCCTCGCGCGAATCGAACAGCATGACCCCGACGTGATCACGCTCGATCTCACGATGCCAGAGCTCGATGGATTGGGTGTGCTGCGCGCGTTGCAGGGGCGCGCGCGCCCACGCGTGATCGTGGTCAGCATCTCCAGCATCGAGACCGAGTTGGGCGTGACGGCGCTCTCGCTCGGTGCGGTCGATGTGATCGCGAAGCCCACCGCGCTGGCGAGCGATCGACTGCGCGAGCTCAGCGACGAGCTGATCGCCAAGGTGTTCGCCGCGGCGGCGAATCTGATCGAACCACCGCCAATGGCCGCGACCACGCCGGTGGTGGCAGGTGGACAAGCAACGCTGGTCATGATCGGCGCATCCACGGGCGGGCCGCAGGCGCTGACTCGATTGGTCGCGGCGCTGCCGGCGACGATGCCGGTGCCGGTGGTGATCGTGTTGCACATTCCGATCGGCTACACCGAAGGAATCGCTGCACGGCTCAACGCCGTGTCGCCGCTGTCGGTCATCGAGGCGAGCGACGGCCTCGAGCTGTCACCTGGACGCGTCGTGATCGCGCGTGCTGGACGGCAACTGCGGATCGAGCGCGCGGGCGATCGACTGGTCGCGCGGCTGGCGTCCGCTCCGGTGCACGACTTCATGCCCTCGGTAAACGAGCTGTTCACGAGCGGCGCCGCCGCCGCGGGCAGGGGCGCGCTCGGAATCGTGCTCACGGGCATGGGTGACGACGGCTTGATCGGCGCGCGCGCGATTGCCGCGGCAGGTGGGCAGCTGCTTACCGAGGCCGCTGCGAGTTGCGTGGTCTATGGTATGCCTCGCTGTGTATTCGAGGCAGGACTTGGCGCGTCGGCGGTGTCGCTCGAACGAATGGCCGAGGAGATCTTGAGACGTGTCTGACGCGCAACCAAACGCACGATTGCCGGTGATCTGGATCGTCGACGACAGCCCGACGGAGGCGGCGATCACGAAGCGATCGCTCGGGTCGAACTATGTGTACGAGATGTTCTCCGACGGCTCGGTTTTGGTCGAACGGATCTCTGGGGCGACCCAGTTGCCCGACGTGATCCTGTTGGATTGGATGATGCCGGGCATGACCGGCGACGAGGTGTGCCGATTCCTGCGCGCGCGACCCGAGACCGCCGATCTGCCGATCATCTTGGTGACCGCGTCACGGGTAGAGACCGCCGACGTCGTCCAGGGCTTGCGCAGTGGAGCGAGCGACTACGTCGCGCGTCCGTTCGCCGCGGAGGAGTTGCGGGCGCGGGTCGACGCTGCGCTGCGCGCCAAGGCGCTCGCAGATTCGACATCGCGCGAGCGGGATCGACTGGCCACCGTGAATCAGCTCGCGCGCAAGCTGCTGCGATCGCATCAGGCCGTCGACAAGATCCTCGACGATCTCGCCAAGTTGCTAACGGTGACGCTGTGCGACGGGTGCTCGATCCTGTTGTTTCCGGGACCGCTGCCGGCGGTGACCGTGTCGCGTCATCGCAACGACCCATCGGGATCGGCGCTCGCCGCAATCGCCTCGGTGGCCGATCCGATGATCCACGGGTTTGCGAACGCGCAGGACGCGAGGGCGAAGTTGCCGCCCGCGTACGGTGACTACATCGATCGATTTGGCTTGTGTGGCCTGGCGATCTTGCCGTTCTCGAGCCGCGATCCAGTGCGCGGCGTGGTCACGCTCACGCGCGACGGCGGCGCTGGATCCTTCGACGCGGACGATATCGCGACGATCGAGACGTGTATCGAATACGCCAGCCTCGCGATCGAGAGCTCGGTTCGGTTCGATGCCGAGCGAATCGGCCGCGAGCAACTCGACACGGTGCTGCGGCAACTGCCGATCGGGATCTTGGCTACCGATGCGCAAGGCATGCTCACCTTGGTCAATGCCGCGGCACGCGAGCTGATCACCGGGGCGGACACGGCAGTCGCGCTGAGCGATGTGTTTCGCACGGCTGGGTGGAGCGCCGGAGACGGCTCGCCGATCGGGGATGCCGAATGGGTCTTGGGTGGATCTTCGCAGAGCCGCGTCGAGGTCAGCACCGAGCTCCAGCTCCGCAGCGCAGATGGCAGCGCTGCGCGCGTCGTGTCGGTGTCGGCGGTTCCGCTCCGCGACGGCAGTCACAAGGTCGTCGGTAGCGTGAACGTGGTGAAGGACGTCTCCGCTGACCGCGCGATCGCCGCGGAGCGCGATCGGATCGCGAGATACCAAGAAGAGCTGATGGGAATCGTTGGTCATGATCTGAGGAATCCCCTCGGAGCGATCCTCGCGGGGACCGAGGTGCTCAAGCTACGCGCGGGTGCCAATTCAGCGTTCGAGCCGGTGATCCGTCGGATCCGATCCAGCACGCATCGCATGACCCGGATCGTCGACCAGCTGCTCGATGTCACGCGGGCTCGCTTGGGTGGCGGGATCCCGGTCTCGGTGAGCGACACGGCGTTGAAGCCGTTGATCAGCGGCGTGGTCGAAGAGCTCGCGTTGGCGTATCCCGAAACCAAGTTCGAGCTGCGCAGTGATGGCGACATCCAGGGGCAATGGGATCCAGATCGGTTGGGTCAAGTCGTCGCAAACCTCTTGGGAAATGCCGCGCAATATGGTCGCCCGGGGGCGCCCGTCGGCGTCGAGGTTGCTCGCGACAACAACGCCGCGATCATCTCGATCCGCAATGCGATCCGAGATGCTCCGATCGCGCCCGAGGTGATCGCCACGATGTTCCAGCCATACCGGCGAGGCAACGTCGCCGGCCATTCTGGAGGACTTGGTCTCGGCTTGTACATCGTCCATGAAATCGTCCGAGCGCACGGCGGGACCATCGATGTGCAGTCGAATGACAACGGCACGGTGTTCCGCGTGATGCTACCGATCCGGGCAACCGAGTCGCGCATGGTGCGAGCGCGGTCGTAACGGCCGGCTAGTTCGCGCGCCAGATCGAGACATTGAGAGCGGTCGCGAACCACACCCACGCAGCGTAGGGCACGAGCAGAATGGCCGCCGCCCGCGAACGGCGAACGAACGCGATCAGCGTGCCGATGATCGCGATGTCGAGCATCACGATCACCACGGCACCGCCGCTGATCGATCGGAGGCCGAAGAACACCGGTGACCACGCGGCGTTGAGCGCGAGCTGGATCGCGAACCAGACCATCGCGCTGCGCCTGCCGTCCCCAGTGCGCCAGACGAGCCAAGCCGCCACCGCCATCATCGAGTACAGCGTGATCCACACCGGACCGAACACCCACGCCGGCGGCGCCCACGATGGACGGTGAAGCTCGCCGTAGAAGCTCGGCTCGGTGACGAGCGCCCCGAGCGCACCGGCGAGCTGGCACGCGACGATCGCGATCGCGAGATACAGCACGTTGCGCGCCGCAGAGGTCGTCGTGGCGGTGTGAGGCACGGGAGCTAGAGCTGCACTCCGCATGCCACGTGCGCGCTGGAGCCTACGCGCGATCGAGAGGGAGGCCGCCGGTCAGTTGCGCGCGCGCTTCCTGATAGGCCTTGCGCCGCATCTGGTATCGGTTCGCACGCCGCACCTGATACACCCCGGCTCCGATGGCAACCAGGCTGTGAGGCCACAGCCGATCGTCGGCGCCAATTGGTCCAGCTCCACGACATCGGCGCGGCGCGACGCTGCAAGCTACGCACGTCCTCCTCAAGCTCGCCAATCGCTTCTGTCCACGCAGCCGCGCCCTCGTGCTTCACCGCGAGCCTGATGTTGCAGTACGAGCAGGTTACAAAACGCGCTCGAATCGGAACCTCCAACGGGGCTCCACAGCGATTGCAGCTCAGCGGCAGTAGCTTCATCTCGGGCGCCGACGGTAGTCCGCACCGGCCCTTCAGATGAAGCGTTGACAGCGGCTGACAGCCTCACGCGGTCAGACCAGCAGCGTGTAACCGACGAATGCCACGGCTGCGGTTGCGGTGAATACGAGCGCGTGGGTGAGTACGCCCGGGGGCCGTTCGGTCGCGTCGCTCGCGCTGGCCTGCAGCATCGATAGCTCGCACTTTGCAGCTTCGAGTCGCTGATCGGTGTCGGCCTGCGCGAGCTTTTTGCGCTCGAGCTCGGCGATCTCGTCGATCAGCGCGTTCGCGCGCTCGGTCCGCGCCACGCTGTCATCGCGATACATCAGAACTTGTATCCTTTCTTGGTGGCGGTCTTCCTGGTCGACTTCATCAGCTCGCTCTCGAGCGAGCTCGCCTCTGGTGCCGGCGCCTTCTTGCGCTCCGCGTCGAGGAACGTGTTGCGCTCCGCCTCGAGCTTGGCGATCTGCGCCTTGAGCTCGGCGCGCTTGGCCGAGCTCGCCGCGACGATCTGCTGTTTCTCGGTGAGCGTCTTGCCGCGCAGCTGTGCCGGCAGCTTGTCGTCGGCGGTTTTATCCAGGAACGTAGCGTCCTTGTCGAGCGCGTCGACCACGTCCCAGTTGTCGTTGCGGTAGGCCTTCTTGCTCTTCAATTGAGCCCGTTCGAGCGCGACCTTCGGGCTCAGCTTGGCCGAAGACTCGTCGGCTTTGGCCTGCCGAGCGATCGCCGCGCCGCCTTCATCGCCGTACGCCATGTACGTCGCATTCAGCTCGTTGCCGAGGCGAAGAATCTCCGCGTCCTGTGGCGCGGGAATGTGCACCGCCACCTGGTTTTGATCGATCGTCATCAGGTCCGACATCGCGAGCTTGGCCGCGGCTTCCCAGCTCGGGTCTTTGGTGCCGCAATGGATCAGCTGAATGTTGATGTCCTGCTTCGCAGCCACCGCCATCGCCTTGGCGGCCGTAACCGCGCCTTGATCGAACGATTCGTTGCCGGCGAGGAACACGAATTTCATCGCGTCTGGATCCGACGACCATTTGAGCGAGGTCACCGCGGTCTGGATCGCTTGGCCGGCGTACTCTTCACCGCCGTTGGTGAACAGCGCGTGCAACTTCTCCGAGACCTTATCGAGGTCGGCAGTGAACGGGAGCACCTGGCGAATGTGGCCGGCCTTCGCCGGTACGGTGTCGTTACCGTATTCGTAGAGCGCGAGCTCGATCTTCACGCCGCGGGTCTTGCCGTTGACGACGCGCGTCATCCGTCCCATCTGATCGACCATGTTCCACAGGTGCGAGCGGGCCTGGTTGATCAAACCGTCCATGCTGCTGGAGGTATCGAGGAGCAATGCGATCTGTACGGTGTCTTGCACGTTGTCGCGCGGTGGCTCGGCAGGCTTGGCTGGCTCGGGCAAATCGGGCGCTAGCGCTGGGACCGCCGGCACCCGAGTCGCGATGATCGCCGGTTGCGACGTGGGGGCAGCTGATCCATCCGATCCGGCTGCGTAGGCGACCCCGGCGGCCCCGCCGAGCGCGGCGACCAAGGTCAGGCTGTGACGACGCAACCAGGTACCGAATGACTTGTTGGGACGGCCGACTTCGCTCATGGAATCCTCCTGCCGCAGCTACGGCGTCCTCCCCAGACGCGCGGGGCGCTGGTTCGGTCTGCGGTCCATGTAAGGAAATCGTCAGGGCCCGGCAGCCAAGGATCGTCGGCATGCGGTGCCGTACGGTGATGTCGGCTACCAGCGGTGGTAGGCAGGATGGTCAGGCTTGACTGCCACGAACGTACCGAAGCCGAGCGACGTGACCTTACCAGCTGCGGTGAGCGTAGCCTCGACGACCGCGCGGTCGTCGGCCGATGACACCACGTGCGAATCGACGTACAACGGTCCAAGCGGGGTCGGGCGCTTGAGTGTGACCTTGAACTCGGCAGTGACGCAGCATGGCGCGTGGTCCATGCCGAGCTTCTTCATCAAATGAAAGATCGCGGTCCAGTTCATGTGGCAATCGAGGACCGTGCCGATGATGCCGCCGTTCACGACATTATCGAATGCTTCGTGATGACGCGCCGGATGGAATTCGCAGGTCAGGTGCGCATTCGCGGTGTCCTCGCTGGCAAAGCTGCGGATCCGTAGGCCGTGCTGGTTCGCCGGGCCGCAGCCGAAGCAGCGCGCATTCGGCGCGAACGTCTCTTGCAGCGATCGCGTGGTCGAGACCATGGGTATCAGTACGCGATGTCCGGTCACCAGGGAACCGCGTTCGCGAACAACTGTTAGCGGCTCGGACGCGCGAGTTGCGCTAGCGTCTCGATGTGGATCGGCAGGCGAAGATCGCCGAGGTGTGCTTGGCGCCAGTCGGCTCGATGTTGCCGACGCGCGACATGCGCGTGGTCGAACGCGAGGGCTGGTACCAGCTGATCACACCGTCGTCCGGATCCGCGATCGGCAATGAGGTAGTCCATTCGCAGCTGTCACCGCACGATGCCGAAGCGGTCGTCGATCGCACGATCGCCGAATACCGAGCGCTCGGATTGCCGTTCAAATGGTTCGTCGGTCCGCTGACGGAGCCAGTGAACCTGGGGGCGCTGCTCGAACAGCGCGGGTTCGAGCCGTTGCCGCTGCGCGGCATGGCAATCGATCCTCGGTCGTGGACGTCTCCCACGTTACGCACGGGCCTTACCGTCGAACAGGTGACCGCGGCTTCGCTCGGGGACTACTGCGCGGCGTGGTGGCGGGGTTGGGACATGGTGATTCCCGATGTTGCCGCCATGGAAGGACGATCACCTCCGTGCGATGGCGACAGGTCGGTTCCATTTCTTCCTCGCCCGCAGTAACGGCGAACCGGTGGGTACAGCCGGGTACATCGTGAAGCCACGATCGGTCTACCTGGTCGGCGGCAACGTGCTCGCGAGCCACCGCGGCCGCGGGATCTATCGCGCGCTGCTCGATGCGCGGCTCCGGCAAGCGGCCGCAGTGAGCGTGACGCTCGCGACGACCCAGGCACGCGAAGCGAGCTCCGCGCCGATTCTCGAGCGGCTGGGGTTCGAGACGTTGTGTCGGGCACGCCTGTGCAAATCCGAGCCGACCATCGGCAGCGAAGCCCGGGGCTGATCTCGATCGCTAACGCCCGACAGGAACCCGCGGCGTGTCGCGCGATGGACCCGATGCAGCCGGCGACATGAGCGACTTGGCGACCTCCTCGAGCCGGTCGTAGCCGATGTCTGCACCTTCCTCCATGCCCGACGTGACGGCGCCGTCTCTCGCCTGTTGGTTGGGAAACGTCTGAATCGCCTCGTAGTGGGTCTTGCCGTCGCGCTCGACGAAGCTCGACTTCACCAGCGTCTCGGCGTCGGGGAACATCTCGAAGATCTCGGTGTTGACCAGCCGATCCGGCGGAGCGATTTCCTTGTAGACCCCGGTGAATGCGATCTCGTTGGTGTCCTGGCCGACGATCACGAAACGCCACGTGCCGCCGACGCGAAGGTCGATGTCACACACCGTCATCGTGTAACCGTCCATGCAGCCCCACCAGCGGCGCACGTATTCGGGCTTGGTGAACGCCTCGAACACCAGGTGCTTGGGTGCATCGAACACGCGCGAATAGTGAATCTCGGTGTCCGACGGTAGGGTGACCTTGAGCTTGCCGCTACGTTTTTGAGCCATGACGCTTCTCCTTGCCTGTGTGATTCGCTTTGAGCTCGTCGAGTAGGTTGTCGAGGTGCCGGAACCGCTGTTCCCACATGTCTGCATAGCGCTGTAGCCAGTCCGTGGCTTCCCGCATCGGGCCCGGAGCCAACCGACACGGCCGGCGCTGCGCATCGCGACCGCGGGTCACCAAGCCGGCGCGCTCGAGCACCTTGATGTGCTTCGAGATCGCAGGCTGGCTCATGGCGAACGGCTCGGCGAGCTCCAGCACGGACGCATCTCCCTTGGCCAACCGCGACAGGATCGCGCGCCGGGTGGGATCTGCGAGAGCCGCGAAGGTGGCGTCGAGTCGTTCGTCACGTAGCATCGTCCATTACCTCGAGGTTGTATAACCTGAAAGTTATATACGGCGGGACGGCGCAGCCGTCAAGGGTAATCCTGCGATCGATGTGACCGACGACGGTGGCGCGCACATCGCCGGAGCGCCTGGTCACCGCCGGATCGGCATAGCGGCGCTAGTCGGCTGGAATTTGCGCGACGCTGGGCGTCTGATTGAGCTGCACAGCTTTGGTCTTCCGCGTGGTGCGGATATTGATCAGTTCGACGAACACCGAAAACCCCATCGCGCCGTAGATGTAGCCCTTCGGGACGTGGGCGCCGAACCCCTCGGCGACCAGCACCAGACCGATCATGAGCAGGAACGACAGCGCCAGGACTTTGATTGAGGGATGGCGCTCGACGAACTCACTGATATGGCGCCCGAGCAACAGCATCACGATCAGCGCGACGACGTTGGCCGCGACCATGACCGCGATATACGGGGTCATGCCGACGGCCGTGATCACCGAGTCGATCGAGAACACCATGTCGAGCATGACGATCTGAAAGATCACGCTCGCAAAGGTGACCACCGCGGTCGGCTGAGTAGGGCCATCGGGATCGTTCGCCGCTTCGAGCTTGTGATGGATCTCTTTGGTGGCCTTGTAGAGCAGGAACAGGCCGCCCACGAGCAAGATCAGCGCCTTGCCCGAGAACCCTTTGTCCGCGATGTGGAACAGCGGCTTATCGAGCCTGACGATCCACGACAGCATCGCGAGCAATCCGAGCCGCGACACGAATGCGCCAGCGAGACCGAGGCGCCGCGCGCGCTCGCGCTGATGCACGGGCAGCCGCCCGGACAAGATCGCGATGAAGATGATGTTGTCGACGCCGAGTACGATCTCGAGCGCCGCAAGGGTGGCGAAGCTTAGCCAAACTTCAGGAGACGACAGCAACTCGACCATGGGACGGGAACCTCGCGGCGCAACGGTTACGGCGTAAGAGAGCTTGCACGATCCGCCAGCCGGCGCTCACGCCGGCTGGCGCGAATGCTCAGCACCACGGCGATCGTGATGCAGCTGGCGATCACACCCACCGATAGCAGTGGAGGCACGTGAAACCAGCTCGACAACAGCAGCTTGCCACCGGCGAACGCCAGCACCGCAGATAGACCGAATCGCAGGTAACGCAGGTCCGCGAGCGCACCCGCGAGCACGACGTACAGCGCACGCAAGCCGAGGATCGCCAGCAGGTTCGAGCTGTAGATCAAGAATGGTTGTTCGGTGACCGCGAACGCGGCTGGCACCGAGTCGATCGCGAACACGATGTCGGTCGATTCGATCGCGATCAGCGCGAGCATCAGCGGTGTAGCGACGAGCCGGCCATCGATCCGAGTAACGAACCGGTGACCGTCGAGCTTGCGAGTCCAGCGGACGTGGCGCTCGAGCCACAGCAGGATGCGGTTCTCCGACTCGGGCGCCGGTTCGCGCAGCAGCTTGAGCGCCGCGACGATCAGGATCGCGCCGAACACGTAGAGCAGCGAGTGCCACTCGCGCACCGCAGCCGCGCCGACGAAGATCAGCACGCCGCGGGTAACGATCGCGCCTGCGATGCCCCAGGTGAGCACGCGCCGTTGTTGCGTGATCGGGATCTGCAGCGACGCAAACACCAGCATGAACACGAACAGGTTATCGACGGACAGACTCTTTTCGAGCAGGTAAGCGGCCAGGAACTGTTCGCCCGCCTCGAGCCCGAACCGGACGGCGACGAACACGTTGAACAACAGCGCAACGCAGATCCAGCCGATGCTCCATGCCAATGCACGGCGCTTGGAGTCGACGTGATCGCCGCGGTGCGCGAACAGATCGATCGAAATTGAGACACTAACTACCAGCGCGAGCAGAGCCCACGCCCAAACAGGCACGATGATGGGCGACATGCCACCTCCGCAGCTAAGGGGATCGTTCGACGAGGACGCTCAGTCGATCGACAGCCGCGGAGGGCGGAACACACGAGCGAGCGCCGGCGCGAGCGGAATGGAGTCACTCGCGATCGAAGTGCAAGGCACACGCTCGAGCCCGGCAGTGCTGGGCAGGACACAGATCTGGGTCAGCGCGTCGTCATCGAGCAGGGCGAGCGACGCGGACTGGTTGTCTTGGATCTCGGCGTACGCGCGATCCGCAGGAGCTGCACATAGCAGCAACGCGAGCACGATGACGCAGATCCGCGCAAACACGCAGGCAGTCTAGCCGACGCGCGGCAAGGCACACGTCCAATCGGTGGAATTCCGGCAGATGTTTCGGACGGCGACCGGTGCGGGAGGCGATCCGTTGAAGATCCGCCGGCTAGCGATGCTGGTTTTGCCGGTGTAGGCGGGCAAAGCCCGCCGCCAGCTCGGCATGGAGGGCGTCGACCTCGGCAGGGACCCATTGGTCGCGAGGCTTGCGGATGAACGAGGTCTTGTCGGTGCGATTGTCGATCCGGGCGACCGGTAGGTAGTAATCGCGGCCATAGGCAGCCACCCGGAGGGTATCTGGACGACCCGATGTGGCCACCATGTGCTCGATGTCGTCGCAGCCGTAGTCGTGGAGCATCACCTCGAGCGGGACCCCGTGATGGAGGATCGAGCCGGGATCGTTTGGATCGGTGCGGGCTTGGTTTTTGCGGCGCGATTCCTCTGGGGTGACCCAGATGTAGAGCACGCAGGCTCGTTCTAGGATCGCGGGCGCGAGCAGAGGGATCGACGAGGCGTAGCCGAACGGTGGGGGCAGGGGCATCGCCGAACCGTCGGCGCCGCCGCGCGCGAACTCGATCACCAGGGTCTTACCATCGAGGGTCCCCGGCCGCGCCGCACGAAGGTTTGTGTGAAGCGCCGCAGACTCCTTCTCGAGCCGAATCTCGAGCTGACGCCGCGTGTCCTTGGGCAACGTGCCGAGCAACGGTGGGGCGCCGATCCTGGCGCGAGCGCCATCGAACCGCTGGAACAGCGCCTGCGCGCACGCGCTCCATGCTTGCATCGGTAGGCCGAAGAGATTTGCGTAGTCCTCGTTCAGCAGCTCGATCAGGACCTGCCAGTCGCGCGGATCTTGAAACGGCTTGTCGGGGCCGTGGAAAAACATCCGCGGCTGACCGAGCCCGACGAGCTCGGCGTCGATCCGTTGCATCAAGTGGACGTACGGAAAATCGTCGAGCTGGACGGTCGGACCGAGATGCAACTCTTCCCGACACTGTGCTGGGCTTAGGCCCTCGAGGTACTTGCGAACTTCTGACTTCCCAGACGCGGGCAGCGCCAGCAGCAGAATCGTATCGAGGGTCACGGTCATCAGCGCGCGCGAGAGTGCCGGACCGGTGTTCCAGCGTCAACGCGCTTCGAACCGACGGGGTGCGCGGATCGGGTGAGGTCAGCGGCGAAGAGCTGCCGCGGAGACCATGACGACGTCGCGATCGAGCGTGCGAACGGACCACCGCGCGCCGAGGCCGCCGGGCCGCGGACGACGATCGTCGGCCTTGCGGGTGGCGGACACAGCGCATGTCGTAAGCTATGGATTGGATTTTCTCGGGATCGCACGGTGTGTAGCTGACTTGGCGACGGTCTGCCGCGAAGCCTGCGCCCAACCATCGGTTTTGCCTCCCGGAATAAGCCTCATTCGTACTGTGGAGTTGGATTTGCACCACACAGCGCATGCGTCGAGCGAGCATCTCCAACTCCGCGGTTCTTCACTTTTCCTTCGTGCGAACTGCGAGTAGATCGTGGCTTCGGAGAACTTCTTGAGCAGTACTAAACCCACTCAGGCGGCCGACGCGGGACGTGCGGAGAAATCCGCTCCGGAGCCTGGTCCGGAAGGGGCGAAGCCCGGAGTGAGCGCGGAGATGCTCCGGCTACTCATCGATAGCGTACGCGACTACGCGATCTTCATGCTCGACCCGGGCGGGCATGTGGCGTCGTGGAATCCCGGCGCCGAACGCATCAAGGGCTACACCGCCGCCGAGATCGTCGGCCGCCACTTCTCGACGTTCTATCCCGCCGTCGATGTGACGGCCGGAAAGTGCGAGCTCGAGCTCGAGATCGCCAAGCGCGACGGACGAGTCGAGGACGTTGGCTGGCGCCTTCGCAAAGACGGCACGCGGTTCTGGGCGAACGTCGTGATCAGCGCGATCCGAGATCGCGACGGTCAGTTGCTCGGGTTCTCCAAAGTGACCCGCGATCTCACCGAGGTGATGCGCGCGGAGGAAGACCGCCAGGCTCGCCTGGTTGCCGAGGATGCCAATCGGGCGAAGGACGACTTTCTCGCGATGCTCGGCCACGAGCTCCGCAACCCGCTGGCGCCGATCGTCACCGCGCTGCAGCTGATGAAGCTGCGTGGCGATCAGCGATCGTCCAAGGAGCAAGACGTCATCGAGCGCCAGGTGCGACACATGATCCATCTCGTCGACGACTTGCTCGACGTATCGAGGATCTCGTGCGGCAAGATCGAGCTGAAGAAGCGATTGATCGATGTCCGCAGTGCAATCACCAAGGCGATCGAAACTGCGAGTCCGCTGCTCGAGAAGCGGCGCCATCACTTCGATACCGACATCCCCAATTGCGAGCTCACGGTCGATGCTGACGAGGCACGCCTGACGCAGGTGTTCACCAACCTGTTGACCAATGCCGCGAAGTACACCGAACCGGAAGGGCGAATTCGGCTCTGCGTGACGCGCGTGAGCAACGACGTGGTGATCGAGGTGATCGACAACGGATCCGGAATCGATCTGGAGTTGCTGCCTCGGGTGTTCGATCTGTTTGTCCAGGGATATCAGACCACCGCGCGATCGCAGGGCGGCCTCGGTCTCGGACTCACGCTGGTGCGTTCCTTGGTCAACATGCACAACGGCCAGGTCACCGCCTCGAGCGCGGGTCCGCGAATGGGCAGCACGTTTGCGGTCCGCTTGCCGCTGGCTGCAACGCCAGCGAGCTCGGTCTCCGACGAGCCTTCAGCACCGCTGTTGGCCGGTACCAAGACGCCGCGGAGGATCCTGCTCGTCGACGACAACGTCGATGCGCTGTTGCTGCTTGCCGACATCCTGATGGCCGCAGGTCATCGCGTGGAGACCGCACCCGATGCAGTAGCCGCGCTGAACTTGCTCAAGCGGTTTCAACCCGAGGTCGCGATTCTCGACATCGGTCTTCCGGTGATGGACGGCTACGAGCTGGCCGAGCGGATCCGCGGTGAGATGAGCTCGGCGCCTCCCGTGCTGATCGCGCTGACCGGCTACGGCCAGGGCAACGATCGCGACCGGTCGCGGAGTGCAGGGTTCAGCCTCCACCTGGTGAAGCCGGTCGATGTGACCTTGCTGGTTCGCTCGATCAGCGACCTGGAGCGCTGAGCGCGCTAGACCAGCACACTGGCGAGCCGATCGAGTCCAGCGGTCATCCCGTTTTGCAGCTCCGAGCGGAGCGCCGCATCGCGAACCTCGCTGGCGTCATAGCGCAGTGTCGTCGAGACCGTGGTCTCGCCGTCGTGTTCGTCGAGCTCGATCGTCACGAGTGCTTCTGCCGGTGCCCACGGATCATCGAAGGTCTCGGTGGCGACCAGCCGCTCGTTGGGAACGATGTCGCGATAATGACCGCGCATCCCCATCGTGAAGCCCTCGCGGTTGCGCCAGCTCCATTGGTAGCTGCCGCCGATCTTCAGATCGACGTCGCACACCACGAGCTCCCAGCCGGGAGGTCCGAGCAGCCAGCGCTTGAGAACCGCGGGATTGGTGTACGCCTCGAATACCAGCGCGCGTGGTACCGCGAACGCCCTGGTGACACTGATCTCGTCTTCGCTCGGCGCGAGGTTCGGTATGGCTGTCATTTGCCGTTGCTCCTGATCGCTGGTCGTGGTCGCGCACCGCCCATTGCAAGAGTCGATCGCAGCCGCACGTGGCGAATCTTCGTGGCAACTCTAGGACCCCACACGTCGGGGCGTGCGCGCACGCGCCCGATGTGCAGCCAGGCGCACGATCAGTTGTCGCGCGATGCGGGCGGAGTCGGTACGCACGATGCGGCGCGGGCCAACAACAGGTCGCGCTCGCGGGCATTGCGGGTCAATCCGGCGGCACGCTCGAGCTCTGCGCGCGCTTCAGCGAACCGGCCTAGCTTCACCAGCAGATCGCCGCGCACGCCGGGGAGCAGATGATAGTTCGCGAGCGCCGGATCATCGATCAGCTGATCGACGACCTCGAGGCCGGCCGCTGGACCAAAGGCCATCGCGATCGCGACCCCGCGATTGAGCTCCACGACTGGAGATGGCACGACCACGGCGAGCTCGTCATATAGACCCGCGATCCGGGTCCAATCGGTCTGGTCGGCTACGACCGCGCGCGCGTGACATGCGGCGATCGCCGCTTGCAGCACGTATGGGCCGCGGGCACCACCGAGGGTCTCCGCACGCGCGAGCGCAGCGAGTCCGCGACGGATCAAGAGTTGATCCCATAACGCGCGATTCTGTTCGAGCAATAGGATCGGTTCGCCCGTCGGCCCCACACGCGCGCGCGTGCGCGACGCTTGGATCTCCATCAGCGCTACCAAGCCGTGGACCTCGGGCTCGTTGGGCGTGAGCTCGGCGAGGATTCGGCCGAGCCGGAGCGCATCCTCGCACAGTCCGGGCCGCATCCAATCGTCGCCGGCAGTCGCCGAATAGCCCTCGTTGAACACGAGGTAGATACACGACAGCACCGAAGCGAGCCGCTCCGCGAGGTCGGAGCCGCGCGGGACTTCGAACGGTACCTGCTTGTCTGCCAGCGTTCGCTTCGCACGCACGATGCGCTGGGCGATCGTTGGTTCGGGAACCAAAAATGCGCGCGCGATCTCGTCGGTGGTCAGTCCGCATAACAGGCGCAAGGTGAGCGCGACGCGCGCTTCGCTCGAAAGCACGGGGTGACAACACGTGAACACCAGCCGCAACAGATCGTCGCCGACGTCGTCGTCGACAGCAGCCTCGATCTGCTCGACCGTGAGATCGCGCTTGGCTTCGAGGGCGTGCCCGATCTCCTCGTGCTTGCGATCGACGAGCTTGGTGCGGCGAATCCGATCGATCGCACGGTGCTTCGCCGTGGCCATCAACCACGCGCCCGGATTGTCGGGCACACCCGATTCTGGCCAGCGCTCTAGCGCGGTCACGAGCGCATCCTGCGCCAGCTCTTCGGCGAGCCCGACGTCGCGGACGATCCGCGCGAGCGCCGCGATCAACTTCGGCGATTCGATCCGATAGATCGCATCGATCGCGCGATGGGTCGCGACTTCGCTCACCCGTCGATGAAACCACTTTCAGCGGCGACTGCAAAGGCCACCGGTGTGGCCGATCACCGGATCAAAACTCTGGATCGAGCGTGACCGTTCCGAGATCGTGCTCCAACATCCGTCGAAACACCACCGGAGCGATCCAGGTGTAGGCGCAGAGCCCCAACCACGCGTATCTGAGGGCGGCCTCGAGGGTGTCGAGATCGAACGCGCTCGCAACGATCACAGCGATCTGGGCGATCACGAAGCTGCCGAGCAGCATCGCCACCTGCTGCGATTCGCGACGTAAGCTGATCCACGCGTTGAACCGCCACCAGATGCCCAACAGCGGACTCCGTCGCGCGCGAATCGCACACCACAGCCGGAGCGCGCCGCGATCGGTGGAGCTCTGACCCAAGGCAAACCGCGCGTGTTGCTCGGCGCTGGCGTCGTCGCCGCGCACCAGATCGATCAGCCCTGCGACGACGTTGGCATCCACGTCTTCGGGCGCCGATCGCAGCGCGGCTGCCGCGTATTCGGCGGCCTGATCATAGTTGTGCGCGGTGAGCTCGAGACGCGCGAGCGCGGTCAGCGTTGCGGTGTGATCGGGTTGGAGCTCGCGGGCGCGACCGAGCCAGCTGCGCGCATCGGCGACGTTGCCGCGCAGATCCTGGATCTCGGCGGCGAGCACGTAGGTGGCCACGTCGAGGGAGTCATTTTGCAACGCGATCTGGCAGTGCTCCCAGGCGGCCGCGAGCTCGCGACGCGCGCAGCGCACCGCCGCCGCGGCGTAATGACAGAACGGCATGTCGCCATCGAGCGCGAGCGCGCTCTCGGCCTCGATCGCCGCGCCTTCGAGACGCTTCGCGCCGAGCAGCGCGATCGCGAGGATCGCGTGGCCGCGCGCGTGCAGGGGATCGACGGCGAGCGCGCGGCGGATCAAGTCGATCGCGCCACGCCAATCCTGTAGCCGCATCCGCGTGTCCGCTTGCTCGAGTAGTGCCTCGATCTGACGGTCTTCGATCATGCGCCACCAGACACGACGATGACCCACAGCGGATCGTCGAACAGTCCGATGACCAGCCCGCTGGCCATCCAGCCGAAGCTGATCACTGCCGACGATGAGCGCACCGGCCCGTCGTAGTACTCGTAGACGTGAAACGTGCGGGACTGGATGGTGTGGATGGCATACATCATCCCGACCTTCCAGGTGACCACGCCGAGCAGCGCGAATCTCAGCGCGGTGATCGAATGGATGATGCCCGCTTCGCGCAACGCGAGGACCGCCCATCCCAACACGACCGTGCCGATCAGGGTCAGCACGCACAGCCCGATCTCCTTGCGCTTGGTCGGGCTGCCGAGCGCGATCGCGTTGACCGCGAACCACGGCACCGCCAGCCATGCACCGCACACCATCGAGGCGAGTAGCGGTCCGCTCGGGTCGACGACCCAATGGCCCAACCCGGTTTCGGATGGTTCGTCAGCGATCGCGTAGGTCATTTGCCGTACCGCTTGAGGAACTCGAGCACCTCGTCATATTGGCCGCCCTCGTTGGAATAGCGCGCGTAGTTGCGCGCGGTGGTCAACCACTCGATCGTCGTCGGTTTCACCTCGGACAGCGCGGACAGCAGATGCGCCTGGCCGATCGGCACTTCGGCATTGCTCGCCAGCGAATCCGCGATTGCTCGATCGGCGGCGGTGTCGATCACGCTCTCGAGATCGGCGCCCGAGAACTGCGAGGTGCGCGCCGCGATCGCGTCGACGTCGATCGAGCTGTCGGCTGGCCGTCCGGCGAGCAGGATCTTGAGAATCCCCGCGCGAGCGACCCGGTCTGGCGGCGGCACGAAAAGCACGCGATCGAACCGGCCGGGGCGGCGAAACGCGGGATCGATCGCCCACGGTACGTTGGTCGCGGCGAGGATGAGCACGCCCGCGTTGTTCTTCACGAAGCCGTCCATTTCGGAGAGAAACTGACTGACGAGCTTGGACGCGCTGCCATCGCGAGTGTACTGACGCTTTCCTGCGAGCGCCTCGAGCTCGTCGAAGAACATCACCGACGGCAACGAGCTGCGCGCCTTTTCGAACAAGGCGTGCAGCTTGCGCTCGCTCTCGCCGATCCACATGTCGAGTACGTCATCGATCGCGACGTTGAGAAACGTCGCCTTGCACTCGCCCGCGGTGGCTCGGGCGAGCAAGGTCTTGCCGCAGCCCGGCGGTCCGTACATGAGGATCCCGCCGCCGGCCTTCTTCTTGAATTTGGCGAACAGCGCCGGCTTCTGAAACGGCAGGATGATCCGCTTCTCGACCTGCGCCTTGATCTCGTCGAGGCCACCGACGTCGGCGAATGTCACGGCGGGCTGGGTCGGCTTGATCAAGCGATCTAGCTCGGTCGCATCGGTGTCGTCGGTGGACATCACGCGCAGCCGAGGACCATCGCCCGCTGCGTCGTGGACTCGGACGGTAGCGGCGAGTTGGGCTCGCAGATCGCGATCCTCGAGCGTCGGGTTAGCGGTGACGCCAGCGTCATAGGCCGCGAGTGCGCCCGGTTGATCACCCAACGCGTGAAGTGCGCGGGCGCGCATCACGAGGATCTCCGGGTCGCTGCCACCATCGACAAACCCCAACGCCTTGGCTGGCGCCGCGGCCGTGATCAGTACGTTTGCGACGAACGCGCGATCCGCCACCGAGAGCGCCGCAGCCGACAGCCCGTCGATATATTCCGCTGCGCGACGATTGTTTGCCGCGTGAAGCGCCCGAACCACGGCGAGTCTGAGCGCGGCATTGCTCGGCGTTGCCGCGAGCGCATCGAGTAAAGCGCGGAGGGTCGCGTCGTCCATAGCGGGCATGCAATCTAGCCGCTCCGGTCACGCGATGTCATTCACGTTGTGGGTAACCAGCTACGGGACGGCGCTATAAGGCGTCATGCAACGGCGCTCGCTAGTTGGCTGGATGCGGCAGCATTGGATCGTCACCTTGATGATCGGAAGCGTGATCTGGTGGATGTTGCCGGATCGTGACGCGGGCCACACTGCGCGGTCACAAGTCCAAGCCGCGGTGATGTTCGGCGGATTCGTGGCGCTCGACGGCAACCGCGTGGTGGAGCTCGATCATCACGGCGACGTTCGCGACGAAGTCAAGCTCGCGAGCATGCCGGCCGCACCGCGCGTGGTCGGCGCCTCGGATCGGGTGGGTCTGGTATGGCGCGACGGTCACAAGATCGCCGTTGCCGGGATCGACCACGAAGGCTCGCTCGGCAAGCCGCAACGATTCGGCAAGCGTGTGCAGCGCGTGTGCGATGGACTGGCCACCAACGATCACCAGTTCGCCGCTGGTTGGACCGAATCGGACGGCGTGATCTGGTTCGTCCACGGACCGACGATGGCCTCGCTGGCCGCGCTCGATGGTGGGGAAACCGTGCCCGTGGCCGTCGCGAACAACGAACCGTGTTGGATCGCGTCGGCAGGCGAGTCGATCGCGCTGATGTGGCGCGAGAAGCGCCGCACGTTGCTCGCGCTGTGCGGCAAGAAGTGCGAGCTCGGACAACGCGTGATGCTGCCGGCCGACGCAACGCCGCTCGGCGTCGGCTGCGCGCGCATCGGCTGTGCCGTGGTGAGCCGCAGCGAAACGGGCGCGTTGCAGGCGACGTGGGTCGATACGTCCAAGCGGCCACACCGCGAGCGCTGGACCAAGCCACTGCCGAGTGCGGCCCGCGAAGGCCGCGTCGAGATCGTCGGAACCGGATCACAGGTTGCGATCGCGTATTCGACTGGCGGTGAGCCACTCGTCGTCGTCGCGAACGCCGCGGGGACGATCGCTCCGTCCTGGCAGCACGCTGCCGACGAGATTCCGAGTATCGCGTGGTCGTTGGGACGCGTGCTGGTGACCCACCATGTAGGTGGTGAGCTCCGCAGCAACTCCATCGCCGTTCCCTGAAGCCAGGGCGCTCACGCAAGACTCACGTGAGTGGTCTCGCAATGGTTCCTCACGCGTTGTCTACTGGACGGCAAGGGGGAACTGACAATGAGCTATCGGCTTCGCTCTGCGCTTGCCGTTTCGATCGTTGCGCTGTCTGGGCCAGCACTCGCGGATCAGCAGGCGCCGCCCGCGCCCGCACCGTCGGCGCCACAACCGTATCCGCAACCCGTGCCGCAGCAGTATCCGCAGGCGCCCGCGACCCCGCAGTCGGCGCAACCCCAAGCGCCGGGACTGCCGCAGCAGCCGGCGAGTGGCGCGTGGGCCCCAGCGGCGGTTCCCGCATCGTCAACCCCTGCGGCGTCGATGCCCGGTCCTGGTGTTCAGGCTGCCGCTCCGCCCGCGGAGGAAGACAAGACCAAGAAGAAGCAGCCCAAGCCGGGCGACTTCGATGCCGGCGGCCAAGCGCGGTTTCCGAACGGCCCCGACGAGATGGGCAAGTACGCCTCGTTCAACTGGGTCGCCGTCGACCTCAAGGGCAAGTACGTCATCCTCGAGCCGATCCAGATCTACGGCAACATCCCGCTCGCGGTGAAAAAGCCTGACACCGTCGGCGGCGTCGATCCCAAGCTGATCGGCGGCATGAGCGTCACGCTCGACGTCAAGCTTCCCACCGGTCCGTTCGTGCCGAAGAACCACGAGATGGACGTCGGGCTGCAGCTGACGGGCGCGTACATGCGCGAGGGCGCGATGCTGCTCAGCGAGAAAGACTTCCCGATGTTCCAGGGCGACTTCAAGCCAGGCTTCGCCGGTGGTCTTCGCACCAAGATCAAGATGAGCTCACTCGTCGATTTCGCACTGACCCCGTCATGGGTCTATCAGAGCGGCTCGATGGAGTCGCAGACCGCGGTGCAGATCCCGATGTCGCTGATCCTCGGCCTCGGATCGCTGCTCAAGGTCAGCGCCGACCTCGGGGTGTACACCGGCGATGACTACTCGTTCGGTGCGTCGAACGGTGGCCGGATCTCGGCCGGCGGCGCGCTCGACATCAAGGTCGGGCCGGTGATCGCGCATGCCGGCATGGGCGTCGCGAGCTTGCTGAGCGGTGGGATGTACCCGACGATCGGCGACTCGGTGTACGTCGACGTCAACGTGAAATACGCGAAATAGTCGAGCGAAGGCGAAGTCGCCCGAGATCGCAGGGCGACGCGGCGCCCGTAACCCCAGGTCGGGGCACCTCATCGGAGTGTTGCGTCGGGTGCGGCTTCGCGGTTCTGTTACCGCCGCGCCCCGCGCTCGTGCGCGTGGTGGTGGGCGAGCCTAGGACCACGTGCGCGACGGTGGGAGCGCCGTGATGGGGACGCGATGCGAGATTCGCGTTGTTCAGCTCTAGCGGGAAAGGAAGGGGCAGCGGTAGGCTGGAGGAGATAGATCACTTGGGGAAGTGATCGGGGAACGCGAAGGTTTCAGCTTTCTCGTGGAGGCTTGGCTATGACGAAGTTCCGAATTGCGGCTGCTCTGTCGTTGCTGTTGACCGCGTGCGGTAGCAAGGAAGACGCGCCCGCCGAAGGCGCCACGGAAGACCCGACGGCGGTAGCGCCGGAAGGATCGCCGGAGGGATCGGGGGCCGCGCCAGCAGCGGACCCTGCAGCGCCGGCGCCTGATCCAGCGGCGAAGCCGCCCGAGCCCGCCGGGTCGGCGGTCGCGGCTGCACCGGAGCCGACGCCCGAACCGGCTGCGCCTGCGCCGACGCCGGTGCCCGCGCCAACGCCGGCGCCCGCACCGGCGCCGCCAACGCCCGTCGCTGCAGAACCCGCGCCGGGATCCGGTTACGTGCTGTCGAAGGGCTCGATTGCCGGCAAGAAGATCATTACGGGCAAGAAGGCCGATCAAAACGCGGAGTTCTTCGAAGCGAATCTGCCGCCGGAGTTCACGGTGAGTGCCGACGGCAAGCGCACCGGGCCGTCGGGCGGCGAGGAGCACTACATTCGCGTGAGCCGCAACGGCAAGGAAGTGGCGAGCATCGTCGATCGAGGGTTCGGCCTCGCGTTCCAGGTGTTCGATCCGATCTTCACGACGTCAGATGGCGTGAAGAAGGGTGACAAGCTGTCGGCGGTGCTCGAGAAGCGGCCCGACGTGACGTGCATGGGCAAGAGCTATCCGGTTTCGAACTGGCTCGCGCTTACCTGCAAGAGTCCGAAGGAGCCCGAGATCGTCTACTTCATGTTCTACACGGCGCAGGACAAGGACAAGCTGTTCTCCGAGAAGGGCACTGCAGTCGCTGCGTCTCGGATTGCGAATCGCGAGATCGTCGCGTTCGAGATGTACAAGGAGTAGTCACAGGCACCAGCGGCTCGGCCGCTGTGTGCGCACGGCTCCGTGCTCGGTTGACTCGCTGCGCTCCTGCGCGCGCGACGACCGCGGGGATTCGAGCTGTTCGCCGTCATCCAACCTCGGCGTGAGTTTCGCAGCCGCCGAGGTGATGGGGATGTGCCTGGATGAGCGAGCAACGGCGCGCGGCGACGGATGAAGGAATCACAGAGCCTGCACGATTGCTGGCCGCACCCGAGCAGGATCTGCGTCGCAACGCTTCGGAGCCTGACGATCACGAGCGCGAGCTTCTGGAGCAGCGCGCCCATGCCTTGGAGGACGAAGTCGCGACGCGGCGCGAGCTCGAGAATGCGCTGCGCGCGGCGCTCGACGAGCGCATGCTGGCGGAAACGCAGCTCGCCGTAGCGCTGGCAAGCGAGATGACAGCCCGCCGGGAGGCGGAGCGGTCGCGCGAGGAGTTGCGCGACCACAATCGGGTCAACGAGACGCTGCATCGGATCGGTGTCGTGCTCAACCGCGAGATCGAGCTCGACAAATTGGTGCAAGGACTGACCGACGAAGCGACGGCACTGTGCAACGCCGAGTTCGGCGCATTCTTTTACAACGTCGTCGATCACGAGGATGGAGAGGGCTACACGCTGTTCGCGCTCAGCGGAGTCCCGCGAGAAACCTTCGCGAGCTACCCGATGCCACGTCCCACCAAGATTTTTGCACCGACGTTCTACGGCCAACCCGTGGTTCGGTTCGACGACGTCACCAAAGATCCGCGGTACGGGCAAAACGCTCCCTACCACGGGATGCCCAAGGGCCACCCCAAGGTGACGAGCTACCTCGCCTTGTCGGTGATCTCGCGAAAGGGGACCGTGCTCGGCGGATTGTTCTTTGCCCATTCGAAGCCTGGCGTGTTCTCGACGCGCGACGAAGAGTTGATGCGCGCGGTTGCGATCCAGGCAGCGGTCGCGATCGAGAACTCGCGCACCTACGAGGCGGAGCGCAAAGGCCGCGCCGTGGCGGAATACGCGCAGCGCCGGACGGCGAAGCTCAACGCGATCACGATGTCGCTGTCGCGCGGGCTCACGGCCGAGGAGGCTTCGCAAACCGTCATCCACGAGACCCTGCAGTTCATCGGAGCGGTGGCCGGCGGGGTGCTACTGCTCGATCCGAGCGGATCGAAGGTCGAACGGTTCGTCTCGGAAGGCGGGTTGGACGGTCCAGCGGACAACTGCACGGCGGCCGACCTGGCGCTCGATGCCGAGCTGCCGATCTGCGAGGCGGCGCGGACCGGCACGGTCGTATGGGTTAGCGGCGACGCGGTCGCGCAGCGCTATCCGAGGCTCGCCGCTCACGCCGGCGCAGCGGTGAAGACGCTGGGCGCAATTCCGCTGGTGTTCGAAGGGCGGACGCTGGGCGCCCTCGGGTTTCGGTTCCATGCAGACCATCCGCTCACGATCGATGACGAGCAGTTCTTGTTGGTCGCCGCGCGGCAATGTGCGCAAGCGGTGGAGCGAGCTCGGCTCTACGACGCCGCGCAAGTCGCGCGCGCCGCCGCCGAGGCCGCGAACCGCGCAAAGGACGAGTTCCTCGCGATGCTCGGACACGAGTTGCGCAATCCGCTGTCTCCGATCGTGACTGCCCTCGAGCTCATGCGACTGCGTGGAGCGTCGGAGGCGACCAACGAGCACAACGTGATCGAGCGCCAGGTCACGCACCTGGTGCGACTGGTCGACGACCTGCTCGACATCTCGCGGATCACGCGCGGCAAGGTCACGCTCGAGCTGCGGCCGGTGGCGATGCGCAAGGTCATTTCGAAAGCCCTCGAGATTGCGAGCCCGCTGTTCGAGCAGCGCCGGCATCGCGTCAGCTTGGATTGGCCGGACGGCGAGCTGTGGGTCGAGGGCGATGAAGTGCGGCTCTCTCAGGTGTTTGCGAACCTACTGACCAACGCGGCGAAGTACACCCAACAGAACGGCGAAGTCGAGGTCTCGGGTCGGCGCGACGACCGCGATCTCGTCGTGACGGTGCGTGATAACGGCATCGGGATCCCTCCGGAGCTGTTGCCCCGGGTCTTCGATCTGTTCGTGCAAGGCTACCGCTCCCCTGATCGCAGCCAGGGTGGCCTGGGGATCGGCCTTGCACTGGTGCACTCCCTCGTCACGCTTCATCACGGCGAGGTCACCGCTTCGAGCCAAGGTCTCGGTGGCGGCAGCGAGTTCGTCGTGCGACTACCGCTGCTCGAGACCTCGCAGGCGGCGATACCCGCGCCGGATGTTTCAGGTTCTGCCGCGCGCAGGATTCCGCATTGCACCAAACGCCGCGTGTTGATCGTCGACGACAACGAAGACGCGGCGATCTTGCTGGCCGAGATGCTCGAGGCGGTCGGCCACGAGGTAGCGGTCGCCCACGATGGGCCGCGCACGCTCGACGTTCTGCAGCGGTTTCATCCGGAAGTGGCGTTGCTCGATATCGGCCTTCCCGTGATGGACGGCTATGAGCTCGCCGCCAAGCTCCGCGAGCAGCTCGGCAGCCAAGCGCCGCGGATGATCGCGATGACCGGCTACGGGCAGGAACATGACCGCGTCCGGAGCCTCGAATCAGGCTTCGAGCAGCACTTCGTGAAGCCGGTGTCGTTGGACCAGCTGCTGCTCGCAATCGAGCGCGCGCCGAAGCCATGACGTCGATCGGCGTGGATCGAGATCGATCGGAGTAGCAGCACAGCGCAGCGTGCTCGTGCGCGCGGACGTCGTCCACCGTCGCTGCTCCGTGAAGCGCATCGATCGTCGTCGACAACGGGCGACGCAGCACGATCCGATAGTGCGCTCGTGCCGGAGGGCACGCGACGTGCAACCGGAAACGGCGCGAAAGGAGCGATCATCATGCAACGAGGACGAACCAAGTCGGGAGCGAACACGAGGCGTCGAGCCACCACCAAGGGCCGCGCGGCGAAACGAACGATGCGTAGCGCCAACGGCAACACCGATGACACGCGAGGAACCGCCGCCAAGAAGCCCGCTGGCCGGCGGCGCCGGACGACCCGTGGCAAGAAGCCCTAGCTTCGTCGTTGGCCGGTAGGCTGGGACCCGACGCGCGGCCGTTGTATGGTCGAGCGATGGCTGTACGCGCCGGTACGCTCCTCATCGCCTTCGTCGCGCTCGCGGTGGACCCGCGAACCGTGTACGCAGGCGGTGCTTGAGCGGGTTGAAGCAATCCTAACCTTCCGGTCGGGAAGGTCGATGACGAGGCGCTCGCACCCGGGCGGGTGGTCGTGCGCCTCGGCTGGCTCGGCACGTACGTGCAAACCGAGCACGACGACGTCGACGACGTCGTCGGCCGCGGCGTGATCGACATCGTTCACGACCAAACCATGCTCATCACCGAGGGCCGGCTCGCCCTCGACGTTGGACTCACCAAGCGGTTCGCCGCGTCGCTGATGGTGCCGGTGCGAGTCATATCGACCTCGATTCGCTACCTCGACGAGATGGGCAGCGAGGTGTCACTCGTGAGGTCGGGAATCCACCACCGCAACGAGACTCTGGTCGGGATCGCCGACCCGCTGGTGCTCGGCGCGTTCACGAGCGTGTTCGGTCCGGTTCGACTCACCGCGAGGGCAGGCGCCTCGGTGCCGTTGGGGCGCACCGAGGAAGACCCGTTCGTACTCGGCGACATGGGACAGCCGCACCAGCATATCCAGATGGGGACTGGCACGGTCGCACCGGTGGTCGCGCTCGAGGTCGCGCGCGCGGCCGGCGCTTGGCGGTTCGGCGGCTTCGCGTTCACGCAACAGGTGTTCTACGAAAATGCCAAAGGGTTTCAGGCGGGCGATCGATATGCCGCTGGGTTCGATGTGCGGCGCCGGATCGGTACGTCCTGGAGCGTGCGCGGTGGCGCGGAGCTACAAGCAGAGACCGCCGAGCGGTGGCGCGGCGTCGTCCACACCGACGACGGAAATCGCGGCCGGCTGGATGTCATCCTCGGTGCCGGAGGATCCTGGGCTGCCTCGGAGCGCCTGTCATTCGAGCTCGGGCTCAAGGTGCCAGTGGTCACGCACGTCGTCGGCGGCCAGCTGTCGATGCCGGTGATCGCAGAGGTGGGTGCGTCGTGGTCGTTTGGTGCGCCCGCCGAGCCGCCGCACGCGCACGGCGAGGAGCATGACCACGAGCACGACCATGCACACGAGCACGACGAGCATGACCATGGCGACGCGCCCCATGGCCAGGGCGGCGAGCCGATCGATACGCGTGGGCTCGACGTGATGGATCTCGGCGCACCCGGTGAGGCCGTGGATCTCGTGCCGGTACCAGGGCGAGTCACGATCTTCGATTTTTGGGCGCCATGGTGCGAGCCGTGCAAGACGCTCGAACCAGCGCTGATCGCGATGGCTCGAGCTCACCCCGAGCTGGTTGCGATTCGCCGGATCAACGTCGTCGACTGGGACTCTGCCGCGGTGGCTCGCTATTTGACCCCGCGCGGATTCAGCTTGCCCCACGTCAAAGTGTTCGATCGCCGTGGAACGCAAGTCCTCGAGCAGAGCAGCGGCGCCGGTGATCTCGACGGTCTGATCCGCGCGGTCCGAACCATCGTCGACGCCGCTGCGCAGTCGTCCGCACCGCCGTGACGATATCGCCGCTACGGCGCGCTCGACCGCTCGTCTGCCGATGACTGCAACCCGGCATCCTCGAGCCGCTGCCGGACTTTCGCGAGCGCGCGCCGATCGTAGATGTTGATGATCGCCATCGCGAGCAGTCCGAGGACGGCGGCGACCAGGCTGCGTACGCGGTTGAGCAGCGTGACGTAGAACCCGTGGACGCCGGTGCTGCCGAGCAGCGAATACAGCGCATAGTTACCGCCGTCCGCGAGCCCGAGGCCCAATGGGACGACCGACGAGATCCACTGAATCAGCAAGCCGACCGACAGCACACCGATGATCAGCGACACGTTGAGGTCGACGTCCGCGGCGACCAGCAACAACACGTTGGTCGTCCATCCGATCACGCGCGAAGCGACCACGTAGTACACGCCGTGATGCGTACCGAAGCTGCGCAGTCGCTGGAGCTCGCGGATATGGCTGTCGATCTCGGAGATCCGCGCTTTCCAGCGGGTCGAGCGCTCCGCCGAGATCAGCCGAGCCCCGTGCAGCATGCCGATCACGGTGGACCCCGCGCCGCGTTGAATCACGACTGCAAGCGCGACCATCGCTACGACGATCACCGCCACGGCGATGCCGACGACCACCTTGAGCGAATCCGGCAGTGGCACGAGCAACAACGTGATCGGGGTTCCGATCAGGATCAGCGTGACCGCGAGGTACAGCGACGACAGGTTGTACATCACGATCGCCGACACCACCCGCGATCGCGGCGCTCGGCTGACCAGCACGGTCGCCTTGGTGGCCTCGCCGAGCGCGCCCAGCGGCGTCAGCACGTTGATCGCACGACCGCTGGATTGCGCCGCGAGCACTCGCCAATACGACACCATGCGCGACTCCGGGCGCATGAACGTATGAATCGCACGCGCATCGAGACACGTCGCGATCACGTCAGCGCCTACGATCACCGCGCCCCATGCGCCGACGTTCAGCAACATGTTGCGCAGCTCGTGCCATCCGGTCTTGTGCAGCATCCACGCGAGCACGCCGGCGCCGACGAGGAACATCAGCAAATTGAACAGGTGGCTCCACGCCTGGCTGCGGGGCTCCACGGACTTGGCGTCGTTGGCGCGCTGCTCGCTCGGTGGACTCACGCGGTCGCGCCGATCGTCATGACCACAGCGTACGGCGACTCAAGCGCAACAGGTAGCCAACGGTCGTCCCGTTCGCATTCCACGATTTCGTCGGATCCGTGCGCACGCGTCACGTGGGCTGTTGCGCGCGTGCGGCGCGCCGAGCATGTACCCATTCGCGTAGCCGGTCCTCGAGCAGGAACCGCGCGCGCTTGCGTTGAACGCATGCCCACCACAGCTCGCCGCGATCGGTCGACAGGTTGTCCTTGTAGCGCATGTCGCCCGCGAGAAAGTCGTAGACCGCGTGGCCAGCCTTTGCCGCGTGCTCGATGGCGGCGGCATGACACACATAGCCGGGCTTCATGTGACGATTCTCGTATTGCTCGAATCCGCTCTGATACTGAAGGATCCGCCCGCGATAGCTGAAGTTATAGAGGCAGCCGAACGTTGCATCCTCGGTTCGCGCGCGAACCAGTTGGATCTCGCCGTGCGCGAACCTGCCTGCGATCAGTCGCCGGTGAAACCGCATGATCCACGGATCGGCGAACGCGCCCGGTTCGCCGCGGTCGCGCCATTGCTTGGTGTGCAACGCGACGAGCTCGTTGAAAAATCCCAAGGCCTCCGCCGCGGAGGTTGCGACCTCGATGGTGTGAGCGCCCGCTTCGCGCTGGGCTCGACGCACCTGGCTTCGCGTCTGGCCACCGAGCGAGGGCAGGTAGCCTTTGTCGCGTACCTTCGCCAGATCGACGACGAACGCCGGGACCTTGCGCAGGCGGATCCGGTATCCCGTGCGATTGCCTTCGGATAGTCCTCCGAGCGCTGCCGGGGTAACCCCCGGGAGGAACAGCTCGTCCCACGAGCTCGAGATCAACTGCAGCAGTTGATCGAGCGGCAGGTCGCGGCCGAGCAGACCGTTGTACTCGATCCACAGATTGTCGATGCTGGGCACGCCGGTCGCGTTCAGATACAGCGCGCGGCTCGGCAACACGCGGTGTCGAAACACCGTACGACGCGCGAGAAAACCTGCAGAGACGATGTCTCCGCCATCGCGAATCACCGCGAAGCGGGGCGCGTGCTCGCGCGGCAGACACGCCAGCCAATTTTCGATCCAGCCCCACGATAAGAAGTACGACGGAGGATGCGCCTGCTCGAGCGCGCGCCATGTGGGCTCGACGGTCGCCGAATACGGATCGAGCAGCTCGAGCTTCACCGGGTCACCAGTATGCCTCACGCGGCAATGCAACGCGTAGGCGGACTCCCGGCTATCCAGTACGCTCCGGCCGTGTTCCGGGACTGACCCCGGCGATCCCTCGCGATCAGAAGTTGGGGGTTTCCTTGTGGTACTTGCCGATCAGGTCCTGCAGATATTCGGCGAGCTCGATCACGTCGTCGTCGTCGGTGCCGCGCGACACGTACGCCGTATAGATGTCATGACCGTCGTCTCCACCGGGCACGCGAAGCCGGAGCACGACGAACCCTTCGTCCTCGTCTTTGGTGCCCTCGTCCCGCTCGGGGACGTCGAGCGCATCGATCAGCTTCCAGACCCGCTTGGTCTCCTTCGCGGTGAGGTTGCGCGCGCCGAGATCTTCGGTGGCGTCGCCCTCGCTATACGCGGCCCACAGGGACGAGCCCCGGATCCGGATCTGCCAGTCCTCTCCGTCGGGCTTGTTGGTGACGAAGTCGAACATCCGGCCGTCGGTCTCGCCGGAGTCGACCTCTGGGCGCTCCGCGGCCTTGTACTCGCCGCCGGACTTGCATCCGGCAACCATCACGCACAGAACGAGGCAGGCCCAACGCACGTGTGGCGAGCATAGCAGTAAGCTCGCGGGTCGATGGCTCTCCAGTTCCATGGGCAGCGGCTCGACGCCACGCCGGTGGTTCGCGATGGGACGTTTCGCGCAGCGTCGTTGACGGCGACCTGGCGGCGATTCGAGCCCGCCGCCAAGCGCGCTGGAATCACCCGGATTGCAGACCTGACCGGGCTCGACGTGATCGGGATCCCAGTGTTCGCAGCGATCCGACCCATGGGCCTGTCGCTGTCGACGCAGCAAGGCAAGGGCATCACCCCGGAGGCGGCGCGAGTGTCGGCGCTGATGGAAAGCCTGGAGACCTGGACCGCCGAGCACATCTCGTTGCCGACCGTCGTCGGATCGGCGCGCGGGCTCGCCGGGCGCGCGGTCGATGTGCGCAAGTTGCCGCGGCCCCGCGGTAGGCTCGACCTCGACGCGCGCTGGCGGTGGGTGGAGGGTACGGATCTGATCACCAGTAAACCGCGGCTCGTCCCGATCGAGGCCATCACGCTCGACACCACGTTTCGTCGACCGCCGGTGTTCGACATCTCGTCGAACGGGCTGGCGTCGGGCAACCAGCTGGTCGAGGCGATCTTGCACGGTCTGTGCGAGCTCGTCGAGCGCCACGCCGAAGCCGCATGGCGGCGCACCGGCAGCGATCGGCGGATCGTGCTGGATTCGATCGAAGATGCGACGTGTCGTGCGTTGATCGATCGGGTGATCGCCGCAGGAGCGCGGGTATTTTTGTGGGACCTCGACGGGATGGTGCCGTCGATCGGCTGCGCGATCATGGAGGATCCCCGCGAGCCGGCGTGGCGGGCGCTTGGCATCTATGAAGGCTTTGGTGCCCATCCGGTGCCAGCGGTCGCCGCGGCCCGGGCGATCACGGAGGCGGCGCAGACCCGGCTGACCTATATCGCCGGTGCGCGCGACGACTTTTTTCCGTTCGATTACGAACGAACGACCGATCGCGACGTGTTGCTGCCGGTGTGGAGTCGGCTTACCTCGCCATGCGACGAGCCCGTGCTGTTCGACGACATCGCAGCCACGGGCGGCCGATCGCTCGGCGAGCAGCTCGAACGCGTGGTCGAGATCGTGTGCGAAAATCGATGTAACCAGGTGATCGCCGTCGAGCTCACACACCCCGAGCTCCGCGTACCGGTGGTGAAGATGATCGTCCCCGGGCTGGCGACCGATATCGAGGTGATGGGATGACCGCGCGCGGTAACGACCATCGCGACTCGGTCGTGTTCGTCGGTCCGACGCTGCCCGCGAGCGAGGTCGCGGCGAAGCTGCCGGGCGTCCGTGTGATGCCGCCGGTGGCGGTCGGTGACGTGCTTCGATGGACGCGTGTGCGCGGCGTTCGACGGATCGCGATCATCGATGGCTACTTCGAGCGGATGGCCGCGGTGTGGCACAAGGAGTTATTGCTCGCGCTCGAGCGCGGGATCGCGGTGTGGGGGGCATCGAGCATGGGGGCCTTGCGCGCGGCCGAGCTCGCCGCGTTCGGGATGCGCGGGGTGGGGGCAATCTTCCGCATGTACGCGCGCGGGGAGCTCGTCGCCGACGATGAAGTAGCGATCGTCCATCTCCCCGAGGACCATGGCTACCGGCCCGCATCCGATGCGCTAGTCAATCTGCGCCATGGCATCGCGCGGGCACCGATGTTGTCAGCGAGCACACGGACCAAGTTGATCGAGCTGGCTCGCCGCAGGTTCTACGCAGATCGCTCGTGGTCGCGCTTGCTCGACGACGCCCGCAAGGCGGGACTCCCTGCGCGCCAGCTCGCTCGGCTGGCCGCATGGCCCAAGCCGGATCTCAAGGCGCAGGACGCGCGTAGCCTGTTGCGGACGCTCGCCCGCGATCGCACGCCGCCGCCGAGACTCCGAATGCCGCGCACGTGGGCGTTCCGGCAGCTCGAAGCGTGGATCTCGGGTGATCGGTTCGGACGGCGAGGTGGATGACGTGCGCCCCGACCTGTACTAGGCTGGGCGCCGGGCCGCACCGCGTGGTGTACGTGGAATCTGGCGGTCACCGAGGGGAAAGCAGTGTCCGATATCGCTCAGCATCTCGCAGTTTCACACAAGGTGGAGTTCGAAGATCTGGATTGGGAGACTGCTCGCCGCGTCGGCCTCACGCCGATGGAGATCGAGACCCTCCAGTACTTCGCCGACATCGAGAGCCAAACCGTCCACTATTTCCTCGAGGTCGCGAAGCTCAAGGTCGCGCGCGATCCCGAGCTGCTGACGTTCCTCACGATGTGGAACTACGAGGAGTATTTCCATTCGTACGCGTTGACGCGACTGATGGAAGAGTGCGGCGTAACGGTGACCACGGCGACCGAACGCGCCCAGCAAGTTCGCGCAGGCGCCCGGTTCAAGGCGTCGTTCGAAGACTTCATGCAAGGTGCGATCGCGCGCGCGATGCCGAAGAGCTTCGTCGCGCTGTGGATGTTCTGGGGTGCGCTCCAAGAGTGCATGACCACGCAGGCCTACGAAGAGCTGGCCGATCGCACGCAGAATCCGGTGCTCGCCGAGCTGTGCCGCCGGATCGCGAAGCAGGAGCGCCGGCACTTCGCGTACTACTTCGGCCAGGCGAGGAAGAAGCTCGAGGGGCGCACGTTCTCGCAGCGGTTCACTCGATGGATCGCCAAAAAGTTCTATGCGCCGGTGGGCGGCGGGGTGAAGACCGACGCCGAAGGCGCACGCATGGTCGCCCAGCTGTTCCCTGGCCAGCGGATCTTCGAAGTGATGGGCTACATCGAGCGCAAGATGGCGCTGCTACCCGGCATGGACGGCCTGGACTGTTGCACGCGCTGGGCGACCAAGATTCAACCGATCCTACCGCCCGAGACTCGCGCCGAGCCGATCCCTGAGACCAGCGCCGCCGCCTGAAGACAGAAGAGGGAGATCTGCCGCCACGACCGCCAAGGGTCTGGTGGACGTCGTCGCAACGTTCCGGGCAAACACGAGCGTTGTTCGTTCCGCCGTAGGGCCCGAGGCTCGGGTGGGTCACGGGGCTCGCGGGACGCGTCCCGAAATCCCTCTTCGCTTGGCGCGCTTTGGCGGCCTTGGCGGCACGTTCCGAGGCGGCGTTCACCACGGGCGACCTTCGCGGGCAGCGTTCCATAACACAGCTAGTGGGGGAATCGCCGGAAAGTGTTTCTCGAATCGACGCTTACAGCGGCAACGAGGGCTTGCGTTACCGAACGCGCATTCCATATAACGCCCCCGTTTAGCGATCCGAGGAACATACAAATGACGTCTTTTCTTCAGTGGATGGCAGTGGGCGCGAGCAACGCTCGTCCTCACAGCGAGTCGGAGCTCAAGCTGCCGGACTTCTCGAAGGTGTCCTTTCTAGGACTCGACGGGAAGATGGTCCTGATGGCCGGCCTTTTGGTCAGCGCCCTCGGCCTCCTGTTCGGGTTGATGAAGTACCAGAAGCTGAAGAAGCTTCCCGCGCACAAGGCGATGATCGAGATCAGCGAGCTGATCTATGCCACGTGCAAGACGTACCTCCGCACCCAGGTGAAGTTCATCGCCTGGTTGTGGGTGCTGATCGCCGCGGTGATCGTCGTCTACTTCGCGGTCCTCGAGAGCGTGCCGTTCGGCAAGGTCGCGGCGATCGCGACGTTCTCGGTGATCGGCATCCTCGGAAGCACGCTGGTCGCGTTCTTCGGGATCCGGGTCAACAACTTCGCGAACTCGCGCGCCGCGTTCGCATCGCTGCGCGGCAAGCCGTACGGCGTCTACGCGATTCCGATCGAAGCCGGCATGAGCATCGGCACGGTGCTGATCTCGCTCGAGCTGCTGCTGATGCTCGCGATCATGGTGTTCCTGCCGGGCGATTACGCCGGTCCGTGCTTCATCGGCTTCGCGGTTGGTGAGTCGCTCGGCGCCGCGGCGCTCCGCATCGCCGGCGGCATCTTCACCAAGATCGCCGACATCGGATCGGACTTGATGAAGATCGTGTTCAACATCAAGGAAGACGACGCGCGTAACCCGGGCGTCATCGCGGACTGCACCGGTGACAACGCCGGTGACTCGGTTGGCCCCACGGCCGACGGCTTCGAGACCTACGGCGTGACTGGCGTCGCGCTGATCACGTTCATCCTCGTCGCGTTCCCGAGCTTCACCGAGCACGGCGAGTGGACCCAGACCGTTCTGTTGGTCTGGCTGTTCGCGATGCGCATCATCATGATCGTCGCCTCGGTCGGCAGCTATTTGCTCAACGAGGTGATCACGAAGGCGCGTTACGGCAATGCCGCGAAGATGGACTTCGAGCATCCGCTGACCGTGTTGGTGTGGATGACCTCGATCGTCTCGGTGATCCTGACGTTCGTGCTGTCCTACCTGCTGATCGGTCAGGGCACCTCGGCGCTGCCACACGGCCTATGGTGGAAGCTATCGACCATCATCTCGTGCGGCACGCTCGCCGGCGCGATCATCCCCGAGCTGGTCAAGGTGTTCACCTCGGTGAACTCTGGCCACGTGCGCGAGGTCGTCACGGCATCGAAGGAAGGCGGACCGTCGCTCAACATCCTGTCGGGCCTGACCGCCGGCAATTTCTCCGGCTACTGGATGGGCCTGATCATCGCGGCGTTGATGGGCGTTGCCTATTGGGTGGCTTCCACCGAGGGTCTCTACAACCTGTTGTACGGCCTCAACATCCAGGCCGGCGGCGAGTTCGTGATGACCGAGTTCGCCTGCAAGGCGGCCGCGACGGTGTTCGCGTTCGGCCTCGTGGCATTCGGCTTCCTCGGCATGGGTCCAGTGACCATCGCGGTCGACTCGTACGGTCCGGTCACCGATAATGCGCAGTCGGTCTACGAGCTCTCCGTGATCGAGGGCAAGCCCGGCATCGAAGCGGAGATCGAGAAGGACTTCGGATTCAAGCCGGACTTCGAGCGCGCCAAGGCGTACCTCGAAGAGAACGACGGCGCTGGCAACACGTTCAAGGCGACCGCCAAGCCGGTGCTGATCGGTACCGCCGTGGTGGGTGCTGCGACGATGATCTTCGCGCTGATCATGCTCGTCACCAACGGTCTCAAGCCCGAGCACGTCGGCAACCTGTCGATGATTCACCCGCCGTTCCTGCTCGGACTGATCGTGGGCGGCGCGATCATCTACTGGTTCACCGGCGCGTCGACCCAGGCGGTCTCGACCGGTGCCTACCGCGCGGTCGAGTTCATCAAGGCGAACATCAAGCTCGACAGCGGCCAAGAGAAGGCCTCGGTCGAGGACTCGAACAAGGTCGTCGAGATCTGCACGCTGTACGCGCAGAAGGGCATGAAGAACATCTTCATGGTGGTGTTCTTCTCGACCCTCGGGTTCGCGTGCCTCGATGCGTACTTCTTCATCGGCTATCTGATCTCGATGGCGATCTTCGGCCTGTACCAGGCGATCTTCATGGCGAACGCCGGTGGCGCTTGGGACAACGCGAAGAAGGTCGTCGAGACCGAGCTACGCGCCAAGAACACCGACCTGCACGCGGCCACGGTCGTGGGCGACACGGTCGGCGATCCGTTCAAGGACACCTCGTCGGTCGCGCTCAACCCGGTGATCAAGTTCACCACGTTGTTCGGCGTGCTCGCGGTCGGCCTCGCGCTCCAGCTCGACAAGAAGTCGGACGTGATGATCAACGGCGCCCCGCAGGTCGTGTACGACTACATCCGATTCGGGATCGCCGCGTTGTCGATCTTGGTGTCGATGTTCTTCGCGTGGCGGTCGTTCTACGGCATGCGGATCGGCGGCGGGTCGGGCTCCAAGCCCGCTACCTGAGCGAGTCGATCAGGCTCGTCACCACCGCCTGAGTGCCGATGAGCAAAAGGGCGATGGTGGCGTAGCGTAGAGCGGCTGCGGGGCCTCAACTACGTCGTTGTCGCTCCGCTTCCGGTCCTCACGCACCATAAGTGCGCTCCGGTCCGGTTCTCACTCCGCCTCGTATTTGAGGCTCCTCGCACGCTCTACGAACATCATGCGTGCGCGGCCTCGGAATGAGCCGCATAGATCGGCGTGAACGCTATCGGAGCGAGTCGATCAGGCTTGTGACCATCGCCTGAGCTCCAATGAGCAAGAGGGCGATGGTGGCGTAGCTGCGAGCTCGCCATCCGTTGTGGCGACCGCGAACGCCGTGGCTGACGTGCCTCATGCCGTGACTCCCTCGTAAAGGTCGGTGGTGAAGTCTGGATCGAAGCGAGCAGCGAAGCTTGCGCTGTCTAGATCGATGCGGGACGTGCACGCAGAGTTGCGGTGCAGTCATTGCGCGACCCAGATGTCGTCGGCGGTCGCTTGCTCGCGGTCTGGCCCGAACGACCAGACCGCGAGCCGACGATGCACTGGATCACAGAACACCCGGAAGTCGGTTCCCCACGGATCGCGGCTGCTGCGTTTGTCCATGTACTCCGAGAGGTCGGCCCAGGTTGGGCAACCCGTTGGCCCGGTCGCGTCTGGCTGGGCCGTGGTCCACATCGGATAGGCGTCGTAGACCAGCCTCGATGCCTCGATCCGCGCGAGGTCGGTCTTCGACCCGCAGAAACAGCTGATGACGCGCGGTCCGATCGCGAGTAGTGCCACGACTCCCGCGATGGCGAGCGCCAGACCGATTCGGACCAATCGGCCTAGCAGGCGGGGTCGCTGCTGCTCGGTGGTCCACAGAACCTCGCGGTGAAACTCGGTTGGCGACATGCTCGCAGCACCTGAGCAATCGCAGCGCCACGGGTCATCGTCCTCCCAACTCCGCAACATTCGCGAATCGGCGAGCGGTTGACCGCCATTCCTGCGCGCGGCGCGGATCGAACCCGTGACAGTCCGGCAATCAGTGCAGTGGCTTCGTGCTACCACCGCGGCATGGACGCGATCCGTGCGCCTCGAGGCAGTGAGCTTTCGTGCAAGGGCTGGCAGCAAGAAGCCGCCCTGCGGATGCTGATGAACAACCTCGATCCCGATGTCGCCGAGCGGCCGCAGGATCTGGTGGTCTATGGCGGCACGGGCAAGGCGGCGCGCAGCTGGGACGACTATCACGCGATCGTCTGCGAGCTGCGCCGGCTCGAGAACGACCACACGCTGCTGGTGCAATCCGGGCGGCCGGTCGGCGTGTTTCGCACGCATGAAGACGCACCGCGGGTGCTGATCGCGAACTCGAACCTGGTCGGCCAGTGGGCGACGTGGGAGCACTTCCGCGAGCTCGAGCGCCGCGGCTTGATGATGTACGGCCAGATGACCGCCGGGTCGTGGATCTACATCGGCTCGCAGGGCATCGTGCAGGGCACGTTCGAGACGTTCGCCGCGGCGGCGCGCGTGCATTACGGTGCCGGCGCCGATCTGTCCGGGCGGTTCATCCTGTCGGGTGGGCTCGGCGGCATGGGCGGCGCGCAGCCACTCGCCGCGACGATGGCAGGCGGCGTGTTCCTCGGCATCGAGATCGATCCCACTCGCGTGCAGCGCCGGATCGAGACCCGTTATCTCGACGAGCTCGCGCCGAACCTCGATGCCGCGCTCAGGCGCGTCGACGAGTGCAAGCGCGCGCGGACGCCGCGCTCGATCGCGGTCGTGGCAAACGCGGCGGATGTCTACGCCGAGCTAGTCCGCCGCGGCGTGACGCCCGACATGGTCACCGATCAGACGTCGGCGCACGATCCGCTGGTGGGCTACATCCCGCAGGGCCTCTCCCTCGAGGAAGCCGCGAAGCTACGCGAGCGCGACCCCGACGGCTACGTGAAGCGTGCACGTGCATCGATGGCGGTCCAAGTCGAAGCCATGGTCGCGATGCAGCGCGCCGGTGCGCACGTATTCGACTACGGCAACAACCTCCGTGCCCAGGCCGAGATCGGCGGCGCCAAGGATGCGTTCTCGTATCCCGGGTTCGTGCCGGCGTACATTCGACCACTGTTCTGCGAGGGCAAGGGACCATTCCGATGGGCTGCGCTCTCGGGTGATCCCGAGGACATTCGCGTCACCGATGCCGCCGTGCTCGAGGAGATTCCCGACGATCCGATGCTGCATCGCTGGATGAAGCTCGCGAGCGAGCGGATCGCGTTCCAGGGCTTGCCGGCGCGGATCTGCTGGCTCGGCTATGGCCAACGCCATCGCGTGGGGCTGCGGTTCAACGAGCTGGTTCGCACCGGCAAGGTCAAGGCGCCGATCGTGATCGGCCGCGATCACCTCGACTGCGGATCGGTGGCCTCGCCCAACCGCGAGACCGAGGCGATGAAAGACGGCACCGACGCGGTCGCCGACTGGGCGATCTTGAATGCATTGGTCAACACCGCGTCGGGCGCGACGTGGGTGTCGTTCCATCACGGCGGTGGCGTCGGCATCGGCTATTCGCTCCACGCAGGCATGGTGGTCGTCGCCGATGGCACGCCGCGCGCCGCGCGGTGCCTCGAGCGCGTATTGACCAGCGATCCGGGCATGGGCGTGATTCGTCATGTGGACGCCGGCTACGACGAGGCGATCCAGACCGCCGAGCAGCGCGGCGTGGTGATTCCGCGGCGGCGCCACGAGTAGCGCATGGCGGACCACGATCTGGTCATCTACAACGCTCGCGTCATGACCTGCGATCCCGCGCGAGCAGGGCTGGGCATCATCGATCATGGCGGCATCGCCGTGCGAGCAGGCGCGATCAGCTGGGTCGGCCACGATCGCGATCGTCCGACCGGCGGACAGATCGTCGACGCTGGCGGGCAGTTGATCACGCCCGGGCTGGTCGATTGCCACACCCACGCGATCTTCGCCGGCAATCGCGCGAATGAGTTCGCGATGCGCGCGGCGGGTCGCAGCTACCTCGAGATCGCCGCAGCCGGTGGCGGAATCATGGCGACGCTCGGTCCAACACGAGCGGCCAGCGACGACGAGCTGATCGCGCTGATGGCCGCACGGCTCGATCTCGCGCTCGCGGCAGGCACGACGACGATCGAGATCAAGTCGGGCTACGATCTCACGACGACGGGCGAGCTTCGGCTCCTGCGGTGCATCGAGATGCTCGCGAGCCAGCGCGGTCAGCGCCTGGTTCCGACGTTGCTCGCGCACTTGATCCCGGCCGATCGACAGGCTGATCGTGCGGCGTACATCGCCGAGATCTGCGAGCAGTGGATCCCACAGGCAGCATCGGCGCAGCTCGCCGCATCGGTCGATGTCTACTGCGACGAAGGTGCGTTCACGCTCGCCGAGACCCGATCGATCCTCGGTGCGGCGCGCGTGGCGGGGTTGCCGGTGCGTGGCCACGTCGGTCAGTTTCGCGACCTCGGTGCGGCGCCATTGCTCGCGGAGCTCGGGGCTCTGTCGGCCGATCACGTCGAACAGATCGACGATGCAGGCATCGCCGCACTGGCGAAGGCGGGCACTGTTGCCGTCATGCTGCCCGGTGCGTGCGTCCAGCTCCGGCTGCCGGTGCCGCCGATCGAAAAGCTCCGCCGTGCCCGTGTGGAGATGGCCGTCGCGACCGACCTCAATCCCGGATCGAGCTTCTGCGAAGCCTTGCCGCTCCAGATGTGGCTCGCGACCACGCATTACGGCATGACCGTCGAAGAGACCTGGCTCGGCGTGACGCGTCACGCTGCCAAGGCGCTCGGCCTGTCCGATGCCGGCGTCCTCAGGGTTGGCGCTCGGGCCGATGTGATCGTTTGGCGTGGTGACGATCCGGCAGAGGTCCCATACCGCTACGGTGCCGGAACGTCGTTGATCGACACGGTGTTCGTTCGCGGCGCCGCGCTCGGCATGCGTTAGCGGCGTGCGTCGCTGGTACGACGGCTGCAGACGCATCGACGGATGAGTAGGTATAATCGCGACCTCGATGCGTTCGCGCTTGCGGTCGTCGTCGTCGTGGCGGCATGGGTGGTCGCTGCGATCCTGAAGCTCGTTGCGCGATGGATGTCATGCGGCGAACCCGGCACCGTCGAGGACCGCAGATCGGATCTGGCGACCGGACTGCTTGGCCCGCTGAAATTCGGCTCCGTCGTCGCGTTCGTGTTCACGGTCTGGGCCTGCCTTGTGTTTGCGGGATTCGGGCGGGTGGGAAGGATCAAAGTCGCGGATCCATCCGGGTCGATGTTGATCGCCGCAGCAATCATGCAGTGCATCTCCTGGGGCATCGTGCGGCTTCACGCCTGGTGGGCGAACGCCGATCACGTCACGCAACACGCCGGCGCGCACTCGGCGTCGTTTTGGGCAGCATGGCGAGAAACCATCGTCGAGGTCGCGCTCGGGTGGCTTGGAGGCATCGCAGTTGTTGCGTGGTCGATCGCCGCTGCGATCATGTTTGTGACCTTCAGCTCGCTCGGCGGTCGCCTGTCCGAAGGTCGCAGTGCTGCATTCGTCGAGACAGCCGGAGCTGGCGCCGTGCTAACCGCGGTACTGATCGCCCGGCGATCGGTCCAAGCGCGGCGAGTGATCGTCACCGCTCCTCGCGCAACCGTTGTCAGCCGCGCTCGGCGCGCGCACGGAGAAGAATGAGGATGGCGCCGGCAATCGATGGCGCATGTGAAGGCGACGTCGCTCCGTGCGTCGCGAAATTACCGGCACCGACGACGCTGTTCGCAGTGATAGGAGCTGCTGGGTTTGGGATGTTTGCGGCGATCCTATCGGGCGAGATCGGAGGCGGTTGTGGACACGCGCCCGGCGCGCCGTCCCTACTAGCGCAGGTTGCAAGCTTCCCCGCTGGCGTCGTCGCGGCGGGGATGCTCCTGCTGGCGTGGGTGGTGAGCCGAGCTCGCTGGCTGTGGGTGGGCACGCGCGTTCCCTGCTGGGTGCGCAACCGCGCAGCCGTGACCAACTGGCGATCGCGGGCGCGCGCCCTCGCAGACCAAGTCGCGGACGTTGGCGCTGGATCGGTGAGCCTTGCAGCTATCATCGCTTGGCTAGCCGGTTCACTGTCGCTGTTCCTATCGCTGGCGGGACTGGGCGCTCAGTTTGCGGCAGTGCAGCCATCCGGGGTGGTTGGCGCGGTAGTGACCGTCATGCTCGCCCCGGCGATCATGATCGTCCGCCAGGACATCCAGCGCCGTCTGGCCGTGTCCTTGCCCCGAGCGATTGTCTCGAAATCGGCCGGACACTCTGCGCACCTCCCTTGACACGATCGCACGGTGATATCACGGTGCGATCGCGTCATTCACCGGAGGTCTGCGATGGCAATGAAAGAGCGTGATGCGGTGTCGATGTCGGGTTGGTTGGCGTTGCTGCTGGGGCTGGGCGCGCTGGCGGCGACGATCATTCCGCTGGCGATGATCAAGCAGCATATCCATGCGCCGGGGCCGTACATTGGCGCGGCGATCGGGCTGTTCTTCTTGGGCATCATCTTGCTCGCAGGCTGCCTGGTGATCGGACCGAACGAGGCGCGCGTGCTCACGTTCTTCGGTCGCTATACCGGCACGGTCAAAGACTCCGGTTTGCGCTGGGTGAACCCGTTCACCAACAAGCGCGAGGTCTCGCTGCGCGCGCGCAACTTCGAGAGCGCGAAGATCAAGGTCAACGACGTCGATGGCAATCCGATCGAGATCGGCGCGGTGATCGTGTGGCGTGTGGTCGACACCGCGCAGGCGATGTTCGATGTCGAGAACTTCACCGCGTATGTTCAGATCCAGGCCGAAGCGGCGGTCCGCAACCTGGCGATGCACCATCCGTATGACACGCACGACGACAACGTGATCAGCTTGCGGGGCTCCTCCGAAGCGGTCGCCGATCTGCTGCGCAAGGAAGTCGACGAGCGGATCCGCGCGGCCGGCTGTGAAGTGGTCGACGCGCGGATCGCTCACCTCGCATATGCGCCCGAGATCGCCCATGCGATGCTGCAGCGCCAGCAGGCCGGCGCGATCATCGCGGCGCGCCAGCGCATCGTCGAAGGCGCGGTATCGATGGTCGAGATGGCGCTCGAACAGCTATCGGCGCGCCACATCGTCGAGCTCGATGCCGAGCGCAAGGCCGCCATGGTCTCGAACCTGCTCGTCGTGCTGTGCGGCGAGCGCTCCACCCAGCCCGTGGTCAACGCGGGAACGTTGTACTGACCATGGTGGCCGTCCCTGACCGCAAATCGTTCCTGCTGCGGATCGACCCCGCGGTGCTGCAAGCACTCCAGAAGTGGGCGGGTGATGATCTGCGCAGCCTGAATGCTCAGATCGAGTACGTGCTGCGCGAAGCGCTGGCACGCGCGGGTAGGGCGCCGAAGGCCAAAGGCGGCCATCCGTATCGCTAGGTCCGACGCCCCGGTCCATTCTCAACTGAGGTTGCGCAGCCGCGAGGGCTACACGCCGGCGGCAGACGCCAGCGAGCCATCGTCGATCATGGCGCGGACCGCGGCGATGTCGGGCGCGAGCGGGCGATCGGTCATCATCGCAGGGACCTTGGCGCGGATCGTCGCGTGAACGGCCTCGAGCGGGCGGGTCGAGCGAAGCGGACGGCGGAGGTCGATGCCTTGCGCGGCGCACAGCAGCTCGATCGCGAGCACGGTGCGAACGTGGTCCTCGATCTGCGCGAGCTTAAGCGCCGCGGTCGCACCCATCGACACGTGATCTTCACGACCGGCCGACGACGGAATCGAGTCGACCGACGCGGGGTGAGCCAGCACCTTGTTCTCGGACACCAGCGCCGCGGCGCTGACCTGCGCGATCATGAACCCGGAGTTGAGGCCGCTGTCAGGCGCGAGAAACGGCGGCAGTCCGCTCGACAGATGCGGGTTGACCAGCTGCTCGATCCGCCGTTCGCTGATATTCGCGAGCTCGGCGATCGCGATCGCCGCCGCGTCGAGCGCCATCGCGACGGGCTGGCCGTGAAAGTTTCCGCCCGAGATCATCTCGTCGCCTTCGGGCCCGTCGACCAGCACCAGCGGATTGTCGGTCGAGCTCGCCGCCTCGCGCTCGAGCACCGTGCGCGCAAATCCGAGCACGTCGCGACTGGCACCGTGGACTTGCGGCATGCAGCGAAGCGAATATGGATCCTGAACTTTTCCACAGTTCTTGTGTGACTCCGCGATGTCCGAGCCGGCAAGCAACATGCGCAGGGCAGCTCCGACGGCGATCTGTCCCGGATGCGGACGCGCGGCGATCACGCGCGGATCGAACGCGCGGACGGTGCCCTTGAGTGCCTCGAGCGACAATGCACCGGCGATGTCGGCGATCCGGCAGGTGAGCTCGCCGTCGAGGACCGCCAGCCCGCCGACGGCGGTCATGTGCTGCGTACCGTTGAGCAGCGTGAGACCTTCTTTGGCCTCGAGCACCAGCGGCTCGAGCTTGGCGCGGCGCAGCGCGTCTGCCGCGGGCATGACCTTGGCTTGGTGTTCGGCGAGGCCTTCGCCGATCATCCCGAGCGCGAGATGCGCAAGCGGCGCGAGATCGCCCGATGCGCCGACCGAACCTCGCGCCGGAATCACTGGATGAACGCCCGCGTTGAGCAGCTCGCACAGGCGTTCACAGCAGATCGGCCGAGCACCACTGCGCCCGGTAGCGAGCACGGCCGCGCGCAGTAGCATCATGCCCCGCACGTGTTCCCGCGCGAGCGGCGTCCCCACACCTGCCGCGTGGGACCGCACGAGGTTGCGTTGCAGCTCGGTCACCTGTGCCGCCGAGATCCGCACCTCGGCCAGCGCGCCGAAGCCGGTGTTGACCCCGTAGACAGCGGGTGCGGCATCGCCGCGCTCCACCACCGCGTCGACCACTTCGCGGGCTCGGACCATGCCGCGGTGGGCGCGCTCGCCGACTACCACCCTGCGGCCCCCGCGGGCGACGCTTGCGATCGCTTCGAGAGTCAGCTCGTCATCACCGAGTCGTAGCGGTTCGGACACCGCGATGGTGTATTCGCCATTCCACCGTTGACGCAACCTGCTCGAGCAAAAATGCTCGGAATGACGGTCACCTACGTTGACACTCCGCGCGCAGAGGGTTGATCCTTTCGAAGACTTGGGCAGCCGACCCGAAGACAACTCGGACGCCGAGGAGGGCGGACCGGGAGCGCCATCCGTCAGCCGCAAGCAAACGGCTGATATCGATCGCTCCGCTGCGCTCGCGTCGCGCATCGACGCGATGATGCGCGAAGAGGACGATGATCTCGGCGCCGAGGTCGCGGTCGAAGAGCTCGACGAGATCGAGGAGATCAGCGACGCCGACGCGGACGCCACCGAGCTCGCAGCGCCGGCCACCCGGCCATCCGCACCGCCGCTGCGGCCGCCACCAACACCGCGTGGTGTGGTGGTCGTTCCTCCGGTTCCGAGCGCGGCGACCCAGCGCATGCCGCCGGTGCGGTTATCGACGGTGGTTGGCCGTCCAGCGCCGCCGCCGCCGCCGCCGCCACGCGGGACGTCAGTGGCAATTCCGGCGCTGCCGCCTCGGCCCAGATACGAGCCGCCGCCCGAGCCGACCGGCGCCGATGACGACGTTGACATCACCAGTGACGCCGATGCGGACGCCGACGAGGTGGCGGTCGACGTCGCTCCGGCATTCACACCGCCACCGCCGCTCGAAGCACAGCTCGAATCACCGACGGTGGTAGACCGCGCTGTCGCCGCGCTAGGCGAGCTCGGGGCCGAGCAGCAAGCTGCTGCGCTCGACAAAGCGATCGAGGCCACGGCCGATCCTGCGGCTGCGGCGGTGGTGGCGTACGAGCTCGGTGAGCACTATGACCGCCGGCTGGTCGACGAAGCGCGCGCGGTCAAAGCCTATGGCCGCGCGCTCAGCCTCGATCCCGGCTTGCGCGCGAACCTGTGGGCGCTTCGCCGGATCTTCTACCGCCGGAGCCTGTGGCCAAATCTGACCAAGCTGATCGACGCCGAGCTGGCCTATGCCCGCGACGATACCGAGCGCGCCGATCTGTTACTCGAGAAAGCTCGCGTGGTCGGCCATCACATCGGCGATCTCGAAGAAGCGCGCGCTGCGCTCGACGAGGCCGTGCGGATCGCGCCGCATCACCAGGGAGCGTTGCTCGAGCTCGAGCGGATCATCGCGCGCGGTGGTGACGATGCCGCGATGATCGAGGTCTGGGAGCGGCTCGCCGAAGCGGCCGAGCAGCCCGCGCGCAAGCTGGCCTATTGGCTGGAGCTCGGGCGATTGGCGGGCACGAGCCACTATGCCCGCGCTCAGGAGGCGTTCACGCAAGCGGGCGAGCTGGCCGCAGCCGTCGGTGGCAGCGCTGCCGAGCGAGTTGCACGCGAGCGGCTGCGGATCGCCGAGCAGCACGGGATCGCCGACGATGTGATCGCCGGGATCGAGGCGTTGGTTGCAGCGCTGCTGGCGACGTTCGGCCCGGCAGGGCCGGGATCCGAGCCTGGTGTCACGGCGGGGCCCGAACAGCAGCTCGATCGGAGCACCGCGGTTCGTCGGGAGATCGTCGCGTTGCGTCGACGCCACGCCCAATTGATTCGCAGCACGGCGCCCGAGCGCGCCTGGGATCTTCTTCAGCAAGCGCTCGCGGTGTCGTCGGGCGAGCCGCTCGTGCTCGCGGATCTCACCGAGCTGGCCGAGGAGCTCGGGCGCTACGAAGACCTCGCGGAGCTGGTGCAGAACTGGCAAGCCGTCGAGGGCGATGCAAGCCGAGCAACGATGCTGTCGATCCGGCGCGCCGACGCGCTGCTGCGCGGCGGGCAACGTGACCAGGCGCGCGCATTGCTCGATTCGCTCGAGGCGAGCGCGCCCGGATTCGTGGTGGTTACCTCGGCCGCCGAGCGCCACGCGTTGGGCACCGGTGACATGGCCGAGCTGGCGAAAGCGTATGTCTCCGCGGCCAACGCTGCGGTGCTCGGCAGCTGGCTCGGACCGGGACACCCTCCGGCGCCTGATCGAGGCGCCGCCGCGGCGCTCTACGTCCAGGCGGCGGAGATCTACGCCTACGAGATCGGCGGTGCTGAAGGCTTCGACGACGCGCGGCAGGCGCTCGGCAAGGCGCTCGAAGCAGTGCCCGAGTTTCCTGCGGCGCTCGAAGCGTTGACCGAGCTCGACGATGTCGCCGGCAACGTGACCGAAGGCATCGCACGACTGAAAGCCGCCGCCACCACAGCGACGGGCGATGCGCGCCGCGGGATCTACGAGCGCGCGATCCGGATGGCACGCAGCCACGGGGAGCTCGAGACCGTGCTCGAGCTCGAGCGCTCGTTGTTGGCAATCGAGCCGACCGACCTGGCGCTGCGCTGGCGGATCGAATCGACCCTCGCACAGCTCGGTCGCGATGAAGAACGCGCGACGCTGCTAGTCGAGCTCGCCGACAGTGAACCAGATAAGACTCGCCAGGGCACCGCGTTGCTAGCCGCCGCGCGGCTACAGGAGCGGGCCGGGGCCGTCGAGTCAGCGACCGAGTTGTATCGGCGCGTGCTCGCGGTGTGGCCCGAGGACACGTTCGCTCGCGAATCGCTAGTCGATCTGCTGCGTGCACAGGAGCGCTGGGCCGATCTGGTGGCCGAGCGCCGCGCGGAAGCACGGGCCTTGCCCGATGGTGCGGCCGCACGCAGAGCGCTTCGCGAAGCAGCGTGGGTGTTGACCGTTCGGATCAACGATCCGGCGGCAGCAGCGGCGGTGTTCGACGAGTGGCTGGTGAGATTCCCCGAAGATCGCGCGGCCCTTCATGGTCTCGCGCGCGCGGGTCACCAGGCTGGCGATTTCGCAAAAGAGGCGGCAGCCCGCCGGGTGCTCGCGGCGCTCGATCCAAGCTCCGAACAGCAGTGGCTGTTCGGCCGCGCACTCGAGCGCGCCGGCCAGCTCGACGATGCAATCGAGGTCTATCGCACGCTATCGACTAGCGAGCCCCCATCGGTCGCGGCCACGGGCGGCGCGCTCGGACTCGCTGACCTGGCAGCGCGTCGGTCCGACACCGCGATGCGCCTCGAAGCGGTCTCGGCGCTTACGACACGGACCAGCGATCCGCAGCTCGCTGCGGCGTTGGCCGAAGACAGCGGCTGGATGTACGTGCTCGTGCTCGAGGACTTCGATCAAGCCGCGCAGTCGTTCGCGGCGGCGCTCGAGCACGATCCGCGGCGCCGCGGTGCGTTGCTCGGAGCGGCGTTGGCGGCGGCGCGACGCATGGAGCCGGAGAGTCTATCGGCGTCGTACGACGGCCTCGCAGAGTCCGTGGAGATGCCGGAAGCCGCAGCTGCGCTTCATATGCGCGCTTCGGCCGTGGCGGTGTCGACGGGGGACCTCGAGATCTCGCATCAGCGGCTCGCCGCCGCGCGAGCGTCCGCACCCGATGACATCAGCGCGTTGATGGTGCTCGCCGAAACCGCGCAGCTGCCGCGGGTCGATGGTGATGCCAGCGATGTCCAAGCCGTGATCGATCCGTTGCTCGCGCGCGCCGAGGTGCTAGAGCTGCGCGCCGCGCTGTCCGACGACCCGGTCGCGCGTGCATCATGGGAGCTCGATCGCGCTGAAGCGCTCGAGGTCGCGGGCCGGACCCGCGAAGCCGCCACGGTCGTGACCTCAGTCCTGAAGTTCAACCAGACCGATGTTCGCGCGCTCGAGGCCTTGCGTCGGATCGCGCGTCGGGTCGGTGACGATGGTGCGCTGGCGAAGGCGAGCTACCAGCTCGCGCGTGCGATCGGCGATCGAAGCGCGCGACTCGAGCTGCTTCGCCAGGCAGCCGCGTTGTTCGACTCCGACGCCGTGGGCAGCGGCGAGCTCGCGCTGGCCGCGTACAAACGAATCCTGCAGATCGATGCAGGAGCTCCCGAGCTGGAGCGCACGCTCGCCTTGTTGCGCGAACGCGCCGATGTTCGCGGCTTGATCGCGACGCTCACCGATCGGCTCAGCTGGCTCGAGGCCGAGGGCAACATCGGCGACGACACGATCCCGCTGCTGCTCGAGCGAGCCACCGTATTTCACGGCCTCGGCGATCCAGCCAAGGCGATCGCCGATCTCGATACCGTGCTCGCGCGATCCGCGAGCAACATCGATGCATTGCGGTTCCGCGCAGATCTCGCGTTCAACGCGGGCGAGGTCGATCGCGCGGTGACGCTGTGGCAGCGCTGCATCGCGGTGGAGACTCGGCCAGAGCGCCGAGACGAGCTGAAGTTGCACCTGGCCCAGGTGCTCGCCGAAAACGTCAACGACATTGCCGGCGCGATCGAAAACGTCGAACGCGTCGTCGAATCGACACCCGATGACATTCAGCTGCGCGAGCGTCTGATCGGGCTGTGCATGCGCGCGAACGACCACCAACGAGCGGTTCGCGAGATCCGGTCGCTAGTCGCGCTCCGGATCACCACCGAGGAGAAAGCGCGGGAAGAGCTCCGGCTCGCGCGATTGCTTCGCGACAAGCTCGGTGACCGCATGGGCGCGCGAAGCTCGCTCGAACGCGCCCGATCGCTGGATCCGCTGAACCTCGACGTGATCCACGATCTCGCCGAAGCTGTCGACAGCGCGCGTCGCGGTCAGGTATTGCGCGCAGCCTCGACCGACTTCCGTGCCGCGGCGATCTCCAATCCGCTGCACGCAGAGATCTACGATGGCCTGTCGCAGATCCGTGGCTGGGACAACGACATGGATGGGCGGTGGCTGTCGGTCGTGGCAGTGGAAGCGGTCGGAACAGCCACGGCGGATCAACGTCAGCTGCTGGCACAGGGCAGGCGCGCGCTCTCGCCGCCCGCCGCTGGTCGATCGGCGTTCGACGACGCGGCGCGGGTGGCGCTGCGCGGTGGCAAGCGCGAGCCGCTCGACGAGTTGTGGTTTGCGATCGCGCCGGCGGTGCGCGTCGCGATGGGCGTGGATGCGAACACGCTGGGGTTTGCGCGCGGCGATCGCGTCGCGGTCAAGAAGCTCGGCGACAAGTACCGCGCGTTGGCCACCGCGCTCGCGTGGTTCGGTGTTGCCGAAGCCGATGTCTACGTCAGCGCGAGCCGCCAGGGCATCGCGCGGGCGCTGGCCGGCGAAACACCGATCTTGTGCGTCGGTGCCGACGTCGCCGCTGCCACGACGCCGGCGCAGCGATTTCAGCTAGGCCGCGTGGTCGCGACGATGGCGGATGGTTATTCGACGCTGCTAGATCTTCGTGACAGCGAGCTGGCGTGGACGATCGTGGCAGCGCTTCGCGGCTGCGAGGTGCCAGTGCCGCCCGCGCTCGCCGCGCAGATCGACGGTGACGACGCCAGCATCGCGGAGCGCGCGAAGGTGATCCGCAAAGAAATCGCCCGCAAGGATCGATCGACGGTTGTCCAGCTCGCACAGAGCAAGGGCGCGGAGCTGTCCGATGTCGCCGCGTTGCGCCGGCGCGCGACGACGGTCGGCCAGCGCGCGGGCCTGGTGTGGGCTGGCGATCTAGCAGTCGCACACGAACAACTCGACGTCGGCAGGACCGGGCGTGCGCTGGTCGACAGCCCGGCCGAGCTCGACCTGACCACGTGGTCGGTCTCGGACGAGCACTGCAAGCTGCGCGAGACCGCTGGCGTCGCGATCAAGGGGGCGCCATGAGCGGAGCTGGCAAGCCACCCAAAGGCCCGGGCAAACCGTTTCTGTTCGAAGACGATCTCCAGAACGAGCTGGACGCCTGGGATGCCACGTTCGACAACCTGCACACCGAGGATCCCAACGCGGCCGAACCGGCGATGAGCTGGCCGAGCCCTACGAGCCGAGGAGTCGTCGATCTCAGCCCGCCGGTGAAGCCACAGGTCGATGGCGATCCGACCGCCAACCTCGAAGACTTCGATCCGGCCAACGAGTTCTCCGGAGACGAACCGATGACGATCGATCGAGCGATCGGCATCGAGACCGATACCGGAGAATTCGATATCGCGGCCAATCTCCCTGGTCCTGGTGAGACCGACTTTTCCGAAATGGGTGCCGAAGGCACGCCCGCAGCGCTCGGCGGTCTGTTGGGACAACGGACGCCGACCCCGATCCCCGACGACGATGGCAGCACCGGCATTCGCGTCGCGCCGAAGTTCCCGGTCAAGCGCCAGGGTACCGAGGATGACGCCGACGTGTTCACCTCCGCATCGCGGCCCGCGTTCAAGGCTCCCGACGACGGCACGCTCGAAGAGGACACGGTAGCTCGCGCACCGATCCCCGCCGTGCCGGAACGCCGCGGACCTGCGATCGTGCGGCGCAACGCAGCCACGGCGGCTCCGACCAAGCTGCCACCGCCGCCCCCGGGCGCCAAAGACCGGTCGCGTGACTTCGCGGAGGCCACGCAGGTTCAGAACCTCGACGAGCTCGAAGCCCAGCGGGCGCGCTCGACCTCGCCAACCTCGCCACCGCCGATGTCCGATGAGGACTATGCCGACATCGAGATCGGTGCGTCGGCGACCCCAGCGCCCCCACAAGACGCCGCTGCACCGGTGCGCCGCACCGCGCACATCGTTCGCCGAATCGAAACCCCGGCTCGGCCAACGCCGATCGCCGCGTCGATTCCTGCACCGATGCCGATGGAGGTCGCGGTCGAGCCCGACGACATCCTGGAGCTCCACGTCGACGAGCCGCCGGACTCGGTGCCCGACGTCGAGGTCGCCACCGAGGACGACCTGGCGATTCCTGTCGAGCGCGCGCCGGATGCTCCGGTTCCGGTGCTCGGAGCTGCGCCCGAGCGACCGTTGGATCTTGCGCACGCGCTCGCCAGCCTGGTGCAGCCGGGCGCCAAACCGGGACCGTTCGACGGCAAGAGCGATCCGGTGATCATCACCGACAAGCCGCTGCCGGATCCGGAGCCCGTGAACCGGCCCCCGGACCTGCGCGATCTGTATCCGCGGGTCAAGACGCCTACCTCGGTGCCGCGGTTCGCGTTACCGCGTGCGCCATCAGTGACCGGCGAGTCACACGTCGAGCCAGAGCTCAGCTTCGACGGCATCGCCAGCGATTGGCCCGAGCAGGTCGATCCGTTGCCAACGGCGGTGCTCGATGAAGCCGCAGCAAAATCGCTGTTGGTCTACGAACGCGAGCTCGCGACGATCGACGAGAGCACAGCATCGGCGGCGCTGCGGACCGAAGCCGGACGGCTCTGCGAGCGGCTCGGGGATAGCGAGCGGGCGCGCACCCATTACGAAGCCGCCGTGCTCGCCGATCCGCGCGCGACCGGTGCACTTCGCGGCCTGCGCCGCTTGGCGCGCGGTAGCGGCGACCTGGTCGAAGCGGTACGGCACCTCGAAGCCGAGATCGCGGTGGCGGGTGCATTGGAGCGGCGGCCGCTCGGCCACTACCGGATCGACTTGCTGATGGCGATCGGCGATCAGGATCTCGCGCGGGTTGCCGTCGGTGAGGTGCTCGACGCCGCACCCTCGGACGTTCGCGCGTTGCTCGCCCACTTGGAGCTCGCATTCCTCGACGGTCGGGCGGAGGAGTTTGGCAAGGCACTCGAGCAACTCGCCACCGCGGTGGCCGACCCAGCGCTTCGAGCGGCAGTGCTCACCGCGCGCGGCGCGCTCGCCGCGCAACACAATGACGCTGAGGCGGCAACCCGATGGTTTGCGGCCGCCTCCGATGCCGATGCCAGCGGACTTGGTGCACGAATCAGCGCAGTTCGTCACGCCGCTGCGAGCGCGGACGCGAGCGTCTCGGCGACTGCGCTCGTCGATCTGGCGCGCCACGTCCAGCAAACCGATCCGCTGTTCGCAGCAGCGGCCGCCTTGCGCGCGCTGCCTGGCGCATCGACTGCGATCGCGGGAACCGCAACATCGATCGCCGGTTCGTGCTTTCCCGAGGACCCGCTGGTGGCTCGGGTCACCGCGGAGCTAGCACCGACCGACGATCCAGCGCGTGCCGGTGCAGCGTTTGCCCACTGGGCGACCACCGCGACCGCCGCCGAGGACCGCGCGTACGCGACTGCTCGCGCCGCCGAGCTGATGCCGCAGCGTGCGATCGAGCTGTGGTCGACCGTGCTGGAAACTGACCCCGATGACGATTATGCAGCGGCCCAGCTGCGCACCGCCCACGTCGCGGTGGATGCGACCCAAGCCGCGATCGACGTCGATCTCGTGGTCGCCAACGATCCGGACCGCGAGCGCGCGCGGCTTCGCGCAGCGTACGGCCTGATCACGCTCGGAAAGCTCGATGAGGCGACCGCCGTGCTTCGCCAGGGCCGCATGGCGCGCCCCGGCTCGCTCGCGTTGACCGAAGCGCTCGCCGAAGCCCTCGCGGCCGCAGGACGATGGGGTGATCGCGCGCAGCTATTCGCCGAGCTCGCGTCGCATCCTGGCGAGCAGCTCGACCAGCAGGCCGCCGCGCTCCGCAGCGCACTTGCCTGGGAAGAAGCAGTCGGAGCCGCGGCTGTGGACGGCGGCGATCCCGAGGCGCTCCAGCAGATCACGGTGGCCGCACTCGACGCGTGGGAGAAGGTGCTGGAGTTTTCATCGAGTCCGACGGCTCACGCCGCGGCGATCGTGCTCGCCAGCCGGCTGTCCGATCGCGACGTGCTTGCGGAAGCGCTCGCGCGCGCCCAGGCGGCGGATACCCGGCCGTGGCCGCTCGCTACGCTGGCACTCCGGCGCGCACGCCTGTACTCCGATGATCCTGCGCGTAGCGAATCGGTGATTCGCGAGATCACGCCGAACTATGATGACCCGCGTCGCACGCTGGCGTTGATGCTCGCAGGTGCCCGCCAAAACGAGCTCGCCGACGTGACCGCGGCACTAGAAGAGCGAGCCGCACTGCTCAACGCGACCACGTCGGCCATCGAGATCGCAACGTTACGGCTGCGGGCTGCGCAGCTCGCGCTCGATGCCAACGACGCACCGCGAGCGACCGCGCTGCTCAGCCAAGTCGAGACCGGGCTGCCACAGCTCGCCGTGGTGACCGACCTCCATTCCGCTGCGCGCCGCCGATCGGGTGATCGTCCCCACTCGACGCCGACGCGACCGCCGTTCGCGACATCGACCTCGAGCGATCGCTCGACTGATGGATTCAGTCGGTTGGTGCGCGAAGCCGATCTGCTTGCCGCGCAGGGCGACCACTCGGCGGCGCTCGCGTTGTATCAGCGCGCGCTCGAGCTTCGGCCGGGCGATCCGGTGGCGGCAGTGCCGTTGGCGCGGATCGCGAACGAGCTGCGCGATCCCGAGCCGGTGACCGCGCTCGCGCTCGCCCGGCTCCGCGCCGCCGAGGCCACGGGCGACGGTGTCGAGAAGGCCACCGCGTACGAGCTATTGGCGACGATCGACAGCGAGCTACGCGGCGACTCTGAAGCGGCGCAGATCTCGCTCGAGAGCGCCACCCAGGCCGATCCCACGCGGATCGACCTGCTGCGCCGGCTCGAACGTGCCTACGTCGCGACGGACCAGCTCGCGGAGCTGATCCGCACGCGCCGTCTCGAGGTCGATGCCGTACCGGTGGAGCACACTGCCGATCGCTCCGCGTTGCTGATGGATCTCGCGTCACTGTCGGCGCGCGACAACCGGACCGACAGCGAGCTCGTGGATCTCTATCGCAGCGTGCTCGAGGTCAATCCAAAGGTCCGGCTCGCGCTGATGCAGCTCGAGACGATCGTGCGGCGAGGGGGCGCCTCCGAGCAGCTCGCCACGCTCGAGGATCAGATTGCGAGCTATTTCGAGGGTGACCCGCGAACCCAAGCAGCGTTTTGGACGCGCGCGGGCGAGACGCTCGCCGAGGTCGGGCAAGTCGACTCGGCAGTCCACAAGTTCGGGCTCGCCGACGCCGCGCTACCAGGATATGCGCCGGCGCTCGAGAGCTGGCGACAGACCGCGCTCAAGGGACAGCTGTGGGTCGATGCGGCGGAAGCGGCCACGCGGCAAGCCAACGCGGCGAGCGGCGCCGCGCGCGCCATGCTCCATCACCTTGCTGGCGTCGTGCTCATGGACAAGGCGCTGGTCGGCGAACGCGCGACCGCATCGTTTCGCCGCGCCCTCGACGCCGATCCAGATCATCGCGATGCGTTCGTTCGGCTGCGGATGTTGCTCGAGGAGCAAGCGAGCTCCGAGGACCTGGCAACGCTGCTCGCTCAGCGGTTGGAGCGCGAAGCGGAGCCTGGTGCGCGCATCGAGCTTCAGCGGTCCCTGGCCGAGCTCCACCGTAACTTCCTCTCGGATCGAGAGACGGCGAAACGCCACTTCCGCGCGATCCTCGACACCGATCCCAACGATGCAGCGGCGTATGCCGCGATCGCCGACATCGCGTGGGAGCAGGGCAACTGGCAGGAGGCCGCCGACGCGCTGATGGCGCGCGCCCGGCTCGAGCGCGATCCCGAGGTGCTCAAGACGTTGTGCTTCCGGCTCGGGTTGCTCTACGCGGATCGGCTCAACGACCTGCCGATGGCGGTGAAGGCGTTCCAGCGCGCGCTGAGCTATCAGCCCGACGACGAAAACACGTTGGTTCGACTCGCCGACCTCGCGACGCAAGCCGGTGACTGGAAGCATGCGCTCGGTGCGTGCGAGCGCTTGGTCAAGAACGAAACAGATCCTGATCGCCGCGCGATCCACCTCCACCGCGTCGCCAAGATCTTCCGCGATGGCTTTGGCGACATGAAGCGTGCGGAGCGCGCGCTCAACCTCGCGCTCGATGGCGCGCCCACCAACGACGAGGCACTGAGCGAGCTCGTCGCGTTTTATCGCGATGCCAACGACATGGTTTCGGTCCGCGTCCACCTCAATCGCGCCGCGGGTGCGATGCGGAACCGCGCAGCGCAGAATCCGTCGGATGGGGTGGCATACCGCGTGATCTCGCGAGCGATGACCGCGCGCGCCGCGGCGAACGTTCCGGGGTCCAAACCGATCGCGCGGGCCGCCGCCGAGCTCGCAGATTTGCTCGGCGAGGCTGGCGAGCCGGAGCGCCAGGTGTTGGCAGCCGCCGTTGCGACCGAGCTCCCCGCACTCGCCAAGCCGGAGGCCGACGAGCTGTTGTTCCCGCGCGGTGTCCAGGTCGAGCTGCGCCAGATCTTCAATCTCCTCGGCGATCGGATCGCGAAACACGTCGGCGTCGATCTCCGGCCGTATGGCATGACCCGTGGCGACCGGCTGCGCGCGAAGGACAGTGTCGTCGCGAGCGTGGCACAAAGCGTCGCTAGTGGGCTCGGCCTGGGAGAGATCGACGTCTACATCTCGAACCGTCAACCGTGGGTCGTCGTCGCGGAGCCAACGAGCCCGGCGTCCCTGATCATCGGTTCGTCGATCGGCGGGCTCGGTGGCGATGCAGTGCGGTTCGCAGCTGGCTCTGCACTCAAGCTCGCGCACGCATCGCTCGCGATTCCAGCGCGGTTGTCGCCGGCCGACCTCGGCGTGCTGGTGGTGTCGCTGATCAGGTTGTTCCAGCCGGATTTTCCGATCGTCAAGCTCGATGCCGATGCGATCGCCGGGCACACCCAGAAGCTTCGAAGACTGATTCCCACCGGGCTGGTCAACGAGCTCAAGCCATTCGGCTTGGCGATCGACGGCCAACGTTTCGATCACTACGCGCTCGCTCGCGATCTGAAGGTCGCCGGGTTGCGCGCCGGTCTCGTCGCGTCGGGCTCGCTGATCGCCGGACTCCGGATCGCCGCTGCTCAGCTCGACAAGACGCTTCCGGGATTCTTGTCCGACCCGATCGCGCAGGGGCTGATCTCATTCGCGCTCAGCGATGATTACAGCGCGATCAGCCGTTAGGCCGGACCGCCTAGGTGCTGAGTGGGGTTTGCAGGGGTGAATCGACTGGCTTCCTGGCAGCCAGCGTTGCCCGTTCGGGGTTGCAGGTCATGACCGTGAACACCGCGTAGGTTGGCAAGATCGCTAGAGCATGGTGGCGATCGCGCGGCCTCGTGCACCGGCCCAGTTGTTGCTCATGTCTCCGTGGACACACGCGTTGCACTCCGGAGACGCCATGCGACTTCCACTACATTCGACTCGAGGCTTGGCCGTAGCGGCTCACATCGGCGGGCTCGCCATGGTGGCGAGCTGCGTCGGCGGAACGGCTCCCGAGCTGCTCGGAATGACAGACGAGGTCGGGCAGGTAGGTGTCGAGCTCAAGGTCGATCTCGATGGCACGGATCCCGATGGCGATAAGCTGTCGTACTCGTTCGTGGCGGCCGGCATCGAGGACATCGGCACGCGCGCGACGGTCACGGTCTCGCCGAGTGGCGCCGGCGTGTTCCGGTGGACGCCGATCGCCGAGGATGTCGGCGACCATGCGATCGACTTCACGGTCTCCGATGGCGACCACGACACCACGGTCACGATCAATATCTCGATCAAGTCGGCGATCGGTGCCGCGACGGTGCCGCGGTTCATTCAGCCGCTCGCGGGTACTTCGATCGACCTCGAGAAGCAGGATTGTCTCGATCTCGACGTGGTGATCGATGACCAGGACAGCGCGCAGGTCACCATCGACCAGATGGAGCCGCTGATTCCGGGCTCCGAGCTCACGCAGGACGGCGGCCATACCGCGACCTGGCATTGGTGTCCGACCAAGGCGCAGGCCGCGGAGTATCGCCACACGCTCTACCTCACCGCCGACGACGGTGACAATCCGAAGAAGATCAAAGAGCTCGTGTTTACCGTGCGCGAAGGCACCGGCTCGACGTGTCCGGGAACCGGCCCGGTGATCGGTCACACCGTCACCAATCCGATGACGATCCTCGATATCCCGGTGACGGCATCGGTGGAAGACGACAAGGGCTTGAAGGGCCCGCCGATGTTGTACTTCTCGCACACGCCACCCGCCGAGCCGGTCGATCCGCAGACCATGACGCAGGTCGAGATGACGGTCGTCAACGGCAAATACACCGCGATCGTGGCCAATCCTGCCGCGATGTTGCCCGCCGGTATGACAGCAAGCGTGTACTACGTGATCGTCGCCGCCGACGACGACGATGCCACCGGCACGTGTGATCACACGACGATCTCGCCGCTGTACACGATGAAGGTCACCTCGACCGGGGTTGCCAACTCGGCCGCGTGCGAGGCGTGCTCTCACGATACCCAGTGCGGCATGGGCGACCTCTGCGTCTATATGGGCGCGATGAACGCGAGCTACTGCCTGCAGAGTTGCGTCAGTGGATGCCCGACGGGCTTCACGTGCTCGGCGCAAAAGCTGCCCTCCGTGGACGGCGCGAGTGACTACCAGTGTGTCCCGCAGAGCGGCTCGTGCGAGATGCCGCAAGCGCCGTGCGAAGACGATATCTGGGAAGACAACGACACCCTGGCCGACGCGATGGCGAACCCGTCGTTGGTTCCCAACGCCAATTACGACCTGGTCAGCTGTCCTGGCGATGGCGCGATCGCCGTCGACGACGACTGGTACAAGATCACGGTCACCGCGGACGCCAAGGTAACCCTCACGCTCACCGGAGAGGCAACGACGGATCTCGACCTCCGGTTGTACGAGGCGGACGGCAGCTCGTTGACCTCATCGAACAGCCCGATCGCCAGCGAAAAGATCATCCTATGTTTGACCCCAGGCACCTACTACGCGCGAGTGCTCGGTGGCGACGCGCAGAACTTGTATAGCTTGAACTTCGAGTCCTCTGCGCAGTCCTGCACGAGCACCTGCACGGACGACAATTACGAACAGGACGACACGTTCAGCCAGTCGTTCCCCACGCTGATCAACGACGGCATCCTCAACCGCACCGTGTTCGAACGAACCACCGGCAAGATCTGCTCGGGCGACGACGACTGGTATCGGGTGCCGCTGTTCACCGGCAACAAGCTGATCATGGACCTCACGTTCGTGCACAGCCCGCTCGCCGATCTCGACATCCACCTCTACAAGAACGGCGTCGATCAGTGGCCGTGTGACATCGGCAACTCGGCGTCGCAGTGCTCGATCGCCCGCGGCCAGGGCTCGGCTTCGAACGAGCACGCCGAGTTCATCGCGCCCGCCGGCTGTGAAACGACCGCGTGTGTCTATGACGTCGTCGTGCACGGCTACGCGAACTCGACCAACAGTTACAGCCTGAAGCTCCAGTTGCAGTAGCGCGTGCCGCCGACGCCGGGTCCCAAACCTGCGTCGGAGCGTCGAGCGCTGCGACCCATGACCTCCGTGCGTCCGATCACTCCGGTTCGCGCCGCTGCTCCGCCGGCCCGCTCCTTGCTCCTAGGCCCCAGCAGTCGACGTGCGTCGAATGTGTCTGGAGGATCTCATGTGGTTACAGCGTCTCAGCGGCAGTCCTGGTTTCCTGACCATGACCGCCGTGGCTTGCCTGGCTACTGCAGTAGCCTGTGGCAGCGGGGCGCCTCCGGAGCTCAACGGTCTCACCGATCAGGTCGCCCAGGTGGGCGTGGAGCTGAAGGTCGACCTGTTCGGCACCGATCCCGACGGCGACCAGCTGTCCTACAGCTATCAGGCTGCGGGGTTGAACCTCGACGGTCACGCCGGGATCTCGATCTCACCCAGCGGCTCGGGCGTGTTCCGCTGGACGCCGCTGGCGAAGGAGGTTGGCGAGCACTCGTTCGATTTCACGGTGTCCGACGGTGGCAATGACACCACGGTGACGATCTCGATCGATGTGAAGTCCGCGATCGGTGCGGCGACCGCACCGTTGTTCCGCCAACCGCTCGGCACCGGCACCACGCTCGATCTCGCACAGAACGAGTGCCTCGAGCTCGACATCCTGGTCGAGGACCAAGACACCGCGCAGGTCACGCTCGCGCAGGAAGAGCCGATCATCGAGGGCTCCAAGCTCGACCAGACGGGCGGCCAAACCGCGGCCTGGTCGTGGTGTCCGACGCGCGCCCAAGAGAGTGAGGATCGCTACACGCTGAAGCTGTCCGCCGACGACGGCGAGAATCCGAAGATCACCAAGAACTATCTAATCGTGCTGCGCTCGGGCACGGGCACCAACTGCCCCGGCAACGCACCGGTGATCACGCACACCGCGGCTGATCGGCTGACGATCCTCGATCTGAACGTCTCCGCGGCGGTGACCGATGATAAGGGCATCAAGAACGAGCCGCTGATCTACTACTCGATCACACCGCCTGCGGATCCGCCCGACCTCGGTGCGATGACCCAGCTGTCGATGGCCCGCGATAGCGGAACCAATGTCGACGGAATGTACTCCGTCGCGCTGCCTAATCCGGTCGCCACCGCGCCGCAGGGCACCAGCGCAACGGTGTACTACGTGATCGCCGCGAAGGACGATGACGATGAGGTCGGTGGCTGCGATCACACCACGACATCGCAGACCTATTCCATGAAGGTCACCTCGAACGGGGTTGCCGATGCAGGCCTCTGCGTGCCGTGCTCGCACGACTCGCAGTGCGGCGAGGGCGACCTGTGCGTTCGGATGGGTTCGATGAACGACACCTATTGTTTGCAGGCGTGCACGGGCGCCTGTCCGAGCGGATATAGCTGCTCGGGGCAACCGCTGTCGTCGATCGACGGCGCGAGCGATTATCAGTGCGTTCCGCAGAGCGGCAGCTGTGATGCGCCGACCGCACCGTGTGAAGACGACATCTGGGAGGAGAACGACGAACGAAGCCAGGCATCGGCGAATCCGAGCTTGATCGCGAACAACGAGTACCCCCTGGTCAGCTGCCCGAGCGCGACCACCAACGAAGCGGACAACGACTGGTTCAAGATCTTACCGCCGGCGGAAGGCAAGATCACCGTGCAGATGACCGGTGGCGCGAACACCTAACTCGATCTGGGGTTGTATCGATCGGATGGCACGATCATCACGTCATCGACGAGCCTCAACTCGGATGAGCAGATCATGACGTGCCTGCCACCGCTGACCTACTACGTCCGGGTGTTCGGCTGGGGCCACGCCAAAAACGAATACACGCTGACCTATTCGAGCGCGCCGCAGGCATGCTCCACGACCTGCGCCGACGACAGCAACGAGGACGACGATACCTACAGCCAGGGTCGGTTCACGACGCTCCCGTTCAGCTCGGCCGGCAACGCGATCTGCCCCGGTGATGACGATTTCTATTCGGTGCGGCTGGTCACCGGCGACGTGATGAAGGTCGACCTCACGTTCAACCAGGTCACGTCGGCAGGCGACCTCGATCTTCACTTGTTCAAGGGCGCCGCGGACCTGACTCCGTGTGAAGTCGGCGTGCCGAACTCCTCGTGCAGCCAGGCTGAAGGGCAGGGCGCGATCTCGAACGAGAGCACCACCTTTACGACGCCCGCCGGTTGCGAGAGCGGCTGCGACTACAGCGTGGTGGTTCACGGCTTCAACGGATCGGCAAACACCTACTCGATCTCCATTCAACTTCTGTGAGCTCCACCATGCCCCGAATCCACCTTCCTCTCGTCCTGTGGCTCACCACGATGGCGTGTGGCACACAGCTCGCGACCGATCCGGGACTAGAGGACCTAGCCGTGGCGCGGGTCGCCCCGGATACGATCATCCCCGGCAGCAAGCTGGTGATCCAAGGCGCCTCGTTCGTCGATTCGCTGTGGGGCGAGACCGAGCTGCACCTGCAGGGCAGGGCGGGCGGCGCAGCCATCGACGTGGCGTGGTCCGCGACATTTGTCGACTTCAACACGCTGACGGTCGCGGTCGACGCCGAGATGATCGGCCAGCTCGGCGGCGATTCCGATTTCACCGGCACCGCCACCGTCGAGGTGCTGTCTGCAGCGGACGGCAACGTCTACAGCAGCACGCCGCTTAACGTGACGCTATCGGTGCGCGAGCAACTCACGCCGACCGCCAACTCCATTGCCAGTGGCGGCGTCATCTTCGTGAACGACAAGATCGAAGTGACCGGCAGCGACTTTCTGCTCGGCGGTGACGAAGGCGTGACCGTCGCGAAGGTTGCTGGCTGCTACATGCTCACGTCGGGTGGCGGTTGCACGCCGGTGGCCGAGCGCGAGATTCCGATGATCCCGGTCGATCCCCTCGATCGTACCAAGGCGGAGTTCGCGTTTTCGCCGTCGATCGCCGGCATCAAGCCCGGCTCGTTCACCGGCACGGTGACCGTGATCAACCAGCAGCAGGCAGCCTCGCCGAAATCAGCCGCGGCCAAGGACGTCACCTATGACTTGGTCTCCTCCGAGATCTTTTCGATCGATCCTCCTGTCGCGAGCCTGGGCCAATACGTGTTCGTGCGCGGCGGCGGGTTCATCGGTGGCGAGCCACAAGCAGCCACCGAGCTCGAGCTCAAGGGAAACCTCACGGTTAATTCGGAATCCGGGACCACGACCAATCCGGTAACCCTGCGCCTGCTGCCCGACTACGTCGAGGGCCGGTTGATTCGTTATGTGCTCAACACGCAGGACAACCTCGGGGAGGCCGTCGACCTTCGCGATCAAACCGGCAAGTTCGTGGGCACTGCCACGCCACTGATTTCGTACGACGGAGAGTTCGTGATCGGCAAGGCCAAGTCGATCACGCTGGACATCGCTCCCGTGAAGCAAGTCGTATATCTCGACTTTCAGCCGACCTACGTCGAAGCGCTGCGTGACTTCGGCTTGCGCGCGGTCGACAGCAAGATCCGCGAGCGGATCCTCCAGATCTGTCGCGACACGTACGAAGGCGTCAACATCGAGTTTCGCACCGAGCCGGTGACTGACTTTGCGTTGTACGAGGACGTCGCGCTGGTCGGCGTCGATCCCAACAACAAGGGCTTGTTCGGCTACGACAACTCTCCAGGCAAGGACAACAACAACGTCCGGCTCCACGATCGGCTCGGTGGCGTCAACGCCGAGACCCAACAGGACGGCTACGACGGCTACGGCGGCGTGTTCCTGCGCTCGCTGATGGGGTTTTCGAAGCACCCGGGCAGTTTTGCGGAGAGCGTGCCGGGCGCGGATCCCGAGTTCGACAAGACATTCGATCCGTTCCGCGCCGATCAGGGCGGTACACCCGTATCATCGGCCGACCTCGCAGGCGGTATTCCGTCGCTTACCGACGGTGCGTCGTGCCCCGCCTCGGATCGCAAAGCGAAGCTCGCGTGCGCGATCTACGTGCTCGGCAACCTGGTGGGCGGAACGCTGGCCCACGAGATCGGGCACTCGCTCGGACTGGCGAACCCCAACCAAGAGGGCTTTCATAATTCGAGCGACCAGCCGAACCGACTGATGGACTCCGGCGGCGACCGTCCGTTCCTCGAGCGCGCGGTGCTACAGAGTCGAGGTCCGGGCGTGTTCTGCGACGAAGAGTATGACTACCTGCGGCGGATCTTGCCGAAGGACGTGCCGCCGCCCGATGTCGAGCGGCCGGGGTGCTACTAGAGGATCGCCCGGTGTCGTCACGATCGGCTCATCTCGCCGCGCTGCGCGCTGTCGTGGTCGCCGCATCGCTCGCGTCGTGTGGCACGCAGCTGACACGTGATCCCGGGCTCGAAGATCTCGCGATCATGAAGATCGCGCCGGATACGGTGATTCCGGGGACTCGGCTCGTGGTCACCGGCGCATCGTTCGTCGATACGGTGTGGGGAGAGACTCGCTTGCATCTCGAGGGCAAGCTCGACGGACGAGACATCGACGTGACGTGGCCGGCCGCGTTTGTTGACTTCAATACGCTCGCCGTGGCGATCGACGCCACCAGACTCGGCGAGCTCGGCGGCGAGGGCGATTTCGCCGGTACCGCCACGGTTGAGGTGGTGGCGAGCTCCGATAACAATCTCTACGACAGCGACCCGATCGCGGTCACGTTGGCGTTTCGAAACACGCTGACACCCGTGGCGAGCGAGCTGCCGAGCGGCGGAGTGATCTTCGTGAACGACAAGATCTCGGTGATCGGCAGTGGATTCCTGCTCGGTGGCGACGAAGGCATCACCGTGGCCAAGGTATCCGGCTGTTTCACGCTTGCGACTGGCGGGGGCTGTCAGCCGATCGCCGAGCTCGAGCTGCCCATGGTTCCGGCCGATCCGTTCTCACGTAGCTCGGCAGAGTTTGCGTTCTCGCCGTCGATTGCCGGCATCAGGCCGGGCTCGTTTACCGGCAGCGTCACCGTGGTCAACAAACAGCTCGGGATGTCCCCGCTGGTGGCAGCTCCGCGCAGCGTCGCGTTCGAGCTGGTGTCACCGCAGATCTTCATGCTCGATCCGCCGGTCGCGAGCCTCGGACAATATGTGTTCGTGCATGGTGGTGGGTTCGTCGGTGGCGGTCCCGATGAGCTTACCGAGCTCGAGCTCGTCGGCGAGCTCACGGTCAACACCGAGACGGGGCCGGTGACCACGCCGATCACGCTCGGTCTGTTGCCGGATTTCGTCGAGGGCCGGCTCGTTCGCTACGTGCTCAGCACGGACGATGCGCTCGGGCGGACCGTGGACCTCCGGCGAGTCACCGGGAGGTTCGGCGGCATGGTCACGCCGATCATCTCGCTCGGCAACGACGTCGTTCGTGGCAAGTCGATCTCGATCACGCTCGACCTCGCCTCCGTAAAGCAAATCGTCCATCTCGATTTTCAGCCAACCTACGTCGAAGGCCTGCGCGACTTCGGGTTGCGCGCTGTCGATCACAGGATTCGCGAGCGGATCCTCGCGGTGTGCAACGAGGCGTACGCAGGCGTCAACGTCGAGTTTCGCACCGAACCCGTCACCGACTTCGCGTTGTTCTCCGACATCGCGCTGGTCGGTGTCGATCCGAACAACCGGGGATACTTCGGCTATGACAATTCGCCCGGCAAGGACAACGGCAACCTCCGATTGCACGATCGGCTCGGTGGCGTGAACGCGGAGACCCAACAGGACGGCTACGCCGGCTATGGCGGGGTGTTCTTGCGGTCGTTGATGGCGTTCTCGCGGCATCCCGGAGCGTTTGCCGCGATGGCGAGTGGCGCGGATTCCATGTTCGATACGATCTTTGACCCGTTTCGACCGGATCGGGACGGTTCGCCGGTCACCAGCGCCGACGTTGCCAAGGGGATTCCCACGCTCGTCAATGGCACCAGCTGTCCTGCCTCCGACCGCAGCACCAAGATCGGCTGCGCCGTGTACGTGCTCGGCAATCTGGTCGGCGGAACGCTCGCCCACGAAATCGGCCACTCCCTCGGGCTCGCGAATCCCTACGAGGAGGACGTCCACAACATTGGCGATCAGCCGAATCGCTTGATGGACAACGGTCCCGAGCGTCCGTTCATGGAGCGAGCCGTGCTCGGCGGGCTCGGACCTGGCGTGTTCTGCGATGACGAATACTCATATCTCCGTAGGATTCTGCCCACCGGTTCGCCGGTTCCACCGGTCCAACGCCCCGGTTGCTAGCCCGCGACACCCGGGCGCAGGACCTGTTACTAACCATCATGGGTCGCCGCAAGCTTCCGCCGACTCGGCGCAAGGTCCCCGAACCGTCGGGCTCGGTGGCGATGCCGCCCGCGCAGCGTGATCCGCGGCGCTGGATCTACGGCGGGCTCGATGTCGTGTTCGCCGCGGGCTTCGCAGTCGTGTTGGTTGCGGTCGTTCCCAATCGAATGTTCTCGGCGCAGATCCATCTGTGGTCGTTTCCCGTGCTCACGGTGGTGATGGGCGCCGGAACGCTGGCCGGCAATCGAGCAGGGTGGCGGATCGCGGTCGCAGCTGGCTCGCTGGTGATCGCATCGACGATCGGCGTGATCATTCGCTTGCTCACCTCTGCGGCGTTCCTCAGCGGCGTGTATGGCTCGTTCGGCACGGCGGCTGCGATGAGCTCGTTGCTCGCGGTCGCATTGATCGTCGAGCTCGTCGCGCTGTTGCCGATCGTTCAGCTGAAGTATCTGATGTCGCGCGATGGCCGCCGAGCGTATCGATCATGATCGCGAACCGCCGACTCGCGGTAGTGGCGGTGTGGACACTTCCGAGCCTGGTGTTCTTCGTGGTGACCGCGGTCGTGTACGGCGGATTCAGCATCCAACCGCCTGCGCGGCTCGACGAGGCAGCGCGCAGCGATGTGATGGCGTCGCTGCGAGCAGCGCTCGACGATCGTGCGGCGGTGCCGTGCACCTCCGGTGCTCCGATCGACGGCATCGTGGCGGTGACCGTGTGGTCCAATGGAGCAGTGCTGGAACGCGTCGACGGCCTCGGCGATCGCCTCGGCTCGGCGATCGATGAGGCCGCAGCGGCATTGCGCGCGAAGCCCAGCGTTCGAGCGCTGTCTGCCGATGCGCGCAACCAGGCGCGGCTCCAGGTCGATGTGGTCGTCGGCTCCGCGCCGCTGATCGGTGGAGCGCTGCTCGATGCGGTGACGATTCCGGAGATCACCGGGATTGCTGCGGTCAATCCAGGCGTCGACGGGGTGGGTGCACGGGCGGGGAGTGTCACGACGGTCGTGTTGCCTCACGAGCTCGTGCTGAACGATGGGCTGGTGGCGCGGAGCGCGTTTGCGATCGACGCGCCCACCAAGCGCGCCGGCGCTCACGGCCCGACCAGCCTGCTTCCTGATTTCGCGACCGGTATCAACGCCGACGTTGTGACCAAGGTGATCGCCAACCGCGGCGGCTCGACGGATCCAACCACGTGGTTTCGATTCCGGACCGATAGCTTCATCGAGCGCCCTGCGGCACAACGGCCGGGTGCGCCACTTCAACTCGTCCGTGGCAACACGGCAGGTCCGGCGCTATCGGCCAAGACGCTGCGCGAAGCCGCGCTCGCGGGAGGCCGTTACCTCGTCGATCACCTCGGCTCCAACGGTCGCTACATCTACGAGGTCGATCTGTCGACGGGCAAACCGCCGGTGGGTCCCGGCGGCTCGTACAGCATGCCGCGCCACGCCGGCACGACGTACTTCCTCGCGGAGCTGTACCGGATCACCCGGGAGCCGTGGCTGCGCGAGCCCGTCGAGCGTGCGTTCGCTCATCTCGCCGAGCTGATGTCGAGCGGTCGATGCGCGGCGACGTTGCCCGACGGCAGCGAGATCGATTGCGTGCTCGACAAGTCGGAGTCGACCGCATCCTTGGGGTCGACCGCGCTGACCGTTGTCGCGCTCGCCGAATATCAGCGCGCGACCGGCGACCAGCGCTATCTGGCGATGACCAAGAAGCTCGCGCGGTTCCTGTTGTACATGCAGCGACCCGACGGCTCGTTCCGGCACCGCTACAACCCCACCACGAAGACCCCCAACGAAACCGACCAACTCCTGTACTACTCGGGTGAGGCGTCGCTCGCGCTCGCACGGATGCATGTGATCACAGGCGATCCGATGTACGCCAAGGCCGCCCAGGCCGGTCTCGACTGGTTGGTGGATTGGTATGACTTCTTCGTGGGTGGGTTCCTCTATGGCGAGGAGCATTGGACATGTATCGCCGCGGAAGCGATTTGGCCCGCCGTGAAAAACCCTCGCTACCGCGAGTTCTGCCATGGCTACGGGGCGTTCCTGCGCGATCAGCAGGCGTCTTCGGGCGAACGCCCGGATCACGAGGATCTGGCCGGCTCGTATCAGCCGACCCCGTTCGTCATGCCCTCGAATACGCCCGCCGGATCGCGCAGCGAAGCGATGATCTCAGCGTACTTACTGGGCCGATATCATGGCGCCCCCGACGTCCGGGTACGCCGCCAGGTCGAGGCCGCGCTGCAGTATCTGTTGGGCCAGCAGATTCGCCCGGACAATGACTTCAATGTCGTCGGTTCTGCGCAGGGTGGGATGCCCAAGAACCCGATCGACCGCACCGTACGCATCGACTACGTCCAGCATGTGTGCTCGGCGATGATTCGCGCCTCGGAGTGGGTCGACGGACCCTGACCTTCGTGTCGACTCGCCTGGTATGATGCGGTGCGGTGACCGACCAGAAGCGCACCAAGATGGGGTCGACGGGTCCGGTTCGCCCGACCAGCGGCCCGGTCCCGCAAGGTGCGGGGGGCACGCCCGTGCCTGCGGAGCCCGCGGAGCCGCCGCAGGGAACCCATCCACCCGCTGAGAATCAGACGTCCTATCTGCCGCCACAGGCCGATCCGTTGATCGGCAAGACGATGGCCGGACGCTACGCGGTGCAGAAGAAGCTCGGCGAAGGCGGGATGGGCGCGGTGTACCTCGCGACGCACAACGTTCTCGAGAAGCAGGTCGCGCTGAAGGTGTTGCACGGCGAGTTCGCACGCAAGTCGGATCTCGTCGAGCGGTTCATGCAAGAGGCGAAGGCCGCTTCGCGGATTCGCCACGAGAACGTGATCGACATCAGCGACTTCGGGACGACACCGGAAGGCCTGGTGTTCTTCGCGATGGAGCTGCTCGCGGGCCACGATCTGCACGAGGAGATCACGCGGACGCGGCTGGCCGGTGAGCTGTTGCCGTGGAGCCGAACCAAGAAGATCTTCTTGCAGATCTGCTCGGCGCTCTCCGCGGCACACGCACTCGGCATCATCCATCGCGATCTCAAGCCCGAGAATATCTACCTCGTCGATTTCCTCGGCGAGCCGGACTTCGTGAAGCTGCTCGACTTCGGCATCGCCAAGCTGACCGAAGTCGATGAAGGCGGCCGCAAGCTGACCCGCACCGGCATGCTGTTCGGGACCCCCGAATACATGTCCCCCGAGCAAGCCAAGGGCGAGCAGGTCGATGCGCGCGTCGATGTCTATGCGATGGGGTGCATCCTGTTCCAGCTGATCACGGGGCGCGTGCCGTTCGAGGCCGAGAACTTCATGGGCGTGCTCAGCCTGCACCTGACCGAGCCGCCTCCGCTGATCCCCGACGAGGTGATCGATCGGATCGGCGCGCCGCGCGAGCTGGTCAAGATCGTCGACAAGGCGCTCGAGAAAGAGCGTGACCAGCGCTGGTTGTCGATCGACGAGCTGGCGAACGCCGTGCGCGTCGCCTCAGGCGATCCAGTCGGTCGCAAGCCCGGCACCGCGGTGGAACGCGCGAGCAGCGTGCCGGCGCCGTCGCAAACCATCACCAGGCGAAAGCGCACGCAGTGGACCGGCAACTTGTCGGTGCCGCCGAAAGAGGACGGCGAATCAGCCAAGCCGCGCTCGAAGCTGCCGCTGATCATCGGCGCTGCGTTGCTCGCCGGTGGCGCTGCCGTCGCCGGCATGATGGTCGTCGGTGGCAAGGACGCAGCGCAGCCTGCGATCGCGACGGGCAGCGGCAGCGGTGCGGAGCCAGGCAGTACGGTCAGCGCTGGCTCCGGCTCTCAGCCGAGCGTGACACCGCCAATCGTGGTCGACGCCGGGGCTCCGGCGGTGGTGCTGCCCACGATCTCGGCGGTCCGGATCGACTCCGTGCCGTCGGGCGCCGAGCTCACCGATCTGACGACCAACGAGCGCACCAAGACGCCGGCCAAGTTCAAGCTCGCCGGATCGAGCACGCCGCGGCGCTATAAGCTGCACAAGCGCGGCTATATCGACGTGGTCGTCGAGCTGACGCCGAACCAGGCCGAAGTGACGTACATCGAGAAGCTCGAGAAAGGCGCCGCAGGAACCGTGAAGGTCGTGCAGCCCGGCAGCGGCTCGAATGCCAGCACGACCACGCCCGTCGCGACGCCAGGTCCGGGCAGTGGTGCGGTGACGGCCCCGGATCCGGGGCCTGGCAGCGCAGCCGTGAAGCCGGGACCTGGCAGTGCAGCACCCAAACCGCCGCCGCCACCGGACGAGCCTGACGACGGGTTGCCGACGCTCAAGCCGTTCAGCGGCAGTGGCGCCGGAACCGGCAGCGGTAGCTGACGCTCGCGTGCTACGTTGCCCGCGTCGCGCGGGTGGTGAAACCGGTAGACACCGGGGACTTAAAATCCCCTGCCGCAAGGCGTGCGGGTTCGACTCCCGCCCCGCGCACGATTCTGTCGCTATCTGTGGATCACGTGCGCGAGCAGCTCGCCTGAGAGGTAGTGCGTGCCGCGCGGTGGCCAACGCTTGCCGGTGCGCATGAATGTGTTGACGACTTTGCCGTCGCGATCGCGCCGGACCGATTTGCGGGTGACGTCGACAAAGCCCCGCCGAATCACACCGCCGCCGAGATAGATCAGCTCGGTGACGCCGCGCGTATCGCGCGCGATCACGACGGCAACCAGGTCTGCGGAGGCATCCGACACCACCCGATCGAACACCAGCAGGTCGCCGGCCGAAGGCGTCGCCTTGGCGCCTGCGAGCCGATGCGTGCGTTCGGCCCAGGCGAGCAGCTCGGAGCCGGTTGCTCCTTCGATCGTCGAGCCCAGCGCGCGTGCCCAGGATACCGCAGCGACGATCGGGTCGCGCGGATCGCGGCGACCGACGAGCCGCCGCAGGTCGGTGGGCTCGTGAATGATCGGCCATGGCGTTTCGACCGAAAATCGATGCGGTGTCGGCAGCAGCAACCACGCGCTATTGCGAGCAGCGGGGCGCGACAACACGGCAGTAGCAGCAGCCGCAGAGGCGGACGCCTGGCGGATCCGCGGGGCCGACACCGCCCGGATGGGCTCGGCTCGGCGCGTCGCGGGCTGCGAGCGCGCGGTGGCCTCTCGAGACGGCGGATCTGCATCGCCAAGCTCGCGCATCGGAACATCCGCGCGTCCGAGCATCGGCGACGAGAATCGATAAGGGTGCGCGCGGCTCGAGCATGCGGCTACCGCCGCCAACGCGGCGCACATCACGAACCGTCGCACCCGTCGAGGCTAGAGCGAGCCAGGTGCCGGTCGCCAGTTTTCGACCCGGCGAGCCGCGGCGCACGTGCTAAGAACCCCAGGCCGTGTCCCGTTACGAGCTATTTCGCAAGCGAATCGCACCGATCGCGTTCATCCTCGCGATCGCCTTGCTCGCGCGAGAGACGTGTAACCAACAGCAACGATTGCGCGCCACGATCGTGCTCGAGCTCGGCGATGCCGCGTCGCGGGTGCGCCATCTGACCGCCGAAGTCTGGGTCGGCGACGACATGATCGCGCAGCTCCAGCGCCAAGCGATCCCGGGCCTGCCGTTCGGCGCGGTCGAGCTCCCGGTCGGAATGCCCGCACAAGAAGGCGAGCTCCGCGTCGACATCGATCTCGAAGGCACTCACAGGCATCTGAAGCGCCTGATCTACGTCGCCGAGGACGGCACACGAGTCACCGTTCCACTTGGCGCCGAGCTTCGCTAATAGGAATCACTCGTCGTGTCGCCGCACGAGGCGCACGACGGTCTCGATCTGACCGGTGCCCGGCATCAAGTCGAACGGCTCGATCACATCGGGATCCCAGCCGTGCTCGGCGAGATCGATGAGATCGCGTCCGAGTGACGCGGGGCCACAACTTACATAGATCACGCAGCGCGCGCCGAGCTCGACGACGAGACTACGTGCCGCGGGCGACAACCCTTTGCGCGGTGGATTCACCACGACCACGTCGGGGGCGCTGCCGAGCTCGGCACGAAGCTCGGCAGACAACGCGTTGGTGTCCGCCGCGATCGCTTTCACCGAGAGTCCCGCGCGCTTGGCCGCAACTTCGAGCCGCGCGACCGCGTCGCGATCGATCTCGACGGCAACGACCTGTGCGCCGGCTCGCGCGAGACCGAGCCCGATACCGCCGAGACCGGCGAATAGATCGACCGCCCGCTGGCCGGCTGTCACCTCAGCGAGCTCGACAACGCGTGCATACATCGCGCGTGCCTGCGCGCGATTGACCTGTACGAACTCGCCGGCGCCTACTTCGACAGCAACCCCGCCGACCTCTTCGATCAAGTGGGGTTCCCCGGACAGCACCGACACCTCGCTGCCGGCCGGAATGATCGCGCCGTCGCGCCGGCCATTTTCGATCACCACGACACCGCGCACGGCGGGATGCTTCGTCATCGCCGTGGCGACGGTGGCCAGCTTGGCGCGCTCGGTTCCTGGCGCGACGACGAGCACGATCAGCACGTCACCCGCCGCCTCGCGAACGATCACGTAGCGCAGCTCGCCGCCAGCCTTTGGCTCATCGTACGCGGTCAAGCCAGCGCGCTCGGCGGCACCCCGAACCCACGTCGCAACCTCGTCGACGATCGGCGCGACGACGCGGCACCCGAGCGTATCGATCACGCGATGGCTGCGCGGCGCGTATGCACCGAGCACCAAGCCGTTGTTGGCGCGGCCGACCACATATTTGCCCTTGTTCCGGTAGCCGAGCTGTTCCGGGGACGGCCGCACCGCGGCGACGGTCGTGCGGCCGACGCGGACGGCAGGGACCTCGGCGAGCGCGGCGGCGACGACTTGGCGCTTCGCGATGAGCTGAGCGGGGTAGGCGAGGTGCTGCCACACGCAACCGCCGCATTGTCCGAACGACGGACAGGACGGAGCCACTCGATCTGGGCTCGCGGGGCCGATTCGCCGCACCACGCGTCCCCACGCCTCGGCGCGATGCGGGCTGCGATGATCGATCGCAACCTCCGCGCGCTCTCCCGGTAGGAAATCGAGCACATGCACGGTGCCGTTCCCGCCGCTGCCCCTCGCGATTCCATGGCCAGAACCGTCGAGCTCCGAGGCAACTACCTCGCACCGGTTGCTCTTCATCGCGCGGTAGGGCATTACCACGAGATGCCTGCCCATGGTCCCCTTGTCGTCGCCGCGTTGTCCGGCGGAGTCGACAGCGCGACCGCGGCCGGCTTACTGGTGGAGGCTGGGCATCGCGTCGTGGGGATGACGATGAGGCTGTACGATGCCCGCGGCACCGCGGCCTCGTCGGGCGGCCGGTGTTGCGGTCCGCGCGATGTCGAGGACGCCCGGGCGGTTGCCGCGCATCTCGGGATCCCGTTCTACGTGGTCGATCTGGCCGGCGAATTCGGTGCCGCCGTGGTCGATGACTTCGTCGAGGCGTATCTCACCGGCGAGACGCCAAACCCGTGCGTGAAGTGCAACCAGCACATCAAGTTCACGCCGCTGCTGGCGCGCGCTCGCGCGATCGGCGCCGAGCTCCTGGTGACCGGCCACTATGCGCAGATCCTCGATCGCGGTGGTGACCTCGGACTTTGGCGCGGCGTCGACGCGGGCAAGGACCAGTCATACTTCCTGTTCTCGATGCCCCCCGAGGAGCTCGGGTCGGTGCGGTTTCCGCTCGGGGGGATGACCAAAGAGCAAGTGCGCGCCGAGGCCGTGCGGCTCGGCCTGCCGAACGCGAGCAAACCCGAGTCGCAAGAGATCTGTTTCGTCCCCGACGGTGACTACGCGGGGTTCGTGTCAGCGCAGGCGCTGCGCAAGGGCCGGTCGCTGCCGATCGCTGGCGCGATCGTCGATCACCATGGCACCGAGGTTGGCCGCCACGAGGGGACTCATCGGTTCACCGTTGGGCAGCATCGCGGGCTCGGAAATCTAACTACGAAGGACAAGCTCTACGTGACCTCCGTGGACCCAGCGCGCGGTCAGGTTCACGTCGGGCCGCGCAGCGCGGCCGAGCGCACCGATCTGACGATCCGCGATCTGCGTTGGCTATCCGCTCCACGAGACAGCTTCCGTGCCGCCGTCCAGGTTCGCCACCGCGGCGTGTCGATTCCCGCCGAGGTCCTGATCGTCGGCGGCGAAGCGAAGGTTCGATTGGCCGAGCCCACGGTCGCCGCCCGCGGCCAGGCTGCCGTGATCTACGACGGCGATCGCGTGCTGGCCGGCGGCTGGATCAGCGCGCATTAGGATCCTCCTCCGGTTCTCAGCGCCCTCCGCGACTGTGCATTTTCCCAAGACAAGACGAACGCAACGTCGCAGAGCACGCAAAGGACGAGCGGAGGACGCCGCTAGCCGAGCAGCTGGCGAACTTCCGAGACCGCTGCGAACGCCGCGCGCCACTCGGGGTCGACGAGCGCGTCGAGCTTGCGCTGTGCCGACGCTCGGCCACGCTCGCGGACTTGATTCGCGCGCTCGGTGTCGCCGGCGGCGCGCAACACCTGGGCGCACGCGGCGAGCACGTCCTCCTCGGAACCCTCGACGTAGCGCTGGCGTTCGAGCAGCTCGAGCGATCGGTTCGCATGCGCGACGGCGTCGTCGGTCTTGCCGAGCCTGGTCAGCGCGAGCGCGCTGCGGGCGAGGCCCTGGATCTCGTAACCGACCAGTCCAGCAGCGCGAGCGATCGCCGTGCCCGCGGCGGCGTCCTCGGCGGCATCGGCGAACGCACTGCGTCGCAGCTGCGCGCCGGCGCGGCGGATCAGCGCGTTTGCCTCGAGATAGCGCGCGCCGAGTCCCCGGGCTTCGGCGAGCGCCTCGTCGAGCATCTGCAAGCCGCTCGACCTGCCGCGGCGGACGTCACATGCACCGGCATAGATCAGGCAATCGGCACGGCTCCACTTCGAGGCGGTGCGACCGAGTAGGTCGATCGCCGCCGCGAATCGCTCCGCTGCTCGGTCGTACAGCCCGACCTCGTGCAAGATCAACCCTGCGACGCCGAGTGCCTCACCCTCACGCGTGCGATCACCGTAACGCCGGCACAGCTCGCGTGATCGCTCGGCAGCCGCCATCGCCTCGGTGAAATTGCCGAGGCACATCTCGATCAGCGCGGTGTGGTTATGCGCGATCCGCGCCAGCCACGGCTCGCTGGTCGCGTCGAGTCGCGCCAACACCGGGCGGTATGCCTCGCGTGCCGCTTCATAATGGGCGCGCATCAAGTGAATGCGGCCGCGGCCGAGCAGAGCGGCCATCTCGCCTTCGACCGCGCCGCGCTTGCGAAACAGCTCGGCCGCGCGCCCGACGAGTACGAGCGCTTCATCGAACCGACCGAGCCGTTCGAGGATCTCGCTGCGCACGCGCAACGCTTCGGCGTGCAGCCGGTCGTTGGCCGCTGCGGTCGCATGGTCCTCCGCTACCAACGTGGTGATGCTGGCGTTGGCGTAGTCGCCAAACCGCAACATGCGATGCGCGCGGCGGATCGCGATGTCGGCGAGCCGAACAGGATCACCATCCGCGAGCCGCTGCAGCTCTTCGAGATCGCCAGCGTCGGAGACGAAGTCGCCCAGCGCCCGATGCGCCTCTTCGCGCGACGCCAGCGCCTCGCGGCGACGAGCCAGCGAGGCTGAGCTCGGCGGCGCTGCGCCGAGTCGCCGCTCGAGCGCGATCGTGCGAGAGAACCAACCGATCGCCGTGGCTACGTCGGACGCTGTCATCGCCAGCCGCCCCGCGCGCAGCCAGAACGCGGCTGCGCCGGCGAGCTCGCCGCCGAGCTCGAGATGCTCGGCGATCGTCGCCGGCAGCTCTTCGCGGCCCGCGAAGAATCGCGACGCAAGCAGCCGGCCGATCCGTGCGTGCATCTCGCGCTGCGCTGCCGGCGACATCGACTCGTAGGCGACCTCGCGGATCAGTCCGCGCGCGAATGCTAGCTCGCCCTCGCGCCCGGCGTCAGCGTCGGCGCGGCCGAGCAGGCCGGCCGAGACCAGCTCATCGAGTCCGTCGTTGTCAGCTGCGCCGCGTCGCGCGTTCGGGGCATCCGCGACCAGCTCCTCGAGCAAGCGGGTTCGAATCGTCGCGCCAAACACCGCCGCGTATCGCAGGGCAGTGCGCGCCGCGGGTGACAGCCGGTCGAGACGCGCCGCGATCACGTCACGTGCTGTTGCAGGAACCTGGCCTCCCGCAGACACCGCCTGCGCGAGCTCCTCGATGAACAACGGATTTCCACCGGCCCGTGCGAGCACCGCGCTGACGTTTGTCGGCGTCGCGGCAGCGCCGAGCCGGTCCATGATCATCGCACGCGCATCCGTGCGAGCCAGATCGCCGATCCGAATCACCGCATCGCTGGGCGGCGCGATCTTGGTGTCCTGGCTCGTGGTCAGCACCATGAGCTCCGCACCCGTTGCGGGCACCGCGAGCGTGTGGCGGAGCACCTCGAGGCTGGCCGAGTCGGCGTCGTGCAGGTCGTCGATGATCGTCAGCTGCGGCTGACCACGCGCGAACAAGGTTGCGCGGAACGCCGCAAGACCGGCGGAGATCCGTGGTCGAAGATCGGCGATCTCCGGCGCACCGACGCCAACGCCATCGCGCAGCTCCATCGCGCGATCGAGATCGATCGCGATCGTGCGCGCTCGATCCGCGGGGGCACCCGCTGCGATCAGCTTCTTCGACAGCTGCTGCATCACTTGTAACCGCGCAGCTCGGCCGCGCGACGGCGGCAGTCCAAGCGCTGCTTGGTAGAGATCGATGATCAGTGAAAACGGCGCCAGTCGGTGTGCCGGATTGGCGGCCGTCGTGGTGATCCGAAGTGGCGTGTTCTCGGCGGTGAGCCGAGCCACCAGCTCGGCAGCCAGCCGGCTCTTGCCAGTGCCCGGAGCACCGGTGACCAGGGTAACCAATCGGCGATCAGCAGCGACCGCGCGTTGGAGCCACGCAGCGAGCTCCGACAACTCCGCCGCTCGGCCGGCAAACACGCCCCGGCGCGCGAGTCGCGCCCGATCGCGCTCGTCGAATCCGCGCTGACCGACGACCTCCACCAGCCGGGTCGCAGCGTTGGATCGCGTGGCCAGCGGGTCGTAGAGATCCCGGAGCTGATAGAAGCTGCTCGCGAGGCGCCCGGCCATCCCGAGAAATCGCGGCAGTCCGGGCGACGCGTCTCGCGCAAGCGCACGCGCTTGTTCGGTCACCTCCGCCGGCACGCGCATCACTCCGTCTGCATCGGCAGTGATCGAGACGCTGGCCACCGCGCCGATTCGAACGATCACCGAGCTGCGATCGGCGCCCACCCGGACGTCGCGCGCGATCGCCGTGGCGTCGAGCGCCCATCCCATCGCGATCGACAGGTCGTCTTCGCCCGCGACCTCGAGTCCGAACGCCGCCTGCAGCGCATCGTCGGTCTGCGCGAGCACGACGCCGCCGCGCTGATACGCGAGCTCGCCGATGCTGCGAGCGATCGGTCGCAGCTCCGCCGCACTCGGGCCGGCCAGCGTGGCGCTGATCACGATTGCACGCCGCCGCTCGATCACGCCACGCGCGCCGCTCGCACCGAGATCGTCGTCGATCGGCTCGTCGAACAATCCATCGAGCGCCGGATCGAGCTCGACGTCGTCAAACCGAGTGTCCTCGGATTGGTGGTCGGAATCTGAGGCCGGCAACGGCGCTGGTTCGGGGACCGCCGCGACGCCAGGTGCCTGGAAGTGGAGTCGCTGGTACGACGCGCGTGAGAACAGCTCGCTCGGCACGGTGGCTTCGCGATCCTGGAAATCGACCGGCGTCGGCTCGCGATGAAACGTCGCGGGCTCGCTCGGCACCGTCGGCTCGCGATGCTCGAAGTCGAACCCGAAGCCGACATCGCGCGCGGTCTCGCTGCGGGCGGTCGGTTCGCGGCTGTCGAACGCATTGCCGGCGTACGACTCGGCCCACGGCCCCTGGGTCCCCATCGTCGGATCGCGATCGCCAAACCGCGGTGGGCCGGACCATTGGCGCGCTGGCTCGGTCTCGAGCCGCGGCAACCGTCCCGAGGCGGCGGGCGGATCGTCCTCGATGATGATCTCGGCAAATCCCGGCGTGCCTTCGCCCAGGTCGGCGTCGGCAAGCGGCACGTTGGCGAGCGATGGAGCCGAGCCACGCGTGTTCGGTCGCATCGTGGCCGTCCGGATCCTGGCCTGGCGATCCTCGCGAGGATCGTCGTTCGCGGCGACCTCGCTGTCGTTGTCGCGCTCGTCATCGTCGTCCTCGATCGGCTGGATCTTCGCTAGCCAGCCCTGCAGCGCGCGTGCGCCGACGCCCATCGTGGCGCGCGCGCAGGCGCCTGCGAGCTCACCCGAGCTGCCCCGATCGCTCGGTTCGCGTGACAGCGCCTTGGCGATCGCATCGGCGAGCTCGCGCGGGATTCGGGGATCGAGCTCGTCGACGCGGGCGGGGATCGTCGAGCGAACCGTCTTGAGGATCTCCTTGAGGTTCGGACCGCGGAACAGCGGTAGCCCGGTGAACACCTCCCACGCGATGATCCCGAGCGCAAACACGTCCGACGCCGCGGTCGGTTGCTCGCCGTAGGTCTGCTCGGGCGCCATGTAGCGCGGCTTGCCGCGCAGCCGGCGCCGCTCCAGCGCCGTCGCAAAGCTCGCGCGCGCGATCCCGAAGTCGAGGATCTTCACGTAGCCATCGTTGGACAGCATGATGTTCGACGGCGAGACATCGCAATGGACGATGCCGAGCTCGCCGCCATAGCCGTCGGTCTTGCGGTGCGCGTAGTCGAGCCCCGCCGCGGCTTCGCCGATGATGTATGCGGCCACTGGAATCGGCGGCATCTCGTCGCGATCGAGCGCGTGGATCAACGCGGTGCGAAGGTCTCGACCTTCGATCAGCTCCATCGCCATGAACAGCTCGCCATCGGCTTTTCCAAAGTCGAACACCTGGACGATGTTGCGATGGGTCAGCTCGACCGCGATCCGCGCCTCATCGATGAAGCTGCGGATGAATCGACCCTCGCGCGCTGCGCTCGGCAGGATCCGTTTCAGCGCCTGGATCTTCTCGAACCCAGCGATCCCGACGGTCTTGACCTTATAGACCTCGGCCATCCCGCCCTGCGCGATTTTCTCGAGCACGTGATACTTGCCGAAACGCTCGCGCAGCGCTTCCACGCGTCCGAAGGTACCATGGGTCGTGGCCGACTACTCCGCGCTCGAGGCCGTCCTAGGTCATACGTTTCGTGAGCCCTCGCTACTCGAACAGGCCTTGCGCCACGCCAGCTGGTGCAACGAGCAACCCGACGGCGCCCGGCCGGAGGACAACGAGCGGCTCGAGTTCCTGGGCGACGCCGTGCTCGACCTCGTCGTCGGCCACCGGCTGATGGCGCGCTACCCGCAGCTGCGCGAAGGCCAGCTGTCGATGACTCGCGCGCAGGTGGTGAGCGAAACCGCACTGTCGGAGCTCGCGGCGCAGCTCGGGCTCGGCCAGTGGCTGATGCTCGGCAAGGGCGAGGAGAAGAGTGGCGGCCGGGCCAAGCCGTCGATCCTCGCCGATGCGTTCGAGGCGATCCTCGCCGCGGTGTATCTGGATGGCGGATTCGCAGCCGCGTGGGACATGCTCGAGCGGCTGCTCGGCGAGCGGATCGAAAACGTCGAGCTCAAGGGGTTCTACGACTTCAAGACGCGGCTCCAAGAGACATCGCAAGCGCGGCTCAAGGCGACTCCGACGTATCGCGTGGTCCAGGAGCTCGGTCCCGATCACGACAAGCGATTCGTCGTGGCCGTGACGATCGGCACCGACGAATGGGCGCGCGCGATCGGCAAGTCGAAGAAGGAAGCCGAGCAGATGGCCGCGGCGGATGCGCAGTTTCGCCTTGAAGGTAGCGACCTCGGAAAGCCGACGAAGAAGCGCTAATTGCGACCGCCGCTCATCGGTGCTCCGGCAACAACGCCAAGATCATCAGGCCCGTCTCGTTCGCACCAACGCCAACACTTCGTCGCGGGTCGGCATCGCCGACCACGGACCGAGCTCGCGTAGCGACAGCGTCGCGGCGGCAGCGGCGAGCTCGATGCAGCGCGCGAACGGCAGCTCGCTGAGCAGCGCAGCCGCGAACGCACCGTGAAATACCGAGCCCGCGCCGTGGCTGTCGAGGACGTCGCCGGCGAACGCCGGACAGCGTACGACCTTTTCACCGTGGCGCCCGATCGCGCCTTTTTCGCCCAGCGTGATCACCACCGCGCCCGGTCCGAGCGCGAGGAGCTCGCCAAGTGCGTCGGTGAGCTCGCCGCGCGGTGCGAGCTCGGATGCCACGCGCTCCGACGCGATCATGATGTCTGACGCTTCGATCAAATCGCTGATCCCTTCGCGCAGCTCGCCGATATCGAGGATCACCGGTCGCTTCGATTTGCGTGCGAGCTCGGCGGCGCGAAGCTGCTCCGCAGGATCGGTTCCGTCGATCAGCAGGGCCGACGCTCCTGATAGCGCCGCTTCCGCATCGATCGACATCGGCTGGCCGCGATCTCCGGGGTAACGCGTGCGAAGCGTGCCGTCGCCCGCGACGGTCACCAGCTCGCACGACGACGTGCCGACGACGCGCAGCATTTCGGTTTCGACCCCGGCCTCGCGTAGCGCAGCCCTCACCAGCTGGCCGAGCAGATCCGCACCGTGGCTTCCCACGGCACGTGCCCGACACCCCAAACGCAACGCCGCCCGCAGCGCCACCGCGATCCCGGGGGCAGGGGAGCTGGCAAGAGCTGCCAACTCGGCCGGCGGAGCGTTCGCTGCCGGCAAATTTGGGCCAAGACCTGAGATCGTCACGCCGATCCGGCCAAGACCGACCACCAGAGGCGCGTGCACGACCCCATCATACCCCAAGCGAGACCGAAGCTCGTGCAACGTCGAGGGCTTGGATGCTACGGTCCGCCGGGCCATGCCGGACCAACCCAGGCAACGATCTTCTGGAGTTGGTGGTCATAGTTGCGATCCGCCGTCGCCTAGCCTGCACCCCGAGCGCGGATCTGGGGAATTCGTGACTGACCTGGCAGACCAACACTTGTCTATTCCGCCCCCTGCGCTTGCCGACCCACGCCCTCGCGTTGCCGCGACGCTCGCCGATGACGCGCAGCTGATCGCCGCGTGCAGGCGAGGGGAGGCTCGTGCGATGGAGATGCTGTACCACCAGTACAAGCGCCGCGTGTTCGGCATGTCGCATCGGATCGTCGGCGGATCGGACGCCGAGGAAGTCGCGCAAGAGGTGTTCGTGCGGGTGTTCCGCGGCCTCGCAAACTTCCGCGGCGACTCCGCGCTATCGACGTGGATCTATCGGCTCACCGTGAATGCCGCGCTTTCGCATCTCGCGAAGCGTGGCCGCCGCATGGAGATCAGCGACGACGCGCTCGCCGACGTTCCAGCGCCGCCGGTGACCGAGCGCGACCCGGCGCTGGCATCGCGGATCGAAGCGGCGCTCGCCAAGCTGCCCGCGGGGTATCGCGCGATCCTGGTGCTGCACGACGTCGAGGGGCTGTCCCACGAGGAATGCGCGGCGATCTTGGGCTGCCGCGTCGGAACTTGTAAGTCGCAGCTGCACAAGGCACGGGCGCGGATGCGCGAGCTGCTCGACGGGGCTGGCCCCGGCGGGGTCGCATGAAGTGCGAGCAGATCCAACGCGAGCTGACCGCGTACCTCGAGGGCGAGCTCGAGGGCGCACGCGGCAGTCACGTGCGCGGTCACCTGCGCGGATGCGAGAGCTGTCGAGCCGTCGCGAGCTCGGAGGCCGCGGTGCGCGATGGGTTGCGGAGCCTGCCACCGGTCGATCCACCACCCAGCTTGTGGTCTGGCATCCAAGCGCAGCTCGCGACCGCCGAGGTCGCCGACGCGCAACGTCCAGCGTGGCGCCGTGCGTTCGCCCGGTGGGCCCCCGCGTTCGCGCCGTTCGGGCGGTTCGCGATCGGTGGCTTGGTCGCAGCAGGTGTCGTGGCCGTCGTGTGGTGGCGGTCGGATCGAACAGCGGAGCCCGTGGTTGCGATGCGACCGGCACAGGTGACGCCGCCGACACCAGTACCGACATCGCCTCCGGGCGAAGATGTCACCGCTGATCTCGCCGCCGAAGCCGCCGCCAATACCGCCGCGTACGCCAAGTCAGCAGACGAGTTGCTCGCGATCGCCCACGAAGTGCGCGCTGGCTGGCCGGCCGAGCGTCAAGCATCGTTCGATAGCAACGTAGCGGCGCTGCAACGCGCGGTCTCTGGCGCGGCCGAAGGCCGTCCGCGCCAGAAGGCGCTGCGCGCGCTGATTCGTTATCTCGATCGAGCGGCGGCGCGTGACGAGGTGGCGCTGGCTGGAGGGCTCGGGCAATGACCAGGGTTTTGGTGCTGATCGCCAGCGGGCTGCTGGCCACGACGGCGGCGGCGGATCCCAAGGGGGTCACGGAGCGCACCCGGCTCGACGTGCAGCCGGCTGGTGCCCCGATCTCGCAGCTGATGATCGAAAACGCGCTCGGTGATGTGCGCGTCGAGGGCTACGACGGCAAAGCGGTGCTGATCGAAGCGCGCAAGCACGCGCCGGATGAAGAGGCGCTCGATCGCCTACGCGTCTCGCTGGTCCCGGGGACCGATGGCTCGGTTCGGATCGTCACTGCTGCGGATCGCGGCCCCGAGAACCGCGCCGTCGCTCGTAGCGCGGTGCGCATCGATCTTATCGTCCGTGCGCCGCGTGGCGCGCGGGTCGACGCCGCGGCGAGCACCGGTTCGCTCGAGGTCACCAACATGGATGCCGGTGGCGAGCTCGACACCGCATCGGGTCCGATCTCGGTGCGCAACGTATCGGGCGATGTCCTGACGCACACGATGTCGGGGCGCACATCGCTGACCCAGGTGTTCGGATCGGTCGACGCACAGTCGTTGACCTCCGACCTGGAGCTCGACACGATCGCAGGCGAGCAACTCGTGGCAACCGCCACCCGTGGAACGATCTCGGGTCGCCGCGTACGCGTCCGCCAGATCGAGCTGACCACCACCCAAGGCAAGATCGTGCTCGAGGCGGAGATCGCGCTTCGCGGACATGTCGTCATCGCGAGCGTTCACGGCGACGTCGACGTTCGATTCCGTCGAACCGGTCCGCTGCGGATCCGCGCGCGCGCTGTCAAGGTGAACCTTGGGGTGCCGAGCCAGGAAACCACCGACGGGTGGATCGAAGCGCAACTGGGCCAATTGACCGGCGGGCGGCCGTCAGCAGCCGTCGAGATGCGTTCGCGTCATGGCGCAGTCAACGTCGCGTTCTGAATCTGCTGCATCGCGTTCCGCGGGATCTCGGACGGGGATTCTCTCGCCCGGTTGCTAGAACCGCGGTACGCTGAGCCCCATGGACGACCCCGTCCCACCACGAGTACGCGAGTACGCTGACCAGGTGGTCACGTACGTGCGCCGTGCGCTCGGGGTCACCCTCGAATACGACAGCGACACGCTGCCGCTGCTCGATCACTACCTTCGCAACGTGCCCGATGGCCAGCCGGCGACGATCCAGTTGGTGGTCGCGACATCGGGTGCGTATTTCGGCGAGGTCGTGCGGCGCCGGCTCGGTGGCCGCTGGGAGCTCGGTGGGGAGGACGTGGAGTGGCGGGTGGTCCTGCCGACGGGTTTGAACTTCGCGCCGGCCGGCTTTGTCGCCGCCGCGATCGCTCAAGCCGACCTCGACGATCTCGACTCCGAGTTCGACGCGCCACCGCGGATGCGGCCATACGTGCAACGCGCGCTCGAGCGGATGGGCGAGGTCTCGATCGACGACTACTACTCGTTGTGCGGCCGGCTCGACACGCTCGAGCATGTGCATGAAGTTCTGGTCGCCGTCGCGGCGCAGATGATGGGCAACGTCGAAGATGCAGAGGTCGACGTGCCCGAGCCGGTGACCACGGACGAACCGTCCGGTAGCGTCAATTAGTCAGACATCCGCTCGGGTTCAGGTCCCGGGTTGGGCCCGCAGCTCCCCATTCGGGCACCCAACCCTGCAGTGTCGGGAAGTTGTCCAACGCTGCTTTCTCGCTTGAGGTATGCGCCCCGCTAGCGGTATGCCTCCATGAAATGGCCAGGGGTAGTCGTGTTCCGTCGCCACTTGCGTACCGAGGAGCGATCGGGCGAACCCAGACGAGGTTAGTTCACGTAACCGCCAGCAGCGGCGAGCTGGTCGCCGCGCAGGTCTATACCACCGTGGATGCCGTCAGCCATCCCGAGCTCGCCGAGCGGTTGCGCTGCGAGGACCTCGGGCGTGCGCTCAACGTGTTGACCGAAGGCTCGGAGCCCGTGCGCGTCGCGACGCCGGTGATCTATCACGACCCCGCAGCCGAGCTGCTGGTGCTGGTGCTCGATGATAGCCAGCGCCATCGCGAGCTCGACGAGCGGATCACCGTGCTCAAGCGGATGCGCGAGGACGACGCGGTGATTCCGCCGTATGCCAAGGACTTCACGGTGGTCTATGGCGCCAGTGGGCTCAACGCCTACCTCGAGCAGCGTGCCAGTCAGGCGCTCGAAGCGGCTCGCTCCGCCGAGGCGACGCGCGATCATGAGCGCAGGCTCGTCGAGCTCGAAGCACGCGAGGCCGAGGTCGTGCGCCGCGCCACCGAGCTCGACAAGCGCGCCGCAGACCTCGAGCGCCGGGTTGCGGAGCGCGCCGTCGCGCAAGCCAGCGCGCCAACGCTCATCGCGCGCGATCAAGCGATCACCGTGGTCGCACCAGCGCCTGTCGCAGCACCAGCACCGGCCCTTGATCCCGATCAGGCCCCTACGCTGATCGCCGAGCGTGACGAGACCACGCCGCTGCCCCTGCCGTTACCGACTCCCGAGGACGATGCCGAGCTGCCGCGCGGCACGGACTCGCTGACCACCGGCACGACCGAGGAGACGCTCGATGGCGCGCTGGCCGCACCGTCGCCGGATATCTCGACGCTGACGGTCGACGGCTCGACGGTGCGACTCGCGCTGGTCGCCGGTTCTGCGCTGAGCCCCGAGCTGGAGGGCGGGCCGCTCGACATTCGGGTGCTCCTGCACCGTACACCGATCTATCCGGTCGTGACGCTCGTCGTCGGCCCGCCGCTGGCGATGCGCACCGGGAACCTCGCACATCTCGTCACGGTTCCGCTCGACGTCGCGCTCGCCGAGCATCAGGCCGCGCTGTCGGCGCTCGCGCAGCGGTTCGAGCTGGTCGTCGACGTGATCAGCGCGGGCGAGGTGATTCGCCGCGCGGTATTGCGCGCGCCGCTCGCCGAGAACGTCGCGTATGTTCTGACCGCGGCGACCGAGCAGCTCACCGAGGGCAATCGCGACCGTAAGTCGTTCGAGCGTGCGACCGAAATCGTGTTGGCGAGCGGCTACGATCTGCTCGGCACGCAACATCGCGATGCAGCCGAGCTACGCGAGGACAAAGCGTCGAGCCTCGCGACTGCGCAGCAGGTGCGCCGCGCGCTCGCGATGGCGAAGCGATTCGCGCGTCCTGCCAGCGAGGACTATCTGATCGCAACGCGCGGATTCCCGATCGTGCGCTGGCGCGAGCTGCGCCGTCGCGTGCTCGAGGCGTCGGTTGCCTGGGGGCTGTGGATGGGCCCGGAGCTCGCGGACATCGCGGTCACGGAGGGGTTCGCGTCATCTCGCCACGAGCTGGTCACCCGGCTTCAGCACGGGTTCGCCGAGCTGCGCGAGCATCCAACCGCATTCGATCTCGATCCCGACGCTGCCGAGGACAACGCCAGCGCACTCGCGCACGAGCTCGGTGAAGAGCAGCGAAACGCTGTTCCGAGGGCCCGTCCAGCTGTCGAAGATATCAGCGGCGTGATCTCGGGCTCGATCGGCGGCACGCCTCCTGTCGGCGTTCCAACACCGCCGTCGACGGACTCGCTGATCGCGCGGCTCGACGACCGGCATCATCGGGTCGCCGCGGCGATCGAGCTTTGCCGCCGTGCCGACCCACGCGCGGCCGCGCCGGTGATCAGCTCGGTGTCCACGCTCAGCCGCGGCGAGGCGGTGCGGATCCTCGGAATGTGCGTGAAGTTCGGAGAAGCCGCCGTGCGCCCGCTCCAGGATGGCCTCGCGAGCAGCAAGGGGTTCTTGCGCCAAGGCTGCGCGCTCGCGCTGGGGCTGCTGCGCACCGACGAGGGCACCCAGGCGGTGATCGACCTACTGATCGACGAACCGACCGAGATCTGGCGCGAGGTCGCACGAGCGATCGGCCAGATCGGGCCGAGCGCGCTGATGCCGCTGGCGAGTCGGTTCGGCCGGCTCGGCGACCGGTCTCCGGCGATCACCGAGCGCGTGGCGTGGGCGATGGCCCACATCGCGGTGCGCGGTGGCAAGCCGGCAGTGGAGACCATGGCCAACGGTCAAAGCGTATTGGCGCCGGTCGCTCGCCAGGCCCTCGAGCTTCACGCGTCCGCCGCCCGGGACCAGGTCCATGTGACCCGCGAGGCGACTGGCTCACAACCGGGGCGCGAAATCACGGTGAATCGTGCGTTCTCGCGGCGATTCTTCGAAGCGCTCGAGCACGGGCTACCCGACGCGGTTCAGGCCGGGCTGGTTGCTATGGACTCCTCGAGTCCGATGGAACTGCTCGACGACGCGGAGTTAATTGAGGATGACGACGAAGCCGTGCTGGACGAAACGGATCTGATCCAGACCTAACTCCCGAAGGCTATGTACTTCAGGTATCATCGGGCTCAGTTTCTCCAATGAGGATTGGGATCTTCTCGGACGTCCACGCGAACATCGAAGCGATGAACGCGGTGGTCGAAGCGTTCAAGTCCGAACGCATCGACAAGTACGTCTGCATCGGCGATGTCGTGGGCTACGGCGCGTCGCCTAACGAATGCTGCGATCTGATTCGCAAGCTCGCGTCGTTCACGATCCTCGGCAACCACGACGCCGCCGTCGCTGGTCGCATGGACTACTCGTATTACTACGATGCAGCGCGCCAAGCGCTCGACCTCCACGCCCGCCAGCTGTCGTCGGACAACATGCAGTGGCTGCGTGGGCTTCCGTACGAGATGCGAGAGGGCGACGTCACGTTCTGTCATGGCTCGCCGATCAACCTCGAGGAGTTCGAGTACATCTTCTCGGTCGAGCAGGCGACCCGGTGCCTGGATATTTGGGACGACCTCGCGTCGGTCACGTTCATCGGCCACTCCCACCTCTGTAAGTCGTTCGCGTTGACCCGCGAAGAGGTCTACGAGGTGGTGGCGACCAAGTTCGTGATTCGGCCCGAGCACCGCTACATCATCAGCGTCGGCTCGGTGGGGCAACCCCGAGACTACGACCCGCGCGCCAGCTACACCGTCTACGACACCGACGAGCGGGTGTTCGAGTTCAAGCGAGTCGCGTACGACATCGACGCCGCGGCGCAGAAGATCTTCGCCGCTGACCTCGAGCGAAACTTCGGCAATCGCCTGTTTCTGGGCGTCTAGCGTCTTCGCTCGCGCTGACCTTTGCGTGCTCCGCGGCCATGCGTCGTCGGGAACGAAGGTGAACGCAATGCTGGTGACTACTCCGGCTTCAGCGCAGCCTTGGTAAAGCCGATCTCAGCCGTCCTGGCGCGATCGTAGGCAGCGTCGTCGATCACGCCGTCGCGGCGCATCGCGCGCAGCACCGTCGCGACGCGTTCGGCGGACTCAGCGTCGAGGCCGCCGGCGCGGCGCACTCGGCGCGTCATCGATTGCGGCTCGGACGTCATCGCCGCGAGGAACGCGAGCTGGCGGTTCGACAGCTGCTTGGGCGTCGCGTCGAACCAGAACCGCGCTGCGGCGCCGATCCCAAACACGTGTGGCCCGAGCTCGATGATGTTCAGATAGCGCTCGAGGATCTTTCGCTTGCCGAGCTTTGCCTCGAGCCGCCAGGTCAAGATCGCCTCCTGGACCTTGCGGTCGAGCGTACGCCGGTGATTGAGGAACGTGTTCTTGATCAACTGCTGGCTGATCGTCGAGCCACCGCGCGCCAGCCGATGCTCCCGCAGATCGATCTCCAGACTGCGCGCGATCTGTTCGAGGTCGAAGCCATCGTGCGTATAGAACCGGCCGTCCTCTGCAGCGACGAACGCACCGCGCACGCGAGGCGACAGCGCGTCGTCGTCGAACCAGCCGGGCTCGCCCGGACCGAGCCGCGCTCGCGTGCCGTCGGCGTGTTGGTGCTCGAACGTCCCCGTGAGCGCTGTGACGTCGGCACCCGGCGGTTCCGCGATCACGCTACACCCACCGTCGATATTGGTGGTGAGCGTAACGCCATCGCCGGTGGGCGCCGACAGATCGATCGATAACCGCGCGCGACCGCCGATCGAGCCATCGAGCACGAGGCCATCGAGCGGACCGCGCAAGGGCTCCGGAATCGCAGCCAGCAGATCGCCACACCGAGCCTTGGGAAGCTCTGCGGTCAGCTGCGCAGCGATCGGCGAGGAACGGCGCAGCCATCCGGTGAGGCCGAGCTCGAGCGCGCCCGAACCGAGCTCGAGCTGGCGCACCGCGATCGCTTGTGCGCCGAAGCCGAGATCGGCGCGAATCGTTCCGGCGACCGGAACCGGTTCGGAGGCGAGCGTTGGGTGCTCGATCACCAATCCGTCGACCGAGCCATTCGCCGTGACGTTCACAGCGTCTGCGGTGCGCTGCAGCGTGAGCGTGCCGCTGACACGCGCACCATCGAGGCCGAATCCACGCGGTGCGACGGATGCCAAGCCGCGAAGCGGGACACGATCGCCGGTCAGCGCGACCACTTGCTCGGCAGCGCTCGCTTCGATCGACACCGCCCGCGCAATGCCGTCGTCGTTGACCGAGCCGCGGACCTCGAGCGGACCGGCCTGCGAGATCCGTCCCGCCGCAACGTCCCGTAGCTCGGTGACCCCCATCCCGGCGGTCAGCGATCCAGCGCCGCCGACCGCGAGGACCCGCCGAAACTCGAGTTTCGGCAGCGCGAGCTCTGCCGCGCTCCGGGAGAACTCCAAGCGCAGGTACCACGCCCCAGCACCTGCGCGAACGCTGACCGGACCGGTGACCACGCGCACGCCGGTGGGCTCCGGCAAGAGCTCGACGTCCGCCGCCGAGATCCGGCCGAGCCCGGCGACATTCGCGGTGAGACTGCCCGATCCGACGACGATCCGCCGGACGCGCGACCGCGCACCGGACGCCGCGCCGCGCTCGACCACGAGCCGTCGCGCGAGCCTCGCCAGGTTCGAGTCTCCATCGCGCTCGACCTGCAGCGCCACTCGCGGCGAATCCACGCGAATCTCGTCCGCGCCGAACCGGCCGTCGAGTAACGAGCTCAGGGACACCGAGGCTTCGAGCGCCTCGGCGAAGAACAGCTGCCCGATGCCAACATCGGAGAACCGAATCGCGCCGGTCAGCTCGGCGTCGACGTCTCCGATCGACGCGGGCATGCCTCCGGCGGAGCCGAGATGCCCCGCGAGCGCTTCGGTGCGCGCACTGATCCAGCCGCGCGCAGCGAGCGGCACCCCGACCGCGAGCGCAGCGGTGGCGATCAAGATCCGGCGTTCGCGGGACGCGAGCATCAGTGGTGTTCGACCATCGCCTCGCGGCGATCGTCGCCGACGAACGGCCGTTGCACGACTCGTCGCTCCCCGCGGCCGCGGCCCGTCGAGAGCGTCGCGCCGTGAAGCATGAGCTCGCACAGCTCGCCGAATGAAATCCCGGCGGCTTCGGCGATCTTCGGCAGCAAGCTGGTTGGCGTGAGGCCCGGTACCGTGTTGACCTCGAGCACGAACTCGTTGCCGGATTCGCTGACGATCATGTCGACGCGCGTGGCGCCACGGCAGCCGAGCGCTGCGTGCGCGCGCGCGGCCTGGGCCAGCACTCCACGGTAGCGCTCGGGCGAAAGCCGCGGCGGCACGAAGTACTCGGTCGCCCCGCGCGTGTACTTGTTGGTGTAGTCGTAGAACCCGTCTCGCGGCGCGATCTCGACGGCTCCGATCGCGCGGTTTTCGACGACGGCAACCGAGACCTCCATCCCCGCGACGAATCGCTCCACGAGGATCTCGTCGTCGAAACACAACGCACGATCGATCGCGGGCGCGAGCTCTTCGAGCGTGTGGCAGATCGTAACGCCGACCGAGCTGCCCTCGCGAATCGGTTTGACAACACATGGAAACCCGAAGTCACCGTGATTCGCTGCAACGTCGATCGCGTCGTTCGCATTCAGCGCGTAGTACGCGGGAGTCGGCAGGTTATGGAGCCGGAACAGCTCCTTCGACTTGCCCTTGTGCATCGCGAGCGCCGACGCGAGTACGTCCGATCCGGTGTAAGGGATCCCGAGCGTCTCGAGCATGCCCTGAACGCAACCGTCTTCACCCCATCGGCCGTGGAGCGCGATAAACGCGACCTCGATCCGCTCCTGGCGCAGGGCGACGTCGATATCGCGATCGACGTACACCGGCACAGCGTCGTAACCGCGCTCGCGAAGGGCGGCCAGGACCGCCTCTCCGGTGCGAAGCGACACCTCGCGCTCGCTCGACAGGCCGCCTAGCAACACTCCGATCTTGCGGGACTGCATCAAACGCTCTCCTTGGGGATTCGATCGTGAAAACGCCGGGTCCCCGGCGGTCATTCCGACGCTACGGGCGGCGTCGCGGGAGGGCAAATTTGTGGCGCCTTGACGGGGCTTCCAAGTGCACGGTAGGAAGGCCGCAATGACGAAGACCACCCCGGCCGGCGGCGACGAGGGCGCCGCGCGGAAAAAGCCAAGCCGCTCGAAGGCACCTGCCAAGGGCGCAGCCAAGAAATCCTCCGGGGACAAGAAGGCGGCGGCCAAGAAGCCGGCTCGCGCCACAAAGCCAAAGCCCGAGAAACGGGCCGAAAAGCGGGCGGACAGTCGATCCGAGCCCCGGGTCGCGATCGAAGACGTTGTCGAAGCCACTGCGATCGTCGAGGCGGAACAACCAGCGGACGCGATCGAAGACGCCGAGATCGTCTCCGACACCGTGATCGAAGCCGCAGCTGCCATCGAGGCCGACGACGAGCCCACGCTGACCGTCGAGGAGCAAGAGCTGTCGGCGATCTATGGCGATGAGGCCGGAGCGCCCGCCAGCGCGCACTCCGAATACAGCGACAACAAGACCGCCGATGAAGATCGGCCGATGCTCCCCGAGATCAACGCGCGCGACGAGCGACGGGCGCAGTGGCAGGATCGCCGGGATCGGCGGCGGCAGCGCCGCGAGGACCGCGATCGCCAGCGTCAGGAGCGCCGCGATCAGGCGCGTGCGAGTCAACCGCAAGGCCAGAGCCATGGCGCCGAGCAGCGCCACGGCGGAGAGCAGCGCCATGGCGGTGACCAGCGCCACGGCGGCCGGGATCGCGCTGCCACGATTCCGATCCCTCGTCTCGAGGGCCGGCCGATTCAGCCGCCGGTTCCGATGAACGGCGTCGAGCCCGATGGCGCGGCTCGCGTGGGCACGCCACTGGGCGACGCGGCGTCGACGCTGTTCGCTCAGCTCCGCAACGGCCAGCCGCTGCCCGTACGGCAGCTCGCGGCGATGATGCGCAAGCGCAGCCTGGTCGAGACCGATCCGGAGCAGCTCGCGCCGCAACTCAAGGCCGAGCTGCTCGGCGACGAGCGCAGCTACCGTACGCTCGGGTTGCGCCCGCGCATCGTGTACCGCGGACGCGACCTGTTCGCGCCCGGTCCGGTGGCGATGTCGGTGACCGCCGACGCCGAGGCCGGTGTGGCAACCGCGCTCTCGCGGCTCGCAAACGCGACCCATCGTGCACTGGCGCAGCGGATCTCGAGGGCGACACCGGCGGGGTTCGAGCGATTGATCCATGCGTACCTGGTGGCCGCGGGATATCGCGACATCACGTGGATCAAACGCCTCGAGGGGATCAGCTACGCGTCGGCGACCGCGCCGGGCATCGATCGCACTGTTCTGATCAGCGCGCGATCGGGCGATCAGCCGATCGATCGCCGCGGCATCGGCGAGCTGCGTGTCGGCGTCGAGGCCAAGAACCTGGTCGCCGGAATCCTGTTCTCGGCGCGCGAGCTGTCCGAGGACGCAGAGCGCGAGCTCGAGCGGGCAGGGCGATCGATCGCGGTGATGTGCGGCGATCAACTGGTCGCGGCGTTGATCGCCACCGGCGTCGGTGTGGTCAGCTCGGCCGCTCCGTTGCACTACGTCGACGATCAGCTGCTCGACGAGCTGCTCGCCGGGTGACCACGCTGCGCTGGCACTGGCTCGGCAGCGCAGGCGCGACAACCGCCTACGCCCGCGTGCTCGCGCAGCAACACGCCGCCCGCGAGCGCGTGTGGGCCGGGGAGGCTGGCGTCGTGTTGTTGTGCGAGCACCCGCCGGTGATCACGCTCGGGCGATCAGCGGATCAGCGTAACGTGCTGGCGAGCCGCGACCAGCTGGCCGCCGACGGCGTGAGCGTGGTGCCGATCGAACGTGGTGGCGACGTCACGTATCACGGCCCAGGCCAGCTGATGGTCTATCCGATCGTTCGGGTCCGTCGTGGCGTCATCGACTTTCTCGAGCGCGTCGCATCGGCGATCAGCGACGCATGCGCTGTGCTTGGCGCGCCAGGCGCGGCATGGCGTCGCAACCCCGCGGGCGTGTGGCACGGCGACGCGAAGCTCGCTGCATGTGGCATCCACGTCGCGCGCGGCGTCAGTGTCCACGGCTTCGCGCTCGACGTCGCAACGCCGCGTGATGCGTGGGCAAGGATCCGACCGTGCGGTCTTGCCGCACCGCAGGTGTCGCTCGCAACCATCACGAACCCGAAACTCGACGTCGAGCACGTCGCTGTCGAGGTCGGCCCTCGCGTGGTGACAGCGCTCTCAACCAGTGGTTAACTGCGCGGATGGGGAACGCACGAGTCATCGTTCTCTACAACACCGACTACGACGCCGAGCTCACCGGGCCGGACATCGACGTTAGCTCCGTCGAGGTTTCGGCGCGTGCGATCGCCGATGCGCTGAACCGTGGTGGGTTCTCGGTCGATATCACGGGACTGCAAGGTCGCGAGGTGTTCGAGGTGTTGAACGCACTGCGCGCGGCGAACCCCGACCTCGTGTTCAACCTGTGTGAGTCGATGGCGGGCAATCCGTGCAACGAGCCGACGTTCGCCGGGCTGCTCGACCTGTTCGAGATTCCGTACACCGGCGCCGATCTGGCCGCGCTCGCCGCCTGCCTTCACAAGCGCCGCACTAAGGACATCCTGCTCGGACGCGGGGTGCCAACCCCGCCGTATCGGTTCTTCGCGACGCTGGCGTCGCTCGACGACCCGAGCATCGAGCGACTCGACTACCCGTGGTTTCTCAAGCTCGCCCACGAGGATGCATCGGTCGGGATCACCGAGGAGAATCTGGTCGCGAATCCCGCCGCGCTGCGAAACCGCGCGCGCGCGATGATCGCCGAATACGATCAGCCGGTGCTCGCCGAGCGTTACATCGAAGGTCGCGAGATCAACGTGTCGCTGATCGGCAATGGCGACGAGCTGGCGACCTTACCGCTGCACGAGATCGACTTCGGCGCGATGCCCGCCGGCCGGCCGCGCATTGTCAGCTACGCCGCCAAGTGGGACGAATCGCATGTCGACTACGCCGGCACCAAGCCGGTGTTGCTTCGCGATCCGACGCCAGCGTTGGTCGAGAAGGTGCAGGCGGTCGCGCGCGCGTCGTGGGATGCCCTCGGCCTGCGCGATTATGGTCGGGTTGATCTGCGGATCGACCCCACCGGACAACCGTGGGTGATCGACGTGAATCCGAACTGCGATATCTCGCCAGATGCCGGACTTGCCCGGTCTGCCGCGGTGGCGGGAATGACGCATGTGCAGCTGATCAAACGAATCACCGATACCGCACTGAAGCGGGTGGGGCGGCTGGCGTGAGGGCTAGTCCGAGCCGCCGTCGTCGCCACAGCTGAGCCGTCGTAGCTTTTTCTGTAAACCGAACCGCGACAGCCCGAGCAGACGCGCAGCGACCGTCTGATTGCCCTTGGCTCGGTCCATCGCTGCCTCGAGATAGGCTTGCTCGGTGGCGGCCAACGCGGGCTTGAGTCGCAAGTCGTCACCGGTGGTCGGTTTTGCAGGCTCCGGCCGTGCCGAGGCCAGGGCGATCACATCGGGCAGATCGGTCACGTCGATCACCTCGCCGCCCATCGCGAGCGCGCGTGCGATCGCATTTTCGAGCTCTCGAACGTTACCCGGCCAGCGGTGTTGGCCGAGCGCGCGCAGCGCGGCGCGGGTGAGCTTGGGAGGCGACGAGCCGGCCGCTGCGCCCGCGCGCGCCAGCAGATGCTCGACCAGCAGCGGCACGTCATTGTCGCGGTCGCGCAGCGCCGGGACCGGGATCATGATCACCTCGATCCTGAATCGCAGGTCTTCGCGAAACCGGCCGGCGCTCGCCAGCTCGGCGAGCGAGCGCTGGGTCGCCGCGACCACCCGAACATCGACCCTTCGTGGCGCGGTGTCGCCGACGCGACGGATCATGCCGTCCTGCAGCACGCGCAGCAGCTTCGCTTGCATTGCCAAGCTGGTCTCGGCGATCTCGTCGAGGAACAACGTGCCACCGTTGGCGACCTCGAACATGCCGCTGCGATCGCGATCGGCGCCGGTGAACGCGCCGCGGACATGACCGAAGAGCTCGCTCTCGAGCAACGGCTCGGGGACCGCACTGCAGTTGATCGCGACGAACGGCCCGGCGCTGCGCGGCCCGTGGTCGTGTAGCGCGCGCGCGACGAGCTCTTTGCCGGTGCCGCTCTCGCCGACGATCACGACGGGCAACGCGGTGGCCGCGGCGCGGTCCACGAGACCGAGCATGCGAACGATCGGCTCGGAGCTGCCGACGATCTTGTCATACGGATTGCGCAACCGAGCACGGTCCGGTAGGTCGGCCTTGACCCGAACTAGCTCGGCGTCGCGCTCGGCGAGCTCTGCCGACAGCCGCCCGTTGAGTTGCTCGACCGCGGAGGTGGTCCGCCGCAGATCGTCGGTGAGCCGTGCATTTTCGATCGCGATCGCGGCGATATCCGCGAGCTCGCCGATCAGCCCAGCCGCGCCGTCGTCGAACGCGCCGCCGCGCAGACGGTGATCGACGTAGATGCACCCGATGATCGTGCCGCGCTGGCGGAGCGGCACCGCGAGCACGGATCGCAAGCGCAGCGCCGCGACCGAGGCAGCCATCCCGAATCGTTCGTCGACCCCAGCATCGACGGTCACGACCGGTTCGCCGGACTGCGCAGCGCGCTCTGCGATCGAGCGACTCACCGACGGTGTTGATCCAGCATCCAGGTCACCGGCAGCAAAGTTGCGCGACACCACGGGCGCGAGCTCGCCGGCCGGTTGGCGCAACAACAAGAACCCGCGCTCGGCGTGCGTCAGATCGATCGCTGTATCGATCACCTCGTCGAGAATTCGTTCGACGTTGGCCTCGCTATTGAGGCGGCGCGACAACGTGAGCAGCCGCCGCAGATGTGCGTCGATGCTCGATGCGAGCGCACGCGGCGGATCGACGCTCCGCGGGTCACCGGGGAGCGCGACCAGATCGCGATCGGCGGCCAGCGCGGCGCGGAACGCCGGGGCTGCGGCGGCGACGATCGCGGCGTGTGCCGACCTCGCGCGATCGGCGCAGCTCCACGCACGAGCGGGGTCGCCGGCGACCGTGGCGAGCTGGGCGGCGACGGCATAGCCGCGAAACGCCCGCTCGAGTCGATCGGTGTCGACCGCGCGTTGCGCCGCGGCTTGGCACGCGCCCGCGAGCTCCGCGAGGCGATCACCGCGTTGACCGAGATGTAGCGCCAGCCGTCCCTGCGCGAGGGTCCACCGATCGCGGTCGTCGGCACTCGCGCAGAGCGCGGTCACGTCGACACGGTCACCGTCGCGAAAGCCAGCATCCGCGAGCGCGACGTGGCCGCTGATCTGCGCGTGCACGTCGTGCGAGCGCGCGCCGATCGCGAGCGCCTCGCGATAACGCGCCGCCGCGGCAACGACATCGCCGAGCGCGCGTTCGGCATCACCTGCCACGAGCAACGCGAACGCCCGCAGGTGCGGAGCACCATCGGCGCGGGCCAGCGCCGCGATCGCGGCAAGCTTCGCTTCTTCGCATTGCCCCACCGCGACCAGTGCGTTCGCACGGTTGAGCTCGGCTGCACACAGCTCGGTGACGGCGCCGAGCTCGCCAAACACTCGGCCTGCGGCGGCGAGCCGCGGCAATGCTTCGCTCGCGCGGCCCCGCTCGGACAACGCGGTCCCCAAGTTGAGCTCGGCGACCGCTGCTGCATGGAGCTCGCCCACCTCGGCGAGCTTGCGCGCGGCCTCGCGATAACGATCGCTGGCGACCCCGAGCTGTCCGCGTTGCTGCGCAACCATGCCGCGCAACGACAGCGCACGCCCTGCGGTCGCGACGTCGTTCGCGGCGGTCGCACCGAGCTCGAGGGTTGCGAACGCGGCGTCGGCTTCATCGAGGTCACCGAGATAGAACGCTGCCAACCCGGCGGCCTCCGCGCGCAATCCGGTTGGCGTCGCGCTGCCGGCGTTCGCGATGGCACGCGCCTCGGCGTAGCGCGATCGGGTGACCAATAGCCGTGCGTAGGTCCCCGCGGCCTCGGCATGGTCGGGCGCGCGTTCGTATAGCTTCGCCAAGACGGTTTCGGCGCGATCGAGGTCTCCGGCACGTTGGGCCGCGCGCGCCATGATCAGGTCCGCTTCGACCGGATCGGCGCCCGCGCGCTCTGCCACCGTTGCAAACTCCGCTGCGAGATCGTGTTGTGCGGTCGCGGCCGCCGCGCGCGCCGCGATCAATCCTGCACGCGCGGGCACTGCCGCGATCGCGTTTCGCGCCAATGCGATCGCGCGATCGGAACGGCCTCGCGCGGTCAGCTGCTCCGCGACGTCGCACGCCCGTGATGCCGTCGCGGGCTCGAGCACGGCACGCTCGAACAGCGGAGCTGCCCACGTCACATCCCCGGAGGTCGCCGCCAGCTCGCGAACCGCTTTGGTGGCTAGCGCCGCGATCGCGTCGTGCGACAGCGCCGACTCGGCCGAACGATCGATCGTCACGTGTTCGCCGCGACGATGGATGAGCCCTGCGCGCTCGAGCTCGGCGACCTCGGCGAGCCCGGCACCGCCGTCGGGATCGCGCACCAACGCGAGGGCGCGATCTAGCCGGGCGCGGCCGCCGCAGGCGGCGATGGCTGTCGCGAGCTGGCGCGAGGGCTCGGACACGGTGGCGAGCTGGTTCGCGCGAAGCTCGATGGCGCCGCTCGAGGTCTGCCGTTCCCAGTCGATCGCGAGCGGATCTGGTTCGCTAGCGACGGCACGCAACAGCTCGATCGCCGTCATGACCTGGGCACCGCACGCAGCATGCAGCGCGCTGGTCCACGCCGGCGGCGGGGTGACGCCGAGCATCGTCGCGGCGATCGCGTGCAGCCCGTCGAACGTCACCGGTGGAACGCGGTGAATCACGACGCCAGCGCTGATGGCCAGCTCGCGATCTGTCGCAACGAGCACCGGTCGCCGTCGCTCCCCTCGCGCGAGCGCGATCACGAGCTCTCGAGCACGAGGATCGGATCCGAGGTCGATCGCACACAGCTCGGTGGCAGTGCGAATCCGGTGGGCGAGCCGATCGAGCCAGCCTGGATCATCGATCCGGGCGGTCACGCCAAACATCGTCGCGATGTCATCGAGTGGCCCGATCGACGCGTTGGCCGCCGCGCCGTGCACGACCTGATCGAGCTGCCAGCGACCGACCGCATCGGCAACGATCTGGTGAGCACCCGCTGCGGCGGATCCGATCACGACGACGACCGGGTTCGTCGCATCCAAGCTCGCTGCGATCGCCGCGATGGTGTCGCGAGCGCCCGGCCAGCTCGCGACTGCCGGCGGCGGGCCGAGCGTGGGACGAGCACGGCGTTTCGAGGCAGGCGCGACCGCGGGCGCGAGTTGGTCGAGCTCGTCGAGCACCGCGAGCGCCGACCGCGGACGCGCGTCGACGTCGCGCGCGATCAGCCGTCCTAGTAGGTCGGACAGTGCACCCGAGATCTGCGGGACCTGAATTGCAGGTGCCCCCACCATGATTTGTCGCACCAGCTCGCCGGCGCTAGCTGCCTCGAACACCGGGCGCCCGAGCGCCATCTGCAGGGCGGTGACGCCGAGGCCATAGAGGTCGCTGCGCGGCTCGGGCTGACCCGCAAGCGCTTCTGGCGCCATGTACATCGGCGTTCCGCGCGCGCCGCGCACGCCGAGCGCTCCGGCGAGGCCAAGATCGACAAGCACGTGACCGCGCGACGTCACGAGGACGTTCTGGGGCGCGACGTCGGCGTGCACGAGCCCAGCGGCGTGAATCGTCGCGAGCGCGCCCGCCACGTCAGCGAGCAAGCTCCAGATCGCTTGGCCGTGATCACCCGGCAGCGACGCTTCATCGCTGCGGACGCCATCGATCCACTCCGCGACGAAATACGCGGCACCAGCCGCCACGTCCTCGATCGCCACGGATGTACGTCCGACCTCGAACACGCGAGGCAGCGCCGGATGAGCGAGCTTGGTCAGCTGCTCGAATTCGGCGAGCAGGCCATGTTCGTGACGGGCACTATGAACCAGCTTGAGCGCGCGCGGCTCGGCGGTTCGCAGGTCGATCACCCGCAACACCCGGCCGGACGCGCCTCGGCCCACGACTCGCTCGATGCGAAATCGGGCAAGCACGTCCGGAGCCGTGGACGCGGCAGTGACCACGACCCATGTCAACGCAGTTGACTCGATGGTGTCAACTAGATTGGCATCGTGGTCTCGTCGCCGGGCGTGCAACCACAAGAGCGTGGAAAGCCGCCAAGTCGTGATTTCTAAGTTGCTTTGCGCCAGCGGGGATTGTCGGCGCCGGTCGCTGGGTTGGCCGTCGTGGCGGATTGTTCTGTTGGACGAATCGGCGCTCTAGGCCTGCGAAACGCCCATGTTATCGTCCGCGCGTGGCCGACGACGAACGGACCCGCCGCCGGCTAGGCGACGAGACCAAACACCGTATTGAAGACCTGGCGTCAGGTTGGACGGTGGATGAGCCGAGCGCCACGAGCCGGGAGTCGAAGCCCGCGACGCCGGCGGCACCGATCGCAGAGGGCTCGGAAGTCAAACAGCCGGCTACGGCCGATGCGCCGCCCCGGGCCGCCCCGCCGCCAGCTGCCGGCGCCCCCGCGCCACGCAACAAACCAAAGACCCTGCCGCCGCCACCGCCCGGATCTCCCGAGCGCAAGGCCCTCGAGACCGCGATCGTCGACAATAAACCGAAGGACACGTCGCCACCGCCGGTTCCGGTCGCGAAAGCCGACAGCGCTCGGATTACCGTGAAGCCGCCGCTTCCGGTGACGGCAGCCACCGCGGCGCCGTTCACCCCCGTGACCCGCGCAACCCGCGAGACCGGCCTTCCGGATGAGAGCGGCGATCGCCACTCGACGGTATCGAGGGCAGAGACGCCGTTAGTGATCGAAGCCAACCCGTCGGCGGGCAAGGCCGCGATCGCCGCCGCGCGCACGATCGATTACGACGCGACGATGCGCGCAGAGGCCAGCCGCGAGCCGAGCTCCGATCCGACGACGGTGTCGCCGGCGGATGCGCCCTCGCTATCGGTCGACAGTACGATCGCTCGCCGCAGCAAGCGCCGACTTCGCACGATCGCCGCGCTCCGTCGCAAGCGAGGGTGGTTCGGCGACCTGCGCTATGTGTTCACCGCGCTGTTCGGGGTTCGCAGGTCGCGCCGCGAGCTCGGTGAGCTCGAGCACAAGCGGATGGTTCATCACCAGTCGCGCCGCCGTCACCTGGTCACGCTCGGCCGCACCGCGGTCACGACCGAGGGACTCGACCATGTGGCGCTGAGCGAAGCTCGCGGCAAGCTCGGTGCGATCGAGGACGAGCGCGCGAAGCATACCGGCCAGGTTGCGGCCGCCGAGCAAGAGCTCGCCAGGATCCAGCGCGAACGCGATACCGCAGCCAAGCTGTATGCAACCCAGCTGGAGAGCGCCGACGCCGAGCTCGCCGAGCTCGACAAACGACTCGAGCCGCTGATGAAGGAGCACGCCGCGCTATCGCGCCGGGGCGCCGACTTGCGTGCATCGGTAAAGCGGCTGGAACAACAGATCGCCGTAGCGACCGATTCGGTCGCCGCGGCGATGGCGACCAACCAAGATGTGACGCCGCTGCAAGCCGAGCTCGCGACGCTCAAGGCCGATCGCAAGGATGTCGTGCGCGAAGAGCCAGTGCTCGCGACCGAGCTCGATAGCCTGAATCCACGGATCGCCGAGGTCGAAGCCAAGCGCACGGCGGCACAACATCGCCGCGACGAGCTGGTGAAGACCGAGCAGAACGATCAGCGCCGGACCGAGGAGCTGCTGGTTGCGATCGGTGCCAAGCGCAAGGTCATGGACCGTGCCGTAGCCGACGCCGAGGAGCAGCGTGACAAGATCTTCTTCGAGGTCGGCGAACGACTCTACGTCGACCGGCCCGGCGAGCTCACGGCCCAGCTCCACCCGATCGACTCGATCGACGTCGAGCTCGGAACCAGTGATCGCCGGATGATGGAGCTGCGCGAGATCTTGTCGACCATCGACAAAGCCAAGCTCGCACGCGGCATCGCGATGCTGCTGATGATCCTCGGCGTCGCGGGTGTGATCGTCTGGTTCGCGCTGCTACGGACCTAACATCCCGTCGATCCGGGAGATCGCAACGAGCACCAGCACCATCCGCACCGCGCCTAGCAACAAGCCAACCCCGCCCAGCGTGACCGCGGTCGCCCCGGCGAGCCGTGCCACCCCCGAGATGTCACGGGCTCGGAAGCTGAGCCACCCGGTGCCGATCGCCGCGATCCCGGCGCCAATCGCTAGGTAGAGCCCGGGCGAGGGCAGGGCAGCGGCGATCAACGCCATGGTCGCCAGCGCGAGGGCACCCCGATGCATGTATCGACGCTACCGGACCCTGGACGAGGCGGGCCAGTTTCGTGCTAAACGCGGCTGCCATGTCCGACGATATCCGTGCCGGGTTCTGCGCGATCGTCGGATTGCCCAACGTCGGTAAGTCCACGCTGTTGAATCGGATCCTGGGTCGCCATCTGGTGGCAGTGTCTGCCAAGCCCCAGACCACCCGGGATCGGATCCTCGGCGTTCACTCCGTCGAGCTCGGCGACGAACAACCAAACCGCGCGCAGATCGCTTACGTCGATACGCCCGGCGTGCAAGATGGCCGCGGCCCGCTGCGTCGCCACATGCGGGACGCTGCGATCGCGGCTGCCGGCGACGCTGACGTGGTTCTGATGTTGATCGACGCGACCGATCGGCGCGGACGGGTCCCCGATCGGCTGTCCGAAGAGGATGCCCGGGCGTTGGGCGACGCCAGCCGCGCGCATCCGATGGTGATCGGCATCAATAAGGTCGATCGAATCGCGAAGCCGGAGTTGCTGCCGCTGATCGAGCGCTGGGCGGGATTTCAACCCGGCGTCGAGGTTGTTCCGCTCGCCGCGCTTACCGGCGATGGCGTGGACGCGCTCGAGCGCGCTGTGGCGCGGCGGCTGCCGGTCGGCCCGGCGCTATTTCCCGACGAGATGGTGACCGACCGCTCGCCGCAGTTCATCGCGCAAGAGATCATCCGCGAGCAGCTCTACCACCAGCTCGGCAAGGAGCTGCCATACGCGTGCGCGGTGCAGATCGAGACCTGGACCGAGCGACCCAACCGCGAGCTGGCGATCAGCGCGGTCATCGTCGTCGAGCGCGAGTCACAGAAGCCGATCGTCGTGGGCAAGCGCGGCCAACGCGTTCGCGAGCTCGGCATCGCCGCGCGCGAAGCGCTGACCGGGGCGCTCGGCCAGATCGTGCACCTGTCGCTGTTCGTCAAGGTGGTTGAAGAATGGAGCCGTGGCGAGGCTGCGCTCCGCCGATTCGGTTACGGAGGCGGTGACGCAGGATGATCCCTTTATTAGCCATCGTCGGCCGACCCAACGTCGGCAAATCTACGCTGTTCAACCGCCTCGTCGGCGGCCGGCCGGCGTTGGTGCACGACACCCCCGGGCTGACGCGCGATCGGCGCTACGGCTCGTGCGACTACTTCGGCACCGAGTTGCGCGTGGTCGACACCGGCGGGCTCGATCCCGACGCGGCGCATGAGGTGATCGGAGCGGGGATCCACCGCCAGGCACTGCGCGCGATCGAAGAGTCCGACGCACTACTGCTCGTGGTCGACGGCCGCGCGGGATTGTCGAGCACGGATCACGCGCTCGCCAAGCAGCTGCGCCAGACCGGCAAACCGGTGTTCCTCGCGGTCAACAAGGTCGATCACGCGGTGCGCGATGATCTCGTCCACGAGTTTCACGAGCTGGGGCTCGGCAGCCCGTATCCGATCTCGGCGGCGCACGGGCGCGGGATCGATCCTTTGCTCGAGGCGATCGTGAACGCGGTCGCGCCTCGCCCGCCAAGCGATCCCGATCAACACGACGGCGATGACGACGGCGAGGAATTCGATCCGCTGTTCGACGACCCCGAGGAGCTTCCCGAGGAACCGCCGACGCCGCCCGGTCCACTGCGCGTCGCCTTCGTGGGCCGCCCGAACGCCGGCAAGTCATCGCTGACCAACCGGCTGCTCGGCGAGGAGCGTTCGTTGGTCCACGACGTTGCGGGGACGACCACCGACCCGGTCGACACTCCGTTTTCGATCGGCGGCCGCGACTACATTCTGATCGACACCGCTGGGATCCGGCGCAAGGCCAAGATCGACGCCGAAATCGAAAAGATCGCAGTCTCGATGGCGATCGGCCAGGTCGATCGCGCTGACGTCGTGGTGTTGGTGATCGACGCCGAGCTCGGCCCTGCGGAGCAGGACGCGAGGATCGCGGGAATGATCGAGGAGTCCGGACGGGCGCTCGTGATCGCGCTGAACAAGTCCGACCGCGTGTCCAACGACGCTGCCAAGGCGGCGCTCCGCGAGCAGACCACCGACAACTTTCATTTCTTATCGTGGGCACCAACCACGTTGATCTCGGCGCAACGCGGAGACGGCGTCGATCGGCTGCTCGATCTCGTCGACCAGGTCGCTCGCGAACATCGCAAGCGAGTGCCGACCGCCGAGCTCAATCGGTTCTTCGCCGAGGTGATCGAGGAGATGCCGCCGCCGCTGCATCACGGTCGCGCGGTGCGTATCTTGTATCTGACCCAAGCCGCCGCGCGACCGCCGACGTTCGTGCTGTGGGCCAACGCTCCCGAGGGGCTCGCACCATCGTACAAGCGGTTCATCGCGAACCGCCTGCGCGATCGCTATGGCTTCCGTGGCACACCGATCCGGATCGCGCTCAAAGCGAAAAAGGATCGGCACAAGCCCGACGAGTAGCTACACGCATTCATCCCTCCGCGCGTCGCCTCGCGCGATCGAAGCCAGTTGACTCGCGATCAACGCGTTCATGTTTAGAAGTAGCCCCAGCGAATCGTCCCGCGAACGCCGACCGTGAACACGGTGACATCGCCGCCGAAGCTGGCGAGCTTGGCCTCGAAGCCGTAGGACCGCGCGCGGCTGATCAGGATGTCGAGCCCGCCTCCCACGGTGAGCGCGGCGCTCGTGCCTTGTTCGATCGGCCCACCGAACGTGGTGAGCGCCCCGATCCCTCCGAACGCGTACGGGACGTACTTCAGCACGTCGAACCGGAGCACCACGCCGGCGTCCGCGAGCAGGGCGGTGGTGGTCTTCGATTGCTCGCCGGTCGCGCCACCATAGAACACGCCGCCCGCGAGCTCGGCGCGCAGCCCCAGATCGCTGCCGATCATGTGCTCGTAGCTGACCGCCAGCGCGCATCCGATGTCCGGGCCGATCGCCACCGGCTCCATATTGTTCACCGGCACGCCCGGGGCGCTGAACGTCGCCCAGCCCACTCCGAGCGACAGCGATCGCTCGGAGTCCGCAGAGGCTGCGCTGGTCAGCGCGAGGACGACGAGCAGGGCTCGCATGGCCCGATTGTAGGCAACTCCGGGCCGTGTTCGTTGGTCCAAGGGTGCGAATTGACGCGCTACCGATGCCGGTGCTACATCCCCTCGACCCGCGATGGCCGACCAGGACGTCTCCAAACCTGCCCACTCCCCGAAGCCGGTGCACATCGGCGGCGAGTCGATCGTCGACCGCCTCGCACCGCACATCAAGAAGATCTTGGTGGCCTTCGTGCTGTTGGCTGTGATTCTGACCGTGGTGTTCGCAATTCGCTGGTTCCAGCAGCGAGGCCAAGTGGCCAACACCGAGAAGCTCGTGGCAGTTCTCGACGTCGCGCGAAAGCCGGTCGTGCCACCTTCGTCGACCGACCAGCCTGCGGATCCCAATGCGCCGAAGCCCGAGGGCTACCCGTCGGCGTCCGCGCGCGCTGCGGCGGTCCTGGACACGCTCACCAAGCAGGGCGCCACCGTGTCGCCGACCTATCGCGGCGGATTGCTGCTCGACGCGGGCAAGCTCGACGAAGCGATCGCCGAATATCGCAACGGCGTGGCCGACAAGACGATCGACGGCGTGCTGGCCCGCGAGGGCTTGGGCATCGCCCTCGAAACCAAAGCGACCGCGGAAAAGGACGCGACCGCGCGCCAAAAACTCCTCGAGGAAGCGCTCGCCGCGTTCGTGTCGATGCAGCCGGATCCCGCGGGACCCCGCCGGTCGTACGCGCTGTATCACCAGGGCCGGATCCAGCTCACGCTGGGCAAGCGCGCCGAGGCCACCGCCTCGTTCGACGCGGCCAAGAAGCTCGCGGCTCCGAACGGCCTGTCGCCGGAGATCGTCGGACAGATGGCGATCGGCAGCCGGCAAGCGCTCCAGACCTGCGTCGAGCGATACGACATGGGAGCCTGCGAGCTGTTGTCGCTGATCGAACAACGCCTCGGCGCGATGGGCACGTGAAGCGGACCGTCATTTTTGCGTCGCTGATGTTCGCCGTTGCGCTCGGCGGCTGCGTTCGCGTGCCGCATCAGCGTGCCGATGCGATGCGTGCGGTGGTCAAGGAGCCGCTCGGCGAAGACCGACTATCGTTGCACTGGAAGTTCGTGACGGCGGATCGTCTCACCGAGGTCAGTCCGCAGGAATTTGCGACGCCCACCGTGTTCGCCGACTCGCTGTACGTCGGCTCCGCGAGCGGAACATTCTTCGCGTTACGCGCTTCGACGGGTGCGGTGTGGTGGCGCAAGAACATCGGTGCGGTCGCGAGCGCACCGCTGGTCGGCGGCGGCGCGCTGTACGTCGGCACGATGGATGGGCTGTTGCTCGCGCTGGATCCCCAGACCGGGGACGAAAAGTGGCGCTACCAGAGCCGCGGACCGATCGGTCAGGCGCCGGTCTCCACGATCGACGCGATCGTGTTTGCCAACGAGGCTGATCAGGTGGTCGCGGTCGATGCCGCCACCGGCAAGTTCAAGTGGCAATACAAAGGCGAGACGCCCGAGGAGTACACGCTACGCGGCCATGCCGGCGTCGCGGTCGACGGCGACCTGGTCTACACCGGGTTCGCGAACGGCACGCTGGTGGCGCTGCGGCGCGATACCGGCTCGGTCGCCTGGTCGACCTCGCTCAAGGGCGAAGCCGATCGTTTCATCGACGTCGACGCCACCCCGATCGTCCTCGAGGATACGGTGTACGCGGCGTCGTCATCGGGCGGCGTGTACGCGCTCGACAAGGCCACCGGATTGGTGCGTTGGCGGCTGCCGTTCTGGGATGCGGCGATGCCGAGCTCGAGCGGAAACGTCGGCGGGATCGCGAGCGACGGTAAGCTGCTCTACGCGAGCGTCGCGGACCTCGGCACCTACGCGATCGACCTCGGCGGCAACATCGTGTGGCGCGTGGGCGCACGCGGCGGCGGCGAGCCCGCGGTACCGGTGGTGTTTTCCGATTTGCTGGTCTATTCGCTCGCCAAAGACGGCATGTTCATCGCGAACCGGCGAACCGGCGAGACGCTCGAATACTTCGATCCCGGCGATGGCATCTCGGCGCAGCCAACGGTCACCGGCGATGGCCGGCTCTTCGTGATGTCGAACCGCGGCATCCTGTACGCGTTCGACCTCGACTGATCTAATTGATCGATCGCGCGCTTTCCCGCCCTCCGGATACGGTGGGCTCGAGCTCCTCGGGGTGCGCTACAGCGGATCGCAGAACGGCAGCGCCGGCTTCGCGATGAGGTAGCCCTGGAGCAAATCGCAGCCGAGCGCGACCAAGGTCTTGGCTTCGGATTCGGTCTCGACGCCCTCCGCGATGATCGTGATGTTCTGTGCGCGGCACAGCTCGACGACCGAACGGATCAGTCGCTGCTTCATCGGCGTCGTATCGACGTCCCTGATCAGCGACATGTCGAGCTTCACGAAGTCGGTGTCGAGTGGCGAGAACGTTCGCATTCGCGCGTGACCGCCGCCGAGATCGTCGATCGCGACGCGATAACCGAGCTCGCGCAACTCCGCCACGCGATAGCGAACGTCGGCATGGCCCTCGAGCGAGGTACGCTCGGTGATCTCGAGCACGATGCGCGATGCGACCTTGGACAGCGGCGCGAACGGACTGGTGAGCTGCTTATCGAACAAGTCGAGCAGGTGGAGGTTCAAGAACACCAGTCCGCGCTCGGGTGGCGCATCGGCGACGACCTTCGCGGTATGGGCGCGAATCGCGCGTCCTAGCGCCGGCACGCGCTCGAGTCGCTCCGCGGCATCGAGGATCGCGCCCGGATGGGGCAGCGATCGATCAGCCGATCGCAGCAAGGCTTCGTACCCGAATCGTGCGCGCGTGCTGGCGTGGACGATCGGTTGGAAGTGCATCGTCATCGCGGCGAGGCAGGCGTTGAGCTTGGCTTCGAGATCGCGCAACCGATCGGAGCTCTCGACCGACCCCGACAGCGGTTGGGTCCCCTTTGCGAGCGGGCGTTGTTCCGCCGCAAATTCGGCACCCAGCTGTGCGATCGCTGCTGGTGACGTCAACGGGGCCCCAGGGTCCCGGTTACTTCCCGTCGACACAACCTCATCGTACACAGTCGACGATTCGCCGCCAATTTCGTTTGTCAGGTAGTGACGGTCGCGCTGTAGGCCTCACGGACTACTCACGGGCACTACGGCGCTGCACTGGGAGAATGTGCGTTACGCGAGCCGGCGCAGATGCTCGCGAAACTCTGCGACGACGAGCGACGCGGGATGGCGGTCGAGCTCGCTGTTGATCAGCTCGTCGTCGATCGGCAGGTCCAGAACAATTCGATACAGCATCAGGCACGCGCGCATCGACAGCGGGATGAACTGCGCTTCGCCGCTGAGCACGACGTTGGAGGACTCGGGCGTCGACCACGACACGGTCAGCGTGTTCGGGTCGTAGCTGTACTCGAGGGTGTAGCCAAGCGACCCACGCTCCAGCTTTCGGGTGAAAGCGACGGCGTGTGGACGACCGTCGTCGGTTTGGCGGACGACGCGCGCGGCTTGAACGATGGGAAGCCAGCGCGGAATCTCGGCGGCGTCCGTAAAGATCTCGTAGGCAACCCGCGCCCCCACCGTCAGGGTGGTCGAGACCTCGCTTGTCAGCGGGGCGATGGAGGGGCTAAAGGCGCGGGCGGTAGCCATAGGTGACAGTCCTTGGTTGGGTCACTTTCCCTACAGCAACCCCGATACCAGCGGCCGGTCACCACGTTCTGCGGAGTTGAGGCGATTTCCCGGCTCGTGCAGTTGCCGATAGCAAGATCGGTGTCCGTCTACCGCGGACCCCACCAGCAATCCCAGTGTCGCGCAGCGTGCAACTACGCAGCTTGCCAGCGGGATCGACGCAGCGACTCCCGACGCTGCCGCGGTGCCGGCTCAGGACGGTGCCTGGGCTCGGACGACCAGGCCGCGGTAGTCAGCGCGGGCCACGCCATCGAGCTGCGGCGCAAACGGCGAGCTAGTCGCCGGTTCCCCGTCGATCGTCTCGACCAATAGCTCGCGCCGACGCGTGGTTGCGGCGATCCGCGGCAGCCCGACCGTCAGCGCCAACGTGACGATTTCATCACGCAGCTGGCCGGTGGCGATTCGCCGCGCGTTGGGTTCGCACCATACCGCGAGCGCACCATCGACCAGGATCGCGGTCGCGCCGATCCGTCGCGCGGGCCGGGCCGCCGGATCACGAAGCGGCGGGAACGACAGCACGCTGCCCCAGGCGTTGGCAGGGTCGACCGCGGCGAGAACGTCGACGCGCGGCGCCTGGCCACGCGGCCGCTCGCGCAACCGATCGATCGCTCCTGGCCAGGCGAACTGAGCCCCTTCGAGGTCTTCGACGAAGAACCCGCGGCGGACGGTGCCGGCGTCCTCCATCGCTCGCAACACGTCATGCACCGAAGCGAACCCGCCAGGCAGCTCGTCGGCGCGCGCGGTGGCGCGTCCGGCGAACCCCCAGCGCTCGAGCAGCGCCGTGGCACGTGCATGGGCACGCACGGTGTCACTCGGGGTCGGCCCGAGCGAGCGAACCAGCGACCAGCGGCCGCCGAAACTCGCATGCGGGCTGACTCTCCGGCTCGCGGGCGCGGCGAGTGATCGCAGCGGCGCGAACGTATCGTTCGTGATCCAACCCGACCACACCAGATCCCACAGCGCAGCGGTGACCCGCGCGCGATCGGCGCCGGCGGCCTGTTCGATCGCAACCAAGAACGAAGCTCCGGTGCCTCGCAGGTGCTCGAGGATCGCGTCGTGTATCGCGGCGTGGTCGGGAATCGGCTGAGGATCGGGCGCCAGCGCGCTCGCACGGTCGCGGCGGAGCAGGATCACGCGACCATCTTTGGCTCCAAGCGCGCCTGCACCGATCCACACCAGCTCGCCGGCAGCGCCCAGATCGTCGAGCAGTTGCGGCCGGTAGTCGATCACGCGCGCGGGGAGGATCCGGCGTTCGAGCTCGGTGAATGACAGAGCGGCGCCTTCGATCCGAGCGATCGCGTCGCGAACCGCGAGCAGCCCGCGACGCGGCTGCGCGAGCCCGTGCCAGCGCGGCAGGAAGGCCGCGAACGTTACCGCGGGCACCGGCGCGACTTGCGCGCGCAGCTTGGCCAGCGTGCGCCGGCGGAGTTGTCGCAAGACCTCGGCGTCGCTCCAATCGACCGCGGCGCTTCCCGGGCGAAGCGCACCGCTGACGACCGCGCCGCGATGCTCGAGTAGCGCGAGCACCGGGTCGATCTGACCGACCGGCAGCGCCCACCGCGCGGCGAGCTCGGCCGCCGAGAACGGCGCATGGGTTCGCGCAAACCGTCCGGCGAGCGATGACAACGCGTCGGCCACGGGCTCCAACAGACCCGCTGGTAGCCCGGCAGGCAGGTCGACGCCGAGCCCGTCGCGATAGCGCGCGGCGTCTTCTACCGCGATCCACCGCGACTCGCCGGCGATCATTACTTCGATGGCACGTGCGGTGGTGCGAAGCTCGACGAGCGCGGCGGCGACGTCGACGCCGATCGTGCGCGTCGCAAGCTCGTTGCGAGTGAGGTCGCCCAATCGGCGCAGCAGGTCGTGAAGCTCGTCGACGCCGCGAGCTCGCCGATCGTCGCTGCGCTGTTGCAGCTCCGCATCGACCTCGCTGATCACCTCCGGATCGAGCAGATCGCGAAGCTCGCCGCCGCCGATCAGCTCCGACAGCATGGTGCGATCGATCGTCAGCGCCTGGGCCTTGCGCTCGGCGACCGGCGCATCACCCTCGTAGAGAAATGCCGCCACGTAGTCGTACGCCAGCGACCGCGCAAACGGCGATGCCGAGTCGGTGCGCGCCGGCTCGATCTGGATGACCCGAGACCGAATCTGTTGCAGCACCTCGATCAACGCCGGTAGGTCGAAGATGTCGCGCAAACATTCGCGATAGGTCTCGAGCGTGATCGGAAACGCCGGGAACTGGAGCGCCACGCCCATCAGCTGTTGTGCGCGCAACCGCTGGGCCCACAGCGGGGTTCGCTGGCCGGGTCGCCGTCGCGGCAACAGCAGCGCGCGCGCCGCATTCTCGCGAAAGTGGGTCGCGAACACGCTCGACTGCGCAAGCTCGTCCACCAGCATTTGCTCGATCTCCTCGGGATCGGGGATCAGGCGCTCGTCGTCGGGCAACGCATCGGCCTCGTTGAACCGAAACGCGATGCCATCGTCGGTCCACAGCGGGTGGATCGGATAGCCGAGCTCACCCTCGAGGCGCTTGGCGATCGCGATCGCCCACGGCGCGTGAATCCGGCTGCCAAACGGCGACAGGATGCACACGCGCACGTCGCCGAGCTCATCGGCGAACCGCTCGATCGTGATCGCGCGATCGGTCGGAACCGCACCGGTGGCGAGGCGCTGATCGGTCACGTAGCCGATCAGGTTGGCGACCGCGTGCGAATCGAGCCGATATTCGGTGGCGAGCCAGCGCTCGGCAGCCGCGCGATCGGTCGCGAGCTGCGTGTCGAGCTCGCGGCAGAACGCGCCGATCGCGCGGCCGAGCTCGATCGGGCGCCCCGGACCTTCGCCGCGCCAAAACGGCATCTTGCCGGGCTCGCCCGGCGCCGGGCTGACGACCACACGGTCGCGAGTGATGTCCTCGATCCGCCAGGTCGTAGCGCCCAGCAGAAACGTCTCGCCGCGCCGGCTCTCGGCGACCATCTCTTCGTCGAGCTCGCCAACCCGTGGCCCGGTCGCGCCGATGTGAACCGCATAGGTGCCGCGGTCCGGAATCGTACCGCCCGAGACCACGCTGAGCAGGCGCGCACCTTTGCGACCAACCAATACATCCGCCTGGCGATCCCAGGTCAGTCGCGGACGCAGCTCGGCGAACTGATCCGATGGATAGCGTCCCGCCAACATGTCGAGGACGTTGATCAGCGCGGCGCGCGACAGATCGCGATAGCTCGAGGCGCGATGGATGATCCGCTCGAGCTCGTCGACGTGCCACGGCTCGACCGCGACCATCGCAACGATCTGCTGCGCGAGCACGTCGAGCGCGCTATCCGGAACCCGGATCGTCTCGACGTCGCCATCGAGCATCCGCCGCGCCACCACCGTCGCTTCCAACAGGTCGCCTCGAAACTTCGGCAAGATTCGGCCGCGGCTGGTGCCACCGACGTGATGGCCGGCGCGCCCGATCCGCTGCAGACCGCGAGACACCGCGCCGGGCGACTCGACCTGGATCACCAGATCGACGGTGCCCATATCGATGCCGAGCTCGAGCGATGACGTGGCGGTGATCGCCCGCAGCTGGCCGGCCTTGAGCGCTTCTTCGATCTCGAGCCGATGATGACGCGCGACGGAACCATGATGCGCGCGGATCAGCGAGGCTCCCGGCTCGATCCGACCGGTCGACACCGCAAGCTCGGCGAGCTGCTGCGAGACCCGCTCTGCCAACCGGCGCGAGTTGACGAATACGATGGTGGTTCGGTGCGCGAGGATCAGCTCGAGCAGGCGAGGGTAGATCAGCGGCCACATTCCGCCGCCATCGCGACCAGCGGTCCCCGGATGATCCATCTCCGCCGTCGGGACGATGATCTCGAGATCCAAGGCGGGCTTGGTGCTCGCATCGACGATCTCGACCGCCCGATCACCGCCTAGATATCGAGCCACCTCTATAAGTGGGCGCTGTGTGGCAGACAGTCCGATGCGCTGCGGATCCGGATTGCCCGAGCTGGTCACCAAATGCGCGAGCCGTTCGAGCGTGAGCGCGAGATGAATCCCGCGCTTGGTGGGCGCCAGTGCGTGGATCTCGTCGACGATGATGGTGTCGACCTCGCGAAGCCGATCGCGAGCGCGACCAGCGAGCAACAGGTACAGCGACTCGGGCGTCGTGATCAGGATGTCACCGGGCGCACGGAGCTGGCGGTCGCGTTCCTTGGCCGGCGTGTCGCCGGTGCGAACGTCGACGCGAATCTCGGTGGCTGCGCCGAGCCGCTGCAGACCTTCTAACGGCGCTCGCAGGTTGCGCTCGACGTCATAGGCGAGCGCTTTGATCGGCGAGACGTACACCACACGGGTCCCAGCCGCCGGCGCGCCGGCGACGCGACCGCGAGCCAGCCGATCGAGACACCATAGAAACGCCGCCAGCGTCTTGCCGCTGCCGGTTGGCGCGAGCATCAGCGTGTGGTTGCCAGCTGCGATGCTCGCCCAGCCGCGGCTCTGAACCGGCGTGGCGTTGGCGAACGATTCCGCGAACCATTGGCGGCTCGCGGGTCCGAACAGCGCCAGCGGATCGGCAGGCACGCCGAACCATAACTCAGGGACTGAACCCGCCAAGGCCGCCCAGCACCCAAGGCGAGAACAGGGCCGGGTGCAAACCGCTAGAACGCGCCGAGCGCACGCCGAACGCCATCGAATCCCGCGCGCAGCCAGTCCAGCGGCGTCGTGCCGCCGAGCCCGAGCGCGTTGGGATTCACGACCATCGGATCGCCAACGTCCGGCGGCGTGATCACCATGCCGCGCGGCCACGGGGCGGCATCTGGATGGGGATCAGGAACGATCACGTGCCCTGAAAACGTCGGCGGCTTGAGCTGCAGGACGCGTGGTCGCGGGTCGCCGGCGCCGGCCGATTCTGCAGGTCGCTCTGGATGCGCGGCCGAATCGGCCACCGGATCACCAGCTGCCGGCGCGACCAGCGAGATCAGAACCCAAACCGAGCGCATGTGCGATGAACCCGTGAGCCCTGACCAGGATTCCCCGAGTTACAGTTGCCTGAGTTGACATAATGCCAATTCTGCGACGCGACCCCTGGGCCGCTAGGCGTGCATCCCCGCGCCCCAGCCCCGCCAGTCTGCCGCCCAGCCCCGCCAGTCTGCCGCCCAGCAGCGCGGAGGCGACCGGCTTCAGCGGCTGTGATTCAGCCGGTCACTGATCTTCGCGAGCTCTTCGGCGGTCAGCCCGCTGGAAGCTTCGATCGTGACGCTCGCGGCGCGGCCGGTACCAATTTCGGCGGCGGTGATCTCGAGCATGCCGTCGGCGTCCATCGTGAAGCTGACCTCTACCTTGGTGGCGCCGCGCGGCGCGGCCTTGAGGTCGCCGAGCACGAACTTGCCGAGCCGGCGGTTCTTCGACGCCAACTCGTGCTCGCCCTGATAGATCTCGATCGCGACGAACGTTTGGTTGTCCTCGGTCGTCGCAAACGTCTTCTTGGCCCGCGTCGGGATGCTGGTGTTCGAGGTGATCACCACCGACATCTTGTCGCCGGCGACGCGCACGCCCATGTTATGCGGGGTCACGTCGAGCAGCACGACCTCCTGGAGCTCGCCGCCCATGATCCCGGAATGCACCGCGGCACCCATCGCGACGATCTCGTCGGGGTTGACGCCCTTGCTCGCCGGACGATTGAAGATCTTTACCGCCCGCTCCTGCACCGATGGCATCCGCGTCATGCCACCCACCAACAGCACCTGGTCGATGTCCGCCGGCGTGCAATGCGCATCTGCGAGCGCCTTGAGACACGGCGCCTCGAGCCGATCGAGCAGCGTCTTGCACGCGCGCTCCAGGCTACCGCGCTCGAGCTCGCGCATCAGGTGGATCGGCCCTGCCGCTCCCGCCGCGATGAACGGCAGGTTCACGTCGGTGGTCATCGCCGACGACAGCTCGATCTTGGCGCGCTCCGCAGCCTCTTTTAGCCGCTGCAGCGCCACCGAGTCCTTGCGCAGGTCGATGGTGTTCTCCTTCTGGAACTCGTCGGCGAGCACATCGATGATCACGCGATCGAAATCGTCGCCGCCGAGCGCGGTGTCGCCGTAGGTGGCGAGCACCTCGAACACGCCGTTTTCGATCGCCAGGATCGAGATATCGAACGTACCGCCGCCGAGATCGAACACGGCCAGCCGCTGGTTGTTCTGATGATGCATTCCATACGCGAGCGCTGCGGCCGTGGGCTCGTTCAGGATCGCACGCACGGTCAGCCCGGCGATCGCTCCGGCATCCTTGGTCGCCTGGCGTTGAACGTCGTCGAAATACGCCGGCACGGTGACGATCGCCTCGGTGACCTCTTCACCCAGATAGTCCTCGGCCACCCGCTTCATCTTGGCCAGCACGTGCGCCGAGATCTCTTGCGGAGACCGCGGCGTCCCCGCGACGTCGACCCACGCGTCACCGTTCTTGGCGGCCACGACCGCGTATGGCAGGCGTCGAGCGAGCTCCTGCACCGACGCCTCATTGGCCTTGCGACCGATCAGCCGCTTCGCGCCAAACACCGTGCGTTTGGGGTTGGTGACCATCTGGCGCTTGCTCGCCGCGCCGACGACGACATCGCCATCCGCATTCCACGACACCATCGACGGCGTGGTCCGGCCGCCCTCTTGGTTGTGAATGACCGTGGCCTCGCCGCCATGCAGCACGGCCACGCACGAGTTCGTGGTCCCGAGGTCGATGCCGATGACGCGCCCCATCGATCGACGAGCAGTATACCTACTTCCTTCGAGTGAATAGCTCCGCGAGCGCGGTCTTGGCGAGCTGGAGATCCGGATCGAGCTGGAGGGCCTGCTGCAGCTCGACCCGCGCCTCGTCGACCCGGCGTGCCAGTTGGGCCTCTCTGCCCTTGCCATAGGCGATCAGCGCCTTGTACTTGGCCGACCCTGGGGATCGCGCGGCCAACGCCGCAAGCGTTCGCTGCGCCGGCTCGAATTGTCCGCGCTGCAGCTGATCGAGCACGCCCGCGAGCTCGCGATCGTTGGGCCCCGCCGCTGCGGAGGTCGTCGCTGTGGGTGCCGCTGGCGTCGCGGTCGGCGCGCGCGGGAACCGTCCGCTCGCGTCGGCAATCGGTGCGACATCGGGGGGGCGTGAGGTCCGTGCAACGCGGTCGATCGCCGGCGCCGGCGGCCGGATCGGCTCGGGCGGCGGGCGCGATGACGACCGGGCGGACCGATCGGCCGACGCGGCACGCGACAGCTCGCTACTCGCCGGCTTTAGGTTCGGAGGCGGCGTCGTCCCGGGCACCGTGCCAGCCCGAACCGTCGCCGGTGGCTGACTCGGCCGCGGACGCAGTGGTGCTCCGGGCTGCGGCGTCGCGGTTCGCGGTGGTTGCGGCGCCTTCGCCGCTGGCTTCAGCAGCTGATCGTGAGCGATTCGCAGGGCGAGAAACACTTCGTTGGCGAGCCGCTGCACCTCTGACGACATCCGGGCGAATCGCGCGGGATGGTATTGCTTGGTCAACGCCAAGAACGCGCTGCGAATGTCCGATTGCGTCGCCTCGAACGATACGCCCAGCGCTTCGTGCGGACCACGATTGAGGCGCTCGAGCATGTCGCCGAGCACCTGTCGCGCACGAGCTTCATCGGTACCCGCCACGCAAGAATGTTAGCCGGAACCGGTGGGTTGGCGCCAGGGCACAGCCGATCTGACGACTACAGCGTCGGCGCAGGCGCGCGGAGCCGGGCTTGGACGTCCGCCGGCAGCTCGGCCACCAGCGCGTAGATCGTTGGTTCGTGCGCAAACTCCCAAAGCGCGCCCGCGATCGCCTGCTCGACGGAACCGTATGCGTTGGCGAGCTCCAGCTCGGCTGCTTGCCGCTTCGCCGCCAGTCCGATCGCCGCATCGCCGAGCGCCGAGCTCGCCCGCGCGAGCTCGTTAGACATCGTGGCGAGCCGCGCTTCAAGCGCGCCGATCTTGGTCTCGGTTGTCGTTGCGCTGCCGCCGCTCTCGGCCAGCCGCTCGTGATGAGACCGCAGCTGGCCGAGCGCGAACCGCAGCGAGCTCTCGCGGTACCGGGCCGATGCCTCCGCAGCGTCGATCTGGCGCTCGATGTCGCGGGCCTCTGCGTCGAGCTGCCGGAGCTCACCGGTCAGCTGCTCGAGATCCGCCACCGCGATCACCAGCTCCGGTGCATCGCACCCGGCGCCGAGCAAGCTCTCCGCGATCGTCAGGATCGCCGCGCGGACCTCGCGCACCGACGATGGCGCACGTGGCGCGGCGAGCGACCGGTACACCGGACCAAACTCCGATGGTTCCAGCTGAAATCCCGGCACCGCATTGATCGCAGCGACGATCGCTGCCGCGCTCGCGATCCGATCCGCGGGATCTTTGGCCAGACAGCGCAACACCAGCGCATCGAGCTCGGGCGGCACCGACGGTGCGAGCGAGCTCGGCGGCGCCGGCGTCTGGGTGACGTGCATGTGCATCACGTCGAGCACCCGGCCTGCGAACACGGCTTTGCCGGTGAGCAGCTCCCACGCGATGCACCCCATCGCATAGACATCGATGCGCGGATCATCTTGCACGCCTTCGATCATCTCGGGTGCGATGTACAGCGGAGTTCCGTAGACCGCGCCGCTCTTGGTTCCAACGCTGTCCTGGTAGCCAGTCTCGACGATCTTTGCGATCCCGAAATCGAGCACCTTCACGACGTCGCGCCGTCCGCGGCGCTCGACCAGGATGATGTTCGACGGCTTGAGGTCGCGGTGGATCACACCGTGGAGGTGCGCGTGCGCGACGGCGTCGGCGAGCTGAGCGATGACCCCGAGCGCGCGGGATACCGGAATGGCTCCGCCAACGGCCAGCGCGGTGTCGAGCGGCTCACCGTCGGCATATTCGGTGGTCATGTACATCCGACCGTCCGGGAGCTGACCGACGTCGTGGATCCCCACGATGTTGGGATGATGCAAGCGTGCGATCGCGCGCGCTTCCCGCCTGAACCGAGCCATGACCGTGCGTGTGCGCGCCAAATCGCCGCGCATGACCTTCAGTGCCTCGAGCCGACCGATCTGGACGTGCTCGACCAAATAGACTTCACCCATCGCACCCTTACCGAGGCGACGGAGCACGCGATACCGATGGTCGATCTCCTCGCCGATCACCCGAGCGGCTTCGAGTATCGCACGCGCCGGCTGCACCTCGTCTGCCAGCACTCCGGACAGATGTTTTCAGCTTCGCTGGAGTGCGATCCAGGTGTAAGCAACCGGCAGATGTTAGTTCGCCGACTCGATCAGTTGCTCGGGGTCGCGGGGGATTTGGCTGGGGCGACGTCGCGGAACGACGTCGGCGGGGTTGTCGAACGAGCGATCGCTGCGGTGGGTGCGTCTTACGGAGCGCTGTGGATCATTAATGCCGACCACCGCACCATGGAGCTAGTCGGCGCCTCGCCGCTCCCGAAGGGCGATATCTCGCGCTGGAACAGGGTGCCGCTCGACGGGGACGCTCCCGCGAGCTACGTCGTGCGCACCAACCAACCCTTGTTTCTGTCGCTTGGCGACTACCAAGCCCGGTTCCCGGCGTCGTTCGTGCGGATCGCGCCGACGCTGGGAGCGTCGAAGGCCGGCTACGCGATGATTCCGCTTACGGCCAATGGCACGGTGCTGGGCCTGCTCGGCGCGACGTTCGAGCACGTCGATGAGATCGCACCTCACGATCGGACGTATCTCGAGATCCTCGCCCGTCAGTGTGCGGTTTCTCTCGATCGAATTCGCATCTACGAGACCGAGCGAGAAGCGCGCAAAGCCGCCGAGGCCGCCACGCTGGCGCGCGAAGACATCTTGTCGGTCGTATCCCACGACCTCGTCAATCCGATCGCCGGCATCGCGATCGCGGCGAGCGCGATCCATCGCGCTGCGGTGAAGTCCGGCGGCGAACAGATCCAGCTCCATGCCCAGCGGATCCAGCGCGAAGCCGAGCGCATGTCGCGTTTGCTCGAAGACCTCGTCGATTTCTCGCGCATCCAATCCGGTCGGCTGGCGATCGAGCGCGCGCCGCATGCGCCCGACGAGATCATCGCGGAGGCCACCGATCTGTTCGCGCCGCTGGCCAACGAGCGCGGCTTGGTCCTCGAGACCAAGGCCACCCCGGGACTTCGCGACATCGAGTGCGACTCGCAGCGCGCGATGCAGGTGTTGTCGAACCTGCTCGCCAATGCCATCAAAGTGACACCGCACGGCGGCGTGGTTGCGGTGGGCGCCGAGCCCAAGGATGAAGACGTGGTGTTCTTCGTCAGTGACACCGGCCCCGGCATTCGCGACGAGGACAAGCCGCAGCTGTTCGAACGGTTCTGGCGCGGGAAAGAGGCGCGCTACAAGGGCACCGGCCTCGGCCTGTCGATCGCGCGTAGCATCGTCGATGCCCACGGCGGTCGGATCTGGGTCGAGAGTCAGCTCGGCGCCGGCGCCACGTTCTACTTCTCGCTCTCGCCGTCGTAAGGCGGATCGAGCGCATCCGTCCGGATCAGCGCGGCCTTTACCGCTGCCATCCGCACCGATCGCGGAAACTGCTCGATGAACGCGCGATATCGGCGCGCGGCACCCGCCCGGTCACCCATCCGCTCGGTCTCGATCGCGGCCCAATACGCCGCGTCCTCTGCGACCACTGGATGGGTGGCGCGATCGAACTCGCGGATCGCGTCGGCGCCGCGCCCTGCCCGCTTCGCGGTCCAACCCGCGCGAAACGCCTCGAGCGCGGCGTCGCGAGCCGCGTCTCGTTCCCAGATCGTACCGGCAAAAATCACCTCGCGACGACCATCGATCAGGATCTCGGCGGATCCGGCCATCACCGTGAGGGTGTGAATCACGCCGCTGCGCGCGATCACCGAGACCCGCGCCCGGGTCACCGCGATCGACGTGTCACCCGCGATCACGCTGACTGGTCGAGTGTCGATCGCATCGATCGTGAGCTCACCGCGCTCCAACCGCACGACGTCGCGCTCTGCCTGCGACTCGTGTGCGTAGACGGCGACGCCGGCGAGCTGTGCGGACGGCATTGCGATCGATCGATCGATCGCGGGTGGCGGCTGCGGTTCGTCGCGGTCCGGATCGCTCGGCTCCGGCAGATCCTCCGTCGTACTCGAGCGCACCACCCGCACGTGACCCGCGGTGGGCTCGGGCTCGCTCGCAAGCTCGATCGCCGGGGCCTCGACGTCCGGACCGCGGACGGCCGCAACACCGGCGATCCCGATCACCGCGGCCGCGGCGACACTTGCGATCAACACCGCCGCAGCGCCGGCCGGCAGTCCGAATCCCGATCGCCGCAGCCGGCGCTCGGACTTCCGATCGAACGCTGCCAGCAGCTCGCCACCGAGACGATCGCGGTGTTGCGGCGACAACGGCGCCGGCTTCCACGCGCGCACGACATCTCGCACGTCATGCTGCGCGTCGAACAGCTGTCCGCAGCGCGGACACTCGGTGACGTGGGCCAGAACCGCATCATCCTCATCGGACGCGGCGGCAGCGATCCGTTCGAACGCCGGACAGGTCATGATCGACCTCCCAGCGCTTCGCGCAACGCCTTGCGCGCGTAGAACACGCGACGCCACAACGTGCCGGTGGGAACGCCCAGCGCGGCCGCGGCATCGTGGCCGCGCTCGCCTTCCAGATCCACGAGCACGAGCGCGACTCGCAGATCGTGCGGCAGCGCGGCGATCGCCTCGGGCAACCGAGCGATCAGCACAGGGTCTCGGGTGTCACGTTCCGGATCGCGCTCCGCGATCGCAAACAGTGCCCGCTTGCGGCGGATCTCGCGACGCGCGTAGTTGCGAACCGAGTTTGCGGCGATGCCATACAACCAGCTTCGAACATTGCCACCGCGAAACTTGGGCGCCGACTGAAACGCCGCGAGAAATGTCGCCTGCACCAGGTCATCGACGACGTCGGCGTCGCTGCCGCGCATCCGCGCGATGAACCGGTGCACGCTCGTCACATGCCGCTCGAACAACAGCGCACACGCCGCTCGATCGCCCGTGGCGCACGCTGCGACGAGCGCCTCATCGCCGAGCGCTTCGTCGCGGGCCTGTGGCCGCAGCTGGACGATCGGCGCGAGCCGCTTCATAGCCGATATGCCATCCCGACAAACAACGTGAGCGATGGATCGCGCATCACCGATGCGCCGCTCGGGCTCCACGCCATGCCAACGTCAGCCATGCGCACCCGCTGTACGACCTGGGTCACGATCGGACCCGCCGCGACGGTCCATGACCTTCCCAACGCCACCGATAGGAGGACTTGTGCCTCCATCGCTGGCGACACACCCGTGCCCGTGGCCGTCATTTCGCCGTACGCACCGATCGTGTGCGCCGCGGTCTGCGCGAGCCCGGCCCCGAGCGACATCCGCAGCTGGGCAGGCTCACGTCCTAGGACCCGAGCGACGTGGGCGAAGAATCGCACCTCGGTGAGCTCCGCCGTCGCGCAATCGAGGCTCGCGCACAGTTGAATGGCCTGTTGTCCGATCGATCCCGCGACCCCGAACCGCCAGCGACCGCGCCCGATCAGATCGACATCCAGCCGTCCGCCGAACCCTTCACCGTTGACCACCGCCATCCAGCCCGCGCTGATCCGGCGCGTCTTTACCGTCGCACCGGGTCCCACCTCGCGACCAATGGGCATCGGCTCGACCATTCCAGGCGCCGTCGATCGACGCGCCGGCGGCCATCGATGTGGCGACGCTGGGGGGCTCGGAAGAGCCGCGATGGCGTCGTCCGCCGCCCAGCTCGCGACCAATACCCCGGCTGCGTCTGCGTCGGGAACCAGGCGTTCGTGGACTCGCCCGGTCGGCGTTCTCGCCAGAACGTAGAGACCTTCGTCGACCTCGAACACGCGAACCGACAGCGCGGCCGCGCATCTGGGTTCAGCGCGAACCCACGCGTCGATCACTGGACGGACATCGGCAGGGGCGATCAACACCGTCACGTTGCAGGCGCGCGAGGGCGTCGGGTCGACCGTCGCTTCGATCGTCGCCTCGGCGTCGCCTATCGGCGCACGCCCGGGGTTCGGCTGCGGCTCCGCAACCGCGGACGACGCGAAGACCCCCAACCCAACTAGGACGACCTGTGCTCGCATGACGGAGAGACCTCAGGGCGGCTCACTCGAACCGGTTATACCGGTGGTTGCCGCACGACCGACTTTCATCGGGGTCACAGCGCTGTTTCAGCGCCGGAATGCGCGTCACAAGCGATGGCGAACGCCCGCAAACAGCGTGAGCTCGGTTCCGTGGCTGGCCGTCGCCATTTCACCGGCCCAGTCCTGCATGAACAGCGTCGCCAGTGCTCCGGTCGCGAACGCCCATCGCGTCCCTAACTCCCGTGACAGCAGGAAACACGCTTCCGCGGTTGGCGACACGCCCGATCCCGACGCGCTCTCGATCGAGCCTGCTCCGAAGACTGTGCCGTCTACCGACGTTCGAACCAAGCCCAGCCCCGCGCCGAGCCGGACCTGCCAGCGACCATGCTGGGAGGTTCGGCCCGCATGGACCAAGGCTCGCAGGTCGGTGACCGTCGCATAACCGTCGCCATAGTAGCCGCGCAGCTCGATCTCTGACTGCGAGGCAACCGCGGCGACGCCGATGGTCCAACGCCCGCGCGCGAGTAGATCGATCTCTCCGCGAACCCCCGACCCACCTTGGTCATACGGCTTCACGAGCCCACCGATGGTCAGCCACCGACCCGTCGCAGCTGGCGTGGGAGCGGGTGGCGCATCGACGTGAGCCGATGCCGTTGGGCCGATTGGCGACGGCGGCGGCATCGCCCCGGGTCCAGGCATCCCTGGAGGGGACAACGGCTCCGGAGCGAGCGCGGGCGGAGCCGGCGCAGCCGCGGGCGCCGGTTCGACGACGGGTGCCGGTTCGACGACGGGATCCGGCACGGGTCCCGAAACCGCCGGAGTCGGAGATTCAGAGTCACCCGCTGCCCAACTCGCGACCAGCGCTCCCGCCGCTTGTGCGTCTGAAACCATCCGTTCGAACACACGACCACCGGGGGCCGTGGCAAATACGTACAGCCCCTCGGCGGTCGTCACGATCCGAACCTGGAGCGGCAGCTTGCAGCGCGCTTCGTCCTCGACCCAGCGCTCGATGATCGGTCGCACGGCCTCGGACGCTCGAAGGATCGTTACTTCGCAGCGTTGCGGTGCGTCCGCAGCGCGCACCGGATCGGGATCCGCGAGCGCCGGCGACGCGACGAGCAGCCCGCCCAGAATCCACAGAGCTCGCGTGGCGATCATCGCGTGCTGACACCGGCGCTATCGCCGGTGGCTCCAGCTGGCACGATAACGCGCATGGTCGTCCCGTTGGGACCGGCGGTCTCGCACGAGTTGAACGAAAAGCTCTCGCAGTCGCAATCCGCGCCACCCTGACACGCGCTGCCATCGGGGTTGGTGCAGTTGATGCCGGTGTACACACCACCGCAGCCCGCCGCCGCGAGGCAGTCGGCCTCGTAGGTCAGCGACTCACACGCCGGTGGAACCTCGCAGCTCGCGATCGCGAGGCAATCGTAGGTGTAACAACCGTCCTTGATCTCCGGCACGCTGCCCTGAGGACAGCTCGGCGCGACCACGGTGCAAACCACCGGTCCCGCGCAGCTTCCGCCATCATCGGGAACGCACGACGCGCGATCCTCGTCACAGTGGAAGCCGGATGCACATTCCCAGTCGCCGACGCAGTAGCCCGCCTCTGCACAGATGCCGTCGTCGCCGCAGTAGCAGCCACCCGCGCAATCATAGTCGGTCGTGCAGTAGTAACCGCCGGCATCCGGTGGTGGTGGCGGCGGCGTGTATCCACAATCCTCGTACGGCCCGCAGTCGCCGCCGCCCCATTGATCGTCGTCGGAGTCGAAGTACAGCTGACATCCTGAGACGGCCGTAACGACAACACATGCGAGGACAACGGGAGACAGTCTGGCCATGGCGCGTTCCTTTGGTGGTGGGGAGCTGGACAGCAAGCAGTGCTGGGGACGTGTGCCGGATTGGTGGTCGGAACCCCGCGGTTTCATCACTCGCCCGATCGATTTTCTTGTTGTATCGAATCGACCCGCGTCGCGTAGAGATCGTTGATCGGCAACGTCTGGCGATTGCCGACACGATCGCGACTCCGTCTCCTCGGCACTGCGCACTCAGTGCACACTCACGTCGCGCCTGATGCGAACGCCTGATCGATCGTCAGCGCCTGATAGCGCACACCGCGGTGACCGCTTGGCGGTACGCACGAGGTACGGTGCCAACGTGGAGCATTCGCGATCCCGGAAGGTGTTGGCGCAAGCTGCCCGACCGGAGCCCTGGAGTGGCGGGTCAAATGAGGAACAGTCGCGAAGCTATCTCCAGGCGCGGTTGACCCTGTTCTCCCGCCTCATGTTCTGGGCGTTCGTCGCGTTGCTGGTGTTCCTTGGCGCGATGTACCGGGTTTACGAGGATCTCGCGCCGCCGAACAACGCGCTGATCTTCGCCGGCGCTGCGGTGCTGCTGGCCGTGCATGCGTTCATCTGGCAGGTCCTGCTGGTTCGACGGACGCTGTCGGTCGACGCGCTGTATCGGATCGACATCGTATTCGCGGTCGGTATCGGTGGTGCGTTCGGCGCGAGCGCGGCGCTCGCGTGGCAACTGCGCTCCGCAGCCTACGCGTCGCTGATCTACGCCTGCTTCATGGTGTTCACGCGCGCGATCGTCGTGCCGAGCAGCGGCCCGCGCACGGCGGCGCTGTCCAGCATGACCTTCGTGCCGGTCGTGCTCGCTGGAATCTACTTGGGGCTGACCATTCATCAAGACATCCCGCCCCCGGCGTTCATCGTCGGAGGTCTCCTGCTGAGCGGGGTTGCGATCCTGCTGGCAACGACCGGGTCGCGGATCATCTATGGGCTACGCCGCCAGGTCAGCGCTGCGATGCAGCTCGGCCAATACACGCTCGATCGCAAGATCGGCGAAGGCGGCATGGGCTCGGTGTATCGCGCGCATCACGCCCTGCTCCGCCGTCCCACCGCCGTGAAGCTGCTGCTGCCGGATCGTGTCGGTGCCGGCAACCTCGACCGGTTCGAGCGCGAGGTTCAACACATGAGCCAGCTCACCCATCCCAACACCGTCGCCGTGTTCGACTACGGCCGGAGCCCCGATGGCGTGTTCTATTACGCGATGGAGTATCTCGGCGGCATCGATCTCGAGCATCTGGTGAACCGCTTCGGTCCGCAACCCTCGGGGCGGGTCGTCCATATCCTGACCCAGGTGTGCGGCGCGCTGCAGGAGGCGCATCAAGCAGGCCTGATCCACCGCGACATCAAGCCCGCGAACATCATCCTGTGCGAACGTGGACCGCTGCTCGATGTGGCAAAGGTCGTCGACTTCGGCTTGGTCAAGGAGATCGCGCGCGACGGCGACACCTCGCATCAGATCATTCTCGGAACTCCGGCGTACATCGCCCCGGAAGCGGTGACCGAACCCGATCGCATCGGGCCGTCGGTCGATCTCTACGCGCTCGGTGCGGTCGGTTACTTTCTGCTCACCGGGCGGCGCGTATTCGAAGGCAAGACCTCGCTCGAGCTGTGCATCCAGCACGTCACACAGGTGCCGGTATTGCCAAGCGCGGTCGTGGCGGTCTCGATCTCGACCGAGCTCGAAGCGATCGTGATGAAGTGCCTCGCGAAGACACCCGAACAGCGCTACGGCTCCGCCGCCGAGCTTGCCGATGCGCTCGACACCCTGCCACCCGCACAGGATTGGGACCGCAACGCGGCGCGTACGTGGTGGAGCGAGTTCCGCGCGCTCGCAGACGCCGCCCCGCCGAGCGACGCGCCGACGCTCACCATCACCGTGGATCTCGGCGATCGATCGCTGCGATCGTGACCGCGGCCGCCAAATAGTAACCGCGTCCCGGGATGACCGCGAGCAGGCCCTCGACGCCGAGCTCGGCCAGCACGAATCGTAGCCGCCGCACCACCTGGCGTACATTCTCTTCGTTCGCGTATCTCGATTGAAACGGCAGGTCGCGCGCGAGTTGCCGCGTCGCAACACAACCGCGCACCGACGCGGGCGACTCGGCCTGTTGAAGCGCTGACGCACACAACGTGCGCAACAGCTGGAACTCGAGCGGTGCGAGCCCGCGCTCGCCCCATGCCACGGTGCCCTGCGGTCGCACCAAGAGCGCGCCGCCGCTCGTCGGATCGCTGGTTCCGATCAGACACAGCTCGATCCCCGACTGCGCAAACGCAAACCGCACCAGCCCACCGCCGGCCGTCGCGGTCGCGAGCGACGGCGGCTCGTGCAGCTCGTGGACGACGTCGGCGAGAAACCACATCGCCACGTCTCCCACCTTGAGCACGCTGCGCGCTGGCAGCGGCTGGCTCGTCTGACATCGCGTCCCATCGACGAACGTGCCATTGCGTGACCCGAGGTCGCGGACCTGCCAGCCGGCGTCCGCTTCGCTGACCTCTGCATGCTCGCGTGACACCGACGACGCCAGCACGATCAATCCGCCCTGCTGGCTGCGACCGATCGTCGTGCGGCGAGCGATTCCATGCGCGACACCGAAGCCATCGACGAGCCACGCCGCGATCTCGGGCGGGCGCACCGTCGAGCGAACATGGTCCGCGATCAGACCTTCGCACGGGGTCACGGCGTGCGCGCACTCCCGGCACAGGGCGCCGACCGCCGCGGTCCCACTGCACGACAGACACCCCATGGCGCGCATCGAATCACCGGTGCTCCGCCGGCGCAAGTCGATCCGCGATGGCGGTTCGCGATGCGTCCCACCCTTGTTTGCGTGGCCAGGTAGCGGTCTTAGCGGCGAATCCTCCTCGTTCGGGCTGTTGACACGCTGGCGCGAGCAACGTAGCCAGGAACCTCGCATGCGACGCATCCTCGTCCTGTTCGCGCACCCGGTGCTCGAACGTTCGCGCGTGAATCGGCCGCTGGTCGATGTGCTTCGTGACCTCGAAGGCGTCACGATCCACGATCTGTACGAGACCTACCCGACGCTCGCGATCGACGTGAAGCGCGAACAGGCGCTGCTGCTCGCGCACGATGTGATCGTGTTTCAGCATCCGTTTTACTGGTACTCGGCTCCGGCGATCCTCAAGGAGTGGCAAGACCTGGTGCTCGAGCACGGCTGGGCGTACGGCGTCGGCGGGACCCAGCTGCGCGGCAAGATCACGTTCAACGCGATCACCACCGGCGGTCCGGAGACCGCGTACGCCAAGGACGGCTACAACCGGTTCACGATCCGCGAGCTGCTCGCACCGTGGGACCAAACCGCGCATTTGTGCGGCATGCAGTTTCTCGCGCCATTTGCGGTCCACTCCGCGCTCAGGCTGGTTGGAAGCGACGTCACGCCGAGCCGCGAGAGCTATCGGTCGCTGATCGTCGCGCTGCGCGATGACCGGTTCGATCTCGATCGCGCGGCTGGGGTCGAGAACCTCGCCACGGTCGTCGACAAGCTGCTGCTGCCCCGGGAGGTCGCATGAGCGACAGCGTGCTGTTCCAAGCGTTCGTTTATCTCGGCGTCGCCGTGGTGTTCGTTCCGATCGCCAAACGGCTCGGGCTCGGCGCCGTCCTCGGCTATTTGATCGCCGGCATCGTGATCGGGCCATGGGTGCTCGGTCTGGTCGGCAGCGAGGGGCATCACGTCATGCACTTCGCCGAGTTCGGCGTCGTGATGATGCTGTTTCTCGTCGGGTTGGAGCTGCGGCCATCGATGTTGTGGCAAATGCGCCGGCCGATCCTCGGACTGGGCGGCCTGCAGGTCGCGCTGAGCGCGTCCGTCGTAGCTGGTGGCGCGATCGCCGTCGGACTACCGTGGAAAGCCGCGCTCGCGATCGGCCTTACGTTCGCGATGTCATCGACCGCGATCGTGCTGTCGACGCTGACCGAGCGCGGCCTGCTCAAGACGCGCGGTGGTCAATCGAGCTTCTCCGTGCTGCTGTTTCAGGACATCGCGGTGATCCCGATCCTCGCGATCTTTCCGCTGCTCGGGGTCGCGATCGCCACGCAAGTCACCGATGTCACGTCCGAGTCGGGGCGCCCGGCGTGGCTGTCTGGCCTGATCGTGCTCGGCGCCGTCGCTGCGGTGGTGGCATTCGGCCGGTTCGTCGTACGCCCGTTGTTTCAGTTTCTCGCCGCCACCAAGCTGCGCGAGTCGTTCACCGCCGCCGCCCTGATGATCGTCACCGGTATCGCGCTGCTGATGCAACAGGTCGATCTGTCCCCGGCCCTCGGCACGTTCCTCGCCGGTGTCGTGCTCGCGGACAGTGAATATCGCCACGAGCTCGAATCCGACATCGAGCCGTTCAAGGGCCTGCTGCTGGGCCTGTTCTTCATCTCGATCGGCGCCCAGATCGACTTCGGCGTGATCGCGAGTGCGCCGCTCCAGATCATCGGCATCGTGTTCGCGACGATGGCCGGTAAGGCCGGCGTACTCTACGCGCTGGGGCGATTTACCGGCCTGGATCGCCCGGCGCGCTGGTTGCTCGCGCTCGGGCTCGCGCAGGTCGGCGAGTTCGCGTTCGTGCTGATCACGTTTGGCCAGCGCAGCGGCATCTTCTCCGATCATCTCGCCGCGATGATGGTGGCCACGGTCGCGATCTCGATGATGCTGACGCCGCCGGTGTTCATCATCCTGGAGCGTTGGGTCTTACCCCGGGTGACCGCCAAGGCCGCCGAGCGCCCGCAAGACGAGATCGTCGACGCCCACACACCGGTGATCATCGCGGGCTACGGCCGCTACGGCCAGATGGTCGGCCGCATGCTGCGAGCCAATCGGATTCCAATGACGATCCTCGATCTCGATCCAGAGATCGTCGAATTCGTGGGCCGGCTCGGGATCAAGGTCTATTACGGCGATGCCTCGCGCTCCGATTTGTTGCATGCCGCCGGCTGTGCGCACGCCAAGGTGTTCGTGCTGGCGGTCGACAAGAAACAAGAAGCCACCAAGATCGCCGAGCAGGTCCGCCACCATTTCCCTCAGCTGACGATCCTCGCGCGTTGTGTCGACCGGCCACACTACTGGGAGCTCCGCGCCCTCGGAATTCCGAAGGTGTTTCGCGAGACGTTCGCTTCGGCATGGGAAACCGGCATCGAAGCGCTCAAGGCGCTCGGCTATCGCGCGCACACGGCACATCGGCTGGGTCGCAAGTGGCGCGTCCATGACGAGAACCTGCTGGAAGAGCTCGGCGAGCTGTGGGGCAGCGGCGATCGCGAGACCTATCTGACGCGGACGCGGGGCGCGCTCGAAGAAGCCGAGCGCTTGATGCGCGAAGAAGATCCCAACGTATTTCCGGATCGCGATGTCGGTTGGGACAATGAATCACTGCGCGCTGATCGCGAGGTCGACGCCGCGGTGCTCGATTGACGCGATGCACGCGGTCCATGCCGCGACATGTGTGTAGCGTCGCGATCGACAGCGTTCGCTGACTTGTGGTCACAGAACGGGATCGCCGCGTTGTTCTGCGTTGACGATTCGAACACCGACGAGGTACCTCCTTCGACCCCTTGAGGCTTCGCGGAGGAACGATGACTCGACTGATTAGGGTATTGGCGTTCGGACTCGCGGTTATCGGATCGGTGTCGTGTGCATCGAGCGGTGGTCCCGACGATCCGTCGATCGAGACCACGGCCGACGCGGCGGCCGCCGATCCGCAGATGGATCCACTGCCCGCAGCAGGCGTTCCGCCAGGCGGCGCATGCTCGTGTGATGCCGACTGCGCCAGCGATGCTGGCCACGCGGGCGTCTGCGTCTACGGCGTATGTATGACCAAGGCGTCGGCGGCGTGCGCGACGCCCGGATCTCAAGCCGAGTGCGGCGCTGGCTCGCGGTGCTGGAATCTTCAGGGCTGGGATGGCGGTCCGTTGTGCTGGCCTGACTGCAACGCGCACACCTGCAGCGGTGTTTGCGACGGCGATGGCTCGTGCATTCCGAAGCAAGACTCGGATTGCGATGCAACCTGCGGCTCGGCGTGCTCGTGTAGCGAGGTGAGCTGCGGCCAGGGCTCGCACTGTGTCGCGGGCGAATGCGTTCCCGATGCGGGCTCGGGCCCGATGGCGCAAGGTCCAGGTCCCGCGTGTCCATCGCTGCCGGTGCGCGACTGCACGGGCACCGGTTGCACGTCCCTCGTGACGTTCTCTCCGCGCACCACCACCGCGTGGGATGACTATCCGCTCAACGGCGAGACCGCGACCAATCAATACCGCAGCTACGCGCGCAAGGACCTCGCGATGCTCGTCGCCTGGGCGACCTCGAAGGTCGCATGCAAGACCGCGGACTGGACGACCGGCATCGGCGGGCCCCTCGGGCTCGGCGACATGAGCGAGGCCAACGGTGCGATTCCCGGCACGTCGGTCGGCAGCCCTGGGCACCCGCCCGGCACGCACGTCAACGGCCGCGACATGGACATCGGCTACTACCAGAAGTCCACCGCCGATAATCGGCTGCGTCCGGTCTGCCCGCACATCGTCAACGGCCAGGACCAGTATCACTGCGTCAGCGACCCGACGACCCTCGACGTCTGGCGCAACGCGATGTTCCTCGGTGCGCTGTTCGAGAGCCCGCGCACCCGCGTCGTCGGCGTCGATGGCAAGGTCGGACCGCTGATGCTGTCAGCGCTCGATACGCTGTGCGACAACGGCTGGCTCAGCGGCACCGCGTGCACCAACATCGTCCTCGCCTACGAGACCACCAACAACGGCCAGGGTTGGTTCCAGTTCCACCACCATCATCAGCACCTCAGCCTCAAGAACGCCACCAGCCTGGTCGAGGAGCCGGTGGTGGGTGACGGTGGCGGGGAATGGAGCGGCGGTGGGACTGCGACGGGCAAAGTGCTGACGCAACGGCCGAGCACGCTGCATCGCGTTCGTCGCCTCGCGCGCTGACCGCGCGGCGCGCGCGATCACAACGAACGAGTTACGCGGCGACGCGGGTGGCGATGATGAGCGGAAGCCCAGCAGCCTCCCACGCCTTCACGCCACCTTCGAGGTTGTAGAGGTTGTCGAATCCGAACCGCTCCGCGAGCTTCGCGGCGGTGAGGCTACGGACCCCCTTCGCGCACACGAAGATGATCGTCGTGCCGCGGCTCAGCGCGGCCTCGACATCCTCGCGCAGGCGCGACAGCGGGACCAGACGGGAGCCCGGGATGTGCCCGGTGACCCACTCGTCCTCATCGCGAACGTCGATCACGTCCACGGATTGAACAGACATCAACTCGGCGGCGGCGGCTGGTGTGAGCGTCTCGACCATGATGTCTCCGTTATAACGGAGACCGTCATTGTGTGCAACGGGTCTGTTTTAGCGGATGCCTACACCGGCGCCTTGGAGTCGGCAGAGCGAGTCGACCAAGGCGTCTATATCTTCGACAATATTGTAGAAAGCTAGGGACGCGCGGACCGTCGCTTCGAGCCCAAACCGCCGCAGGATTGGCTGGGCGCAATGGTGCCCTGAGCGTACGGCAATGCCGTCCTTGTCCAGCGCAGCACCTACATCCTCGGTCCGCTGGCCATTCAAAATGAACGACAGTACGCCGGCCTTGTTCGGCGACGTTCCGATCATCGTGAGACCTGGAACGGTGTGCAGTCGTTGTGTGGCGTACACCAGCAGCTCGTGCTCGTAGCGATCGATCGTGTCGAGCCCGATCTTCATCACGTACTCGAGCGCCGCGCCGAGCCCGGCCGCATCCGCGATGTTCCCGGTGCCGGCTTCGAATCGAAACGGCGGCGGGTGATAGGTCGTGCGTTCGAACGTGACGTCCTGGATCATGTTGCCCCCGCCCTGCCACGGCGGCATGTCCTCGAGGATCTCGCGCTTGCCGTAGACCACCCCGATTCCGGTCGGCGCGAACACCTTGTGGCCGGAGAACACATAGAAGTCGCAGTCCAACAGTTGAACGTCGACCGGCATGTGAGACACCGCCTGCGCGCCATCGACGAGCACGACTGCACCGTGGCGATGCGCGAGCTCGACCATCTGCTGCGCGGGCGTGATCGTGCCGAGTGCATTCGACACCTGCGGGAACGCGACGAGCTTGGTCTTTGGCGTGAGCAGCCGATCGTACGCCTCGAGGATCACGTCGCCGCGATCGTCGACCGGTGCGACCTTGAGCCGCGCACCGCGCTCGGCGCATAGCATCTGCCACGGCACGATGTTGGCGTGGTGCTCGAGGTGGGTGATCAGGATCTCGTCGCCCGCGTTGATGTTCTTGCGACCCCAGCTTTGCGCGACCAGGTTGATCCCCTCGGTAGCGCCGCGCACGAAGATGATCTCCTGTGCCGAAGGTGCATTGAGAAACTTTCGACTGAGCTCGCGGCCGCGCTCGTAGGCGTCGGTCGCGCGCGCCGCCAGCGTGTGCGCGGCGCGGTGGATGTTGGAGTTCTCGTGCTCGTAGAAGCTCGACAGCCGATCGATTACGGCGCGTGGCTTCTGCGTGGTCGCGGCGTTATCGAGCCACACCAGCCGCTTGCCGCCCTGAACGCGCTCGTCGAGGATCGGAAAGTCCTTGCGAACGACGTATGGATCGAACGCGGTGCCGCCGAGCTCGCGGGTCAGCGGCTCGCGAGCGGGTGCTAGCTCGTTACCAACCTCGATCCGTTGAAAATCGGTGGCCGTGTCGAGACCGAGCACGTCTGCCGACGGCATGAAGTACGGCGCGGCATCGATCGCAGGCTGCTCGCTCGCAGGCATGCGGAGCTCGGAGCCGGCGGCGCCCCATGGGTCGGCGCCGAACATCGGCACCTCACTGATCGTCGGAAACGCAAACGCCGAGCCGGGCGGCGTAGAGGCGGCAGGCGTGCCGTAGGCGTTCGGCAGTCCAGGGATCGACGAACCGCCACCCGCGAGCGCGTGCGACGGCGAGGTCGCGGCTGGCGATGCCGGCGCATAGAACGCTCCATGCGTCCCCGGTGATCCCGAGGCGTGCGCGGGCGCCGTCGCCTGCGATCCCGCCAACCCGGGCACCCCTGCGTTCGAGCCGGAGGGCACCGATGCATGCGATCCGGTCGGTGCCGGCACGCTCGAACCCGAGGGGACCGCGGGTGCGCTCGAACCGTAGGACGGCGACGCGTAGCTCGTCGGATGCGAACCGGCGGACACCGGCGGCTGCGGCGGCATACCGAACCACGCTGAACCATCTCGAGACGGCACCGCCGCGATCGTCGGATCGCTCGGTACACCGCTGGGCGTTGTCGGGACGTTCGACGCCGCCATGGGCGACAACCCGCTCGGCGCCGGTGCCGATCCGGTCGACGTCAACGCCGTGGCATTGCCCGGCGCAGGAAACGGATGAAGCGAGCTACCGCCGAAGGCTTCACCGGCGAGCTTCGAGATCAATAGCGCGAGCGAGCCCTGGTCGTCCGACGGCAGCGTCGGGGCATTCGGCGGCGCGGTTGCGCCAGTCGCGAGCCCTGGCGTGCTCTGCATCGCGTACGGCACCGGGGCCGGCATCAACGCCGGAACGATGCCGCCGCCAGCGTCGCCGAGCTGCCCGAGCGGCCCCCGCAGCTCGTGCGGAGGCATGTTGCTACCGTCACTTGTAGTCATGGTACCGGTCGACTTCGACCCCTTCGAGGATGCCGAGCGCGTCCTCGGTGAGCACCGCGGTCGAGCAGTACAGCGTGATCAGATACGCCGCGGCGCCGTGCTGGTTGATGTGCATGAATCGGATCGACAGGCTCGGGCTGACCTCGCCGGGCAAGCCCGGCTGGAACAGACCGACGACGCCGCGCTTCTTCTCGCCGGTGCGCATCAACAGGATGTCGGTCTTCTTGCCGCTGACGTGCAGCTTGTCGCACGGCACGAGCGGCAGCCCGCGCCACGTCAGCATCGGCGAGCCGAACAGGTTGACCGTGGGGGGTGGAACTCCACGGCGGGTGCATTCCCGGCCGAACGCCGCGATCGCGCGCGGGTGTGCGAGGAAGAACGCCGGCTCCTTCCACACCTTCGCGATCAGCTCGTCGAGATCGTCGGGGGTCGGTGCGCCCGAGCGCGGCTTGACGCGCATCGAGTCGTGAATGCTGTTGAGCAGGCCGTACGCGCCGTTGTTGATCAGCTCGTCTTCCTGCTTCTCCTTCATCCGATCGACGGCAACCGTGAGTTGCTCTTTGACCTGATCCATCGGGCTGCGAAACAGATCCGAAATCCGGGTATGGACCTCGATCGTCGTCGTCACCGTCGTGAGCGTGTACTCGCGCGGCTTCTCTTCGTAGTTGATGACCGCGACCGGCAGGTTCGCCGTGTCGTCCGGCGTGCACTCGACGGCGAACTTTCCATCGATCACGCGGTTGACGCGATACACACCCGCCTCGACCGGCGTCCACGGCAGCAGCTGGACCAACCAGCGCGGCGTCGTCCCAACCCACTGCGGCGGCGTCTTCGTCGTATTCGCGAGCTGGCGCGCCGCTCGCTCTCCCAGCGTGTGACGTTCTTTTGAATCGGTCATTTTCAGGCGTCTTTATCACGCACCGGGCCCCTGGTTGTGGCAGTCGGGCCGCGAAGATTGCGGCGATCTGTGCTGCGACCGTCGCCTTGCGAGCGCCTCGGGCGCTGCGACCGGTCCATGCCGGTAGGGACCATGGTGCATAGTCGGTCCATGCCGAGTCCCCGCAAGGTCACGAAGTCTGCGCAGCACGAGCTCCGTCAGTTCGGCCTCGGTTATCCGGGCGCCGAGACGAAGAGTCCGTGGCCCGAGCACCTCGATCTGGTCGTCGCGGGAAAAACGTTCGCGTTCCTCCCCACCGACGATCAGCCGTTCAGCATCTCGTGCAAGCTGCCGACGTCCAGCGCGGTGGCGTTGATGCTTCCGTTCGCCGAGCCGACGCCGTACGGGCTCGGCAAGAGCGGCTGGGTGTCGGCCAAGCTCGCGCCCGGACAGCCGGTGCCGATCGAGATGTTCAAGGCGTGGATCGACGAGAGCTACCGCGCACAAGCGCCGAAGAAGCTGATCAAGCTTCTCGACCAGGGGCCGGCCGCGCCGCCGCTCCGGGCCACGCCAGCTGCGGCACCGCCGGCGTCACCAAGAGCGCGAGCAAAGCGATCGCCATCGCAACCCAAAGCGCGTGGGCGAGCGCGTCGGTAAACGTCGTCGTGGGTTTCGGAACGGCCGTGGCGCAGCGCCAGAACGCGCTAGAACGGCCGGTGGATCGTCGGCAGCGCTTCGATCCGACGCCTGACCGCGGGATCCACCGTCGTCGCCAGCCAAACCTCCACGGCAACGCAGATCTCGTCGCACAACTGATCGATCTGAAGCTCGAGCCGATTGCCGTTGTGGTGCAAGTGGACAACCCACGCTGGCGGCGATACCACGAGCTCGAACCGCTCCAGCAGGCGGCGCCTCGCCGATTCGTCGAGCGAATCATGGCCCAGGAACGCGCAGCGCAGCGCGTAGCAGTCGCTCGCGCTCAACAGCAGCTGCGGATCGTTGGCGACGGTTCGGGTGTAGAACGGCTCGAGATGCTGCTTGAACCAGCGCGTGTAGCGCTCGGCGCTCGGGACCCCCGGCGTCTCGAGCTGACCACAGAGATCCGGTAGTGACAGCGCGAGCCCGAGCGCGGCGTACCAGTTCTCACTGGCGATCGCGCGGCGCACATCATCGAGCAGGTGTTTCATCGGGGCGATTCAACTGTATCGGGGTCAGCGCGGCGGAAGCACCTCGCGCCTGGTGCAAAACGCACAACCGGGTTGGCCCCGCTCGGCATGTATGAACCGTCGGGCGGCGTACGATTCGCACGTTCGCGGGACACTCGGGTCGCCAGTCGATGAGGATCCGCGCGCCATGTTGGCCCGCGATCTCGTGTCGAACCACGCGGATTGCCACCGGCGACCTCTGGTACGGTCGTTGCTGTCCCAGGAGCCGCTCATGCGCATCGTTCTGCTCACTCTGCTCGCGTCCGCTGCTTGTGCCACCAACGGCGATATGCCCGACGATCCGGGCGACGACCCCGGCAAGAACGATGACCCGATGGACATGGACGAGGAGGATCCGCTTCAGCTCGCGCAGCCCGTGTGGCGGATCACATCCCCCGCTGGGATGATGCAGATGTCGGAAGAGGACGTCTCGACCGATGGCGACGTTCACTTCAAGATTCGCGGCTGGGAGCAGACCGCGGCGGCATCGACGGCGACCGGCTCGGCGAGCCTCAAGATCGTTCCCCGCCGCGACCTCCACATCCCGCTCGCGATCCTCGGCGAGACCAGCAACACGAGGAATCTCATCTGGGTGCTGTCGCCGATCGGCGTGATGTGGAGCAACCCGATCGTCTGGGACGACGCCACCACCGACGCCCAGGGCCGCCTGCTCTATCACATGCTCGAAGGCGGCGTGCTCAACGCGACGTGGACCGACGCCCCCGCGGGGACCTCGCTCCGGCTCGAGCCATCGGCGGCGCCAACCGAGATCAGTCCCAACGTCTACAACCTCGACGGCGTGCGGTTCCGCGTCGTCAGCGGAACGCTGGCGATCGATGGCGACGCGATCAACGTGACGCCAACTGCCGAAGGGCTGATCCAGATCCTCGCGTACGGCGACTCGCTCTACGACACCGCCGAGGTCAACCTCGCCGGTGCGCTCACCTCACCGGTGGCTGGCCACGTCTCCGTGGTTCCGGGACCGGTCGTCGAGAAGCACGTTCGGTTCAAGAGCACGTCGCTCGCGATGGACAGCGTGCTCGCGCTCGGTACGACGCCGACCGCCGAGCTCGGCCCGGTGTTGAACGCAGACACCACCGAGCTCTGGATCGGCGATGGCACCGAGACCACCGGCTGGCGGATGTACTCGTTGGCCACCAAGATCATCAAGATGATGGGCCCGCTGTGCATGCGTCGCATGCGCTACCTGGCGCGGGACGAACAGCCCACGAACCTCGTGAGCAGCCAAACGTTCAACTACTACGTATTCTCGCCGCGCGGCACCGTCACGCTGTGGAGCGTCGGCCGGATCACCGAGCCGTACGCGATCAGCTTGGTCCGCGGCCAGAGCGATCTCATGCTCGCCGAGTTCCCCGCCACCGAGAACGACTACTCGGAAGACCTGGTCAACGGGCGCAACGTGATGTCGACGCGCACCGCGTGGGCATGGGATGCGACGACGATCGTCGAAGCGAGCGCGATGACCGCCAATGCGCAGCTGAGCCACACCGGGGTCGAGGGCAACTCGGTCGACGGCGGCTGGCGCCACGTGGTCAACGGAGCGCTATCGGGCCTTTCGGTGGGTAACTCCGGTGGGTTTGCACCCAAGACCCCGCCGAGCGGCAGCTATGCGTTCACGCCTGGCGATGCAATGCAGGCGGTGTTCCCGACGTTCTCGGTGTTCCATCGCTTGCGGTCGTGGACCGGCGCATGGGCGGACCGCGAGAGCCGGATCGCTTCGCTCAAGGTGAGCGCGAACCAGACGATCTTCGGCAACATCAAGGTGCTCCACAACACTGACAAGCTGCCCGCTGGCAGCTCGTTCGAAGTGAATCAGATGATCCAGATGTCCGATGGGGCGCCCGAGGCCGCCATGACGCTCTATGACCGTTACGCGCTGCCCACCACGGCGCCGAAGCGGCTCGGCATGCTCGATCTCGATCAGGGCGCGAAGCCCACCGCGGCATGGGACCTCGCGATCACCGGCGACACCGTCGGAATCGTGTTCGCACCCTGACGAACGCGGCGGGACGTACTAGGTTCCACACCATGCACAAGCTCGTGGTCGTGGTTGCGTTGCTGGCTGCTGGGTGTGGATCGAAGAACGAGTCGGGCGGGACCGCCGGCTCGAATGACCAGAAGATCGTCGAGGCGCCGCTTCCGAGCTGCCAGCCGGGAGCGCTGGTAAAAGATGGCGCATGCGTTCCGGTGGTGACCGTGGCGAAGGTGCAGGCGGTTGCCGAGCAGCAGACCCGGCTCGATGATCTCGCGAAGCTGCTCGACAAGGTGGACATCGCCGCTGCGCCGGTCGAGCTGCTCAACGGATTTCGCCAGCTCGATCAGTGGAAGACGTTTGCAGCTCAGAACGAGCAGCTCAAGACCGTCGACGATGTCGTGGCGCTGCTCGACGAAGCGATCAAGAAGCTGCGGGCATTCAGGGCCAGCCTTGGCGAGGCGTCTGGCAGACTTGGCAATCTCAAGGGTGAGCTCGATCGGCTGATGACCCAAACGGGTGCGTCGGCGCGGGTCGAGGACGTTCGTGCTCGGGTGTCGGCGGAGGTTCGCGGCGTCGTCGAGCCGCTCGCGATCCAGGTCGCCGACACGATCCAGCATGCGCTAGCGCCTCTCGTGGTCAAGCTCAACGACACCGCCGATCTGGTGATCGGAGCGTGTGCGATGGCGCGAGTTTCTGGTGGTGGCGACAAGCTCAAGGAGCTGTGCGCGCAAGCCAAAGACGTGTTCGGCAAGGCACTGATGTACCTCACCGATCTCAAGGATAAGCCGGCCCAGCTGTTCAACAACGTCAGCGCCCAACTCTCCACGCAGCTCGATCAGCTGATCGACGAGCAGACCGCGAAGGCGATCGCGGGTGCACAGATCGTTGTCAACGATGCCCTCAAGCTGCCGCCCGCCGCGGGGTCGGGTTCGGCGACGCCAACGCCGGCGAAGTAGCTCGCGGATCCGATGGAGAGTGGGTGGCCGTGTGGGGTCTCTCGCCCGCCTCGTTGGTGGTGACCCCAACGTTGCTCGCTGCGTTCGCGATCGTGATTCAAACCCACCCCGCTCCGGTGTTTCGCAATGGCACGCTGCTGCTGAGCTGTTTGGGCGTCGCGGCGCCAGCGTTACTCGAGCTCGTGCATTCCACGGCATACAGCTTCGATGCGGGCCGAATGATCATCTCGCCGCAGATGCACGAGCTGCCACCGACGCTGACGATCCTGCTCATGACGATCGCCAGCCTCGGCATGATCGTTACCCCCTGCATCGTGGTCTCGCGCCTGCGCACGTCGCTTGAGGCTGCGCAGCGCCAGGTGCGCGTGCAGGCGTGGCACTTTCAACGGCTCGGCACGCAGCTGATCGATGTGAAGCAAGCCCGCTCGGTTAACGACGTGGTCATGCCTGCACGTTCGTCGAACCGCCCGTGAGCTCGCGTTCTCATCAGCCGTAGCTGCGCATCATCGAGATCGCGCGATCGAGCGAACACCTCGCGTAGCTCGGCTATGCCGCGGTCTGCCACGCCTTCTCGGTGGGCTCGTGCGAGACTGCGCGCTCGTCATGGTGGCCAAGCGCTTCCCCCTCGGCGCGGCGTTCTTGATCGCCCAACCCGCCTGCCTCTACATGCACGGCGCGACCGGCGTAACGACGCCGATCGCCGGTGAGCTCGACCGCGGTGCTCAGACACGGTTCGCCGGTACGTACGGAGTGGGCACCGGATACCTATCATCCAAGGGCGGCGTCATGGCCGGGCTCGCCGTCGAGCGCATACCGGCTGGCAAGAACCACATCGGCGTCGGCGGCCTCGGACTCGTCTCGTTCCCCGTTCTGCCCTGGCTGCATGGTGTCGCGCGCGTCTCGTACACCCAGGCGATCGACGCATCGCGTACACCGTGCACGAACGAGATCTGCGGCAAGGCATTTGGCATCGCGCTCGGCGCACACCTCATGAGGAACCTCAGTGGCCAGCCATCTAAAGGGCACGGAACCATCAGGGACGCACCGGATACGTCCAGTGCTGGCCTGTCGTTCTCGTATCAGCGCGTCAACCTGAACGGAGAGCTCGGCCACTATGTGGGGCTCGAGCTCTCGGTCCTGCTCGGCGGGCTGGTACAGCCCGCGAAAAAGCCGTGATCCAGCAGGGCTCGAACCTGCGGCCTGCGCCAGGTTTCATGACGAAACCGCCACACGGCGGTTTCCGACACTTCACGGCACAAGACTCGTGGTCACGTCGGTGATCCCAGCAGGGCTCGAGCCTGCGGCCTGCGCCAGGTTTCATGACGAAACCGCCGCACGGCGGTTTCCGGCGTTGCGCGTGCACAGGACCACAGGCTATCGAAGTGATCCCAGCAGGGCTCGAACCTGCGGCCTGCGCCAGGTTTCATGACGAAACCGCCGCACGGCGGTTTCCGACACCTTCACGGCACAAGACTCGTGGTCACGTCAGTGATCCCAGCAGGGCTCGAACCTGCGGCCTGCGGTTTAGGAAACCGCCGCTCTGATCCACCTGAGCTATGGGATCGATTTGATTGTCACTACTTACTGCGCAGATCGCCGCTGGCCATGTCGTCGTGGTGCACGGATGGTGCAGCGGTGATCGGGGTGACCGTGCCGGATGGCGCCGAGAACGTCAAGTGCAGCCGAGGGTCTCGCGCGAGCGACGCGGTGTCGACGTGCGCGTAGCGGGCCGTGGTTTTCGGATCGGCGTGTCCGAGCACAGCGCCCACGGTTGGTAGGGAGACGCGCTCCGCGAGGTGTGACGCGAAGGTATGCCGGAGCTGGTGGAACGTCACCGGCTCCACAGCGGCCGCCTTGCACGCACGTCGAGCTCGTTTCCCGAGGTCCGTCTGATCGCTCTCGATCGGCGCGCCGTCGATCGTCACGACCAGCCCTTTGCTCGCCGCACCGGTGGCGAGTCGCCAACGCTTCAGCCGCTCGGCGAGTTCGGGCGCCAGCGGCACGGCGCGAGCGTGCTTGCTCTTGGTCGGGCCGTCGTAGCTCCGATCGATCGTGATCAGGCCTCGCTCAGTATCGACGCGATCCCATCGAAGCCCAGCGACCTCGCCCTGGCGGAGGCCCGCGTACACAGCGAGCTCGCACGCCATGCGGAACCACGGCGGATCGCACGCGGCCAGAAACCGCGCGACGTCGGAGGTAGACTTGATCCATCCGTAGTCGCTCTCGGGGACCGAGTAGCTGATGCGGATCGGGTAGCCCAGATCGTTCATCATCTTGCGCAGCGTGATGAGCACGTTCGCGATCGTCGCCGGTCGCAGCGTTCGCTGTGCCCGCGCCCGGCCCTCGCCGTCGGTCGCTGCGTTGCGCTCGCCGTTGCGCTTGGTCGGCTTCGACTCGAGCGTGCGGATGAACTTCTGAACAACCTCGGTGGTCACCTCGGGCAGGCGCAGCTTCCCGAGCTCGGGAAGGATGTGGTGATCGAGATGCTGGCGATTGTTGCGCTCGCGGTTGCCGCGTCGACGCATTACGTCGGGCGCCGAGCCCGGTGCGGGTTTGCGTTTCTCAAGCCACTCGCCGCCAGCCTGCGCCAGCGTGAGATCCGACAGCGGACGCGCGCGCCCTGCCCTGATGTCCTCGACCTCGGTTTGCTTGCGTCTCAGTGCGGATCGCGCGGCCTCGAACGTTCGGAAGTCTGCGCTCCGACGCTTGCCGCCGGCGTCGAGCCATTGGATGCGCCACGAGCCGTTCGGTCTCTTCTGTGGTTCCGCCATCGCTAGGCTACCTTTCGTCGACGTTCAGCTGCGCGTTTGCGATCGGCCTCGAACCACTCGCCTCCCGGTTCTTCGCATTCGCGCGTGTACTCGCGGACCCACTTCGCTTGGCTTCGCGCTTTGGTGACCATCGAGGCCAACTCTTCGTCAGAGCAATGCGTCACGAGCAGCCGTACGAGCTCGCGCAAAGCATCGTCGGGCCACTCCCGGTAGTTCAGATCTCGCATCAGCCCTCGACAAACGTAACCGTCGACCGCACCGTCGAGCGCATGAGCAGGGGGCTCCCCGACGCGACGTTCGTCCTCGGCTTCGAACGCGATCATGCGCTCGAGCGTGGTCATCACGGTTCGCTGCTGCGAGATGCGCTGCTTCTTCGTGTCCATGGCGGTTCCTCCAAAACGCAGGCAGGCCCCCGCCGACGGTTCACGAGCCAGACAGCAAAGTCCTCAACCCGGATTTCCCGCCGACGAGAGCGCAACCCTCGTGGTGATGGTTCGAATGAATGTGTGCTTGGCTAGAGACTCCGGGTGCTTGAGGACTTTGCTGTCCCACCACCGTGACACGGGACGGCGCACTCGGTCAACGAACCATCGATTCCCGACGGAGCTACTTGCTACGACGCGGACTCGTCGACTTGCCCGAGGCCTTCGCGATCGTCTCACTGTCGGTCTTCAGGACCGTGCCTTGACTGGCCATGGTCTTCATGACGTCGGTCTGCTTCTTCATCTCGGCGAGCTGCTGTTCAATCAGCTTCGCCAGCATGGCCTCATTCGTGGAGCCCTGGATGTCCTGATACATCCCACGGAGCTCCTCGACCGTGTATCCCTCCTCGACGGCGATCGACCGCTCCGGCGCGATCTGCTCGTAGCGCTTCACGACCTCGCCGGTCTTGAGGCGGTGATCGACTTCCCGGAACTGCGGCGCCTGGTAGGCCGGAGCGACGCGGTGGCCGCGCGCCAGCGCCTCCTGCAGCATGTTCTCCTTGCCGACCTGCCTTTGCGCCATCGCTCGGAGCACCTCGGGGTCGCTTGCGAGTCCTGGCCTTTGCGCAAGGATCTGCATCTCTGCCATCTGCCAGCGATCGTCGAGGCGCTTGCTGTTCGCTCGGCTTTGTTTTGTCTCCTCGGTCTCTCCAAAAATCGCCTCACCAAACCCCTCGACCCCACCGGCGAGAAATTCTGCCGACCGCTGCATGTTGTTCTTCGCGGTCTCGGTGAACCTGTCGACTCGTCCGCTCGTCGACTCGAGGCGTGTCGCGAGGTCCTGCTGCACGGTCCC
>JBFXAI010000013.1:0-185722 GCA_050184455.1 Kofleriaceae bacterium | reverse complement strand
GCAGCGGGACGACTTCGTCGCCACGGCGGATCTCCATGTCGGAACACTCCGACGTTTCGCCGGCGAGCGCGCGCACCACCGGTACTCGCTCGGTCGGATAGTGTTGCTCGGTGCCGGCGACGTACGCCTCGTAGGTCTCGGCGAGCGTGCTCGGCGATGCGCTCGCGACCCCACGGCCCAGTAGCTTCTGAGCGTGCTGATTGGCGTAGTACGGCTTGCCTTCCGCGGTGAGCACGAAGATGCCCACCGGCACCTGCTCGAGTAGCCGAAACGTCGTTTGCTCTTGTTCGTGGCGCTGGCGATCGATCAACGAGCGAGTCGCTCGCGAATAGCCGTAGAACAGCGTCGTCACCAGAATCGCAACGCCCCCGAGCAGGGCAGCCAGCAGCGCGGTCGATTGCCGAGACGCAGTTGCCGCTGCTGCGCGGGCCGCCGCAAACGCTGCCCGCTCGGCACCCACGAGCTCCCCGACGTGCCGTGCCAATTGCTCCTGCGCCGGGCGCGCCTCGCGCTCCCAGATCACCCGGGCGTCCTGAGCCGACGCATGATAGCGTTGGATCGCACGTTCGCTCGCCACGTCGAGCGTCGTGATCGCCTCGGTAATCGGCGCCAGTCTCGGTACGTTCCCGCGCTGGCTCAAGCTCGCGACCCGGCGATCGAGGTCGAGCTTGGCGGCCGCGCGATGGTCGAGAAACGATCGATCGCCGGTAAGCAAGTAGCCGCGGGTATTCGCGGATCGCATGAACACCGCGATCTCCATCGCATCAGCGTCGATCAGCCGCTCGGCATGCGCATAGCTAACCGCTTGGTTCGCACTCCGCATCTCTCCGATCAGCTGATATGCAAGCAGTCCGGTCGCACCCAGCACGATGACGACAACCGTCAGCAGCACGTGCTGCCACCGCTGCAGATCCTGAGCTATGCCCACGCTCCGATCTTACGATTGGCCAGTGAACCGGCGTACTTCTTACCCCGCTCTCACGCTCCCGGCGCGCAGACCTTGTCCCGGTGCCGCCGCGGGTCGATGCTCGGCACCATGACCACGTCGAATGTTGGCCGGTTTGTTTGGTACGAGTTGCTCACCACGGACCCAAAGGGTGCGATGGCGTTTTATCCCGAGGTCATCGGCTGGAAGACCCAGCCATTCGGCCAAGGTGGCAACTACACGATGTGGGTCGGTAGCCAAGGTCCGCTCGGTGGGGTGACGCAGCTGCCCGAGCTGGCCAAGACCATGGGCGCGCCGCCGTACTGGCAGGGCAACGTCGAGGTCGCCAACGTCGATGACACGATCGCGAAGGTGAAGCAGCTCGGCGGCAAGGTACTGGTCGTCGAGGAGGTCGCCACGGTTGGCCGGTTCGCGGTGATCGCCGATCCGCAGGGCGCGGTGATCTCGGTGTTCACGCCGGCGGGCGTCATGGAATCACATGCACCCCAAAAACCCGGCGAGTTCTCGTGGAACGAGCTCTACACCACCGATTACAAGGCAGCGTTCGAGTTCTACAGCCAGATCGCTGGTTGGGAGAAGCTCGGCGAATCCGACATGGGGCCCATGGGCATTTACTTGTTGTGGGGCCGCAACGGCAAACAGCTCGGCGGCATGATGACGATGCCCAAGGGCATGACGACACCCGATGGTCGACCGGTACCACCGTCATGGATGTACTACGTAACGATCGCCGATCTCGACGCGGCGCTCGCGCGCGCCAAGGCCAACGGGGCCACCGTGCTCAATGGTCCGATGGAGGTGCCCGGCGGCCAGCGCATCGTCCAGCTCATGGATCCGCAGGGCGCCGCGTTCGCGCTCGCGACGCCGCCGCCTGGATAGTGGCTAGTTCACAAATCCGACGAAGCTGACGCCGACGCCGGTCGAGCGTCCGGTCTGCACCTCATCGCCTTCAACGTCGGTCGACGATCCTTGGGCGAGCTTTGCTGCGAGATCGACCGCCCATCGCCGGCCGCGCACCAGCTCGATACCGGCCGAGACCGCGCCGACCGCGACGTCATCACTCGCGCCACTAAATGGCCCCCAGCTAATCCGCGCGTGACCGGTGCCGACGCCGCCTTGCACCCAGATCACCGGCGCGAGCCAATAGCGAACGTTCAGCGTCGCGGTCACGAACGTGATCGAGACGTCGTTCTGGCTCGACGTCATGCCCCAGACATCGGCGAGCACGCCGAGCTTGGGCGTGACCATGTAACCGACTTGCAGCCCGAGGCCGCCCGCCTCCCGGAACCCGCCGCAGTCCATTCCGTCGCACGAGATGTTGCCACCCCACACGCCCAAGGTCGCAAACAGCCCGTGGCGACCAGCCGGTGTCGAACGCGCCGGCGCTGGCTCGGCGGCCGGCTGCGCATGGCTGACACCAGAGCCGATGTGGGCAAGAAACACCGTGCAGACTAACGCGAGTGCGGATTTCATCGAAGTTGTACCTCGTACGTGAGTGTGTCGACGGGAATTGCAAGCGAGGTGCCCTCGGTGTTGTGGTGGTTGGCTACGTGGCGCTGGCGCCACGTGTGAACGGCTGTTGCGAATCCCGCCAATCGTGAACGTGGGCATCTGCCATGTGCAGGCGCGGGTCTCATCGACATGCGGGTGTGTGTGCTCTTCATCGTGCTCGTACCCGCGTCAGCGCGGAGCGCACGAGCACACCGAGCACGAGCTAGGGCGAGCACGCAGCATCCACCTCGGCGTCGGCGTTTCGCGCGTATTTCGCGTTGCCGCCGGCGTCACCGGATTTGTATCGCTCAGCCTCGACCGCCGGCGCTGGCTCGACGACGCGCCGTTACCAGGCGAGCACGACGATACCCAGCTGACGCTATCAGCGGGACTGCGCTGGAAGTGACGTCACGGAGCTGCAGCGGGATACAGCGGCAGCCGCTCGCTGCGATATAGCGGTACCGGCGAGCTGAGCTCGAACACGACGGTGGCGGCGGCATCGTGAGTGACCTCGAGGATCCGTCCGGTGACCCCGAACGTGATGATCACGTTGCCGGTCACGGAGCCGACGTCGACGTCACCGGTGGCCGCCGCGAAGATCGCCTGATCGGCGTCAAACTCCCACACCTGTTCGACCTGCTTGGTCGCCGGATCGATCGCGTATTCGACGGCGCGGCTGTATTGGCCGGTTCCATCGATCGCGGCCGGCGGGCTCACCCGAACGTTGCCGTTGTCGAACACCAAGAGATGTCCGTTGCCGAGCAGCTTCGGCGCATGTTGATGGAACGGCCACGCGAACGGTCCGACACCGACCGGCGTCAGCAGCAGCGGCTGGTACGCCGTACTCCAGTTGTCGTGGCTGCCGAGGATCCACAGCAACGCGCCGCTGGCGTCCAACTTCACGATCGCGTCTTGGTGACGCAGCGAGATGATCGCTCCGCCGTCCGAAGGATCGATCACGACCGCGTTGCCGTGAGACCAGTCGAGCACGTTCGGCGGTGGATAGTGCTCGGACCAAAACGACGAGAACGAACCGTACCCGACGCGCTGCGGATCCAATCGATCGAGCAGCGACCACTCGGTGACGATCGTCCCATCCGGTTGAAACACCACCACGACGTCGCCGATCAGATCTTGTGCAGATCCCGGCGTCGGATCGACTTCGCTCGTCCGATACCCGTCGTAGGTCCTTCGTTCGGTCGACAACGTCAGCAAGTCTCCGCTCGGAAGCATGGCGAGCTCGTGGTGCATCGAGTCGATTGCGACCGGCGTGCTATCTGGATCACCAGAGGACAGCTTCGCGGCGTGCCATCGACGGACCAGGTTGCCGAACATGTCGACCTCGGCGCCCCCCGAGTGATCGCGATTGCCGAACAACATGTTGCCGTTGGGCAGCCGGCGAACGTCCGTAGTCTCGCGACCGACGTCGATAAACCACACCACTTCGCCCTCATCGTCTACCGCCAGCAGATAGCTCAGCAGCGCGGTGAACGTCACCCCCGGCTCGATCTGCGCCGACCCGATCCGACTCGCGAGGAACGCTGGAAATCCAGGCGGAAGCATCGGCGTCATCACGTCGAACGGCGTGGCCATCACGGTTTGGCCCGCTTGATCGGTCGCGGTGATCGTCACCGCATGCATCCGGCCACTGCGAAACCCGAGCACGGGGACGTCGTGCGCCAGCGCGAGCGCCGGAAGCTCGATCACCAACGATCGATCGTCGTCCGCGATCGCGATCGTCAATCGTGCGGGCCGGTTGGTCGAGACTTCGAGCTCGCCCGTGAGCGGACCATTCGGGTTGGGCCCGAGCGTGAACGTCGGGCCCGCCGTGAATGCGAGTGGCTCAGCGGCATCGACCTGGAGCGAAGCATCGGCGGCGGGCGTCGAGTCGCCGCAACTGCACGCCGCAATCAACGTGACCGCGGCGACCGCGCGAACCCCTCGCACCCTCCGACGCTATCATGTGGAGATTGTTGCGAGCTAGACGGGCTCCGTCGACCACTCCTTCATGGCTTGTCGTCCCGGTCGATCGATGTGGACCTTGTCATCGACGGATGCCACCCACTCGAGGGGGATGTAGTGGTGTTTCCCACTATCATCTTTGCGCAGCTTGATGCTGTTGATCCCCTCGAGATGGTCGACGACCGCGAACTGGCCGTTCTCCGAGCAAACGACCGGCATTCCGTCCTTGATGAGGCCCTTGGCGGTGATGGAATCGAGCATCCCGATCACTCGTGCATCACGCATACCGGATCGAAACCAGCGAATCCTCGATGAATGACGTTGCAGCGCCGAGCGCTTGCGTCACAACCGAGCGCGCACGCAGCAGGGGCGTTCTGCAGCAACCCCACGCCGGGCCGACGCGCACCAGCAGTTTCGCGCGTTAGCACTGTGCGCGGAGTTTGCAGTGCGCCTTCGCGTGCGCGCCGAGCTGACGACCAGAGTGGATCGAGCAGAGCGATGCGCTGTCGTGCAAGTCCACGGCGATCTCGTGATCCCGACGGTCGGGCCGATCCATAGCCGATTACAGACGCTCGCCCGCCAACGCAGTGTGCGCGCCGTAGTGCTCGATTTTACCGACACCGGTTGGATCGATTCGGCCGGCGTGGCCACGGTCGCGTTGATGCGCCGCACGCTCGCGCGTGCGGGCAAGACCTTGGAGCTCCGCGAGCTCGGCGAGCACCACCGCGCCGCGCTCGAGCTCGCGCCGCGCGCGGTCGACGAACCGGGCCTCCAGCCTCCGCCGAGCTCTCTCGAACGGATCGGCGCACGGACCCTCGAGGCGTGGGACGCCATGCGGGCATTGGGCGCGATGGTCGGCGACACCATTCGCCAAGGCGTGCTGGTGCTCGCGCATCGCAAGCGGATGCCCGCCGGCGCGCTGACGACACAGCTACTCCAGATGGGATCGTCGGCGGTGTTCGTGGTGACCTTGCTGTCGTTCCTGCTCGGCATCGGCATGGGACTGCAAGGTGTGCTCGAGCTGCAGCGGTTCGGCGCCGGAGTATTCGTCGCAGACCTGATCAGCATGTCGATGGTGCGCGAGCTCGGCCCGTTGATCACCGCGATCATTCTGACCGGACGCACCGGTGCAGCGATCGCGGCGGAGCTCGGGACGATGCGAGTGCGCTCGGAAATCGACGCGCTGGCGACGATGGGGATCAACCCGAATCGGTTTCTGATCTTGCCGCGCCTGGCATCGATCACGATCGCCGGCCCGGCCCTCACCTTGATGTCGATGTTCGTGGGCATCGTCGGCGGAATGATGGTCGCGCAGTTGGCGCTCGACATGCCGGCCACCGCGTTCTGGCAACGTGTCATCGAACGGGTGACGCTCGGCGACTACGCGCATGGGCTCGGCAAGAGCTTCGTGTTCGCGTGGATCATCGCGATCGTCGGCAGTCATCTCGGGATGCGCGCCAATGCCGATCCGAGCAGCGTCGGCCAAGCGACGACGCGAACCGTGGTGGTCAGCGTGTTCTTCATCGTGTTGGTCGACGCGGTGTTCGCGACGGTCGGCACGATCATGGAGCGAACATGACCCCGCCAGCGCTCGAGTGCCGCCATCTCGTCTGCGGCTACGATCAGCCGATCCTCGAGGACATCAACTTTCGGGTCGAATACGGCGAGATCGTCGCGCTGCTCGGTGGCTCGGGCTGCGGCAAGTCGACCGTGCTGCGCACGGTGACTGGACTGCTGCCCCCGCTGTCCGGGGAGGTCCTGCTGTTCGGCGAGTCGCTCTACGAGCTTCCCGCGGAGGAGCGCCGATTGCTGTTACAGGGCACCGGCACCGCGTTCCAGCAGGACGCGCTGTTCGGTTCGATGACCGTCGGCGAAAATGTCGCACTGCCGCTGCGAGAGCTGACCGGGTTACCGATGCCGGTGATCCGCGAGATGGTGGCGCTCCGGTTAGGGATGGTCGGGCTCGGGGGACTCGAGGATCGCATGCCGGCACATCTGTCTGGCGGACAGCGCAAGCGAGCTGCCCTGGCGCGAGCGACGATCCTCGATCCCAAGCTGGTGTTTTGCGACGAGCCTTCCGCGGGGCTCGATCCGGTCGTCGCCGCCAACATCGATGACACGCTGTTGCAGTTTCGAGCGTTCGGCATGGCGCTATTGGTCGTCACCCACGAGCTCGAGAGCATCCGTACGATCGCCGACCGCGCGGTGATGCTCGCGCGCGGTGGTGTGTGTGCGAGCGGCACGATCGAAGAGCTGCTCGCGAGCTCGGATCTCGATGTCTACAACTTCTTCCATCGGATCGGTGACACGTCGTCACTCGAAGCCGACACCCTCACCCGAGGTAACGCATGACGACCAAGGCGGACAAAGTTCGAGTCGGATTGTTCACGGTGACCAGCATCGTGCTGCTGGCGATCGTGCTGATCGCATTCGGCGGCATGCGGTTCTGGCAGTCACGCGATGAATACACCGTGAAGTTCGATGGCTCGGTGATGGGCCTCGCGACCGGTGCGCAGGTGTTTCTCAACGGCATCAAGGTTGGCGCCGTCGAGGACATCGCACCGGACCCCGATGACCTCGGCAAGGTGCGGGTGACCCTGTCGCTGGATCCCGGCACCCCGATCCACACCGACACGCGCGCGCTGCTTCAGCTGGCGGGCATCACCGGGCTGAAGGTCGTCGACTTGCGCGGCGGATCGCTCGGCGCACCACGCATCGCACCCGGCGGGGTGATTCCCCCCGGCGAGACCTTGCTCGACAAGCTCGAACAGCGCGCCCTCGTGCTGGTCGATGAGTCGAGTCGGCTGGTTCAGCGTACCAATCAGATCGTCGACAACCTGCAGATCATCACCGATCCGAAGCAGTTCGAAGGTGTCGGCGAGCTGATCGCCAACGCCAGGATCGCGTCGCAGCATCTCGCGAACGCGGCGCCCGGACTCGAGCGAACGCTCGCGACCGCCGAGCAGACCGCGACGCGTGCCAAGGCGATGCTCGAGGGCCAGGTCACGCAGCTGCTCACCAACGCCAACACCGTGGTCGGCGATCTCAAGCGGGTCGTGCACTCCAACGAGGGCACGGTGCGAGCAGCGGTGTTCGACCTGCGCCAAGCGAGCCGCAGCCTCAAGGACCTGGCTCGTGAGGTTCGCCAGCGACCGTCGCGGCTGCTGTTCAGCGACGCCGCGCCCGAGAGGAGAATGCCGTGAAGCTCGATCGCTATTCGTTGACGGCGTTCATCACGTTCGGCGCGCTGCTGCTGCTCGGCGTCACCAGCCCTGGCTGTGGCGGCTCGGTTCCCGCGACGCGCTACTACCAGCTCGCGCCACCGGCTGCGACGCCGGGCGGCCGCGGCGACCTCGTCATCGCGATCGAGCCGTTCGAGACCGATCCGGGATACGACGACGAACGCATCGTCTATCGCACCACGCCATATCGCCTCGACTACTACCAGTACCATCGCTGGAGCGCGTCGCCGAGCGTGATGGTCGCGAGCTTCCTGGAGCAGGCACTCGAGCGCGCCGGCCGGTTTCGCGCGGTGGTGCGCGATGCCACCGAACAATCGCCGCTCGTGATCCGCGGTCGCGTGCTCGCCATCGAAGAGGTCGATCGCTCGGCGACCTCGCGCGTGGGGCGAATCGTCGTCGAGCTGTCGTTGGTCGACTCGCGAACCGGCTCGACGTTGTGGTCCGAACAGTTCGAGGAGGCCGAGCCGGTGGCGCAGCGTACTCCCGAAGGGCTCGCGAAAGCGCTATCGGTTGCGATGGGCCGGATCGCTGCCCGCGCGACCGACCCGATCGCCGCGCAAGCTACACGTATTGCGGCAGCGAAATCGCCGGAGCCGACGCTGGGCGCTGGGCTCTGACGGCCACACGCCGCGCGGGTTGACGTCTCGGCAAGACCGTCGAGATCGCGGGTCATTCGCCGGCAGCGGTGGCGAGCCGGGCCCCACAAGTCTCGACATCGTCCCTGGAAAGCGCGTCGAACACGAACAGCTCATATCCGGGTGCGGCCCCGATGCGGCTTTGGCACTAGCTCGCGGGCACCACGCGCACCAGCTCATCCGCCAATGCCGCGCCGCCGCCGTGATCGGAGAGCCGTGCACGGATCAACGCGTTGGCGCAGCGGCCAGCGCGGAACCGCCCGCCCTTCGGCACCACCGCAACGTCACGTCGCTGCGCCGGGTCGTGCAGCACGCGAACCTCGAGGGAGCTGATCGCGGACTCGAGCCGAGCGATCCCACCGTGCGGAATCCCAGCGGCTGAGTCCGGATGAACGGTGACGTCGAGCGGACCCTCGAGCGGTCGCGCCCATTGCGATGCTTGCGAGCGATCGGTCGATAGCGACAGCAGGAACATCGGGAACTCGGCGGTGGGGATCGCCGGTGCGGGTGGCAGCTCGGTGATCAGGCTCGCGCGCCCCGACGCCGTCGCGAACGTGCGATCGGGGAACGCGGGTCCACGTGCGAACGGATGCTCGACGAACCCGCGCGCTTCGAGCATCTCGAGCGTGATGCCATTCGCTTCGAGCTTGCCGAGTAATCGGCGCTTCCACGTCCGCGCATCCCCGGCGAGCTGCTCTGCCAAGCCTAGCCGGGAGGCGAGCGCTTGCATGATCTCGAGATCGGAACGGACGTCCGGCGGTGGTGGCACGACCGGGGTCGACACACCGACGTGATGGTGACCGTACGAGCCGAGCAGATCGTCATCTTCGAGCAACGTGGTGGTCGGAAACACGACATGCGCGCGCTCGGCGGTATCGGTCAGAAACGAGTCGACCACGACGACCAATTCCCGCGTCTCGAGTGCGCGCGCGTTCGTCGCGGAGTCGGGAAGCATCGCGACGGGATTGCCCGCGGTGATCCATACCGCGCGAATCGGAGGATCGCTGGCTGCGAGGATGGCTTCACCGAACAAGGGCTCGGGAATGAGCCGAGGCGCGGTGCCGCGCACGAACGAACCGAACGGGCGCCGGCGCTTGGCTTCGAATGACACGCCGGCGCCGGGAATTCCAATATTGCCGGTGATCGCACCGAGGGCATCGAGCGCGCGCACGATGCCAGCGCCGTTGAGCCGCCTGCCCATTCCCCACCCGACCAAGATCGTCGTCGGTCCGTCATGGAGCCGGCGCGCCAGATCATCGGCGGCATCGAGCGAAACATCCGCGGTCGCGCACCACTCCGCAACCGTTCGTTGATAGACCAGCGCACGAAACTCGTCGAGTTGATCGCACCAGCGTGCGGCGTCGGAATGCAGCCAACCGCGCTCGAACAACAGGCGGGCGGTAGCCATCGCGAGCGCGAAGTCACCACCGGGGCGCGGCTGCCAGAACCGATCACAGAGGTCTGCGCTGCGGTGATGCACCGGATCGACCAGCACCATCCCGGAGCCTGCCGCTTTGGCCTCGCGGAGGATCGGAAGCGAGTGCGGCCACGACACGTAGACGTTGCGGCCCCACAAGATGACGTGTTTGGCGTTGCGCAGATCGCGTGGATCGGTTGCCTCGAAGTCACCGAAATCGGCTTGCTGTGCCCACTCGCCCGCGCCGGTGCAGATATCGCCGCTCTTGGTCGTCACCGGACCGAACAGCTCGAACAGATAGCTGGTGACCTCTTTCACGTAGCCCATCGCACCAGCCGACCGGTAGTGAAAGATCGCGGCGGGGCCGGACTCGCGTCTGATCGCGAGCAATCGCTCGGCAACGAAATCCAGGGCCTCGTCCCAGGTGGTCGGCACGAGCCCATCACCGCGCCGGATCAGCGGCGTGGTGAGTCGATCGGGCGAATACTGGAGCTCGAGAAATTGGCTGGTGCGCCGGCACAAGAAGCCCTGCGTGATCGGGTGCTGCTTGTCGCCCTGTAACTTGATGACGCGACCATTGTCGACGGTGGCGACGATCGAGCACACGTCGGGGCAATCGCGATTACACAGCGTCTTCTTGAGCTCGACCACGCTGCATCATACTCACGCCGGCGGGGCGCTACAGCACTCTCGAGCAGCGAGCGCAAAACTCGCGCAGCGGCCCGAGCTTGACGCCAAGCGATCGGGCCGGCGCTACCCTCGATCATGATTCACTTCGAACATCGCCAGGTTCAACTTCGCGAGCATGATCTTCACGTCGTGCGTTCGGGCGATCCGAAGGCGCCACCGTATCTGTTTCTGCATGGCTGGCCGCTGTCATGGAGCAGCTGGCACGACGTGATGATCGCCGCCGCCGACGAGGCGCATTGCGTCGCGATCGATCTGCCGGGCATCGGCGGCTCACGCGGTGCGGTGGCCGGCGGTCACAAGCTCGCACTCGCGACGGTCTTACACGAGCTCATCGCGGCACTCGATCTGCGCGGTGTCACGATCGTCGGACACGACGTGGGCGGCATGATCGCGTACGCATATCTCCGCGAGTATGCCGATGTGGTGGATTCCGGCGTCGCACGGGTAGCGATCATCAATACAGTGATTCCCGGTGTCGCGCCGTGGGACGAGGTGATGGCGAACCCGGCGATCTGGCATTTCGCGTTTCACGCGATCCCGGAGCTTCCCGAGATCCTCGTTCATGGCCACGAGCTGGCGTACTTCGGCTACTTCTTCGACGCAATGTCGGGGTCACCCGACAAACCGACGCTGGATCGCCGCGCGCTCTACGCCTCCGCCTACAGCGATCGCGATTCGCTGCGCGCCGGCTTCGAGCTGTATCGTGCGATGCAACAGGACGCCGAGGACAACCGGCTAGCCGCCGACGGTCCGGCATGCATCACTCCGCTCGAGTACATCCGAGGCGATCGCGATCCGCGGCCGATCGCGAGCTACGAGAACGGGTTCCGCGATGCCGGCGTCCGAGATCTGATCACCAAGGTGATCAGAGGCGCCGGCCACTTCGTCGGCGATGAAGCTCCGCGGCAGTTATGGGACGTGATCCATGCCGACCGCCGAACCCGCCGCGCGGCGTAAGGCGCGTCGCTGCCAGCGAGCCTCATGGAGCCCACTTGATGTTGCAGCCGATGCTCGGCTTCTGGTCGGACGACGGTGACCGGCCCGCTGCAACGGCTTCGATCGCGGTGCGCAGATCGCGTCCCGTGACCGGGATGCCGTTGCTCGGACGGCTATCGTCGAGCTGGCCCCGATAGGCCAGCTGATTCGCGGCGTCGAACACGTACAGATCGGGCGTGCAGGCGGCGGAATACGCACGAGCGACCTGTTGCGAACCATCGAACACGAACGGAAATCGCCAGTGCTCGTCGCGCGCCAGCTTGGCCATGTGCTCCGGGCCATCCTGAGGATGCGTCGTGATGCTGTTCGCGTTGATCGCGACCACCGCGAACCCGCGATCGAGCGCCTCGTGCGCAACCTGCACGAGCACCGGCCGGACATGGACGACGAACGGACAGTGGTTGCAGATGAACATCACCAGCGTCCCGCGCTTACCGGCGGCGAGCTCGGTCAGGTCGATGGACGCGTCGGTGACGACGTCACGCAACACGAACGGCGGCATCTTGGTGCCGAGCGGGATCATGGTCGACGGAGTTCGTGCCACGGCTGCAAGGTAGCACCGTTGCGTCGACGCTCAGCGTCAGAGATCGGCGACGCGAGTGCCGATCCAGCGCGTGGACCCGACACACGGCATCGTGGTGCCGCGATTGGTCGCTTCTTCGGCGTCGCACGTCGGCTGATCCTCGGCGATGTACGAGCGGTCCTCGACCTGGACGGACATCTCGTCGATCTTGGTCACGATGCCGTAGCTGTAGCCGAGCGTGCACGGTGGTTCCGAGCCGGCCGAAAATCCGATGCCGCCTTCCCAACCCGTGTCGAACCCGGTGTCGAGCGGTCCGACGCTGCCGTACTCCTCGCACGAGGCAGGGTCTGCGGTCGGACAAACCACGTGATGGAAGTACGTATGTCCGAACAGCTCCTTGGGCTCGAGTAGAAAATACGGATCAGGCATCACGACCGGCACTAGCGGATTGCAATCGGTTTCGCTCTCGACCGCCGAGGTCACTTGGTAGACGCCCGACAAGTCTGGGCCGTCGAGGTCTTCGCCACATCCGGTGATCACGACCGCGCATGCGAGGAGCTTGTTCACAGCTCGATCCTAGCCAAGCTCCGACGTGCCGGACTCGGCAACCTTGCGGTGATCACGGATCCTCACGCAGATCTTCCGATCCGGGTGAGCTACGCGACTACCCTGCGGCACATCGCTTCAGCGAAGCTCGGCGGCGAGGCTGGCGACCAAGTCGGCCGCGGGCAACGTGCGGATGAGTGGCGCGCCTTGGCCAGCCCATTGCGCCGCGAGTCGATGCTCGCCGCGCGCCTTGGCGGCCGCGTGCACGGTCTTTGCGAGGTCATACGCGATCGGATAGCTAGGTACGGTGTCGTCGGAGATCTCGCGGGCGAGCGCGGTCCAATGGTTCGCCAAACACCGCGCAGGGCGCCCCGAAATGATCCGTGTCATCACCGTGTGGTGCGCGGCGTCGCTGTGCAGCGCGCGGCGATAGGCTTCGTCAGCTTGTGATTCGGTGCAGTCGATGAACGCGGTGCCCAGCTGGGCAGCGCTCGCACCGAGCCGCAACACGGCGGTGATTCCCGCGCCGTCCATGATCCCGCCCGCCGCAATCACCGGCACGGTGAGCTCGCGAGCGAGCAGACGGGTCAAGACGGGTCAAGGCGAGCGTACCGAGCTCGTCGTCGGCAGCGTCGGGGTCGAAGGTTCCACGGTGGCCGCCGGCCTCATAACCTTGGGCGATGATCGCGTGAACGCCAGCGGCGGCGAGGGTTCGCGCGTCGCCAAGGTTTGTCGCGGTTGCGAGCAGAACGATCCCGGCATCCCGGAGCGCGCGAATGCGATCGGATGACGGCAGGCCGAAATGCAGACTGACCACCTTCGGCCGCACCTCGAGCAACATCGCGAGCATCGCGTCGTCTTCAGCGAAGCTGGTGTAGATCTCGCTGAGCTGGGCCGGCGGCGCGGCTCCGAGGCGTTCGAGCTCGGGTCGCAGCCGCGCGATCCACGCCTGCTCGAGCATCGGCGCACGGATCGGCGGCTGATGGCAGAACACGTTGACGTTGAGCGAGCGCGTCGAGCGAGCCCGGACCTGGGCGATCATCGCGCGAGCGGTCTGGGCAGTCGACGAACCGACACCGAGTGAACCGAGCGCACCGGCGTTCGCGACGGCCGCCGCCATGGCTGGGGTCGAAACGCCCGCCATCGGGGCCTGAATGATCGGGAGATCGATTCCGAGCAGCGCCAGCAGATCAGCCATGAGGTGGGTTTCGATGCATCGGTGACTCGGCCGGTTGGATCGCGTGTCGAGCAAGGGTGAGGCGCACTCGCACCTCGTCATGGGTCGCCGACAAGTTACTCCCGATGTGCCGAGCGCGCTCGAACGCTCGATTGTTGTCGTCGCGCACAGCGTCGCCTGGCGCGAACATCGTGAGCGACACCGATCGCGCCGCCATTACCGACCATGACCCTGGATCGGTTCTAAGCGTGACTGCGCGTCGATTCGCGAATCCTCGACGACAACACGACGATGTACGAGACGGTCGCAGCGGCAAATTCGTGCGTCGGATGGCGCTGGCATATCCGGTGCATATCAGCCGGGAATGTCGAACACAGCAGAACTTAAGAATCGCGTCGAAGCAAAGAAGCACGATCTGCTCGCTCGCTACAACGAGCTGAAGGCGGATACCCGGTCCGAGGTTAACGAGCAACGCACGAAGCTGAAGAGTCAGCTCGACGAGCTCGAGGACTACATCAAGGACGGTTGGGACAACGTCACCGAAGCGGTGTCGGCAAAGCTCAATCGTTGGCTCAACAACTAGCCTTTACGCATTCGCTTAGCTTTGGAGGATCGCCATGGAGTTACCCACAGCACGCGCTGTTTTTCCCTCGGGAATCGTCGGCGGCAACTATGTGGTTGGCGACCTGCTTGGCGCAGGAGGCATGGGCATGGTGTTTCTCGGCCGCGCGCTGAGGCCCGTGCGCACGGTGGCAATTAAGGTGCTCAAGCCAGAGCTCGCGACGGATCCGACGATGTCTTGCAGGTTCCGCAACGAGTTCCGCGCGTGCCGCCGCCTTCTGCACCCGAATATCCCGCGCATGATCGAAGCTGGGTGCGAACACGGCACCGAGTTCTTTGTCATGCAACACGCGCTCGGCGTTCCGCTGGGCAAGCTCGTCGGCGAGGAAGGCTCCCTGCCCGCGGTACGAGCGGTCGAGATCGCAGTTCAGATTCTCGATGCGCTCGCTCACGCTCACGGGCGAGGAGTCGTCCACGCGGACGTGAAGACGGATAACGTTTTGATCGACACGAGCGATGGCGCCGATCAGATCATGCTGATCGATTTTGGCCTCGCGCGGGTCGCCGACGACGGGCTCGAAAACGAGCGTCATGTGTTGTCGGGAACCCCGGACTATATGGCGCCCGAGGTGATCCGCGGCGCCACGCCGTCAGCGGCGGCTGACATCTACGCGGTCGGGATCATCCTGTATGAGCTGCTGACCGGCGCGCCGCCATTCACCGGGGGCGAGCCGTCGGCGATTCTGCATCGCCACCTCGACGAGCTCGCGATCCCACCGTCGCTTCGGTGCCCGGAGCGCGGGATCCCGCCGGCGCTCGAGCGTGCCGTGATGCGGGCGCTCGAGAAGCTGCCGGAGCAACGGTTCGCATCGGCGGAGGAGTTCGCCGATGTGCTGAAAGCGGCGTGCCCTGCCGGCCTGCCGCGGCCTGAGCCGATGGCACCTGCACGAAAGGCGTTCTCTACCGAGGCGCGGACCCTCCGGTGGCCCGGCGATGACAGCCCCGTGACCGCCGGCCGCCGCCGGAAGTTCGCGGCCGGAACTCGGCCGATGGACAACCTCGCGCGATGCGCGCGCGCTTCCATCGGCGAGGCCATCATCAGCGGCGACCATCACGAGATCGCCATTCGCTATCTAGAGCTCGCCCGCATGCTCGTCGACGATCAGCAGCTCCCCGCCGCCGCGCGCGAGCTCGAAGAAGCCATCGACGTCGTCACCGTCGGCGAAGGTCCCTCGTCGCGCCGTTCGCCCGTCCTCTGGCGCCTACTCCTCGCGCTCGCCGCCATCTACGACGGCCTCGGCGACTCGCGAGCCGAGCAGACCGCGCTCGATGGCCACGCCCACGCCGTCGCCATCGGCTCCGACGTCGGGCGCGAGCGCGCCGTCGCGCTGCGCCGGCGGCTGCAGGCCACGCGGCACAACCGCCACCCCCACCCCGTCGAGCATCTCGCCATCTAAACCGCCCCCCGGCCCCCGCCCCCGCCCTCGCAGTTGCGCGACTCACAGCAGAGGTATCAGCGTGCGCGGGGCGTGGTCCCTCCCGGGGTTGCGGTTGCCGCGTGCGCCGTCCTTGCCACCATCCGCGCTGCCGCGAGGCCAGGATGCGATGCAGTCGCCTTCCGTCGCGCTGCGGAGTCGACGCAGCGTCCGGAATGCAGCGGCGACGCACGAGGCCGCAGTGGTGGCGATCTCGAGCGCTAGCAGTTATCAGCGCGAGGTGCGGCGGGCGAACAGACCGCGTTAATCGAATAGGAAGTCAGGTGGCAGCGGAGCGATGGTGATTGGTGCGATGCGGCGGAGACGATTGGTGCCCGCGGGGAACACGGCGGGTTGTCCGGCGAGCCACGCGAGTCGCGCCGCTCGATATTCGGAGAGGAACATCTTGTAGGCCATCAAAGCAGGGATGCGGGCCTTGGGGCCACCGGCGAACCGGGGGCGCAGTTCGGAACGTGGTGGTTTGCTGCTCGGTGAGGCTCGCCAGGACTGCTCTATGGCGGCCTTGCGCCCCAGAATCGGCGCGCCGGTTCTCTTTCGATACTCCGCGATTCTTCGCTCCTCTTCCGCGACACCATCACGAATCTCTGTGATGACCTCTTCGGTAGTCCCGAGGCATTCGGGGAACTCGAAGGTCAGGGTCACCTCGGCGGGCATGGTGCCATCCGCGCTGAAGAAGTAATTCGGTCGACGTGCCCGCAACGTCCGATCACGCAACAACGCGAGAAAACCGTTGACGCCCGGCCATTGGAACGCCCGTGCCACGAGCAGGTCTTTCACCAGGTTGCTGGCAACGTAGATCAGCTTCTCGATGACGGTCGCGCGATCGAGGAGCCTCGTCAGGCATGGCTCCGCGCTGTTCCAGAAGTTTTCCTCTCGGTTCCAGCGTCGGTTCATCGAGGCCGCCACCATCTTGTGGAAGTGCTCCATGAATTCGGAGATTCGGCCGTGAGCATCGTAGAGCACCGTATGGTGATGGTTACCCTCGGTAACAGTGATCAAGACCATGATAGCGAAGCGCTTCGCGGCCTCAGCGAGGCAGTAGATGAAGACGTTGTTGGTCACCTCGTCGGGGCGCAGCATGAACTGGCGCTGTGAGCATTTGCGAGTGAGCAGATAGAATGACCTGGAAAGATTTGCCGTGGATTGGGCATGGGCCGTCGCGCAGCAAGTCATGGGCCGCGGCGAACGTAGCGAAATCACGGCTAGCGTTTCAAATGGCGTCCGGCATTCGGACATCTGGGGTCAGTTGTCAGGTAGATCGGCAACCCCGGCGCGGTGCTTGTTGCTCGGGTCGCGGCTGGTGACTGGCTCGCGATTCGGCGCGGTGCTTGTTGCTCGGGTCGCGGCTCGCGATTACTTGCACGGGATCGGCTCTGGGCTCCTTGTCCGAACCTCGGACATGAGCTCCCGGCGGCATGCCGCCGGCAACCCCGGCGTGGTGATCGGAGCGGAACCTCGGCGTGGTGATCGGATCGCCGGCAATCCCGGCGTGGTGATCGATCGATCGGGTTGGATGCTTGTCCGAACTGCGGACATGGACACCCTGCCGGCACCCGCCGGCAACCCCGGCATGGTGATCGGTCTAGGCAACCCCGGCGTGGATCATGGAGCGCCTCCTAGGCAACCCCGGCCCCGGCGTGGATCATCCGGCGTGGATCATCATCTATGCTGCAGCGGACATCGCCGGATGCTCGCGCTCGTAGCGCCGTAGGCGCAGCGCACTCCCGAACAGCAACCCGCCGAGCACGAGCGCATAGACGCCGACCCAGAGGCCGAGCACAATCGCGCCGGCCAACGGCGACAAGAACAGCAGCACGCCAAAGCCGATCGACAGCATCCCCTCGACCGCGAGCAGCCATTCGCCGGTCAGCTCCTTGCGCAGCCGGATCGCCATCGCGATCTCGAGCACCCCCGCGACAATCGCCCAGCTGGCGATCACCATCAGCAATACGAACGCGGTGACCACCGGCAACAGCAGCGCGACCAGGCCCGCGAGGATCGAGATCACGCCGCGCGCGATCATCGCGCCGCGCCCGGGTAACCTCGTTGCCAGGCCCAACGCGAGCACGCCATCCACCAGCGCGAACACGCCGAACAGGAGCACGAACGACAACAACGTCGCTCCCGGGAACACCAGGCTCAGGATCCCCAGTGCAATCGCAGCCGCGCCGCGCAGCGCGACCGTCCACCATCGCCAACGTCGATATCGCTTCATTGCAGACCTCGCTGTCGCCGCGGCCACCGTGAGCACCAGCGCACATGCCTTTGGCGCGGCGAGCCCACAGGCATCACGCGTACGACACGACCCTTCGCAACTCTCGAGTCCGCCACCAATGATCCTGGCTGCAACCCGTGGACCGCCGGCTTCTGTGCTGTCGCGATCGCAGCACGACGCACGATCTGCGCCGGCACGCTGCATGCTCACTTCTCGAGCATGCTTGGTTCCCGCACAAAACTATTCGCGATCGGCATGGGCACGGGGGTCGCCGCTGCGTTTCTCGCGCACCGGTTTCGCCCGACCTTCAACGAGCTGCGCAAGCGCCGGCTGCGCGATGACGGCCGACCGCCGCGCGATGATGTCGCCGCAGACATCGCCGAGAGTCCCACGTACGCCGAGGAGCTCGAGGTCGACATCGAGGTTATTTCCGACGACGACGTGGCCACCACACCGACGATGGCCAGCGCAAGCCACGGCGACGGCGACGAGCCGCCAACGCTCGACGAGATCGAACGCTCGCTCCACGACGCCGGCGATCTCTACGGCGTCCACACTCCAGCTGCGAGCGATCCGCACCATCCCGATGACGATCGCGCGATGGACCAAGGCGAAAACTGGGTCGAAGCGCTGCAGGCCGACGCGATCGAAGACGGCGCGCTCCCCGAGCGAGAGCTCGACTCGATCGTCGACGACGCAGACACCGACCTACCTCCGCATCCGTCCGACACCCACGACCGTCCAGTCGCCGACCGCGGCGCCGGTGGCCCGCGCGGCGTCTAACCCGCGACCGCGCCGTCACTCGTTCGTTAGACCTCAGCGAGACCGCGGTTGCTGCCGCCTGCTGCCACGCACGGCCCGGGTTCGCGCGATATCGTGAACCAATGAGGTCAGCCTTCGCATTGGTCGTGCTGCTCGGCGCGTGTGGCGGTGAGGACGGTGGAAGTTGTCCCTCATACATGCAAATCGCGGGTGGTGAGTTCTCGCGAACCCCCACCCGCCTGACCTGGGCCATGGAGCTCGCCGGCGCGCCCGACATGGTGACGTTCGATCAAGCCGACGTTCCACCGTTCGTCATGGAATACGAGTGGTCGATCGAGATCGATGTCGACAACGACGCCACCACCGATCTCAACGCATCGATCAACCACTTCCGCCAGATGAACGCGCCCGAGACGATCACCGCCGATGTCCTGTCGCTGACCACCGAAGGCTTATGGACGGTCGAGGGCGCCGGGGTCGTGATGTCCGGCGATATCTTCGTCTCGGTCGCCGGCAATACGTTCACGTTCGAAATCGAACAATCGGAAGACCCCGGACTCGCTAACGTCACCGAGGGGTCGCAGTCGACGTGGAAGACGTTCCACAAGTTCGGCCCAAAGCTCGACGATCAATGCGAAGACAGCTACCGGCCATAGCGCCGCACTATCCAAAGCTTGACGCGATCGCGCCGCGGCCTTTAGCCCATCTTGACGAGGCGCTCGATACATCACCGGCAGCCCCATGCCGCCGTATCGAACGCCATCGCCCCCGCGCAACGGCTCACCACGCGACCGCCGTCACGATATCGCCGATGATCGCGTTCTCGCTGTCGTGCTCGTCACGCTTGGCGGGCTTCGCATGATCGCTGCGATCGCAAGCGGCGAGGCCTTCCAGACCGAGGCGACCGTCGCGCTGGTCATGGTTGGCGCGGCTACCGCACTGCTCGCTAACGCATTCGCCCGCGACGCCGCAACGAGGTCGCGAGATGCACCGCGTGATAGCCGAATCGATCGCGGACGCGGTCAACCGCGACGCCGCGGCGCTCCCCGGCGTCGAACAGCGGAAGCTGAACGGCGTCGAGCCGCAGCTTCGCCAGGGCAACTCCGAGCAGTCGGATCGGCAGCGTTCGCGTTCGCGCCTCGCGATACAGCTCGAGCGCCACGCGGTGGAGCGTGACATCCACGCTGGTTGGCTCGATCGTTCGCCCGTGGTTGATCGTATGAAAGTCGACATAGCGCAACTTGAGCGTCAGCTGCCCGGCTGTCACGCCGCGATGACGCGCGCGCGACGCGACACGTTCGCATAGCGCCGACAGCACCTCGTGTGCCGTATCAGAAGTCGCCTCGACGAACGTGCGCTCGTTCGAGATCGATCCCGACACCGCCCCGCGCGGATCGTGCTCGCGAAACGCGGGGCGCTCGCGACCCACCTCGTCGGTACCCTCGCCGCGGCACACAGCGCGAAGTCCCGCGGTGTATACGCCGAAGATCGGCCGCAGCACGACCTCCGGCGCCACCGCCAGCTCTGCCACCGTCGCGATGCCGATCGCGTGCAGCCGAGCCTCGGCGACTGGTCCAACGCCCGGCAGTCGGCGCACCGGCAACGGCGCGAGCGTGGCCGCTTCGGTCCCGGCACGCACCAGCACTACGCCTTGCGGCTTGGCAAGCACGCTCGCGACCTTCGCCATCGGCTTGCTCGTCGCGATTCCCGCGCTCGCCGGCAATCCAAGCTCGCGATCGATCGCCGCCGTCATCTCGCGCGCGGCGCGCAGGATCGTCGCGTCATCATCCTCGTCGCCGGGCCGCCGATACATCCGCTCGCAGCCGCGAAAGTCGAGGTAATGCTCGTCGATGCTCGCCGCAACGACGATCGGGCTGTACCGCTCGATGACGTCGCGCGCGCGCTTGGAATAGTCCGTGTACGCGTCGCCGTGTCCCGGGACAAACACCGTATCCGCGGATGCCCGCTCGGACGCCTCCCGAATCGACATGCCCGATCGCACGCCGAACGCCCGAGCTTCGTAACTTGCCGAGGTAACGACACCGCGCCCGCCCCGCTGGCCACCGACGATCACCGGCCGCTCGCGCAGGCGCGGATCGAGGATGCGCTCGACGGACACGAAGAACGTGTCGAGATCGACGCAGCACATCCGCGGTACCAGCATCGTGACGATGCTGCGCCTGGACGTTAGTTCAGTACAAGTATTTGGGAGATCTCTGTCGATCCCGGCCCCGCCCGTTCGTCAGGGAGATGAAACCCACCACCCAGCCGCACAGAACGAGGACCCCCATGCGCAAACTACTAGTTCACGAGTTCGTAACGCTCGACGGGATCATGCAAGCACCCGGCGGTGTCGACGAAGACCGCGACGGCGGCTTCACGCACGGCGGGTGGACGCACCCGTACTGGCACGACGAGATCGGCGCTTCGTTCGGCGCCGCGATGCAGGGCGTCGATGCGTTCCTGCTCGGTCGCAAGACCTACGTGACGCACGCGGAGGCCTTCGAGCCGATGCCCGTCGGTGACCCGTTCGGCGATCTCATGAACACACCGTCGAAATACGTGGTGTCGAAGACGCTCGATAAGCCGATCTGGCGCAACACGACGATCATCCGCGACGACGTGGTCGCCTCGATCCGCGCGCTCAAGTCGCGGCCCGGCGGCACGATCGTCACCGACGGCAGCAGCCAGCTCGTTCACACCATGATCGAGCACGACCTGATCGACGAGCTCCACCTGCACGTCTATCCGATCGCGCTTGGCCGCGGGAAGCGCGTGTTTCCCGAGACCGGACTCGACTTGCGCTACAAGCTGATCGAGACCAGGCCCTATCCCACCGGGGTGGTTCTCCTCAAGTACACGCGCGAGCGCTAGCCCGTCGCGCGGCGCAGCCACTCGACTCCTCCGTGCGCTGGCCCGCGGTCGCCGTGACCCGTACGCGGGATCTGGTGGGGATGACGTGCACCGGCCCGCCGACGTACCGGTCGGCGTGATGCGCGGCTCGACGAGGACTGCGGATCCGCGCGTGCGCGAGCCGCCGCGCTCCCTCCGCTCGTCATCACCGGATCGGCCCGAGCCCCGAGGTCGAGGTCGAGGTCGACGTTAGCTAGATCGACTCGAGACGATCGTTCCGGACGCCGTTGGTCGGGTCCAGGTGGAATGTCACCCCCAGCTCGCCGATGAGCGACAGCGGCTCGGCGTACGACAACCGCGAGAGCTGCTCGTAGTCGGAGGGATCGATCGCGTCGGGATCGGGCGCGGGAAACGTCCGCTTGGTGACCGAGAGCGACAAGTTGAGATCGACGTACGCGCCGAGCTGCACCGTGACGAACGGCTCGGCGGTGAGCAGCAATCGCCGACTTGGATGCGTGAGCTGCGCTTCGCTCGACAGATTGAGCCCGAACGAGATCCGATCGTGACGCACGCTGCCGACTGCGTTGATGCCGTGCGTGGGATATTGAGCGAATCGCTCGCCGAGCTCGTTGCGAATGTTGTAGCGCTCCACCATCCATCCGAAGTGGTAGAACACGCCGAGCCGATTGCCGCGCGGATCATCGGCGGGAAACAGATCCCATTCGATCGCCGCACGGTTGCGCGAATTGTATTTGTATTGGCCCTTTGGGTCCTCGAGCGACGTGTAGCTGCCGACTCCCACCGACCAGGTTTCGTTCAACGAGTAGATGGCCTCCGCGCCGAATCGATACTTCCACTGCTCGCTGTCGAGCGAGACCTCGGTGCCATCGTCGAGCTGGAGCGGCGGCTGGCGATTCAGCGCGGCTTCGACCATCTGCAACGTGAACGCGCGAAATCGCCGCGTCAGGTATCTGCCCATGAAGTGCACGGTGGTACCGGCGGTCTTGTACTGCTCCGTGTAGTTGCCTTGAGCGGCGATCCCGACCTCGAAGCCCCACGGCGTGCCCGCTGCGCGTGCCGCCAACGCCTGCGGCGCCGTCAACACGACATCGACCGCGCTGGGATGGCGCGCCGCAACGAACAATGCAACGCCGCGACGAAACACCGGTGCGAGCACCGCGCGTTGCTGGTCATCGCTCGCCCGGGTGTCGAGCTCGACATCGAGCTCGATGGGGGCGGGCATGCCACGGCTGTGCCCGACGAACCGCAGGTGCATCCGATCGACCGATCCGACGCTCGTCGCGGACGCGTAGATCACGACGTCTGCGCCCGCGCGCGGCGAGCCGAGTAGGACCTTGTACTCGTCGACGAAGCCGCGTAGAAACGCCGGGCACGCCTTCGTGCGACCGGCTTGCTGGCATTCGATCGCAACCCGCACAGGCGCGGCTCCCGCGAGCCCGTCTGCATGCCCATGCGTCGCTTCGCACAACACGCCCGCGATCAGCACGGCTCGTAACATCGCGGTTAGCCTACCGCCGGCACCCGAGCCGATGCGAGCCGTCGCGGCTGCGACAAACGACACCGCCCCACCCCATCGAGATCGAATCGAATAAATCGCCCTCAGAATCCAACGCGGATGTCGACTTCGCCCGCGCTGGATCGTCTTGAGAGTGGAGCCCTGCCATGACCCAGCTATCCACCAAGCTCGCCTCCGCCATTCACGTTCGCGCTACCCTGGACGGTTCATGGCAACGGCTCGCCGCGGTCGTCCGCGATCATCTCGGTGCGTTCCTCGCGGGCCGGCCCGTCAACGACAAGGTGGTGGTCGTGTCGCGCGAAACCCCGTCGACGTTCGCCGATGATCTCGCGGTCGGCGCTCCGCAGCTGCATGCGGCATTCCCGGATCTCGTACGTCGAGTCACTGCGATCGATGACAGTGGTAAGCGCGTCACGGTCCGACTGTCCTGCCAGGGAACCCACGATGGCGCGTTTTTTGGCTTCATGATGCCAACCGGCCGCGCCGTGCGATTCGAAGAGGTCCACCACATCGTGGTCGAGTGCGATCAGCTCATCGAGGATCGCCTCGAGCTCGATCTACGCACGATCATCCGCCAACTCGCGGCGAGCTGAGCCGTCGCTCACCGAGCGACGTCCCTCGCAGCATCGCCGTCGTCGACACGCCGGCGCCGCACCTCGTCGATCGCAAGGTCCGCGGTATCGTCATCGCAGCCGAGTCGCATCAACGCGTGATGCGCGAGCGCGAACGCGAGCTCGTGCTCACCGACCAGCGCGATGTTCGCACCATGACGCTCGAGATACTTTCGCTCGTCGGCGCGGTGAGCCCGCGCGACAATCTCGATGTTCGGATTGACCGCGCGTGCGCGTGCGATGATCGCCGCCGCCTGGAGTGGCTCCGGCAACGCGATCACTAGGAGCTTGGCGTGTTCCGGGGACGCACGTTCGAGCACGCCTGGCCTCGCCGCATCGCCGAACTGGGCCGCATACCCTTGCTCGCGCAAGTACATGACGTGCTCGCGGCTATGGTCGATCGCGACAAACCGGATCCCCTGTTTTGCAAGGATTTCGCCGATCGCGCTGCCCACGCGGCCGAACCCGACGATCACCGCGTGATCGCGGAGTGCCTCGCCAGCACCGGTCTCGGGCGGTGGCGCGAGATCAGGCTGCGCACGCTCGAACAGTGCGAGCAACCGCGGCCTCCGCACGATCGCGCGGCCGAGCCGCTCCGCGGCAACGAACGCGACGGGGTTGAGGCTGATCGACAGGATCGCCCCGGCGACGATCAAGCTCTGGCCCTCCGGCGGCAACAACCCGAGATGCATCGCGAGCGCCGCGAGGATGAACGAGAACTCGCCGATTTGGGCGAGGCTCGCGGAGATTGTCAACGCGGTGCGCACCGGATAGCGGAACGCCAGCACGATGAAAAACGCGGCGAGCGACTTTCCGATCATCACGACGAATACGACCATCAGGACCGCGATCGGTCGGTCGATCAGGATGTTCGGATCGAACAGCATCCCGACGGCGACGAAGAACAGGATCGAGAATGCATCCTGCAGCGGTAGTGCGTCCGAGGCCGCTTCGTGGCTGAGATCCGAACCGTTGACGACCATGCCGGCGAGAAACGCGCCGAGCGCGAACGAGACATCGAACAGGGCCGCAGCACCGAACGCGACGCCGAGGGCCACCGCGAGCACGGCGAGCGTGAACATCTCGCGCGAGCCCATCCGCGCTACGCGTTCGAGCAGCCAGGGCACGACGCGCGAGCCGACGACAAACATCAAGACTACGAACGCGACGACCTTGCCGAGCGTCACTCCGATCGTGACGAGCAACCCCGACGACGTATCCCCGACGGCACGGCCACCGAGGGATACCGACACCGCGGGAAGCAACACCAAGACCAATACGGTGGCGAGATCCTCGACGATCAACCAGCCGACCGCGATCCGGCCGTCGGGCGCGTCCAGCATGCCGCGCGACTCCATCGCGCGCAGGAGCACGACGGTGCTCGCCACCGATAGGCACAGGCCGAACACGATCCCCGCGCCCCATGACCATCCCCACCACAACGACACCAGCGCACCCAGTCCGGTGGCAACCGCGATCTGGACCACCCCACCAGGAAGCGCGATTCGTCTCACCGCCAGCAGATCGCCGAGAGAGAAATGAATCCCAACGCCGAACATCAACAGGATGACGCCGATCTCCGACAACTGCTGAGCGAGCGAGGCATCGGCGATGAACCCTGGGGTGAATGGCCCGATCGCGACACCTGCGAGGATGTAGCCGACGAGCGGCGGCAAACGCAGCCGAGTTGCGGCCAGCGCGAACACGAACGCTAGTCCGATTCCACCAGCGATCATCGCGATGAGAGCTGTATCGTGATGCATCGTCTGCTGCCGTGTGCGCAGTGTTGCACGCACGCGTGCCGTTCCACCTGTCTCGACCGCAGATGATCGCGCGCTGCCGGTGTCCCGAAATGGCACAGCGCCGTCGGTCACGATGACGGACGGCGCTGCGGGAGTCGACCCGGTCGGAGCGACCGAGGACGGGATCGCAACTACGGGAAGTTCGGCAGGTTGCGCGTCTCGCCCATGCTCTCGAGGATCGTGTCGGTCGCCTTCTCGCTGATCATGTACACCGGTACCGCGAGGAACGTGCCGGGGATCCGAGCAAACACCGACGCATCGACGACGCGCAGGCCCGAGGTCCCGCGCACGCGGAATTTCGAATCGAGCACCGCCTTGGGGTCGCCCGCGGCGCCGATCGGCGCGGTGCACGACGCGTGATGCCCGAACGCTTCGGCCTTCACCCACTCGCCGATCTTCGCGCGCGTATTCGCGGCTGGCCCCGGACGAACTTCCTTGTGGGTCTGTAGCAGGTCGAGTTGATCGCTGCGCTTCTCGATCTTGCGGACGAACTCGACGCCGTTGACGACCGCGGTGAGGTCGTTCACGTCTTGGCCCTGGTCGACGTCACCGTCATCGAAGTGATGGAAGTTGATTCGCGGGCGGTCGCGCGGATCGGCCGTCCGCAACTCGACGGTGCCGCCGCGGTTCTGGTTGTGCGCCTTGAGCACGATCCAGCTGAACATGTTGCGGCTCGCGTATGCATCGAGCGAATAGCCCGGATAGAACCCGTGGAAGTTACCCGGCACGCCATAGATGTGGAGGTCTGCCTCCGGCTGCGACGCGCTCGACTTCATCAGAATGCTGACGAGGTTGCCGCTCGAGGTGTACGCGCCGCGGCCGTCGGTCCAGTCGGCGTAGCACGGATCGTCCTCGTCGCCGGTGAACGTGCAATCGCCAAACGCGCGGAAGTCAGCCGACACCTCGGACTGCACCGAGACCTCGTAGCGATCCTGAAGATTCTTGCCAACGCCGGGGAGGTCGACCTTGACCGGAATGCTCAGCGGCGCGAGCTCGGCTTGCGCACCGATGCCCGACAGCATGAGCAGCTGTGGCGTGTTGAACGCGCCTGCCGACAGGATCACCTCGCGGGTCGCGCGCGCAAGGATCGTCGGCGGATTGGGATTGCCCGACGAGGCTCGCATGTCGGCGCCGTAGAGGTGAGCGCCATCGAGGAACTCGACGCCGATCGCCTTCCAGTTGCCGTTGGCGTCGGGCGTGGGGTCGAACACGACGCGGGTGACCAGCGCTTGGGTCTTTACGCGCAGCGGGAATCCACGCGGGTCCGCGACCGTGTCGAGGATGTAGTTGCGCGCGCCATTGCGGACGTGATTCTTGGTAGCGAGCGGGAGCTGATACACGCCTTCGCCCTTGCTGGCGAGCAGCTCCTTGTTGATGTCCTTCTGAAAGAACTGGAGCAGCTGCGTGATCTTGCCGAACACGCCGAACACGTCGAGGTTCGGCGCGTTGAGCCCCGCTGCCGCCGACTCCTTGAACGTCGCGTTCAGGATCGCGAACAAGCTGCCGTCGAGCACGGCCGACAGCGGAACCTCGGCGCGCTCCGTCGGGCCAAACCACCGCGACATCTTGTCGAAGTACTGGCGCATGTTGGTCGAGCGCCACGACGTGTCGCCGGTCGCGTTCGCAATGAAGTCCCAATCGCTGTTCTTCGGAGCGACCGAGATCAGCGCATTGACCGCGGTAGAACCGCCGAGGCCGCCGCCACGCGGATAGAGCACACCTTCGGGCGTGCGCTTGGGATCGGTCGCTTGGCGCGCCGGATCGGTGTAGTGCTCGACGAAGTACCACCACGATAGGTCGGGATCTTCAGCGGCATACGCGTGGAAACCGGGAACGATCGACTCCGTCTTGCCGCCCGTCTCTTTGCCGGCTTCGAGCAGCAGCACCGAGTGGCCCTGTCGCGCGAGGTTCGCCGCGAGTGGACCGCCGCCAGCACCAGAACCGACCACGATGAACTCGAACTCCTGGGTCGGAATGTCGCCGACGTCCTTGAACGGATCCGGCTTTGGCGCCGCCCCAAGCCCGTCGCATTTGCCTTCGCAAACGCCGTTCGCCGTGGTCGAGGCTTCGTCAGTGGCGCAGCTCGCGCCGACCAACACGAATGGAACAAAGATCGCGTGGAGTCGCTTCATGGGGCGGTCGAGGCCGAGCAATCTCCGCACCATCGGCGCGATTCCTGATGTCGAGCAGTTGCAGTGGCCGATCGAGTAGCCGCCGGCTGGTGAATGGGCCTGCTGTGATTTCTCGCGACGTTACAAACGTCGGCACCCATACGAGCGCTGCTCGTCTCTGGCTCAGTAGTGTGGAGGGCGTTCATTCGCCGGACCGAGCGCGACCGCGGGCGACTCGATCGCCTTCTTCAGTTGATCGAGATCCCGGCGCGTCTCGTCGAGGCGCACCGCGAGTGCCTTCACGAACGTATCCAGATCGCTGATCAGCTTGTCCTGAAATGCGAGCTTGATCTCGAGCTCATCGATTCGATCGTCGGGCATGCGGCCACCATAGTCGCGAACCGCATCCGTGTCGGCGATCGCCCTGGCATTTCCTCGACCACGCGCGCACAGTCGCCGCATGATGCGCTGGCCGCTCCTGCTGAGCTCCGTGATCGCCTGCGGCGACAATCGCCAGGTCGCGGCGCCCGATGCTGGAACGCCCGACGCCGCCGAGCTTCCGGATGCGCCCGCATGCACCGCAGACGTCTCGACCGACGAAGCGAACTGCGGCGCGTGCGATCACCTGTGCAACGGTGGCGAAGTCTGCAAATCCGGCACATGCAATTGCCCCGGCGGTGTCGTCCCTCCCCTGGTGTTTCCGACCGGGTTCGAACAATTTCTCGGCGCCGCCGGATTCACGGTCGCGCTCGCACCGACGATCAGCCTCGGCGGCGTCAATGGTCTTGCGTTCGGGTACGACACGAACGTGCCGCTCGACACCGACATCGAGCTCTCCGACGTGCCGCTTGGATCGCTCCCATTCGTCGGCGCCGCGGCTGGTGTCGACCTTCAGAGCCTCGCGATCGATGCCTCCTACCTCGCGACCTCGGGGACCATCCGGTTCACCAAGCACTGCGAGACCGAGATCGAAGGCACGCTGACCAACGCGACATTCCAAGGCATCAGCGGCGGCTTGCTCGGTGGTGGCATCCCGATGATCGATCCCGAGGGCTGCGTGATCGAAGTCGACAGCCTGTCGTTTCATCTCGCGACTGAAGCCTGCCCGTAGCCGCCGTCACACCTCGAGTGCGTGCGCCGCGCGCAACGCCACGATCCGCAAGTGGCCGTCGGTGATCAGCGAGCGGTGCGCCACGACGTCAGCGAGCGGCACCCACGCGAGCTGCCGAACGCTGGGCTGCTCGTTCAGCACCTCGAATGCCATCGGATAGACCACCTCGGGCGTGACACCTGGCGACGGATGGTAACGACCGCCGAGCTCGTAGCTGCGTCCGCAGCTCACGCCATACTCCTCGGCAAGCCGAGCGAGCACGAAGTCTCGCGCTGGCGTGAGCGAGGTCAGGTGGTGCGGCAACCGCCATGCGGGCGCGACCAGTAGGTTGCTGTTACCGTCGAACGCCTGCGCGGCCGGCAAGTCGTCGTCGTCGATCCCGAGCTGGATGCCCGCGGCGGTCCGGCGCAACAGCGCGGTGGCGATCGTCTGAATCCCGCGTGGATCAGGCACGACGTATTCGAGCGGCCGCGCGGCGATGATCCGGCCCGCGGCATCGAGCTCCTCGAACCACGTGCATTCCAGCCGAAGAAACCGAGGGCTGTCGGTTGGATCCGCGCGCACGAACCGCCGGCGCGCCGGCCGATTCGCGAGCTCCATCATGGACGTAACCTCGCTCGCAACGACCTCGTCGAGCTCGAGCTGATCGCCGATCCACGGCCCGAGATCCCTGCCCTGCGCGAGCAGTAGCTCGTACACGTTGAGCTCGATCCGGGCGTCCGGAACGCCGCCTACCTGCGCTGCGCGCAGCAGCTGTCGCGCTTCGATCGCACGCACGCGACCCGAGCGATGAAATCCCGAGACATTCTCGAGAGGCTGCTCGACGAACACCGGATCGATCTCGACGAGCATCGACCGAACTTGTTCGGCGATGCCGCCCGGCGACGGACAGTAGTTAGCTCCGCCGCGAAACCCTCGAATCTGGTCCGGTCGGATCGCCGCGCGAGCGACCAGCGCGTCCTCGATCGTCTGCCCCACAGGTCGATCGACCTGCAGCGCGTTGAGCGGCTCGGTGACATAGAGCGGCGCGCGGCCGCCGTCGAGCGAACCGTCGCCGGCGCCGATCGACAGGATCGGACGCGGGTACGCCATCCGAGCGACCACGAACACGTCCGTCCCGTGCTCGAACCACGGCAAGATATCGAGCGTGACGTGCGGACGGCGCACGAGATCGTAGACTTGTCCGGTCGCGCGGTTGCGATAGTGCTCCATCGCGAGGAACCCGAGCGGCGCACGCGATTGGCCCGCGCGCAACACGACGCCCTCGTCGGGCGCGACCCGCTCTCCCGTGATGACATAGTTGGTGGCAGGCAGCTCGAGCGGGTTCCCGTCGAGCGATCGCAGCGCGATTTTACCGGCGAGGCGATGACGAACGATCCAGGGATTTCGAATCGGCGTGGAGGCGAGCAGGCGCAGCCCGAGCGCCGCGAACACGGCTTCGAATCCGCGTTGATCGAAGAACGTGTACTCCTCTTTGACCTCGCTCGCCCAATCCTCGCGATAGTCCTTGCGGAGCACGAACTCGACCGCGAGCTTGTGGGACACCCGGTAACGACGCCAACCCGGCATCGCGCCGTCGCATCGCTCGAACGCAAATCCTGGCTGAGTCGACAGCGATCGAAACTCCCGCGCGAACCGCTCGAACAAACCCGCGGTCGATGCGGTGATCGGATCGTCAGAACCATCTCCATCGCTGTCCGGCACGTCGAGCAAGACGTCACCGGGCCCGGGGTCGAGAAAGTCGCGAACCACGAGCACGCCGTGCGGTCGCAGCTGCGCTACTTGAACGGCCAACGCACGGGCGGCCGCGTGATGATCGTAGCCCGAGAACGTGGTCACGTGGTGAAGCACCGACGAGTTGAAGATGCCGTCGAGGCTCCCCGGCTCGAACACGGGACGCGCGATGTCGCCTTCGCGAAACGTCAGATTCGGCAGCGGATAGCGAGCGCGTGCACGCTCCACCATCACCGGGTCGACGTCGACGCCCACCACCTCGAGCTCTGGGTACAGCGCCGCGAGCGCCTCACTACCCGCCCCGGAGCCCATGCCCATGTCGGCGATCCGGCCTCGACACAACAGATGCGCCGCGGTGAGCGCCACCTTCTGCCGCATCGATGCGTCCATCCCGGCCAGGTAGCGCTCGTACGCTCCTGCAGTATCGCGAGCTGGTAACGAGGTCGACAGAACTTAGTTCTACACCGATCGACTCGCGATTCGTGCGGCCGCCCTCGGACGGCGCCGAAACGCGACCGATCGCGCCAGCAGGTACTCCGACGTGTATCGGCGATACTGATCCTTCAGCTTCTGCGGGAGCAATTCATACGACTGGATCAGCCGCCGGCATGCCGAGCTACCGCATCGGCATTCCAACCGCCACTCGGGCTCGCTCACACACAGCGAGTAGTCCAGCGTGATTTCTTCGCCGGCCTCGATGTCGCGCATGGCGACGATCTCGATGGAGCCATGGATCCCGGCGTTCGGTTCGCAGGCGTGGTTGATGTACCAGCCGGGACTGCCCCGTCGCGGCGCGAGCCACTCCAGCTGCCCGACTTGCAGCCAACGATGCCCGACGTACCAGGGAACCGGACCGATGCGCTTCGTTCCATCCCACTTGAAGACGAGCTCGCCCTTGGCGATGCGCGATTTCGTGAACACGCCCTTGCCGGTTTGACGACCGGTGGCACGGAACTCCAACACAGGTCTGGTCATCGCTTCTCGCTCCCTTTGTTCGAGGTGCACTGCGAAATCTGGCTCTGGACGACGGTGTGGAAGTGCTGCAGCCCAACCTCCAGAGGCTGTTGATAGGGTGCGGCAACCGGGTCTGCCCCGCTGCGAAACAGCGACTCGAGTCCCTGCCATCGCCGCTCGATCAACTCGAGATCCTCGTCGTTGGTCTCGCGGTACGCCGTATACGCCGCCTCCACGAGATCGCGATTCGACGCCGCGACGTCGCGAGGAAAGTAGTATTCCGTGACCGCAGTCGTGTGCGTCGGTGACCGGGGAATCACTCGCCAGACCACCGCGAAGTACGGAAGCCACTCGATCGCCAAGCCCGGCAACAGTGCCAACCACACGGCGCCATGCCGGGGGAGCTCGCCCTTGGAGTGCTTCGCGATCTCGTGGTGCCAGTGCTGATAGGCCGAGCTGCCGCCTTTGTTCACTGGCTGTTTCACATCGACGGCATGAATCGACCAGCTGTCGCCAAAGCGCCAACGCACTGCCTGCATGCCGACGAACTGACGCAAACCAGGGTGGATGATGTCGACGTGATACGCGTCGAGATAATTGTCGATCCACATCTTCCAGTTGAACGAAAACTCTTCGACCTCGACCTTGTCGAGCGCGTACTCCGAGAGACTCAGCTGCGACAGCACATCGACGTCTGCGAAATCACCAATCGAACCGGCTGTGGCTTCGAACAACAGTCCCCGCCAGCTCTGAAGGTTCGCCCGCGGAAGATCGAGGCACGGCGGGTTGTCGTAACGCGGCGCCGCAAGCAATCGACCTGCCGTGCTGTACGACCACTTGTGCGCGGGACACGAGATGCGTCTCACGTTGCCGCGGCCGTGCAGCATCAAGCTCTCGCGATGACGACACACGTTGGAGAGCAGCTCGATGCCAGTCTCCGAGCGGATCAGCACCCGTCCGGGATCGTCGGGTGGAACATAGTAGTCGCCGATGTTCGGCACCATCGACTCGTGTCCAACGTACCGAGGCATCGCGCTGGCGCGGTCGAACAGCGCAGCTTGCTCGAGCTTGAACGTCGCCTCCGTAAAATAGTCCGCTGGAGGCAGAGGCCTCATGTTCCATGCACGGTCCATCCCGTTCCCTCCTATGTGATGACGACTGGCTTTTCGATCGCTCGGCTCGGCGCCTCGACCTCAACGTGACCGCTGCTGTCGGCGCACCGCTTGTCGGGAAACAGCAATCCGATGGTCGTCGCGACGAACAGCGCGGCAACCACGATCAGCGCGATGATCGGAAATCCGCTGCGCAGCGCCTCGGCATGCTCCGCCGATGTTTCGGCCCCGCCGCCGATCAGCACGCCTAGCACGCCCACGCCGAGCGTCCCTCCGAGCGAGAACAACACCAGGCTGATCGCCGTGGTGATGCCGCGCACCGCATACGCCACGGTGGTCTGCATCGCGATCCAGATCGCGACCTCGGCCAGGCCCAGCCCGACACCGATCAAAAACGCCGAGGCCTGGAGCGATCGCATGTGAGCATCGGCTTGGAGCGCGAACACCAGCGACGCCGCGCCGATGAATGCGATCACCAAGCCCGATCGAACGAACGCACGAAACCCAAATCGCGGCAGCAGTAAGGCGATCACGATGCACGCGAGCATCCAGCCGAACGCGATCGGCATGATCGCGAACCCGGCATCGGACGCTGGTCGACCGAGCCCCTGCTGAACGTAGAGCGGGAGATAGCTGACGATCGGAAGCAGCGCTCCGCCGATCAGCACCAACAGCACGCTCGAGATCGCGATGATCGGGTCTCGAAATAGGTGGAGCGGCAACAGCGGATCGCGGACCCGTTGCTCGACCAAGATAAACGCCGCGCCGAGGGCAACCGCACACGCCGCATACGCGATCGGCTCGCTCGAGTGTGCGGCCGCGAGAATCGCCGCGATCGATCCTGACACCAGCACGGCGCCCCAGACATCGAGCGAGCTCCGGCGCCGCTGGATTGGGTCCCGAATCCCATAGCCAATCAGCACGCCGCAGATCACCACCAGCGGAACGATTCCCCAGAACATCCAGCGCCAGTCGCCGAGCCGAACGATCAGACTGCCGACCACAGGTCCCAGCGCACCGGCGATCGCCGGGCTCGCGGTGAACAACCCCTCGAGCCGCGCCTGGGTTCGGGCATCGAACAGATCGCCGATCAGCGTCGCGCCGACCAAGAACATGATGCCGCTGCCCAGGCCTTGCAGCACGCGCGCGCCGATCAGGCTGTACATCGACCAGGCCAGCCCACAGCCGATGGAGCCGGCAAGAAACAGCCCGATCCCGAGGAGCATGACCGGCTTGCGTCCCCGCGTATCTGCGAGCTTTCCAAACAGCGGGATGCTGGCGGTCGACGCGAACAGGTAGACCACGAACACCCACGGATAGAGCTGTAGATCGCCGAGGTCGTTCGCCACGCTCGGCATCGCGGTGACGACGATCGTGGTCTCGAAATCTCGCACGAGCGCGGCGAGCAGCGCCGCGATCACCACGAGTCGCTTGCGGACGACGATGGTAGGCGCTTGGCGCCGGTGGGGCGTCATCGCCGGTATGCGCACATCCCCCGAATCCATGCGTTCGGCGGTTTGTGCACGGGCCGCGCCGAGCGGTTGGCTCGTGCGGCTGCTGGGTTACCAGTTTGGTCTCGCACGGTTTGCGCAACCCGGCGCAAGGTCGTGCACCATCGTGCGCATCGCTGCGCAATCGCGCGTGGTCAGCGATCGTGCGACGTCAACGTATTCTTGGTCAGGCGGTGTGGCAGGGTGATCCGCGCGGCGTTACCGCGAGGTCGCGAGCTCGGCCATCAAGGCCTGCAATGCGTCGATCTCGACTGGCTTGACCAGGTGAGCATCGAAGCCGGCGCGCAGCGCGCGCTCCTTGTCAGATGCTTGACCATATCCGGTGAGCGCGATCAGATGCGGAACCGAAGGCCCGGTGCGGCTACGGATCCGTCGCGCGAGCTCGTAGCCATCGACCGAAGGCAGTCCGATGTCGAGCACCGCGAGATCGGGAGCAAACTCATCGAAGATCTCGAGCGCCCCGGTCGCGTCGTGTGCGATGCGGGTGGTATTGCCGAGCTGCTCGAGCAACACGGCGAGCAACTCGGCGGCGTCTTCGTTGTCGTCGACCACCATGATCTTGCGTCCCGACAACCGGGGCTCGACCGGTGCAGGGGGCTGTTCGACGTGCACCTCGGTGGCGGATACCGCCGGGATCCGGACCACGAATTCGCTGCCTCGATTGTGGCCTTCGCTGGTCACCGCCACTGTTCCATCGTGGAGCTCGACGAGATTGCGAACGATCGCGAGCCCGAGTCCCAGGCCTCCGCGCGAGCGATCCAGCGCCTGTCGCTCCTGGACGAACATGCTGAAGATCGTGGCCAACATCTCGGGTGCGATGCCGATGCCATTGTCGGTGACGGAGATCTCGACGGCGTCACCGGCTTGCCGAGCGCGAAGTTGGATCCGGCCCCCGGGCTCCGTGTATTTCGCCGAGTTGGTCAACAGATTCGCGATGACCTGGGCGAGCCGAGCGCGGTCTGCATGGACGACGAGGCCGTGCTCGGGCACGACGACCCCGAGCGCGTGACTCCGGCTCTCGATCAACGGCTTCGCGGTCTCGACCGCAGCGGCGACGACCGACGACACCTCGAGGCGCTCTCGATGGAGCTCGATCTTGCCGTGAGCGATGCGCGAGATGTCGAGCAGATCGTCCACCAAGCGAATCAGATGATTGGCCTGACGTTGGAGTACCCGGAGGTCGCGATCCGGATCGATGGTCCGCCGCATGCGAAGCAGCTCGAGGCCAGAGATGATCGGCGCGAGCGGATTGCGCAGCTCGTGGCCGAGCATCGCGAGAAACTCATCCTTGGCGCGCGAAGCCATCTCGGCGTGCGCACGTGCCTCTTTTTCACGAAGCAGCAGATGTTTCATCGCTGACACGTTGCGAACCGAGCCGATCGTCCGATAGGCGCGACTCGTCGCATCGCGCAGAAAGTACGCGCGATCCTCGACGTAACAATACGAACCGTCGTCGCGAAGAAATCGATACTCGCTCTCCCAGTGCATCACCTTGGCAAACCGTGCCTCGTCAAACGACCGCCACACGCGATCGCGATCTTCGGGATGCACGCGTTCGAGCTTCCAGGTCGCCGAGGGCTCGACGGGATCGGCACTCGAGCCCAGCAGCTTCTGAATGCCACCGCCCCACCAGAACTCGCAGGTATCGAAATCCCAGTCGTAGAGCGCGTCGTCGGTGGCCTCGGCGAGAATCACCAGCCGATCTTGATCCCGGCGCGCGAATGCCAGTCGCTGCGCGTTCTCGAGAGCGATCGTGGCGAGTTGCGCGAGCTCCGTGAGGCCGGCCACCGTCGCGTCGACCTCGCCATTGTCGATCAACGCGAGCTCGCCCCACACGCGGCCGGTGCGGTGAATGAGCGGGACGACATGGATCGTATGGATGCTGTCATCGCATGCGAGCCCGCGAAACATCGCCGTGGTGTCCTCGGATCGTTTCACCTCGTGAAGCCGCGGCGTTGCGATCGCTCTGCGATGCAGCGCAAACAACGCCGACCGCGCCGCTGCATTGGCAGGCCACGCGCCGCGTCGATCGCTCTCGATGTGAACCCCTCGCTCCCACGCCTGCTGAGGCAGTGAACAGCTCGCGAACGCTCGCGTGGCGCCGGTTAACGCGAGCACCTCATGGCAGGAACCTGCCAGGATCTCGTCGGCGCTACCGCGCGTGATGAGCTGCTGCGCATGCTTCAGCAGTCGTTGGAGGGACGACCCGGACACTTGCTAGACAGGGTCGGCACCCTTGACCGACAGATTTTTCAACCACGTGTCGAGTGTCGCGCTTTGGCGATCGCGCCCCATGAACGCGGCCGGCGGAACGAAGTACATCTGCGAATTGTCGAATCCCTCGCGACCGAACAGCACGTTCGGATGGGTGTGGAGGATATCGAGCAACATCTCCGCATCGAACCGGCGGCGATCGTACTGGCACAGTCCATAGAACTTGTGGGTCTTGGCAAACTCGTTAACGCGCGATTCGTACTCGACGAGGCGCTCCGATCCAGGCTCGCCCGCAAGCGCCCAGGTCATCTCCCCCGTGCCGCGCAACGCCGAATATCCCTCCGCGAGCGCTTTGTCGGTTTCCTCTTCGAGCGATTGCAGCATCCGATCCGGGTCGAATTGGCCGCCCTTGAGGTACGCGTCTTTGGCGGTCACGATCACGAGTTGGCCCTTCGCAAGCAGACCCTCGACATCGATCCCAGCGGCCGACAACGTCGCTTTGAGCTGTTCGACGCTGGTCACGTTCACGATGTAGAGCATCTTCTCGTTGCGCTCGATGCCGCTGCGGATGAAGTCGACGATGATCGCTCGGTGATCGTCATCGGTGCGAAAGATCCCGCAGTAGTGGTCACCTGGGTGCATGCGTTCGATCGAAGGGAGCATGAAGTCCGCCTTGGTTGAGAGAAGCGTCAGCTATGCAAAGTCCGTGGGCGGAGTGAGTGCGTGATTACGGCGAATTAGCGCGCCAGGGGCGTGCGGTTTTGACACGTGCGCGACCTCGCGCGATGGGCCCAACCGCGCTGTTCGCAACCGCTTGCGCGGCCCTCCCGGCGATGGGAGACAGGTTTCGTGCAACCGAATCCACATCTTCAGCCGTTGGCGACGCTGGTGGGCGACTGGACCATGCAGGGCACGCATCCCATGCTGCCCGGACGCGATTTACGCGGGCGCGCGACCTTCGCATGGATCGAATCCGGCGCATTCTTGGTGCTTCGGACGACCAACGACGACCCCGACATTCCGAACGGTGTCGCCGTGTTCGGCACCGACGACGCGACGAACGTCGGCCGGATGCTGTACTTCGACGTCCGCAACGTGTCGCGCGAATACGAGTGGTCGATCGCTGGCCGGGTCTGGACGTGGTCGCGCAACGACCCTGCGTTCTCGCAGCGCATGGACATGACGATCGGCGAAGACGGCCGCACGATCGCGGCGACAGGTCAGATGTCGCGGAACGGCGCGCCCTGGGAGCCCGATATCCAGCTGACCTACACGCGAGCTCGTTGATCCTCGGTCCCCGCGGCACGTCGAGCGCGTTCGCACCCGACCAGCACGAGCTCCGTGCCCTCGCGATCGAGTTGCTGCGGCGTGCCGCCGGTGGTCCAAACCGCAGAGCTCGGCAGGTTCCGCTCGAACAGCACGAGGTGATTGGCCGCTTCGGGCAGCGCGAGCTCTTCGGGAACGTCCAGCTCCGCGCGATGCAGCCGATACACGAAGTGGACGTGGTCGTCGTGGCGAACGAACACGTACGTGCCTTCCGCGATCAACCGCGCACCCGGCTGATAACGCTCGCCGCGCGTCTTGGTCGCGTAGTGCTCGTCCTCGACCTGATCGCGCAGCACACGGTCTAGCGAACCGACCCGCTCGACGCGGGCCCAGAACCGTTCGTTCGGCGCGGTCGGCATCCGCTTGCGTCCGATCCGTACGCGTCGAGCCGGTCCATGCGCCGGCCGCAGCACGAGAAACATGCTCTGAACGCCGAGCGACGTCTCGGGGGCGTGTTCCGGTTGCACGGTGGGCCGGAAGAAAAATCCAACGTCTCCGCGCTCGAGCCATTCGACCATGAGCTAACCGTGACCTCACGACGCCGCCGCGCAACCCCGGTTATCATCGCAAGGATGGGCGCTGTGTTGGCGATTCGTCGGCTGTTGATGTTGGCGATGGTGGTGCACGGCTCGGCTGGCTGCATGCCGGTGCACGGGCGTCCCGCCGATCCTGCCGTTGCACAGGTGTCGCCGAGCGCGCCGTTCGAATATCGCTACGCACAGTTCGTTGCAGTGCGGGGGATCCGCCTGGATCGCGACTATCAGGGCTTCAGCCTGCAACACTCGATGTACTCATCGCAGTACCTCCTGCTGGCGAACGGTCAGAAGGTGTTCGACGTCGTCGACCTCGATGTCTATGTAGCGCCGAGCTCGGCGCTCGGGCGCGACATCGAGCAGAAGCGACGTGCGCGCGCACGGAACCGACGCATCATGATCATCGGGATCACCGGGATTGCGGTCGGCGCCGCGCTGTTCGGGCTCGGCGCCGTCGCGCTCGCGAACGATCGCAACGGGCTGGCGATCGCACCGATCTCGCTTGGTGCCGTCGCGCTGTTCGGCGGGCTCGGATATTGGACGTTCGTCAAGCGCAGCGACGCCGACGGATCGATCCAGGACAACATGCTAGATCGCTACAACGCATCGCTGGGGGAATCGCTCCAGCTCTGCATCAGCGGCTTGTACGTGCTGAGCTGCGACGCCGCGCCAAACCTGACGCGTCCAGTCCCCGCGGTCCCACCACCCTCACCCGTCCTGCCTCCACCCCCAGCAGCGGCTCCGCCCTAGCTCGTGCCCGCGTCAGCGCGGTCATCGTCGTCGGTACCGCTAGTCAGCGATGCAGCGTCCGAGCTTGGACGTCCCGCGCAGCGACGCTTCGGCATCGTCGAGCTTCGCGTGGACCTCGATCGGCGCCGGCGCCGGCGGCCCAGGACATTCGTACTCGATGCCAGTCGTCCGCGTGCACGGTTCGGCAACGCCAGCGACGCGGACGTCGGCGTTAGCACCTAGCTCCAGTTGCGAGCCTTGCGCCCACGCGCGCGCGTACACCGTGAACGTCGTCTTGGGAAGTGCCGGTGGGTCAGTGGACGTATCGCAGGCCAGCTCGAGGCGATCTGGTTTCGCCACTCGAAGCGCGGCTTGGCGAACGACTTCGTCACCGTCAGCCGTGAACGTGACCTGGATCGTGACCGTGCCGGTGGTCTTGGGCGTGACCGAAACCTTCGGTTGCGACGAATCGATCTCGGCGGAGGGCGCGATCGTGCAGGTTCCCTCGATGCACCGAACCGTTGCCTTGAACGGTCGATGCGCACAGCGCTCAACGGCCTCCACGGGTGAGACGGTGCCGATGCGAAGCTCTTTCTCCTGCTCGCAATCGCCGGTCCAGTCCAACGAGAGGTCGATCGGCGTCCCCACCGCGACCACCACAGGGCCGCGCGAGGGACCCGCGTCGCACTCGTAGCAGCCGATGGTTGGTTGCCGCCATCGTCCGGCGCCGCAACCCAGAATCAGCAGGAACAAACTCGCAAAGATCGTAGGACCAGGTTTCACAGTGCCGGGCACAATAGCCACAACACCGGAGCGCTCGCGTGGCAAATCCACGTGAGCTCGAGCACTTTTGACCGCTACTTCTTCAGATTCGCGATGATTCCAGTGATCCGCTTCTTCTGAACCGGATCCTTGGTCATCGACAGCGCCTTCTCGTACGCCGCGATCGCCCGCGCCTTGTCGCCCTTGATCGCGAGCGCCTCACCGAGGCTGTCTTGCGCATTCCACGAGGCTGGATACTTCTGGACGACCGACTCGAACATCGCGACCGCCTCGTCGAGCTTCTTGTCGTTGATCAGCTGATAACCGGCGAAGTTGAGGTCGGCTTCCCCGGCGAGCGGCATGGCGGCCGCGCGCGCCTGCTTGGCCCCCGCCGCATTGCCCTTCTTCTCGAGGATCATCGCGCGGGTCATGTGATTCGCGTAGGTGGGGTGCTGCTGGATCGAACGGTCCGCCATCTTGAGCGCCTCGTCGAGGTTGCCGCCATTCTTCACCCAGTAGCCGGCCGCCTGGTTCCACGCCTCCCAGGTGAACCCCGCCGATCCGCGCAACTCGTTGCGCATGCTCGCCATCACGACCTTGGGCGTCTCGACCTCGATCGGTATCGACACCGCCAGGCGTTCCCACACCAGGGTGAGCGCGGCCTTCGTCGACGACGGCTCGTCGAACCGATACGACAGCCGCTCCTCGGTCACCGGCAGCACGCGCGGAGTGACGACGATGCGCGCCGCGTCTTCCTTCGGGTCGTAGGTATAGCTTCCCCACGCGCTCGCCATCTTGCTGAAGATGATCGTCCAGGTCTTTTCGGTCGGGATCATGTGCAGGCCGTACGTGCCTTCGCGCAGCGGCTTGCCGCCGACCTTGACGTCCGTCGAGAACGACACGGTGGTGTTCTCGTTCGCGCCCGCGCGCCACACTTGCCCGTACGGAACAAGCTTGCCCCAGATCGGTCGTCCCGCGACGGCAGGTCGATGATACGTGACCGTGATCTCGGTCAGCCCGACCGTCTGTTGCACCATCGAGCGCGGACTCTCTTGCGGAGCCTTCATCTCCGCATGCGCAGTGGTGATCGAAGCGAACGACAACGCAACAAGAACTGCTGAAGCGAGAGCTCTCATGCGGCGCAGTATCGTGCAGCCGCGCGCCGGCATTCCCGCGTCGCGGTCAAATTCGTTTGCTGCGCGCGCGCGTCAGGCTGTGTCGCGGATGTCGCAGGGGAGCAGACCAGGCGATTCGTGGGCGTTGACCTGGTAGTGTCCGCGGCCGAGATGCGCCGCCACCTCGACGAGCTCGACGTGCGCTGAGCTCGCGACTGCAGGGGAAACATCATGGAACGTACTCAGCAAACGACAAGACTCGACCCTCGAGCCGTCCTTTACCGAGCGCGGATGGCCGGCATCGCAGCCGGCGTTGTCATGCTCGCGGCGTGCGGCCACAAGACGACTGCACCACCGACTCCGGCAACGCCCCAGGTCTCGCCGCCGCCGCCGGCACCTGCGCTGGTTGCGGTGGGTGAGTGGACGAAGTCAGCGACCGAGCCGTATCGCGGCAAGCAAGACGACATCTACTTCGTCGGGCCGAGCATCGGGTTTTTTGGCAACGGAGCGGGAAAGATCTTCCGCACCGACGATGCGGGGACAACCTGGCGCAAGCTGTTCGAGCAGCAGGGCACGTATATCCGCGCGCTCGGCTTTCTCGACGACAAGCGCGGGTTTGCCGGCAACATTGGCCCCGACTCGTTTCCCGGAGTCACCGATCCGACCATGCTCTACCGCACCGATGACGGCGGGGTGACGTGGAGACCTGTCGAGCTTCCACAGACCGAGGGCGCGCGCGGCGTGTGCGCGATCGAGATCCTGACGCTCGATGCAGTGAACGCGGGACACAATCTTCACAAAGAGATCGTTCACGTCGGTGGTCGAGTCGGAGGACCTGCCTCGCTGTATCGCAGCGATGACGGCGGCGCGAGCTGGAAGCGCCTCGCTCTGCCGCACGAGGTCGCGATGATTCTCGATGTGAAGTTCCTCGATCCTTCGATCGGGTTCGTGTTCGCGGGCAGCGATCCGGACACCGCGAAGTCGCACGGTCTGATCGCAAAGACCAGCGATGCCGGCCGCACCTGGAAGGTGGTCTATCAATCGCAACGACCGTTCGAGCTGATGTGGAAGGCATCGTTCCCGTCACGAACCGTCGGTTATGCGTCGTTGCAGAATTACTCGGCGCAAGCTGCGAAGGATCCCAAGGATGCGTTTGCCACGCGCTACGTCGTGAAGACCGAGGACGGCGGCGACCATTGGCGCGAGCTGCCGATGGTCGAAGATCCGAAGGTTCAGGAGTTCGGCATCGGATTCGTCGACGAGCGCCACGGCTGGGTCGGCGGTGTCCCCACCGGCTTCGAGACCGAGGACGGCGGTGTGACGTGGCGGGCCACAGCCAATATGCCGAAGGCGGCCAACAAGGTCCGGATCGTTCGCGACGGCGAGCGCGCGCATGTCTGGAGCATTGGCGTCGATGTGCGCCATCTCGAGCTCGCACCACCGACCGCACCATCGACCGCACCATCGACCGCACCATCGACCGCACCATCGACCGCACCATCGACCGCACCATCGACCGCACCATCGACCGCACCACCGACCGCACCGTCGACCGCACCGTCGACCGCACCACCGACCGCACCACCGACCGCACCACCGACCGCACCACCGACCGCACCACCGACCGCACGACCGACCGCACCACCGACCGCACCACCGACCGCCAGCGCAGCGCGCTGAGCGAACGCACGGCCGGCGCCCGGGCACTCTGTCGCTACGCTGCGCGGGGAACCACCAGGCGGAACGTGGTGCCGCGCTCCGGGCTCGATTCGACCAGCAAGTCGCCGCCATGTGCGCGCGCGATCGACTTGGCGATAAACAGCCCGAGGCCGAGCCCGTCCCGGCTGCGGTTGTGATCGCTGCGTGCGGAGAATGGCCGGAACAGCGTCGGCATCAGCTCGGCCGGGATCGCGCCTTCATTGTGCACCTCGACGATCGCGTGACCATCGTCCGATCGCACGCGCACGCCGATCGGCTTGCTCGGGTGGCCATGCTTCACCGCATTGCCGACGAGGTTCGACAGCGCTTGGGTGAGGCGGTGTGAATCCCATTGGCCGGTCGCGCTGCCGCTGCTCTCGACGTGGATGGTTCGCTCGTTCGCGAACGTCCGGATCTCTTCCACCACGTCACGACACAGCGCGGTTAGATCCGTCGGCGATAACACCAGGGGAATCCCACCACCGTGGCGCTCCCTGGACAGATCGAGAAGGTCTCCGACGATGTTCGTGATCCGTTCAGCGCTGCGCGCGATCCGGACTGCGATGGTCTTCATCTGCTCGTCATGTCCTGCGCGCATTGCGAGCAGTTGCGCCGCTGTGTCGATCGCGCCGAGCGGATTGCGAATGTCATGGCTGACGATCGCCAGGATCCATTGCTCGAACTGACGCGCGATGGCGAGCTGCTCCTGATCGCGCTTCTCGCGAGCATCCTGTGTCTGTCGCCGATCTTCAACGTCGACGCAGCTGCCGATGAAGCCAGCAAACTGTCCGTTATCGGTGTACGGAACGCCGCGATCGAAGATCCATCGAAACGCGCCGTCGTGCCGCCGCAGCCGGTACTCCATCTCGAACGGCTGACGCCGGGCGAAGTGATCGAGGTAGTAGTCGACGCAACGCTGAAAGTCGTCAGGATGAACACCTTCCGCCCAGCCATCGCCCGTCTCCTGCTGCAGCGTTCGGCCGGTGAACGCGAGCCACGTGTCATTGAAGTAGTCGCACTTCGCGTCGAGGCCCGCGCGCCAGATCATCACGGGTGAGTGCTCGACCAGAAGGCGATACTCGGCGGGTTTCGGTACGGCGGACATCGCGTGATACTGCTCCTCCGTCGCCGAGGACTCAACACGCGATCGATGTCCGTCACGTCGCCAGCGACTACCGTCTCGGCTCGTAGCGCAGGGCCACCGCACCCGAGCCACGGTGCTCCCGGGTCACGAGCTTCACGTCGACATGCCGCGGGACGATGATGTCTTCGTTCCGGAATGATCGCGAGATGATCGCAGCAGCCGTCCAAGGCGCGCGCTTCCCTCTGAGTCCGCTCACAGACCGATGGCGAGAGCGGCCGCGATTTCCTTCACCCAGTCGCTCTTGTATGGATGCCTTGCCATGTACGCGCGGAGTGCCAGGCGGACGAACTGGCTGAACGCCGTCGCGGTATAAAAGCCAACGGGCGTTCCCAGCGCGTACCCTTCCGGTTCGACGTAGGCGCGGTACTCGGCCCAATCAGGCCACTCGGCGTACGCATCAGGCTTTGTCGCCTCAGTGACGCGCCCAAGACGTTCAGTGCGTACGCGATTCGGAGCCGCGTGTCCCGCGGGCATCTTGCGAAGAGCCGAAGAGCCGAGAAGCGCCGCACAAACGGGCAACGCCCGACTCGTCAGAGCCGGGCGTTTATCCGAGCGGGAGAAGGGATTCGAACCCTCGACGTCAACCTTGGCAAGGTTGCACTCTACCACTGAGTTACTCCCGCGTGGTTAAACGCGTTTCTAGCGGTCGGCGCAGACAGTGTCAAGACGCTCGGCCGCTGGGTTCGGCCAAAATCAGCTGCTCCGAGTCGGCGGTCGGCGCCGGGGCCGCGATAGCACTGACCTTGGTGCCGGTCTCGAGCCCGCTGATGGATTCGGCCATCTCATCGTGCTGCCAGCCGTTCCTCACGAAGTACGCGCGGCAGCCGGCGGCCTTGGCTTCGCCGAGCGCCTCGGGTTGCGGGCAGGTCCCGCCCTGCGTGTTCGCGGCATTCGTAATGTCGTGGGGGACACCCTGTTCGGCGGCAGCCACTACAGTGGGGTCCGATCGGGGTGGCTGCGGATCTGGTGCAGGCGAACCGCCGCCCCCGCACGCCGTGAGCACGACGCAAACCCATGCGACGCGAAGCATTGCGCGCGGTATCGGCCCTGGTGTTCGCTCGGTCAACCGATGCGCCCGATCAAGAGCGGAAGATCCGGCGCTCCAACGAAACGGAGTCGACCCTGTGTGCCATCGCGATAGCCGCGCTCGGCGATCGCCTGTGGATCGGCCTCTCGAGTCCCGGTACCGGCGACCGTGATGTGATCACCAACACCGATCACGCGCTCGCGAATCCGAATGCTGATAGCGGAATGAAGGTCATGGTCCGGGACATGACGAGCGAGCAAGGCGCGCTCCGCGTCGCGGAGCTTGAAGCTCGATGCGCGCCGTTCGTATGCGGGCTCGGTTAGCAACATGGCATGGGCCGGATCGATCACGGCCCGGTAATCCCCATCGGCGATCACGAACGGCGCTCCACGACGATCGATCACCAGGAACGACCTCGTGTGCGAAACGGTCACCTCGAGGACGTCGAGGGCATAGGCGACGCACGTCCGTCCAGACATCGGAGCTTCGAAAGTGGCGTTATCGATAGCGCTAACCGTACCGGAGACACGGCAGTGAGCTCCTTCGCGAAGCTCGGACAGCGTCGACGGTGCCGCGGCGCGCAGGCGGCGCTGGAGGCTCTTGTCGAGCGGCTCACCGAAGTCCACCCGAAGCTTGGCAATCAACCGATCGAACCAGACCACGTACGCACTCTATTGCCGCCATCCGCGGCGCCGTCAACCCAACCGCCCTATCAACAACCGCATCCCTCGGATCCACGAGCGCGCCGCGAACCGCACCCTACATCCCGCAATCGGGGCCGATCCGATCGATGTCGCGATACGACTCGGGGTGCTCGTGCAGCCACACCAGATGCCGGCCGACCTTCGCCGTGCCGTCGCGAAGATCGTAGCTGGTGTATTCACCGATGCCCTCCGCGACGAGCACCTTCGCGCCGCCGGCATCGGCGAGGACGGCTGTCAGTACGAGCGGCATGTTCTGCCCTTCCGTGACCTTTACCGGTTTTCCGTCGGGTCCGGCGATGAAGAACCCGGCGAACGTTTCGACCTCCCACGAGCACTGCGAGTCCGCGGCGGCATTGGGCGGGATCCGCAGCCAATTGACCGCGCCGGCCCACGCGACGGGCGTCTTACCGATCTCGACCTGCGCGATCGACCACAACATCTCGCAGTCGGGCGCTTTGCAGTTCTTCGTGGGAATCACCGGCGCGAACGACGGAGGAATCGGCGTCTCCTTGGTTGGCCGTTGCCAGCCCTTGTCCTCGGAGACCTCGCCGAGTCGAGCGGCAACGGGCCGCGGTGCGATCGCGCTGCAGCCTCGGGGCTCGTCCTGTGATGCGAGCGCGATGGCCACGTCCGGCGCGTTTTCACCGGGCGCTGCACATCCGGAGAGCTCGACGCCATACGCGAGGTTCGCCGTCCCGGTATCGACCGCCGCGACGTAGTAGTCGCCGATCGTCGCCTTGCACTTCGATCCGTTCGGCATCACCAGCCACACCGGCGACGATGGCGCCGCGGGTACGCCCGCCGTGGTTGCCGCTGCCGCGTCGAGCCGAGTGTAGCTCGGGTGCCCTTCGATCGACTCGACGGTCGCGTTGTGGAGCGGCAATACCCATCCGCTGCGTGTGGCCTTGTCGCCCTCTGCAGCTTGTGCGTACGACGCCATGTACACGTTGCTGGCGTCCGGGCAGCCCGCACCGGTCGAGCTCGGGGGCGTCGGGGGCTGCGTTTTGGGACAACCGGCGAGCAAGACTGCCGCAATCACGCACATCGCACGCTGCATAGGGCGCATGTTCGACGAGGCTCGAACGCGGATCAATCACGACCGCGCCGCGATCTGCCGATGGCTGCCACGCATACGCCACGACGCGCGCGCGTCAGCCCCGGGCGCCGCACACTCGCGCCCCCGCGCCTCGCTCTCGGCGGCGGGCATACGCGATGCACGGCATCGCCGCATGCGGACCAACACTCGCTCGAATCGAATGTTCCTCGTGCTGTCTATTTTGCTCTCGGCGGCGGTCGTCGGATGTGGCGATGATGACGACGATGCCGACGAAGCCGACATCCAAGCGGCGCTCGATGCAGGAGGTGCGTTCGGCGACACCGTGGCTGCGCAAGCCGAGCTCGAGCTCGCCACCGTCGACCAGCTCACCGCGACTGCGCGCGTCGGCTCGATCATGCACACCATCAACGACGGCGAGATCATGCAGGCGCAAGCGGTGTTCGACATCACCGATAACGATGACGCTGAAGACTACGCGCAGCAGATGATCGAAGAGCACACCGGGGCGAACGCAGATCTCGATGCCATGTTGGTCGCACTCGCGATCGCGCCACAGGAGAACTCTGTGTCTGCAGCGCTGCGCGCGGAAGCCCAGCGGTCGATCGCCGGGCTGGAGCGCTCGACGAGCGATCGCGCTGCTCGCAGCTACCTGCTCACCCAGGTTCAGATGCACGAGGGCGCGTATGTCCTCGTGAGCTCGATGATCGACCTCGGCGTCCAGACCAGCCTCGACCAGATGATGATCGACATGCTGCCGGTGATCGCCGATCACCGCGACCACGCCGCGGAGCTCGTTCGCGACATGTGATCCGTTAGACACCGAGATACCGCGTCACCATTGCCGTTGCTTCATCGACCAACGCTGGATCGCGCAGCCGCTCCGGCTTGAACAGCGCCGCGCGCTGCGCGATCGCATCGATCGCAGAGACCAGTACAAACGCTGCGATCTCGGGATCGCGGATCGCCAGCTCTTCTCGGCGCGCCGTGAGGAGCGCGGCGGTGAGCTCGTGAGTTCGCTGATGGAGCTCTACGATCCGCGCAAGCCGGCCGACGCGCGGCACCTGCTCGATCAGCACACGATGCAGCTCCGGGTCTTCGCTATAGAACCGAATCGTCAGCTCGATCATCGTGCGAACGGCGTGTGCGATCGGTTGCGCCGCCACACGCGCGAGCTCGGTCATCGCGGTGGTGTTCCAGCGCTCGACGGTGTGCTCGATCAGCGCGGCGACCAGCGCCTCCTTATTGGGAAAGTACTGGTACAGCGAGCCGATCGAGACACCCGCCAGCTTGGCGACCGCGTTCGTGGTCAGACCATCGAAGCCATGGCGGATCAGAACCCGAGTCGTGGCCGCGAGAATCGACTCCACGGTCGCCTGGCTACGCGCCTGGCGCGGGCGTTTCCGAGGCGTGGTCTTGACTTGGCGATACATCGGCGGCGCTCCCGGGCTCGCGGGAAATGCGAGTTGCCAATGTGAGTGAATGCTCGCATTTTAGCAAGCATGGATTCGCGGCCCAACCCGTTCAAGGCGCCCGCCACGTTCGCCCCCACAGTGCCCGCGCTGCCCGGCCTCCCGCTGCTCGGCAATTTCCTCGAGTTTCGGCGCGATCAGCTCGGCCTCCATGCGCACGCCGCCCGGCGCGGACCGATCACGCGATTTCAACTGGGCAAATTTCCGATCTACTCGATCAGCGATGCGGGCCTCGCGCACGAGATCCTCGTGGACAACGCCGCCGCGTTCCGGAAGTCCGCCGGCCTGCAGTTCATGGTGCCGGTGCTCGGCAACGGCCTACTGACGGCCGAGGGAGATCTCCACAAGCGCCACCGCAAGCTGCTAGCGCCGGCGTTCGCGCCCAAGCGACTCGCCGCCTATGGCGATCTAATGGTGGCCGAGACCGTCAATCAAGTGCGTCGTTGGCGGGCCGAGCAACAGATCGACATCTCCACCGAGATGATGCACCTCACTCTCGCGATCGTCGGCAAGACCATGTTCGGCAGCGACGTGCGCCTCGTCGCATCCACGATCGGCGACGGGCTCGAGCTGGCGATGCGCTCGGTGATGGCGAACTTCACCACGCCGATTCCAGTCGGCTATCACTGGCCCCTGCCGCGCCATCGCAAGATGCGGCGCGCGGTCAAGATGCTCGACGACGTCGTGTACACGTTGATCGCCGAGGGACGCGCGCACGGAACCGATCGCGGCGATGTGCTGTCGATGCTGCTGCTCGCGGCGGATGACGATGGTGGCCCCGGGCTATCCGATCGCCAGATCCGAGACGAAGTTATGACGCTATTGCTCGCAGGTCACGAGACCACGGCCAACGCGCTGACCTGGACATGGTACGAGCTGGCGCGCAATCGCGACGCGCTCCACCGGCTCGAAACCGAGCTCGCCGAGGTGCTCGGCGATCGGCCGGCAACTGTCGAGGACCTGCCCGCGCTGCCGTGGAATCTAGCAGTCATCGAAGAAGCGATGCGGCTGCATTCCCCGGTCTACGAGACCGGCCGCGAGGCGCTGCGCGACGTGACCATTGGAGGTCACGTGATCCCGGGCGGCTCGACGATGGTGATCAACCTTCGAGGGATTCATCGCCGTCCCGACTACTATCCAGCGCCGCTGGCATTTCGCCCGGAGCGCATGCTTCCCGCCGAAAAGAAGCTGCGACCGCGCCATCACTACCTGCCGTTCGGCGCGGGACCTCGCGTTTGCATCGGTGCTCACTTCGCGATGCTCGAGGCCCAGCTCGCGCTCGCCACGATGGTCCAACAGGTTCGCCTGATCCCGCTCGTCGGCAACGTCGATCCGGAGCCGCTGATTACGCTTCGTCCGCGCGGCGGACTGCCGGCGATCGTCGAGCGTCGGTGACCGTTTCACATCACGGCAGAAATCGCGCGCGCTGTTCGGGTGCCGGTAGCTCGCAGACGTCGGCCTTGCCCCACACGCGGTAGCGCACGGCGGCGATCAAGCGATAGCCAATGTCCGGCAAGAACCCGGGCACCCGGCGGAGCGCGTGCATCCAGCGCCACGGCGCGCGCAGATGGCTGGCGAGATGAAAGAACGCCTTGCTCCTGAGATGAACCCGATCGCGATCGACGAACACGACCGTGTCGATCGTCGCGGGGATCTCCGGCCACCGCGCACGCATCGCGTCGGCGGTCGGGCCTTGCAGCGGCGCAAATACGAGCTCGTGATCGCGCTCGTGGCGAAGAATCCACCGAACGCTGCGGGCACACAGCCCACACACGCCGTCGTACAGCACGGTCGGCGCGTCGGGTACGGCAGCGGGCGCAACGCCAGGGGTTCCGGGCTGGTTTGCTGCGCGCTGCTCGACGGCGGGCATCACACGACCATCATGCCGCTTCCCATGGGGTTGGCAATTGCTAATGTCTTTGCTCGGTGTCCGTCGTCTTCAAGATCCTCGCGAGCTCTCTGGTCTCGGGCGGGATCCATGGCTACGTGTGGTGGCGGTTGGTATGGCGATCGCGATTACCGCGGCGATGGTTGATCGGGATCACCGTCGCGATGGTGGTGCTGTTCGTTGCGGTTCCGGTCACGACCTGGAGTCGCAATCGCGCGCCGGAGCTGTCGGCAGCACTCAGCTGGATCTCGCTGCCGTGGATGGCGCTGGTGGGCCTGACCTGCGTCGCGTTGCTGGCCATCCACATCGGCCAGATCGCGCTGTGGCTCGGCAAACGGCTATCGCGCCGAATATCGCAGCGCCCACCAGAGCCTACGTCACCCTCGCGACGAACATTTCTGGCAAGGGCCACCGGTGGAGCTGCGTTGATGGTCGGAAGTGCTAGCGTGGCTCGAGGCATGATTTCAGCGCGCGCGGATCACGAGATCGTCGATGTCGAGGTCAAGCTCGCCAAGCTGCCACCGGCGCTCGATGGGTTTTCGATCGTCCAGCTCTCTGACCTCCACGTCGGGCTCACGATCGATCGCGCGTTCGTCGAGCGCGTCGTCGAGCAGACCAACCGGCTGTCGCCGGACCTGATCGCGATGACCGGCGATCTGATCGATGGCCAGGTCGACGATCTGCGCGACGCCACCGCGCCGCTTGCGAATCTGCGTGCGCGCCACGGCGTCTACGCGGTCACCGGCAACCACGAGTATTACTCCGGCGCTGACCCATGGATCGCCGAGCTCACGCGGCTAGGGTTTCGTTACTTGCGTAACCAGCGCGTCACGATCGGCGAGCCCGATGCGTGCTTCGAGCTCGCGGGCGTCGACGATCACTCGGCGTGGGGGTTCCCTGGCCATGGCGAAAACTTCAAGCAAGCCACGGCTGGTCGCGATCCGTCGCGCGCCCTCGTCTTGCTCGCACACCAACCGCGACAGGTTCGCCGCGCCGCCCGGTATGGCGTCGACCTTCAGCTGTCGGGCCACACCCATGGCGGCCAGATCTGGCCGTGGCACTACATCGTGCGCATGCAGCAGCGCGGCTTGCTCGCCGGGCTCTATCAGATTCGTGGCACGCAACTGTATGTGACGCGCGGCTGCGGCTACTGGGGGCCGCCGGTTCGGTTGCTCGCGCCGCTCGAGATCACGCGGGTGATTCTGCGTCGGGCGTGACAGCTGTGGCACGATTGCGTGATGCGCACGTGGTGGACCGCAGTGATCGTCATGTTGGTCGCCAGTGTGGCGGTCGCAGACACCGGTGGATCGATGGGTGGCGGCGACTGGGGTGGCGGTGGCGGCGGTGGCGGCGACTACAGCAGTAGCAGCAGTAGCTACAGCAGCAGTGACAGCAGCAGCTATAGCTACAGCAGCAGCGACAGCGGGGGGAGCTATTCGAGTGGTAGCGGAGGTGGTGGCGAGGCGTCGGTGCCGGTGATCATGCTGATGGTGGTCGGGATGGTGGCGTTCTTCGGATTCCAGGCGTTCGCCGAAGCCCGCCACAACCGCGATCGAGCGCTGCTCTCCACGCATGCGTACGGCGGCAGCGGCTTCGACACGGTCGATGTCAGCGTCTTGCGCATCGCGATCGATGGTCGCGCGCGCAAGTACATCCAGAGTCAGCTCGGCGCGATCGCGAAGGTCGCCAATACCGCGACCGCGGTCGGCCGCCACGCGATGTTGCGCGAGGTAACGCTCATGCTCCGGCGCGTTCGCGATGCGTGGGTGTACGGCGGCGCAGTCAACGAAGCGATGCTCCCGATCCAGTCCGCCAAGGTGCTGTTCGACCGTCACGTGGACAACACGCGCAGCCGATTCACTCACGAGACGATCCGCAACGCGGATGGCGCCACGACGACACAACGCGCTCCCGACGCGACCCCGCGCGCGGAGGAGGGCGAAGGCCTGATCCTGGTATCGATCGTCGTCGCCGCGCGCACCGAGCTGTTCACCGTCGCACACATCGGCGATGGTGAAGATCTGCGCAAGGCGCTCGAAGCCGCCTCGTACCGCAGTCCGTCGGATCTGGTCGCGATCGAGATCATCTGGCAGCCCTCGGATGCCGATGATCGAATGTCATCGATCGAGCTCGAGGCGAAGTACCCACATCCGCAGCTGATCCCGATCGGCAACGCACTTGTCGGCAAGACGTTCTGCGCCTACTGCAGCGGGCCGTTCCCCGCAGAGCTCGTGACCTGCCCGCACTGTGGCGCGCCTGCGCGCGGCACAGACCGCGCCGCCTGAGCTCCTCGTGACGCCAAGCCCGGGTTACAACCGGGCATGCGCTCGCTGATCCTCGCGGTTGTTTGTGCTCCGCTCGTCGCACGAGCCGAGCCACCGAAGCTGACGCTCGAGCAAGTGATCGCCAAGGCGCTCGCTAGTCCGAAGGCGCGGATGGCCGAACGCGATCTCGATGCGGCGGCGGCTCGGATCGATGAGGCGAACGCAGCGCGGTTGCCGAGGATCAAGGGCACCGCGTTCGGAACGATCAGCCCCGAGATCACGTGCATCGACGCTGGTTGCACCCAGACCGATCCGCAGAACTTCGCGCTCGAGTTCGACGGCGTGTTCGGCGGCGCGCAGCTCGACGTGACCCAGCCGCTGTACACGTTCGGCAAGATCGCACATGCGCGCAACGCAGCGCGAGCGGGCCTCGACGCACACCGCGCACTCGCCGACGAGACCGCCGGCGATCTCGCGGCCGATGCGGCGCGGGCGTACTGGGGCGTCAAGCTCGCGCGCGAGCTGGGTGCGATGCTCGACGACGGCATCGACGAGATCGGCAAAGCGCTCACCCGCATGGAGGAGCGCGCGAAGGATGGCAAGTCCGAGATCTCGATCCAAGACCGCCAGCGCGTCGCCGTGCTGCTCGCCGAAGCGCGATTCCAACGCGCCGAGGCCACCCAGGGCGAGCTGTCGGCGCTCGCCGGTGTGCGTGCGCTGACCGGAATTGCCAACGCGGATCTCGACGACGAAGTCCTGATTGCGGTCGAGCGCGCGGTTCCTTCGGCGGCAGCCGGCGATCGCAGACCGCAAGCGATGGCGGCAAAGTCTGGCGCTCGCGCCGCGACGGAGCTCGCCGAGCTCGCATCGAGTTACTACTGGCCCGATGTGGCACTCGTCGGCAGCGCGATGGTTTCGCGCGCGCAGGGCGTCGACGATCCACCGGGGGTATTCGCCAACGATCCATACAATCGGTCCGGAGCCGGGCTCGTACTCGCGCTGCAATGGACGCTCGAGCCGTGGACGGTCAAAGCGCGCACCGATCGCGCGCGTGCCGAAGCGGCAAAAGCTCGCGCGCAAGCCGACCTCGCCACGATGGGTGCGAGCTACGACGCTCAGGTCGCACTCGCCGAGCTGTCCGCCGCACGCGCCAAGGTCACCGCTGCGTCCGAAGGCGAAAAAGCTGCCCGCACATGGCTGGCCTCGGTGCTGCAGGCGGACGCGATCGGCACCGCGGAGTCCAAAGAGCTCGCGGACGCCTACATCGCATGGTTCCAAATGCGCGCAAGGTGGGCACAAGCGGTCTTCCAATGGAACGTTGCCGTGGTACGCCTGGATCGCTCGACGGGTGAATTCCACGCCCCTGCACGCCGTCCTTAGGAGACCCCATGCTGCGCCTTGTCATTCTGATCCTCGCGCTTGCCCTGCCCGCCACCGGATTCGCCGGACCCGGACCAACCGGGCAGCCGACCGGTCCGGGAACCACCGCGGTCAAGCAAGCCAACGACGTCATCTCGAGCCTGCTCAAGCAGAAGGTCGCGGCGGGCTCCAAGGAAGAAAAAGACCTCACCGCCAAGGTCACCACCAGCGTGCGCGGATTTCTCGATATCGACCAGCTCGGCAAGCGCGCCATGGCCGACAACTGGAGCAAGCTCAGCAAGCCGCAGCAGGATCAGTTCCTCCAGCTGCTGCGCTCGCTGATCGAGGACAACTACGTCCGCGGGCTGCGCGCGAATCTGACGTACCAGGTCGAATACGTCGGCGAGACTACCGATAAAGACGGCAACATCGTCGTCACCACCAAGATCAAGACCCAGCGCAAAGGCCGGCCGTACACCATCGAAGTCGCGTACGTACTGGTCAAAGAGGGTGGCAAGCTCCGCGCCTGGGACGTCCGCACCGATGGCGTCGGGCTCGTCGAGAACTACCGCGTGATGTTCAACAAGATCATCGCCAAGGAAGGCTTCGACGGGCTGATCGCAAAGATGAAGAGCAAGCAGGCGTCGAGCGGCACGTAGGCCCGAGTGTGGCGCCCGCGCTCGCCGCTGGACGACGTCGCCGACACGTTCGCTGAACGCCTCGCACCCCGCTCGCCTGGGGTATCGTTCGCGCGATGCCGCTGTTGCTCCCCACTCTCGAAGCCGCGCAAGCCTGGCTCGCGCAAGATCCCGATCCGATCACGCTCGACGAGCTGAAGGCCCTGCTCGACGCGAATGATCGCGGTGACGAAGCCGCGCAACGCGAGATCGAGGAGCGGTTTACCGGCATGCTCGAGTTCGGGACTGCAGGATTGCGCGGCATCCTCGGCGCGGGACCCCAGCGAATGAACCGGGTGTTGGTGCGCCGCGTATCTGCGGGGCTCGCGCTATATGTGATCGAGCACGTGCCCGACGCTCGCCAACGCGGCGTGCTGATCGGTCATGACGCGCGCCGCAACTCGCGCGTATTCGCCGAGGATACCGCGCGCGTGCTCGGCGGCGCCGGGATCAAGACGTTCCTGGCGCATCGGCCGTGGCCGACTCCGACCACCGCGTGGGCGGTCACCGACAAGAACGCGTGCGCCGGTGTGATGGTCACGGCGAGCCACAACCCGCCCGCGTACAACGGCTACAAGGTGTATTGGGGCAACGGCGCGCAGATCATTCCGCCACACGACGCCGGGATCGCCGCGGCGATCGCGAAGGTCGGCGCGGTCGATCGGCTGCCGATCCCCGAGCTCGACGAGCTTCGCCGCAATGGCTTGCTGATCGATCTCGACGAGTCGTTGCACGAAGCGTATCTCGCCAAGGTCGCCGCGCTACGCGTGCGTCCCGAGGTCGATGGCAAGCCGTTGGTGATCGCGTACACGCCGCTCCATGGCGTCGGTGCAGCGTCGGTCGAGCCCGCGATGAAGCTCGCCGGGTTCCCGCAGATCCACACCGAGCCGTCGCAGCGCGAGCCCGATCCGGAGTTTCCAACCGTTGCGTTTCCCAATCCCGAAGAGAAGGGCGCGATGGATCGCGTGCTCGCGCTCGCGATCGACAAGAAGGCGGACCTGGTGCTGGCCAACGATCCCGACGCAGACCGGCTGTGCTGCGCGGTGCCCGATGCCGCCGGGTACCGCGTGCTCACCGGCGATCAAATCGGGGCGTTGCTCGCCGACTATCTACTCGACGTCGACAAGCGCTCAAACGACAAGCGAATGGTGGCGACCACGATCGTGTCGTCGCAGCTGCTCGGGTTTCTCGCCAAGGCCACCGGCGCCGACTATGGCGAGACGCTCACCGGCTTCAAGTGGATCGGCAACGCCGCGATGGACTACGAGCGCAAGACCGGCGGCCGATTCGTGATGGGCTACGAAGAGGCGCTCGGCTACAGCGTCGGTCCGCTCGTGCGGGACAAGGACGGCGTGTCGGCAGCGGTCGTGTTCGCCGAGCTCGCGGCGTGGAATCGCGCGCGTGGCAAGACCGTGCTCGATCATCTCGACGACATCTATCGACGCGTCGGACTGTTCGTCACCGAGCAGGTCTCGCTCACTCGGCCCGGCTCGAGCGGAATCGCCGAGATCCGCGCGGCGATGGCGAGGTTTCGCGCGAGCCCGCCGAAGGAGCTCGCCGGCAGCGCGATCGAAAGCGTGATCGATCTGATGCGTGGCGAAGGCGGCCTGCCGCCGAGCGACGTGTTGATCTTCAAGCTCGCCGGCGGCCGCCGCGTGATCATGCGGCCCAGCGGCACCGAGCCCAAGCTGAAGAGCTATTACGAAGTGCGCGTCGAAGTTGGCAGCAACGAGACGATTCCCGATGCACGCGTCCGCGGCCTCGCGGATCTTGCGAAGCTGCGCGACACGCATCAGCGTTTGCTCGCGCCGTAGAGCGCCCAGAGCTGCCGAGCTGGCGCAGATCGACCGAACGATTCCGGCCGCCCGCCCGTAGCCCGTTCGAGCGCGTTAACCACCCCAGCCCATGCGCCAGTACGCGCCGATGCGACAGCCGACGGCGACACATGCGATGTCATCGGTCGGTGCGCCCGATGGAACGGTAATCGCACGCCAGGTCGTGCCTGCGTCCAAGGTCTCGTAGAGCTCGCCGAGCCGCCCCCCCCCCACAGCCCGAACCGGTCGACGTAAGCGACCGTGCCTTGGATGCAGTCGAGCTAGCTACCCGCGCCCTTTCGTTCTGCTCGGTTCCAGGTTGTTGCGTGGTTCGTACTCACCGGCTCTCACTCGGAGCCGTCAGGACTTAGCACCGTGACGACCTTCACATGTGTCGACTGCCACGCAGCGATGACGAAGCTGACTTCGAAATCTCTCGCAGTTTTGAGATTTGTGGCGCGGCGCCTTTCCGTCGCTGCTAGGTTCCGCCGCCGCGCGGATGCCTCACCTTCTCGAGACAACACTCATCGAGCTCGTCGAGCACCGGCTGGGTCGTGGCGAGGCAGCAGCCGCCGAGCTCCATCTCGATGCATGCGTCGCGTGCCGGCAGCTGGTGGCAGCGCTCGCCCGCGGCACGCCGGTCCCACCGCCTCGGCGCGTCGCGGAGGTCACCGGCACGCTGATGCGCGGCATGACCCTCGGGCGTTACGTGATCCTCGACGTGCTCGGCCGCGGCGGAATGGGCACGGTCTACGCCGCCTATGATCCGGAGCTCGATCGCAAGATCGCCGTGAAGCTGCTGCGATCGGATCTCACGCCCGACGAAGCTGCGACGACTCGATTGATCCGTGAAGCGCAAGCGCTCGCCCGGCTTTCACATCCTAGCGTCGTCGCGATCTACGACGTCGGGCGCGTCGAGGACGTCGTCTACCTCGTGATGGAGTACGTCGAGGGCGGAACCCTCGCCGATTGGCTCACCGAAACCCGATCACTCGATGACATCGTTCGCGCGTTCGCGCTCGCCGGGCACGGGCTCGCCGCCGCCCATGCGGCTGGGTTGATTCACCGCGACGTCAAACCATCGAACATCTTGGTCAGTGCCGACGGGCGCGTCCTGGTGACCGACTTCGGGCTGGCGCGCACCGAGCACGCGGCACCGGAATCGCCAGCGGACCGATCATCGCAGACACCGGACCAGCCAACCAGCCTTCCGATCGCGCTCACCGGCAGCCGAACGGTCATCGGAACGCCAGCGTACATGGCCCCCGAGCAATATCGGCACGGTGCAGTGATCGATGCGCGCGCCGATCAGTTCGCGTTCTGCGTCGCGCTGTTCGAGGCCGTTCACGGTCGCCGGCCGTTCCTCGCGACGAGCTTCGACGAGCTCCGCGCGAAGGTCCTGACGGGTTCGATCGACGCCGGTCTCACCAGCGACGCGCCGCGCTGGCTCGATCGGTTACTCGTTCGCGGGCTGGCGCCATCGCCAGACGCGCGGTTCGCCGACATGGACGAGTTGCTCGCGCGGTTGATGCCCGATCGCCGACGGCTGTATCGCCGGCTCGCCGGCGCTGCAGCGATCACGGCGATCGCTGCAGCGGCTCCGCTGGTGATCGCGTCACGCAACGATCCTGCGGTGCTGCCTGTCGCGTGCACACACGTCGCTGACAAGGCGGCAGAGATCTGGAACCCCGACACCAGCCAGGTCGTACGCCACGCGTTCCTCGCGACGGGCGCACCGCTCGCCGAATCGACTGCGGCCGCCGTCACCCGCGCATTGGAGACTTTTGCGGACAACTGGGCAATCGTGCGTACCGAAGCGTGCGAAGCGACCCACCTGCGCGGTGAACAGTCAGCAGAACGTCTCGATCGCCAGCTGGCTTGTCTCGACCGCACGGCCCGAGACGCAAGAGCGCTGGTCGGTGTATTGGCCACCGCCGATCGCGACGTCGTCTCGCATGCGGTCGAAGCGGTTCGCCAGCTCGATGTTCAGGCGTGCTCGCAGCTGACGCTCCCCGTCGCGCCTGCCGCGCCTGCCGCGCCTGCCGCGAGCGTCGCCGCTGCGTCGGCGTTCGAGCTCGAGCTTGCGAAGCTCCGCGCGCTCGGCAACACCGGACGCGATCGCGAAGCGCTGAGCCTCGCCGAGTCACTACGCGATACGCTCCCAACCAGCGATCCGCGAGCGACCACCGAGTTACTTCTGGAGCTCGGCCAGCTTCGTGGTCGCGCGGGCGACGGCAAGGCTGCCAGGACGGCGCTGTTCGAGGCGCTGTCCGTCGCGGACGAGGCGCACGCCGACGATCTCCGCGCGCGCGCCTGGCAATACATTCTGTCCAGTCCGACGCCGTCGGCCGAGGACATCGAGCGCTGGACCCCGCTCGCGCTTGCGGTATCCGAGCGTCTCCACAACAACCCGATCATGGCACGCACGCATCACGCGATCGGCGTGGCGAACCGTGCGGCGGGAAGAATCGATCGGGCGCGCGCACACTTGGCTCGAGCACGCGAGCTGACGCGCGTTGCACCTGGAACAGATGCGCTGCGCGAGATGATCGATCAGACGCTGGTCGAGATCGAGCGCGATCAACCCAAGTTCATTGCAACGGATGGCGTGGAACGGCGGGCGCAGGGCTCGCCTGAAAGGACGGACTGATGAGCTCGCTCGATACTCCGCAACAACACAACCAGGCGTCGGTGATCTCCGAGTTGATCGCTAGCGGGCGCACGTTCGGCCGCTACGTCGTCACCGAGAGCCTCGTACCGGACCGGTCGTGGATCGCCTACGACGCACAGCTCGGACGCAAGGTAGCTATCGAGCTGGTCCCCGACCAATCCGACGTGGAGGAAATCGCCGCGCGGATCCAGGTGCTCGGCCGGGTCTCGCATCCGCATGTCGCGAGGGTCTACGACGTCGGTCGAGACGGCGAGGACAGCTACGTGGTGTACGAGTACGTATCGGGTCAGCCACTCACCGAGTGGGTCGATAACAAGCCGCTAGGCGATGTGGTGACCGCGTTTGTGGCCGCCGGCCGCGGGTTGATCGCGGCCCGGACAACTGGGCTGGCAGGCGGCACGTTTTCCGCGGACAACGTGATCGTCAGTCGAGATAGCCGGATCTTGCTCGCCGGCCTTCCCTTTGCGATCGGCGACACGGTGGGCGACGCCGTCGATCTCGCCGCATTTGCAACTGCGCTGCGGACGTCGGTCGCTTCGTGCGGCGCGCGCGGCGAGCGACCCAGTGCCCGGCTACAGCGCGTGTTCTCCGCGCTCGATCGCGGTGCGTACACGACGCTGAGCGCCCTCGTGGATGCGCTCGAAGCGGCTCCGCGCCGGCGCAAGATGTGGATCGTCGCCGGCGCGGCCGTCGCGGGAGCCGGTGCGCTTGCACTCACCTTCGGGATGGTAGGCGGTGAACGCAAAGATCCGCAGCTGTGCAGTGCCGGCGCCGAGCGATTGACATCCGTGTGGGGGCCTGCGCAGAAGCAGCAGGTTCAGCAATCGTTTCGAGCGACGAACCAGAGCTATGTCGAGTCCTCGCTACGCGCTACCGAGCAGGCGCTCGAGACGTGGGGCAACGCGTGGACGGCGGCGTATGTCGAGGCGTGCGAGGCAACCCAGGTTCGAGGTGACCAGCCGCCCGCCGTGCTCGATCTGCGCATGGCCTGCCTCTCGCGCGAGCTCGAGGGAATGCGCGGGCTCGTTGGTGTGCTCGGCGATGCCGACAAGGAAGTGGTGCGCGGCGCGATCAAGGCAGCTCAATCATTGCCTCCGGTCACCGAATGCAGCGCCACGGCGGTGCTCGCGATGTCGAACGAAACGCCGGCCGATCCAGCCCTCAAGCAGCGTGTCGACGCCATCCGCGGAGAGCTCGCCCAAGCGATCGCACTCGGTACGGCGGGAAGAGCCACGGCCGGTGTCGAGATGGCAAAGCCGCTGATCGCTCGCGCCGACGAGCTCGACTGGGCGCCATTGCGCGCGGACGCCCGATCGATGACCGGTGATCTCCTCGTCGCGGCAGGCGCTCCCAAAGATGCCGAGCCGATCCTGCGCGAGGCGGTGGCGATCGCCGACGCAGCCAGTGCGGACACGGCGCGGGCGCGAGCGCTACAGGGGCTGACGTTCGTGTCCGGACGGCTCGCGCGGATCGAAGAGACGCGTGCGCTCGGAGCGCAAGCTACCGCCGCGATCAAGCGCATGGGTGGCGATCCGATGCTCGAGGCCGAGCTTTGGACGGCGATCGGCCAGAATGAGGCCACCGTTCGCAACCTCGATAAAGCTCGCGAGCTGTACGAACGCGCCCTTGCCAGCTACGAAGAGCTCGAAGGACCGCAGAGTCTCGACGTGGCGATGATGCTCTACAACCTGAGTATCGTGATGCTCCACGGTCGGCAGTACGAAAAAGGTCGCGAGTACATCACGCGCAGCCTGGCGATTCGCGAAGCGGTCCAAAGTCCGGATCACCCCGATCTCGCAAAGGCGCTCAGCATGCTCGGCGATCTGCAATGGCACGCTGGCGACATCAAGACGGCGATCGAAACCCACCGAAAGGCCGTCGACATCGCCGAGAAGGCGCTCGGCCCCGATCATGGTGACGTCGCGTGGCTGCTCCACAGCCTCGCTGGTGTGCTGTTCGAAGCACAGTTGCCCAACGAAGCTCGACCGATTGCGATCCGCGCAGCAACGCTGGTCGAGAAGACGCTCGGTCCTGATCATCCAGAACTGGCCATGGTGCTCAATACGCTCGCGATGATCGAAGTGGCCAGCGATAACGCCAGGCCCGCGCGCCAGTATGCCGAGCGTGCCTATGCAATCCGGCTCAAGGCGCTCGGTCCCGACAGCCCGCGGCTTCGCTATGACCTAGGACTGCTTTCGGACACCGCCGCCATGGTTGGCGACTATGACGAGGCGATCGACGCGCTGGAGAAGGCGATGGCGATCGCGACCAAGATCAACTCCACCGGTGAGCTCGGCACGATGAACCGTGCATACGCGGTGTTGCTATGGGACAGCCGTCGCGATCGCAAGAAGGCGGTTGTCGTCATGCGCAAGGCCCGGGACATCCTTGTCAACGTGCCTGCCGCCGCACCGCACCTCGCGTTCGCCGAGGAGTGGCTCACCGCTCACGATCCCGAGCACCGGCGACAGAAGCGACTCGCGAAGGCGACCGCTAAGCCGGCCCAGTAACCGTTCGGCGCGAGGCGCGCGACGCGCGCGGTGGCGGTTTCACGGATCTTGCGAGCTGCGCGTCACGCCGCAGCAGTGGTCGCGCCATGGCGGCTGGCGCGATCCTGGTTGAAACAACTACACGCGCTCGTCACATGCGCGGGGTGCACCGCGCGCTACCACCGATCCATGACGAACGTCTTGATCGCTGTGGTGATGCTAACGGGCGCTTGCCTCGCGATGTCCGAAGAGACGCATTGGGCCGCCGTCCGCCGCCGTGAGATCGACCAGCATAAGCGCGACACCGCGATTCGTCCGAGCGCCGAGCACGCCGAGGCCTTGACTGTTGCGATCGAGGTAGCCGCCGCGCAGAACGACTACCGAGATCGACCAGCGTTGTTGCAACGCGACGTCGACTTCGCACTGTCGCTGGTCGAGCGAACCGCGAGGGCCGATCCGGACCATCTGCCGTCGCTCGTCGCCTTGCGTGCTCGGCTCCTGCTGTGCGCCGGTCGTCGTATCGAGGCGCTCCGTGAGGCCGAGCGCTCGATGGCGCTTGCTCCCAATACGTTCGCCGTTCAACTGCTCGTCCCGCACTACGGTGCAACCGGGCAATACGACAAGCTCAGCGAGAGCTGCCGCGCGATCGTCGCCGCGCTGAGCACCGACGAAGAGCGGCTCGCAATGATTCAGTTATGCCGCGACCATAGTCCAAGCACGGCTCGGGACTCGTGGATGCCGAGCGAATGGGCCGGGTGGTATCGCGGGTTCGCCGCCGGCGAGCACCACGAACGCCAACGTCGGCGCGAGGCTCAAGACAGCTGTCGTGCCGCCTGCGGAAGCGCATATCGCGAATGTACCAGCTCGTGTCAGGGCGATGACTGCACGACAACCTGCAGCTCGGTCGAGCGAAGTTGCGCGAGCAGTTGCTAACGCGAGCGCGAGCCCGGCGCCGAGCATGGGTGCGCGCTGACCGTCAGTCGAGCTGGTTGAGCGATGCCACAACTCACATCTGCGACGGTCGCGGCGGCGGCTGCTCGTCGAGCAGGTGGAAGAACTTGCCCATCTGCGCCTTCTGCTTGGGCGGCATGTATTCGAAGTTGCGGCCGCGGTCGATGACCTCCCAGAACTCCTTGGACTCGACCTTGCCGAGCTGCTCGCGGATCGCCTTGAGCCGAGCGGGATCTTCGCCGGCCATATCGGCGGCGATCTTGGCCGCGCGATCATCGGCGCCGACCGCCAGGTAGTAGCAGGCGAGCTTGAGCTGGGCCTTGCGAATGCCTTGGAGCCCGGACTCCTGGCGGCGCACGCGCAGCGGTTGATCGAGCTCGAGGAACATCGCGAGCAGACGATCGTCGAGATCGCCGGGGTGCTTCTGTGCGTGCGACAGCTCGCACAGCGCGGAGACGTCGTACGCCACGGTCTCGGTGACGAACCCGAGCTGCATGTCGTAGCTCGTCCGGCCGTAGTAGATCATGTGCCGCACACCTTCGACTGCGATGTCGTCAGCGCGGCTCTTGATCATGCTCTCGACGAGCAGGCGGTACTGGTTGAGCACGTTGTACGCGGTGCGCACCGCACGAGCGTTGAGCGCGGCGCGCAGATAGCTGTTCATGAAGCGAAACGCCAAGCCGACGACGGCGCGATCGCCCTTCGCCAGCGCAGCTTCGCCGACGTAGCGGGTGTCGATCGCGATCAGATAGTTGATGTCGGGCATCTCGCTCTGCGCTTCGGCGTAGATCCCGAGATACTGGCGCAGCGCCTTCCATTCGAACCAGGTGTGATCCTCCTCGAGCTCGCGCAACGATTCTGGATCCATCGCGACGAAGTCGGGGTTGCCGCGAATTCCCGCACCGATCTTGAACCACGACGGCTGCGCCTGTTGCTTCACCTCGAGGTACGCGATCGCGAAGTCCTTGATCGCATCGACCGCTCGGCTCGCGATGATCTTGTCCTTACCGGAGATCGAGTTCGACGTGATGTCGGTGAGCTCCTCGAGCGCCGCGATCGCGGGCGCCTGGCCGCTCTGGATGATCTCCGGTGCCGTGCTCGTGGCCGCCGAGATCACGTCACCGGCGACCTCGCGCTGGATCCGCGCGATCAGGTTCACCGGCTCGAGGAACCGGAACACGTATGCGAAGTACGGCAGCATGATCACGATGCCGAACCCAGTCGCCACCATCATCACGAACACGGTCGCACGCGGCACGAAGTCGGCGTGGAGCGCGAGGCTCAGAAACACGCCGACGACGCACGTGATCACGTAGTACGCCATCACGGCGACGTTGGTGCGATCGCGCAGGAACATCCGCGCGACACCGGTGTAGCGGTCGGACGTCAGCTGGACCAGCAGCGACACCACCGTGATCACGATGCCGAGCACCGCGGCGGTCATGCCTGCCAGACCGGACAGCGCGTCGGAGATCAGCGGCGGCTCGAAGCGAACGAACTCGTGTGCCGGGTTCCCCGTCGAGGGCGTCGGGGAGCCGCCGGTAACGTAGTGATCGAGCAGGTAGAACGCCGTAAACCCGAGGATTGCGATCCCGCCGAGGATCGCGATCGGAACCAGCCACAGCCCGAGGCCGCTGCGATGTGCGCGACGGCGGCGACGGGAGCTCATCGCGGCGACATTACCTCACCGTGGCAGCGCGCCGCAGCTTGCGGCGCCGGTTCATAGCGCTACGAAAACGCAGATCTGGCTCCCTGGCGGCCGGGATTTTCTGTAGGTTGGCGGCTTCCAAACCACCTGCCAAGGAGCCGTCGTGAGCGAAGTTACCCTCGAAGATCGTGGACGCGCGCTGGAGAACCAGTTCTACGAGAAAGAGAACCAGCAGAAGCTCGCGGCGATGAAGCAAAAGCTCGACTCGCAAAACACGCGCGAGGAGCTGCGCCGCGCGTCGGGCATGGCCGATGACGCCGTGCTCGACAAGCTGGTCGGTCTCGGCCTCAAGGCCAACACGATCGCCGCGCTGTCGCTGGTACCGCTGATCGCGGTCGCCTGGGCCGATGGATCGATTCAGGACAACGAACGCACCGCGATCCTGCAGGGCGCGCACGGCAAGGGCCTCGAGCGCGGCACCGATGGCTACGAGTTGCTCCAGACCTGGCTGGCCAAGAAGCCATCGGCCGAGCTATTCGACGCGTGGGAGTCGTACATCAAGGCGCTGGTGAGCCAGCTCAACGCCGAACAGAACCGACTGCTGAAGAACCAGATCGTCGGGTTCGCCAAGATGGTCGCGACCGCCGCCGGCGGCATCCTCGGCATCGGCAAGGTGTCGAGCACCGAGGAGAAGGTTCTCGCGCGGATCGAAGGCGCGTTCCCGAAGTGACATGCCTTGGTTAGGCAAGACCGGCGTCAAGGTCTCGCGCCTCGCGCTCGGCGCGATGGCGTTTGGTGGTGACGCGGACGAAGCTACCGCCCGCGAGATCTGGGCGGCCGCGCGCGACGCGGGCGTCAACTTCGTCGACACCGCGGACGTTTACAACGAAGGTCGATCCGAACAGATCGTCGGACGGTTGATCGCGAAACAGCGCGATCAGATCGTGCTCGCCACCAAGGCGTACTTCCCGACCGGCAGCGATCCCAATGCGCGCGGCTCGTCGCGGTTTCACCTGGTGCGCGCGGTGGAGGCGAGCTTGCGCCGGCTCGGCACCGATCGCATCGACCTGTTCTACCTGCATCGGTTCGACGACGTCACCGACCTCGGTGAGACGCTGCGTGCGCTCGACGATTTGGTGCGCGCCGGAAAGATTCTGTATCCAGCGTGCTCGAACTTCGCGGCCTGGCAGGTGGCACATGCGCTCGGGATGGCCGCTTCGGCGGGGTGGGCGCCGCTGGTCGCGATCCAGCCGATGTACAACCTCGCCAAGCGCACCGCCGAGATCGAGATCCTGCCGATGGCGCGATCGCTGGGCGTCGCGGTGATCCCGTACAGCCCCACCGGCGGCGGCCTGTTGACCGGCAAGTACGGCGTCGCTCGCAAGCCGTCGTCGGGACGAATCGTCGACAACAAGATGTATCAGGTGCGCTACGCCGATCAGGCGTTGTACGAGCTCGCCGATCGCTTCACCGCACTCGCGGCCGAGCTCGGCCACGCGCCGGCGACCCTCGCGGTCGCCTGGGTCGCTTCGCAACCCGGCGTCACCTCCGTGTTGATCGGCGGTCGTAGCCTCGAACAGCTCGAGGCGAGCCTCGCCGCGAGTGAGCTGATTCTCGACGACGCGACACGCGCTCGGATCGCTCAGCTCGCCCCTGCCCCGCCCCCCGCAACCGATCGCAACGAAGAGACCTCCGCTCATAACTACGGCGCGCGCTAGTCCGCCGGCAGCTGGTTACGCCGTCTAGCGGAACGTGCCGAGGTCGACGTACGCGTGGTCGGCCATGATCACGTAGGGGCGATCCTGGAAGCTGAGGCCGCCCTTGCCGTCGTGCTTGACGATCTGGAGCAGGCCCATCCCGTAGCCCATGGGGCCTTGCGAGTAGTAGTTGATCGAAAGCCGATAGGGGCCGGCCTTGGCGGGGCCTTGGATCGCGAAGCATTCGGGGCCGTAGCCGGTGGTGATGTCGGCGTAGAGCTCGCCGCCGGAAGCGAGCTGGGGTGAGCTGTAATAGGCATGGCCGCCCTGCGCGTCTTGGATGTGAAAGTCGACGTCGTTGGCGTCGGTCTCCCAATAGAGGATGAATCGCGTCGACGACCGCGTCGCGAGCTTGGCGTGGCGTTTGGCGAGCGCGGCGACGATCTCGGCGCGCCTGTCAGGGCTCGCGGCCGCGTAGGCGGCGCCGATCAACCCGGCGTCGTCGGTGAGCACGCGCTTGCCACCGGCGAACCGATCTTCGGGATAGCGCTGGTCCAGGCCCGCAAGGATCGCGGCGAACGCTTCCGCATGGCGGCCGTCGCGAACCAGCGCGTACGCGAGGAGTCGATGCCCGGTTAGATGATCCGGCCGATCCTCGACAGCGCGGCGATAGCTGTCGATCGCGAGCGCCCGAGCGTGGGTGCCGATCCGCTCGAGCCGCTCGCCGGCGAACCGGCGAAGGTCCGCGCGCGCCGGGAACAGGTCGATGATCGAGCCGTACATCCGCGCGGCAGTGGCGAGGTCACGTGTCGCCTCGAGCGCTTCGCCCATCCCGATCAGCGCCAGAACGTTGCTCGGCTCCTTGGCGTGCCACGCGCGCGCCTTCGCGAGCGCCGTCTCGATGTCGCGCCGGCGGATCGCTCGATCGATCGTCGCGAGTGTTCCGGTCAGCGCGGCAGGCGAATTCGACGGTGGCCACGCCTCACGACGCTGCTCGGCCGGCATCGGTTCGGCGTCGGGATCAGCCTCGGGCAGCATGTTCGTCGCGATCCGAGATGGCCGGCGCGGTGGCGCTGGCGGCGGCGGCGGAGCTGGCGCGGGCGATGCGGCGGATCCCGCTGCGGCGGACAGCTTCGCGTCCTCGGCCGCGGGTTGGGCGACCAACCCGTCGGACATCGCTGCGGCCGCGAGCCGGCGTTCGACGTCATCGACCCTCGCGCCGGTTGCCTCTCGCTTGCCAGCCATGCCGCGAGCGCTGTCTGCCTCCTTGCTCTTGGCGAGATCGCCAACGTCTGCATCGGGCTTGTCGGCAGTCCTGTTCGGCTCGGGCCGAGCGCGGCCGGGGGGGCGTGGCGAGGTCTTCGCGATGACCAGCTTGCGTCGAGTCTGCTCGAGGCCGCTCGGACCCACGACGAGGATGTCCGCGAGTGCCTTGCGGTCGATGTTGTAGCGCGCGTAGTCGGCCTCCGATTCGAGGACGAGCATCGCGGTTTGGCTCGACACCACGCGGTGCGCGACCGATGCCGTTGCAATCCGGTAGCGGAGGTCCGCACGGGTCTTGTCGGCGATCTCCGGCTCGAGCAACTGCTGCTCGAGCTCGGCGAGCTCGGCCACTGCGACCGCGCGTTCGATCAACGCGGGTACACCAGCAACCGCGCTCACCCGGTGCGTGCGACCGCCGACCGTGATCTCGATCGACTGCGCCGGCTTCGCGAGCCGCGCGTAGACCATCGTGCGTGTGCTCGAGCGCGCCGTCGCGATGGTTCGCGGAAACACCCACGTCGCGCCCGCAACCTCGACCGCCACATTCACCGCGATCCGCTCGCCGAGCCCTGCGGCGACGTCCGCGATGCCCCGGTCGAGATCGAGCACCGTGCCCGCATCCGGCAACCCAGCGTGCACCAACGTGCTCGCGAGCTGGTCGTCGCGAATCCCGCCGGCGAGGACAACGTCGAGCCGCCGCACCTTCTTGGCGGACAGCTTGGCCACCGCGGCCGACAGCTCCGCTTCGCGCGCGCCTGCTGTGAACACGCCATCGCTGATGACCACGACTCGTCCGTGGCTCGATTCGATCTTGGCCAGCGCCTGGCCGAGGTCTGACGCACCTGCGGCGCCCCGCGCGCGCAGCGCCGCGATCTGCGCTTCGCCGAACTGGCTCGCCGGGCCGGTGTAGATCGCCTGGGCGTCTTGATCGAACGCGATCACCTCGAGCGGCAAGGTCGTGCCGTAGCGCGCAGCGAGCTGTGCGATCAGCTCGCGCAACGAGCCGAGGTAACGATCGAATCCGAGCATGCGCGATGCGCTGGTATCGACCAGTAACGTCATCGCTGCGGGGCGATCGACGACCTGGGCGCTCGGATCGAGCGCCGGGAGTTGAACCGCAACCACGGAACCTGCTGCAAGCGCTTCCGCAGCCGTGTCCGCCGTTGACACGAAGTCTTGATCAGGCTGCCACGCTTGTTTGCTGAGCACCTGTTCCGAATGCGTACCGTTGGCGTCGGTCATCGACAGCCGAACATCGACGCGGGCGATCGACGGCAACCCACGCAGCGGTAGCACATAGCGCGCTCCGGGAAGCTCCTGGCTGAACGAGACCACCAGGTGCTTCTCCGCGCGCGCTGCGATCGGAAACACGCGCGCGGTGAACTGATTTCCGGCCGCCTTCTCGAGCAGCGCGGGATCTTGGCGGCGGTGCAAGAAGTCTTCGTACGCTCGACGCGCCAGCTGTTTCTCGACGACCTCGGCTTCCATCCATTGGCCCTCGTTCTCCATCGCAAACCGCGACACCGCTGCACCCGGAGGCAGGGTGATCGCGAACGTGCCCTCGCGAATTCGCGGCTCGGGGTTCTTGAAATAGAGGTGCAGCTCGGTGAACGCGAGCGGGCCTTCGAGCACCGCCTTCGCATCGATGCGAGTCACGACCAAGCCACTGCCGTCCGATGCCGTGAGCGTGAACGGCGCCGCGATTTGATCGCGCGCGATCAAGACGGCCGGCTCCAGCTTGGGCATCGACACGACGCGCGGTCCATGCGCGACGGGCGCGGCTAGGACCGGCGACGGCGCGGCACTCAACACATGGGCCGCTGCGGTCTGATCGACGGGCGGCGGCGAGCTCGACGAGCACGCGAGCAAGCTCAGGCCAAGGAAGACGGCCGGCGGGCGAATCAGCATCCCGGTGCTAACGCACGAGGGCGGGGGACGGTGTCAAGTTCGTCAAGGGAGCGCGCGCTCACTTGACGAACTTGACACCGTCCCCCCTAACCAGCTGGATTCCATGGGCCGCCGCCAGGTCGCCTACCAGCGCGAGCTTGCCGCTGAGCCACTCCACCCACACCTGGCCGATGACGTCGCGGCGCCAAGTTGCAAGCGCCGGTAATGTCGCGGCGGCATCCAGGCCGCCCTCATCGACGACACGCGCGAATTCGTCGGTGTCGCTGCGGGTGGCGAGCAACCGCGGCGGCAACCGCGTGCGCTCGGCGACGAGCTGAACGATCGAAAACAATGGCTCGGCCCAGCGCTGCGCGCGTGCGCTAGGCGCTCTACCCGCGAGGTGGACCGGCGCGCGCGACGCATCGGCGCTCGCGATGATCTTGATGAGATCGTCCGCGCGCGTCCGCACGGTCGGAGAGATGCCCCTGAATGACCGCAACGCGCCGGACGACCCCGGGCGCTGACGCGCGAGATCGATCAGGAGCTTGTCGTTGAGCACCTGACCGAGCGGGCGATCGAGCTCCATCGCGACCCGCTGGCGCCATGCGGCGAGCTCGATCGCGGTCGCGAGCACGATCGGTGGCAATCCGCGCAGCCCAGAAATATTGCGCCAGGCGGTCTCCGGCGTGACCTGCGTCGCCGCGACCGCCTCGCTCGCCACCAACGCACTCTCGGCGCGCGCCCACTCGATCCGCTCGCCGAGCCGCTTGGCGAGCTGCGCGTAGATCGCCGGCAGGTGCCGCACGTCAGCGTCGGCATACACGAGCTGTGCATCGGACAGCGGACGAGCCGCCCAGTCGGTCCATTGCTGGTCTTTATCGAGCGCGATCCCGAGCAGCTCCCGCGCCAGCGATGCAAATCCCACCTGATCGCCGATCCCAGCGAACGCCGCCATCAGCTGACTATCGAGCACATGCGGGAGCGCAACGCCGAACCGTGCGGCAAGCAGCGCCAGGTCCTGGCGCGGCGCATGTGCGACCACACACGAGTGCGCCGCGAGCGCTTCGATCACAGGTCGAACGTCAACGGCGAGCGGATCGAGCAGGACGACCCGAAGTTGCGACGCGACGATCGTTCCGGTTTGCTCATCCAACGCGTCATGCCCGTCGAGCCACGCTACCTGAACCAGGCACAGGCTTGGAATCAGGCGGTCCTGCGACAAGAATTCCAGGTCGAACGCCGCCAGCCGCGCCCTCGCCACCGCCGCGGCCACCGCCGTGACCTCCTCCGGATCGGTGACGAGTGGGGGCACGGCTCACGATACCACCGCAACGGGGCGTCCTCGTCTCGACATCCTGATAGATTCCGCCGCGAGGAGCACGACGATGACCAATAGCTTCGGAACCAAGGCACAGATCGCGGTTGGCGCCGCAAAGGTCGAGCTGTACCGGCTCGACGCACTCGTCAAAGCCGGTGTTGGCGACGTTGCGACCCTGCCCTATTCGCTCCGCATCCTGCTCGAGAATCTGCTGCGCTACGAGGACGGCAAGACCGTTAACGCGGCGGACGTCGCGGCGGTTGCCAGCTGGAACCCCAAGCAGCGCGTCGAGCACGAAGTCCAGCTGCGCCCGGCGCGCGTGCTGATGCAGGATTTCACCGGCGTACCCGCGGTGTGTGACCTCGCCGCGATGCGCGATGCGTTCGTCAAGCTCGGCCTCCCGGGCAAGTCGATCAACCCGCTCAAGCCGAGCGACCTCGTGATCGATCACTCGGTGCAGATCGACGAATACGGCACGAGCGCCGCGTTCCGCCGCAACGTCGACCTCGAGTACCAGCGCAATCGCGAGCGCTACCTCTTTCTCAAGTGGGGTCAGCAGGCGCTCGCCAACATGCGCGTGGTTCCGCCCGGCACCGGCATCTGCCATCAGGTCAACCTCGAATACCTCGCGAAGGTGGTGTTCACCGAGACGGTCAACGGCGTCACCGTCGCGTACCCCGATTCGGTGGTCGGCACCGATTCGCACACCACGATGGTCAACGGCCTCGGCGTGTTCGGTTGGGGCGTCGGCGGGATCGAGGCAGAGGCAGTGATGCTCGGCCAACCGATGGCGATGTTGATCCCCGAGGTCGTCGGCTTCGAGCTGACCGGCCGGCTGCCCGCGGGGGCCACGGCAACCGATCTCGTGCTGACGGTCACCGAGATGCTGCGCAAGCGCGGCGTCGTCGATAAGTTCGTCGAGTTTCATGGCGAGGGCATCGCGGCGCTGTCGCTGCCCGACCGCGCGACGATCGCGAACATGGCGCCCGAATACGGCGCGACGATGGGGTTCTTCCCGGTCGATGCCGAGACCCTCGCGTATCTGCGGTTCACCGGGCGCAGCGACGATCACGTCCAGCTGGTGGAGCGGTACTGCAAGGAGAACATGTTGTGGCACGAGCCGGCGCGCCAGCCTCGGTTCGCCGACACGTTGACGCTCGACCTCGCGACGGTCGAGCCTTCGCTCGCCGGTCCGGCGCGACCACAGGATCGCGTGCCGCTGCGGACGTCGCGCCGCTCGTGGCGCCGCGCGGTGGGCGCAATCCTCGGCGATAAGTGTGGTGCCGACGCCGCGGCGATCGATACCTGGTCGAACGAAGGCGGTCACACCGAGCCGGCGCCCGGCAGCCTGTCGGTGACCAAACAAGTCACTACCGATCAGGGCACCTTCGAGCTCGGTCACGGCTCGGTCGTGATCGCGGCGATCACGAGCTGTACGAACACGTCGAACCCGTCGGTGCTAATGGCGGCGGGATTACTGGCGCGCAAGGCCGCCGCGCGCGGCTTGACCCGGAAGCCATGGGTGAAGACCTCACTCGCACCCGGCTCGCAAGTGGTCACCGACTACCTCGTCGAGGCCGGCGTGATGGCCGACCTCGAGAAGCTCGGCTTCTTCCTCGCCGGCTACGGCTGCACGACGTGCATCGGCAACTCCGGTCCGGTGCACGACGACATCGCGGCGGCGGTCAAGGACGCCAACCTCGTGGTGTGCTCGGTGCTATCGGGCAATCGCAACTTCGAAGGCCGCGTCAACCCGGTGGTTCGCGCGAACTATCTCGCGTCGCCGCCGCTGGTCGTCGCCTACGCGCTCGCAGGCACGATGAACATCGACCTGGATGCACAACCGCTCGGCGTCGGCTCCGACGGCAAGCCGGTGTTCCTGCGCGACGTATGGCCAAATCCGGCGGAGGTCGCCGAGGCGATGCGCAAGGCGATCAAGCCCGAGCAATATCGCCAGCGCTACGCCCACGTGCTCGACGGGGACGCGGACTGGAAGACGCTGAGCGCACCGAGCGGCGACACGTTCAAGTGGGACGACAAGTCGACGTACATCCGCAAGCCGAGCTTCTTCGACGATCTGGGTCCCAAGCCCACCCCGCTGACCGACATCTCGGCCGCGCGCGTGCTCGCGGTGCTCGGCGATTCGGTCACCACCGATCACATCTCGCCGGCCGGCAACATCGCGAAGGGCAGCCCGGCTGCGCGCTACCTCGAGTCACACGGCGTCAAGCCGGCCGACTTCAATCAGTATGGCGCGCGGCGCGGCAACCACGAGGTGATGGTTCGCGGCACGTTCGCGAACATTCGGCTCAAGAACCTCATGCTCGACGGCGTCGAGGGTGGACTCACCAAGTACTTCCCGCGCAGCGGCCAAGCCGAGCAGCTCTCGATCTACGACGCGGCGATGAAGTACAAGGCCGACGGCGTGCCGCTGATCGTGATCGCGGGCGAGCAGTACGGCACCGGCAGCTCGCGCGACTGGGCGGCCAAGGGAACGCTGCTGCTCGGCGTGCGCGCGGTGATCGCCAAGAGCTTCGAGCGAATTCATCGCTCGAACCTGATCGGCATGGGTGTCATTCCGTTGCAGTTCGAGCCCGGGCAGGATGCCAAGAGCCTCGGCCTCACTGGCGAAGAGCAGATCACGATCGCCGGGATCGCGAATGGTCTGTTTCCGAAGAAGCAGCTGGTTGTGAACGCCGGCTTGACGTCGTTCAACGTAACCGCCCGCATCGATACCCCGCAGGAGGTCGAATACCTGCTGCACGGCGGAATTCTCCAGTACGTGTTGCGGCAACGGGCAAACGCTGCGACGCCGAGCTAACGAGCGACTTCCGTTGGAATGACCGCAAGGCGCAAAGCGCTGAGGTCCGATCCTTTGTGTGCTGTGCGCATTTGCGGTTTCCGGCCTCGGCGAACGAGCGCGCAGCCGTCGTCTACCGCAGTCGCCGGCGCGGTAGCAGCCCCCACGCACGCGCGCGATCGGCGAACGTGGACTTGGCCATCCCGAGATGGTTCGCGGCGGCGCGGATCGTCCCGTGCGTGGCCAACGCCTGCTCCATCGCACCGCGCAACAGCGACTGATACAGCGCGAGCGGCTCGGCGCCCTGCGTGGTCGGCACCGGTGTGGCGCCGATCCGCCCGAGCCGCAGCTCGGGAAAGAAATCGGAGGGACCGAGCTCCGGACCGCCGAGCGCCACTGCCCTGGCGACGGCATGCCGAAGCTCGCGAACATTTCCTGGCCAGGTGTACGCCGAGAGCGCTTGCCAGCCGGCTTCAGACACCAGCCTGCCGCCAGCGTCGCCGACCAGCTCTTGTAGCGTGGCGTTGACCAGCGACACCAGATCGCCCATCCGTTCGCGGAGCGGCGGTAGTACGAGCACGACCGTAGCGAGCCGATGATACAGATCGAGCCGGAGCTTCGATGCCTCCGTACCGAGCCCGACCATTCGGTTGGTCGCCGCGATGATCCGCACGTCGACGGTGTGTTCCTCGGTGGTGCCCACCCGCCGGACCTGCCGGGTCTCGAGCACGCGCAACAGATGAGGCTGAAGCTCGAGCGGCAGCTCCCCGATCTCGTCGAGAAACAGCGTGCCGCCGTCGGCATCCACGAAGAATCCATCGCGATCGGCAAGCGCGCCGGTGAACGCGCCCTTCTGATGACCAAACAGCTCCGAGGCCATCAGCTCGCGCGGAATCGCACCGCAGTTGACGGCGACCAACTTGTTCGCGGCACGGCGCGACGCCTCGTGAACCACGCGGGCGAGCAGATCCTTACCCGTGCCGGTCTCGCCCACGATCAGAACGCTGCATTCGGTCTGCGCCGCCCGTAGCGCTTGGCTGATCGTCGCGCGTAGCGCGGGGTCATCACCGCACATCGCCTCGACAGCCCGATGCTTCGTCGCGGTCTGATCCGCCATCGCAACGAACGTCGTCCGTCCGACCGATAGATAGGATCCAGCGCGCAATACCGCGCTCTCCACCGGGTTGCCGTCGATCTGGGTTCCGTTGCGAGAGCCGCGGTCCCGAACCACGATCACCCCGCCGGGACGGCGCTCGAGCAGGCAATGCACCTGCGAAACGTAGGGATCGGCGACCACCACGTCGCAGCTATTGCCCGAGCCGATCACCCACCGGCGCGTCGACGGCGCAAGCGCGAACTCGGCACCATCTCGGGTACCGCGCAACCCGATCACGACACCGCTCCGGCCCGGGTTCAGCACAAGCGATTCGGTATGGCGTTCGATGAAGGTCATCGACGTGTTCCTCCGGGCGACCTATCGGCCGCCTGTTCAGCTGGTTGCGAGACATGGCTCGCTATCGCGAACCGCGTGCCGCCCCAACCGCGTGAAACGTCGACCGCCGTTGTCCGGTTGTCCGGATGAAGCGCGTCGCCCGGACAGACAACCGTCCCCAGCACGACGCGAACCGGCGCTACGTCCCAAGGTAGCCCGGCAGCCCGAAAACAGAAAAGCCGGCAAAACGCCGGCTTTTCTCAGTAACCAATCAGCTCTGGATTACAGGAGCTGATGGCGGGCCATCGACATCTTGCCCTTCATGTTACCGACGCGGAAGTCCTGCATCAGGTTGTTCTGGCGCTCGCCCGCCTTGAAGGCCGTGGCGGTGTTCGTCCAGTTGTAGCAACCCCAGTCCATCGCGTCGTCGAACATGCCCGTCGTACCGGCGGTCCGCGGGGGCAGACTCTTGCAATCCGGGTACGCCGCGTCGGGCTGCATGTTGCCGTCGCTGTCGTACTGGAAGAACGAGATCGCCATGCAGACGCCCATCTTGTCGGCGTAGTTCATCTCGTACGCCGGCAGGAGCATACCGGCATCGTCGAGTACGTACTGCCAGAGGAACCGGCACACCGACGAGGTCTCCTTGCCCTTGATTCCGACCGTGCACGTCGCGTTGCCAGCAACCGGGGCGGCGTCGGTCGGCAGCTTGCCGAGCGCGGTGGCGTCGCCCTCCGAGCGTGCGGCCGGAGCCGGGTTCGTCATGGTCATGTCGTTCTCCATCGCGGCGCACAGACCCGAGCACAGGGTCTTCATCGAGCCGGTCATCTCGAAGAACAGCGGCATGAAGCCGGGGGCGCAACCATTGAGGTACGCGACGCCCGAGCTGTTGGTGCGCGGCATCTCACGATCCGTGAGCGGCCACGTCGCCATACCGGCCGGCGCGCAGCTGTAGTCGTCGTAGCCGTAGCAGCCCTTGCTCGGCATCGCCGGCATCGGCGAACCACAAGCGGCCGTGGTGGTGCCGACCTTGAGCTCCTGGGTCAGCGGATCGCAAGCTGGGTCGCACACGCCGACGACAGCCTGGCCACCGACCTCGAAGAAGTCAGCGTAGCGCTGGCAGGAGTGGTCTCCGTCGCACATCGGCGAACCGCCGGACACGTCGCAGATCTGCTTGCACTCGCCAGAGAGGCAGACCGTGCCCTTGACGCACTGGTCGTAGCCCATCGGGCCAGCAGGGCCTTCGGTGCACGCCTCGCCGAGCGGGATCGTTCCGTCGGGGGCGCAGCCGATGTGGCCGATCGGGGGATTGTCCTGATCGTTGAACCAGGTGCACTTCTCGCCGGCCGCGCAGCCGGTCTGAGTCTTCGGGTTGCAGGTCGCGGCAGCGTCAGCGCCACCGGTCGAGCTGTCGATGAGGGTGATGTCATCGTTCTTATCTTTTCCAGATCCACCACCACCGCAGGCGGCGACGAGCCCGACGCACAGGGCTCCCAAAGCTAGATTCTTCATCGATGCACTCCTTGCTTCCTGCTTCCCTTGGAAGTTGTTGCCGCTGGGAATGTCCCCGAACTCACGGCCGGTAAAATGTTGGCGGACCCTATCGATGTTGGTCTTGGGGGTCAAGCCCAATTCACGAACGTTGATCCGCGTGTCGATCCTTCGTTTTCAGTAGAATCCCGTCGACGATTCTCGACGATGATCTCTGTCACGAATGGGGCGAGGCGTGGCCTAACATGCGCTTCGGAACTGAGACGCGAGGTCGCGAGGACAGAGCCCCATGGAGACTCGGGCGGATATTTCGGTGACAACGCCCCCAGGTGTTCCGCCGGCAGCGAGCCCGTCCGCACGGTAGATCTCGTCGAGAATCACCGGGTCCCGCGAATTGGGGCCAGTTCACTACGCTGAAGTGGCGAGGGTTTTGCGCTGCCGAGGCGTCGGAAATGCCCGTGACGACGCGAGCATGGCGCGCAGCTTCGAATAGAATATCGTCGTGTCCGCTTCCGCCGAGGGCGGCATCCGGTTTGGTCAGTACCTCCTGCTGCGGCGGATCGCGCGCGGTGGGATGGCCGAGGTGTTCTTAGCCCAGCAACGCGGGCTCGAAGGCTTCGATCGACGCGTTGCGGTAAAGCGAATTCTCCCCCACCTGTCCGATGCGCCGGACTTCGTGCAGATGTTCCTGGGCGAGGCCCGGCTCGCCGCACAGCTCAACCATCCCAACATCGTTCACATCTACGACTTCGGGAAGGTCGACACCGACTACTTCATCGCGATGGAGTTCGTCGACGGCGTCCACGCCGGGCGGCTGTTCAAGCACGTCGAGCAGGAGCGGATCCCACCGGCGATGGTCGCGCGGCTCGGCGCGGACACTGCGTCCGCCCTGCACCATGCCCACGAGCTGCGTGCCAACGGCAAGCCGCTCGGGTTGGTCCATCGCGACGTGTCGCCGGCGAACCTGATGGTGTCGTTCGACGGGGTCGTCAAGCTGTGCGACTTCGGCATCGCGAAGGCCGCGGCGCTCGGCGACCAGCTCACCAATCCCGGCCAGGTCAAAGGCAAGTACGCCTATATGTCGCCGGAGCAAACGATCGCGGCACCGCTGGATGGCCGCAGCGATGTGTTCTCCCTCGCGATCGTGATGTGGGAGCTGATGGCCGGCAAGCCGATCGTCGCGCGCGGCGACGCCGTCGAGGCGATGCGCGCGATCCGCGATGGCCGCCTGCCACCGATCTCGCAGGTCGCGCCGTGGACGCCGCCACCGCTGGCGAAGGCGATCGCGTGGGGGCTCGAAACGCAACGCGAGCGTCGCGCGACTGCGCTCCAACTCGCCCATGCGCTCGAGGCGTTCATCAAGTCATCGCCGGAGCTCGCGACGCCGATGCAACTCGGCGCCTGGGTGCGCGCCCGGTTCTCTCCCGACGCCAGCGCACAGGAGATCGCGCTACCGCTGTCACCCGCGGATCCCGGCACGATGGCGGCGCCAGCGACCATGGCCGCACCCGGCACGATGGCGGCGCCCGGCACGGTGGTGTTACCGCCGCCACGCCCGATCACGCGCACTAGCGAGCTGGTCCCGCCGAGCACCATGGCACCGCCGTTGCCTCCGCAGCCGGCGCCGTTTCACCACGCGCCGATTCCCTACGTTCCCGTTGCGGTTCCCGGTCGCGCGACCATCGACCTATCGGCCACCGCCGCGATCGATCGCGACAGCGACTCGGATCTAGATCATACGATCGATGCGCAGAACACCGTGTTTGCCGGCGACGAGTCGACCGTCGCAACGCCGATCGATCTGAGCGCGATCGAGCCGGGGCACGACACGGTGCTCGCGCCTCCGATCCACGACCCCGACGACGACGCCCAGACCTACGACAACTATACGCGCGGTCCGCGTCAAGCCACCGTCGATCTGCCGCCGCCGTCCGTCGCAGCGCCACCGATCATGGAACCGTTGCCGCGGATGGCATCATCTCCAGTTCGGTCTCCGGCGCTGCCTCGTCCAGAGCCGCTGCGGCCGCGCGATCCAGCATCCCCGGCCACCCGCGCGGTGACCGAAAGCCCCGCCGAGCTCCGCCGCCGCGTTCATCGCCGCAACATGCTCGCGGTCGGCGGCTTGGTCGCGCTCGCCGGGGTCAGCTTTATCGTCGCCCTCGCAGCGCGTTCGTGCTCGGAACCACCGCGTACCACCGGTGACGCCGACGAGCGCGTGGTTGTCGATGAGGTCCTGGCCGACGCCGCGATCGATGCGGCCTCCGACGCCGCGACCATCACCGCGGCGGTCGATGCGGCACCCGTCGCGACCGTGTGGGCGACGTTGAGCGTGACGACCACGCCGATCGGAGCGACGATCCGGGTTGGCGACAACTCCGGCACCTCACCGACGAGCTTCCAGCTGCCGCCCGGCACGTACCAGATCGTCGCAACGCTCGAAGGCTTCGAGGTCGAGCAACGGGCGGTCTCGATGTCGACCGTAGACGCGAGCCAACACATCACGTTCACCCGCCGGGTTGCGGACCTTCCACGCGGCCGCCTGATCGCAAAGACCACGCCGCCGAGCGTGGTGTGGGAAGGCGCGAAACGTCTTGGCGAGACGCCCATCGACGTCGAGCTCGCGGCCGGCGAGCACACGCTTACGTTCCGGCATCCGCAGCGCCCCGTCGCGACCAAGCAGGTCACGATCACGGCCGGCAAGCCGACCAAGCTGACGTTCACGCTAGCTCGTTGAGCGTGGCGCCCCGGCGGAGCCGATGCACGTCGGGCACGTGTCACGTCCACGAGCCCGAAGCTCGTCGCGGTTACTAGGTCTCCAATCCGGTCGCCCACGAGTACTTGGGCTTCGTATTGAAATGATGGGTCGCGTTGATGACGCGCACGGTGCCTGACTTCGAGCGCATCACGATCGACTCGGTCTTGGCGCTATGGCCGAAGAACCGGACTCCGTCGAGGAGATAGCCCTTGGTCACGCCGGTGGCGGCGAACATCACGTCGCCCTTGGCGAGCTCTTCGGTCGAGTAGATCGTGTCCTCGGACTTCACGCCCATCCGCACCGCACGCGCGCGCTCCTCGTCGTTGCGGAACCGCAACCGCCCCTGCAGCTCACCGCCGACGCACTTGAGCGCCGCCGCCGCGATCACGCCCTCGGGTGCACCGCCGGTGCCGAACAACACGTCGATGCCCGAATCCGGGTTGGCGGTCATCACCGCGCCGGAGACGTCGCCGTCACCGATCAACCGAATCCGCGCGCCCGCCTGGCGAACCTCCCCGATCAGATCGGCGTGACGATCGCGATCGAGGATCACCGCGGTGCAATCCTCGATCTTCTTGCCCTTCGCCTTCGCGATCCGCTGCAGGTTCCAGGTCGGAGACTCGCGCAGATCGATCACGTGACGCGCTTCTGGCCCGACCGCGATCTTCTGCATGTACGTATCGGGGGCATTGAGGAACTGGCCATCGTCGGCGATCGCGATCACGCTGATCGCATCGGGCGCACCGGTCGCACACAGGTTGGTGCCTTCGAGCGGATCGACCGCGATATCGACTTTCGGGGATCCGTCGACGCCTTTCCAACCCGCGCCGACGGTCTCGCCGATGTACAACATCGGAGCTTCGTCGCGCTCGCCTTCGCCGATCACGACGGTGCCGCGAATGTCCATCGCATCGAACGCCTGCCGCATCGCTTCGACGGCCACGTGATCGGCGTGCTTGCGGTCGCCGCGACCCATCAACCGTGCCGATGCGAGCGCAGCGGCCTCCGTGATGCGGACCACTTCGAGGGCGAGATTGCGGTCTTGCATGACCGCAGGTGTACCGCCGCGCGATGGCTGCACGCAACCGAGCGGCCGCGCTCACGAGATCGCAGGCGACAGCACCGTCCGGAGCGCATCGGGGAACCGCTTGGGCTTGCCGTTGCCACCGATCACCGCGTGCCGTGTGGAGCCCTCGGCGAGCAGCTCGGCGTCGCGCAGCACGCGATAGCTGAACCGAAGTGACGCCGACGCGAGGTCCGCGAGCTCGATCTCCACGATCAGAAGGTCTTCGTAGCGCGCTGGTCTGCGGTACTTGCAGGTTGCCTCGATGACCGGCAACGCCACATCCAGCGCCTCGAGGTCCTTGTAGGTCTTGCCCAACGAGCGCAGAAACGCCGCGCGCGCGCTCTCGAAATAGCGCAGGTAGTTGGCGTAGTAGACGACGCCCATCTGATCGGTGTCACCGAAGATGACGCGAACCTCATGTCGCATTAGCCCTCGATCCTGATCACGCGCACGGGCTCGCGCACGACGGCGAGCCGATCGATATCGCCGAGCGCCGCACGTAGGTTGCCTTCGCGTGCGGTGTGCGTGAGTACGACGACCCACACCACCGGTGTCGACCCATCGATCGGCGCGCCGTCTTGGATCACCTGCGCGATCGACACGTCGTGCGAGCCGAGGACCGTCATCAGCCGGCCGAGCACACCCGGCTGATCGATCACGCCGAACCGCAGGTAATAGCGCGTGCGAACGTCAGCGAGCGGCACCAGCTGACGCGGCGTGACGGGACGCGGCCGGCGCGAGCTGGGACCCGCCGCGCGCGCAAACATGTTGCGACCGATCTCGATGATGTCGGACACGACGGACATCGCGGTCGGCAGCATGCCCGCGCCTGCGCCGTAATACAGCGACGGACCGAGCGCGTAGCTGTTCACGTACACCGCGTTCTTCGCGCCGGCGACGTCCGCGAGCAACCAGTTGCGCGGGATCAACGCAGGATGCACGCGCGCTTCGATCGCGCCAGCTTCGGCTTCGCGTGCGATCACCAGCGGTTTGATCACGTAGCCAAACTTGTCGGCGTAGCCGAGGTCGATCGGATCGACCACGTCGATGCCATCGGTCGGAATCGCGCGAACGTCGACCGACGTGTTGAAGCACAGGTTGATCAAGATCGCGAGCTTGTGCGCCGCATCGCCGCCGCCGACGTCGAGCGTCGGGTCCGCTTCGGCATAACCGAGCTGCTGAGCGTCACGCAGGATCTCCGCGAACGGCCGGCGCGTCTCGGTCATCGTGGTGAGGATGTAGTTCGAGGTGCCATTGACGATTCCGTGGATCGCCTCGACGCGATCGGACGCGAGCCCTTCACGCAACACGCGGATGATCGGAATCCCGCCGCACACCGCGGCTTCATAGTAAACGTCGACGCCCGCTTGCTCGGCTGCGGCAAACAGCTCGGCGCCGTGCTCCGCGAGCAGCGCCTTGTTGGCGGTGACCACGTGCTTGCGCGCTTCGATCGCTCGATGCACGGCCGACTTCGCGAGCGTAGTCCCGCCGATCAACTCGCACACGATATCGACGTCGTCGCGACCGATCGTCGCTTCGAGATCGGTGGTAAGCAGCTTTCGATCGACCTCGACCACGCGATTCGCCTTGTCTGGATCGCGAACCGCGATCGCGCGAACCTCGATCCGCGCACCAAGCCGCGCCTCGATCGCCGCGGCGTTGTCCTCGAGTAGCTTGACCACGCCACCGCCGACGTTTCCCAACCCGAGCAGGGCGACACCGATCGTGCGCGTCGTCATGGCTGCAACTTGAACGAGAAGTGTTCGGCGACGATGAACCAGCGCATCGGACATGGGCCGGAGCACTCGCGATCCTGCGCTACTCCGCGCAGCGTCATCGTCAGCGCCCCGGTCTCGGTGACCGTGGCGACGCCATCGTTCACCTCGCGCGTCATCGTCGCCGCCGCGACCGCTGCATCGGCGGCGATCGCGATCACCTGGAGGTCCCTCAACCGAATGTGGACATCCTTGGCGCGGGCGAGCCGGTCCTTGAGCGGCGGTGCCACAGCGTTCCATCCTATCTGCAGGACGCCGTTCTGCACCACCGCGACGTTGCCGTCGGGAGCGTAGACCTTCTCGAGCGCTTCGAAGCTGCGGACCTCCATCGCCTGCTGCCAGAGCTCGACGGTTCGCTTCACACCGGTGGTGAGGTCGGCCGATGCCCGAGGCATGGTCGACGCGGGCTTGCCGTGCCCGCAGCCCAGCAACAGCGAGATCAGCACAACAGTGGCAATCTTGACGAATCGGGCGACGCCGCTCGGTCGCATGCGCGGGGTGTAACATGGCCTCGGCGCGTGATCGAATTCGTCGGTTGCGTTAGTGTCGCCGCATGACGGAGATCGTCTGGCTCCACGCGCGCGAGGTTCTTGATTCACGTGGCAATCCTACTGTCGAAGCCGAGGTCGGCCTCGACGGCGGGGCACTCGGACGAGCGATCGTTCCCTCCGGGGCCTCGACCGGTGAGCACGAGGCGCTCGAGCTGCGCGACGGCGATGCGGCGCGCTATCTCGGCAAGGGCGTGTTGCGCGCGGTCGATCACGTTCGCGACGTGATCGCGCCAACCCTGATCGGGATGGACGCAACCGATCAAGCCGCGGTCGACGCCGCGCTGATCGCACTCGATAGCACGCCGCTCAAGAGCAACCTCGGCGCGAACGCGATCCTCGCGGTGTCGATGGCGACCGCGCGGGCGGCCGCGCTCGAGCACGAGCTACCGCTGTATCGCTATCTCGGCGGCGCGGGTGCCGTGACGTTGCCGGTGCCGCTGATGAACATCATCAACGGCGGCGCGCACGCCGATAACAATCTCGACATCCAAGAGTTCATGATCGCACCGGCTGGCTTCGATCGATTCGAAGACGCGCTGCGTGCCGGCGTCGAGGTGTTTCACCACCTCAAGAAGCTGCTGTCGGGTCGCGGCAAGGCGACCAACGTCGGCGACGAGGGTGGATTCGCGCCGAGCCTCGACAACGCGGACGAGGCGCTGTCGCTGATCCTCGAGGCGATCGGCAAGGCTGGCTACAAGGCAGGCGAACAGATCTTCCTCGCGCTCGACGTCGCTGCATCGGAGTTCTTCGACAAGTCGAAGGCCACCTACGACTACGAGGGCAAGCAACGCTCGGCCGCCGAGATGGCCGATCTGTATGCAGGCTGGGCGGCGAAGTATCCGCTGATCTCGATCGAGGACGGCCTCGCCGAAGACGACTGGGCGGGTTGGAAGGCGCTGACCGATCGGCTCGGCGCCAAGGTGCAGCTCGTCGGTGACGACTTGTTCGTTACGCAGACCGCGCGGCTCAAGCGCGGGATCGACGGCGGGATTGCCAACTCGATCCTCGTCAAGGTCAATCAGGTGGGTAGCTTGAGCGAGACGCTCGACGCAGTGCGCACTGCGCAGCACGCGCGATACACGGCGATCATTTCGCACCGCTCGGGCGAGAGCGAAGACGCGTTCATCGCGGATCTCGCGGTCGCCACGAATGCCGGTCAGATCAAGACCGGCTCGGCGTCGCGGTCGGATCGCGTCGCGAAGTACAACCAGCTGCTGAGGATCGCCGACCAGCTCGGTGAGCAAGCGCGGTTCGCTGGCGCCGGGACCTTCCGGCGATGATTCGTGCGGTACGCGCGGCCGTGATCGCCATCGCGATCATCAGCTGCGGGTCATCACCTCCGAGCAATCCGAAGGCGGCACCGACGTCCGACGACCGCAACGCCTGCGAATCGGCGGACGACTGCGTGCTCGTCGAAGCGTGTTGCGGATGTTCGGGAGGTGGACGTCGCGTCGCGATCCGCAAGGACGCGGTTGTTGACTACGACGCCACGCGCGCGGAACGCTGCGCGGATTCGACGTGCACGACTGCGATCAGCTCGCATCCGAGCTGCGATGCGGAAGCGATCTGCGATCAGGGCCATTGCCGCGTCGCACCGCACCTGGGCAAAGCCAGCTCGTCGCTCTGACCGCGTGAACGGGCGCGTGAACGGCCGATTTCGGGTCGAGCCCGAGTGCGATCGATCGCACGATTCCCGTATTGAGGATAAATTTATATTTACTGAATAAACAGCAATACCGAATGCTTAACTATGTGTATGTAAATGTAAATTACAATTTATCGTGACTGTAAAAACGCTATTGGTGTAACGTTTCATCTGTACAGCAACTGACGAAACAACCAAGGAGCCGTCGATGAGCGAGAAGAAACAGAACGGAGCAACGATGATCAGCATCCTCTTGGTCATGGTGGTTGGCCTCGGGGTCGCGTTCTGGAAGCTCGCGAGCTAGAGCGATTCCGTTTTCTGACCGTTCGATCCCTCTCTTGATCCCCGTTACTGATCCCCCATTGTCTGTGTGACGTGTGCCCCCCGGCACTGCGGCCGCGAGCCCGACTGAAAGAGTCCAGGGCTTCGGCCCGCCACCGAGTGAGTCAGCTGGCGCGACTGAACCGAGTCAGGGCCGCGACTTCGCGAGGCAGCAGCAGTGCCGGGTACACCGCGAGCATGCCCCAAGGAAAGATCCCGAGCTGCAGGGTTGCGGCAATTCCTACGTGGAATGCGGCGCCCATTGCGAGCCAGATGAACCGTAGACGAAACCGATTGCAGAACCGGCGGATCGTTCCCGGACGCTCCGCGGTCTCTGCGCAATAAACCAATAGCAAGTACACCGGCGCTCCGAGCTCGAACAGCATCGTGAGCGCCGTTGCCATTCGTGCCAGCGGGTCCACCAGCTCCACCCACTCTGGCGAGAATCGCGCGAGATGCGGATCGGTCAGCGCATTGCTGAGCGCTGCGAATCCCCCGTCGGGCCGCCACTCGGCGCCCGCCTTGTTCGCACCGCCCGAGAAGTAGATCCAGACCAGCTGGAACATCAGTAGGTACCGCGGCCACGCGGGGACCTCGTCGGCAACGGGCCGGCCCAGACGTCGCCACAGCAGTCGATCGATCGACCACTGCGCGTTACAGCGCGAGAACGCGAGGATCGCTACGAACACGCGCAGCATCATGTCGATCCCGCGATCACCATCGGGCGCCAAGTACGATAGCTGCGCCGAAACCAGGACGAACACGACACATGCAACGCGCGTCGCGGCGCCCACGACCAGACAGCCCGCGGCGAGCGTCGCGACCAGCCACAGCGTGAACGCAGCCTCCGGCCCGGTGCCTAGCCACGCTGCCGCCCATCCCGGATACGCGGTGCTATATCCCTCGGGCGGCGCGGCGAATAGCGCGGTGATCAGACCGAGCCGAGCGATCGTGAGCAGATCGTAGAGCACCACGAGTCCGATCGCGATTCGCACCGCCGCCAGCGCGGTCGGAGGTTCTCGTCGATCCCACAGTGCAACCCACGCACGCCACACCCGGGTCACATCGCATCCCTTCGCACGCCGAGCTCGTACACGTATTCGCCGAGTCCGATCACCTTGCCTGGTGCGAGGCGCACTTTCTCGAACCTCAACCGTGCGGCGTCGAGCTCGGGATGGTCGGCGAGCACCTTCAGCGCGAACCACCGCGCAAACTTGACGTACTGGTACGGTGGAACGCGGCCTGGGTTCCAGGCCCCGCGCACGCGGCGGTACTCGAGCAACGGTTCGTACGCATCGAGCTCGGAATCACCCGCGCGGTACAGCAAGCGTGACCACTCGCCCACGGCGTTGCCTGGCACCGGCACCCTGCCCTCGACGGTCAACCGATCGGCGTTGGAGCTCACCGCCTGGAACAGCGCCCAGCGCTGGCTGAATCGCAGATGTTCCGAGACCCACTTGAACGGCGAGATCGCCGCGTCACGCCATCGTCGAACACTCGGAGCGTAGAACTGTTGCCAGGGCAGCGTGTCGTCGGGTGGTGGGATCGGGCAGCCATCGATCATGCCGATCGCGATCGCCAGCGCGATCAACCCCGCCCGAATCGCAGGCCAGTGAACCACCTCGTCAGCCTACACTCGGCCCGCGCCTAACGGCTAACGCGTCGGATCGAACGAGGTCACTCGGCGCAGGAACGACGCATCGAGGTATTCGCGCTTGATCACCTCGGCCATCTCGCCAGCGGTTCCGAATCGCTCGTAGTCGACGCGAATCACCGGAATCACCTTGGAGATGCTCTCGACGAACTCTTGATAGCCCTCATGGAGCGCCTTCAAATACGACAGCTCGATCTTCGACTCGACATCGCGGCTGCGCATCGCGATCCGCTGCGCCGAGGACTCTGGCGACACGTCGAGGTACACGATCACGCTGGGCTTGCACATGAAGTTGCTCATGTTGCGAAACAGATCGACGTACGTGCGGTAGTCCCGCTCGTCCATCAACCCGGTCTTCGCCAGCATCTTGGCGAAGATCGAATCCTCGTAGATCGTTCGATCCTGCACCGCCGAGCGGCCGCGCCAGATGATCTCTTGATGCTGCTGGAACCGGCGGTTCAGCAGGTACACCTGCATCGCAAACGAGTAGCGATAGGTGTCCCGGTAGAAGTCCGACAGGTACTCGTTGTCGGCGACGGGCTCGTAATACGTGTCGATGCCGAGGTGGTCGCCGAGCGCCTTCGCCAGCGTCGACTTGCCGGCGCCGATCATCCCGGCGATGCCGATGAAGATCTTGCCGAACACGTCGCTCGAGCTGGTGCGAGCAGGCGGATCGGCAGCAGCGTCTGTGGCGATCCGGCCCGATCCGTCAGCGAGCGGAGCCTGGGTACTACGCGTTGCGGAGGTCGGGTGTGTGTCGGTCTGCACCCGGGGACCGTGCCAGAGCCCTCTGACAGAACCGAGGCGCCTGGCGCTGCACTCCGATCCTCGCGGGTGGCCTGGCCTGCCGCGGAGGTCAGAGGAAGGTCAGCGGCGGCCCTTGTAGCCCATCATTCCCTGAATCACGCCTTCGCTCGCCTCGGCAATTTCGCCGGCCTCGCGCAGGCGATCGGCACAGTCCTCGCAAACCTTCCGCGCTTTGCCGGCAATCTTCACGGTCACAAGCTTGGTGACATCGTCATTGCACTCTTTGCAGGTCGGCATGACGCCATTGTACTCGCGTCACTTCGCGGAGAGCAGGTTGCGCGCGATGATGACGCGCTGGATCTGCGAGGTGCCCTCGTAGATCTGGAGCAGCTTGGCGTCGCGCATCAGCTTCTCGACGGGATATTCCTTGGTGTAGCCGTAACCGCCGAAGATCTGCACGGCATCGGTGGTGCACCGCATCGCGGCGTCGGCACCGTAGGCCTTGGCGTAGCTCGACGTGATCGCTGACAGATCGCCGCTGTCGACTTGGGTCGCTGCCTTGTGGGTGAGCAGCCGCGTCGATTCGTACGCGATTGCCATTTCGGCCATCATGAACTGCACCGCCTGGTGCTGAGCGATCGGCACGCCAAACGCTTTGCGCTCGAGCGAATATGCGCGGCTCTCCTCGAGCGCGCGCCGGATCACACCGGCGGCGGTGGCTGCGATCCACGGCCGCGATCGATCGAACGTCTTCATCGCGATCTTGAATCCGGAGTCCTCGGTGCCGATCAGCTGGCTCTTGTGCACCTTGCAGTCCTCGATGATGAGGTCGCAGGTATTCGACGCGCGCTGACCCATCTTGTCCTCTTCGCGACCGGGACGAATTCCTGGGGTCCCTGCGTCGATCACGAAGCACGCGATGCCCTTGTGCTTCATCGCGGGATCGAACGTCGCGAACACCACGTAGAACCCGGCCAATCCTGCGATGGTGAACCCGCGCTACTGCCCAAAGAGCACGTAGTCGTCGCCGTGGCGCGTCACCCGCGTGCGCATGCCAGCAACGTCGGAGCCAGCGTCGGGCTCGGAGCATCCGTACGCCGTGAACGAATACTCGGACGTCAGCCGAGTCAGGTATTTCTTCTTCTGGTCCTCGGTACCTGCCACGAGCAGCGGGGTCGCACCGAGGCAGTTGGCCGCCATCGACGTGTTGATGCCCGCGCAGCCGAACGAGACCTCCTCCTGAACCAAGCAATTGTCGAGGCACCCGCCGCCGAGGCCGCCGTACGCCTCGGGGATCTCGATGTTCATCAGCCCCGTCGACCACGCACGCTTGAGAATGTCGTGCGGAAACTCGCCGGTCTCGTCGTGGTGTTTGGCGCGCGGAACGACCTCGCGCCGGGTGAACTCGCGGGCGGTTTGAACAAGAGCCTCTTGCTCGGGGGTGAGGTTGAAGTCCATGGCGCGCTGACTCTAGCGTGGATTGGCTGCCATCGCGGTCGCCGGCCCCGAGAACGAGATATTGTGTCGGCCGTGGAGATGTTCGGCGCCTGGCGCCTCGAGTCGGTGATCGCCGTCGGTGGCCTCGGCGAGGTCTGGCGCGGCCGCCGCGAAGGCACGACCGCGGCGGTGAAGCGTCTGCACACGCACCTGATGCGCAACGACCAGGTGCTCGCGCAGTTCGCAACCGAGCGCGAGCTGGCGACCACCTTGCCGCGCCATCGCCACCTCGTTCACGCGATCGACGCGGGCGACGTCGACGGCCGACCGTTCATCGCGATGGAGCTCGCGCCCGGCGAAGATCTCCGCAAGCTGCTCGCGCCCGCGCCCAATCCCAAGGGCGGCACACCGGCGCCGGTCGTGTTGCCGCGGTCGCGCGCGATCGCGATCGTGGTCGCCGCCTGCGAGGCGCTCGCGCATCTGCACGAGCTCGGCTGGGTCCACGGCGACGTCAATCCCGGTAACCTGGTCGTCGACGACGCGGATCACGTCGTGCTGGTGGATCTAGGCGTCGCGCGCGCGATCGGACGCGGCGGCGAGGTACGCGGTACCCACGCATACATGGCGCCGGAGCAAGTGCGCGGCGAGCCGTGGACGCCAGCGACCGACGTGTTCGCGCTCGGCGTCGTGTTGTGGGAGCTGATCGCCACCCAGCGACTGTTCCACCGCGGGCCACCGTGGCTCACCATGGCAGCCGTCGTCGAGGCGCCCGCGCCGGCGCTCGCTGACCCCGCGCTCGACGCGATCGCACGCGCCGCGCTCGACAAAGATCCGACGCAGCGCACGGGCTCCGCCGCACAGCTCCGCGATGCCTTGACCGCGCTCTAGCTCGCGGGCTTGCCCTGCTCGGCTCGCTTGGCCGCGCGTGCTGCCTTCGCAGCTTCGCGCTCTTCCATGCGCTTGCGCTGCAGCTCGATCTGGTTGCGCGCAGCACGCGCCCCGAGGATGAACCCCACGAACATCCCGACCATCAACACCCCGGGGATGAACAGGAGGTGGCTCGACGTCATTTGGCCGCCGCGTCGAGATCCCGTCGTAGCTGCGCGATCTCGGTCTTGAGTCCCTGCTGCCGGCGCCACAGGTAGATCACGAAGCCGGCGGCGATGATCCACATCGCGGCGTAGGCCCACAGGACGTGGCGCTCGTTCTTCTGGACGTGGCGCTGCGATTCTTCATGCGCCGCCAGGGTCGCCTTGTCGCGCTCCTTGGCGGCGCGTGCGTCGGCGGTCTCGAGCACCAGCTTCTCGAACCCTGGATCGGCGTTCATCGCCTCGACGCACGCGGCACGGCGCGGGTCGGAGGCACCTGCTGGATTGGGCGTCGCCGGCGGCGGCGCGGGTGGCGCGTCGGCGGCCGATCCGGGCGCCGCCGGCGGTGGCGCACCGCTGCCGGCTGGCTGCGCGGCGACCGCAGCGACGAGCCCGAGCACCACGACCACGACGAGACCGAACGTACGCTTGCTCATGACAACACTCCCAAGTCTAGGCCCCGCTCGCGAAGCTCGCGAACCTCGCGCTCGGCGCGCACGCTTTGCACGCGATAGATGACCAGCGCGATGAACCAGCACAAGAACGCCGCCACGCTGATCCAGAACGGACCGCGCATGCCTTCGCCCAGCGTCGCCACCACGCCTTCTTTGCCAGCCTGCGGGTGGGAATCGCCTTCGCGAACCATCGTGTAGATGAACGGCACGCCGATCATTCCGAAGATCGCCATGCCCGCGGCGATCCGATCTCCGCTGGGGCCCGCGAATCTGCGGACGAGCACGTAGCCGACGAGGATCAGCCACAGCAGCAGCGACATCGTGAGCCGCGGCTCCATCTTCCACCACACATCCCACGCCGCCTTTGCCCAGATCGAGCCTGTGACGAGGACCACCGCGCCGAAAGCGACAGCCACTTCCGTCGCCGCACTCGCGATGTCATCCCACTTGGGATTGCGGGTCTTGAGGTACGCGATCGACGTCACCCCCGAGATGAACACCGCGGCGAACAGCCAGAACGCGTGCGCGACGTGGAAGTAGAAGATCTTCTGATTGAAGAACAGACTGTTCCCGGCGAGGCTGCCATCCGGCGTGAAGCCGTATTGCAGCGGCGATTGGACGAACACCATGTCCACACCGAGCGCAATACCGGCGGCTGCAAGCACACAGAACACTGGGACGGCGAATCTGCTCATTCGATCACCAGGGATTCGAAGATCCACACCGACACTACCAGGAACACGGCGTCATAGATTCCGAGGAACTGAATCCAATACCACGCGTTCCCGAAATCGACCGGCGGCGTGATCATGGACATGGTCGCCTTGGTGCCGGCGACGAACAGCGGGATCAGCAGCGGATAGAGGATGACCGGCAACAGGACGTCGCGCGACCGCACTTTGAGCAAGGTCGCGGCGAACACCGTGCCGGTGATCGAAAATCCGACCGCACCAAGAACGATCGCGAGCGCGAGCTTGCCGAACACGTCGAACAGCGGCGCGTCGAGAAACACCACCAACATCGGGACGACGACGACCGCCACGCCGAGCACCAGCACACAGATCGCGACCGCCTTGCCGAGAAACACCGCGAGGCGCGGGACGGGTGCGAGCAGCAGCGCTCGCATCGTGTCGTTCTCACGCTCGCGATCGAAGGCGCGCCCCAGACCGATCGTGCCGGCGAACGCCAAGGTCACCCATAACATCCCTGGCGTCGAACCGAGGATCGCGCGGTGGTCACGCGGGAACGCGAACGCATAGATCACGACCAGCAAGAACCCGAAGAACGCCATCGTGTAGACGATCTCGCGGCTCCTGAGCTCGATGCGCAGCTCCTTCCACGCGATGCGGCCGGCTTGACGGAGGAGCGACATGGTCAGTTGGCGTGGCGATGATAGATGTCTTTGAGCTGGTCGTAGCTGTAACCGGAGCGATCGCCCGATCCCTGCCAGCGATCTTCGTGGACCAGCTGGCCGCGACGCAGCACGACGAGATGATCCGCCCGGGTCGCGATCGCTTCCAGATCGTGGGTGACCACCACCACCATCACGCCGCTGGTCCGCAGCTCGCCGAGCTCGGCGCCTAGCGCCAGCGCGCCATCGCGATCGAGGCCGGTAAATGGCTCGTCGAGTAGCAGCAGCGATGGCCTGGTCAATAGCGCCCGCGCGAGCGCCAATCGCTGCACCATGCCGCGCGAATACGTCCGGGCCGGTCGATCACGCGCCTTGGCGTCGAGGCCCACGCGATCGAGGATCGCGGTGAGCACCGCAGGGCTACCGTCGACGTCGTACAACCCGGCGACCAGCGCGAGGTTCTCGTTCGCGGTGAGCTCCGCGTAACACAGCGACGAATGTGCGAGCAGGCCGATCTCGCGGCGCACGTCGGTGCCCTCGATGTCGCGGCCGGCTGCGCGGTAGACCACCGTGCCCGACGACGGACGCACCAGCGTCGAGATGATGCCGAGCAGCGTCGACTTGCCGGCGCCGTTGTGGCCGAGCACCGCGCACATCGAGCCGGCCGTGAGCTGCATGGTCACGCCGGCGAGCGCGCGCTCTGTTCCGTACCGCTTCGCGAGCTTGGTGATCTGAACCTGATCGAGCGCCGCCAACTAGTGCTCCGACCGCGTGATGTTGGTAGCGCCCGGCCAGCGCACTAGACGCTCCAGATCTTCTCGAGCTCGGCGATCAGCTGCTCCTTGCGCTTGCCGCCCTTCCCCGCGTCTTCCAGATCGACGAGCTCGTCGAGTAGCTTGGCTCTGCGCTCGGCGACGACGTCCTTGACGCTCTGCTTGCGCACCATCGCGAAGATCACGCCGCCGAGCAGCACCACGATGACGATCACGCCGACGGCGATCCGCGCAATGCTGCGCCATGCGGCCTCGGCTGGCAGTCCGGCAATCGACAGGCTGATCGACTTGCCCGGCGCGACTTCGATGTCGGGAATCACCTGCCAGGTGTCACCGCTCGGCATCTGGCGAAGCTCGTTGGCCACGCCCGCCGGAAGCGTCACCGACATCTCGGGGGTCTTGAGGATGCCTAGCTCGCTGTTCTTGGCGCCATGCGGCAGGTCCATCCGCATCGTCACGGTGCCGTGATCGACCGGCAGCGAGAACTTGCCGAGGAACTGAAACCCGAGCGGCGGAATCGGCTTGGCGATCCGAAACCCCTGGCCCTCTTCGATCGTGACGAGCTCCTTGGCTTCTTCGGCCAGCACGCCACCGAGGTGGCGCGGCGGCAGCGGAATCAGGTAGCCGTCGGGGCTCGCACGGAACGGTGCCCACGAGTTGTTGAGGATCCGCCAGGTGCCTTGCACGCCGAAGAACTCGTCCTCGGGCAGGCCACGAAGCCGAAATTCGAGCCCGGTACGCTCGATCGCGTAGACCGTGGTGTTGGTCCCCGCTTCGGGGGCCGTCTGAAACGGCAACGACCGATAGGTCGCCTTGGCGCCGGTGGTCTGCGCGTATAGCACCTGCCCTGGCGTGTGCGCGACGTCGAACATCACCTCGGGAGCGCCGGCCGGCCACTGGATCAACACCGCCATCATGCCGCCGGTGCTCGCGAGCTTCACCGGCTTGGTCGCGAGCACCTTGCCGTTCATCGACACCACCGCGAGGACCTCACCGGGCGCCGTGGTCAATACGCGCGCCATGCCTTGGTCGTTGGTCGTCGACACTGCGCCTTCGATCGGTGGCTGATCCGGCCCCTGGGCGAGCTTGATCTCGATGCCTGCGAGCGGCTTGTTCGCCGGCGCGGGCCCACCGCGCACCAGCACGCCGAGCGCTCCCTTGGGGAACTTGTCGTTATTCTCGAACTGGACGTCCGCTTGCGCCTGCGCCATGTCGGCCGGCATCGCCTGCGCCGGGATCACGGCGACCGGCTTGCCGGTAGCCGCGTCGACCAGCGAGACGGCGGTCCCCGCACCTGCACCCGCACCGACGAGGACGACCCGGACCTTGCCGGCCGGTGGCGCCGGAGCGTCCGACGGCAGCAGCTTCACGTAGTCATCGATCGGCGCCGCCGTCGACGTGCGCTTCTCGCCCGACAGGATCATCCGAACACCGGACTGGCTGTCGAGCTGAACTGGTGCGGCGATCAGCCGATCGGTCCCCGAGCTTCGCGGCAGCTGCGAGAGCGCGTAGTAGGCGACCGAAGCAGTTTGATCGAGGCCGGTGAACTGCGCCACGCCGTTGGCATCGACGGGCACTGACTTGAACGTGACCTTGTCATCCGCACCGTAGCCAACCAGCGCGACCGGCGCGCCGACGGGCGGTGCGGGATCTTTGATCCCGCCGGTCGGATCGGCGATCAGCTCGTTGTAGGTGACGCGTACGGTGATCGTGCCCGCCGGATCGTTGCGATCGGGACGCGGTCGCCCGCTCATCGCGCGCGGCTCGGGCATGCCGCCCGCCGCCGGTCCGCCGCCCATCGACTCGGCGCCTTTGAACGGCTTGCGCGACAACATCACGCTAACGCCACCGGCGCTCGGCACCGGGAACATCGCCGACGTGAGCTTCTGGTTTTGCGCGTCCTTGATCTCGGCCTGCACCTTCGAGCCCGGGGCCACACCGGCGAACGTCGCGCGGCCGGAAGCATCGGTCCGCGCGGTGCGCGGCGTGTCGTTGACCGTGAGCGTGACGTCGGCGCCGGATACGACAGCGGTGACGCTGCCGTCGATCACGCGGACGGTGATCGTGCCGGTCTCGAGCTTGGGGTTCGGCAGGGGCTGACCGAGCGCGTCTGCAGGTTGCGCGTGCGCGACGCTGGCTGGCGCCGCGATCGCTGCGAGCACGACCGCGATGACTCCTGCGCGGATCATTCGGCGGCCTCCTTTGCCGGGGCGGTGGACTCGCTGGAGGTCGTCGCGACAACGTCGCTCGACGGCTCGGTCGCGGGCTCGCTCGATGACTCGGTCGCGGGCTCGCTCGATGACTCGGCGGCCGGCTCGCTCGATGAGGCGGCGGCCGGCTTCCCCGGTTTGTTCGCCGGCTTGTTCTTGAGGTCCTTGCCTTGCGCTTCGCTCTTGCGCCGCAGCTCGACCCGCGCCTTCACTTCGCGCTCGATCTGCTCGCGGATCGTCCCCGACGACTTGCCGTCGATCCGGTCGATCTCTTTGATCAGGTCGATCGCCTTGGCGCGATACCGCGCTGTCATCTCCTCGGCGTCCACCTTCGACAGCTTGCCCATCTCGAGGTCGAACTCGGTCTCCTTGATCGCCTTCAGCAGGATCTTCTTTTCGCGCTCGAGCTCGGCGCGCTCACCGATCGGCCGGGTCCACGTCGAGTCCGGCGAGTCGTCGTCCTCCTGGACCGACGCTGCGACCGCACCGGTGCGCCACAGGTTGTAGACCGTCAGCACGATCGCCAGCCAACCGAGATCGGCGAACACGACCGCGGCGGTCGCGTTGAAGTTGTTCTGCCACGAGATGAACAGCCAGCCGATGACGATCAATACCAACGCCACCGTGCGCCGGAGCCATCGCGTCGAGTCGGTCGCCATCCGTCGGTCCTAGTCGGTCTCGGAGAGCTCGTCGTCGAGCTTGTCTGCCGCGGCGGCATCTTCAGGGCCCAAGCTGGCCACCGGTGCCGCGGCGACCGCGGCCTTACTGCGGCCGATCCATCGCCGAGCTCCCACGATCATGAGCGCGAGCCCACCGAACACCGCGAGGGTAGGAATCAACCAGGTCGAGGTGCTGCGCGGGGTCGCCAGCACCTGTTCACCACCGGCAAGCTTCACGAAGTTCGCGAGCACGGCTTCGTACGCCGCGGCTTCGCCTTCCTTGGTCGTGAGGTTGAACACCGGCTTGCCCGCCGCGTCGGTTTGCTTGAGGAATTCGAGCACGCGGCCGCGAAAGTCGGCGGCTGCATCGCATTTGCAGTCGAAGATGCTCTCGCGCGTACAGCCGCACATGCACAACAGTTCGTGCATCGCGCGCGACGCGGTTTGTGTGTCCGGGCGATTTTTCGTCGCAGCGCCCGGGCTCGTCGTCATCCCACCGCCACTGCGAATCGCTTCGTCCTCGTGCTCGGCGGGTTGCGCATGCGCCTGGCCAGCGACACCGGCAACCAACGCGCCCGCGACGAGCACGACGATTCCAACGTCACCCGCACGACCGACCCGTCCCTTCGTCGGCCCGGCGCTGACCATGTCGACCAACTTCTGCGGAATCAGGCAGATCAACGTGCCGAACGCGAGGATCAAGAAGCCGACCCACACCCAACTGATCAACGGATTCACGAACACGCGGAAGTTCGCCATCTGCGTCTGGGTGTCGTAACCGGTCAGCACAACGTAGACGTCCTCGGCCAACCGCACGTGGATCGCGACCTCGGTGGTCGCTTCTTCCTCGCACTTATACTTCCACTTCGCGGGATACACGACGCCGAGCCGGACGCCCTCGCTCCAGATGCTGACCTGGGCGGTCACCGCGTTCTTCTGATCATCGGACGTGGTGACCAGCTGCTCGTAGAGGAACGTGTAGTCGGCGAACTGGAATGCAGCGGCACTTCGTGCAGGCAGCTTGGCCACGGTGCCGTCGCGGTTCGTTTCGACCGACTCGGCGAGCGCTGGGCGCTCGATCGTCCGATCGATCATCTTGTCGTATGCCTTGCCAGCGAACCCGATGAACATCACCGCGACGCCGAGGTGGACGACGTAGCCGCCATATTTGCGGCGCTTGGACACGATCAGCCCGAGCAACGCCGTGAACGGATCGGAGCCGCTCTGGCGCATTCGCACGGCCGTGCCGCGCCAGAACTCTTGAGCGATCGATCCGAACGCGAACGCGCAGGTGGCAAAGCAGATCAGCGACATCGGCGCAGAAAACCCTTGCGCCTCGGGACTCAGCGGAAACACCTTGCTGAGGGCGGTGACGTGCGGCCGCACGATCAACAGCAGGCCGATGGTGAGCGCGGCGAATGCGCTCGGGAACATGAACTGGCGAACTAGCCGCTCGCGTGTCGTCTTGCGCCACGCCAACAGCGGCGCGGCACCGGCGAGTAACAACAGCACGACGCCCGCGGGCCCCATCCAGCCGTTGAAGAACGGAATCCCGACGGTCGCGCGCTTCCCCGCGAACGCCTCTGAGAACGTCGGGTGCATCGTGAAGTACCAAATGAACGCCGCGCACGCGAGCAGGATCCAGTTGTTCAACAGGAACGCGAACTCGCGCGAGTAGAACGACTCGAAGTCGCTGCGGCTTCCCAGCTGCTCCCAGCGATACACCAACAGCCCGACCGTCACGACCAGCAGGCCGACCATGAAGATCACGAACTGCATCGCGAGCACGTTGTCCTCGCCGAACGCGTGCACCGACTGGACGATGCCGGCGCGCGTCATGAACGTGCCGAGCATCGTCAGGAAGAACGTCAGAATGACCAGCGACATGTTCCATCGCTTCATCATCCCGCGCTGCTCTTGAATGATCGCGGAGTGTAAGAATGCGGTCGCCGTGAACCAGGGGATGAACCCCGCGTTCTCGACGGGATCCCACGCCCAGTAGCCGCCCCAACCGAGCTCCTCGTAGGCCCAACGACCGCCCAGGATCAGACCGAGCGACAGGAACAAGAAGCAGATCAACATCCACACCCGCACCGAGCCGAGCCACAGATCGTCGAGCCGGCCGGACGCCAGCGCGCCGACACCGAACGCGAACGGAATCGTCGCCGCGACGAACCCGATGTAGAGCGACGGCGGGTGGATCACCATCCAGTAGTTCTGGAGCAGCGGGTTGAGGCACTTGCCGTCGGGCGGCGGCGTGCCGAGCATCGTGGCGAACGGGTTCTTCGTGAAGATCAGCAGCGACAGGAAGAACACCTGCACGACCATGATCGTCGCGACGACGTAGCCGATCATGTCGCGGTGGCGGCGCTGGTTGATCGCGATCGCGACCACCGAGAACAGCGCCAGCACGAGCACCCACAACAGCAACGAACCGTCGAGGCCACCCCAGAACGCGGTGACCTTCGACTGCGTCGACATCGAAACATCGGAGTTGCCGGCGATGTATTTGATCGAGAAGTCGTGGGTGACGAACCCGTAGATCAGCATCGCGGACGCAAGCGAGACCAACGCGCCGAACCCATAGAGCCCGTACACCGACGAGCTCACCAGGCCGCGGTGCTTGCGGGCGTTGCCTGCGATGCCGGAAGCGACGCACCAGGCACCCACCGCGTAGGCGGCGAACAGTGCGATCGTGCCGACCAGCGCGACCGGAGAGAACGGTAGCTCGGCGTTCATGTCCGGCTCATTGGTAAGAGGGCCCCTCGAGCTGTTTGTTGGGCTGGACCCCCTCGTACTTCGACGGGCACTTTGCCGACAGCTCGGTAGCGTCGACGACGTGTCCCATCGCGGGATCGATCGTCACGCCGAGCGTGGTCGCGGTCGATGCGAGCTTGACGGACGGAACGATCGATCCGGTCGCGACGACGTCCGCTTCATCCTTGAACGTGTCCGGCTTGGGTCCACGGTTGAACACGCGGATCTTCTTGCCGGCCTTCTGAAGCACGAACGTGCGCACCGTCTCCTGATCGATGATCTGTTCTTTGATCGATCCGGGGACGACGAAGCCGTGCACCCGCATCGCCTTGCCTTCCCACTTGGCGAGGTTGCCCTCGACGATGAGCTGATCGACCATGCGGTAGTTGTCGGAGGTCGCCGTGCACGAAGGCACGACGAACCCGGCAACGAGGACGACCGCTGCAGTCAGCGCGATCTTCGCGATTCGATTGGATTGCATGAGCGTCGACCTCCGCGAACCAGCATGCCCGGCGGGTCGTGCAACCGTAGCACGCATCGAGTCCATTCCGGGCGCGTAGACCCGTGAACATCCTCGGGGTTATCGCGCTAACCGCCGATGCCGATCATGTGCTTGTGCGGCGCACCACGACCCGTGGTCTCGAACGCGTGGCCTGCGCGTTTTCCGACGACGGATGATGCGATCGCGCGCACGATTTCATCGTCCGAGCCGCCGGCGCGCACCACCTGACGCAGGCTGACTGCGTCATCGTGACCCAGGCACGCATGAAGGTCGCCGGTCGCGGTCAGTCGGAGCCGATTGCAGTCGTCGCAGAAGTGTTCGGTCATCGCCGAGATCACGCCGACCTCGCGCGAGGACGAGCCGACCCGCCAGTAGCGCGCGGGCCCACCGTCGCGGCGTTCGCGGTCGCTCGGAACCAGTGGGCCGAACGCGGCCTCGAGCGTTCGCCGAATCTCCGCCGACGACAGCTGAGCCGCGGTTTGGAACAGCTGGCCTTCGGACATCGGCATGTGCTCGATGAACCTGGGCACCGCGCCTCTGCGCCACGCGTCCTCACACAGCGCGACAAGCTCGGTGTCGTTGACACCGCGCAGCGCGACCGCGTTGGTCTTGACCTTGAGCCCGGCTGCGACGGCAGCGTCGATCCCCGCGAGCACGCGATCCAGGTCGCCTCGCGCGGTCAGCGTTCGGAACTGCTCTCGATCGAGCGTGTCGAGTGACACGTTGACCGCCGCCAGTCCCGCGTCCGCAAGCGGTGCGGCGAGCTCGCCTAGTAAATGGCCATTGCTGGTCATCACGACCTGTTCGATCTTGGCAACTGCGGCGATCCGCCGCACGAGCTCGACGATCCCCTTGCGGATCGTGGGCTCGCCGCCGGTCAATCGGATCTTTCGAACGCCTAGACCTGCGAATACACGGACCAGACGCTCGATCTCTTCGAACGTCAGCACCTCCGCGCGGGACGCAAACGACAGCTGACTCTCCAGCTGTTCCGGCATGCAGTAGCTGCAACGGTAGTTACAGCGGTCGGTGACCGAGATCCGAAGGTAACGAATCCGCCGCGCAAATCCGTCGACGAGCGGGTCCGGAGGGACCTCGCGGACCAGCGGTAGGCCGGTCACGACGGGTAGGTGGATGCGGGCGGTGACCATGGACGCGCTGGAGACTACGTCATAGCTCGGTCACCGGTGACAACACACTTGACACTTCGAACAAAAACCAGCATCTATGCCGCCCCAACGAGGAGTTTAGATGCTGCAAACGACACCGGGACCACGCCGACCTACTCACTCGCACCACACCGATGGTGCTGCGCGTTCGCCGTCGCTAAATGGGCTGTGGGTCCTGCTGGTTGCCAACGAGGGTGAGCTGTCCACCGCGGACGCGGATGGCCGCGTGCCGGTGATGGCGCGCGCCGGCAACGACAAGACGTACCTGCTCGCGTTCAAGAACGTCGCGAAGGCACGCCAGTTCCTGGCGGCCCAAGAGATCTCGGACGCCGAGCCCCGCATGGTGGTCCGCGGCAATCTCGACGAGATCGTTCGGATCGCCACGTCGGCCGGCGCCGTCGGCACGCTGCTCGACTACGACCCCGCCACACAGCAGTACGGCTCGACCGGCGCCCTCGCCTGACCGCGCGCTGCGGCAGCCGAACACCTGCTCTCGCCGCCGGATTTGCGGCACACTTGTCGTCGATGACGATCGGACGCATCGGGACGATTGCGCTGGTGGCGATCGGCTCGTGGGTTGGTGGCTTTGGGTGTGGCCGATACGGTCTCGATCCAACCCATCATGATCGAACCGAGACCGATGCCGCGGCGCTCGACGCCGCGCCTCAGATCATGGAGCTCCCGGTGCGCGAGCTACCGGGCCTCGACAGCATCATCTTCTGGGAGCGCACCGGCGGATCCACGCCGACGTCGTACACGTTCACGGTGAATGGTCCCGAGCTCACCACATCGTTGGCCGATCCACTCGGCGACACCAACTACGACATCCACGGTGCAACCTCCGAGTTCTACGACGTCTATTATTCGGACCGCGCGGGCGCGTTCGATATCAACGGCGCGTACCTCACGATCTCCGGCGTCTATCCGCTCGGCAAGCCGTTTCAGGGTGGATTGAATCTCGCGGAGATCGAGCTGGTGTGGACCGGTTCGTCCGAATACGGCAACACCGTCGCGAGCTATGTCGCGCTCGGTGATAACGCCGAGCCGATGGTCGTGAACAACTGCATCGACGGCTTGCTCGAGACCCACACCCGGATGGGCAATACGACCGGCAGCGCGGAGCGGCTGCGCATTACGCTCGGGTTCCCATCGACGGTGATCATCTACTGACGAGTCGATCCGGCACCGCCGCAGCGCGGATCGCTGCTCAGTAGCCGCCAGTGATGATCAGCTCGTCGACGTCGCCACGGCGCGCGGCGTTCGAGTTGATCGCGCGCGGACACTTCACGCGGTCGACCTGCATGCCTTTATAGAGCGAGCGAATGAACGGCGTATCGCTGTTCGACAACATCACTTTGCAGCCGCGGCTGACCAGCTTGCGCGCGGTCTCGGCGAGCGCGCGCTGGTCGTCGGGACCGAACCCATCCGCGCTGTAGCTGGTGAAGTTCGCGGTCGGTGTCACCGGATCGTACGGCGGATCGAAGTACAGAAAGTCGCCGCGTACCGCGTCGGCCACCACAGTCTGGTAGTCAGCGCAGCGCAGCGTCGCGCGCGCGAGCACGGTCTGCGCAGCGCGCAACGTGTCCGGAACGCAGATCGGCGGATCGGTATAGCGCCCGATCGGAACGTTGAAGTCGCCGGAGCGATTGACCCGCCACAGCCCGTTGAAACAGGTCTTGTTGAGGTAGATGAACGCGGCCGCGCGATCGGCGGCGCTCCACGACATCGAGTGATCGTTCCACTGCGCGCGCATGCCGTAGTAGTGCGCTTCGTCGTGCGCCTTGCGATGGACCTCGAGCCTTCGGATCACGGCACCGACATCGTTCGCGATCGCCGAGTACAACGCGATCAGGTCCGTGTTGGAGTCCGCGAGCACGGCGCGCCGCGGCGCGATCCGAAAGAACATCGCGGCGCCGCCGGCGAATGGCTCGAAGTAGCGGCCGAACGAATCCGGCATACGATCGAGCAGCTCGGGCAGCAGCTTGGTCTTGCCGCCCACCCACTTGATCACGGGCGATGCGACGGGTTCAGGGAGAACTAGGGCACGTCGAGCCCCCCGGCTCGACGTCAAACGAGACGCCATGAAAATAATCGTCGAAGGCGACGACCATTCGCGCGAGTTTTAGGCTGCGGCGCGCGTCACTTCGATTGCCACTTCGATACCTGGGTATGCACACGCAGGCGGTGGATGTAGTCGAGCAGCACGCGCGCGAAATCACGCGACGATCGAACGGTGAATAAACTTGCGATGACCGCGTCGCAGCTGCCATGCGCGCGATTGATCGAGCCGGTTCGCAAACGCGTACACATGCCCCTTCACACGGCCGCTCGCAAACGTGTGTTAGCGTTTTGGCCATGTGGAAAACCATTCCCGTTGTTGCAGCAATGCTCATTGCAGGGGCCGCACAACCGAGTCATGCGCAACATGGTCCGAGGAGGCCGCCGCCGCCAGGCATGCGAATGCCGCCACGTATCGACTTCGACAGCCGCGGTTGGACGTTGCTCGGCGAGCGCGATGTCGATGGCCGCCGGCGAGCGGATCGCGATCGAATCGTAGTCGGACGAAACGAAGGGAAGTTCACGCGGCTGACCATCGTCGTGAAGGACAGCGACCTCGAGATGATCGACTTCTCGATCAAGTTCGTGCGCGGGCCGGACTGGCGACCTCCGGGTGTCACCCACTACTTCCGCGAGAACTCGCGCACGCGCGTGATCGATCTCCCTGGTGATGATCGCGCGATCCGACACATCGACTTCCGCTATCGCAACCTCCCGGGTCGAGGCCGCGCCAAGGTTCAAGTCTGGGCGATGCAGGCGCCACGACCGGCACCACCGCCGCCGCCACCACCGCCTGCACCACCGCCGCCGACCCACGGCCACGGCCACGGCCAGGTCTGGGACAACCGCGGCTGGAAGATGCTCGGCGAACAAGAGGTGGCGGGACGCGGTCGCGAGGACACCGATCGAATCAACGTTGGCTACACCGAAGGCCGGTTCCGTCAGCTGATGATCGTCGTGCAGGATAGCGACATCGAGCTCATGGACTTCGTCGTCGAGTTCCGACGCGGCGATCCGTTCCGCCCGGGCGTCCGCGCGGTATTTCGCGAGGGAGTGAGGACGCGCGCGATCGACCTACCCGGCGGAGATCGCATCATCCAAGCGATCCAGTTCAAGTACCGGAATCTCCCTGGTGGAGGTCGCGCGAAGATCCAGGTGTGGGGAAAGTAGCTCCTTAGCGAGCCGCGGTAGGCGACGCAGCGGGCAGCTCGGGGCGCCGGCCGGTCGTAGCCGGCGGCGGTGTAAGCTGGAGCCATGCGGCGAGCAGTGATCGGTCTCCTCCTACTCGCCGGTTGTAGCGACCCGAATGGATGGACGATCGAGATCGCCGCGCCTGGGGCGACCTCGGTCGAGGTGTTTCTGGGCGAGCGCGACTGCGTGACCTCGTTCGGGTCGCCGTGTACGTACATCACGCCGCCAGAGTTCACCCAGCGCAAGTTCGGAGTCGGTCACTTCCTCGACGCCGATGTCGTGCAAGCCGCACCCATCGACGATGGCGTCGCCGCGATCCGATTCGAAGCACGCGACGGGGTAGACACGCTGATCCATCGCGTCGTGATCATCGGGTTCGACGCGAACCACACACCGGTCGGCGCGATCGCGATCGATCGCGAGGTGATGGTGCCCGCCAACGAGCCGCTGCTGTGGAAGGTCACGCTCGATCCGTGGGCGCAGATCGAGGACAGCTACGAAACCCCGCCGGAGCCCGGTGATCGATTTCGCGTGTGGCGGCGCGCCGGTGACCAGCTCGCCGCGTGCGTGCTCGTCGAGCGCTGGAGTGGCAGCGAGGGCGAATACGACTTCTTGGTGCCGGAGGCCGACACCGACTGCGACGATGTCGCGAGCGAGTGCGACGCGTTCACGCACCTATCGAACAGCACGTTCGGCGATCGCGCGCGTGCCGATTGCGTCGCGATCGAGCCGATCTCGCAGGCTTGCCGGCTTGCCGGACCGGTGTGCAGCGAGACCATGGACCTGCCGGTCGACAGCTGCGTGCCGACGCAGACGTCCTACTGCTTCTCGGATCGGTTCTGCGGCAAGTGTTTGCCGGGAAGCATCTACCCCGACTGCATGGCCGAAGCGGTGTCGACGTTCACGACCGAGGACGCCCAGGTCACGTGTGCGTTCGTGGCCGGCGACGCCGGACCGTGCACCGACAACGACCTCCACAAGCAACACATCGACCTGCTGCCGCTGATCGGCGTCGCGGGCCGAACCGAGTGCGAAAACGTCAAGCTGATCGATCTCGCGGTCGCCCCACCGTTTGCGTTCAGCGACACCGTCGAGTTCGCCACGGGCGACTCGTTCAACGCCCATTTCGAGGGGCCCTGCGGCGTCCGGCTGGAGTGGCTATCGACCACTACGGCCCTGACGCCGGTCACCGGACTCTTCGACATCAGCTTTCTCGATCGCCACCTGATCGTGCCGATCACGATCAACTTCACGCAGGACTCGCTGTGTGATCCATCGCCCGCCGGCTGCACGGTGACCGCGCCCGAGAATACGCTCGATCGCATGTTCGAATGCGCCATGTAGCGGCGACCGTCGCGTTTCGGGCGCCTGGCGACGGCACTCCGGCGACGGCCGAAGCGGCCAACACCAACGGGCCGCGGATGACCGGTCTCAAACGCTTTGCAGCGTGTCGTACGAGTGAAACAGCATCGAGAATGTCGCGCGACCTTCGGTGAGGCTGCGCAGCCGGGTCGAGTAGCCGAACATGTTGCGCAGCGGAACGCGCGCGGCGACGAGACGCTTGGCGCCACGTGCGCCGATGTCCTGAACCTGACCGCGCCGCTGGTTGAGATCGCCGATGACCGCACCGAGGAACTCGTCGTCCACCGTAACCTCGACGGCCATGATCGGCTCGAGTCGCGACGGGGTGGCGGCTTGGACCGCGCGCCGGAACGCCTCGGCTGCCGCGGCGCGACTGCCGATCTCGCCGTTGGCACCGTCGCGCAGCTGCACCGACGTGAGCGTGACCTCGACATCCTCGAGCGGATAGCCATCGGGGCCACTCGACGCTGCATCGCGGAGACCCTGCATCGCCGCTTGGACGATGACATCGGGAAGCACCGACGACGCGGGGAGCGCACGCTTGAAGTCCATGCCGCTACCGCGCGGGCGACCGCGAACGATGCACGTCGCCTCGCCGTAGATCGCCTGTTCCTTGAGATCGCGCTCGAACACGGCGTTACCTTCGCCTTCGCGAAGCACGGTCTCGCGATACACGACCTGCGGCTTGCCGGCACGCGCTTGCACGCCGTACTCGCGCTTCATTCGGTCGACGATGATCTCGAGATGGAGCTCGCCCATCCCGCTGATGATGGTCTGGCCGGTATCGGTGTCCTCGCGGACGCGGAACGTCGGATCTTCCTCGCCCATCTTGCCGAGGGCGAAGTCGAGTCGCTCCTTCGCCGAAGCATTGTCGGCTTCGATCGCCTGCGAGATCACGGGCTCGTAGGTGTCGATCCGCTCGAGCAGGATCGGCGCTTTCGGATCGCACACCGTGTCACCGGTGGTCGCGTCCTTGAGTCCGGCGACCGCGACGATCTCACCGGCGACCGCCTTGTCCAACCGCTCGCGCTTGTTCGCATGGATGTGAAACAGCCGCGCGATCTTCTCTTTCTTGTTGGTGCGGACGTTGAGTAGCTCGGCGCCCGGCTCGATCGTCCCCGAGAACACGCGAAGGAACACCACCTTGCGGCCCTCGTCCATCGCGATCTTGAACGCGAGCGCCGCGAACGGCTCGTTGTTCTTCGGTGCGCGGGTCAGCTTCTCGGTCGTGGTCCGCGGATCGACGCCCGACACCGGCGGAACGTCGGCGGGCGATGGCAGGTATGCGATCACGGCGTCGAGCAGCGGATGAATGCCCTTGTTGCGCAGCGCCGTGCCGCCGAGCACCGGGATCATCTTGACCGCGATCGTCGCCTTGCGAATCGCGGCGTCGAGCTCGGCGATCGTGAGCTCCTGGCTCTCCAGGTACTTCATCGCGATCGCGTCGTCGAGATCGGCGAGCGACTGGATCATCGCATCGCGCGCCTCGGCGGCGGCTTCGGCATGCTCGGCCGGGATGTCGATGATCTCGGGGGTGTCGGTGACGTCACCAGTGAAGTTGATCAGCTTCATCCGAACGAGATCGATCGCACCCGAGAACGAATCCTCGCTGCCGATCGGCAGCTGGATCGGAACCGCGTTTGCGCCGAGCCGATCGCGGATGTCGGCGACCACCGCCGGGAACGACGCACCGATCCGGTCGAGCTTGTTGATGAATGCGAGCCGTGGAACGCGAAACTTGTCGGCCTGGTGCCACACCGTTTCGGACTGCGGCTGGACACCCGCGACACCGCAGAACACGACCACCGCGCCGTCCAACACGCGCAGGCTGCGCTCGACCTCGATCGTGAAGTCGACGTGTCCCGGGGTGTCGATCAGATGGATCTCGTGTTTTTTCCACTCGAACGTGGTCGCCGCGGCGGTGATCGTGATGCCGCGCTCGCGCTCCTGCTCCATCCAGTCCATCTCGGTCTCACCATCGTGGACCTCGCCGACTTTGTGGATCTTGCCGGAATGGAACAGGAACCGTTCCGACACGGTCGTCTTGCCCGCATCGATGTGCGCGACGACACCCAGGTTGCGGACCATGTCGATCTTTGCCATGAGCGACCCGCGGTATAGCGCAGAACCAGCCGGTCGTGGGTGCGACCGGCGCCGGCCCACGGTAGTCTCGAGGACATGCGCGCGATCGTGGCCGGTGTCGTCGCTGGTCTGCTGCTAAGTCCCGTCACTGTCACAGGTGCGCACGGTCAGCCGGCTGCGCCGAACGCGCCCCCGGTCACAACTGACGCAGCCTCGCCGGCGGCCCCTGCCCCTACGGCCACCGCGACGCCGGGCGCCGCCACCGCGGGCCTCGGCCGCAACCGGGTTGCGTGGCTCCTGGTCAGCGGATCGCTGGCGTTCGCGACGATCGGCGCCGTGCTCGCCTACTCGGCAAACTCATCCGAAAAGGATATCCAAGATCTCTACGTCGGATTTGGCGGCTACCCACCGGTATGGAGTGAACGAACCAAGCAGACCTACGATGAGCTGGTCGATGAGGGTCGCCGCTACGAGCGGTTGTCGTGGATCTCGTTCGGCCTTGCCGGCGCGACCGCGATCACCGCGGGCATTCTGTTCTGGCGCAATCGCGACGAGGTCGAGCCCGCACGCGTGGCACCGATCGTCACGCCACGTGGCGCGGGCGTGTCCGTGAGGTTCTAGTTGCCCGCATTCGCAACGCGGAGCTCATCGGATGCTCTGCTCTCGGTCTCGCTTCACGCGCCCAGCGTCTTATCCGTCGCGACGCCCGGAGCCTCCGCCGGCTGCGCGCGCAGCTCGCTGTCGACCCAACGTGCGATGTCCTTGTCCGAGGCAGATAACCCGTGCTTCTTCATCACGGCTTCGAGGCTCGCCTCGAGCGCGGCACAATCGGCGGGGCGCTTGTCGCGCTCGAACGCCATCGCTTGAAACAAGATCGCGTCGAGCTCCTTGGGCAGGCCGGGCCGCTGCGTCGAAGGCAGTGGCAAGTGCGGCCAGTTGTCGAGTCCGAGATGAGCGAGTGCGGCGAGATCGAGGTTGACCTGCTGCCCGGTCAGCACCTCGTAGGCGACCGCCGCCGTCGAGAACACGTCCACGCGCACGTCGACCTGATCACCGACGCGCTGCTCGGGCGCCATCATCGACGGCGTGCCCTTGGTCTCGCCCGCCTGTGTCAGGTGCGATTGTTTCGCCGCCTTGGCGATGCCGAAGTCGACCACCTTCACCCCGCCCTGCTTCGAGACCAACACGTTCGCGCTCTTGACGTCGCGATGGATCAGGCCGAGCGGCGCGCCGTCCGGTCCGGTCGCGGTATGCGCGGCGTGAAGCCCGTCGCAGACCTTGCAGATGATTCCAAGCGCGACGTCGACAGGAACCAATCGCCCCGCCGGGCGCGCGGTCATCAGCAAGCGCTCGAGGTCGATGCCGTCGACGTACTCCATGACGATCGCGTAGTCGTTGCCGATCTTGCCGAGGTCTTGGATCGCGACGACGTTGGGGTGGTGAACCCGCGCAGCGAGCCGCGCCTCGTCCAGGAACAGCTCCACCGCGCTGTGATTGCGCGCGAGGAAGCTGTGCATCACCTTGAGTGCGACCAATTTCTCGAAGCCTGCTTCGCCCTTGGCGCGCGCCAGATAGACGTCGGCCATGCCGCCCGAGCCCAGCCGGCGCACGACCTCCCAGCGGCCGATCATGCTGCCAGGGCCGGCCTCGCCGGGCGAGACGGTTCCGATCGCAGCTTGCGTCGCCCCCGTGGTGTCGACGCGCGATTGCGTGCCGGTCGCGATCGGCAAGTTACTCGACGAATACTGCGTCTCGGCGGTGCCGAGCGCGGGGATCGTGGGCGTGGACATCACGGACTGCGGCTGCGCCGATCCGTCCTTGCTGCCGCGCATCATCATGCCGATCAGCATGAGGATCAGACCGAGCCCCGCTGCGCCCGCGCCGCCTCCGACGAGCGCCATCGGGGGACCGCCGGTCGCGGCCGGGACTGCGACGACGACCTTGGCATTCGGCACACCGTCGACTGGACGATCTTCGGTGCGCGCATCCGCCGGTAGCGCTCCGATCGGAAGGCTCTGCCCATTCAATTCCAAGCGGCCTACCACTCCTGCCCCGACGAGTCGCGAGATTGCCGGCTTCAGGTCCAGCGCGCGGGACACGCTGATGACGCCGACGAACTTGCCGACAAAGTCCTTTGACGTCGACGGGAACTGCTTGGTCTCTGCAACGACCAGCTTGTCGCCGACCAGCTCGTATGGCGGTCCGACTTCACCGTTGCGCCATGCCGAACGAGCGGCGTTCTCTGGAATCACGAGGAGCTTTTCGATCTTCCCGCCCGCGGGAATCTGTCCGAGCTCGATGACCTCGTCAGGTTCGGCCTTGAACAGCAGCTCCCGCCCTTCCATGTTCTTGGCGGTCGCGGCATCGGTACCGATGACGTTGGAGACCGAGACGTTCTCGGAAATTCGCTTGGCCCCAGAGCCCAAGGCAGCTTTGGCAACGCGAATCTCGCTGTCGAGCTGCCCCATCGCCGTCGCCATCGCTGCACTGCTCTCCGGCGTCAGCCCCCCGGTCGGCTTGCGCGTCAACGCGTAGCCCAGCCCCGCGCCGCCGACGACGACCAACACCGCGCCGGCGACGACAGGAGCCTTAGCCACGCTTGGCTCCGAACTTATCGGGCTGCGGACCACTCGGAGCATCGCCGGCGACGCCGACGTTCACTTCATTCTTCCCGGCCTTGATCGTGATGTCCTGCACGATCGGCTTGAGGCTGCGCTCGCTCCACGCGCGGAGCTTGTATTTGCCCGGCGCGATCCGGCGGAACGAAAACGTCCCCTTGTCGTCGGTGACTACGTACGCCGGCGCGGCGACCACGGCGATGTACGCGCTCATGTTCGCGTGCAGGTTGCAGCCGATCCGGATGATGCCTTCCTTGGTGAACGTCATCTCGCGGCTCTCGCCGGTCTTGTACAGGCCGAGGTCGAACGCTGTGGTCGGCGACGTCGAGTACACGTTGTGAAACACCGGATCGAAGTTCGGGAACGACAGCGTCGAGCCGACCGCGATCGCGGCGACGCGCGGTGAAAACTCGCGACCGCGCTGCTCGATCACGCCACGCTTGGGTCTACGCGGCTTCCACTTGCCGTTCGCAGGCTCGAGCGTGACCAGCCCGAACGCTCCCGCCATCGGCTTGCCATCGATCTGGATCGTCCCGGTCAGGCTTCCCGCCTGCGGTGGCGGCGGTGTCTTCGCGGCTTCGTCCTCTGCTTCGGAGCTCCCCATCGCCTTCGGCTGCGGCGCCGCGGACACGTCCACCTTTTGTGTCGGCGTGGTGACTCGCGGTGGAGCACCTTCACGAAACAGCGGTGCGACCGATGCGAGCGCCTCCGGCCCGGTCAGCAGCTCGGCGGTCGAGAACAAGCTCTCACCGAGGTTGCGGTTCCCGCCGGCGAGCGCATTCGCCGCCTTGTCGAGCAGGTCAGCCGCCTCGCGCAGGACCTGTGCCTTCTCCGCGGTCGGACCAAGCTTGCCGGTGGGCTTGGCGAGCGGCGCCGCAGGCGCGGGTGCACCCGCCTGGGCAACGACAGGCGCAGGCGCGGTCGGCGTGCCGGCCGAGGTCGGCTTGGCACATGCGGTAGCGACACACGCTGCTGCCATCCCGGCAACGAGGGCCGCGGCTTGGGTCCGGATGATCATCGGTCGGTATTGTACGCGTGCCCGCCTCCCGATCGCCAACGCCGCACCTCGAACGATCGCGCGTTCGAGCGCGCGTGGCTGATCGATAGCGCTGTGGTAGCTTCCCGCCCGTATGGTGTTTGGCTTGTTCTCGAAGGAAAAGGGCCTGCAGAAGACGATCGAGCGTGCGACCAACAAGCTCTCGCAGCAACCAGATCGGTGGGGCGCGCTCGAACGGCTGAAAGAGGACGGCAGCCCCGAGGCGCTGTTCGGTCTGTGCAAGCGGTTCAGCATCACCAGCACCAAAGGCGTCGAGGACGAGCAAGAGAAGACCTGGGTCGTCGATACGCTGGTCGCCAAGGGCAACGCCGCGCTCGACCCGGTGATCCGATATCTAAAATCCGCCGATCAACTGTCGTTCCCGCTCAAGGTGCTCGAGCGAATCGCCGACCACGACAAGATCCTCGAGATCGTCGATCAGCTATTCGCCAGCGAGCCGCCCGGCTATGTGCGAATGCCGGAGCGCCGCATCGACCTGATCCGCTGGTTCTCCGAGTGGCGCCCCGCCACCGACGACGAGATCGTGTCTCGGCTGACGCCCTACGTCACGGACTTCGACGAGAACGCCCGATTCGCTGCGATCGACGGCATGGCCGGTCGCGATCCCGCCAAGATCGCCCCCCCGCTGCTCGCAGCCCTGCTACGCCCCGAAGAAGAATCCGGTCGCATCAAGCGCACGATCGTCGAGGTGCTCGAGAAGACCAAGGCTCCCCTTGGCGACCACGGCCCCGCCGTCGCCGCCATGCTCACCGGCCCGCTCTCCGACTTCAAAGTCGACGCTGGCCTCGTCAAGAAGCGCTAACGCCGACCATGGGTGTCGAGTGCCCCCACGCAGTCTCGTCCGAGCGCGCGCCCGGCGGGTGGCGGCGCGCTGGCGGCTGTTACTAATTCAGTCGTGCCGGGCCCCGCACGTACCTAAGATTAGCCGCACCCGGCACCGACCTATCATCGGCAGACGCCAGTCGCGTCGTTCCACCCGCCCCGAGCGCGCGAGCTCGCGTTCTGCACATCGCCCATCCCGCACCCCTCCTGATGCGCCCGTTGCGCTAGTTCGCGCTGCCACTCACCGCAGCGATCAGCTCCTGCTCGCCGATCGCCGCCGGCAGGCTCCCCACCAGATCCACCGGCAACGCCACCTCACACCTCAGCGCGCACTCCCCCGACGATCCCGGCCGCGCCCGCACCATGACGTGCCGCGCCTCACCCGCATACACGAACAACCCCGGCGACCGCTCCACGAACAACGCAACCGGCCGATCCTGCTCGAACGCATAGATCGCCCCGTCCGGGATCGGTCCCGAATACCGGATCACGTTACCGGCGATGATCGAGTGTTGCTCCGGGTTCGAGACCACGCGGCACAGGTGCGCCGCCGTTCCCCCTTCGAGCACGATAAACCCGTCCGCGGCTTTGCAGACCCCGTCCGCTCCATACGTCCCATGCAGCTCGAACATGCACGGAACTCTAGCCGACAACGATTCGCGCAAGGTCGACAAAATGGCCGCGTCCAGCTGCTCCATTCCGGAAATCACGGCGCCGTTTCAGTATGCCTGTTGATTGCTAGAGTGCCGGGCCTTCCCTCGACGGACGAACCAGGGTAAACGAGCGTTCCAGATGCCTCGCCGCAAGGATCTGGAATCGGTGCTGATCATCGGGTCGGGACCGATCGTGATCGGACAAGCCTGCGAGTTCGACTATTCGGGAACGCAAGCGTGCAAAGCCCTCCGTGAGGAGGGGCTGCGCGTGATCCTGATCAACTCGAATCCCGCCACCATCATGACCGATCCGGAGTTGGCAGACGCCACCTACGTGGAGCCGCTCACCGTGGAGGTGCTCGACAAGGTCCTCGCGAGAGAGAAGCCCAGCGCGGTGTTGCCGACGCTCGGCGGCCAGACCGGTCTCAACCTGGCGATGGCCGCTCACAAGGCGGGCCTGTTCGAGCGCCACAACGTCGAGCTGCTCGGCGCGAACGTCCACTCGATCGAGATGGCCGAAGATCGCGAGCTGTTCAAGCACGCGATGGCCCGGATCGGGTTGTCGTGTCCGAAGTCGCGGCTCGTAGCGTCGGTCGAAGAAGCGCGGGCGTGCCTCGATGACATCGGGTTCCCCGCGATCCTGCGGCCGTCGTTCACGCTCGGCGGCTCGGGTGGCGGCATCGCGTACAACCGCGGCGAGTTCGATCGCATGGTTCAGTTCGGACTCGATCAATCCCCGGTTCACTCGATCTTGATCGAGCAAAGCGTGCTCGGCTGGAAGGAGTTCGAGCTCGAGGTCGTTCGCGACGCCAAGGACAACGCGGTGATCGTGTGCTCGATCGAGAACCTCGATCCGATGGGCGTCCACACCGGCGATTCGATCACGGTCGCGCCGGCGATGACGCTGACCGACAAGGAGTACCAGCGCATGCGCGACGCCTCGATCGCGATCATGCGCGAGATCGGCGTCACCACCGGCGGCTCCAACGTTCAGTTTGCGGTGTCCCCCGAGACCGGCGAAATGCTGGTGATCGAGATGAACCCGCGCGTGTCGCGCTCGAGCGCCCTCGCGTCGAAGGCTACCGGGTTCCCGATCGCGAAGATCGCCGCCAAGCTCGCGATCGGCTACACGCTCGACGAGCTCAACAACGACATCACGCGGGTCACGCCGGCGTCGTTCGAGCCGACGATCGACTACGTGGTCGTCAAGTGGCCGCGGTTCGCGTTCGAGAAGTTCCCGTCGGCACGGCCGGTGCTCGGCCCGCAGATGAAGTCGGTCGGCGAAGCGATGGCGATCGGCCGGACGTTCCGCGAGGCGCTCGGCAAGGCGATCCGCTCGCTCGAGACCGGACGCGCGGGGTTCGATCTCCCGCTCGCCGGAATGGGCGACGACCTGCTCGCGATCGAGCGGGCGATCACCAACATGACGCCGGATCGGCTGTTCCAGGTCGCCCGCGGGTTTCAGCTGGGGCTCAGCGTCGAGCGCGCACACGAGCTGACGCGCATCGATCCGTGGTTTCTCCACCACGTGCACGCGATCGCAACCGCCGAGGTGGCGCTGTCAGGACGCCCGCTCGCCAGCATCGACGCGAACGAGCTGCGCCACTACAAGCGGCTCGGCACCAGCGACCGCCGGATCGCCGCGCTCACCGGCGCTACCGAAGCGCAGGTTCGCGCCGCGCGTCACGCCGCTAACGTACGTCCGGTCTACAAGCGAGTGGACACCTGTGGCGCCGAGTTCGCGTCGCACACGCCGTACATGTATTCGACGTACGAGCAGGAGTGCGAATCGGCCCCCAGCGATCGCCGCAAGGTGATCATCCTCGGCGGTGGTCCCAATCGGATCGGTCAAGGCATCGAGTTCGACTACTGCTGCGTGCACGCCGCGATGGCGCTGCGCGACGAAGGCATCGAGTCGATCATGGTGAACTGCAACCCCGAGACCGTTTCGACCGACTACGACACCTCCGATCGGCTGTACTTCGAGCCGCTCACGCTCGAGGACGTGCTGGCGATCTGCGACATCGAGAAGCCTTGGGGTGTGATCGTTCAGTTCGGTGGCCAGACCCCGCTCAAGCTCGCGGTCGCACTCGCCGAGGCTGGCATCCCGATCCTCGGCACCAGCGCGGATGCGATCGATCGCGCGGAAGATCGCGAGCGGTTCGGCGATGTGCTCGAGAAGCTCGCGCTGCGTGCGCCGCGCTGGGGCATCGCGCGCAGCCTGGACGAAGCTCGCCAGCGCGCCAACGCGATCGGCTTCCCGGTGATGGTGCGCCCGAGCTACGTGCTCGGCGGTCGCGCGATGGAGCGGATCTACGACGCGCGCGGCCTCGAGGATTACTTCGTGCGCGTGCTCGGCACGGCGAGCCAGGGACGCGGGCAGGATGAATCGGCGGCGGTCGGGTTCCCGCTGCTCATCGATCAGTTCCTCGCGGACGCGGTCGAGCTCGATGTCGACGTCGTCGCCGACAAGACCGGCGCGGTGGTGGTCGGCGGCGTGATGGAGCACATCGAAGAGGCCGGCATTCACTCCGGCGACTCGGCGTGCGCGCTGCCGCCGTACTCGCTGCCCGCCGACATCATCGACGAGGTGAAGCGCCAAGCGCGGATGCTCGCGACCGAGCTCGGCGTGGTTGGCCTGATGAACACCCAGTTCGCGGTCGTCGGTGGCGACGTCTATGTGATCGAGGTAAATCCGCGCGCATCGCGAACCGTACCCTTCGTCAGCAAGGCGATCGGCAAGCCACTGGCGAAGATCGCCGCGAAGGTGATGTCGGGGCGCACGCTCGCCGAGCTCGGGATGACCGAGGTCGAGCCGCGTCACGTCTCGGTCAAAGAGGTGGTGTTCCCGTTCGTGAAGTTCGAAGGCGTCGACACCATCCTTGGCCCCGAGATGCGCTCGACCGGCGAAGTGATGGGGATCGATACCGACTTCGCGCGCGCGTTCATGAAGAGCTGGATCGCTGCCGGTGGACGGCTCCCGACGTCCGGCAGCGCGTTCTTGTCGGTTCGCGACGCAGACAAGCCCGCGCTCGTGGAGATCGCGCGCCGGTTGGTCAATCTCGGATTCTCGTTGGTCGCGACGCATGGCACCGCGGAACATCTGCGCAGCGCCGGGCTCACCGTGCGAGGCGTCAACAAGGTCGTCGAGGGCCGGCCGCACTGTGTCGACGCGATGGACAACGGCGAGATCCAACTCGTGATCAACACCACAGAAGGTGCACAGGCGATCCTCGACTCGCAGTCACTGCGGCGCGCTGCGCTGATGAACAGCATCGCGTACCAGACCACGCTGCGTGGTGCGAAGGCTGCGCTCGAAGCGATCGCCGTGGCCAAGCGCGGAGATCTCCGCGTCGCGCCGCTTCAAAAATACGCGTCGTCGACCTGAACGTCTGCGCTAGCCAATCGCGACGTCTTCGATCTCCACGCCCGGGATCGTCGCGACCAGCTCGCGGTACCACTGCACGGTCTGAGCGGTCCGGTCGAGCAGCGCCTTGGTTCCCCAGACCACCGAGAGCACGACACGCGTGTGGTCATCGGTCTTGGTTCGCTGAGCATCTTTCACCGGCGTGCCTGACGGACCTTCGTTGTCGCAGAGGCACAGCAGACCGCTCGCATCGATCACTTGTCCCGATGGATTGAACACGTAGCTGGTGCCAGACGGCGCGACGCGAACGACGAGCGATCCGCGCAACTTATCCACGTCGACGAGCGAGATCGGCAAGCCACTATGAAGCGACACGACGTTGCACGTGTCCACGGCCGCGTTGATGCGAGGGAACCGAGCTTCGCTGAACGCCGACGCGAGATACTCGGACGCAGGCTTACTTCGTCCTGCCGGCTTGAACCCGCCTTGCCGCAACAGCTCGCGGACTGCGCCCTTGATCCAGTCAGAAGCTGTGAGGGGAGCCACACACCCTTGCACACCAAGTGCACCGATTGCAGTGGGAACGGAGATATCGCCGAGGGCACGCGGCAATCGCGTCACGAACAGCCCTAGCTCGAGCAACGGGTGAGATTCGACTGTAATGACGAGCGGCATTCCTTACACCTGTGGCGCCGCGTTACAATGCGGCCGTGTCTGTCCCCGGGGAGGTTACCTCTCGCTCGTCCACGTTGGGGCGATACGAGCTGATCACCAGGATCGGCCAGGGCGGGATGGCCGAGGTCCAGCTGGCGCTGCAGCGCGGCCCCGCCGGGTTCGAGAAGTTGGTCGTGGTGAAGCTCGTGCACGAGTCGCTCGCCACGCAGAAGACGTTCGTCGACATGTTGCTCGAAGAAGCGCGGCTCGCGGCGCTGGTGAAGCACCCCAACGTCGTCGACATCTACGATCTCGGCGAAGCCGACGGCCGCTACTTCATCGCGATGGAGTACCTCGAAGGCGAGCCGTTGCTCTCGGTGCTGCGCGCGGGGCGTGAAGGTAAGCGGCTCGATCCGCTTTCGACCGGCCGGATGATCGCCGACACCGCGGAAGGCCTCGACGCAGCGCACGAGCTCCACACGCTAGCCGGCGATCCGATCGAGCTGGTTCATCACGACATCTCGCTAGGCAACATCGTCGTGCTCTACAACGGCCAGATCAAGCTGGTCGATTTCGGCGTTGCGAAGGCGAGCCAGTCGGCCGCGCGCTCGACCAAGATCCAAGGCAAGTTTAGTTACATGGCGCCCGAGAAACTGCGCGGTGGCGCCGGTGATCGACGCAGCGACATCTGGTCGCTCGGCTGCGTGTTGTGGGAGGCGCTGACGCTGCGCCGGCTGTTCAAGGGCGGCAACGATCAAGACACGATGCGCCAGGTGCTCGACACCCAAATTCAAAAACCGTCGCAGATCAACCATGACGTGCCGAGCGAGTTCGACCCGATCGTGATGCGCGCGCTCGATCGCGAGCCGGCGAATCGCTACGCCACCGCGAAGGACCTCGCGAACGATCTCGAAGAGCTGCTGCGCGAACGCAAATACGGCGGCAAGAACGATCAGATCGCCAAGTACATGCAGGCGACGTTCGGCGAGCACATCGCCGCACGCAAGAAGCTGCTCCAAGAAGTCAGCAGCAAGGGCCGCGCTAGCGCGGACGTGCTCGAGGCGGCGTTCAAAGAACCGGCGGTCCCTCGCACCCATTCGATCAGCGAGTTCTCGGTGCGATTTCGGCGCGGCCAGAGCGGAGAGCTGATTCCACCTGACGCCACGCCACGCCAGAGCGACGGCGAGTTGGCGCCGGAGCGCGCCGCGCGTGCGAGCCAGCCGCATCCCATCCCGCCGGCGATTTCGGCGGCGATTCCGCTGATCGGGTCATCGACCGCCGAAGCGACTCCGCCCGGCACCGCGGCTGCCAGCGCGGCTGCGCCCCCGATGCCGGTGGTCGATGCGACGTCCGGCGCTACTCATCACGATCGCGCGCTCCGCAACAGTGACGGGATTCCCGCGGTCACTCCACCCGCGGACTCCCTGCGCCACTGGGTACCAACACCGGGGATCGACGCGTCTGTCCTCGCCGACGCGGCTGTCCTGGCCGCTTCAACGAGCGAACCAGTCACCGCGTCACCAGCACCGACTCACAACCGTCGCAACGCGCTCGTGATCGGTGGTGTGCTGCTGGGGATCGTCGTGATCGCCGTTACCCGCGGTGGCGATGCGCCGGCCGCAGCGACTCACGGCCCGATCGCGAAGACGCCACCGCCACCGTCACGTGTGTTCACGCAAGCCGCGAGCACACCGACCGCCCCTCCGGCCGTCGCGCCCGAGCCCGAACCGAAGCTCACCACCGAGCCCCAGGCCGTCCGCAAAGACGTCAAGCGCTCGCAACCTTCGCCGGCACCGCCACCGGCCGCGGCACACGTCGCCACCGACGAGCCGGAGATCGAGTTCGAGCCTACACCGGTGGTACCTGCGTCGACGCCCGCACCGGTCGTCGCGCGCCCGCGTCCGCAACCGCGGCCGAACGCCGAGGCGCTGTTCACCGCCGGCGTTCAGGCGTTCGTCCGTGGTGACGTTCGCGCGGCGATCGCCAACTGCCGGCGCGCGCAACAAGCAAATCCGAGCTACGCGTTGCCATGGCGCTGCCTCGGCATGTCGTACGAGAAGCTCGGGGAAGCCGGGATGGCGAAGGGGTCGTTCGAACGCTACCTCCAGCTCGCACCCAACGCGTCGGATTCCTGGCAAATCCGCGAGAAGATCCAGCGACTCTAAGAATGGACGTATTGATCGGGAGCGATCCGGGTCCGCGCACGCGACGCGACACGCGGCGGGATGAACGAGCCGGCGGTGCCGGCGCATCGAGGGCGGGCGGGCCTCTCCTCGCGCAACGCTCGTCTCGGCTCGTGCTCGTGATCGCGGGCGTGCTCGCCGTGGCATCGCCCGCAGCCGCCGACCCACGCAAGATCATGGTGCTCAGGCTCGATGGCGATGCCCCGCCACAGGTCGGTAACAAGATCGCCGCGACGCTGCGCAAGCTCGCGACGAGCCTCGACGGTAACGTGTCGTGGGGCGACACCACGTTCTCCGAGACCGCAACCGTGGTCGGCTGCAATCCTGACGTCGTGACGTGCGCGGATGATGTGCTCGGCATGCTCGGGGTGGACGTGCTCATCTACGGCACCGCGAACACCACCGCAGGCGAGACCACATTGGTGGTTCGACGCGTCGAGAAGGAAGCCGAGCCGATCGAAGCGACCACGACGATCGCCAACGAGGACGTCGACGCGGCCGAGCCCAGCCTGACACCGGTGTTCTCCGGTGAGCCCGCGACAGCAGCCGTACCTGCGACGCAGGAGCCCGGGGTGACGGCGACAACGCGCGGCTCGGGGCTGAGCACGCGTGGCAAAGGCATCATCATCACGGCGAGCGGCGGATTCGCGGTGGTGATCGGCTTGGTGCTGTGGAGCAAGACCTCCAACCTGCAAGACGACATCGATCGCGCGCGCGCCAACACCTCGCGCGACTTGATGCGAATCGCATCGCTCGAGGACAAGGCCAGCGGCTACGCGTTGTGGGGCAACGTCATGATGATCGGTGGGCTCGCACTGGGCGGCTGGGGCGGCTGGATCTTGTACAAGGACCACCAAGCGCGGCAGGTCACCGTGTCGCCCACGCCGATCGCGGGCGGCCCTGGCGTGTCGATCGGTGGCGCATGGTGAAGGTGGTCACACCGCTGGCAACGGCGGTGCTGCTCGCGGTGATCGGCTGCACGGTCGATCGCCGCACGCCGAGCTTCGAGTGCGATGACAACAGCGATTGCGAGATCGATCGGCGTTGCGATCTCGACACCGGCTATTGCGTGTTGCGCGCCAGCGCTGACTGTCCGGATGCGTGCACGTCGTGCGGATTGTTCGATCCGACCGAATGTAACATCTCGTGCAACAGCTCCGGCGAGTGCGCAAGCGTCGAGTGCCCCGCGGGCTATCACTGCAACGTACAGTGCACGGCACCCGAGGCGTGTGGCGACATCGACTGCACCGACGCGACCGCATGCGACGTGAGCTGCTCATCGGGAACGAGCTGTGGTGACATTACCTGCGGCCAGGGGCGGTGCTCGGTCCAGTGCGTAAGTCCGGGAGCATGTGGCGAGGTCGAATGCAGCGATTCGTGCTCGTGCTCGGTCACATGCATGGCCGGCAACTGTGCGGCAACCAGCTGTCCGAGCCAGGGCGCGTTGTGCACCGAAGACGGCACGTCGGCGACCCCGTGCGCGCCCAACGCCAACGGGTGTAATCCGACCTGTTCGTGACTTCGCGCGACCCTGGCGACAGAGGTTGCGAGGCGCGGGCCGAGAGAGTACGAATACGGCTTCGCCATGGCCGAAAAGTACCCAATGACCCCTGGGGGGTACGCCGCGATGAAGGCGCAGCTGAAGAAGCTGAAGGATGTCGACCGTCCCGCCAATAGCCGGGCAATCGAGATCGCGCGCGGTCACGGAGACCTGTCTGAAAACGCCGACTACAGCGCGGCGAAAGAAGAACAGGGACTTATCGAAGCCAAGATCCGAGAGCTGGAAGCAAAAACGGCTCTGGCCGAGGTGATCGATCCAACCAAATTGTCGGGTACCCGAGTCAGTTTCGGAGCCACCGTGACGATCGAAGATTCAGAGAGCGGCGACGCTCAGAAGTACACCATCGTGGGAGAGCACGAGGCCGACATCAAGAAGGGCCGGATCTCGATCGGTGCGCCGGTCGCGCGCGCCATGATCGGCAAAGAGGTCGGCGATACGTTCACGTTCCAGAGCCCAAAGGGCAAGCGCGAGTACGAGGTCACTTCGATCGAGTGGCTCGATGTTCCGCCGCTCGAGGAAGTTACGTCATGAAGGCAGTGCCACGGATCTGCATCGCGTTCGCTGCGCTCGGCTTGGCGGTGCTCGGCGTGACCGCCGTCGGCTGCGAGCAGGGGTTTGGCGAGCGCTGCCAGTCGACGAAGGACTGCACGCCGCCGCTGATCTGCAACCTCGCCACGCAGACCTGCGCCAAGACCTCCGGCGGAGGCATCGACGCGACGGTCCCCGACGCCCCCATCGACTCGCCTCCCCCGCCGCCACCCTGACGGCCCGTCGGCGGACGCCGGATCCGTTGGCGCTATCGGACGCTGCGCGCGCAGCGAAATCCGATGTGCGAAAACCGCTGATCCTGGCGGTACACCTCGTTGAACGGATCGCGCAGGTTCGAGCGTGCGACAAATGCGGGCTGCCGCCACGAGCCTCCACGCACGACCCGCGCGTGCGCTCCGGGAGCATCGCGGAGCGGATTTACCGCAGGCAAGTCGTCGTAGCCGCGACGCGGAATGAACGCATCGGCGGTCCACTCGGCGACGTTGCCAGCCTGGTCCCGCGTTCCGTACGGCCCTTCGCCCCACGGATAGCTGCCCGGCGGCGCGAGGATCGCGGTTCGATCGCTGGCGTCGGGATCGCCAAAGTATCGGATCGGGGGTGGTGGCTGCGGGCGTTCGATCTCGCGCAACGTCTGTGATCGCGGCTGACCATGATTGAAGTCATTGGGCTGCTCGAGCTCGCCCCACGGCCACGCTGTCGCGCCATCCCCGCGCGCCGCACGTTCCCATTCGGCTTCGCTGGGCAATCGGCCGCCACGCCAACCGCAGAACTCGCGAGCCTCTTCCCACGTAGCGTTCACCATCGGCCATTCGCCGCGGACATAACGCTCGTCGCCGCCGACCAGCGGATCGAGGGCGCAACCTCCGGCCGCTACGCACGCGCGATAGTCGGCCACCGTGACCTCATCGCGATCGATCGCGAACGCATCGACGTATACCGAGCGCACCAACGTGCGCGTTAGATCGGTGAAGTAATCACCACAGAAATCCACCACGCGACCAGCGATGGTCTGCACGCGTTGGCTCGGGAACGCCAACAGGCATTGATCGCGCGCATAACCAGCGATGTTGTCGTCGACACCCATCGCGAAGCTGCCTGCGGGCACGATGACCTCGCGCGCCATCACCTTCTCGATACGGACTACCCGACCTGCAGCGAGGCGACCCGTGCTGGCGCTACCGGCGAGTGCCTGGCTCATCGCGAGCAGCGTGATCATCGCGCCGAAGGCGCACCCCGCGCGCCAAGCTGTCGCCTGGTGCTCGAAGATGCGGCCTGGCTTCATGCGGTGAATCTTGGCGCATCGATCCGCTGGTGTCACGGCCCGTTGGGCGCCAGCAACCAAGCCCGAGCGATCCTCACGCGTTCGACCGAGCCGGCAGGCGCGGCGGCGAGCCGCCGCAACAGCGCGGGGGTCGTCGCCAACCGCCCGCGATGCGCCACCAACGTGGTCAATGCGATCGTGGCGACCTCGGGAGCCGGGTCCGTCGCCAACCGCTCGAGCGCCGACGGATCGGTCACCAGCGGGACGGCGGCGCGTCGAACCTGGGCAGCGGGATCTGCGATCGCGCGTACCGCTTCGGTCGGATGGACCACGCCGAGTCGCGCGATCGCCGCGGCGCGAACGTCGGGATCAGCGTCGAACGCGAGGCCGCGCAGCTCGGACTCGCTGGCGATCACCACCGCTGCCCGCCGCACCTCGCTCGCAGGATCGTCGATCGCCCCGACCACCGGTTCGCGCTTGGCGATCGCCGCGACCGCGGCCGCGCGGACTTGGTAATCGCGGTCGCGGGTGAGCTCGCGCAACCGACGCAGCGTCGAGCGATCGATCGCGGTCCTGCGTGACGCCGCGGCCGCGCAGGTTGCGCGCACGGTCGCATCCGCGTCGCCGAGGCCGCGCAGCAAGATCGTGACCGGACCCGCGTCGACCGCGATCGCGCTGCACACACTCGCTCGCGTGCGCGCGTCGCCGCGGCGAAACCACGCCGACAGCGTCGCTGCGATCGACGGCGTGGGCGCGATCCCATGACATTCGAGCGCGACCTCACGAGCAGAGGCAGGACCGGCTGCGAGCGCCGCGCCAATCGCCGCCGCCGCCACCGCGCTGGCACCTAGCGCGACCAGTGCGTTGGTTGCGACGATCGCGAGCTGAGATCCGGCGCGCAGCTCGGAGACTAGCAAGCCTTCGAGCACCGCCACGGTCGACGAGTCGCCGAGCACGCCGAGGGCAGCGATCGCAGCACCACGGAGCTCGCGGTCGGTCTCGGTCGACGCCATGGTGATCAACACCGGCACGAGTCCGCGCTGGTTCGCCACCTGTGCGGCTTCGACCGCGGCGCGACGCGCTCCAGTGCTCGGCGCGACCAGCGCCTCGTTCAACGCGGCTGTCATCACGCGTTCGGTGGCGACGCTTCGGTCCGGGCTCGACGGTGCGGAGGCAACGCGGGTCGCCGCGCGCGCGAGCTCTCCTTGCCCTAGCAAGCGCTCCGCGACCATCAGCAGCGGCAGCTCGACAGCGGTGACCGATGCGGTGGCCGCGCCCGCTTGACGATGATCGCGCGCGAACAGCCATCGAATGTGCACGCGGTCGTCATCGGACAGCAGCTCACTCGGTGGTGCGGCGACACGGTTTGCCTCGGCCAGCAGCTCGCGAATCGCGCGGTCGAACTCGGCATTGTTGCTGGTGATCAACTCGGAGATCACGAGTTGGCCGGTTCGATCGATGACGAGCTCCGCGGTTGCCGCCAGTGACATCGCGTTGAGCGGATGATCGCGCCGCAGCATCAACCGGCAGTTCTCGAGGTACTGCGCCCACGCCGGCTGAATGTTCTGGGCGAGCGTCGCTAGATAACTCGCACCTCGAACCGTCGGGTCAGCACGCGGCGGCGGGGGGAGCCGCAATAACACCGAACGCACTGCTCGCGGCGGTGGCGCACTGCAGCCAGCGCACCACAACGCTGACGCCAGCGCGGTCGCGGTAACAACGAGCGACCGGCCACGCATAGCTCACATCGGCGGTGGTGGCGGTGGTGGTGCCGGGACGTCGAACATCATCGTCGGATTGAAGATGCTGGCGCCGACAAAGGTCTCGAACGTGTGCGCGAACACGATCGTGTCCGCCGTGTCCTTACCCACCACCGCAAACGTCGCCGGTCCCATCGGGAGCGAGGTCACGAACTGCACCGCGTTGAGCGGACGGCATGGTTTGGGATCGGTGCCGTCGAGCTTCTGACCCATGTCGGTGAGGGGAGTCACCGCCTGCCCGCCCATCGTCATCGTCAACACCTGGGTTTGTACCACCGGCTGAGCGACGTCACACGACGCTCCGGCCCACGCGATCTTGAACAAGAACGTGCCGGTGTACGGTCGCGCCCACGCCGTGTACGGCACGTAGGCGATCACGTTGGTCGGCGTATCCGGCGCACCGGCAGCGACCAAGGCGTTCACGGGGGTCGCAAGCAGCTCCGTGCCATCGGCGGCGAACGGCGTCACGACCATGTCGTAGGTCCCCGGCGGAAGGCCGAGAAACGCGACCTGGTACCTGCTGCAGTCCACCATGTCGGTCGCGGTGACGTCGGGATTATCGACGTTGGTCGCGACGACCCGCACGGTCTCCGCGCCCACGTCGTTGCAGACGTCACTATCGAAGCCCCACTCGGGATAGTGATTGAACTGCCATCCGACGGTGGTTACACCCTTCACATCGCAATCACCGGTGGGGCACGGGTCGCCGCCTTCGGCACCGCAACCCGTGACCACCAGCAATGCGATCGCGCAGCCCAACAGCGGCCGCGATCGGTTCACGCCGACGCCTCTCCACGCACGTGCAACCCGAGGTGGCGCCGCACCGCGAAGTACGACTCGCTGACCGAGTAGGCCAGCAGGTCGCGCAGGCGATCCTTGACCGAGAGGTTCGACAGCGCCGCCGTCTCGGTCGCGATCGCCTTGGCGGCGGTCTCGAGGTCGTTCGACACGATCAGACCGACGCGGTTGGCCGTGAGGTCGGTGGCGGTCCGCCACGACGAGATCAGGCCGTTACCGACCTGGCCAGACAGCCGCGTCGACAACTCGCCGACCTGCTCGAGTAGCGGGCCGGGAACCTGCGAGCGCAACGTGCCGGCGAGCTTCTTGGCCTCGTCGCTGGCGATCTCGACCAGTGGCTGACCGGTGTGCGATGCGACCCGAACGCCGCTGGCGAGCACCGAGGCGGCGAACGCCGCTTCGAGCTTGGGCAGCGTGCCCACCGCGAGCGTCACGAACCGCTCGGGCCGCAGGTAGGCCATCCGCTTGCCAACCTCGAACGCGAGCTCGCGCTCGTCGTTCTTGCCGATCAGCGGCGAGCCGACCAGCAGAGACGGAACCAGCCGTTGCCGCTCGGCACCGAGACCGACCGTGTTGGCGACGCGCAGGCCATCGCCGCCCTCTTGCAACCACACCATCGGCGCGGGATCGATCGCGAGCACGCCCGAGACGTACTTGACGATCCGGCTGACCGCGCGCGGGTCGCGATCCAGGTCGGTGCGCGACTCGGGCGCGAGCCCGAACGCGGTGACCGGTTGCGCCGTGGTCGCGGCCAGCGCCATCAGCGTCGACGAGAAGATCGCGCCGACGTGGCGATCTTCGCGCGGGTGGATGATCGACTTCTGCCACAGCTCCTCGGTCAACCGCCGCGGTGCGGGGGTGAACTGGCCTGGCCGGAACCGCTGGTACAGCAGCTTCTCTTCGTCGGACGCCGCACCGAGGAACACCAGCGCCTGCGCGACGCAGAACGCCTTGTCCAGCTCGTGCTCGGCGCGGTACAGGCTCGCGAGCGCCTTGTAGAGCTCGACGCGATCCGGGGCATGGCTGAGCAAGAACTGCAGCTCGGCGATCGCCTCATCGCGACGCGCTTCACCGGCCTCGAGGTAGAGATCCGCGAGCTGCTCGTGACGCGCGATGTCGTCCGGCGCGAGCTCGCACGCGACCTCGTACGCCTCGGTCGCTGCCTCGGAATCACCGAGGTGATCCAGGCAGACGTCACCGAGCTTGGTCCACAGCTCGAGCATCTTGTCGGGCGACGCATCGTCGCCCATCCGCTTGAGCTGGCGCCGGTACGCGCGCGCCAGGTTCTTGTAGTCCTTGTTGTCCTCGAGCAGCTTGGTGATCGCGTCGAACGCTTTGGGCGTGAACGGCGCGTCATCGAGCGCGGCGTTGAACTTGTCGATCGCGAGCTGCGCGTCGTGGAGCTCGTCACGAGCGATCACCGCGGCGGTGTAATGGAACCGCGCGCGACGATCTTCGGACGCTTCCTGCGCCGACAGCTGATCGAGCATCTCGAGCGCCCGGCGCCAGTTGCGCTGCTCGGTATACGACTCGAGCAACTTGTGCAACATCACGCGCGACGCGCCGAGCTTGAGCCCGCGCTCGTACGCATCGATCGCCGTCGGGGCGTCCTTGAGCCGCTCCTGAGCGATGTCGCCGATCTCCTCGTATAGCTTGGCTTGCCGTCCGTCGGTGCCGGCGATCGAAGCCATCGCCTGGACCTGGGCCAGCTTGGCGTCGAGCACCATCTTCCACTCGCCGCGGGCGCCACCGAGCTCGACCATCGCCTCGAGCGTCGCCTCGTGAGCGGCGTCCTTCTCGAGCGCGCGGCGGAAGCTGAGCTCCGCCTTGCGGTCTTCACCCATCGCGCGCGACGCGATCCCGAGTCGGTACCAGATGTCGGCGATCTGCGCGTCGGAGACGCCGGTCCGGTGCCTGGTCAGGATCTCGCGGTAACGACGATCGACCTCCGCCCACTTCTCGGTGACCGCTTCACTGCCCTCTTGGGCCTTGGCTTCGGCCATCAGCACCGATGCCAATCCAATCGCGGCGTCGAAGCTGTTCGGATCGTGCTCGACCGCTCGGCGGTAGTGGCGCTCCGCCTTCTCGGTGCGATGCAGCGCCTCGTACGCCTTGCCCAGCTGCGCCTCGCGGCGGCTGCGCTCGGTAGGCTCCAGCCCCTCGGCCTGACGCGCGAGCATCTCGAGCACCGTCAGGGCATCGTCCCACCGCTTCGCGGCGACCAACCGGTCGGCGACGCGTTGACCCGCCTCGACGTGATCGGGATCGAGCTTGAGCACGCGCTCGTAGAGCTCCAGCGCGCGGGTTGCATCGGCGAGCCGTTGCTCGGTGAGCCCCGCGGCGTGCCACAGGATCTCGACGCGCTCGATCCGGTTGGTCGAGAGCGCTTCCGCGCGGAGCAACAGCTCGACCGCTTGGCCCCAGTTCGACCGCGCCTCGTGGACGTACGCCAGGCCGCGGAGCGCGACTTGAGCGTCCCCATCGAGGAGCAGCGCCTTGTCGAAGTGGCGCTGAGCGAGCTCGGCGTCACCCAGCTTCTCGAGCGCGATCTTGCCGGCCTCGGCGAACAGCGCGGCGCCGTTGTCACCCTCGAGCGCGGCGTGCCGCGTCAGGATCTCGGCGGCGCGATCGAACGTTCCGGTGCGGACGTACAACCGGGGCAGCGCGGCGAGCGCGGCCTTGTTGCTGTCGTCGATCGCGAGCACGTTGAGCAGCGCCTCGATCGCCTTGTGGGCGTCGTCGAGTTGCTTGTCGCAGATCTTCGCGCTCGACGTGTAGAGCTCGAGCCGTTGCGCCGGCGTCTTGGACGCGGCGATGTGGCGATCGTAGACCGCGACCAGCTCGCTCCAGTTGTGCTGTGCCTCGAGCACGCGCTCGAGACCGCGATACGCGTCGTCGGCGTTGGGATCGGCTGCGAGCAGCTTATCGTACGCGGCGATCGCACGCGCCGGCTCGCGATCCTCGAGCTCGATGGCGAGCTTGCGCAGGATCGTCAGCTTCTCGCCTTCCGGCGCGACGTTTGCGAGTCGCTCCATCGTGCGGAGGTAATCGTCGGTGCGGCCGGTCTTGTCGTAGAGATCGACCAGCGCCTTGAGCGCGGTCGCATCGCTACCGTTGGCAGCCACCGCCGCCTCGCAACGCGCGATCGCGCCTTCGAGGTCGCCGAGCTTCTCGGCGCGCAGCGTGGCGAGCTCGCCACGGATCGCTGCGGCGCGAGCGGCGTCGGTCTCCGCGATCGCCTCGGCGCGAGCATCGAGCACCTTCGCGAGGTTCGCCCACCGCTCGTCGCGGCGATACAGCCGCTCGAGTGCCGCGAGCGCATCATCGGAGCCGACATCGAGGTCGGCTGCCTGCTGATACGCCTCGATCGCCTTCGCGGTCGCCGCGAGCTGGCTCTCGAGCAGATCGCCAAGGCCGAGCAGCAGGTCGACCTTGACCTTTGGATCGTTCTCGATCGCCGCGTGCCCACGCAGCGCCTCGGCGAGATCCGCCCACTTCTGTTGCTTGCGATACGCGTCGGCAAGCGCCGAATACGCGGCGACGTTCGACGCATCGAGGTCGAGCGCGCGGCGCAGCGACGGCAGCGCGTAATCGACGCGGTCGAGCTTCGACGCGTACCAACCGCCAAGCCGCGCCCACCACTTGGACGCGACCTTCGGATCTTGCACCTCGCCCGCGATCGTCGACGCCTCGGCGACGAGCTCCGCCCAGCCGCCGGTGGCAGCGGCGAGCTTCTCGGCGAGTTGAGCCGACGCATCGTCCTCGGGCGCGACCTGGCACGCCGTGGTCACCGCTTCGAACGCGCGGCGCAGATCGCCAACGCCGGTCTCGTAGACCTCGGCGAGCTGGCGCAGGATCGTCGCGCGATCCGGGCCATCGCCCGCGTGCTCGATCCGCGCGAGCAGCACCTCGATCACGGTCTCCCAATTCTTGGCAGACCGCGCGCGGCGCTCGATCAGATCCAATGCGTCGCGTGCCTCGGCGCCATCGTCGCCGGATTCGCCCAGCAGCGCGGCCCAACCCTCGACGTCGTCGGAGTCCGGGCGCTCTTGCGACAGCGTGATGCTGGCCGAGCTGCACGCATCGCGCAGGGACTCGAGCCATTCGATCACCGAACGCTCGGCGACCTCGTCACCGCCGCGACCCGCGAGGTTGACGACTTCGATGTGGTGATCGGCCATCAGCTCGTCGACCGTGACCGGTCCGACGCCTGCGCCGAGGAAGTAGTGGGTGCCGCGCGGCGGCTCGAACATGCCGAACACGCGATCGAGAAGCGCCGACAGATCGGGATCGCCGTAGCGGAATCCGACGAACACCAGCGAGCCTTCGACGTAGAGCTTGCGCGCGTAGTCGCGCAGATCGACCGCACGCGACAGCGCACGGCGAACCGAGCGCGGCGTGACCACGTAGGTGTCGAAGTTACCGAGCATCTTGACCAGCGTCCGGCGCCGCGGCGAAAGCTCGCCGAGCTCCTGGTAGGTCACCACGCGGGCGGGCGGCCATTCAGCCGGCGAGCTCGCCTCGAACGCGTGCTCGAGGACATCACCCGGGAACGTGGTCCACACATGGCGGAACGGCAGCTGCGCGAGGGCGCGAGGCAGCGCGGGAGTTTCGGCCGGCGCCGTCCAGGTCTCCTCGACGATCTTGTCGCAGACCTCTTCGCCCAGCGCGCGGGCGAGGTAGCCGACGGCGCGGACCAGACTGCCCTTGTGGAGCAGCTTCTCGAGGTCGCGAGTGGCCACGTCGTCGCCTTCGCGACCGCGGGTCTCGAGCGCCTTGGTGAGGCGCTCCAACATGTGCTTCCAGGAAGGGACTCCGATTCCCGCACCGACGACGAGGGCAGCTCGGCCCGTCTTGATCTGCTCGATGAGAGTCTCGGGGATCGTGTGCTCTGGCATCCTAAACCCCCAGTACGTTGGTTGTTGCGGCGCGCAACCTATCCAGGGCGCTCCTGCGCTGCAAGCGAAACCGACGGGGCCCCGGACAGCGGTTTCGACCCAATCATTTCCGCAACATGGTGGGCGCGCAGCCGGGCGCACCGGTTACCCGAGTAAGCCGCCTTGCGGACCGTGCGACGCGGCCCGTAGGACGCGGCCGGTACGCTGGCCTCACGCGATCGAGCGGAGTGACGCTGCGATCGCGCGCGCTCGGTCTGCGCTTGGAAATCCCTGCCAACGCATCGCAGTTCCCGTTCGGTCTCGACATCGATCGCATACCCCGTCCCGCTGCGGTGCCCGCGACGAGCTCGAATCGATCAACGCATCGTTCCACTCGGCCTACTCGGCACATCCTCGGCAAGATCGCCATCGACCGTCAGCCACGGCGTGACGTTGTTGTCGCGCGACCAGCAACCGCACGGACGTCGCCGCGGTGACGGCGAGAACAGCATCATGGGGATCGCGTCGCTGCCTCGTGCGCGCCACGGTGCCGTCGTCGTCCGCCGCCGTGTCACCAACTTCCGCTAACGAGCTGATAAGGTCCCTCGAGATGTGGTCCGAGATCGCCGGGATCTATAGCGCCTCGAAGAAGACGCGCGACGTCAATTGGTTCACGGAATACATCGCTCGCCCCCCGGCTGCCGTCGTCGTCTATCTGTTGCGCTCGACGCCGATCACGCCGAACCAGGTGACGTTCCTATCGTTCATCGTGGCGGCGATCGCCTGCGCCATGCTGGTCCTGCTGCCGGGCTGGGAGTGGTTGGTGGCAGCGGCACTCGTGTTCGAATTCTCGTTCGTGCTCGATTGCGCGGACGGTCAGCTCGCTCGGCTTCGCAAGACGTCGTCTCCGCTCGGACACCTCCTCGACTTCTTGATGGACGAGCTGAAGGCGATGCTGCTGCTCGGCTGCGTGACCGTGCGATTGTGGCTGGAGACCCGTACGCCGGTCGGTGATGGCCAGGGTGACTATCTGCTCGTCATGGGGCTTGCCGCGTTGTTCTGTCTCGCGGCGGGGCTCTCGCTGACCTCGTTCACTCGCCGGCCCGAGTACGGAGCCAAGCCGAACGAGGACAGTCCCCCCACCGGCATGGCGCCGCGCCGTAGCGTGATCGGGAGCATGATCGCGCTGATCGAATGGGCCGCGCGCGTCGTCGTGCACTACCCGCAATACCTGTGGTTGTGCGCGCTGGTAAATCGAATCGACATCTACTTCTGGGCGTACGCGGGCGTGAACGCGCTGTATCTCGCGAAGACCTTGGCGGCGATCATGTTCCGGCTGGGACGGTTTCAACGTGGCGCCCCAGGTGGTACAGCCTCGACCGAACCCATTCCATGACCATCAAACGCGCGATCTTGATCGCCGCCGGACGCGGCAAGCGACTCGGCGAGCACACCGACGAGATTCCCAAGTGCATGGTGCAGGTTGGCGACCGACCGATCTTGGGGTGGGTGTGGCACGCGCTGTCACAAGCGGGCGTCGAGGAGCTCGTGATCATCCGCGGCTATCGCGGCGATGTGCTCGAGCGGTTCGCGCGGTCGCTGGTATCGCGTGTCCACTTCGTCGACAACCACGAGTGGCAGTCCAACAACGTGCTGCTATCGCTCGCATGCGCGCGGCGGTTCCTCGATCAACCGACCTACCTGACCTACAGCGACATCATCTTCACCCCCGCGGTGGCGCGCGCAGCTGCAGCGTCGACGGCGGAGATCGGGCTCGTGATCGATCGCGAGTTCCGGTCGATCTACGACGGCCGCACCGAGCACCCGCTCGACGAAGGCGAGGTCTCCGATCTGATGCCCGATGGCAGCGTGGCGCGGGTCGGTAAGCGAGCGTTGCCGCCCGCAGAGGCGATCGGCGAGTTTATCGGGCTCGCGCGGCTCGGCGCGCGCGGGGTCGCCACCGTCGCTCATACGCTCGATCGATTGGCGACGGACTTTGCGGGACGACACACCGACCCGTTCCAGCGCGCGACGAGCTACCGCAACGCGTATCTCACCGATCTATGGCAAGCGTTGATCGATAGCGGCGTGCGGATCGATCCAGTGTTGATCGACGGGCAGTGGCGAGAGATCGACACCGGACAAGACCTCGTGCGCGCTCGGCAGCTGGTAGAGTCCCACCGCGAGGAATGGTCATGATGCGACGGATTGGTCAGTTGGCTTTGATCTGCGGCGCGATCGTGTCGGCCGCGTGCAACCGCCCCACCGAAGACAACTGCCGCAAGGCGATCCTGAACGTTCAGTCGTTGTACGGCACCGAGACGACAAACCAGGCTGACTTCGAGAGTCAGGTCCGGCTGTGCAAGGGGGGCGCAACGCGCAAGAGCGTCGACTGCGCGATCCAGGCGAAAACGGTGGCACAGCTCGAAGCATGCAAGCTCGGCGGTACGACCAAGCCGTCATCGGCGCCCGCGACAACACCGCCGCCGGCCGCCCCGGGCTCGGCGACGGCGCCCGCAGCAACCGGCTCCGCGGCCGCGCCGGCACCGGCCGGATCGGGTTCTGCAGTCACTGATTCGGCTGCGCCGGGATCACCGGGCTCTACAGCCTCCGCAGCCGCGCCGGCATCGTCGGGCTCTGCAGCGCCCGCAACCGCGCCGGCGGGCTCTGGCTCGGCCGCGCCGTCGGCGCCGGCGGCTGCTCACTAGCGCGTGGCGATCACTCGTTGCTTCGGGTGCGACCGCGTTGCGCGTCGCCTTGGCTTCACGATCGCCGTCCTGATCGTCATGGGCGGCGCGAGCCGCGGCGACGCGAATCCGGCGGAGCTCACGTCGCTCATCCCCGCCGCCGATGCACGGCAGGCGATCGCGATCGGTCCTCACGGTGAGCTGTACGAGCCCGACGGGACCGGCAGCTGGGTCCGCACGCGGCCGGTCCGAACGTCGACCACGTGCTCTGCGGCTGGTCGCGCGGGTGCGGCGATCGTAGCGTCCTGTTCAGGCGCGATGTTTCGCCTCGCACCGTCGGGGTGGACCGCGATTCGGCTTTCGCGGAACGGAAAGCCACAGACCAGCGTTGGCACCGCGGCGGTTGGCGCGGTCGGACGACAGCTGTTTGCGCTCGATCGCATGGTCGCCGGCACGGCCCCCAAGCTGACCACCGCACCAGCGGCGATCGCCGGAATCGGCGCCGGGCCAAGTGGGTTCGTGGTCGCCACCGAACAAGGTCTGTTCCGGTGGACCGGTGCGGGACTGCAGCTGATCCCGCGGGTACCTCGCCAGGTCCTGCGGATGATCAGCGAACGATGGGCCTTGGTCGATGGCGGCGCCCTGGACCTCAAGACCGGTCGAATCACCCGATGGCCGCAGGGGCTCGCGATCAGCGGTGCGTCGCCTGGCCCTCAGGACGCGCTGGTCGCGGTCGGCGCCACCGACGCAGCGACCGAGCTCGTCACCGTGCGCGGCGGCCGGATAGCACGCGAGCCAATCGAGATCTTGGGTGGGGGTGCGGAGGCGGTAGGCGTCGTGATCGATCGAGCAGGTCGAGCCGTCGTGGCACTTCGTGACGGTCGGTTAGCGGTTCGTGATCAAGGGCGTTGGACGTCGGTAACAGTGCGCGAACAGCTACCCCCCGCGGCGCCGGGAGCTGCGCCGGCCACCTCGCGGTAACCGGCCCGCAGGCGCTGCCCGCTGCCGCTGCGGGCGCCTCACGCTGAGGTGACGGACGGGCCGGTTGCGCTTGCCAACATTCACAAGTTACCTTGAGTACTGGCGATGCCGCACGTCTTGGTCTCCGACGACGACGCATGGATCTTGCGCATGGTCGCGACCGTGCTCGAGAAGCGCGGTTACACCGTGGAGACTGCGGTCGATGGTGAAGACGCGATGGCCCGAGCGCTCGCGAACCCGCCGGACCTCCTGATCACCGACGTGATGATGCCGAAAGTCGATGGTTGGTCACTGGTGCGCCAGCTCCGTTCGCGGCCCGAGTTCGCGATGCTCCCGGTGATCTTTCTGACCGCATTGTCGTCCGAGGATGACCGGATCCGCGGGTTCCGGCTGGGTGCCGACGACTACGTCACCAAGCCATTTCGATTCGAGGAGCTCGACCTCCGGGTCGCCAAGACGCTGCGCCGGACCCAGGCCACGATGCAGGAGACTCGCGACCAGCTCGGCGGGTCGAGCCTTCGCGGCGACCTCTCGCAGGTCGGCCTGTCATCGTTGCTCGTGCTGATCGAGATGGAGCGCAAGACCGGACTGCTCCAGCTGCGCGCGCCCGAGAGCCCGTCGGCACAGATCCTGGTTCGCGACGGCAAGGTCGTGCACGCCCGGCTCGACGACATCGAAGATCCCGTCGACGCCGAATGTGTCTACTACCTGCTGACCTGGGCATCCGGCGAGTTCGAATTCACGGCGTGCCTCGTCGAGGGTGTCGACCGCGTCTCGGTCTCGACGACCCACCTGCTGATGGAGGGCGCTCGTCTGATCGACGAGCAGCGCGATCCGTCGCTGAGCTCGACGGTCGCGACGATCCCGCCGCTGCCGGACGACGCGTCCGACGACGCGATCTGATCGATCAGAACAACGACAACTCGTCGCGAAAGATCAGCGCGTTCATTAGCAACGCTCCGTACGCGACTGTGCTCGCGAGCCCTTCTCTGGAGCTTGTCGAGGCGACGACCCGAACCTCGCTACCACGCTGCGTGATACCGCTCGTTTCGAAAACTCCTCGGAGCTGGTCCAGCGTCACCGGTCGATGGCGGTCGGGATGGTGTTCGTCGCGAATCACTCGCATCTCTAGCTGAACCTCGTTGCTAACGTTGACCGTTGCCAACGTCGTCTTACTCGCCTCCGTGCTCGGATCGGTTTCCACCGCCCATACCCATATCGGGTGTTGGCTCTCGATCGTCGACACCGCTGCGATAACCCCGGGCACCCGATCGAGCCCGGATTGACCGCCCTGCAGTGCCCGGATCCGATCAGCCGTCGCGTCGGGACCGATGATCGCGAGCGCCGTTGTTTCGTCTAGAAATGCAAACGCGATCGTCTTGTCATCGCGCTCTGAGGTGAGTGTCGTGACGTCGCCATCACGATCAATTCTCGATCGACGGTCGGCACGCGATGCCGGGCGTGACGGGTCGGGACCAAGTTCGTCGATGCACGCGAGCATCTCGCCTCGCGCGATGCCGTGGATCACCAGCGTGGTCGCCGGTGACGGCAGGCTCGAATCGTCGTCGTCAACGACATCGTCGTCGTCGTCATCATCGCCATTGGCATTCCGTGTTCCGGCCGGGACGGCCATCGTCAACCGCTTGACACGTGTCAGCAGGTCGAAGCCGCAACGTTTCTTGATGACCTCGAAGATGTCGGCGCCGGCATCCTCGAACATGTCGGCATCGGCATCGTCGGTCGTATCGACGACGTCGTCGAGCTCATCTTCGTCCGTGAGCGGCGCGACGATCGTACGCCAGACGTCCGTGTGCCGAAGCGTATGCAGATCGATCGCGATCACCATCGCCGAGTCCGCGGGCAAGTACGACAGGTCGCGGAGCGAGGTGGTTGGGTGGCTCCGTGTCACGGGCGAGGCCGCCTGCGGAGGCTTGGGACCAAAACACGAGAACACGAACAGACCGACGAAAGCGACCGACGCCGGACCGGCGATGGCGCTCCAGTGACGAGATGGCATGACGAGGCTCCAAACAACCACGCCCATCAACGGTCGACCCAGGAGCTCGTGCCCTATCAGCGACTGACAGTGCGCGGGATCACGACGACAGCAGCTGCTCGGCGAGCTTCTTCACGAGCTGAGCGTCTGCGCGGTCGCCAAACTGCTTCTTGATCGCACCGATCACTTTGCCGGCCATCTTCGGATCTTTGGCCGGTAGCTCGGCAACGGCCTTGGCTACCGCATCGCGCAGCTCGGCCTCGGACAGCTGTTTGGGCAGCCACTGGGCGCACCAGTCGATCTCGAACTCGAGCTCGGTGAGCTGTTCCTTGCCGCGATCACCGGCGTTGGCGAACTCGGCCTTGGCCTTCTCCATCTGCTTCTTGTAGCTGCCGATTACATCGAGCACGAGCGCGTCGTCGACCGTCCCGCTGAAGTCCTTCGCCGTACGCCGCTCCATGATCTTGGTGTTGATCATGCGGATCAGATTTGCCGTCCGCGCGTCTTTGGCCTTCATGGCGGCGGTGAGGCGCTCGCGGAGCTGAGCTTCGAGGGTCGAGGACATGGTGACCATCTACCATGTTTGGAGGAGGCGGACTCGGATCGAGGACGGGGTCTACTTGAACAGTTGGCGTTGCGCCCCACCTGCCGACAGCGTGCGACGTCGCTGATGTTTCCCCCGGCGCGTTCGACGATATGCATCGCGTCGCTCGCCGAGACGATGTGCGGTCGACCCGCTGGGCCCGCTGGGAGGCGCGAGCTGCCAGACCGCAGGCGATCCGGTCGTGGTCAGCACCACCCCGAGCATGTCGTTCGCTGGCGTGGGCACGTCTGCCGCGAGCTCTTCGCCGGCGCCGGCGATCGCCTCGCCGATCACCGTCACGCGAATGCGCTGCGCGAGGGTGTCGGCGCTGTCAGAGCTGCCTCGAATCGTCCGAACCGCGTCTCCGATCGCAGTGGTGAGCTCGGTCGCTGTTTCGAGCACGCGACCTGGTTCGCCAAACCGATCTTGGTTCTCACCGCTCGGTGTAATGACTTCAACTTCGAAGCGGACCGCCCCACGACCGCGGCCGGCGAGTCGCAACGCGATTCGCTCCGCCAACCGCTCGATCGTCGTCCCACGTTCGAACATCGTGCCCGCTACTGGGTCCACCGGGCCGAGCTCGACTAGCTCTTCGCGAACAGGTGCCTCGGGCGCATACGGCCTGAGCAGCGCGCCGCCGTCTCCGCGAGCCAACGCTTGGTAATCGGCTTCGAGTGGACGCGCAACCGAAGGCGCGGGCAGTGCCGCGAATTCGCCGAGCGTCGCGACGCCGAGCGCTTCGAGCATGTGCTGCACCTCGGGCGTGATCCCGAGCAACGCCAGCGGACGCGGAGCCAAGAACGCCGCGGACCCGCCCCGAGGCACCGAGATCACACCACGCTCCTCGGATCCGCCGTGCGCGGCTGCGACCCACGCGGTGAATCGATCATCTGCAATACCGATTCGCCCCGTCACACCGAGCACATCGAGAATCTCGAGCAACCGATCGCCATAGCTCGAGCCACGTGTCTTGGTGGGAACCTCGCAATACATCGCCAGGTGGGCACCGGTACCGACGCGCCCGCCGACGTCGACCAACGGGGCTCCACTCTGTCCGCGGTTCGACCCAAGAGTCGAGCCTCCGGCCACGCCGAGCAACGCATCGGCGATCGCTCGTACGGTCTCGCGCTCTAGCTTCGGATCTGCCGTGACGACGCGCAGCTGGCCCGGTGCCAGCCCGTGCGCTGCGGCCGCCGTCATTCCCGTACGAACACCCAGGGCCCACGCCGCCCGCGAGCAAGCCTGGACTATCGGACTGTGCAGCGCGGCTCGGCCACCGTCCGGTCCGCTTGTGTCGGAGCCGGTCGCCCCCACCACAGCGACCGCGGCGCCTCGCAACGTCGGGTCGACGCGCGTCAGGGTTTGGAGCGCGAACTGAGGAATATGCACACAGGCGACTCGCATACGTTGGTCATAGCGCACTGGTCTGATGTTCAGTACACATCCGAGCTGGTGTTATTCGCTAAATGCCAACGATTTTAACGTATTAAGATGAGAGATCCGTCGATCGCTGAAGTTATGTTCAGCCCGCTTTGCGGGTCACGAAGGCCGGTGGCGTGAGCCTGTCGAGCTCTTGCGCGAGCTCGCGCATGGTGGGCCGAACCTCGGGCTGCTTTGCCAGCGCGCGCAGGATCGTGCGCTCGAGCGGCTGCGGCATCGCGCGTAGCCACGATGGCCGAGCCGGCCGCCGCTCGAGATGGGCCGCCATCAGCTCGAGCAGCGACCCCTCGAACGGCGGCGCTCCGGTCGCCAGCTCGTAAAGCACACAACCCAGCGAGTAGACGTCGGACTTCGGTGTCGGTCGCCCACCCCACTGTTCGGGCGCCATGCACCACGGCGTTCCCGCGATCGCGGCGTCGGGCAGCGGCGGAGCGTCGACCTCGCGCGAGACGCCGAAGTCGATCACCTTCACCCGCGGCCAGCCAGCGGCGAGCTCGTCGAGGACGAAGATGTTGTCTTGCTTGACGTCGCAGTGCACGACGCCAGCCTCGTGTACGGACGCGAGCGCAAACGCCGCTCGGGCCATGATCGCAGTGAGCAAGTCGAGCTCGAGCGAGCCGCGACTCGCCAGCGTGGCGAGGGTTTCGCCCTCGAGGTACTCCATCACCAGAAACGGCGCGCCGTCGTTGCCAGTGCGGACGTCGAAGATCCTGACCACTCCGTCATGGTTGGCGCGCGCCGTCAGCGTGCGCTCGGAAGCCAAACGTTCGACAATCTCGGGATTGTCTGCGAGCTGCGCGTCGAGCACCTTGAGTGCAACGCGCTGGCGGGTGTCGCGATCGACAGCGAGGTAGACACCGCCCATCCCGCCGCACGCGAGCTGACGCACGACCTCGAGTCGACCAAATCGTCCGGCGGGTCGCACGAGGATATGACAGTGCATCGATGGTGCCAGTTGCTTGGTTGATGCGATCTCGCCGCCTTGCATTGGATCACGCGCGATTTCGCGCCGAACCAGTGGCCTGACCGATCGCGAGCATGTCGAAAAACTGAGTCGACGACCTGACCCGAGCGCCCCGAGAATTCACGGTGAGGCGCGAACGCCACTACTCGCCGGCGCACACATCACGGCGCAAGATCGATGCCCGAGGTCGCGCACACGCGCGTCGCTCGAGCGCGGATCGCACCGGTGAGTCCCGCCGCCATGTGTTGCGCGTGCTTGCCGTCCCGCCGGCGACACGCGGCCATCACGATCTGCGCGCGCTCGTCGTCGCGTGGCGCGAGCTTCGCTACCGAGTCCTGTGGCACACGAGCCGGATCGGCACGCTCGACGCCGCGCGCGCCGCTCATGAGCAGCGCATACACGTCCTTGGCTGCGACGCCGTTCTTGACCATCGCGTTCGCGCGGCCCAGCTGTACATCGACCATCCGCACCAAGGTTTCGAGGCTCTGAGCGCCGATGATCGGCGTGCCATTGATGAACATCGTCGGCGTCCCATCGATCCCCAGGGCGAGTGCCGATGCGGCTTCCACGGCGACCAGATCGCGATAGCGACGGTCGTCGAGCGCCGCGCGAAACCGCACGAGATCCAGCCCCGCCGCGCCGGCAAATGTCTCGAGGTCTTTGCGCGACAACGCTCCGAACCGCGCAAAGATCTGATCGTGAAACGCCCAGAACTTGCCTTGGTCAGCCGCGGCGATCGCTGCCTCGGCGGCAAGCGCAGCGTCGCGATGAAACGCCATCGGAAGATGGCGGAATACGATCCGAATCCGTGCGCCGTACTTGTCGCGCAGCTGCGCGAGCACCGGCGCGGCCTTCGCGCAGAACGGGCACTGAAAGTCGCTCCACACCACGACGGTAACCATCGCATCGTCGGGGCCGAGCTGATGGCCGGGCAACCCGAGCCCGACCGTATAGGTCTGCGCCGGATCGAGGTCGACGGTGTCATCGGAGCTACGCGGGCTATCGGCGGTGACGCGTCCATCGGCAACCAACGCCTCGTAGTCCGATTGCGGTGCACTCCGTGCACGCGCGAGCTCGGCGTCGATCACCTCGACGAAGACCTTGAGTCGCTGCCCACCCTGGATCGGGCGCCCGTTGACGAAGAACGTCGGCGTGCCAGTGACGCCGAGGGTGTGTGCATCCGCGACGTCGGCCTCGATCTGCTTGCGATAGGCCCGGGTATCGAGATCGGCACGAAACCGGATCATGTCGAGCCCGAGCTCGCGTGCGATCAGCTCGACGCTGATCCGATCGACGCGGCCGCCGATCGCATACAGCCGCTCGTTCATCGCGCGGAACTTGCCCTGCGCATTCGCGGCGAGCGACGCTTCCGCCGCGGTGGTCTCGTCGTCGTCGAGCGGCAACGTGCGATGCACCCACCGTAGCTGTCCCGGATAGAGTCGGTCGAGCTGGTCGAGCGTGCCCTGCACCCGGTTGCAGTAACCGCAGGCGTGATCACTCCACGCGACGATCGTCACCGGCGCATCACGCGGTCCATCGGCGGGTCCTGCTCCGCGGGGCACGCGATAGATCGCCGATGGATCGAACGCCATCCGATCGGCGTGGGCGATGTGCGCGGCGGTCGCCAGCATCATCGCGATCACGAAACCGCGGCGAACCGCTCCGAGCGTCATCGGCCTGAACCTAGCAGGTCACCGGTCCAGGCGCTCGCCAGCGCCGCGCCTCGGCTGCCCGTGCCGCGCGCGACAAGGATGCGCCCTTGGCCGGCGTGCGCGAGCTCGATCCGTAAATGATCGGATGGCATCACGTCGAACCGATCTGCCCACTCGATCAGCACGATGCCGCGGCGATCGCCGATCACGTCATCGAGTCCGAGCTCGACGAGCTCGGCGGCGCGTTCGAGGCGATACAGATCGACGTGCCACACCACGGCAGCACCGCCCGCACGCGGCCACCGGCCGCGGTATTCGTTGATCAGCGAAAACGTCGGGCTCGTCGCGGAGCCGCCATCGAATGCGTCGACGAGGCCGGCCACCAGCGCGGTCTTGCCGGCTCCGAGCTCGCCGACCAACGCGATCGCATCTCCCGGGGTCACCCAGCGCGCGAGTGCGGCACCGGCGCGTTGGGTTGCCGTCGGATCAGCCAGCGCGATGGTCACGACAGCTCGACGGCGAGCTTGTCGTCCCACCGATCCGCCGCTTCCGCGATCGCGTGCACGATGTCCTCGAACTCGTCATAGGACAGACCGTCGAGACCGCGCAGGATGCGCAGGTACAAGTCGCCCGATTGCGGGTGAAGCGCGAAGGCGGCGTCGCCGGTCTCGACGAACGACGCGGTCAACAGCCGCTTCGCACGGTCGGCATCGAGCTCGGGCGCCGACGCGACCTTCGACAGCAATAGCAACACACCTCGTTCGGCGAGCACGTGGATCGTGACGACGGCGGAGCCGCGCTGGATCGAGCCGACACCCTCGTCGGAGAGCGGTGGCAACGTGACGTTGCGTTCGCGCCCGAACCGGTCCAGGAACTCGGCGATGGCGGCCTTTGGATCGTCGACCTCGTCCATTGCCGGCACCTTAAGTCATGTCGTGCGCAGGTGGTATACAGCCGGCGTGGTTCGCTGGCTGATCGCGATGGTCGTGTTGTCGAGCTGCGGCTCGGAGCACCATGGGCACCGCGTTCAACCGCTGCCGCTGCCCGACGCGACGCCCGCGTTGCGGATCCCCGGGCCACACTCGCCTCGGATCGCCAACTACAAGATCGATGTCCAGCTCGACGTCGAGCGCCACCAGCTAACGGCCACCGAAACCCTGACGTGGACCAACTCCGGAACCACGCCGGTCGACTCGCTGCCGTTCCACCTCTACCTCAACGCATTCAAGAACGAAGCGTCGCTGTTCATGCAGACCTCGGGTGGCATGCTGCGTGGCGCTCGAGCAAGCGAACACGGCTGGGGCTGGATCCGAATCGATTCGGTGAAGATCGCCGGTAGCGAGCTGGTGGACACCTTGCGCGTAGGCACCGGCGATCGGCCGCGCCAACCGCACGATGACCAAACGGTCGCGGTGCTGCCGCTCGCGTCGCCGGTGTCACCCGGTGCATCGATCGAGGTGACGTTTCGGTTCGTCGCCCAATTGCCCGAGGTGTTCGCGCGCACCGGCTACAAAGGCGAGTTTCATCTGGTCGCGCAGTGGTTTCCCAAGATCGGCGTCCGCACCGGCCCGCCCGGATCGGAGCAGTGGGATTGCCGGCCGATGCACGCGCACAGCGAGTTCTTCGCCGACTTCGGCACCTACGACGTATCGATCACGGTGCCGAGCACCTATGTCGTTGCCGCGACCGGCGTGCTCACCGCGGCAGCCGATGCACCCGGTGGCACGCGTACGCTCAGCTACCGCGCCGAAGATGTCCACGACTTCGTGTGGATGGCCGACCCGTACATGGAGGTGATCGCCGGCAAGGCCAAGGTCGACGCCGGCACCGTCGAGGTTCGCGTACTCGCGCGCCCTGCGCAACGCGAGTTTGCCGACCGCCACCTCCACGCGGCGATCGGCACGGTGGAGCGGTACAGCGCATGGTTCGTGCCGTATCCGTGGCCGGTGATGACGATCGTCGATCCGCCGATCGATGCCGCGGCGGGCGCCGGCGGCATGGAGTACCCGACGCTGGTGACCACCGCAGGCGACTCGGTGTTCGCCCGTCCGGGGATCCGGATCCCCGAGTACACGACCGTGCACGAGGTCGGTCACAACTGGTTCCAAGGCATCCTCGCGTCGAACGAAGCCGCGGACCCGTGGCTCGACGAAGGCATCAATACCTGGGCCAACAACAAGGTCATGGACGAGCTCTATGGCCAGCGCACCAGCGGCGTCGATTGGCTCGGCTGGCAAGGCGGCATCGATGCATTGATCCGCGCGGCGGTCGAAGATCCCGCAACCCTGCCGTCGCCGATCCGCACCGCGGCGGCCTCGTTCGTCGATTTCGAGGACTATGGGGTCGGCACGTACTTCACGACGATGCGTGCGTTCGACACCCTGGAGCAGATCGTCGGGCCGACGCGGTTCGCGAGCGCGATGAAGGCGTACACCCGAGAGTGGGCGTTCCGTCATCCGACGGCCAGCGATGTGTTCGCCACGCTGTCGCGCGAGCTGGGCGAAGATCTGTCGTGGTATTTCGATCCGGTGTTCGAGCGCGTCGGCGGACTCCGGCTCGCGATCCGCACCGCGCAGTGCCGCCTCGTCCACCCGTGGCGCGGCGTGTTCGACGATGCCGAGCGCACGCACAAGACCGTCACCGCTGACGAGGCTCCCGCCACCGGCGGCTATCGCTGCGAGGTCGTGGTCACCAACACAGGCGTCGTCCACGTTCCAGTCGAGATCGAGCTTCGGTTTGCCGATGGCACCAGCAAGCGCTTGCTGTGGAATGACCGCGGGCAGGACCATTGGGAGCGGTTCGTCGAGCAACGCAGCTCACCGCTCGTGGAGGTATGGCTCGATCCCGAAGCCAAGATCGCGTTCGATTCGCCGGTTACTCGTCGTTATCGCCTGGAAGGTGATGGCGACGCCTCGATGCGCGCCGCAGCATGGGTCGCGTTTGTCACGCAGACCTTGATGCAGATCGTGGGTCCCTAGCGTGCGCGAGCTGCTCGGACTCGGTGTGCGAACGGTATCGCGTTACCTCGGCACGCTGATCTCGGTGTTCCTGGTCCAAAGCGTGATCGCTGCCGTGTGCATGCTCGGTGTCGCGGTGGTGTTGGCCAATACGTTTTCGCACCTGCCGATGTTCGATGATGCGGTCGACGGCGATCTGGTGGCGTTGATCTGGTGCCTACAGCACGGCCGACCGAGCATGCTCGCTACGGCGGCGCTGGTGTTCGGAGTGCTGGTGCTGTGGCAAGCGACGTCGTGGTTTTTGGCCGGAGGTTTGTATGGCGTGATCGCTGCGCGCCCCGAGGGTCGAAATGACACGGCGCGGTGCTTTGGTGCCACCGGGGCAAACAGCTATTTCGCCTATGCTCGACTCGCGTTGTGTGCGCTGCCTGGATGGACGGTGGTGGTGTTCGTGCTCGGGATCGGGCTCGGTATGGTCGCGCCCAGGCTCGAGAACGCGTTGACGGTGTTCGAGCTCGTCGGTCCGCTCAGCCTCGCCATGTTGCCAGCGCTGGTGATCCTCCATGTGTTGTGGACGGTCTGCGATTACGCGCGTGTCGAGCTGACACTGCGCTACGACACGCATCGCCCGGGCGCGGTCGTGACCTATGTGCGAGCGCTCGGGTTCGTGCTCCGGCGACCGATCACGCTCGTTCACGGAGGCATCGGTTGGGTGGTATTTGCGCTGATCACCACTGCCTACACGTATCTGGCACATGGTCACGCGATGTATGGCGCCGGTGGTGCGGTCACGCTGTTCATGGTTCGCCAGGGCGTGTCGTTGCTCCGCATGACCGTCCGCATGGTCATCATGGCTGGTCAGGTCCACCTCGGCGAGCAGCGACCGCTCCCGCCGGTTCCGGTCACGCTCGAGCGCGGTCACGATCAAGCGTCGTAACGCGCCGTCGTGAGCCCACGCACGCGAGTGATCCGGTATCGTCCGCACATGGCCTCGCTCCCCACCCTCGACACGCTGCTAACCGACGCCGGTCTCGACGACAAGGCCGTCCGCATCGATCACCAGCTGGTCCGGATGCAGTGGGGATCCGCGTTCGTGATCGCGGGGATCTCCGGTTCGGCGGTCGTCGCGATCGCGCCGCTGTTCCGCTCGGTTCCCACCGGCAAGGAGCAGCGGTTCTATCGCAAGCTGCTCGAGCACAACGCGCACATGGGAGGCATTGCTGCGTTCGCGATTCAGCCGGACGGTTGGGTGGTGCTTCACGCTGGACGACCGCTCAAGGGCATCGACGGCACCGAATTCGGTACGTTGGTCGCTGGCGTGGGTCGGTTCGCCGACGAGTTCGATGACCAGTTGATCGCCGAGTTCTACGCCGACCTGCCAAGCCCCGAGAGCTCTGGCCAGTTCCCAGCCACCGACTAGCCCTCGTGATGCTGTCCATCGTGCTCGCGATCGCGTTGGCAACGCCTGTAGCGATCATCATCGCCAATCGCTACGCCAAGTCCACCGCGCAGTTGCGGGCGGCGCAGCTGCTCGCGGCAGGACCACCGGAGCTGGCCGACGGCGACATCGTGACGCTCACCGGCACGGTCAAGCCCATCGAGTCACTTGCAGCGCCGGTTTCGCAGCGGTCTTGCGTCGCATTCCGGATCTACGTCCGAATGGGGGCCGCGTGGTTGACCGAGGTCAAGATGACTCGGTTCGTACTCGAGACAACCCACGGTGAGGTCACCGTCGAACCATTCCAGAGCGGCGACGTCCAGCTGGCTGTTCCCGCGGATGCCGTCAGGCCGCAGGATGCGACGCAGAACGCGGCCGCAACCGAGTTCTTGAAGCGTCGCGGCCGGCGATCCTACGAGATCGATGCGGCGAAGTACGAGGAGCAAATCGTCGCTCCGGATGCGCGCGTCGCCGTGCACGGCGTGATCCACGTCGAGCTTGCTGCGCCGGAGCTCGGCGTCGAGACCGGTTTTCGCGACGTCGCGCGGCGGTTGCGTTTGATCGGAACCTCCGCGCACCCGCTCGCGATCGGACCTTGGCCCTAAGCGCCGGTCCGCACGCCGAACGCACGCAGCGGCAGCTCGAGCGCGAACGTCGCTCCGCGATCACGGCCATCGCTGTGCGCGGTCACCGCCCCACCGAGCTGCGCCGCAAGCAGCGAGCTGGTGTGAAGCCCGATGCCCTGGCCTTCCTTGCGCGTCGTGAATCCTTGGGCGAACAACCGTTGCTTCTCCGCATCGTCGATCCCGCGTCCGTTGTCGGTCACGCTGAACCGAACCCGATCGCCGACGACCTCGGTAGCTACCACGATGTGCCGGGCTTCCTGCGCCAGGCCTTGCACCGCTTGCTGTGCGTTGGCGATCAGGTTGATCAGGATCTGCAGCACGGCGTATTTGTCGCCGCGTAGCGCTGGAACATCGCCGAGCCTGCGCTCGATTCGAACCGTGGAGGTGTCGGCGATCGCGAGCCGCAACCCGGCCTCGAGCACGTCGTTGGGGCCGAACTGTTGATCGCCGGGAACAGCGTTTGCGAAGCCGCGGTGCTGTGCGATCAGCAGCCGGACGTGATCGAGCTTCTCGTGGAGCTGAGCGGTCTCCTCGATCAATAGCCGCTGATCGACCTCGAGGGTATCCGCGAGTTGATCGAGCAGCTCGGGCAACCGAGGATCGGCGGTATCGACCTGCGCACGCATCAGCTCGACGATCTTGCGCACGCTGCTGCTACGCGAGCCCTGCGCGCGCTTGGCGAGCATGATCGACGACGCGCTCAAGCTGTTCAGCACGTTGCCGAGGCTGTGCAGCACGTTCGCGGCGACGCTCGCCATCCGCGAGCTCCGCGATTTCGTGCGCAGCTCCGCCTTGAGGCTGCTCATCCGCAACACGCCGCGCACGCGCGCCCGGAGCTCGTCGGCTTCGAATGGCTTGGCGATGTAGTCGTCGGCGCCGCTGTCACGGGTCGACGCCATCGCCTCTTCACCACGTCCCGTGATCAACAGCACCGGCGTGGCCGCGATCGTGGTCTGTTGCTTGATCCGCGCGGTCAGCTCGATGCCGTCGACCTCCGGCATCATGACGTCGGACACGACCAGATCGAAGCGCTCCCACTGCAGGCGCGCCCACGCGCGCTCACCATTCTCGACGGCGACCACCCGGTGCTCTAGCTGAAGCGTCTCGACCAGGAACGCCCGCATATCGGGATCATCCTCGACGATCAGCACCGAGAGCTGCTCGGTGTTCGTGGGCTCGGTGGGCTTGGCGATCGGCGCGATACGCTGGGTGCGCCGCGTGATCGGTGCGTGTGGCGATGGCGCGCCGCTCGACAACGCGCGTTCGGGCACGCGATGGGGAATCTTGACGGTGAACCGGGCGCCGCGGCCCTCGTCGCTGTCGAGGCTCACCGTTCCACCCATCGCTTCGGTGAACTGGCGAACCAAGGCCAGGCCGAGCCCCGCGCCCTCGTGCTTGCGCGTCGACGAGCTGTCGATCTGCGCGAAGCTCTGGAACAGCTGAGCCTGCGCGTGCTTCGCGATCCCGATGCCATCGTCGGCGACGTCGAGCCGGACATGCCCGTTATCGAGAGCGATGCCGACGCGAACGCCACCACCCGGTGGCGTGAACTTGAGCGCGTTGCCCACCAGACTCGCGATGATGCGCTCGAACATGCGCGGATCGAGCACCGCAGGAATCGCCTCGAGCTCGGGAACGAGCGCGAGTGCGAGCTCGCGTGCAGCAGCGAGTGGGATCATGCCGTCGACGATCGACCGCGCGACCGCGACCGCGTCGATCGGCTCGTTGCGCGGCGCGACGAACCCCGCCTCGGCGTTCGCGAGATCGAGGACGTCGCTGACCAGATCGTTGAGCCGCAGACCGTTGCGATGGACGCGCTCGAGGACGCTCCGCACGGTCGCCGGCATGTTGCCGGTGTTGCGCAGGGCTTCATCGACCGGGCCGAGGATCAGCGTCAACGGCGTACGTAGCTCGTGACTGATGTTTGCAATGAACTCGCTCTTGGCGCGAGATGCGTGCTCGGCCTGCTCGCGTGCGCGCTTGAGCTCCTGCTCGGTCTGCTTCTGTTCGGTGATGTCGATGATGATGCCCAGCAGGCCGATGACTTCGTCGGTCTGGCTGCGCAGCGGAACCTTGCTGACCAGCACGGTGACTTCGCGACCGTCCGCCGTGCGCGTCACTTCCTCGCGGTTGAGCACCGCTTCACCGCGCGCCATGATCTCGGCGTCGTATTCGCGGTACTTCTCGGCGTACTCCTTCCAGGTCGTGTCGTCGTCGGTCTTGCCGATCAGCTTCGACGGATCGTCGAGCCCGCCCCTCGAGGCGAAATACTTGTTGCAGCCGAGATACCGCGACTGCCGGTCCTTCCAGAAGATCAGGCAGGGGATGTTGTCGACGACGTGCTGAAGGATTGCGCGTTCCATCCTTTCGGTAAGTCGGTCGCTACGCGCATTCCGAAAGACACGGTCCGGGTAACTGGAAGATCCGAACAGTTCTGCGGCGATCCCAATCGTAGGCGCGGCGCCCACAGCCGGAAACCTGGAACGAAACGAGGCAGTTAGGCGCTGCCTACGGATCGAAACATGACAGCGAGCCGCTAGAACCGAACGCGCTCGAAGTGAGCGAGCTCGGCGAGCTCGTCGAACCGCTGCTGGATCTTCGCCACCGACAAGCCGCGGATCCCGTCGACCGAGAACTGCTCGACCGCGAAGCTGCCCATCACGCTGCCCATGATCATCGCGGTGCGAATCGTCGATGGCGACAGATCGCCAGCGTACGCGAGATAGCCCATCAGACCGCCGGCGAAGCTGTCGCCTGCGCCGGTGGGATCCTTGACGTCGGCCAGCGGCATCGCGGGTGCCGCGAATACGCCGCCGCCGTGGAACAACAGCGCGCCGGCATCGCCACGCTTGATGATCAACGACGTCGGTCCCATCTTCAGGATGTGGCCCGCGGCGCGACGCAAGTTGTGCTCGCCCGCGAGCAGCCGCGCCTCTTCATCGTTGAGCATCAGCGTGTGAACCTTGGCGAGCACGCGCTCGAGGTCACTACGCTTGATATTGATCCACAGGTTCATCGTATCGGCCGCGACCAGCGCGGGCGCACGGACCTGGCGGAGCACGTCGAGTTGGAGCACCGGATCGATGTTGCCGAGTAGGACCAGCTGCGCATCCTTCTGCGGCTCGCTGATCTTGGGCTGGAATTCGGCGAACACGCCGAGCCGGGTATCGATGGTCTCGCGGGTCGCGAGATCCGGCGCGTATTTGCCGACCCAGTGGAAGGTCTCGCCAGGGCGGCGCTCGATGCCGGAGACATCGACGCCGAGCTCGACCAGCTCGTCGATGTGCTGCTTGGGAAAGTCGTGACCGACCACCCCCACCACGCTGACGTTGCGCGTGAAATACGCCGCGGCGCGGGCGATGAACGACGCCGAGCCTCCGAGCAGGTCCTTGTGGAGCCCGAACGGGCCGTCGATGTCGTCGAGCGCGACCGAGCCGACGACGAGCAGAGAACGATGAGCGCTGCGCTTGTGCATGTGAGTCTGACTCCGAGGAGGCTTGGCCCCTGGTACCATCGGTTTGCGGTGACACGCAATTCCGACGAGCCGTCCATCGACGCCCTGGTGGCGAACGGCCAATACGCCCAGGCGGCCCAGGCTGCGGCCAACGCCGGGGAGCATGCGCGTGCTGCCGAGCTTTACGAGAAGCTGTGGGACTTCAAGGGGGCGTATCAAGCGGCGCGCGCCGGCAACGACCTCTCGCGCGCGCTGCGCTACGCGATCGAGCTCGGCGACGCGGCCGAGATCTCCTCAACGCTTGGTCTATTGACCGCAACCGACGAGGGAGCCCAGAGCGCACTCGACGTGCTGGCCAAAATGCGGCGCCACGCCGAAGCGGCCCCGCTTGCGGAGCGCCTCGGCGACTCGGCGCGCGCGATCGACTTCTATACCCGCGCGCACCGCCCGCTCGATGCGGCCCGTCTGCTCGAGGCCGCCGGGCGTGATCGCGACGCAGGCAAGCTGCTCGAGCGCGCCCTCGATCTCGCGGCGGCTGGCGAACGTGCGCCGCTCCAGCTCGCGCTGGGGCGCATCCTCGCGCGCCGCGGCGCCTACCCCGAAGCGGCGAGGCTGCTGCAGGATGCGCGCAAGGTGCCGGCCGTTACCGTCGAGGCGCAGCGGCATCTAGTGGCGACGCTCGCCGCGATGGGGCTCCGCGACGGCGCGCGCGATGCACTGCTCGAGCTACGCGCCCAAGATCCATCGGTGTCCGCGGATCTCGACAGCTATCTGCGAAGCTGGCGAGATGACGTCGCCGAGCGCAAGACCGGCCGCGATCGCGAGGTCGTCGCAGGTCGCTATCGGCTCGATCGATTGATCGGCGCTGGCGCATCGGGCCGGGTGTTCCTCGCCACCGACGAGGTCGCCGGACGCCAGGTCGCGATCAAGATGTTCTTCGCCGCGGGTGCACGCGGCGGTGCAGCGTACGAGCGGTTCGTCCGCGAGGCGCGGCTGGCGAGCACGCTGCGTCATCCGTCGCTGGTCGAGGTCTATGACGTCTCGGTCGAGCGCGGGTTCTTGGTGATGGAATTCTTGCCTGGCGGATCGCTCGCACAACGCATGGCAGCGGGCGAGCGACTCGTGCCTGCGCAGGTTCGTCGGATGGCGCTCGACATCATCGGGGGGCTCGAGGTTGCCCATCATCGCGGCGTCGTTCACCGCGACGTCAAGCCCGCCAACGTGTTCTTCGATGCGCGCGGCACCGCCAAGCTGGGCGACTTCGGCGTCGCGCATCTCGTCGACCTTGGCCAGACCCAGACCGGCGGACTGATCGGCACGCTCGCGTACATGTCGCCAGAGCAAATCACCGGCGCGCCGATCTCGATCGCCGCGGATCTCTACGCGCTCGGCATCACGTTGTTCGAAGCCGTGACCGGGCGACTGCCATTTCTCGGCCCCGACTTCGTGGCGCAACACCTCGGGGAGCCGCCGCCGGCGGCTAGCACCGTCGGAGAGAACATCTCGCCGGCGTGGGACCCGATCCTGTCCGGGCTGCTGATCAAGAACCCGCGCGAGCGCACCGCGACGCTTGCCGATCTGCGGCGCGAGCTCGAAGCGCTCGACTTCGGCAGCCGCACTCGCATCGGGCCGCGGCCGCGCCGCGACAGCCGCCCGCATTCGATCGCGCAGCTCGCCGAGGAAGGCGAGATCAAGCCGCGCTATCAGTTCGAGACGCCGCTCGGACAAACCGGGATTTCTCAGCTGTCTCGCGCGGTCGATACGGTGCTCGATCGCTCGGTCGTGATCGAACGGTTCGACAGCAGCGATGACGCGACGCGCGCCCTCGAGCGCGCGCGGATGCTAGCGCGGGCGCAGAGCCCATTCGTGCAGCGCGCGCTGTCGTTGGACCGCGCGGGACGCACGGCGGTGTTCGAAGCACCGGCAGGGGCGTCGTTCGCGGATGCGCCGCCAACGCTGCCACCAGCGGAAGCGTTGCGGCTGCTAAAGCGGCTCGCGCGCGCAGGCGCGGCGATCCACGAGCTCGGCGATTGCCACGGTGCGATCTCGGCGCGCACCGTCGTGCTCGACGACGGTATCGTCCCGACGGTGATGGCCGCCGGGCTCGGCGCGGTCGCCGCCGCGCAGCCGATCGATGACGTCGCCGCGATCATCGCGCTGGTCGCCGAGGTGGTCGATGCGGGACCGACGTTCACGGAGCTATCGCAAGCGATGGTGGATGCCGTCGGCGCCAAGCTACCGGCATTCATGCCGCCCAACGATGGCGAGTCACTCTACGCCGCGGCGGATGCGATCGAGATCGCGGTGCTCGCCGCGCTGGGCTCGCGCTAGCCAACACCAGCTGCGGCGAACGACCCCGCTAGCGCTTGTCGGCGAACAGCAGCACGACCCAGATCGCGTTGTCGCCGATCGTAGGTTCTGGGCCCTGGGCCACGCCGATCCCGACATGCATCGGCCGCAACCCGCCGAGTAGGCTCCCGCCATCCAGCGCTTCGAGTTGTGCGACCGCCGTGATCGCGCTGGTCACTTTGCTGTACGCGTCGAGCGCGTCGATCTGCCGTTTGACCGCCGGATAGACCTGCTCGCGCGTCTTGCCTTGTGCCAACGCGGTCGCCATCTCCTGGGCGATCGCCGAGACTCGCGGGGTTTCCTGGACCGACGGGTGCACGGCGGTGAGCTGCTGCAGCACGAACTTTGTCGCCTTGACGATTTCCACCTTGGGCGGGATTCGCGTGAATACCTGCGTGACGAACAGCTCCCGTCGCCCCGAGTCCTCATCGCCGAACACGACGCCCACTCCTACGTGGGTCGCCAACGACGCCAGAATATTCGCGCGATGGCCCGGGCTGTTCATCAGGCCTTGATGGGCTTCGCCGACGCCTAGCGCATGAACGATGTTCTCCATTACCACCGCGGTCTTGATGTTCGCAGCGCGCACGCGATCCGCTGCCGCGCCGGTGGTTGGTGAGATGTGCGCGACGAGCTTGGTTCGTTTCATCTCTTCCGAGTGCGCACGCGCCACGGCCGCGACGCGTTCGTCCCACACGAGCGGCGGGAGGTTCGCCGCGTGGCGATCACGATTGATCAGTGCCAGCAATCTGCGCTCGACGTCGACGGGATGGGACAGCGGCGTGTCGTCGATCGATGGCGTCACGGTCAACGACGACGGCGGCGTGCTACCGCACCACACCGGGAAGTTCGCGAGCACCGTCGATCCATTGCGATCGCTCGCGGTGATCTCGACTTGCTGTTTGCCCTGGTGCGAGCCGCACGGCACGGTCGAGCGAAGTGCACCTGCGTGACCGAGCTTGAGCGGGACCCGCTCGACTGTGCCCGTCTCGCGCGTCACGAACAGCGCCGGATCGCGAAACCTGGCATCGACGACGGCGTCGATCAAGAAGCTCTCGCCCACCCCAACCGCGCGTGGAATCGGCGATGTCGCGACACCAGAGCTCAACAGGGACACCACGACGGCGCCTTTACCGCTCGACGCGCGCTTCGCCGAGCCGACTCCGAACCGGGCGATCGTGGCGTCGGCCAGGTGTGTCGCAACCCGCGACTTCACCTGTTCGAAGATCGGCTCGGGAGACTCGAGGTCGCCCCAGTTGACGAACAAGTACGTCGACGGCTCGATGACGCCGTTGCGCTGCAATGCGAACTCCACGAGGCGGAAACTGATGATGCCGTCGTCGGGGACGACTTCGGCGAGCTCGTCGCACGCGCGAAATAACCGTGCGTCCGCCGCGGGGGCCGCGACGCCCGCTTTGGCTGCGGCTTGTTTGACCGCCGCGATCGCGGCATCCCGGAATGCAGTATGCGGTGGCGCCTGTAGCGGCTCGTTGTACCGAGTGGCCGGCTCCGACACCGGCGCGAACGTCACCGACGCCGGTGCGGCGGAGCCCACGGGTGGCGCAGCGGCCGAGCCCACGCGCGGAGCCGTCGAGACCTCGACGGTTCGCCAGCTCGGCTGGTTACCGACGCGTTCGGGACCAGCGCCGGAGCACGCAGCGATCGTCGCGCCAACCAGAGCGATCAGCGCTTCGATGATCGACCGTCGCACCGCGAGAAATCTAGCACGGCCGCCGCCACTGGAAGGTCACCGTCCGCTGCTCGAGCCGGCAGGCACCGTCGGCGATGTGACAGGCATCGCGCTTGGAGCCGGCTTCGGCGCTGCGATCGGCGCCTCCGATTCCGTCTCGTCGGCGGCAGGGGAAAGCTTGGTGGGGCGAACCGGCGCCGGCTGCAACATCTGCGCGGGCGGCTTTACGCCGCTTCCAGCACTGCCGCTTCCTGCGCTGCCGCTCTCCGCGCCGGCACTACCTGCCCCGGAGCCGCCGAGCTCGTCGCCGCTGCCTGCACCGCTGCCCGCACCACCGGCGGCACCGCTCCGAACGGGCACCGAGCCAGGAATCGTCCCGCCGACGGTGTCAGCAAACACCACGGTGAGCATGCGATCCAGTCCGTGAAAATCGCCCACGCTGATCCGATTCCACGACGACACCGTCACCTGCGACGCACCGGTCCGCTTGTCGACGCGCACCACGTTCATCCGCCAGCGATCTCCGACCTGCGGCGGTAATTTGACCGCCATGTTGGGATCGCCACCCTTGATCGCTTGCCACGGGATCGCGATCTCGACCTCCCATCCCTGATCGCCATCCCCCGCAACGTCGGCGGTCCCGCGAACCTTGACGGCGGTGATCATTCCAGAGTCCCACGCTTCATCGCCCTTCGGCGCACGCCCCCCCGCAAACCACGAGTCGAACGTCGCGTTGTTCGGATTGACCTGCAGCTCGACGTAGCCGCGACGATTTCCGTCGGCATCGATGAACAGCTCGACGCAATCCTGTTTCCACAGCGGATCATCTTGGTTCTTGAACTCGCTGAAGATGTCGCTGTCGTTGACCAGGATGAACAGATACAGATGGTCCTGATCCCAGGTGATCTTTGCCGTCGCCTTTCCGATCGAATCGCCACTGCCCTCGCCGGTCAGAAACTCTGGCGACGTCAACGCCGTCGCCCACCCTGGATCGGCCGGCGAGCCGTCGATCTGAATCGGACCGATCGCGTGCGGCACGTGAATCGTGCCGGGCGGTGGTGGCGCGCGCGCCAGGTCGACCTCGAACGTGCGCGCGACCACTGCGCGATCCTCGGTGCTCGGACCGGATGCGGCCATGCGATCACCCGCGCCGTGTTTACCGTCCTGGATCAGCCCGACGAACAAGGTCGCCGATGCGGACTTCCAATCGGGTCGCATCGTGAATTCTTGTTCGTCCTCGATGATTTCACCTGCGCGCCAGGTCGCCGGACCGTGCGCTTGCTGCATGTCGGTGGCCGGCAAGTTGATGAAGTCGGGATAGCCAGGCTGGCCGCGCAGCACCGTGAACACCCGCCATCCAGGACCGACCGGCGCGATCACCTTCCAGTAGTGCTTTAGCTTCACCAGTCCGCCGGGGACGATCCGGGTCTGCGCGACGTTGTTGCCGAGGTAGATCACCTTGCCGCCGAGCGAGACATCGACGCGGGTCAGCGAGCTCGGCTCCTGCGCGAGCAAGTGCTTCGGCACGTACCCCGGATCGACCTTGTTTGATTGCGGTCCATCACCGCGATCGACGCAGCCAGCGGTCACGACGAGGATCCACAGCGCGAGTCTGGGCGGAGTCATACGATCAAGTCCGATGCGTCGTGGAACAGCGCACGATTGGCGGTCTCGCGCTCGATCACGAGCTTCTCTACCTGCGCGAGCAGGCCCGGATGTTGCTCGGCAACTACATCAAAGTCGCGCTTGGACAGCTTCAGCACGACCGCGTTTTCGACGGCGGTGACGTCGGCGACGGCGTTGCCCCCGCTAACGAGCGAGAGCTCACCTACCGCAGCTCCGGGACCGAGCTCGGCGAGTGAGCTGCCCGCGCTCTTGACCTGACAACGGCCCGACACCACGACCCACAGATGCTCGTTCGGCGCGGCTTCGCGAATGAAGGTGGTGCCCGCCGGGACGAGCTCGCTCGTGAACTTTGCGAGCAACGTCTCTCGCGCGGGCTCACCGAGCGCGCGAAACAGCTCGCTCGTGCGAATCAGGTTGGCCAACAACCGCGCCCGGGCGTGATGAGCAAGCACCTCCGCCAGCTTTGGTTGTTTCTGCGCGGCGGTCTCGACGGCGCGGGCTGGTATCTCGAGCACCCATACCTCCGTGCGCGCGGTGACACGAGCGGTGCGCTGCGTGCCTCCGACCAGGGCGATCTCGCCGAAGAACGCGCCCGAGTGCAGCTCGCCGAGCTCTGCGTCCCCGCGCGCGACCTTCACCGATCCATGCGCGATCCAATACAGCGCGGTTGCGGGCTGACCGATGTCGATGATCGCAGCGTTCACCGGAAACGCTCGCGCGGTCATCACGCCCACCAGCGCCCGCGCCCCCGATGGCGATAGCGCCGACAACAGCGGCGCCGGCGGCAGCTTTTCGACCTGACGGGCTGTGAGCCACTTGCCGAGCTGCTGGACCACGCTGCGCGCTTGCTCGACCGGCGTGCCCTTGACCTCAGCGAGCTTCGGCGGATCTTCGGGCGCAGGTGGCGCGGTAAACGCAAAATGCGGTCCGCCGGTCGCGTAGGTCTCGATCACCTGATCGATCAGCTCGGGTCCGCGCACGCTACCGAGCTCGGCGAGATGGCGGCCACACGCGACCGCGAGTGCGACCTGACCGCCGACACGAGCGCTCTCTCCGATCGTGGCGAACGTGGTCTCCGCGTCGTCGGGATTGCCGAGCGCGTGATGAATCGCCGCAAGCTCCAACCACGCACCGTAGTCGAGCGGATGCTCGAGGAGACGACGGGTTGCACGGGATAGGTCGTCGACTGTGACGCTCACGCGCCGGAGTGTACCTAGGTTCGGGTTTCGTCGATGTCGACGTCGATGCAAAACGCCAGCGTCACCTGAACCTCAACGCTGCCGAGAGGTCAATGACGAAGTCAGCGTGGACCGTACGTCGTGACCGGATCCCGGGGTTGACCGGCGCGCACAACTCGATAGATTGCGCGCCATGCCAGAGAAGGTCGAACAGCCGCTGTTCTTCCCCGAGCCCATGCTCGAGCACATTCGATCCGAGGCCGTGCGAATCGATCGCAGTGCTTCATGGTGCGCGCAGCGGGCGTGGCTGCTCGCACGCACCACCTTGATCGCGCTGCCGACCGTCACCGACGGCGTCGAGCCTGCGCCGTCGCCCGAACGCGACGAGCTCGAGCTGCAATTGACCGCACGGTTTCAGCTCGCCGATGCGCCCAAGCAAAAGCAGACACTGTTCTTTCCGCAGGACATGATCATCGAGATCCACGGCGAAGCGCGCCGGCTCGATCGCTCGATGTCGTGGATGGTGCAGGCCGCGTGGTGCGTCGCGGCTCCGTCGATCGCGCAGTTGCCCGACGCGACGGTCAACGACGTCGCTGCGACTACCACCGCATCAGCGTGACGCCGCCGGCGCCTGGCTGCGCCGCCGGGCCCATCGGGAACATCATGCGCGCGCGCGTATTGTCCGCGTCCGAGTCCTCGGTGGCGATCTGATAGACGACGTAGGCGCTCACCGCGACGACCGCCCAGAACCACCACTTCTTGTAGACCGGATCCGCCTGCGGCTGATCTTGATTGCCGTTGGCGGGCACCGCATTGGGTGCGGCGCCCTCCGAGGGCTGGGTTCCTGCAGCCGCGGTTTGATCCGGCGCTGCTCCCGTCGGCCCCATCGCTCCCGTGGGGCCAGGCTGCGCGGGCTGCGGCCCCATGCGCTGATCGCGAATCTGGTTGATGTCGATCTGGTTCACGCGATCGAGCTGAGGATCCCCGGTCGATGGCGTGCCGCTGCTCGGCGTACCGAGCGACGAGCCCGTCGAACCGTACGGTGCGTTGGGCTCGGGGGTCGACGGAACGACCGGACCAACCGGCGCCACCGGCTCAGGTGGCAGGCGCTTCGCCTCCTCGGCTCGCCGCGCTTCCTCCGCCTTGCGAAGCTCCTCCTGCTGGCGGGCCTCCTCGGCCTTCTTCGCATCCTCGGCCTTCTTGGCCTCTTCGGCCTTCTTCGCCGCGATCGACTTCGTCGCGGCCTCGAGTCGCGCGACGCTCGCTTCGATCTCACCGCGCTTGTCGGTGTTCGGAACGCGATCTAGGTAGGTGCGGTAATACTGGATCGCCGGCTCGGCATCGCCGAGCTTGTCGTAACAAAGGGCGAGGTTGTAGTTGTTGAGGTCGGCGGGAGCGAGCTGTTGCGCCGCCGAGAACTCACGGATCGCGCTCTTGTAGTCGCCGCCGTTGTAGAACTTCACGCCCGCCTGGTAATGCGCGCGCGCGTCGCTGCGATCATCGGCGAATACAGGCGAGCTGTGCGCGATCAGGACTGCGAGCGCGAGCACCCACAGCGAAGCGATCGAACGTAGGACCGGTGGAGCGAGCTTACGCATTGGAGTTCCTCTTCGCGAAGTGTGACCCAGGATTCCTGCCACGTATGCCTGCGATCGGCACCCCCGTGGCAGCAGTCACTCGACCAGGCAGGCAGGGTCGTCCGGGTGCGCTTTACAGAAGATCGGACGGCAATAGTCGTCCCTCAAGTCTGCTTTCGTGTTCGTGCACCTCGGTGGCGGCGGATTGGAGCCAGGGCCAGGTCCTGGCGTCGTTCCGGGAGCGCGGGTGAGCTTGAAATCGAAGGTCGGCTTTTTCGAGTCGACCTTGATCTCCTTGTCCTTGTAGCCCTTTGCCTTGATCAGCAACGTCCGCTTGGCGCCTTGTGCCACGTCGATGTTGTTCGGGCCGTCGATCAGCTTTTTGCCGTCTTCCCAGATCTCGAACGATGCAGCATTGCCCCGCACCAGTACCTGCACGGTCTTCGGGGCAGTAACCCCGGCATCGACCGGCGGCGGCGGGGTCTCCACATTCGACCCCGCGGCGTTCGACCCGGCGGCATCAGATCCAGCGGAATCCGATCCAGCTGCATTCGATCCATGGTGGTCGGTTGGATCCGGCGCATTCGAGCCGTTGTGAGCGATCGCCGAGCCGGCCGCGTCTTGCTGCGCCGAGCCCGAGCCGAGCGCTTGCGATCCGTTGCCATCGCCCGCCGCCGCCTTCTTGCCAGAATCGAGGACGAAAAACGCCGCGGCACCACCACCGATCAACAGCACCGCGACCAGCGCGATGATCAGCCCCGCGCTGCTCTTCTTCGGTGCAACGTGCGACGCAGCGGGGTCGTACATCCCCGAGCCCGACGCAGATACCGGCACCGAGGCCGACGGCGTCGGTGTCGTGTGGTGATGAGGCGGCGCGCTATAGCCCGGATGGGGCGCGCCATAACCGCCGGGCGCACCGACCGCGATCGTCGGTGATTGCGCGGCCGCCATGCCGGTCGGCGGAGGCGTCGACACCGGATGCGATGTGCTAACCGGGAACGCCTCCATGTAGGTGCTCATGCCCGGACCAGCGACGCCGCGATAGATCTGGACCAGCGCATTCACCAGCTCGTCCATCGTCGCGAACCGATGTGCAGGATTCTTCTGCATGCATCGCGTGACGATGTCGGCGAGCGCCGGCGGTAGTTGGCGCCCTGCCTTCGCCGCGCGCTGGGCGACCGGCTCGGGCTCGGTGGTGATGTGCTGGGTCAAGATGCCCATGAACGACTCGCCCTGGAATGGCAACGAGCCGGCGAACACCTCGTACATGATCACGCCCATCGCGTAGATATCGGTGCGCGCATCGACCGGATTTCCCAGCGCCTGCTCGGGCGCCATGTAGAACGGCGTTCCGAAGATCGTGCCGGTGCGAGTCAGGTTGTTCTGACCGTCGTTTCCGGAAACCTTGGCGATGCCGAAGTCGAGCAGCTTGGGAATGTCTTCGCGATTCGGGCCGACGGTGACGAAGATGTTCTCGGGCTTCATGTCGCGATGCACGATGTTCTTGGCGTGCGCGGCGGCGAGCCCGTGACCGGTCTGGATCAAGATGTTGAGCAATCGATCGAGTGTTTGCGGCTGCGTGATCAGCTCGTTGAGGGGCGCTCCCTCGAGGAGCTCCATGCACATGTACAGCCGGCCATCGGGCAGCTCACCGAAGTCATCGATCGCGATGATGTTGCGATGGCCGATCGACGAGCTCGACCGCGCCTCTTGGTAGAACCGCTTGACCGCATCCTTGTTGGACACGATCTCGGGCCGCAGCAGCTTGATCGCGTAGCGCTTCTCGATGTGTTGGTGCTCGGCCGCGTAGACCTCGCCCATCCCGCCCTCACCGAGCTTCTTGATGAGCCGGTAGCGTCCACCGAGGATTTCCCCCACCAGCGAAGGCGACTCGGCTTGGGGCATCGAGCCCGACGCGGGTGGTCCATCCGCACTCATGAGGTTGCGATTATAACGCGTCGCGACGGCGGACGGTTTGAGGCGGGAGCGGATCCGAAGGCTCTATAGACACACACCGACGCCATGGTGATTCGCCTGGTCGTTGGCGTTGACCGTGCACACTGTTCCGTCGGGACAAACGGGAAGATCGGAGCGACCGCACGCACTTGGCGGCGGCACCGCGGCGAGCTCGCAAGCGCCCTGAACGCACTGCGCTGTCAAGTTGGGATCACAGGTGTTGGTCTGGGTCGGACATTGCGGCTCGGGAGGACAATTCAGCTCGTTGTCATAGCTCGCCACTGCGTCTGCCAACACCGCGGTGTCCGTGCCGCCTTGCTCGCAGCCGCAGCAGTCCGCGCGGGTCCGCGCGCAGTCGGCGTCCTGCGTGCAGCCGCCCGGCGGCGGCGTCGCGCATTCGCACGAGAGACACCCGGTAGAAGACGTCGCAAAGCCGTACGCGCACGACAGCTCGCATGCGATGGGTGCACAAGCGAGCTCGCAATGTCGATTGATACACACGGGCTCGAGGTTGCTTGGACAGTCCATCGGAACCGGACACACCACGCCGCTGCACGCGTCGCCATCCGCGGTCGGCATCGCGAACGTCGGACAATCGCAGCAGGTGGTGCTCGCGGCCATGCAATCGCTGGCGATCGCGCACTCGAACGGGATGTCCCCGCCAGAGGCATCGTCCCTGTCATCGTTTGCGGTCTCGCCACCGTTGCTCGTCAGCGAGCACGCCGTGACGGCGAACAGCCAAACCAGCAACCAGCGCATGGCACCTAGCTAAGCACGAGACGTGCCCGATGTAACTGCTGGAGATCCGAGACCACAGCCTCGGAAAACTGAGCATGATCAGACCCCTCGCGTAGCTTGCCTCGCCGTGGGCGCGAAGATCATCACCAAGACCGATCGCAAGATGGAAGATCGCCTGCTCGCCGTCTCCGACGATCCCGAGCGGGCCGACACGATTCAGAAGGCACGCGCGTTCAAGCGAACATGGCTCGAGCTGGCCGAGGCGTTGAGCCGGGTCAACGAAAAGCGGTCATGGCAGCAGTGGGGGTTCAACGACTTCGACGAGTACTGCCGCAAGGAGCTCCATCTGCGTGGCTCGACGGTCGCGAAGCTGCTCGGCAGCTATCGGTTCCTCGAGACCAGCGCGCCTCGCGTGCTCGAGCGGGCTCGCACCGATCAGCTCGAAGCGCCGATCCCCAGCCTTCCCACCGTCGAGTTCGTGAAGAAGGCGACCGAAGAAGGCTCCGCGGATGCCGAGACGATCCGCACGATCCACCGCGTCGCATTCGACGAGGGCGCCGAGCGTCCGATGCTCGCTCGCAAGTTCGGCGAGCTGGTGTTTCCGCAGACTGATCGCGATCGCCGCGAGAAGCTGAGGGCGCAGATCGCGCAGGCCGCGCGCAGGTTGTCGTCGCTGGTCGCCGAGACCGATTCGCCCGTCGAGAAGAAGCTCGCGATTCGCGTCGAGGAGACCGTCGGCGAGTTGCTGGAGGCGATCGAGAATTAGCTAGCAGTCGTAGCTCTGCGTCCTTTCTCATCCAGAGACGAGACTAGGCGACGAAGCCCTTCACGGCGCGAGCAAGCAGGTACACGGCGTAGGCCATCAGGCCGATGCCGATCACGCGCGGAATCCACGCGGCCTTGTCGCCGAGCACCGACTTGCCTCGATGCGTCAGGTGCGCGACGAGCGCGAACCAACCGAAGCTACCCGCGACCACGCCGAACGTGAACGCGATCGCCTCGCTGGTCGTTGGAGTCGGGATGAAACGGCTCATCAGCACGACCCACATCAATACGGCGGCCGGATTGAGCACGATGAGCAACAGGCCCGATGTGAAACCCGACCACATCTCGCGCCCGTTATCGACGGTCACGGGGTGATCGACATCGGTCGGCGCCGCCTGTATCGGCTGGCTGCGCGCGGTGACAAATCCATAGACCAACAGGATCAAGCCCGAGACGGCATACAGCACCGGCGTCACACCCGGGTACGTCTCGAGTAGCGGACTCACCCAGACCTGGCCGACTCCCGAATACAACCCGTCCGCAGCCGCGCCGCCCAGCGCAACACCGATCGCGCGCCGGAGCGTGTGCCGGTAGGCCGCGTCGATCACCGCGACGTTCACCGGTCCGATCGGCACGCCGGTGATGGCACCGGCAGCGATGCCCATCAGCACAAAACTCAGCACCAAAGCCCCCGTGCTATAGCAGCACTGTGCCGTCGACTGGTAGCCCCTCGGTAACCTGGCTGGGACATGCGACAGCCGTCGCCGAGCTCGGGTCTGGGCGGGTGGTGTTCGATCCGTTCATGCGGTCCCGGGCACGCGCCGCAGGTCGCGTGGATGCGGTGCTGGTCACCCATTCGCACGTCGACCATCTCAACCGCTGGAGCCTCAAGGCCATCGACCGCGACACTCACCTCGTCGTGCCACAAGGCGCCAAGCCGATCGTCGACGATCTCAAGTTTGCACGCGTCACCGAAATGACGGCTGGTGATCAGCTCGAGATCAATGGCCTTCAAGTCACCGCCGTTCCGACGCGTCACGACCATGGACGGTGGCGCAAATCGAGCTCTCCCGAGGCGCTGGGCTACGTCGTCTCGGGGGGTGGTGCGACGATCCACCACGCCGGCGATGTCGATTTCTCGGACCACGCGGTGTTCGACGAGATCGGCAAGCGGCATGCGATCGACGCGGCCCTGCTCCCGATCGGCGGCATGCTCCCGGTCTGGTACTACCGCTGGCGTCGCGAGCTGGTCGATCGTGGGATCCACATCGATCCCGACTGCGCGCTCGATATCTACGAGCGCCTCGGTGCCAAGGCGATGGTTCCGGTGCACTGGGGAACGGTTCATCTCCGACTCGGGCTTCCCAGCATGCCGAGGCGCCGGCTCGCCAAGGTGGTCTCCGATCGCCAGCTCGCCGGTGTGCGAATCCTCGCCCACGCCGAGCGGCTGGAGCTCGGCGACCCAGCGCCTAAATGAAGTCCTGAAACCGCAGCGCGCCGACGATACCAACCGTGGCCATGATGATGCCCATGCTGTAGCCGAATCGACGATCGCGGATGCTCGGATCGCGGGGGTTGGTGCCACGCAGCTTGATCAGATTGACGATGTCGTAGACGAACCACAGTATCGAAAGTCCGCCGGTCGCGATCGTGATGAACCAGTTGAAGAACGATTCGGATACTACGTTCATCGGATCGCTCCGGGCACAGCGTCGACCAGCATCCGCTTCGCATCGTGAACGACGATGATCAGCATCAGCGGCACGAACATCCAGTAGAAGTACGTCACTTCCATGCCGCTGGTGGCGAAGCCCACCAAGTAGCCGGTGTACGCAACGATGCGCTCCATCGCGTACGACTTGTAGTTGACGGTCCGCCCCGCGCGCTTGGTGTAGATCGCGCGAAGCCCGCTGTTGGCGACGCCCAGGAAGATGATCGATGCCACCGGAATCACCGGGGCCCATCCGTACGCCGCGACCAGGATCAGGCAGAACCCGTAACAAATCCCATCGGTGATCGCGTCGAACATCTCGCCGAACGGACTGCGACAGTCGAACACCTTGGCAACCAGGCCGTCGAGCTTGTCGAGCAACCCACACAACAAGATGATCAGCGTCGCCCACTGGTGGTAGCCGTTGTCGACCGCCCACACGAACGGCGGCAAGGTGAGGAACCGCGATGCGGTGACCGCGTTCGCGGGGTTGAACGGCGAGACCACGCGCTGAGTCATCTCAGACGCCCTGGCCGACCGTGGCCGCAGCGATTCCGCCGAGTCGAGTCGGGCATCGCGGCCGAGCTCGCCAGGATCTGCGACCGGTCCGGGACCGGGCACGGGGGCGCGCTTGATGCTGGGTTCTGAAATCCGCTCCACGGCTCAACTCCATCGGGTGCTTTCTTCAGCCAGCTTTCGCGTCCGGCTCGTCCTGCGCGGCGAGCCCTGGATCGACAAATCGGTAGCGCTTCCAGGCGAACCGCACGCGCTGCAGCAGCGACACGTGGCTCATGATCGCGACCGCCCAACAACCAGCGAGCAACGGTCGCGGATCATTGAGCAGCGCGGTGAAGAACACGCCGGTGCCGTAATAGATGATGAACTCGGCGGAGCCAAACAGTCCGACGACGTCGACCGGATGACCGATCTTGCCCTCTTTGCGCCAGACGTCTTGCTGGCTCTCGGCGTAGATCGATAGCTTGATGATCACGTTGGTGAGCGCGCCGGTGATCCCGAACCCGAGCACGACCAGAATGTGCGGATAGTCCGCTGCTAGGTTGAGGCAGCCGCCCGCGAACATGATGCCGAGCACCCAGCGATCGCAGACGTCATCCATCACCGCGCCGAACGTGGTGCGCTGGTTGAAGTTGCGCGCCTTGTAGCCATCGACGTGGTCGATGAGACCGCGCGCGATCAGCAGCACGAACCCAGCCCACCACATCCCGTAGAACAACACGACACCACCGACCAGCCCGATCGCGGCGCCGAGCAGCGTCCACGAATTCGCATGCAATGGCAGCTTCGCCATCGCTCCCACGACCGGGTTGAGCACGCGGTCTGCGTGCTTACGGGCAGCGAACAGATTCATGGGGACAGGACTCTATCGAAAATCGAAGGGAGTAACAGCGCGAACAATGCGCCCCGTAGATCCCGAATCCTCATCAGCTCAACGGCCACGAACCGCCTGTAACGTCGTGCGGAGCGCTGCGATGAACTGATCGATCTGTCCCGAGGTGATGCTGAGGGGCGGTTGGAGGCGAAGTACGTTGCCGTGCCACCCCGATACCGTGATCAGCATGCCCAGCTCGTGGAGCTTGTCCTTGATCTTGCCGAGCTCGGTCTTGCCGAGGACTTCCTTGGTGGTGATGTCCTTGACCAGCTCGATACCGCCGAGCAGCCCGGTGAATCGAACATCACCGATCCATGGATCCTTGAGCGCCCACGCAGCCTCGGTGAAATAGCGACCCATCTTGGCGGCGTTGTCGACGAGCTTTTCGTCGATCAACGCGTCGATCAGCGCGAGACCGGCAGCCGCCGACACCGCGTTACCACCCGAGGTTGGCGTGGTGCCGCCGAAGAACCTGGCGCACACCGCGTCCGACGCGGCGGTCATCGCGAGGGAGCCAACGCCACCCGACAGGCCCTTGCCGCCGGTCATGATCTCGGGCTCGAGCCCGTAGTGCTCGACCGCGAACATCTTGCCCGTGCGACCGAGCCCGGTTTGCACTTCGTCAGCGATCAGCAACGCGCCGCGTGACTTGCGAATCCGATCGAGCCGATCCCACCACTTCTGTGGAGCGGCGAGCCCGCCGACCGCTTGCACGGGCTCGGCGATCACCGCAGCGGTGTTCGGACGCGCCGCCATTTGTGCCTCGACGCCGTCGAGACACTCGACCTTGCACGTGGTGTTTGGTCCGTACTTGCAGCGATAGCAGTACGCCGTCGGAATCGCGTAGTTCTCGCTGCCCATCGGCTTGCCGGCGGACTCGCGATACTTCTCGCTCGCGGTGACTTCGAGCGACCCGAGCGTCAGGCCGTGGTAGCCGTTTTCGAGGTACGCGACATCGGTCTTCTTGGTGTACTGGCGCGCGCACTTGAGCGCGAACTCGTTGGCCTCGGAGCCGCCGGTCGAGAAGAACACCTTGTTGACCGACTTGGGGCCGAGCTTGATCAGCTTCTCGGCGAGCCGGACTACCGGAATCGTGCCGTGCTTGCCGGACACCTGCAGGACCTCGTGGACCTGCTTGCTGGCGGCCTCGGCGATCTTGGGATGGCAGTGGCCGGCGTTGTTGACGAAGTAGCCGGCGGTGAAGTCGAGATAGTCCTTGCCGTGAACGTCGGTGACGACACAGCCTTTGGCCTTGGCCACGATCACAGGCTCACCTGCGGGATGCGGCCACGGCCGCATCACGTATTGCTTGTCAGCCGCGTCGATCGCATCCGCGTCGGGAACTTTGTCAGCCATGGTCGCTTCCTGGTTAGCGAGGTATCTCAGGTAACAAAGCCAAGTCAAGTTCCGGGGTTAGATCTGCCACCGGCTGCCGAGCTCATCCGCCGGATCCCGCGCTCTGCTCGGTGGTGAACCGCTTGTTGTCGCGATCCCATACTCGAACGAAGTCGCTGTGGATTTGCCCGCTCCCGATCTCGAACACGCGATAGCGCGCGATCCGATCTGGCTTGTTGTGAAGGTAGGTGCCCGAAGCGACCCCGCGAACGGGAACGTTTCCCGAGGGACCTTGGAGGGCTTCGACCATGTCACGGTGCTCGTGGCCGTGCACGATCAGATGCGCGCCGGTCTGACCGATCACCTCGGCGAACGCCGCGTGATCTTTGAGCCCGCGGATCTTGCTCTGCGCGCGCTTGCCGGCGGGGGGGTGGTGGATCGCGACGATGCGAACCTTATCGGCGAGCCGAGGGTCGCCGAGTACGCGATGGAGGCGTGACAGCTGACCGGCACCGACCCGGCCGTATGCGGTGAACCACGGCGTGGCGCGGCTGGTGCTAAGGCAGACCAGCGCGAGCTCGCCGCGAACGCGAACGATCGGCCAGTGGAGATCATCGTCGGGATCGTCAGCGAGGCGATCGGACTCGGCCCAGTCCCAGCCTGGGTCGGTGGTGGAGTAATCGGCGAACAGCTCGGCGAACAGTGGAACACCCTCGGCGACGTAGGCATCGTGGTTGCCGGGGATCACGGTGACGCCGTTGGGACCGTGGCTGAGCCGATCGAACTTGCCGCGCGCGAACTCGAACTCTTGGCGCAGCGCGAGATTGGTAACGTCACCGGTGCACAGGACATGATCGATGTTCTGCGCGTTGAGGTCGTCGATCATGTGATCGAACGCCTCGACGTGATAGTGGCGGCTGCGGTTCGACAGCAGGTTCATCGCGCCGATCCAGCGCTTGTTTGCGAGGTCGAGCCAGCGCGCGCCGTCGTGCGACAGCAGGTGGAGATCGGAGAAATGCGCGAGCCGCACGAACGTGCCGATTCATACCACGCTCCGAGACCGCGCCAAATCTGCGGGAGATAGACGCAGATGCGCGCCGAGGCTTGATCGTGCGGCGCAGCAGGCCGCTGCTTTGGAGAGGGGTCAGACGCAACTTGCGCAATTTGCGTCCGGGGTTCGGACACAAGTTGCGCAAATTGCGTCTGACCCCATCCGGGAGCTACGGCGTTCGAACAACGATCTTTCCGACCGGTGTCGCGGTTGGCTCCAGCGCGCCCCAGGCGAGCACGGGCGCGCCGTGGCTTGTCGTCGCGGAGATCGATTGGCCTTCGAGGAGGGGACCGCTGGCAAGCGCGGTGATCGTCCACGCCGAGGTCCCGCGCGTTGCGAGGTAGACGTCGGCGGTCGCCCCGTCTTGGTACGCGATTGCCGGCGAGCCATTGAGCAAATAGATCGCCGCGGCGGCGCCGACGGGATGTGGGCGGTCGTCCATCCGTTGGCCGTCGTCGACGACCTCGGGGGTTCCGGGGCCGCCGTTCCAGGTCGTGTGCATCAGCTGATCGCCGAGCGCGTCCTGATAGGCGACGTGAATCGTGCCGCTGGCGTCGACGACCGCCGATGACCACCAGCCGCGATCGCCGTACGGCTGCTGGTCGAGCACGGTCTCGGTGAACGTGTTGGCGTTGGCGCTCGCTTCGAGCGCGAGCTTGAGCGCGCCGCTGGTGCGGTCGTAATAGCTGGCGGCGATTCGTCCATCGGCCATGGTGACGAGGCTGACGAACAGACCGGTGCCACTCGCGATGTCATTGACCACTGGATCGGCGACCTCGGTCTGGCAGGCTCCGGCGACGCAGACGCTGCCGGCGGCGCAGTCCGGCGTGCACGTGCTGACCGCGCTGCACAACTCGGGCGCGCCGGCGACGCACGCCTCGCCAGCACCGCACAGACCAGCACACGTCCCGGGTGCGCTGGTGATCGTATGGATCGTCCAATCGTCATTGCCGCTCGGCGACGCGGAGCTGGCGCGCGCGAGCCGGAGCTCGGTCACACGATGCCCTGCCCCATCGTCGATGCCGACGGCGAGATATGCGATCGCTGGCTTACCGCTGGCATCGATGATCATCGCGGCGTAATTGCCGACGAGCTCGCCGTTGCCGGGGTCGACCACGTAGCTCGTCCATTTCCCGGGCGCGGTCTCGTATGCGTACTTCAACGCGCCCGCTTCGCGATCTTGATACGCGATCTTGGCAACGCCATCGGACAGCGCGACCGACGTCCACGCGCCGATGTCGGGACCGATGTCGTCGACGCCGCCGCGATAACCACTGGGATCGTAGATCGGCGTGACGTCCGCCGGGATTCCGTCGACCGCCGTGTAGACGAGGTTCGCCGGATCGGTCGCGTCGATCGCCACGACGTCGCCCATCAGCGTGTCGTAGGTCGCGACGAGCACGCGATCGGAGTCGCTCGCGATGCTGGTCCACCGGCCGAGCCCGCCGCGCGTCGCTTCACCGGGCAGACACTCGACGTCGCCACACGGCGCGTCGCTGCAACTGCAACCGGGCAGCGACGCGAGCATCGCGATCGAGGCAACGCCTGCGAGCACGCGCAGTCCGCGCCAACGCCGCACGCGGCGCCAAGGCATCACGAGCAACAACAACACCAGCGCCAGCGGCGCAGCGTTCGCCGGACTACCCGACGAATCGCACGAGCAGCCTGCGTTGCCAGCGTTGCCGTGGAAGCCGCGACCAGGTCCGCGACGCTCGCCCGCGTCACCAAATCCCACCTCGAGCGACGCCGGCGTTAGATCGAGCGTCTCCGGCCGGCCGATCCGGCGCGCCTGGACCTCGATCTTGTGCACGCCCGATAGCCAGAATGCCTTCGACGACACCGCCGGGCGCCCATTGGTCGACCATGGCGACCACGTGCCGTCATCGATCCGGTACGAGAACTCGAGATCGCTCGCATCGCCCGACAGCTCGAGGACTGCGCTCGGCGGCGCGACGCTGCGCCAGCGCAGCGGGTCCTTCACGATTGCGGGTTCGGCATCGTTTACGCGGGTGAGCTGCGCCGTGGTGGCCACCGGTTGCAATGCCGGCGCCTGCTCGAGGTTGGCGAAGATCGCGAGGTAGTTGTTGTCGTCGACCGCGGTGATGTCGGTTACATGAAGCGCAAGTCCACCGAGCGACGGCAAGGTGACCGCACCGATCGCATTCGACGCCTGCGGCAACACCACATTGAGGATGTTGGGAAGCAGCGCCGCCAGCTGTTCGGGTGTCTCGGTAAGCGCCTCGGAGTTCTTGACCGAGACATTGGTGAACGCATCGTCAGGATCCGCGAACACCGGCGAGATCTGGCCCATGCCGGTGACCTGCAGCCCGACCGGAAAGTGAACGTCCGAGACGATCGTGAACACGCGGACGTACTGGTCATCGACCGAGGCGAAGAAATCGATCTCGAGGCCGGTAAATCGTAGGTCGATCAGCGGATCGGTGAGCCTCTTGCCGCCGTTGCCGTCGTCGACAAACGTGTTCTTGCCGAGCGTGATGCTAGGCGGGCTCTGCGGCCGCAGCCCGACCGCCATCTTCGAGTTGCCTTGGACCAGCGCGCCCAGCGACGGAGTCAGGATCTTCACGGTGTCGGTCGACAGCTGCGCGAACGCGCTGGTGCCAAACGTCAGGCACAGTAGACCGCCCTCGTAGCCAGCCCACGCGAACTGCGCGAGCTGTGACTTGTGCAAACCGACCGCGATGTCGAACGGGTCCCCGGTGTCGGGGCGCGTGTTGCCCTGGAAGTACGGCGACGGCGAGCCGATGGTGACCGCCGGCGGAGCCATGCTCGCTGCACTCGGTCCGCAGCGATCGCGTGGCGTGCCGCCAGGCTGAATGCCTCCGAGGATGCCGAGCGCGAGGCCGTTGTTCTGCGTCGTCGCGTAACCGCCGGCGACTTGGTACAGGTCGATCGCACCGGTGGTTCCGGGTGAGAACGCACCGAACAGCGTCGAGCCCCGCGCGCGTCCGGCGATGCCGAGCTCTTGCAAGCAGCGGTCGCCGACTCGGCATACACCGTCGGTACACGCGGTCGCGAACGACGAGCCGCACTCGTCGACGTCACCCGATGGGCACTTCTTGCACGTCTCGACGTTGATCGTGTCCTCGATTTGCTGACCGATCTGATCCGAGAGGATCGGCAGCAGCAACGGCAGGATCGTGTCGGCCGCGGAACAGCCGACGTCGCCGAGCCCACCGGTGGCGGGCGTCAGCGTGATGTCTTCCCAATCGATCTGCGAGACGGTCACCCATTGCGCGAGCACGCGGGTGGTCTTGGTGGTCGTGTCCTGCGAGAAGTGGATCTCGGCTTCGATCTTGAGATCAGGCTTCGGCCCGAGCGTCGAGTCGAGCGTGACCAGGCAGTTCGCGCCGAGAAACCCGATCTGCAGATCCATCTTGGTCTTCACTCGGCTGCGAATCGTCAGGTCGAGCTGTTGCTCCCCTTGCAGCGGCACCAGCTCGAGCCTCGGCTCGTCGCCGTTGCGCTTGGCGAGATCGATCTCGAGCGGTCCGCACGCGGGGTTGGGTGTACCGCCCGGACAACAGATCGACGGGCTGCTGCCGCAATTCGCAGGAACTGGAAATTCGACCGCACCATTCGCACCAGTCCCAAACAACGGCCCGACGATGCCCGCTGGATCCGCCTCGAGCTTGTCGAGCGCTGTCGAGCTCAGCCGAACCTGGGTCGCATTGGCGACCCGCTTGTTGACCGGGAACCCGCCGGGGATCGGTTCTACCGTCGCGCACCCGCCGCAACTACCGAAGCCCTGACACGACGCCACGACGACGAGCGTGACGAATCCGACGATCGATTGAAGGCGCCGAAACATCCGGCGATGTCACTCGACGTTGCTGGCAGAAGCAAGCGTGGAAATGCCGGCAAGCTCAACGCGCTGCGACATGAAGGTCGGCTCACGATGCCGGGACTTCGATCACAGCCGATAGTGCAGCTGCATGAGCGTATAGGCGCCAGAACGGCCGCCTTTGCCAAACGCGAGCATTTCGTAGCGAGCATTGAGCACGAGCTCGACGTGCGAGCTCGTGAACCAGTGGAGGTTCAGGTCGAGGGAATTACGATCGAGATGTTTGACCCTGATGTTTGAATCGTAGTGGCCGATACCGATGTCCATCAGGATCGACGGTGTAAGGTTCTTCGAGGCCCCCAAGTAACCCACGAGCTGGACCGGAGCGCCGCCGTCGGGATTGCTGGTCGTGCGGTCGATCAGCTGATTGACGAACTGGAGCTCGGTGAGCAGCAGAACATCCGGACATTCGAGGTACAGCTTCCCGGTGACGCCACCGCGGATCTTCTTGTCGTCATCGGTGCGTTGAAACATCCCCTCCGCGCCGACTGCGAGCGTCGGGGTCACCCGGACCTCCGCGTACGCAGCACCACCGCGCGAGTGATCCACGGTGTCGATCAACGGATCCTCGATGAACCCGGTCGCGTGAGCCTCCCAACGCGCGCTGACGTATTCGACGGCCACGCCGTAGGTATCGGTGTAGAGCGAGGTCCCGCCGAACCGGCGGATGTAGCTCGGGTGCTCGGCGATCCGCAGGCCGAAGACCGGCATGAACCGACCGACACGTGCGTAGAGCCCTTCAGAGCCTCCGGCGTTCTGTTGCCACATCAGGTAGTGCTCGCGCGACCACACCCGGGTCTTGGTCTCGTTGCCGAACTGCGCCGGGCGGTTTCCGAACGTCGCGTGGAGCGAGAAGTTCTTGAGCGTCGCGCTGCCGTAGAGCTCCGCCTGCATCGGAAACGCCGCGAGCACGCGTTCGGGAGTCTGAATGTAGCCAGCCGACCCGCGCAGATCACCGCCGAACACCAGCCACTCGGGAGTCGGGATCTTGCCGTAGAAGAATTCGGGTGCCGTCCCGAACTGCGAATGAGTCTCCGCGGCGATCAGGCCGTTTTCGTTCAGCAGATTTCCACCCGCCGGCGACAGATGACAGCTGGTGCAGGTCTGATCGGAGCGCAGCTGATACTGCGGATACGCGTGCGCGACGCCGCCAGCGAGCCCGAGTGCCAAGACACTGAGGATGGCTAGCCGCATCATAGGCCCGGCGCTCCGTCTTCGATCCAGCGCAGGATGAGGTCGATGTCAGCATCCGGTAGCGGCTGGTCGTAGGGCATCCGATCGATCGATCGCGTGAGCACGGTGTAAAGCAGGGACGCGTCGGGTTGATCGACGTCGACCAGCGCGAAGCTCTGGATCGACAGGCGGGCCACCGCGACGGTGTCGAACGCGTAGCCGCCCGCCTCTTTGAACGACGAGTGGCACTGCGCGTTGCCGCAGTTTGGGGCGAGCACCGCGGCCGTAATGTATTCGAGCGTCGCAGGACGCTCATCCACACCTCCGCAGGCCGCCAGCGCGAACGTCGCGGCGACTACAACAAGGCGATGCATCGGCGCACCTTAACTCAGGCGCGTGCAAAACGTGCAGCGATCGCGCTGCGACGTTACTTCGTAGAACGCGCGCGGGCGCGTCGCAGGGTCGAGCCAGCGCCGCTGGACACCCGAGCGATGCGCGGCGCGATCCGTGCGGTCGAACGGCGAGTGCGGCGCGATACCAGCGGCGGCGGCGCGGCGCGATACGCGATCGCTGCGCGAATCTCGCCACGCACCACCAGGCGGCAGCCCGACCACGACCCATCGAACGAACAAACCTTGTTCATCTCCATGCCGGTGGCGAGCGCGATCCGACGCACCACGTCTTCGGTGACGTCGGACTGGCGGCGCGCGCGTCGCGGCCACGCGATCCAGAACCCACCCTCTGGGTGAAGCCTGCCCACCACGTCCATGATCCGCCGTTCGAGCTCGGCGAGCGACTCGACAAACAGGACCACAACATCCACTGGCGGGAGCCGCAGGTCGTGCGTGATCCGCCAATCGTCGCTTGCCAGCGTCCGCTCGAAACTTCCGGGCGCGTTGAGCAGGCAGACCTTGTGGCCAGCCTTGATCCCCAACTTCCGTGGCAGTGGTTCTCCCGGGTACCCAGCCATGACGAACGGATAATGCAGTCCCAGCGCGGGAGGTCAAACAGGATGACCAAAACATCTTTCAATCAGCTGAAATAATTGGCATCCGTTGTGATCTGTCCGCTCCCGGATTTTTGTGAGGCTGGGAACGAAACGCGCGCCGGTTTCGGCTCGATTCAAGCGGTTCTCGAAAACCTGGACGCTCGATCGGTCCCCGCCTTGACTTTCTGGATTGGTCCCCGGATTGGGTGGTCGCGGCTGCCGATCCAGCCGCGATTTGGCAAATCGAGAGCCTTGTGGTGATGCCCTCCGCATGGGAATGACCGGAGGGATGCCGCACGGCCTGCTCCTGATCAATCTCGGGACCCCCGACGAGCCAACCGCGCCTGCCGTGCGGCGATACCTGCGGGAGTTCCTCGGCGATCCGCGTGTCCTCGACATCAATGCGGTAGGCCGTGCGTTGCTGCTCAACCTCGTAATCCTTCCCAAGCGCCCCGCCTCGTCGGCGCGGGCGTACGCGTCGATCTGGGATCCAGCCCGCGGCTCCCCCTTGCTGTTTCACTCGCAGGATCTCGCCGCCGGGGTCGCGGGCAAGCTCGGCTCCGGATGGCGCGTCGAGCTGGCCATGCGTTACGGCAATCCATCGATCGCCACGGCGCTGGCCGCGCTCGAATCGGCCGCGGTCGATCGGATCGTCGTGATCCCGTTGTTCCCACAATACGCATCGTCGTCGACGGGAAGCGCGGTCGAGCACGTCATGAAGCTGGCCAGCGCGCGATGGACCGTGCCCGCGCTGGACTTCGTGCCGGCGTTCTTCGATGACGCCGGCTTCCTCGGCGCGTTCGAAGCGATCGCTCGTCCGGTGCTCGCCGACGCCCGCCCCGACCACGTGCTGATGTCGTTTCACGGCCTGCCCGTGCGACAGATCACCAAAACCGATACCTCGGGCTCGCACTGCTTCGCGTCGGTCACGTGTTGCGACACGCTGACCAACCCCAACTGCTACCGCGCTCAATGCTTCTTTACCGCGCGGGCGCTCGCGCAGCGGCTCGGCCTCACGCCGGACGGCTACACCGTGTGCTTTCAGTCCCGACTGGGCCGCACGCCGTGGATCCAACCGTTCACCGACCATGTGATCGATGACCTCGGCAAGCGCGGCGTCAAGCGACTCGCGGTGATGTGCCCCGCGTTCGTCGCTGATTGTCTGGAGACCGTCGAAGAGATCGGGATCCGCGCGGTCGAGCAATTCAAGGCCGCCGGTGGCGAGCAGCTCACGCTGGTGCCCTCGCTCAATGCGACGCCGCGCTGGATCGACGCGGTTTGCGCGATCGCGGAACGCCACGCGGTTGCCAAGGCGAGTTAACGAACGAGCTCATCGAGACACGCCCGCACGTAGCGAACCGCCGTCGCGACCGTGCGTTCACCACCGAGCGCGGTGCTCGCCAGCGGCGGTGCGACCTCGACGCAATCGGCGGCGCACAGCCCGATCTCTTTACCGATCCGACTGATCAGCGCGAGCACCCAGTCCGGCGATAACCCGCCGGGCTCGGGGGTCCCGGTTGCCTCGGCGAATTGCGGATCCGTGCCGTCGATGTCGTTGGACAGGTACACCGAGGTGACCTGCTTCTTCTTCAGGTGCGCCATCACGACCTCGAGCGCGGCATCGGGATCGGCCTCGATGTCCTTGGCCCACAGCTGGCGAACACCGTGGAGAGTCTCCCAGTGCTCGCGATCATGGCGCGACGACCGCACGCCGACCTGAACCAACCGGCCGTCGCGGTGGAGCAGTTGGTTGGCGTGGTAGCTCCAGGTCGCGTAGCAGTACTTCACACCGAGCCGCTGCGGCAGCATGTCGGTGTGGGCATCGGGCTGGACGATTCCCCACCGATCGTCGCGGTGATCGCGTAGCGATGCGGCGACGGGCCATGCGACCGAGTGATCGCCGCCGAGAATGAACGGCTTGATCTTCGGATTCAAGACGAACAAGCAGTGCAGCACGCGCTCCTCGATCGACAGCGGCGACACCGGAAGCCGCTCGGCGACGCCGGGCGGCGTGTACGGATAGATCGTCGCGCGCGTCGCTTCGATCTGCCGATCCGACAACATGTCGTCGTGCAGCAGCTGCGGCACGACGAACACATCACCGACGTCGACGATCTTGTGACGGTCGAGCCACCCGCGGTAGTCCCGCTCCGTGGCGTGCAGCGCGCTGCGGATCGCTTGCGGCCCGAGGTTCGCTCCGCGCCGATAACCCGCACCCACGTCGGACGGCACGCCGAGCATGACGACCCGCGCGTCGGCGACCTTGTCGATCGCGCCCAAGAACCGAGCGAACACCGCGGCGTCGTCATTGGCACCGTAGAGCAAGCTCTGCAGCTCGCGCTGAACGTTGACCCCGGTCGAGACGGTATACAGCCCACCACCTGCCGGCCGCAGCATGGCCGACAACTCCGCCCGCGCCTCTGATGCTGTGGTTGGAAGAGGAGCCCCCATCACCGCACGGTAGCCAATCTGAGCGCCGCTCCACAACGCTCGTGAAGGACGATCTGGGCGGTGACGATTCGGACGTTCAGCGTGTCGATTCGTGACATCCCAACCAGGGCCAAACGATCGATTAAGTGGCTGCAAGATCTAGCAAACGCGTATTCAAAGCGATAAGAACAGGAAGCTCGTCTGGTCACCGTGAGGGGGGCCGGAACCTCTAATTCAAAGGACCTCGTCTGCCATGAATCGCCTGCTTCGACCTACGGTTGTTGCCGCGCTTGCCGCGGGTGGAATTGCCGCCTTGTCGTCGACCAGTCACGCGAACGTGGAGATCGGCGGCACCGCCGGCATCCACGTCTTCAGCAAGGAGAACGAGCTCGGCGTGCCGGACGTCATGGACGCCCCGTCCGAGCGAAACTCGGCGCTGTTCGGGCTCCGGCTCGGGGTGTACTTCGGCAGCATCCTCGGCGTCGAGGGCGAGGTTGGCGTGGTTCCGAGCGAATCGCGCGAGATGGTGTTCGACGTGTGGAACCTGACCTATCGCGGTCACTTGATCGCGCAGTTCCGCGCGGGAAATCCCGAGAACAAGTTCATTCCGTTCTTGCTCGTCGGTGGCGGCGCGTTCCAAGTGGTCGATAGCAAGGACACGTCGACGATCTACAAGGACGTCGACGGTATGCTCCACGCTGGCATCGGCGCGAAGTACCGCGTCGACAATGGCTGGGGCCTGCGCGCCGACGGCCGGATCTTGTTCCCGCCGAGCAGCGAGGACGATGGGTTCACCTACGACTTCGAAGCGCTGCTCTCGATCTACAAGGAGTTCGGTCGCTCGCAGGTGGTCCGCGAGGAGCCACCGGTCGACAACGATCCCGACAAGGATGGGATCCTCAGCGCGATCGACAAATGCCCCCAAGAGCCCGAGGACAAGGACGGCTTCGAGGACGAAGAGGGCTGCCCAGATCCCGACAACGATAGCGACGGCGTCGCCGATGCACTCGACAAGTGCATGATGGAGGCAGAGGACAAGGACAGCTTCCAGGACGACGACGGCTGCCCGGATCCCGACAACGACGGCGATCAGATTGCCGACGCCTCGGATCAGTGCGCGAACGAGCCCGAGGACAAGGACGGGTTCCAAGACGAAGACGGTTGCCCGGATGCCGACAACGATGGCGACGGCGTGCCCGACGCGCAGGATAGGTGTCCTGCGGATCCCGAGACCAAGAACGGGTTCCAAGATGAAGACGGCTGCCCCGACGAGATCCCCGAGAAGCTGAAGAAGTTCACCGGCACGATCCAGGGCATCAACTTCAAGGCTGGCTCCGCCGACATCCTGGCGAACTCGAACAAGGTGCTCGACAAGGCGGTCGCCGTGCTCGTCGAGTTCAAGGATCTGAAGGTCGAGATCCAAGGTCACACCGACGACCAGCCGCTCAAGAGCAAGAAGTTCGCAGATAACACCGCGCTGTCACAGGCGCGCGCCGAATCGGTCCGCGCTTACCTCGTGAAGAAGGGTGTTGAAGAGAGTCGGCTGACCGCGGTTGGTTACGGCGACACCAAGCCGGTGGTCGACCCGGTTGGGCTCAAGGGTGGCAAGCTCAAGGCCGCGCGCGCGAAGAACCGCCGCGTCGAGTTCCAGCTGGTGTCGTCGCTGAATGCGCCGGCGCCGGCGGCCCCCACTCCGGCCGCGCCCGCACCGGGGCCAACCACGACGCCGACGCCCACTCCGACGCCGGCCCCCGCGCCGAACCCGTAGTCAGCCGCGCTGACTACGCGGCGTAGTCAGCACGCGCTGACTGCGCCCCCGAGCCGCCGCACCGACGAGGTGCCGCGGCTCGAGTTGGTTTCGGCGCCGCAGCCGTTCGCAACCGAGCGCAACGTTGCAAGGACACGGAGATCGGAACAAGGATCCGTCGTCCTAACGCTGACCTTCGCTCTGCGCCTTCGCGTCTCCCCTGACCGACGTGCAGACGTGTGTTACGCCTGACCGGTGCTGGCCCCAGATCTCGTTGCCCTGCTGGTCTGCCCAACCTCCAAGCAGCCGCTGGTGTACTTCCCGCGCGGCGAGGCCGACCAGAACGAGGCGGAGGGGTTCCTGCTGTGCCCGGCCGCCAAGCTGCGGTATCGAATCGACCGAGGAGTGCCGGTGCTGCTCGCCGAAGAAGCCGAAACCGTTGACTCGGTGGTGGTCGCCCGGCTGCTCGCGCGGGCGAAACAACTGGGAATCCAGCTCCCGAGCTAAGCCTCGCCAGAGCGCTTTCCAACGATCCTCGGCAGTTGCAACATTCGCCACGATTCGCGGAGCTTGACGCGAGACGCTACGGCGCGGTAGATCGCACATCCTTCACGGAGCCGCGCTTTGCTGAAGTCCCTATCGATCTTCACGGGTAACGCCAATCGCGTCCTCGCAGATGAAATCTGCAAGTTCGTGGAGATTCCGCTTGGCCGCGCGGATGTCACCCACTTCTCCGACGGTGAGATCTACGTCGAGATCGGCGAGAACGTCCGCGGCGTGAACTGCTTCGTGGTGCAGCCGACGTGCTCGCCGCCGAACCAGTCGCTGATGGAGCTGCTGATCATGATCGATGCGCTCAAGCGCGCATCCGCGGGCAGCATCGTCGCGATCATCCCCTACTACGGGTATGCGCGACAGGATCGCAAGGCCAAGCCGCGCACGCCGATCACCGCAAAGCTCGTCGCCAATCTGATCGGCGCAGCCGGCGCGGATCGCGCGCTCGCGATGGACCTCCACGCCGGTCAGATCCAAGGCTTCTTCGACATCCCGTTCGACCACCTGTACTCGATGCCGGTGTTGATCGAAGAGCTGCGCACGCTCGGCTACGGCGGCGATCAGACGGTCCTGGTCTCGCCCGATGCGGGTGGTGTCGAGCGCGCCCGCGCGTTCTCGAAGCGGCTCGGTGCGGGCCTCGCGATCATCGACAAGCGGCGGCCTGCGCCCAACGTGTCCGAGGTGATGAACATCGTCGGTGACGTCCGCGGCAAGAAGGCCGTGATCATCGACGACATCATCGATACCGCCGGCACGCTTACCAACGCGGCACAAGCGATCATCAACGCCGGCGCGGCGTCGGTCGCCGCCTGCGCGTGCCACGCGGTGTTCTCCGGCAAGGCGATCCAGCGGATCACCGAGTCGCCGCTCGCCCACGTGGTCGTGACCAATACGATTCCACTGTCCGAAGAAGCTCAGGGTTGCAACAAGGTGCGCGTGAAGAGCGTCGGGCGGCTGCTCGGCGAAGCGATCAAGCGCATCCATCACGGAGATTCGATCAGCTCGTTGTTCATTTAGAGCAACGCGCTATCAAGGCACGCCAGCAGAGAGAGAAACGCCATGGAAGTCGGAAAGCTCACAGTCTCGCTACGCACCAACATTGGAAACAAGGGCTCGGCTCGCCAGCTGCGTTCTGCCGGCAAGGTCCCAGGGGTCTGCTACGGCTCGTCGGTCAACGGCCGGATCGAACCGATGCCGATCACCGTCGACGTCAAGGCGCTGCGCGCCGCGCTCGATCCGGTCCGCAAGCAAAACACGGTCATCAACCTGACGATCGAAGGCGGATCCGCGCCGCAGTCGCTGCACGCGCTGATCAAGGACTATCAGCTCGACATGCTGCGTCGCGAGATCACGCACGTCGACCTGCTCGCGATCGATCCGAACAAGGAAGTGCTCGCCGAGGTCCCGCTCGAGTTCTCGGGCAAGCCCAAGGGCGCGATCGACGGCGGTCAGATCCGCATCGTGTTGCGTAACCTCGAGGTACGCGCCAAGCCGAGCGACATTCCGGTCAAGCTCGTGATCGATGTCTCGCCGCTCGAGATCGGCGACGTCATCCACGTCTCGTCGGTGACGCTGCCCTCGGGCGTCACCGTGGTCACCGGTCGCGATCTCGCGGTCGTCACCTGCGCCGCGCCCGAGGAGGAGGCTGCTCCGGTCACCACCGAGGCCGCGCCCGCCGAAGGTGCTGCTGCTCCGGCCGCTGGTGCCGCCGCGGCGCCCGCTGCAGGCAAGGACGCGAAGGCGGCCGCTCCGGCTGCTGGTGCCAAGGCCGCCCCGGCTGCGGGCGCCAAGCCTGCCGCTGCTGCTGCCAAGCCCGCCGCGAAGAAGTAACCGATGTGGCTGGTGGCCGGCCTCGGCAACCCGGGAGGGAAGTACGAGCGCAACCGCCACAACATCGGCTTTCACGTCGTCGATGCGCTGGCAGCCAAGCACGGATTGTCCGGCTGGAAGTCAGCGCACGGCGGCGAGACGCTGTCAGGCTCGATCACCACGGAGCGCGGCCGCGCGCGCATCGTGCTGCTCAAGCCGATGGAGTTCATGAACAACTCCGGGTATGCGATCCAACGAACTGCGAAGTTCCACCAGATCGACTCGGCCGAGATCCTCGTCGTTCACGACGAGATCGATCTCGAGTTCGGCATCGTTCGGCTCAAGTCGGGCGGTGGCCACGGTGGTCATAACGGCCTGCGCTCGATCGTCGAGCAGCTCGGGAGCTCGGCGTTCGCTCGCCTGCGAATGGGCGTCGGCCGCGATCCCAAGTCGCAGCCCGGCGCCAAGGATGCGGCCGGCTGGGTGCTCGCAGACTTTGCGGCGAACCAGCAAACTGCGCTAACCGCTGTTATTGCAGCGGGTTGTGAGGACGTCGAGGCCGTGGTCGCACACGGCATCGGTCCGGCGATGAATCAGCACAACGGGCGTTCCAACGTGGCGACCCCGTGATATAGAGCCGTCCCCCTCGCTCGTTCTTGCCAAGAACGGGCTCTTGAAACCCACGAGGAACCACATGGCACGATTGCAGAGTCAGAAGGACGCGCCCGGCACGTCGCGGGAATACGAGACCATCTACATCCTTCGCCCAAACACGCCGAACGAAGGCGTCGCCGAGGTGAACAGCCGCATCAAGGGCATCATCGAAGGCATGGGCGGCAAGATCATCAAGGTCGACAACTGGGGCAAGCGCCGGCTCGCCTATGAAGTCGCCAAAGAGCGCAAGGGTATCTACCTGTACTGGCAGTACCTCGCGCAGCCGGGCATCGTCGAGGAGACCGAGCGTAACCTCCGCATGCTCGACTCGGTGATCCGCTACCTCACCGTCAAGGTCGATGAAGACGTCGACGTGGGCGCGCGCCCGACCGAGATCGACGACTCGTCGTACGAGAAGGCCGCGCAGACCGCAGCCGACGAAGAGGATTTGTTCCTATCGCGCGGCACCGAGGAGCCTCCGTCGCTCGACGACGACGAGTACGGCGGTGACGAGTTCGATAACCTGTCGCCTGGCATGCCTCGTCCGGCGAGCGAGCCTCGTCCGGCCAGCGAGCCACGTCCGGCCAGCGAGCCCGGGGAGAAGGAGTAACCAATGTCGACCCGCATGGACCAACCACGTGATGACGAGGGCCTCGATCGTGACGGCGATGATCGCCGTGGCGGCAAAGGTTCCCGTGGCGCCGGTGCGCGCCGCAAGCTGCTGTCCGACGAGATCGTCGCCAAGGTCGACTACAAGAACCCGCAGATCCTGCGGTCGTTCGTGACCGATCGCGGCAAGATGATCCCGCGCCGGATCAGCGGAGCGAGCGCTCGCCAACAGCGCGTGATCTCGACGGCGATTCGGCGGGCGCGCATGCTCGCGTTGCTGCCGTTCTCGGTGACCGGAGACTAACCATGGCGATGCAAGTAATCCTCACCCAGGACGTCGAGAACCTCGGCAAGGCTGGCGAGCTGGTTTCGGTTCGCCCTGGCTACGGTCGCAACTACCTCGTGCCTCGCGGCATGGCGGTCAGCGCGACGGTGCGCAACAAGAACCGGCTCGATCACGAGAAGGCCGTGATCGAGCGCCGGGTCGCCAAGGAGCGCGCGTCGGCGACCGAGATCGCTGCCAAGCTCAACGTGATGACCCTGCAGTTCGAGCGGATCGTCGGCGAAGACGAGAAGCTATTCGGCTCGGTCACCAGCCGTGACATCACCGAACAACTCAAGCGAGCGGGCGTCGATCTCGACCACCGCGCGGTCGAGCTCGATGGTGCGGTCAAGGCGCTCGGCAAGTACGAGGTGCCGGTGCGGCTCGCCGCTGGCGTGATCGCAAACCTGAAGTTCTGGGTCGTCGGTAAAGACCGCTAGCTCGTGGCCGAGCTCGTCGAGCCATCGGCGCGATACGAGCTCAGCTTCCTCGAATCCGAGGAAGAGCCTGATGCGCGGCGCGAGCTCGGCGATGCGGGCTCGTTCAGCGCGTTGCTCGCCAAGCTCGCTGATCGGCGAGCTGGGATCGGCCTTCAGTCGTATCAAGTCCCCGAGACCACGCTGTGGCTGGTGGACGGCGAGCACTTCATCGGTCGGATCTCGATCCGGCACCGGCTCAACGATGCGCTGCGGGTCATCGGAGGCCACATCGGCTATGGCATCCGGCCGTCGCGGCGAGCACAGGGGTTCGGGACGAAGATCTTGCGGCTCGCACTCCCGCACGCGGCTGCGCTCGGCATCGATCCTGCGTTGATCACCTGCGACGCCACGAACGACGCGTCACGGCGAGTCATCGAGCGTTGCGGCGGCGTGCTCGATCGCGGCTGCGATCCGACGACGAATGCAACGCTGCGCTATTGGGTGCGAACTAGCTCGTGATTTTCGTCAGCCCGTCAGTGTAGGGTCGGCAAATGGCGCGCGACCGGCGAGTGCTTCCGCACAACCTGGATGCCGAGGCTTCGATCCTCGGCGGCGTGATCCTGCGCAATGACGTCCTGACCAACCTCGAGACGCTCGAGATCGACGACTTCTACGACCATCGTCACAAGGTCGTATTCCAGGCGATTCGAAATCTCGAGAATGCGGCCAAGCCGATCGACGTGGTGACGCTCGAGAACGAGATCGAAAAGGCCGGCAAGCTCGACGCGATCGGCGGTATCGCATTTCTCGGCGAGCTCGCGCTGCGTGTACCCACGGCGGATAACGTGGTCGCGTACGCAGAGATCGTCTCCGACAAGCACCAGGCGCGAAAGCTGATGCTCGCGTCCGGAGACATCCTCGAGCGCGGTTACGAGGACGGCCTCGAGGTCCGCGACTATCTCGACGACGCCGAGGCCAAGATCTTCGAGGTCACCCAGCGCCGCGACAAGAGCGGTCCCGAGCCGGTCAAGGCGCTGGTCAAGCGCGTGTTCAGCTCGCTCGACGAGCGATTCAAGTCAGCCGATGGGATTACCGGGGTACCGTCGGGGTTCGCCGACCTCGACAGCCGAACCGCCGGGCTTCAGCCCACCGAGCTCATCATCCTCGCGGCGCGTCCCGCGATGGGCAAGACGTCGTTCGCGCTGTCGCTCGCGCAGAACGCCGCCACCACCGGCGGCTGGCCGTGCCTGGTGTTCTCGCTCGAGATGTCGTCGACCCAGCTCGCCGAACGTATGTTGTGCTCCGAGGCCCGCGTCGATTCGTCGGCGCTGCGCCGCGGCCAGCTCCAGCGCCAGGACATGACGAACCTGACGTATGCGGCGGCGACGCTGTCGAAGGCGCCGATCCTGATCGATGACACCCCCGCGCTGTCGCTGCGCGAGGTCCGCGCCCGCGCGCGCCGGTTCCGCGCGAGCCCACTGTTCGCCGACAAGAAGTTCGGCTTGATCTTGATCGACTACTTGCAGCTGATGCGTGGCTCGCCCCAGGCAGCCAAGGCCAGCCGCGAGCAGGAGATCAGCGAGATCTCCCGCGGCTTGAAGGCGCTCGCCAAGGAGCTCAACTGTCCCGTGCTGGCGTTGTCGCAGCTCAACCGCTCGCTCGAACAGCGAACCGATAAGCGGCCGCAGCTGAGTGATCTGCGTGAATCCGGCGCAATCGAGCAGGACGCGGACGTCATCCTCTTCATCTATCGCGACGTCATTTACAACAAGGACACCGAGGCGCCCAACGTCGCCGAAGTGATCATCGGCAAGAATCGTCACGGCGCAACAGGCACGGTCGAGACCCATTTCGAAGGCCGCTACACGCGATTCGAAAATCTCACCCAGCGACGGGACGAAGGACCGCCCGGCGGCTACTGAGATGCGAACCGGGGACTGGACCCGGAGCCTCGGATTAGTAGTTCGAGAGCGACACCGCCAGGCTCAACGTGTGACCGGAAATCTCTCCCGTGTTGTCCTTGTCCTGGACATTGGCGTAGCGAGCGTTCGCGATGATTCCGAGCGCCGCCCTTTCGGTAATGCGATGCCGATATCCGAGCTCGAGCTTTCCCGTCCATCCGATCTCGCTGTTCGCTTGGTAAAGCGTATCGCCCTCGCGAAGGTTCAAGGTCATCCGGGCCAGGCCGAGCGATGCCCCGCCGCACCACCCGGACGCGCCAAACCATCGCAGCACACCGGCGCTGATGCCTGTTAGCAGTGCATCGCTGTCCGAGAGCTGCTGGGTTACGGTGCCTGACTCGAACGTCGGCTCGCTCACGGCGTCCGCCGTGAGCTCCATGTAGAGCGCCAGACTTCGCGCAACAGTCCCGCCCAACATGATGCCCATGTGAAACCCAAGGCCGGTCACGTCGGTATCGATCGACGCGATGTTCATCCGCATGTGCATCCCGCCCATGTCGAGCGCTCCCCAAAACCTGCCTGCGCGCGGCGGACCCTTGGCATCCGACGGGACGAACGTCCACTCGAACATGAACGCGCCACCTTGGCGGGTCTCGATGAACTTCGCGCTCTGTGCTGCCTCTAGAACGCATTGGTCGAGTGGCTCGTGCACGGGTTGCGTAACCCGGGGATTCACGACGCGACCATCCGGTGCGACCTGGGCTTCGAGCAATAGGGTGCCATCGACCTGGGGCCACTTCTCCTCGCACTCCATGACCTTGATGCGCACGCCGCGGAGCCCGTACTCGATCATGTCGCGGCTCAGGAAATCCGGGGTTCGCCAGCGATATTTCGGCGGACCCTCCTGCGCGGGCCCGGCGGGTGGCGGCGAAGCAGGCGGCGGCGCTGCCGGATCGGACGCGGATGCAGGCGGATCGGATGCCGGCATGGCCGGATCGGGCTGCTGCGCGTTCGCGATGGCCGAGGTGGTGGCGAGCGAACCCATGACCACTACCAAGCGAGCGCACCAAGTACAGCTGAGGCGTTGTGTCGACACGTGAACGCGCCATGAACCACGGCGGAAGGCGCGATGTCAAATCGCGCCACTCAAACGCATCGCGATGAAGCGACCGTCCGCCGTTGGCGCGATGGCAAATCGAATTGGCGCCGAGGGCGTTCGCCTAATGTCGCGAGCTGTGCAGCACGCGTGACCATGTTGCCGATGTCGACGTGCTTCACGAGCTGGCCGAGCGATGGACTCACAGCGCCGCGACGAAGGACCACCGGGCTACTGATTCGCGCTCGCGTCTCGATCGCTCGCCGCTCGCGATCAACCTGTCAGCTTCTGTGCGACGTGGTCCTAGCTCAGTAACAGACGCAGACGATGCGTTGCGAGGCGTTGCAGGTGATCGTGCCCGCGGTGCTCGTGATCCAGAACTGGTTGCTCGTGCTTGGAGTTCCAGTCGCCGTCTGGGCGCCCGACCCCGTCGTCCAGTTGTTGCAGTTCGAGGCGTGGGTCGTACCGTTGGTGTTCGTGCCGGTCAGGATGACGCTTGGTCCCGTGACCCCGGCCGCGACGAGCGAGGTCGTGATGCCGTTGCCGTCGAACAGGTCGGCCCAGTTGTTGGCGATCCGCGTGCCATTGAGCGACTCGATGGGTAGATTGGCCGGCACGCCGTGGTTCGCCGGCAGGCTGGCAAGATCGTCTCCCGTGTACGAGATCAGCGCTTGCACCCCGGTGGGGCAGTAGACCGTCGGGGCAGCGGCGCGACACAACGCTTGCGTCGTCGCGCGATTGCCGAGCGCTCCATTGGGTTGGTTCCCGGTCTCGTAGAACACGACCGCATGGCTCACGATCGTGAGCTTGGTCCCGTCGTCGCATGCGACGATGATGCTCCCGCCTCCGTTGCTGGCGACGTTGCAGCTGGTGTCGCCACCGACCGTTACGGTGGTCCCGTCGTCACAGGTGATCGTCGACGTCCCGTCGCCATTGTCGGCGATCGTGCAGCTGTCATCGTCTCCGAGTGTCACGGTGGTGCCGTCATCACAGGTGATCGTCGACGTCCCATCGCCATTGTCGGCGATCGTGCAGCTGTCATCGTCTCCGACCGTCACGGTAGTGCCATCGTCACAGGTGATCGTCGACGTCCCGTCGCCGTTGTCGGCGATCGTGCAGCTGTCATCGCCACCGATCGTGACGGTGGTGCCGTCGTCGCAGGTGATCGTCGACGTGCCATCTCCGTTGTCCTCGATCGAGCAGGTCGCGTCGCCTCCGACCGTCACCGAGGTTCCGTCGTCGCAGGTGATCGTCGACGTGCCATCGCCATTGTCTGCGACCGAGCAGGTCCGGTCGCCAAACGTCGCCGTCGTCCCATCGGAGCAGGTGATCGTGCTTGTCCCATCACCGTTGTCGGCGACGCTGCAGCTCTTGTCCGAGCCGCACCCGGAGCCAAGACCTGCGAGTGCAAGTACGAGTGCGACATGGACAGAACTGATCACGAGCAGTGCGCGCATAGCCCCTCTTCGATTGGAAGTGATGGCGGCATGGTAGCCGAGCACGATCCTGAAATCTCACTTCGCGCTGGCCAGCCGGTCCTGGCGTGGCAATGACAGAAGCTCTGGCTGAAGCCGAGCGATGGGCCGCCGTCACGAGCTGGCCCCCCGACGTAACAGTCGAGGAACGATCAGCCCGGAAGCGTTACCGCGAAATCCGCGGCGTCGCACTCGAACGTCTCATCGCGAAAGTAGAACAGGAAGTGCTTCGAATGCTCGGGCGGTGAACCGTTTAGTCGCCAACCCCGAACGCGATCGATCAACAAGTCACCGCGGATTTCATAGAACTCACCCCAGCGCGGAGCTAGTCCGCTGAAGCGGCACTGACCTGCGTGCCATCCCTCGTCGTTCGTCGAACCGAGCCGATAGCGCCAGCATTGCGAGAACACGAGCTCGACCTGGTCACCCTCCTTGAATCGGTTGTTGTCGAACGCATTGATCGCGAACGTCAGCCGGAGGACTTGCCCGTCAAGTCGAATGAGCGGCTCTGGCGCGTTCGGCTCGGCGTTCCAGTCCGAGTTGAGGTGGATGAACGACGTATGCATGGTGTTCTCGAGGCCCCGCCCAGGCTACTGCGGCCCTCGCTGCGATCGCGACACGATGGGTCGTCGATCGCGTTAGCTGCCCGCGACAACCCACGCCGAAACTAGCTCGCGGTAGGATGGCGCCGTGCCAAATCCGCAGCCGGGGACGATCCTGGGCGCCTATCGTGTCGAGGGCACGATCGGTTCGGGGTCGATGGGGGATGTGTTCGGGGGCGTGGACACCGGGCTCAATCGCAAGGTCGCGATCAAGATCCTGTCGGAGAAGCACCGCGATAGCGCAGAGCTGCGCGCGCGGTTCGTACGCGAGGGTCGTGCGGTAGCGGCGATCAGCCATCCCAACGTGGTGCAGGTGTTCGCGACCGGCACGTTCGACGAGCGGCCGTACATCGCGATGGAGCTGCTCACCGGCACCGATCTCGGCTCGCAGGTCGAGAACAACGGCCCGCTCGATTCGTCGACCGCAGCGCTGGCGATCTTCGACGCCGCGCAAGGCTTGATGGCTGCCTCGCAGGCTGGGTTGATCCACCGCGACGTCAAGCCATCCAATCTGGTCCGGTTAGCCAGCGGGCGCGTCAAGGTCACTGACTTCGGTCTCGCCAAGCCGGTCGATCCAGGCTCGGAACCCGCGCTCACTGCGATGGGCGTCGTCGTCGGCACGCCGGATTACATCGCGCCGGAGCAAGCGCGTGGCGAGACGATCGACGAGCGCGTCGACCTGTATGCGCTCGGCGGCTCGCTATATTTCATGCTCACCGGGATCCCGCCGTTTCGAACCGGTCGCCCTGCCGACGACAAATACCTGAAGGTCGTCGCACGCCATCTACGAAACCCGCCGCCGGATGCCCATCAGAACCGGCCCGGCGTCGATAAGGAGCTGTCCGATCTCGCGCGCCACATGATGGCGAAGAAGCCCGACGAGCGGCCGAGCTACGACGAAGTGATCGACCGGATCACGCACATCCTCGAGCGCATCGACCCCAACGGCGCGCCGATGCTGGCGTCGGGCCGCGATCGATCGCGGCCGATCGTGATCCCGGCCGACTCGTCGATGCAGCAGCGCGCCGTCAAGCCGAGCTCGCCGAACGAGGACATCGCACCGCCACGCCGCAGTGCATTCCCGGGTTGGCTGCTCGCGGTCACGCTGGTCTGCGTCGGGCTCTTCACCGCGGGACTGACCGTCCTGCTCCGCAAGCCCGATGCCTCGGCGGGTACGAAGACTCCCGAGCCGAGCACAGGTAGCGCCGGGAGCGCGGGCAGTGGCGTCATCGTTACCGTCGACGCTGCGGTCACACCGGCGGCGCCGGCGGGGATGGTGCTGGTCAAAAAGCCCGATGGGACCCCATGGTTCTTCGCCGACGCCGCTCCGGTCAGCTCGGCGGCGTTCACACGAGTGTTCGCCAAGCACACGCAATCCGGCGCCGCCGAGGGCCCCGTGGTCAACGTCTCGTACGCCGACGCGAGGTCCTACGTAAAAACCCGCGACGGCCGCCTGCTGACCGCTGCCGAGCTCGAGGCGGCGCTCGCCACGCCTGGCATCACGAGTGCCGGCAACCTGTTCGAATGGGTGGCCTCCCCGGACGAGAAGAAGCTGACGGTCCGGCAGGGCGCGAAGTCGCAGACCCGACCTGACCAGAAGCAACGAGACGTCACGTTCCGCGTCGGCCGCGATCTGTAGTCGGCGCTTCGTATATAGTCGCGCGTCATGAGCGACGTCGACCGGCTCGTCGAGATCATCGCGCAACGCGTCCAGGAGCGGTTGGCCGGGAGCCCCGCCAAGCTGGCGCTGATCCCGCGCGACCGCGGCGAGTGCAACGACGACACCGCGCCGGGTGAAGACTGCGCGAGCTGTGGCTCGTGCGTCGTTCGGCGGCCGTGGTCGGTGCGCGCCGCCGAGGGGGCCGGCGCCGTTCGCGTCGGCGCATTGCCCGGTGTCGGTGCAGTCCCCGCCGACCTCGGCAAGCTGATCGATCACACGTTGCTCAAACCCGAGGCCACGCGTGACGAAGTCGTGAAGCTGTGCGAGGAGGCGCGCAAACATCGGTTCGCCTCGGTGTGCGTCAACACCACCTGGGTCCCGCTCTGCAAGTCGCTGCTCGCGGGCACCGACGTGATGGTGTGCGCGGTCGTCGGATTTCCGCTCGGCGCGATGGCTCCAACAGCGAAAGCCTACGAAGCGCGCGACGCCGTCCGTGCGGGCGCGAGAGAGATCGACATGGTGATCAACCTCGGCGCGCTCAAGTCGCGCGACTACGAGACGGTGTTCGAGGACATCTGCCGAGTCGTCAAGGCAGCAGCACCCGCCGGCGTCAAGGTCATTCTCGAAACCGGTGCGCTGGATCAGGAGCAGAAGATCATCGGCTGCACGCTGTCCAAGCTCGCGGGCGCGGCGTTCGTCAAGACGTCCACAGGGTTCGGCAAGGGCGGCGCAACCGTCGAGGATATCGCGCTGATGCGCCGGATCGTCGGCGGCGACGTCGGCGTCAAGGCATCCGGCGGCGTGCGAACCGCCGAGGATGCGATCAAGATGGCGCAGGCCGGCGCGAACCGGATCGGAGCCTCGGCGAGCGTGGCGATCGTTACCGGGACAGCGGACGGTAAGAGCAAGGGCTACTAGCCGTAGATCCATCGAGCGTTAGCAAGTGCGCGCCGCACGTCGCGCCACCTCGGCGCTGCTTCTGCTGCTGATCGTGCGCGCGGCACGTCGCGCCACCTCGGCACTGCTTTCCGAGGAGGGACCCCGGGCTGCGCCGCTTGCTTGGTTTCCCGAAAGACCCACGGAGAT
>JBFXAI010000012.1:0-189543 GCA_050184455.1 Kofleriaceae bacterium | reverse complement strand
AGGGCGAGGAGGCCGACACCGAGAAGTAACCCACGAGCACCGTCTCCACGGCCCCGCGATCGCCATCGTCCGGTTTCGGCGATCACGATGCGCCGGTTTCGGTGATCGCCATCAGTGAACTACGCAGCGACGCGTTCTACGCGCTGCTGGCGAACGTGTTTCTCGATCGCGGCGACGCATCGAAGTCCGAGTCGGGATCGCGCGCGAAGTACCAGATTGCAGTCAGCTACTGCCCGGGTTGCAAGCAGGGCTGGCAGGAGGGCGCGGGTCGGCAGTTCGCGATGGACCCCACTGAGCTCGAGCGCGCCCAGTGCGATGCGCAGTGGATCGGTTCACTCGACGCGCAAGAGCCGGCGCGTGCGACGCAGGACATCACGCCCAGCGTTCGGCGACTCGTGTGGCGGCGCGATCAAGGCCGATGCGTCATCCCGGGATGTCGATCGAGCGCGCATCTCGATCTCCACCACATCATCCCGCGCGCGCACGGCGGGACGCATAAGCCAGAGAATCTGATCCTGCTGTGCGGCGCGCACCACGACGCACGGCACCGCAACCAGCTCGCGATCACAGGCACGGCGCCGGACAAATTGGTCATTACGCGCGTGGCGATCGCAGGCACGGCACCACCGGCCCAGGTCACGACCTGCACGGGGTTACCGCACGCTACCCACGCGGGCCACGCGAGCCACTCGGATGGATTCGATCGCGCGGCACTCGAGGTCGATGCTCGACGGGCGCTGACGACGCTTGGGTTCAAAGCGCACGCGGCATCCGCCGCGGTGAGCGCGGCCGTGGCCCACGTGGGCCACGACGCGACGCTCGAACAGTTACTTCGCGAGGCACTTCGCCGGTGTCGCAGGCCAAGCGGGTGATTCGCACGAATGACCGTCGAGGTTCCGCGCGAGCGGAGTATATAACCGGCTCACGGAGGAGCGGATGAAGCGAGCTTTGGGTTGTCGTCTGGTCGCGCTGGCATCGATCGCGTTCGTCACGTTGCCCGCGTGCAAGTCGGGCGGTGGTGATTCCACCGATGCGGCACTCGATCACGACGGCGCGATGCCGGATGGACCGAGCACGCCCGCTGCCCCGGTCATCGTGCGCGCGCCGCGGCTGGTGCGGACGCATGACGGCGGCACAGCGGTGTTCTTCGTCATCGCCACTGGTACCAATCTCAACTACGAGTGGAGATCGCTCGAGCTCGGTACGGTCATCAAGTCCGGTCCGGAGCCATTCCTCGAGCGCTCGGATCAGGACCATGCGACCGACGATGGAGACTGCTACCGCGTCACGGTGAGCAACGCGCTGGGCTCCGTATCGAGCGATGAGGCGTGCAAGTCCGTCGGCGAGCTGTCATACGATTTCAACGCGGACGGCGGCACCGTCGAGCCAGACAGCAGCGTCGCTAGCGGTTACGGCAACAGCCTGCTCGCGGTTATCGGTAACGTGCTGCCTGGCGTGGTGGGGCTGTCGCTTCCGGGGATGGTGTTCCCGTTTGCCACGACCTTGGGTCCGGGCGAAATGTGCGGCTATTCAGGCTCATTTTTGGGGACGATCGTGGATGGCGTGCCGGTGACCACTAGCTCGCCACCGCCGCTGGGCCAACACCAGCTGGCGTTCGCGTGGGAGGACTGCCGCGATAGCTCGGACGAACCCATTACCGTTCATGGCTCCGTCCTGGTCACGTACAACTTCCCGACGACTCTCGGTGTCGGGTCGTACACCGTGTACCTGAGCGGATTCTCCGGTCCGGTCAAGCCACTCGATGTGGGGTACACGATGAACGGGATCGTCGACATCACGTCTACCCGCATGACGGTAGGTGCTGACACGGTCGACGATATCGAGCTCATTCCGGCCGACGATCTCAGCATTGCCCCGAGCAGCGGAGCCGTGTTCCGGAAGAAGACTACGATCGAGCACAAGATCCTCATCGAGCGCACGGTGGGGCCTTCCGGCCCTGCTTCGACGACGGTGGAGACGCGGATCCAAGACTTCCCGATGGCGATGTATGACATCGGTGGCCTCGCGGCGACCGTCCACAACGCGAGCAACGATCCGGTCGTGACGATGTTTCCAGGAGCAGGCAGTGGCCCGCTCCACGTCCACGCGACCGAGGGCAGCTCGTCATCGGTGCTGATGGGCGAGCTCGTGTTCAACGGCGGTGGGTTCGTCGAGCCGTGAGCGGCTACGTATTTTACGTCGTCGAGCGCGATTGATTCGCGCACCTGCCTCGGTCCGGACCGTCCGCCGTCTGGACTGCCATATCGTAACCCGCCTAACCAGCCTACCGGCGCAGCTTGTATGTGAACGTCAACGGCGCGCCGTTACGGTCAATGGAAACAACGAGGGGCTGTCCCGCGGTGACCTCTTGCCTGAGGGCTATATAGATCTCGAGCATCTGGGCGGCGTCGCCCAATGGTTGACCGTTGATCGCGACGACCACATCGCCGCTGGCGAGCCCCAGCTTGGCGTACACGGACGTTGGCCGAATAGCCATGAGCTTCAGTGCGGTCGCCTTGCCGTCTTTCACCGCTGGGACGACGCGACAACCACGAGCAAGAACCATCGGATCGGCGAGGACCGCGTCGAACAGCGCGAGCTTGATCTCATACGTGTTGTTGGCGATTCGCTTCACTGACTTGTCGAGCAGCTTCTCGAAGTCCGCTGCGCTGGTGCGGCGGTGCTGTTCGGTGGCTGTTTCGGCACCCGGTCCCGACGGTGGTTCGGTTTCGGCGTGGAGCAGCGAGGCGTCGCAGTCCTGAGCGAGGTACTTCCGACTGGCAAGCGTACCGTCGATCTGGATGTGAAATAGATCGTCGCTGCCTCGGATCGCTCCCGTGGTGGCGAACAGCGCCTCGAGCCTGGGCTCTCTAGCCTTGAGCGCGGCTGTCGGGGCAAACCGCACACAGCCCGTGACGCGCGACTCTTCGAGAATACTAGCGAGCTCGAGCGAGGCTTCGAGCTTTATGACGAGGTCCTTCGACACAACCGACCACTGGGTCAGCTCGGCGCGACCGTCGGCCAAGTTGGCTTTGATAGCGACGGTTTCGAAGTCGATATGCCCGAAGTACAGCTCCGTCGGCATGCGGATTCCGACCTGCAACTTCGTGTGATCGTCTCCTAACCGGCAGCCGCTCGGGCAGCTCAGCGCGATGGTGCCCCGCGCACCGCGGAAGTCTCGTTGGCCGCGAACGATCGGCACTGTCACATGGATCGCAATGTCGCCACGTCCACTCATCGGCAAGCCGATCCACTCGACGAGCTGCAGACTTTCGAGTGCGACGCCCTGTCCGGTGATCGTCGTTCGTTCCGCGCCGGCCTCCGCGAACGTCTTGGTCTCGAGTCGAGCAGGCTCGGATACCGGTTTGCCATCGTGAGTCGCCTGTTCGGACGTTCGCTCGACTGACTGCGGGGACGAACCGCACGCACACGCCCACCACGCGAACAAGACCGCAACCCTGAGCATGCGGCACTTTACAGCGACGATTGCCAAGCAACCGGAACGATTCGCGTGTCGGTGAGTCACGGCGAGCCGAGCAGATCCGGCCCCTTGCCGATCGTTCGCGAGCCTGATATTACGTGACACGAAATGTCCGGGACGCGAACTGCCAGGGCACGGGCTGCTCGGAGTGAGCCTGCTCGGCCATCGCGCGTCGACGTTCAGACGACGATCGACCGGATCGTCGAGACCGCGATCTACCTACAGACCGAATCGCGCCGGCTGGCGCGCGAGCAGTGCGCGAAGCACGGCATCACCGCGACGCAGCTGAACGTGCTCAAGCTGCTGCAGACCGTCGGCGAGCTGTCGCTGTCGGAAGTCGGCAAGCGGATGGCGGCGACCAACTCGACGGTCACGGGGATCATCGATCGGATGACCGCGGCGAACCTGGTCGAGCGCGAGCAGAGCACCGAGGATCGCCGGGTCTGGAAGATCCGGCTGACACCCGAGGGCAGGGCGATGGCGAAGAAGGTCGACGTCGCACCGTGGGAGATCCTCCGCGGCGCGGTGACCGCGTTACCACCAACCGAGCTCGAACAACTGATCACCACGCTGGCGAAGGTTGCCGACAATGTCGAGCGCGTCGTCGGCGATGCGATGAAAGAACGACGTTAGGCCGGATCACGAGTCCACCAGGAGAACACCGATGACCACGATGCGCGAACGAGTCCAAGACCTAGCTGCCCGCCGCGAGAAGGCCAAGCAGATGGGCGGCCCGGAGAAGATCAAGAAGCACCACGACCGCGGCAAGTTGACCGCCCGCGAGCGCATGGCGCTGTTGTTCGACAAGGGCGAGTTCGTCGAGGTCGGCATCCACGGCACCGAGATGGGGCCGGGCGCGCACGACGTTCCTGCCGACGCGGTGATCTGCGGCTGGGGCAAGGTCAACGGCCGTCACGTCGCGGCCGCGGCGTACGACTTCACGATCAAGGGCGGCTCGATGGGCCTGGTCAGCGAGACCAAGGTCTCGCGCCTTCGCGAGATCGCGCTGCGCTGCCGGATGCCGATGGTGTGGCTGATCGACTCGGCCGGCGCGCGCATCGATCCGAAGCCGAACAGCGACCCGGATCAAGTGTCGCTGTTCGCGGGCTCGGGTCACCTGTTCCGCGAAGAGGTCGTGATGAGCGGCGTGGTTCCGCTGGTCTCGGCGATGGTCGGTCCTGGTGCCGCCGGCACCGCGTACATTCCGGGCCTCGCCGACTTCGTCCCGATGGTCAGCAAGACCAGCTCGATGGCGCTCGGCGGTCCGGGCCTCGTGAAGGCGATGACCAACCAGGACGTCACCGAGCAGGACCTCGGCGGCGCGCGCATCCACTGCGAGACGTCGGGCGTCGGTGACCTCGAGGTCGAGTCCGACGAAGCGTGCATCGAGGCGGTCAAGCGCTACCTCGGCTACATGCCGCAGCACTGCGGCGAGCAGCCGCCGGTGATCGCGTGCACTGATCCGATCGATCGCGCCGATGACGCGATGCTCGATCTGGTCCCCGATAGCCAGAAGCAGACCTACGACATGTACGAGGTCATTCGCCGCATTGTCGACAACGGCGAGTACTTCGACATCAAGCCGCGGTGGGCGCGCCCGATGATCACGTGCTTCGCGCGGTTCGGCGGACGCCCGGCAGGCATCGTCGCGAACAACCCGAAGCAGCGCGGCGGAATCCTCGACAGCGACACCGCTGACAAGGCGGCGCACTTCATTCAGATCTGCGACGCGTTCAACATCCCGCTGGTGTTCCTGATGGACGTGCCGGGCTTCTGGGTCGGCAAGGACCACGAGCACGCCGGCATCATCCGCCACGGCGCGAAGATGCTGCATGCGATGGCCGCGGCCACGGTGCCCAAGCTCACCGTCGTCACCCGCAAGGGCTACGGCGCGGGCTACTACGTGATGGCCGGCCGTGCGTTCGAGCCCGACCTGATGGTCGCGTGGCCGGGCGCCGAGATCAGCGTCATGGGCGCCGAGGGCATGCTCGGGATCGCCGGGCCGAAGCTGTTCCCCAACGGGGACCCGCCGCCCGAAGTGAAGAAGCAGATCGCCTCGATGATCCAGAAGCACATCGACATCTACAAGGTCGCTGGCTGGGGTCTGATCGACGATGTGATCGACCCGCGCGAGACTCGTCACGTGCTGTGCCGCGGTATCGAGATGGCGTGGGGCCGCAAGGTCGAGCGCCCGGCTCGCAAGCGCGGAATCATCCCGGTTTAGTTGATCGAGAGGGGCTTTCCCGCCCCTCTGGTCCGGTCATCCCCTGGCGACCCATTCACCCCTCCGCGCGCCGCGCGCGCGATTTCAGTTAAGACACCCGTACCCGCTGCAAAGGAAACGACAATGTTTCAGTTCACGCAAGAACACGAGATGGTCCGCAAGCTGGTGCGCCGGTGGTGCACGTCGAAGCTCGAGCCGAAAGTCGACGCTCTCGAGAATGGCGAGCAGCCGTATGACCTGATGCGCGACTTCGTAAAGACGTTCGGCATCGCCGACATGGTCCGCGGCGCGTTCGCGAAGGCCGAGAAGCGCGCCAAAGAGGGCGGCGGCGAGAACCAGCCGGTGAAGGTCGCCGGCATGGGCGACCCCGCGATGAGCGCGATCCTCGCAATCGAGATCTCGCGCGTCTGTCCGGGGTTCGGACTCGCGTTCGGCGCGGGCTCCGGTCTCGCCGGCGGCGCGATCATGGGCCGCGGCACGATGGAGCAGAAGAAGAAGTACGGCGTGCCCGTCGTGACGTGGGACAAGATCGGCGCGTGGGGCATGACCGAGCCGGGCGCCGGCTCGGACGCGTTCCGCTCGATGCGGACGATCGCCAAGCCGACCAAGGATGGCTACATCCTCAACGGCCAGAAGACGTTCATCACGAATGCGCCCTACGCGGACATCTTCGTGATCTACGCGAAGATCGACAAGGGCGACGGTCGCTCGCTCGAGGAGCGTCCGATCGTGCCGTTCATCGTCGAGCGTGGCGACGCGGGTCTCACGACCCCGCCGCCGATGCGCAAGATGGGTATGCACGGCTCGCCGACCGGCGAGGTGTTCCTCGAGAACGTGTTCGTGCCGGCAGATCGTCTGCTCGGCGGCGAGCGCCCCGACGATGACTCGGTCGGTCGCGCGAGCGGTAAGGACGTATTCCATACCGAGCGTACCGGCATGGCGCCGATGAGCGTCGGCATCATCGAGCGTAGCCTCGAGAACTGTCTCGAGTACTCCCAGCCGCGTCAGACCTGGGGCAAGCCGATCTGCGAGTACCAGCTGGTTCAGGACAAGCTGGTCAAGATGTTCGTGCTGCTTCAGAACTGCCAGAACCTCATGTTCAAGCAGATCACGCTGACCATGGAGGGCAAGTCGATGACGGCCGCCGAGGCGAGCGCCGCAAAGCTGTACTGCGGACGCGCTGCCACCGAGGCCGCACTCGAGGCAATCCAGCTGCTGGGCGGCAACGGCTACATGGCCGAGTACCGCGTCGAGATGCTGATGCGCGACGCCAAGCTGCTCCAGATCGGCGGCGGCACCGACGAGATCCAGATCATCAACATCGCCCGCAATCTGCTGGGCGACGTCGAAGCCTGAATTCTGCGCTGCAGCACGAGCGAAGCTCGCCACCGACCGCAAGGCGCGGCGGTTGATCCGGATGGGTCCGGTTCTCGATGATCTCGGGTGCCGGTTCCTAACGAGGGTTAGTCACGAGTGGCGAGTTTTCGCTCGAGCGCTTCGATCCTCGCTTCGAGCTCGAGGATGTAGCTGAGCCCGATCGCGATCTCTCGGTTCGCGATCCTCTCTAACGCTGCACGCTCGCGTGCCTCGCGCTCGGCCTCGATGCGTTGCGGATCGTTGCGCAGGCGATCGAGCGCTTGTTGATCCACACCGTTGGCCAACCCAGTGTGGGCAATGGTATCCGCGTCGATCCAGAACCCGTGGAGATCGCATCCTTGCAATAGTCCGGGTTGTTCTCCGCGCAACGTCATCTGTTCCTTGCACAACGGACACGCCTCGCGGACTCGCCACCACTTCGTGACGCCTTGCGATCTGCGATCCACCTCGGTGAGGACGATGGTCGACGCGAACGCACTGACCCAGGTTCCGCACCCAAGCTCGCAGCTCGCAACGTCGGTGGGAGGCAGCCGGCGCTTCCTGCAGCGTGGACAATCGATCTCCTCTGGATTGTGCGCACTGCGATAAGGGCTGGTCACGACGCGCATTATGCAGGCTGCGCTGGGTCGGCGTTGTCACTGTACGCGCGTGCGGTGAGCCAACCCGTGGGCCGCTGTGGCGGCGGATACGGTATGATTTTGGAGCTGTTGGCCGTGGGCCAACGCCTGGGGAGACTTGTCGAAACGGCGCGTCCTCGCGATCTCTAACGACCTCGATCAGCTCCGCCGCATCGTTGCGGCGCTCGAGCGAGCTGGAGCGGTCGTGGACGCGGTTCGAAGCGTCGAGGCGATCGAGGGTGACGTCATCCCCCACCGCTACGTGTTCTACGCGTGCACCGGACCGGACGCGGTGGCGCTCGCTGCGCTGGTGGTGAGGCTGCGCGATCGCGCGCACGTCACGATCGTGACGCCGTCGGCGGCGTTGCCGGACCTGACCAAGTATCTCCATGACGATCGCGTCAACCATGTGGTCGTCGGTGACGAGCTCGATGCCGGCGTGTTCGTGATCGCGCAGAAGTTGCTCACCGGCGATATCTTCGGGATCGAGAAGTACCTGCCGCCGGGAACACCGGTGCACTACCTCCGGCTGCGTGACTTCGAAGGGCGTGGCCGCGCGATCCAGACCGTGCTGGATTTTGCCGAGAGCTCGAAGATGCGCAAACAGGTGCGCTCCGCGATCGGTCAGGTCAGCGAAGAGCTGCTGATGAACGCGCTCTACGATGCGCCGGTGGATGCGCAGGGCAAGCAAGTATTCGCCGAGATCGATCCTAAGGATCGCCGCTCGACGCTGTCACCGCGGCCGGTCTCAATCCGGTACGCGGCGACCGATACATTGTTTGCGGTTGCGGTGCGCGATCGATTCGGCCGGCTCGCGAAGAACACGATCCTCGCATACATCGACAAGTGCATCGAGTCGCCCAATCAGATCGATCGCAAGACCTACGGCGCGGGGCTCGGCCTGTACCTGGTAGCCAACGCGGTGGCGACCTACGTGGTCAACGTCGCGTTCGGAATCGCGACCGAGGTGGTGTGCACGTTCGACCGCGGTGCCAAGACCCCGCTCCGGTTAGTCGGCATGTTCGTGCACCCCGGTGGTGCGGAGTTCCTCGCGACCGGACCACGACCCGAGACGGCGCTCGGACACGACGATGGCTGAGCGGCAGTTCGGGCCGTACCGGCTGGTCCGCCAGATCGCGGTCGGTGGGATGGCGGAGATCCACCTCGCCAAGACCAAGGGGATCGCCGGGTTCGAGAAGTTCGTCGCGCTCAAGATGATCCATCCGAACTTCGCGGAGGACGAGCAATTCATCCAGATGCTCGTCGACGAGGCGAAGATCGCGGTGCAGCTGTCGCACGGCAACATCGCGCAGACCTTCGATCTTGGCCGCGTTGGCGACACGTACTACATCACGATGGAGTACGTCGACGGTGCGGACCTCTACAAGATCTTGCGTCGTGCGTCGGAGCGCGACATCGAGATGCCGCTCGACGTTTGTGCGTTCGTCGCCAAGGAGATCGCATCCGCGCTCGATCACGCGCATCGCAAGCGCGATCACACCGGCAAGATGCTCGGCATCGTCCACCGCGACGTGTCGCCGCAGAACGTGTTGGTGTCGTACGCGGGCGAAGTGAAGCTGGTCGACTTCGGCATCGCGAAGGCGGCGATGAAAGTTCGCCAGACCGCCGTCGGGGTGATCAAGGGAAAGTACTACTACATGAGCCCGGAGCAGGCGTGGGGCGATCCGACCGACTCGCGCTCCGACATCTTCTCCGCCGGCATCGTGCTGTACGAGATGTTGACCGGCCAGATGCTCTATCTCGAGGAGGATCTGCAGAAGCTGCTCGATATGGCGCGCAAGGCGAACATCGCATCGCCCACGACGCTGCGCCGGTTGATCCCTCCGCAACTCGAGCGCATCGTGATGCACGCGCTCGCCAAGTCGCCGGACGATCGCTATCAAACCGCCGGCGACCTCGCCAGTGACCTCGAACGGTTCCTCCACACGTATTCTCCGGTGTTCACCGCTGCCAAGCTCGCGAGCTTGATCAAGCAGGTGCTCGGGGAGCCCACGCAGGCGGCCAACGAGATCACAGCCACCGAAGAGCGCGATGGCCGGCTCGCGACCCACACGCTGATCAAGGACGATTTCGCTCAGGCGAGTGATGTACGGGACGAGAATAGCGTGCTGTTCCGGATGCGCGATCTCAAGCGCTCCAATCCACAGCCGCCGGCATCGCGAGGTACGCGCGGTGCGAAGACCACGCGCGAGGTTGCTTCGCTCCCCACGACGTCGAGCGAACCGAATCGGAGTGCGAAACCGACCGAACCTTCACCAACTCGACGCGCTTCCACCGCCCGGGTTCGCAAGCTCGATGAGACCACGCGTCAGCTCGAGGAATACAACCCGCTGTTGGCGAAGGACGATCGCTGGAATGACACGATCGACCTCGACGATTCCGATGATCTCGCGAATGTCAGCGATCGGACGTTGCTCACGGCTCCTGGTGGCGGGTACATGTTCGATGCCTACGCCGGCAACGACGACAACTACGACTCGACCTTGGTGACGCCACCGTCGTCACATGACATCGACGTTCGTCGTGGAATCGATGGCGACACCACCGCGAGCTCGCCGGTCGGACCGATCGATGACGAAGAGGACGCGCCGACGCTGTCGCGCGAGCTCAAGGCCGATCAGATCACGGCACCGCCGAGGTCCGTCACGGCGCGCCGGGCACCACCACCGGCGCTCGCTGCGAATATCCACGCACCCGCGGTGAGCGAGCTGCGCAAGCCGCGGGTGTCGCGACGGACGCCACCCGACGGTGTGACGCCGCCCACGTTGCTGCAACGGATCGTGGGCCCATCGGGCGAGCCGGTTCCCGCACCTCGACCGACGGCGGCTGCGCCGCCCGCGCCGGTGCAGCGCGAGCCCGTGTATCCGCTCGCGCCTCCCGCCACCGACTATCCGTTCCCGCCCGCGCCGGTGCCATCGTCACTGACGCATCAGCTGCGGTTAGCCGAGATCGATGAGATTCCATCGCATTTCAAGATCGGCGGCGAAGCTCGACGGTGGGTGTCCTATATCGCCGCGTGCCTCGTCGCGGTTTCCGTTGCGGCGGGCGTGACATTCTTCATCATCCGCGCGATTCGCGACCGCCAGGCCATCGGGTCGATTCACGTCGAGTCCGAGCCGCGTGGCGCCGAGGTGAGCTACGACGGGACGCGATTTACCAAGCCGACGCCGCTGACCATCGAGGGCGTTCCCGTCGGCACGCGTCACGAGATCCGAGTCGAGCTTCCTCGGCACAAACCCCACGTCGAGACCGTGGATATTCCGAATGGTGGCGGCGAAGTTGCGGTGGTGGCGAAGCTGGAACCGATCAACGGCAAGCTGATCGTCAACAGCCAACCCGGTGGCGCCGAGATCTGGATCGACAGCCAATTCCGCGGCCGTACGCCGACGACGATCAACGACGTCGACATGAACGCAGCGCGTCGAATCGAGCTACGTCTGCAAGATCACCAGATCTGGGCTCGCGATCTCGAGTGGCCCGACGACGGACGACTAGAGATCGACGCCAGACTTCAGCCGTAAGAATCCTCACCGTCGGAAATCGCAGTGACGTTCGCTCAGAATGCGTGACGGGTCGGCGGGCCGCTGCGCACCAACGGACATGATGGCGCTGTATAACCGCCCAATGGGGCTTCGAGGGTCCATCGTGTGCATCGCCCTTGCTGGGATCATGTGGATGATCGCGGCGTGTGGAGAGCGCGCGCAGGCACCGAGCGACAGCAGCGCTGGCGAGCCAGACGCCTGTGATGGGCTCGCCTGTGCCGTCGTGAACTGCGGCGCCAAAGGGTTGCCGCCGACGAGTATCTCGGGAACCGTGTATGCCCCTAACGGGACGCTCGCGCTGTATGGCGCGACGGTGTATGTGCCGGCGTCGGATCCCGGACCACTCCCCGAGGGCGTGCAGTGCGATCGCTGCAATTTCCTCGGTGGTGCGGTCTCGACGACGGTGACCGATGACAAAGGTGAGTTCGTGCTGCGCGATGTGCCGGCCACTACCGACGTTCCAGTCGTCATTCAGATCGGCAAGTGGCGCCGGCAGCTGACGATCCCGAACGTCGCTGCATGTCAGGACCTGCCGTTGAGCGCGGTCGAGACCCGATTGCCCAAGAACAAGTCCGAAGGTGACATACCGTTGATCGCGATCACGACAGGAGATGCCGACGCGCTCGAATGTTTGGTGCGCAAGCTCGGTGTCGATGACACCGAGTTCACGACCGACACCCAGGGCGGGCGGGTTCATCTGTTCAATGGCAACGGCGCGATGGAGTTCGAGACCGGGTTCGCAGGAGGCAGCGGCGAATTCCCGAACGCGACGGCGCTGTGGAACACGACCTCGAAGCTATCGAACTACGACATCACGATGTTCTCGTGCGAGGGCGGGCAGTATCCCGACACCAAGTCGCAGGCGGCGATGCAAGCCGTGCACGACTATGCCGGCCTCGGCGGCCGCGTATTCATGTCGCACTGGCACAACATCTGGATCGGCGGCGAGGATGGCGATCCGTCGCATGGTCTGGCGGATTGGATGTCGATCATGGAGTTCGACTACGCTGCACCGCAGCCGGACACGACCCAGCTCACCGTGGTCGATCAGGCGGCGCCGAAGGGAGCTGTCTTCGCGACGTGGCTCGAGAACGTCGGCGCTTCGCCGGTGATGCGCGGGCAGCTACAGGTCAAAGCGCCTCGATACACCGCGCAGAGCGTCGATCCAGCGAAGGGCGAACGCTGGGTCTACGTCGATCCGACGCTGTCGTCACCGATGGGAAGAACAGGTGTTCAGAACACGTTGTTCACGACGCCAAACGAGGTTCCCGCCGACCAGCGGTGTGGAAAGGTGGTCTTCTCTGACATGCACGTCTCGTCGGGGTCGAGCTCAAAGCCAGACACTCCTTTCCCAGGAGGGTGCTCTGCGTCACCAATGAGCCCGCAAGAAAAGGCCCTAGCTTTCATCTTCTTCGACATAGCCACCTGCCTCGGCCCGATCTTTTAGCCGTTGCCAGGTCGGCGATTGCTTTCCCTCCTTCTGCTCGTCCGATATCATTCCTCGCTAGCGCTGCATTTCGTCGGAGGGACCTTGATGCGTACCGTTACGACCAGTTTTTCAGCAGTCCTGCTCGTGGTGTCGCTTGCTTCCTGCGGTAGCAAGAACGGCGGTGACGACGACGACGATGGACCCGACGCGTGCGTGGGTCGCGAGTGCGACGTCGTCGACTGCGATGCGATGGGCAAAGCACCGACGACGATCACCGGTACGGTGTTCGCGCCGAACGGGACGTTGCCGCTGTACGGCATCAACGTCTACGTGCCGCGCAGCGATCCAGGACCGCTGATCGATGGCGTGACGTGCGATCGGTGCAGCACCGAATTGCTCGGCGGTCCGGTCTCGAAGACCACCACCGACGAGGCAGGAAATTTCACGCTCGAAAACGTGCCGCCGGGAGCAAACATTCCGCTGGTGATGCAGAGCGGAAAGTGGCGCAAGCAGATCACGATCTCGAATGTGCCGCAGTGCGAGCAGACCACGGCGCCGATGACCGAGACGCGGATGCCCGCCGATCGCAGCGAGGGTGACATCCCGAAGATCGCGATCACGACCGGCGATGCCGATGCGCTCGAGTGTCTGATTCGCAAGTTCGGAATCAAGGACTCCGAGATCGCGGTGGATGGCGATGCCCGGATCCACCTCTATAACGGCAACGGCGCCAACACGATCGGCGCCACTCCGATGCGCAACGCGACCACGCTGTGGGACAGCCTCGACAACATGAAGGCCTACGACATCCTCATCTTCTCGTGTGAAGGCGAGCAGGGAGCGGAGCGCAAGTCGCAGGACGCGATGAACAACGTGAAGGCGTACGCCGACATCGGCGGTCGCGTGTTCATGTCGCACTGGCACAACATCTGGATCGAGGGCTCGACCCAAGACAACGACTTCGATCAAGCCCCGCCGGTTTGGACGCAGATCGCGCAGTGGAACAACAGTGGGACGACGTTCACGAACCCGCCCGACACGATCGACGAGATCAACAATCCAGGTAAGGGCCCCGCGTTCGCGACCTGGATGCTCAACGTGATGGGCTCGCCGGCTGGCCAGCGCGGCGTGATTCCGATCGGGGCGAGCACCGGCAAGCAGACGTGTACGGGTGTGACACCGGGGCGCGCCGAGCGCTGGGTGTATTGGGAGAACAACGGCGTCGAGTACCCGCAGAACTTTCAATTCACGACGCCCAACGAGGCGATGCCTGGGGATCGCTGCGGCAAGGTGGTGTTCTCCGACATGCACGTGTCGGGTGACTCGAACTCGACGGCGGGCCAGCCGTTTCCTTCGCAATGCTCGAACGACGAGCTGACCTCGCAGGAGAAGGCGCTCGCGTTCATGCTATTCGACATCGCGAGCTGCATCAGCGTGATCTTCTGATCAGCTGATCGTCGGTCGACACTCCCGGCCGAACAATCCGCGCCTGACCCGCGCGGATTTTTTTTTGTCCGCACGGGCGTGGTACGTTGACCGTCCTCATGGTGGCCACAGCAAAACAGTCAGCAGCGATGGGCGAGATCACGACTCTGCTCGGGCGTGGTGCGAGCTTCGAAGGCAAGCTCACGTTCGACGGCACGGTCCGGATCGACGGCCGGTTCAAGGGCGAAGTGTTCTCGGACGACACGCTGGTGATCGGCGAGGGCGCCCAGGTCGAGGCCGAGATCGACATCGGCGAAGTGATCATTCAGGGCACGGTGATCGGCAACGTCAAGGCGAAGCGGTCGATCGAGATCCACGCACCGGGTCGCGTGAAAGGTGACCTCCATACGCCGGCGCTCCAGATCGACAAGGGCGTGATGTTCGAGGGGCGGTCGTTCATGGAGAACGCGACCGGGATGAAGGCGTCAGGCCCGCCGTCGCCGCCACCAGCCGCGCCGAAGCCGGGCAGCGGACCGACACCGATCAAGTAGCGCGTCCGAACCTAACGCAGCGCGGCGGCTCTCGCGAACAGTTCGGTGAGCTCGTCGACGAATCGCGACGGGTGGAGCTCGCGCGCGAGCAGCGGCTCGGCCGACTGCGCCGACAGCACCGCAGTCAGCCAGCGATCGGGAATCGCATCGATGCCGTGGAACGCGCCCAACAGCGCCCCCGCGATCGCGCCGTTGGAGTCGGAGTCGCCACCGCGATTTGCGACGTCGATCAAGCCGGCTTCGAAGCTCGGCGCATGGACGAGCTCCCAGAACGCGAGCCGGAACGCGGAGCGCACAAACCCCTGGTGGCTGCGAAGATCGAGCTCCGGACCATAGAGCGTGGGATCCGGTCGTTCGGCTGCAGCGAGATCGTCTGCGAGCTCGTGCGCCGCGCTCGCGATCAGATCCGTGATGTCGTTATAGCGACGGACCAGCGTGGCAGAGGCGGGCTCGAGCTCGCCCCGCGCCGCGTCGACCAGGTCGGTGGGGCTGGGTGGCCGATCGGTCGCGATGGCGATGCTGATCGCGGCATTGAACGCTGCACACGCGAGCTGGCTTCGTGGATCGAAGTGGGTGATCGCGCCGTCGAAGAACGTCGCGTCGCGACGGATCGACGAATGCGCCGACAGCAGCACGCCGATCGGTGCGGTGCGCATCAACGCGCCGTTGCCCGACGACTGTCGGCCGCTGCGCTGCCAGATCACGCGGCCGGCGTCGAGTGGCGCGACCTCGGGGACCAGGCCGAGCGCCGACTGGGTCTGCATCCCGATGTCGAACGCGACGCGTTGCCACTGGCGATAACGCGCGACCACGTCGTCGACGTCGAGGCGATGGTGGGCGACCAGGCTGTGAAACAAGCACAGCGCCATCTGTGTGTCGTCGGTGACTTGGCCCGGCTTGAGATCGAACGGACCCGCTCCGATGATCTCGCGGTGCGGACCGGTCATCAGCTCGGGGAACGCAGCGCCGGTGATCTTGGTGAACTCGAGCGTGGTTCCGAGCGCGTCGCCGACGGCGAGGCCGAGCAAGGCGCCGAGCGAACGACCGAGATCTTGCTGCGCCACAGACTCGAGCACCGGTGAACGTGGTGGTACTCCGCGCGTCTTCAGCGCGTCGATCCGGGTGCGGAGACGCGCGATCGCGGCGAGCTTTTCGGCGAGCACGCGCTCAGCGTACCAAGTCCGCCCAGCGTTCGCCGCGCAGCAACGGGTTATCGATCGGTTGCTTGGCGGAGCGCGACCCAGCGTTCCCACACCTCCTGAAATCTCGCCGGACCTAGCCGCTGCTCGAACAGCTGGATCGCCGGCGCGACCAGGTCGCGGCCGGCCGGACCGAGCAGATCACCGAGGGACTCACGGGCTTTGGCGAGCGCGTCGTATGCGTCGACCAAGCGGCCCGCCGCTTGGTGCACGCCCGCGATCAGCGTCGCAGCGGCGAGATAGGTCATGACATTGTCGGGTCCGGTCGCCAGATCGCGGGCACGTTCGGCGTGCGCTAGCGCTCCCCCTAGATCATTTCTAGACACCGCGATCAATCCGCGCTGGCTGTGGATTCGTGCCCGCAGTCCGCCATCGTCGGCGGGTAGGTTCGCGTCGAGCTCGTCGAGGATCGGCTCGGCCTTCGCTACATCGTTCATCGTGGTCAGCGCGATCGCAGCTTCGAGCCGTAGCTCTGCCTCACGCAGCGGTTCTTGACCGCGGTCAACCGCCTTGGCCGCTGCGGCGAACTGGGCCGCGGCGTCTTCGTGATCGTTCTCGAGCCGAGCGATGTGTGCGAGTTGGGTCAACGCGAGTGCTCGGTCGCCGCGAGCGCCTTTATCGAGCACCGCCTGCCACGCCATGCGGCGGCCGTGAAGATCCGACTGTTTGTCGGCAAGCTCGGCGCGCAGCCTCAGCTCCACCGCCGGATCGGCCGCGACCCGCTTCAAGCGCTCGAGCGAGAGCGCCGCCTGAGTGGCCTGATTGGCAGCGATCCGCAGTTTCACCACCGACTCGAGCGCGCTAGCGATGTTTGCCTTCTGCTCAGGCGGCAGGTCGTTGGCGGCGCGTTCGAACGCGTCCGCAGCTGCATCGAAGTCGCCTCGGCTAGCGGCGGCGAGTGCTTCGGCGAGCAGCTGTTCGGGCGTCATTGCGTCGACGATACCGCGGCTGTGACGGTGAAAGCTCGAAACTGCTGGTCGATCGGCAACTCTTCGTCGGTCACGACCAGGATCGATCCGCTGCGCAAGACGTCGCCGGCGATCGCGGCCGTAACGTCGAGCCCGGCGGCGCGCCAGCGCGCTTCGTCGATGACTAGCATCCCACCAAACAGCCTCGCCTCGAGCGCGGCGTCTGCGATCAGCGATGGGTCTACAGCCGCGCCCACCGGCTCGGCGACGACCGCTGTGAGCTGGCATCCCGCTGCGATCGCGACGGCCCGCGCACGTGCGTGATGGCTCGGTCCGACAACTACACCAAAACGATGCGACATCCGAAGCTCGCGCGCGAGTGATCCGTCGCTCGAGCGCGCCAACACCCTCGGCTGAGCGATCAAACGTATGGATCGCGGTGGCTCTACCTGCGTGCGGCCGAGCATGCGGCTGACCACGCGCGGGTTCGGGATCAGCGCCGGCATCGCCGAGACCAATCGAGCATCGATCAATGCATCCGCTGCATCGGACGCGCTAGCCAGCAGCGCATGCCATGCCGCGGCGGTGCGCGGTGGGCCGCAGCGCGGATCTCCGATCGACGCAACGGCCGCCGACAGCAGCGTCATTTCATCGGGAGATAGCGAGAACCATGCCTGGAGGTCTCCTGGCAACCAGCGTGGCGCGATCGCACGAGCGAGCTCGACGGTCATCACGTCGGCCGCCGAGGCAGTCCGTTCGATCGATCGCCGAATCAGCGCGATCTCGACATCGACGGCCTGCTGCTCCGACGAAAACCCTGGTACTGGGAACCGCTCGAGGACCTGATCGAGCCGATCTGCCTGCACGGGATCTCCGAGCGCACGCCGGAGCGCGATCGCGCGTTGCAAGCTCTCGGTTGCGAGCGGCCATGCACCGGTGGCGGCGAGCGCATGGGTGAGTAGCTCGTTCGCATTCGCTTGGCTTGCGTCATCACGCTGGTGCTGTGCCAGCTCCTCGAGAAGAGCGCGCGCCCCCTCTGGCGCCCATCCCACCATGCGCCGGGCCATGCGCCACCTCGCAGCTATCGCCTCCCGGGTCATCCGACCAGACGATCGATTGCTGGTCGATCATCGTCAAGCGTACCCGGGCTATCATGCGGACCGCATGCAGCTGGCTCGGAGTCTCGGGTTCTCCATGGATGGAGCGCTCGCCGCCGTGGCGTCGTCCGAAGGCGTGCACCTGGTGGATCTCGGTGGCAAGCGGGATACTGCGCTGATTGCGCTGCCGTCGATCGTCGACGTCGCCGCGGTTGGAGCAGAGCTGTGGGTGGCCGCCGGAGCTCCGGCGGTGTTGCATCGCATCGGCAAGGCCGGCACGGTGCATGCGTCGCAGCCACTCGGTGGAACCGCGGGCGTGCTCAGGCCGTGTGCGGTCGGAGCGCCAGGGGCGCTGTGGGCCAGCGCGAGCCCAGCGCTGATACCGGCGACTGGAGACTCGACCCACATCGCACTCGACCACGATCTGATCATTCCCGTGACGACGTCGCGCTGGCTGGTGTGTCGGCGCGAGCGCGTGCAGCTCCGAGATCCCGGCACCGAGCGGTGGTCCGCGGCCGCTGGGTCGGTGACGTCGCGATTTGTCGACGGGGCGGTGCTGTTCGGCGGGCGTACCGTCGCCCTCGTCTCGGCGTACGGCGACACGCTGACGCAACTGATCGTACTCGGCCTGCACGACGCAGGGCTGCATCACCGAATCACGCTGTCCAACATCGACCTGATCCGGTTCGCGCCGGCCCGCGGATACGCGCTCATGCGCTCCGCGCCCGACACGTTGACGCTGCTCGATCTGAGGTTTGGTCGCGTCATCGCCGATTACCGAGCCGATCGCCCGGTGCGCGACGTCGCGATCGATGACGCGGGATTGTCGGTGGTGATGCGATTCGGGGATGGTCCCGACGACGTTTCGGTGGTCTCCGTGCGCGACATGATCGCGTCGCCCGCGATTGCGGAGACCTCGATCGCCGACGAGTCCGCGTCGTCCACCGAACCGGTCGCTGCCGAGCCGATCGAGCCGGCTCCGCCACCCGTCGGGTTTCATCGCGGAACGCGCGCGCTGCCGGTCGCGCGGTTGCTGGCGCCGTACAGTCAGCTCGGACCACCCAAGCTCGACGACGCATTGACGATCCTCGAGAACTACCGCGATGTCGTGGTCGGGCACACCAGCCTGGCGATCGCGCACGCGTGGAACGAAGGCCGACTGAGCCTGCCTTCGGACGGTGTCGGGGTGCTTCCGTTCAAGATCGAAGTCGATGGTCTGGTCGGAAAGTCGACGGGGCTCGCGATCGACGATGTAGCCGGCGCCGAGCAACACGTACGACGCGCCACGGCCACCGTGCGCGCGGCCGAGCTCAGCATGCCCAACGTTTCCACGTTGAGTGCGCTCGGCGTGCGATTCGGCCTATCGCCACTCGCGCAGCTCACGCTACTGGTGGTGGCCGCGCCGGCGTTGTGGGGTGAGCTCGCCCGGCTCTATGGCATCCTCGCCAATGACACCGGGCGACCGCTCGTCGACGAGCTATTGGTCAGCCAGATCTTGGCGCCGCACGCGACTCACTATGCGATCGCCGCGGAGCTCGATCGTGATGCGGCCCTGTTGCGTCACGGGTTGGTGGTCGCAGGGCCTGGCAGGCAGCGTCCGTTCGTGTCGCTGTCCTGCGATCCGATCGTACTGCGGTTGTTGCGCGCCGCGAGCGCCGAGGCGGACCTCGAGCATGTTCGGATCGCCGGTGCGGAGCGTTCATTCGACGACTTGTTGATCCCCGCGCAGGTGAAGGACGACATCGCCACGCGGCTGGGTCAGGCGATGCCGAGCGGGAGGGGACGGGTGGTCGTGCGAGGTCGCGCAGGGGCCGGCCGCCACGCGCTGCTCGCGGTGATCGCGCAGACCGCTGGGCGCAAGCTCGGCGTCGTCGATGCCACGCCGATGCTGCGCAGCAAGCGGCTCGACGAGCTGCGAGCCGGGATTCGCCGCGCGCATCTGCTCGGCCTGTTGCCGTGCGTCGATGGTCTCGACGCGATTCCGAGCGATGATCCCGCTGTACGTGATGGCGTTCGGATGATCCTCGACGAGCACCCCGGTCCGCTCGCCGTGCGGTTGCCATCGGATGGTGAGCCGCCGCTCGCACCCGGGTATCTGCGCATCGACTTGCCCGCACTTTCGATGGAGCAGCGGACGGCGTGCTGGCGGATCTTGCTCGACGAGCACGGCCTGCACGTCCGCGATCCCGGCGAGCTCGCCGACCGATTCCGCGTCGGCCCCGGCGTGATCGCCAAGGCATGTGTCGCCGTCGCGGTGGAGACCGAAGCGCAGAGCAACGGCCATCCGATCGATCGTGGGCTCGCGCTCGAGACGGCGGTGCGCCAGCACCTCGAGTCGAAGTTGCGCGCGACGGCGACGCGCGTCGAACGACTCGCGAGCTGGTCGCGCGTGATCTTGCCTCCCGACATTCAGGAATCGGTGCTCGAGCTGATCGCTCGGATCAAACATCGCCGCACGGTCTACGACACGTGGGGCATGGGCGACGTGCTGTCGACGGCGCGCGGCGTCACCGCGCTGTTTCAAGGAGGCCCGGGTACCGGTAAGACCTTGGTGGCGTCGGCGATCGCCAACGAGCTCGGCATGGATCTCTACCGCGTCGATCTCTCGCGGATCATGTCGAAGTGGATCGGCGAGACCGAACAGAACCTCGCGCGGTTGTTCGATGCCGCCGAAGACGGTCACGCGATCGTGCTGTTCGACGAGGCCGACTCGCTGTTCGCCAAGCGCACCGAGGTCCGCTCGTCGGTCGATCGCTACGCGAACCTCGAAGTGAACTATCTGTTGCAGCGGCTCGACACGTTCGAAGGCATCGCGATCCTGACGACCAACTTCGGTACCGCGATCGACAGCGCGTTCAAGCGCCGGCTGTCGTTTCGGCTGACGTTTCCGTTCCCCGACGAAGACGCGCGCGAGTCGCTATGGCGCTCGCATCTGCCGCCCGGTGTGCCGCGGTCGGGCGCGTTCGACTTCGCTGATCTGGCGCGGCGGTACCAACTGTCGGGTGGCTACATCCGTAACGCCGCAGTGCGCGCCGCGTTCCTCGCCGCCGAGGAGCACTCCCCGCTCACCCAGGACCACCTCGAGCGAGCGATCAAGGCGGAGTTCCGCGAGATCGGCAAGATCGCCGAGAGCGGTGTGCTCGAGTAGCGCGGCTGGTCGAGCGTTCGTCGCTAGTGACGCAGTGTCTCAGGCACCGGCACGTCGCTTGAACGCGCAGAGCCCATGCGCAACCTCATGGCGTCAACGGTGTTGGCCTGGAGCCTTGGTTGTGGTGCGGCCGCTTCGAATCAAGAAGCGGGAGTCATCGAACAGACCAACCGCTGCGACGAGATCAACTCGTGTGGTGGCGACGGATCCGAGCTCGTGCTCGGGCTTGCGGTCGCGGCGATCTTGGGGGCCTCTGCGTTGATCGAACGGTTGGTTCGCTGACCCGACCCGGCGGCGATCGGCAGTGCGCCTCGGCTCACTCCGTCAACCCGCGCACAGTACGACATGTGGGCGGACGTCAACCCTAGGCGTTCGGGATCATCCTCGGGAGGACAATCGGTCAACGTGGGCAGCTCCAATGCGATCGTCGCGGAGCCCGAGCTGAGATCCACGAGCTGTTCTTGCGACGCACGCGCTGGAATCGTCGCCGAACGCAAGGTCACGCGCATCGGCGGCGGTGGGATCGGCACCCGATGACTTCGCTATCGACAGTGGTGTTCGGCACGTTTGGACTCGCGCTGGAGGTCCACAGCTGTCGAGAACCGGACGCGAACCCGACCGGAACGCGGTTCGTGCGCGGCCGAGATCGGTCGGTACACCAGCGATCGCGATCGCGGCGCATTGTCGCAGTTCCGACGACAAAGCCTCGGCATCCCATGGTTGACACGCGTGGCGGAGCTGACTATAAGCACCCCGCGCCAACCCCAGGATTCTCGATAGGTTGCGCAGGAACGTATGGATCAAACACCGCTTGTTTCGATCGCATCTGGAGCGGCCCCGCTGATCGATCTCGATCTGACGGTGCTGATCCAGTTCGCGCTGTTCCTGATCCTGCTCGTGATCACCAATTCGCTGCTGTTCCAGCCGTACTTGCGGCTGCGCGAGCGCCGGCGCGCGGGGATCGAAGGAGCGAAAGCTGAAGCCGAGCGGATGACCGCGCAGGCCGATGGCCGGCTCGCCGACTATCAGAAGCAGCTCGCGGTGGCGCGTGATCGCGCCGCCGAAGAGGGCCGCAAGATTCGGCTCGAGGCAGCGAGCCACGAGCGCGACGTGACCGACAAGGCACGCGCAGCAGCGCAACAGGCCACCGACGCAGCGCAAACCAAGATGCGCGCGGAGACCCAAGCGGCGCGCGATCAGTTGATGCCGCAGGCGAACGTGCTCGCGCGGTCGATCGCCAGCAAGCTGCTCGGCAGGGAGGTCGCATGAAGACCATCGCGCGCATCGCGCTGTTGATGATGTTCGCCGCCGCCGGCGCGTACGCGCAACCGCCGGAACAACCGCCGCATGGCGGGCCCACCGAGCCACCGACCCAGAGCGCGGCTCCGGGGGGCCACGGGCTGAGCGGTGGAGAAGCGGGCCACGACGATGGTCACCCGGGCGGTCACGAGGCCGGCGATCACGGCCACGGCGATCCGACCAAGCACTTCAACTTCACCGAGTTCCACTGGGGCAAAGACGTCACCGGTGGTGCGTTCGGCGATGGCAAGAACGAGAACCCGAAGACCGGCGTGGTCGTCGAGGGTCCCGAAGAGAAGATGTCGGGACCCTTCGTCCTGATGATCCTGAACTTCGCGATCTTCCTCGGACTGCTCGCGTGGAAGCTGCGGCCCGCCGCCAACACGATGGCCGCGGAGCGCCACGATCAGATCAAGAACGCGCTTGAAGAGGCGGCTCGGCTGCGCCAGCAGGCCGCAGACAAGCTGTCCGAATACGAGCTCAAGCTCCGCGACGCGGACGCCGAGATCGCTCGAATGGTCGAAGGCATGCGCAAGGACGCCGAGGCCGATAAGGCGCGGATCCTCGACAACGCGGACAAGCAGGCCGCGCAGATGAAACGGGACGCCGAGCAGCGGATCGCGGCCGAGATCGAGCTCGCGCGCGCGATGTTGACTCGTGAGGTCACCGCCGCGGCGACCACCGCGACCGAGAAGCTACTCAAGGACAACCTGCAACCCATGGATCAGGCCAAGCTGGTGACGTCGTTCATCAACGACGTCGGCGTCGATCGGCAGCAGGCCAAGGAGCGAGTCTGATGGTGACCGGAAGTCTCGCGCGTCGCTATGCGCGCGCGGTCATGCAGCTGGGCACGCAGGGCGGCAACCTCGATCGGATCAGCAATGATCTACGCACGCTGGCCAAGGCGATGCGCGAGTCGCCCGAGCTGGTGTCGTCGCTGACCAATCCCGCGATCCGCCGCGCCGATCGCAAGAAGGTGGTCGATGCGCTTCTCCAGCGCGTGATCGCTCAGCCGCAGACCAAGAACCTCGTGCTGCTGCTGCTCGACGGCGAACGCATGTCGTCGCTGCCCGCGATCTCGCGCGAGCTCGACGCGATGGTCGAGGCCAAGGGTGGTCGCGTGACCGCCGAGATCGTGTCGGCCAAGCCGCTCGATCCATCTCAGTTGTCGCAGATCACCGCCGCGCTCGAGAAGCTCTCGGGCAAGAAGGTCGACGCCACCCGGCGTGAAGACCCGAGCTTGCTCGGCGGTGTCGTCGCCAAGGTCGGCGACAAGGTCTACGACGGAAGTCTTCGCACCCAGCTCCGCAACCTCCGCGACGAGCTCACCAAGTAAGTAAGAACGAGGATCGCCATGGATATCCGCGCCGCAGAGATCTCCGACATCATCCGCAAGCAGATCGAGAATTACGACCAGAAGGTCTCGGTCACCGAAACCGGCACCGTGCTGACCGCCGGCGACGGCATCGCGCGCGTCTACGGCCTGTCCGGCGCGATGGCCGGCGAGCTCCTCGAGTTCGAGGGCGCCGGTGGCGAGAAGGTCAACGGCATGGTGTTGAACCTCGAAGAGGACAACGTCGGTGTCGCGCTGCTCGGAAAGTTCGAGTCGATTCGCGAGGGCGACGTCGTTCGCCGCACCCAGCGCATCGTCGAAGTGCCGGTCGGCGAGGAGCTGCTCGGCCGCGTGGTCAACGCGATCGGCCAGCCGATCGACGGTGGCAAGGCGATCACCGGCGCCAAGCGCCGCCAGGTCGAGATCAAGGCGCCCGGCATCATCTCGCGCAAGAGCGTGCACGAGCCGATGCAGACCGGCATGAAGGCGATCGACTCGATGATCCCGATCGGTCGCGGTCAGCGCGAGCTGATCATCGGCGACCGCGGCGTCGGCAAGACCGCGATCGCGATCGACACGATCATCAATCAAAAAGGCCAGAACATGCACTGCTTCTACGTGGCCATCGGCCAGAAGCAGTCCACGGTGGCCACCGTCGTCGACCGGCTCACCAAGGCCGGCGCGATGGAGTACACGACGGTCGTGTGCGCTGGTGCCTCCGAGCCGGCACCGCTGCAGTTCATCGCGCCGTACACCGGCGTCACGATGGCCGAGTACTTCCGCGACTCCGGCCGCCACGCGCTGATCGTTTACGATGATCTGTCGAAGCAGGCGGTCGCGTATCGCCAGCTGTCGCTGCTGCTCCGCCGCCCGCCGGGCCGCGAGGCGTACCCGGGCGACGTGTTCTACATCCACAGCCGCTTGCTCGAGCGCGCCGCCAAGATGTCCGACAAGGACGGCGGCGGTTCGCTGACCGCGCTGCCGATCATCGAGACCCAGGCCGGTGACGTCTCTGCGTACATCCCGACCAACGTCATCTCGATCACCGACGGCCAGATCTTCCTCGAGGCCGACTTGTTCTACTCGGGCATTCGTCCCGCGGTGAACGTCGGCATTTCTGTGTCTCGGGTCGGTGGCGCCGCGCAGACCAAGGCGATGAAGAAGATCGCCGGCCGGCTCCGCCTCGAGCTCGCGAGCTACCGCGAGAAGGCGGCGTTCGCGCAGTTCGGCTCCGACCTCGACAAGGCGACGCTCGCCCAGCTCAACCGCGGCGAGCGCATGGTCGAGTTGCTCAAGCAGGGCCAGTTCGCTCCGATGGCAATGGAGGAGCAGGTCATCGTGATCTACGCCGGCACCAACGGCTTCGTCGACGACTACCCGGTCGCCGTGCTCGGTCGCTACGAGAAGGAGCTGCTTTCGTTCATGAAGTCGCGCAAGGCCGAGATCCTCAGCGACCTCAAGGCGAGCGGCAAGCTCGAGGGCGATGCCGAGAAGGCGCTGCGCGACGCGCTCACCGAGTTCGCCAAGCAGTTCTCGGTCGAGGCGAAGAAGGCCTAAGCAAGGATCGACCGATGCCGTCACTCAAAGCCATTCGCAACCGGATCGTCAGCGTGAAGAACACGCGGAAGATCACGCGCGCGATGAAGCTGGTCGCCGCAGCCAAGCTGCGCCGCGCCCAGGACGCGATCATCGCGGCTCGCCCGTATTCGACGGCGCTGTCGTCGGTGGTTGCCGAGCTCGCGGGGGTCGCCGGTAAAGACGCCCATCCGCTGTTCGAGCAGCGCCAGGTCAACAAGGTCGCGGTGGTCGTGGTCACCAGTGATCGCGGTCTCGCCGGCGCGTTCAACACCAACGTCATCAAGTCGGTGGAGCGCTACGCGGCCAACGAACTGACCGACGTGTCCGAAGTTACGCTTCGCGTGATCGGTAAGAAGGCGAACCAGCACTTCTCGCGCCGCAACGCGAAGATCTCGAGCTTCGATCAAGCACCGACCGGAGCGACCGCGCTGGCACTCGCACGCGAGACCGCCAATCGCGTGATCGGGGACTTCCTCGAAGGCCGGGTCGATCAGGTGTTCCTCGCGTTCAACGAGTTCAAGAACGCCGGCTCGCAGGTCACCCGGATGATCCAGCTGCTGCCCGTCGTGCCGCCCGAGACCCAGGCCGGTGCCGAGGTCGCGACCGATTACATCTACGAGCCGTCGAAGCAGGACCTGCTGACCCGACTCGTTCCGTTGTACGTCCAGATCCAGCTGTATCGCGCATCGCTCGAGTCGATCGCCGGGTTCTTCGGCGCGCAGATGATGGCGATGGAGAACGCGACCAAGAACGCGGGTGAGATGATCAACCGCTACACGCTTCAGTACAACCGCGCGCGTCAGGCGTCGATCACCAAGGAGCTGCTCGAGATCATCGGCGGCGCCGAGGCCCTAAAAGGGTAACGACAGGCCCAAGGAACGGGTAAACGAACATGGCAACTACCGACTATTCCCCCAACAGCATGGGCCGCGTGGTCCAGGTCATCGGCCCCGTGGTCGATGTGGCGTTCGATTCGGCCGAGCTGCCGGAGATCAACACCGCGCTACTCGCGACCAACAAGGCGATCGACAACCGCGAGGACAACCTGACGATCGAAGTGTCGCAGCATCTCGGCGAGCACATGGTTCGCTGCGTCGCGATGGATACGACGGATGGTCTGGTCCGCGGCCAGCCGGTCAAAAACACCGGCAGCCCGATCATGATGCCGGTCGGCGCCGAGGTGCTCGGCCGAATCCTGAACGTCGTCGGCATGCCGGTCGACGAGGCTGGCCCGGTCAAGGCGACCAAGAAGCTGCCGATCCACCGCGCGGCGCCAAAGTTCACCGACCAGAGCGTGAACGTCGAGATGTTCGAGACCGGCATCAAGGTCATCGACTTGCTCGCACCGTATCGCCGCGGTGGAAAGATCGGTCTGTTCGGTGGTGCCGGCGTCGGCAAGACCGTGTTGATCCAGGAGCTGATCAACAACGTCGCCAAGAAGTCCGGTAGCTACTCGGTGTTCGCCGGTGTCGGCGAGCGTACCCGTGAAGGCAACGACTTGTTCCACGAGCTCAAGGACGCCAAGCTGTTCGACGGCTCGTCGGTGCTCTCGAAGACCGCGCTGATCTTCGGCCAGATGAACGAGCCGCCCGGTGCGCGCGCCCGCGTCGCGATCTCGGCGCTCACCGTCGCCGAGTACTTCCGCGACGTCGAGAAGCAGGACCTCCTGCTGTTCGTCGACAACATCTTCCGGTTCACCCAGGCGGGTTCGGAGGTGTCGGCACTCCTCGGACGTATCCCGAGCGCCGTCGGTTACCAGCCGACGCTGTCGACCGAGATGGGTCAGCTGCAGGAGCGCATCACGTCGACCAAGGACGGCTCGATCACCTCGGTGCAGGCGATCTACGTTCCCGCCGACGACCTCACCGACCCGGCACCGGCGACGGCGTTCGCCCACCTCGATGCGACCACGGTGCTCAACCGTGCGATCACCGAGAAGGGCATCTACCCAGCCGTCGATCCGCTCGACTCGACGTCGACGATTCTGACGCCCGCTGTCGTCGGCGAGCGCCACTACGCGGTCGCCCGCGAAGTGCAGCGGATCCTGCAGCGCTACAAGGATCTGCAGGACATCATCGCGATTCTCGGCATGGACGAGCTGTCGGAAGACGACAAGCTCACCGTCGCCCGCGCGCGCAAGATCGAGAAGTTCATGGGCCAGCCGTTCCACGTCGCCGAGACGTTCACCGGCACCAAGGGCATCTTCTGCTCGCGCGAGGACACGGTCCGTAGCTTCGAGGAGATCCTCCAGGGCAAGTGCGATGACCTGCCCGAGCAGGCGTTCGAGATGACCGGCACGATCGATGACGTTCGCGCCAAGGCCGTCGACCTGGCGAAGAAGGTCTAGTCGTGGCTACCGGGCTCCCCACGTTTCTCGGTGTGAATCTGGTGACGCCCAAGGGCGTCGTCGCACACACCGATACGGACAGCCTGCAGGCGCCGGGCGAGCTCGGCGAGTTCGAGCTGTTGCCGGGACACGTCCCGATGCTGACCGCGATCAAGCCGGGCGTATTGACGATCGGCACCAAGAACCGCGCGCGCTACGCCGTGTCGTCGGGCTACCTGCGGATCGATCCGCAGGGCGCCGTCGAGGTGCTGGTCGAGCAAGCGGTGTCGGCGAACGAGATCGATACGAGCGCAGCGAGCAAAGAGCTCGCGACTGCCGAAGCCGAGCTCGCGAAGTGGGGCGACCGTCCGACGGACGGCGATTACAAGAACGCCGAGCAGCGGGTGGCGTGGGCGCGGGCGCAGCTCGCTGCGGCGTCGTAGAACGGCTGCGGCCTCAACTACTTCGTGCGCTTGCGCTTCCGGTCCTCACGAGCCCAGCGGCTGTGGGGCTCGATTGCTTCGTTGTCGCTCCGCTTCCGGTCCTCACGCACCGGAGTGCGCTCCGGTCCGGTTCTCACTCCGCCTCGCACTCGAGCCTCCTCGCACGCTGGGCTAAGGCTCTCCGATTGGCAGCGTACGCTCCGGGGCGGTTCTTGCTCCGCTTCGTATTTGAGGCTCCTCGCGCGTTCTACGGAGACCAGCTCAACTTCGTCCGAGCGTACTCCGGTCCTCGCACACGGGAAGGGCGCCTCGGTCCCGTTCTTACTTCGCCTGGCACTCGAGCTGACGGGCGCGATTTGACCGGCGCATTGGAGCGATCAAGCGCGACGTGTCGGGGTTGTTGTCGTCAGTACGAGAACACCAACAACGACGGATCGACACCATGAAGTTCTCTGCGCTCGTGCTCTCCACTCTAGTTGCATTCACCGTCGCCGGCTGCGGCGGCTCCAAGGAACAACGGTTCATCGACAACATGGAGGCGATGGCCGATGCGATCGACTCCGCCAAGGGCGATTGCGCGAAGATGGCCGCCAACCTCGAGAGCTTTTACAACGCCAAGGGTGAGGAGCTGAAGGAGCTCAAGGCGTGGGCGGCGAGCCAGAAGCAGGACAAGGCGGCGAGCGAAGCGCTGGCGAAGCAATACGCAGGGCGCCTCGAGAAGATCATCCCCAAGATGATGGGCATCGCGTCGTGCGCTGACGATTCGAAAGTGAAAGCCATCAACGAGAAGTTGAGCGGCGTGTTCATGTGAATCGCGACAACCCCGTCGCCACGTGACGTCGTGACGAGGCGCACGAGCGCGTCGCCGACATCGCGCCGACATCGTCGAGCTGTCCCAACGATGCACAGCGTCTTGTTGCGTTCTTTACGGGCGTGGGCTTTGCACTATTGAGCTTCGTGGCCTCGAAGCGCGCGCCAAGGTCGCAACAGCTCACGCCTTCCGGAGCTGGTGCGCTGGGAACTGTTCCCCCCTACCTGGAGCTTCGGGCGATGGGGACAGAAGTCTTCGGTGACGAAGACACCGAGATGGAGCTCGATGATCCGACCGGCGTGTACTTCTGGACCGAGCGGCCCGAGTCCGACCCTCAGGGACCCGCGTTTGCGCCGACCGAGGTGTCGCCCGTTGTGGTGATGCTCGCGCATCCGCGGTTGATCCCGCGCGCGCTGCGCGAACCGATCGAGCTTACGTACGACATCGAAGAAGACATCGTGACTGCGTCGGAATGACCTAGCATCGCCTGGTGGGGTCGTCGCATCGAAGGACGATGCAGATCCTGGTGCTGGGCGGAACCGGAAGCCTCGGGACATTGGTCAGTGATCGATTGGCCACGCGCGGCGTTGCCGTGCGCGCGGTCGGTCGCCGCGATGGTGACGCGCGCGACCCCGAGACGATCATTCGCCTCGCCGCCGGCGCGACGGCGATCGTGAACTGCGCCGGTGCCAGCGTGGCACTCGGGCTGAGCGGGTGGCGCGGCTATCGCGCCGTCGATACGAGGATCGGGCTCGCAGCGGTCGAAGCCGCCAACCGGACCGGCGCGAGGCTGGTCTACGTAGCGGTGCACTACGGCGACGCGGCAGTCGCGCGCTGTGCCTACGTCGATGCGCACGAGCGCGTGGTCGCGGCGATGAGCACGTGCAAAGGAACCGCGGTGCGATCGACGGGCCTGTTCTCGGCGTATGCCGCGTTGCTACCATACGCGCAGCGCGGCGTGATGATCGACGTTGGCGCCGGCACCGCGCGCACCAATCCGATCGGCGACGCAGATATCGCGTCGATCGTTGCTGACGAGGCGCTATCCCAACACGATGGACTTCGCACGATCTCCGCCGGCGGACCGCAGGTGCTCGCGCGCCGCGAGATCTTCGAGCACGTCGTGGCTCGCGCCGGCCGAGCTGCGAGGTTCGTGCGGATGCCGACGTGGTTTGCGAACCTGTACGGCATCGGTCTGCGCGTGGTTCATCCGCGGCTCGGCCAGTTCATGCGGTTCGCCGCGCTGATTGGCAGCCACGACATCATTGCGCCCGCGCGCGGGACAGCCCTTCGAGGACTATCTACGCGCGGTCGGCGTCGCGCGGATTGGGAAGCAGTAGGGAATAGGGAAGCGGAACCTGAACTGCGAACGACGGAGCCAAGCATCGCATAGCATCGCGGCGCATCGCATCGCATCGCGGCGCGGTTGCACGGCGTGACACGGAGGCGCGTTGCGCGAGGAGGGTTCCCCGGGCGTCGCGAGCGCGCAGCGGTGCAACGTTTCGGACTGGCGGAGAGCGCTTGCGCGAGTGGGCGATCTCCACCGACGCCGTGGTTCTCTCGGGAGACCAAGCAAGCGGCGCAGCCCGGGTCCCTCCGAAGCCGCAGCGCCGAGGTGGCGCGACGTGCTAGCGCACGTTGCCCACTATCGATGTGCCGTAGCGTCCTCGCAGCTCGTCGATCGTTCCCGCGAACACGTTGAGGTCGACGTTGCCGCGAATGCCGGGCACGCGGCCGACTTTGCTGTGTTGCCAGAACGTCCAATGCGACCACGGCGTGGGGACGCGCGGGCACGCTGTCTCGTAGTGCGCGATCCACAGCGGGAGATTCGAAAGCTCGGCGCTGCCGACGCTGTCGCGCCAGAATGCAGGACTGACGTACACGATCGGTTCGACGCCGAGCTTGCTGCGCACCCGCTCGACCCACGCACGCACTGCCGCGGCCACCTGTGCTGGTCTCTTGCCGCCGGTCTCCTCGACATCGATCGCCGGAGGCAGCTCACCGCGATCGCGTGCGAGCGCAGCGATCATCAAGTCGGCTTGCGCGATTGGATTCTCCGCAGGGCGAAAGTACTGATACGCGCCGCGCAGCACGTGGGCGTAGTCAGCTTCGATCCAATGCTGCGCGAACTTCGGATCGGCGAACGTCACACCATCCGAGACACGGATGAACGCGAACCGGATCCCCGCCCGTCGAACGCGCGCCCAATCGACGCGATCCTGATGATACGAGACGTCGATGCCAGCCACGGTCTGGCCCCCGCACGACGGCGTCACCAGGGCACGGTCGTCACGGGCTGCGATCCAGATCGCTCCCGCGATCAGTAACCCCGCGACGAGCATTGCGGTGATCGCTCGCCTGATCCGCACTGTTGCGTGCAACGCGCGCATGCAAGCTGGAATTTCTATGCCTCGGACACCAAGCTGCGTGTAGGACAATAGCCCACACCCTCCGAGAATCCGAAATCCCGTGCGATAATTTGTCGGTTATGGCCGGGTATGCCGCCACTCTCGATCTCGGTCCCCAGTTCGCGCCGGGGATGATGTTCGGGAAGTACGAGCTACTCACACCTATCGGTCGTGGCGGGATGGCGAGCGTGATCCTCGCGCGCCAACGCGGGCTTGCAGGTTTCGAAAAGGTCGTTGTCATCAAGGTGATCCACCCGCACCTCGCGCAAGAGCCTGCGGTGATCAACATGCTGCTCGATGAGGCGCGGCTCGCAGCGCGGATCGATCATCCCAACGTCGTACAGACCTACGAGCTCGGTGAAGCGCTCGGCACGTACTACATCGCGATGGAGTATCTGCCGGGCGAGACGCTCACCCAGGTCCAACGGATGGCGGTCGCCGAGGTTGGTCCGCCGCTGACGCCGCAGATCGCAGGTCGCATCCTCGCGGACACCGCGGCCGGGCTGCATGCTGCGCACGAGCTCACGGACCTCGCCGGCAATCGGCTCGAGATCGTTCATCGCGATGTGTCATCGGCGAACATCATCGTGCTCTACAACGGCACCGTGAAGGTGGTCGACTTCGGCGTCGCAAAGGCCGCCGGTCGGGTCACGTCCACGCAGGACGGCGAGCTCAAGGGCAAGTACGGCTACATGTCGCCCGAGCAGATTCGCAACGAGCCGATGGATCGGCGAAGCGACGTGTTTTCGCTCGGCGTGGTGTTGTGGGAGTCGTTGACGCTCAAGCGGCTGTTCTTCGCCGACAACGTCGGGGCGACGCTGCTACAAGTGCTCGAGGCGAGGTATTCGCCACCGTCGCACCATCGACCCGAGGTTCCGCCCGAGCTCGACGCGGTCACGATGAAGGCGCTCGCGCCCGATCCTCGCGATCGATTCCAGACCGCCGCGGAGATGAAGCAAGCGATCGAGGACGCGATCTGGCAGCACCGCTGCGGCACGCCCGAGATCGAGCGCCACATGAACGCGCTGTTCGGCGATCGAATCATTCGCCGCCGCGAGCTGCTCGGTCAGGTCGCGCGCGAGTCATTCAGCGCAGGTGACTTCGTCGGCGTGGGCGGCGCGTTCGAAGATCGATACACCCAGCCGCCGCCGATGATGCGCCGCGAGCTTTCGAGCTGGCAACGGATGGCGCTGGTCCTCGCGGGCGGGTTGCTGACCGGCGGAATCGCAGCGCTCCTGCTATCCCGGCCGTGGAGCTCGTCGAACCCGAAGAAGCGCCCCGTCGTCGAGCAACCTGCAGTCGCGGCGCGTGAGCCGGCTCCCGCGCCTGCGCCGACCGCCGAGCTGCCGGCCGCCGCCGCGGCTGCGGCGGTAGTAGCACCTCCGCCGGTTGCGGCCGCGGCTCCGCCGGTTGCGGCCGCGGCTCCGCCGGTTGCGGCCGCGGCTCCGCCGGTTGCGGCACCGCCGTCCGCACCTCCACCGGTCGCCACCGAGCTGCCACCACCGGTGACGCCGGCCGCGGTGGCGCCGGCGCCAGCGGCCGCACCCGAGCCCGCAGAACCTCAACTCGATCCCGCACCAGCAAAGCCCACCCCAAGACCCAAGCAGAAGCCACGCAAGCCGGCCGCACCAGTAAGGCAGCCCGAGCCCGAGCCCGAGCCCGAAGAAGAGCCACCCGTGAAGCCCGCGGGTTCGGCCAAGGAGCTCTACATCAAGGCCACTCAGCTCTACCTCGCCGGCGAATTCGCCGAGGCAGAGGGGACGTTTCGCGAGTGTCTGGCGGTCGATCGAAAGTATGCGGTGGCGTACCGCGGACTCGGTGTGCTCTATCAACGAACCGGCGAGGACGCGAAGGCGCTCGATGCGTTGCGCACGTATCTCAAGCTCCGACCGAACGCCAAGGATGCGGACTCGGTGCGCGACCGAATCGAGAAGTTGCAAGGCGGATAGATGAAGCGCGCGACCACCTGGCTCATGATCGCGGCGATCACCACCGCGACGACTGTTCGGGCGGACACCCGCGTGTTTCCGCTCGCCGAATCGAAGCTGCCCGCGGAGCTCGCCGGCTCCACGAACGAGGTGACCGCGGCGCTCGCGCAGTCGCTGGATGGCGAGGTGATGGCTGCTCCGATCGATGACGCGGCGACGCTCGCGGGTTGCAGCGCCGAGAGCGGTACCTGCCTCGAGAAGATCGCGCGCTCGATGACGGCGGATCGCCTGGTGTTCGGAACGTTGGCGCGCGAGCGGTCAGGCGAGGTAACCCTGACGTTGGTCAGGTTCGATCGCGGTGGCGACCGCGTCGAGCGTACATTCGAGCTCGAGGGCGAAACTCCCGACGAGCTCGCGGGCAACGTGGGTGCGACCGTGGCACCGCTGTTCGGTGGCCCGGAGCGCGAAGCGGACGACGAAGCGGGCGAGATCACGGCCCCGCTCGACGAGGAGCCGGTGAAATCTGGTGGCAAGGTCACTGCGGGCTCGTGGGCACTGATCGGTGCCGGCGGCTTCATCGCCGTGATCGGCACAGGGTTCTTGATGTCGGCGAGTAGCCTCGCTAACGATGTGAACAACGCTCCAACCGAAACTCTCGAGGACATCGAGCGGCTGCGCGCACTCGAAGATCGCGGACGATTCCGAATGCACGTCGGTGAGGGTTTGTTAGCCGCGGGTGCCGTGGCGATCGTGATCGGTGCGGTCCGCGCCGTGGTTCAAAATCGCAGCTCATCGAAACCAGAGCCGGATGCGGTGACGTTGTCGCCGGTGGTGCTCGACGGTGGAATGGGCGTCGTAATTTCGGGAGGTCTTCCATGAGAATCGCGCTGTGTTTGGTGACCCTCGTGGCATGCAAATTCCCCGATCGCACGGGTGGCCTTACCTGTGAGACCAACGACGATTGCGAATCGCCGCGCGTATGCGACCGCAACTACTGCGTGCTGCTCGATGAGACGCCGCCGGCGGACGCGCGGGAGGATGAGGTCGACCAGGACCCGATCGACGCGACACCTCCGCTTGGCTGCGCTGATTGGTACACGCCTGTGCATTTCGATCCGTGCACGCTGCCGATGCCGAGCGGGCCGCTCGTGCTGTCGATCGCGGGCACCTACGTGTACAACACGACGGACGCCACGCTGCGCGATCCGAATGGCACGGTGCTGCCGCCTCCCGCAGAGCGCAAGCAGAGCACGACCGCAGGCAACATTCGGCGGATCGTCTCGGTCGACTCGTTCACGATCAATGCTGGCGCGACGCTGCGAGTGATCGGTGAGCGCGCGTTGATCCTCGCGTCGTGGTCGACGATCGACATCGCCGGAACGATCGACGTCAGCAGCAGCTTCGGCGGTGGAGCGGGAGCCGGCGCCAATCCCATGGGCGTCAGCACGACCGGCGCGATGACCGGATGCGTGACTCACGCGGCAGCGTCCGCGCCCGCGAACCAAGGTGGCGGTGGCGGAGGCGGCGGTGGTGGCTATCATGGCGTTGGTGGTAGAGGCGCCGATGCCAACACCGACAGCAACGTCGGTGCTGGAGGCACAGGTGGCGGTGCGATCGCGATCGTCGCGACAAACCTGTTGGGCGGTTGCCCCGGGGGGGCCGGTGGCGCCGGCAACCATCCTGGAGGCGTCGGTGGAAACGGCGGCGGAGCGGTCCAGTTGACCGCGCGCCAAGCGATCCTGGTGTCGGGAAAGATCAACGCTGGTGGTTCGGGCGGAGCGGGTGGTGTCGGAGCTCCCGATAGTGACCCGGCTGGCCAAGGCAATGGCGGCGGCGGTGGTGGTGGCTCTGGCGGAACGATCGGGCTCGAAGCGCCGATGATCACGGTCAATGGCGTGCTCGCCGCAAATGGCGGCGGTGGCGGCGGTGGCGCAGATAATGGAACCGGAGGCCCTGGCGCCGCAGGTGGGCTGCTGACCACGGCCGCTGCGGGCGGACAAGGCGGCGATGGCGTCAACGGGCAAGGCGGCGCGGGCAGCTCGTCGACGAGCCTGGTTGGTGCTGCAGGCACCGGTGATCCAAACGACGGTGGCGGTGGTGGAGGCGGTGCAGCGGGTTACATCGTGCTGCGCGGTCAGAATCGCAACGTTGCGGGCGGGACGTTCTCGCCGCCAGCGCAGTTACCGTAGTCACCGCTCAGCGCTGCGATCTGTACGAGAACCTCGCGGTAACGGCCGCCTTCTTACCGGTCCCGATCTTCACCGTCATCGACTTGGTGCCGAGCGTCGGGTGCCACGCTTCGAGCGTGTACGTGCCAGGCGCGAGGCCCGAAAGCTCGAACGTGCCGTCGTCGCGAGTGACCGCGAACCATGGATGATCGTGAACCACCGCGTAGGCGTGCATCCATGGATGGACATCGCACACGACGTCGATCACGTCTCCCGGTTTCGCGGTCGTATCGAGCGAGAGCTCGGGAGATTCGGGCGCGTGCGGCTTGTTCCACAGCAGCTTGCCGCCGACGGTGCCGTGGACGTTGTGGAACGTTCCGTCGCTGTTGCGGACGGCGAGCTTCTGACCGGCGACGATCCCGACGACGCGAGGCGTGTACGTGCAACCGACCTGATCGATGACGGCTGGCGTGGCCGGCGCGGAGTGGGGCCCCATCGATCCGTTCTTGATCCGGACGACGACATCGCGCAGCTTGCCCTTGGTCACGACAACGTCATCGGTGAGCCCGGGGGTCTTTTCACAATATGGGTCGGAGTCTCGGCGCTGGGTGGTCCGCTCGGGCGGCTGACCCTCGAAGATCACGGTGCCTTTGATGCTTCCGATCGCTGGCTTGACAGGTGCGGTCTTCGGACCGCCGGCGAGCGCGGGCGCCGGCGCGATCAGCAGTACGGCGATGATGGGTAAGCCTCGACGCATGGCCTCATCCTGACACGGATATCTCGTATCGGCTGGCCACCCGGGCGGGCGGTCGTCCTATCATCGCGCGGTGCCCACCCGCTCGGTGACGTTGGGTGATCTGGACCGCGTACCACCCGCGCTGCGCTATCAACTGCAGCAGCTCGGTCCCGCGCGCGTGCTCGAGCGCGGCGCATCTTGGTTCGGCAGCGCCCCGTCACTCGCGGAGCTGGGCCACGCGATGATCGCGAACGATCAGCCGGTCGAGGTTCGCGCGCGAGGCTGCGCGTGGCTCGCGCTGTTTCCGTCCGCGGACATGGCGCGGCGATTGGCCAAGCTCGCGATCGATCGCTCGACGCCGCGTCCGGTTCGCGAGCAGGCGATCGCGGCACTCGGACATCGGCAGGTTCGCGCGCTCCATCCCGAGACGGTTTGGCCGAGCGACGCGATCGCGATCGCCGATGAGGCACTCGCGCAGGTTGCCGATGAATCGACCCAGGCTGGATCTGTCACGCTCGATCGACTGGTCGAGGCGTTGCGCCATGTTCGGTCCGAGCTGGTAGCGGCGATCTTCGCCAAGGCGCCGACGTTGTGGAGCGACGCGATCGAGTCCTTTGCTACGCCGCCGCTCGCGCGTGTGTTGGTGGTGTCGATCGATGACATTCCCCCGCGCTCGCGGATCCGCGTGCTCCGACTGATCGTCGCGACGCTCGGAGACGAGGCGTTGCCGCTGCTCGTGTCACGGTTGGCGGGTACGTCGGTCGAGGAGCGGCTCGAGACGCTGCAGCTCGCTGTGACTGCTGGAGGAGAGCGCTATCTCGGGATCCTCGAGGATTCGGTGCGCGGCATGCGCTCGATCGAGTTGATCCGGCGACGGGCCAAGTGGCACCTTGCCAACGCGGGGGTCGTGCCGACCGTACGCGGGTTGTCGATCGCACGGGTGACGGCAACACTCCCGGTGACCGCTCGCGCTGAACGTTGTGGTGAGGCAGCCGATGATCTCGCGGCGCTCGCGCGGTTCGAGCGTTATCGCGAGCGATCGCTCTACGAATTGTGGGCGTGGATGGTGCGTGGCGCTGCCGATCCCATTCGTGCGAGCGAGCTGATCGCGGCACACCCCGGCTCGATGCCTATCGTCGGTGAGCTCTACCTTTCGGATCTCGCGAGGCGTGGCACCGTGGACGCATTGATCACCGCGGCGACCGAGCTTGGAGCGTTCGATCTTGGAGCGTTGCAATTGGCGATCTGGGGGCGTCCGCTCGCTGCGCTCGAGCTCGCCACGGCCGCGAAGGTGCAAACCCCCGAGCTTGCGTGCGCGCGCTCTCTTGCGTGTTACCGCGCAGGCCGGCCAGACCTCGCGGTGCGGATCCTCGACGAGGATCTTCCGCCCGCGGAGATCACCGGCGAGTCATACGCCGGATTTCCTGGTCGTCACGAGCGGTGGATGGCTCAGCACGCCCCGCTCGACCGCCCTGCGATCGCCGCGTTGAGCAACGGGCTTGCAGGAGTGCTCGCTCTGATCCGTCCTGTGCCCGACGATGCCGAGCCCGATCGTCGAGCCTTCGAGCCCGTGCTTGCGGTGGAGCAACGGCTCCGCCGCACGGTCGCCGCATCGACGGTCTACGTCGCTGGTGACGTCGATGATCCGCTTCAGCTGGCGGCCGCGATCGAGCGGGCAGGAGCTCGTCAAGTCAGTGGTCCATTGCCGGGCACCGACTTCTACATCCTCGGCTCCGGCTGCTCGGCCGAGCTCATCGGTCAGCTCGAACGCCAAGGCGCGCGGCGGATCGGCGTCCACGAGCTAGGAGCTCCGTGATGTTCCTGCTGCGTAAGCCGCACCGCGTTGCATTTCTGCTGCCCGAGGTCCACCTCGAAGGCACGGATGCGGTGCTCGCTCATGAGGTCGCGCTCGTGTTGTGGATCGCGTGCATCGAAACTGGACAGCGCCATCCCGAGCTCGCGGTCTACGACCCCGAATCGACGCCGCTGGTTCCGACCAACGGTCACTTCACGCCGCTCAACGCATCGATCGGTGCCACTCCAAGCGATGCGTTCTTCGCGACCACGCGTCGCGACGAGGTGGTGTGGCTGGAGCTCCGGCTTGGCGCGGTGGTGACCGCGAAGCTTCATGCGATCGCGCGCGATGGCACACGGCAATCGTTCGAGGGAACAGGACGGCGACTCGGTGATCAGATCGATGACGCATTCGCGTCGTGGGTGGCCGCGCGTGGACTTCGTCGCGCCTCCAAGCGATTCGAGCCGGTCACGGCCGACGAGCTGATCGGTGTTGTTCGGCTGGTATCGCCGGTGCTCGGCGAGCACACGCGGACGTGGTCGGTCCCGACGCCGAGCTCCGAGCTTGAACCCGATGACGTCGGCGCCCGCATCACCGACGTGAAGCCTGGCACGACCGCGGCATCCAAGCTTGCCCGCTCACTCGCGAACCGGTTGCCGGCGACGCTGAAGGTTCCGACGCTGCGGCTGTTCCAGCTCGTGCTGCGCGAGAGCTTCGACGAGTTGATCCTGGCGAGCGACCCCGAACATCCGCAGGCGCTGTTCGCGAGCTACCGCGCGGGCGAGCGTCGCGACGTCGCGCTATTGCGCAAGGTGATCGCCGCCGCGCCGTTCTGGGCACGGCCGTATACCGAGCTAAGCGGAGAGCTACGCGCAACGCCTGACTCGGCGGAGTCGCAAGACCGCCCGCGGCGAGCACCGACGCAGCTAGAGGCGGTCGCGTGCGCGGGGATCGCAGCGCTGTGTCGGCCAGCATGGCTCGAGGTGATCGAGCAGGCGGCGGCTCGGTTGCACGAAGCGAGGTTGTCCGATGAAGGTGCGCGGCTGCTCGAGCGTGCGTTGCCGGCGCACGCCGATGACTCCGCGGCGCACCGCGCGCTGCTGGCGATGTTGCGGCACACCGATCGGCCGGGTGCGCTGCTCGAACAGACCACACGAAGTCGGCGAGCTCACGGTTGTCCGGGCCGGGCGTTTCCGTGGTTCGCCGATCAGATTGCCATCGATCTCGCGCACGCCGAAGCGTTGCTGCGGGTCGGGCGTCTCGAGGAGGCCATCGCTCTCGCGACGAGCCGGATCGAAGGTCGCGAGACGAGCTGGGCCAGCTATGAGCGCATGCTCGACGGTTGGCGTACCGAACCCGCCGTGCTCGCCACGTGTTACGCGCGCGAGGCGCACGTTCGCGGGGATCCTGCCCGGGTTGTCGAAGGCATGACCTGCACCGATCCAGCAACGGGCGATGATCTCGCGACGCTGATCGACGCACTGATCGCGCTCGGTCGCGAGCACGAGATCCCACTGGCGTGGGGCCAGTTCGGATATGGCAGGGGGCTCACCACACCGACGGCGAGGCTGGCTGCGGCACGTGGTCTGTTCGCCGCCGAGCAATGGCGACGTGGCATGGAGGAGCTGTGGCGCGTCGAGCTAACGGCGCCAGGTCGCGACGATCAGGCGGTGATCGCACGGTGTGGTTTGCTGCTGTCCAGCGCACCGATCGAGCTCCTGGAGGCTGCGCTCGTCGAGCGTCTTTCGATAGGAGCCGCGACGCTTGCGCGACGCATGGCGCGCGATCTGGCCGACTTCGTTCCCGACGCTGGATCGCGGCCGATCGTTCAGCGTGCGCTCGGAACGATGACGCCGATCGACTTCGATCCGGCGTGGTTGGCTGGGTTCGCGGGGGATACGCCGGGGCGCAAAGCGATCGATGCGATGTTTGCCGAGCAGCTCACCCCGCGGCGGTTTCGTCGAGCGCGTGGTACCGGCGAGCTTTCCGACGTCGCGGCGCGCGCTGATCGGTTGGTCAATCGCTGGCTCGAGGTCGTGTTCACCGACGTGGGTCAGGACAATCCCGAGCGCCTCGCACAGGCGGCAGCGTACATGGCGGCCCAGGCGCTCGGTCGCTATCTAGCGGCGACCACCGCGCCGTCCACGCCGATCGTTGGAGCGCTACGCACCGTGGCGGGCGAAGCGCTCGCGTTGGTGCGCCGAAATCGCAGCGCATTGAGCGATGGCGACGCGCGTGCGGTGCTGGGTGCACTGGAGGTCGTCATCCGCAGGGTCGATCGCTGGCTCGGGACGACGTGGCTTGCGACCGTCGAGCGCAGCTGTGGGCTCGACGAGCGCGCAGCGGGTGACCTGGCCGGATTTGTACGTGGGCACGCGACCGTCGCCGCCCGGCTGCTCGGGCCCGAGGAGACCGCGGTGCTCGCCGCATCGATCGCACAGCTCCATCGCGATCGGCCGGAGGGCTGGGCGAGCGCGGTGTCGGCGCAGGCGATTCGGCTCGCGATGCACACTGGATATCTCGGCGCCGAGGAGTGGGCCGAAGCCACAGCGACGCAGCTCGCGCAGCGGCAAATCGACGCCGACGATGCGATCGACGCGCTTCACACGGCGTGTTACCTGACCGAAGGCATCACCGCGGCGCCGAGCATCCAGGCGGCGCGCGTGATGCTCGAGCTAGGGCGCGCGCCAGCCGCGACCGCGCTGCTCGGCGCGGGGCTTGGAGCGGCGTCTCCGGCGACGCGCGAACGAACGTCGAGTGGGCTCGCCGAGCTGTGGGCAAGATCCGGTAGCGAGCTGTCGCTATCGCCAGAGCAGGCGGCACGTGACGCGGCCGATGCGATCGCCGCCGCCGAGTGGAGCAAAGCGGAACGGCTCGCTAGATGGGCAGTGGCACTCGATCCGGCGGATCGCGACGCGCGACGTCAACTCGCGAAGGCGTTTGTCCGGCAAGGCAAGCTGCCCGAGGCGCTCGGCGAGCTCGAGCACTGCGACCGTGGCCACGCTCTCGACGCCGTGGTGCGGATGCTGTCGGAAGCGCACCGCAGCAGCGACCTGCTGGCGGTGCTCGACTACGCGAGCCGATGGTACGCGCGGGCGGATCAATGGACGAGCTTCGCAGTGCTCGCGTTGGGCGCCGGTGATGCGGCGCGAGCCGCGATGGCGTTCACCCGTGCACATCAGATCGATCCTTCGGCGCTCGACGAGATGATGGTCAGCGCGCATGCACGCGCGCGCGCGGAGATCCAGCGCGCCGAGCCGAGCACACGGGTACGATCGCTCGGGCGCCGCCGCGAGACGGTGTTCGGCATGCTCGAGGCCGGTGCACATGCCGAGGCTGGTGCGCTGTTTGGTGATGACAACTGGCGAGCTCGGCGCGGTGCACTGGCGGCGCTGCGCTTTAGAACCGAATCGGAGAATCATCTGGACGTGACACCGCGAGCGCGCTCCGCCGCATTCGCGGTGTTGTCGGCGACGGTGGGCACGACCGATCACGATGCGTTGCTGTGTCGCGTGCTCGCCATGGAGATCCGCGAGCAGGCGTACTTTGCGCGTGACCCGGTGCCGCCGCTCGGCACGCGGATGGCCGGCGCTGAGTTTCATGACGAGTTGCGCCGTCGTGGCGGAATGCCGGTGGGAGAGGCGACGATCTCGCGAACGTACGAGGATCGTGTGATCGTGCCGGGCAGCGAAGTGCCGCGGATCAGCGACTACGTGGCGCTGATCCGCGAGCTCGCGCTGCACACCCCCGGTGAGGCGTTGCCGGTGCTCGGGCTCGACGAGACGAGCTACCTCGAGCTCGCGCGCGCATGGGGGGCCGCGATGGCGGCGGATCCGACGATCGCGGGGGCGATCAGCGCGCGGTTGGCGGCGAAGTAGCGCTACGGATTCGGGACGGCGAAGCAGCCGGTAACCATCCCCGGGATCGAATTCGAGGGGCCCTCACCTTTGACGAGCGTGCCGAGCGAGAACCAGCCTTGATAGACCGGCTCCAGCGACAAGACGGTGAACGCCCCGGAGAGAGCGGTCCACCCTGGGCAACCCCCATCAAACTCGCAACTCGCTCCGACATCCATCGCGACCCTATAGAACATGTGATGCGGGTACTCGGACGCATCGTACGTTCCGATCTCGCCGAGACTGCCATCCCCTTCGTCCCCATCACGCATCAGCGTGAAGAACGTCCCGTCGGGCAGCACGCCACGAAAGCCGAGGATTAACTCGGGCTCGAAGTCGCCCACGATAATCTTGATTATTGTCGGTGCAACCGTCGCATTCTGGTCATCTGCCGGGGTCGGCCCGGTGATGCTGAACATCGTCGAGTTGTCACATGTGGGAATCGTGATGGTGGGCGCATCGGGCGCTTGATCCTGGACGGTTCCGTCGGGCGGAACGTTCTCGCCGATCGATGAATCGTGCGAGCAAGCAGGTGCGAGCAGCAGTGCGACCGGCGCGAGCGAGCGTAGGATCATAGTCATCGGATCTCCTTTGCTGCCCGTTCGTGGGAACACACGGTCGCGGTTATCACCAAACCGTGCGTCATCGCTGGTCGACCAGACGCTCGAGACGCTGGTGATAACCGGATTGCGGGAACTGGTCGTGGAATCGATCGAGTCGTGCACGTGCTTCGGGCGTGCGGCCCAGCGCGACCAGCGCTTCGGTCGCGATTGCCTCGCGTTCCTCGAGCAGCGCACCGGATGGGAACTGAGTTGCGTGCGCATCCGCGAGCTCGAGTGCGGTGACGCCATCGCCGGCAGCGAGCGCGCGCTTCGCCTCGCCGAGCAGCGTCACCTCGTCGCGCGCGAACGATGGTGAGGGCGTGGGCGAGGGGGACGTCGTCGGGATCGAAGCGACAGCCGTGGCAGGCGCACGACGTCGCTCGCGACGAGCAGGTGGTGCAGATGGCAGGGCTGGTTGCGTCTCGATCATCGGTGGCATCGGAACGATCGGAGTTGTCGCGGGAGTGACAGGTGCCACTGGCGATGTCGATACCTCCGCGCGATCGGCAACCGGAGGTGTGTGATGCTCGGCAATCAGCGCGGAGATCCCGAATCCGCCGGCAGCTGCGACGAATATCACCGCCGCGAGCTTGGCGACTCCTCGGACAGTGACCACGCCGGCCTTCGTCACGCCCGCTGCTGATCCGATCGCGGCAGGCGTTGCAAGCTGTGCTGCGAGCTTCGCGCTCAATCCCTGGATCTGCGTCGCTGATGGCACATCACCGGCGGCGGTACGCAAGATGTCGCGCAACGCTGCCGACGAACCGGACGCCGGGTCGGTGAGGCGCGTCGGATCTAGCGTCATTGGCTCGGCTCCCTGGCGCGCAGCCTAGCCACGATGGCCTCGACGGTCGTGCGCGCGGCATGAAGCCGCGAGTACGCGGTCTGAAGTGGGCATCCGACGATCTCGGCGACCTGCGCCATCGGGACCTCCTCGAGCTCGTAGAGCACGAACACCGCGCGCTTGTCGTCGTCGAGGCTGTCGACGATCTGATCGAGCATGGCGCGACCCTGCCGCTGGCTAACGACGTCATCCTGATTCGGATCGATCTGAGTCTCATCGATTTCCGCGGGCGTCTCGCGCTTGATATGCGCGCGGCGACGATAGTCCGACGCGCAGCGCAGTGCGATCCCGTAGATCCAGGTCTGCACGGCGGAGCGATGTTCGAATGTGGCCAGCTTGCGATGCACGATCACGAACACGTCCTGACAGACATCCTCGACATCGGCGTCGCGGACGCCGAGCCGGCGAAGTACGCGCCACACGAACGCCGCGTTTTGCTCGTAGACGTCGCGGAACGTCAACGGCACGACACGCGCCTCGCGCTCGAGTACCAGCATGTCCGAGGGAGCAACCACCATCGGTGAGCGGGAGCGCTAACGCGGTTTTATGAACGAAACGACAACCACGCGCTCACAGCTGCAGCGCGAGGCCCAGTCGGATGCCAGTGGCCATGAGCGGAACGTGATAGACGGTGCGATCCATCACGCCGTCGACGTACGTGAACCGCGGTCGCGACACCGCCACGGTTGCCATGCCATGCAAGGTGGCTGAGATGCGGCTGCTCAGCGGAACGATCACGCCAACTTCTGCGAGCGCGCGGAGCATCCATTCGACGCGATGCTGGTTCGCGTCGAACCTGGCACCAGACGCTGTCATGCGATGAGCCTGTGAGCCGAGGCATGTCTCGACGTTTACTCGTCGAATGCGAGCGATCTGCACACACGCGGCTACGCCTGCCCCGGCCAACGTGAATCGGCCGTCGCCAGCGATGGTCTTCACCGTCTCTGGCTGCCATGCGGCCGCAGACATCACGAAGGCGGGTAGGCGCGGTGGTGCAACCGTGAGCGAGGCCTGAGCACCCAGATTGGCGTGAGGTAATAGGCCGACCGTGGTTACGCCGGAGACGCCGAATCCGAACGACCACGACTCGTGCGGTCGCTCGGCGACGAGCGGATCCTCTCGATCGGTGGCTGGAGCTTCAGGCAGCCGTTGCGATCTCGCCTCGGGATCGATCAGCAGCGCGATCACCAGGCTCAGCTTGTCATCGAGCTTGCTGCAGTCGGGACCGAGCTCGACGAGCTCACGTCTGCCGATGATATCGCCGAGATCATCGGTGACGGTGATGATCGCGCGGAATCCCGGGGAGTGAATGTCCACGCGACCGGCGATGATTCGCGCCGCGGCGGCAGGTTCGAGCGGAGCGCCGCCGAGCAGCTGGTCGAGCCGGGCACGCAGACCAGGCTCATCGATGCAACGTTCCGTCCCCGGACCACGGCTCCATCGCAACTCGGTACCAGCAGGCGAGGCGCTGACCGGACTGATCGCACCCAGGAGCACGAGCAACGAGAGTCCAGGACGGAGCCAGGGCGCGGATCGCACGCGTCGGTTCCTAGCAGAGGACAAGCGTCTGGACTATTGCGCGGGTGCTGGCGCAGCTGACAACGGGTGATCCGTCGCAACCGCAATCACCGTGCCGAGTTAGCGCGGTCCTCGACGATCGCAGTACCATTCGCGTAGGCCCACGATGTCGAATCAGAACTATTACAAGGCAAACCTTCGCGACGTGCGGTTCGTTTTGTTCGAGCAGTTTCGGCTCGGCGAGCTGCTCGGAAAGCCGCCGTTTGCCAACTGGGGGCCGGATGAAGTGAGCGCCGTGCTCGAGGAGGTGTACGGCTGGGTTCAGAAGCACATGGGGCCGTACAACACCTCGGGCGACGCGGAGGGCTGCCGGGTGGAGGGCGGGCAGGTGAAGGTACCGGCCGGATTCAAAGAAGCGTGGAGGGCGTTGTATCAGGCGGGCTGGCGCACCCTCGCGATCGACGAGCAGCACGGCGGGCAAGCGGGCCCGTTCACGCTCGCGATGATGGTCGAGGAGATGATGTGCGGCGCGAACACGTCGTTCAACATGTACCCGGCGCTGACGCAAGGTGCCGCGGACGTCATCTTGAATTTCGGTACGCCGGACCAGCAGGCGACGTACGTGCCGAAGATGCTCGACGGTACGTGGGCGGGAACGATGTGTTTGACCGAGCCGCAAGCGGGCTCCGACGTCGGATCGGCGAGCACGCAGGCGCGGAGGCGCGACGATGGTCGCTACGACATCAAGGGCACCAAGATCTTCATCTCCGGCGGCGATCACGACATGACGCCTAATATCGTGCACATGGTGCTCGCGCGAACGCCGGATGCGCCGCCGGGGACCAAGGGGTTGTCGCTGTTCATCGTGCCGAAGCTGCGGCCGGACGGGACGCCCAATGATGTGTCGGTTGCGGGCATCGAGCACAAGATGGGTATCAAGGCGTCGGCGACGGCGCAGCTGGTGTTCGGTGAGCAGGGCGGCTGTATCGGCGAGCTCGTCGGGACTGCGGAGCAGAAGGGGATGTCCCAGATGTTCCACCTGATGAACTTTGCGCGGATCGGCGTCGGGATTCAGAGCCTCGCGTTGGCATCGTCGGCGTATTTGAATGCGCTGGAGTATGCGAAGGACCGCAAGCAGGGCAGCTCGATCAAGCAGTGGAAAGATGCGACCGCGCCGCGCGTGCCGATCATCGAGCATCCCGACGTGCGGCGGATGCTGCTCGATATGAAGGCGCGGATCGAAGGGATTCGCGCGCTCGCCGTGAAGCTAACGATGCACCTCGATCACGTGCATGCGCTCGAGCGCACCGGCGGTGACGCGGCGCAGATCGAGTATCACTCCGGGCAGGTCGATCTGTTGGTGCCGTTGGTCAAGGCGTATGGCAGCGACCAAGCGTTTTCGATTTGCGCGAACGCGATCCAGGTCTATGGCGGTGCCGGATTCTTGCGTGACTGGCCCGTCGAGCAGTACTGCCGCGACTCGAAGATCTTCTCGATCTATGAGGGCACCAATCACATCCAGGCGATGGATCTCGTCGGTCGCAAGCTCATGCAGCGCGGCGGTGCCAACGTGCAAGCGTTCTCGAAGGACGTGACCCAGTTCGTCGCGGCGAACAAGGCCCACGCCACGCTCGGGCCCGCGGTGGCGATCCTCGGTAAGGCCATGGACGCTCTCACCGCGACCGGCGGCCGCTTCATGATGTGGTTCGGCGGCGGCAAGATCGAGATGGTCCCCACCGTTGCCAACCGGTTCCTCGAGATGATGGCCGAGACCGTGATCGGCTGGCTGCTCCTCGATGCCGCCGTCATCGCCGATGCCGCCGCCGCGAAGCTGCCCACCGATCATGCTGATCGAAGCTTCTATTCTGGTAAGAAGTTCGCGGCGTTGTACTTCGCGCGAAACGTTCTAAACCAGGTTAGTTCGAAGGCCGAATTGGTCGCCAATGAGGACCGATCGGCGCTGGATATTCCGATCGAGGCGTTTGCGCCGGAGTAGCTTGGCCTTGTAAGAACTGTGGGCCGGATTGCGATCGCGGTATTCGGAAGACCGAGCGCTCGATCGTGCTCCGAATTCGGTGTAGCGCACAGCGCGACGATTTATCTATTCGCGCCAGCCGCGCGCGTGTTATCTGCCACTCCTCGATGATGACGCGCTTGAAACTAGTTTTTGTTTTGATCTTCGCGATGGGACTAGTGGCGTGTAGCAGCGCCAACAACGGCGACGACGACGATGATGGCGCCAATGTGTGTGGCGATGGCGTCGAGGCCGGTGGAGAAGGTTGCGACGACGGCAACACCGTCGATGGCGACGGCTGCTCCGCGATGTGCGAGCCGGAAGGACCGCCTCCCTCTTGTGGCAATGGCGCCGTAAATGTCGGGACCGAACAATGCGATGACGGCAACACGGTCGATGGCGACGGCTGTTCCTCGACGTGTCAGAACGAATGTGGCAACGGTGCGCTCGATGGTGCCGAAGCTTGCGATGATGGCAATACGGCGAACGACGACGGCTGCACGGCGATGTGCGCTGTCGAACCGGACTACACCTGCACGGGAGAGCCGTCGGTGTGTACCAAGATGGACGTGCCACCAGCCGGCGGCTCGTGCGCGAATCCATTCCAGCTGACGCTGACGCCGAACGGCGAGGTGCTCGAAGGAACGGGCACCGGCGACACCACTGGCGGGACGGACCAGGTGGTGGAAGCTGCGTGCGAGACCTGGAACGCTGGTGCAGCGGCCGACCACATCTGGCAATTCACGCTGACGGAGAGGCGCGACGTCTTGATCGTGATCTCGGAGACCACGCCTTTCGACAGCGTGCTCCGGCTGTTCAGCGAACCATGCAACCAGGTCAGCGAGCTCCCGGACTACACGGGCGAGGATGGATGTTCTGATTCCGGGCTCGAGCTCGAGTCTGAGGCGCTGGCATACATTGGATTGCCCGCGGGAACCTACTACGTCGTCATCGATGGCTACGATGACGCGCAGATCGGAAGCTATTCCTTTACCGTCTCGGCGTACCCCTCCGCGTGTGGCGACGGCGCGATCAACGACCCCGTCGAGTGGTGCGATGACGGCAACACGATGGACAGCGACGGTTGCGATTCGCATTGCGCGGTCGAGCTTGGCTACGCATGCGATGGCGAGCCATCGGTGTGCACGGCGGCGTGCGGCAACAATGCGATCGATCCTGGTGAGGAATGTGACGACGGCGGCACCGTCGATGGCGATCGGTGCTCGTCGACATGCGCCCTCGAGTTCGACGTCTCCGAGACCGAACCTAACGACACCGCTGCTCAGTCGGTGGCAGCAACCAGCCAGCGTATTCGTGGCTCGTTCATCAATGGCGACATCGATCTTTACACGTTCACGCTTACGCAGCCGGCCACCGTGGAGCTCGAGATCTACAATGGCGTCGACAGCTCCGAGTACACTGGCCTCGGGTCGATCACCTCGATTGATTGCCTCGATGACCTCGACACCGAGATCCGCGTATTCGACGCCACCGGTGATGTTACGACCAACGCGACCGCGCTGATCCACGACGATGACGATGGCGACGGTGCATGCTCGTATGCGGGACCGACCGACGGCATCGACAGTGGTGGCGCGAATCCGATGGAAGGCGTTCTCGAGCCAGGTACGTACACGATCAAGGTGAACATGTATGGCAGCGTCGGTACTGCGCCTGTCTACATTCTCGATCTCAAGGTCGTAACCAGTGGTCCCGCGCAGCCGGTCGCTCCAGTAGCTGGTGATCTCGTGCTGAACGAATTCATGGCTGCGGACAATCTTTCTGATACCAACTGCGACGGCGCGACGACCAACACGCACGACGAGTTCGTCGAGCTCGTTAACGTGTCGACCAACGTGCTCGATCTGAACGGCGTCACGGTCGGTGACTCGGTTGCCACGCGACACACCTTCGCTGCTGGCACCATCCTCGAGCCAGGCAAGGCGATTGTGGTCTGGGGCGGCGGTGCACCTGCTTGCGCCGACGTTACAAACTGGGCGATCGCTTCTGGCGGTCAACTCGGCCTCAACGACGGCGGCGATACCATCACCGTCGCCGACGCCGCCGCCGTTCAGCTCATCCAGGTCGTGTTCCCCGCTGCCACTGCCAACGTCTCGGCCAACCTATCGCCTGACGTCACTGGCACCACGTACGACCTCCATAACAACGTGTCGTCGACTGCCTTTTCGCCTGGAAAGCGCGCCGACGGCTCAGCCTTCTGATCCGAACCAGGATTCGTTCGCTTTGGCGGTCGCGCATCTCGACTGTCGGAGCATGCTCCGATGCCCGAGAGCCCAAGTGCGGAGCTCGGCATCGTGTAGCTGCGTGAGCGATCCGGAATGCGCGGCACCGCTCTAGGCGAGGGTCGGGCCTCACCGAGCGGGCACGTTGGAGCTGAGTCGCCACCTATGCGAGCTCGGGTGGTGGACCGACGGAGACGCCGGCGAACCGGACCAGCCAATATGTTCCTTGTGGGAAGACCGCGGGCTTGTTCTCCAAGAGCAATGCCCTCGCAGCGCGGTACGCGTTGAGAAATGCTCGGTAGCTCAAAATCGCTTCGAGTCGGACGACGGGATCTTTCGATGCGAAGCGTGGGTTGATCTTCCTTCGCACACGCGTTCGCCGTTTCGCCGGCGCGTCGTTCCACGATTGGCTCAGGATCTTACGTCGACCGAGGGCACGAGGTCGTTTGTTCTTTCGGCGCAGGGCGACCGCTTCTTGTTCGGCTGCTTTGACCAACGTCTGGAGCTCGTCGAGGATTTCCTGCTCTGGTCCCAGCTCTGGCGGAATGACGAGATCGAGCGTTACGGATGCTGGCATTGGACCCGCATCGCGAAAGAAGCACGGCGGGCGCGTCGCGCGCATTGGGCGACGCTTGATCAGATTGCTGTATCCGTTTACTCCGGGCCACTGATGCACCCGTTCGACCAGCCCATCCTTGACGGGGTTCGTCACCAGGTAGACGAGCTTTTCCATAACGGCCGACCGGGTTAGGAGGGTAACCACCGAGGCCCGTTTGGGTTCCCAGAAGCTTCCTTCTCGCCCGCGCACGACATTCATGCAGCGAGACACCAGTCCGTGGAGGTACGTGATGAACTCGGGCATGCGTCCATTTGGATCGTAGATCAGAGTGTGATGATGGTTTGACTCGACGATCGTACCGATGACGACGATGCCGGTGCGACCAGCAGCGAGCGCGAGACAGTAGGTGAACGCGTTGTTTGTTACCTTGTCGGGCCGCAGTAAGAACTTCTGGTCTACGCAGCTGCGACTGATCAGATAGAACTGGCCACGAAGCACTTGGCGAGGGGAGGGCATAGGTGCCCCCTTCGCAACTCGCGGGCCGGCAGGTCGCGACGCTACGTGCTCGAAATCCAACGGTCTGTTCGAGCCGGCGCGTCCGATGTCCGGGAAGTACATCCGAACTTCGGACAACCCGGACGGAGCGGCTGCGAGTCGCCGCTGATAGGCTGGTAACGAATCGCGAGCATCGCAGCTGCGATCGCAACCGAACTAGCCTGGTAACGATCGCTTCGTGATTACCGCGTGGTTAGCGATCTCGCCGCAGCGATCTCGCCGCAACGAGCCTGGTTGAGATGCTGGTGTGGCTGGCGCCCCGCGTCGGTGACCGTGCGGGCTAGCGGCTGTGTCGCGGCAGTGGCGCGCCGCATGACGGGCCTGCGGTCGTGGGGGCGCCGGACCGCATGCTGGCGGAGACGCCAATTGTGCTTGCGGGCGCGCCGGGGCAGCTGGCGCCGCACATTGACGCGGCCTCGTTCACGCAAATGCCGTCCCACGAGGTTTCGCAGCAGTATGGATCGACCGAGCAGACCTGGGCGGTGCACTCGCTGCAGCTGGTGTCGAGTGGAGTGCCCTGCTCGCAGACGTCGTGATCGCACGAGCCGGCGCCGGTCTCATCCACGCACGCGACTTCGCCGTTTTCAAAGCCGCAGGTTCCGCCTAGCTCCGCGCAATCCGTCGAGACCACACGGCGCGGGCCCTCCTCTGGATAGCTGCAGCGGGTTGCGACGGTTCCATCGCAGAAGCCCTCGGCAGGGATGCCGGCGCATGGGTCGTCGATGCAACCGAGCTGACCAGCTTCGTCAATTCCACATGTCTGGCCGAGCTCGCCGCAGTCGGTGCGGCTCTCGTAGTAGCCACCTTCCTCCGGCGGAACGCAACGTACGACGGTGTTGCCGTCACACGCGCCCTCGGCGGGAACCATCGGACACGCGATCTGCGCATCAATGAAATCGATCCCGACGGGACCAAGCGTGGCGTATGCGGCACCGAGGTCACAGAGGTAGTTGCTGTCATACCAGGCAACCCAGGACGCAACGCCGTACACGACCGGCTTGCCATTGGCTGCGAGCGTGATCGGCCCGCCCGAATCACCAAAGCATGTCTGAGCGTCGTGCGGGCCGTTCCCGAACCAGCCCTCCAGCCCGTCGAGCAGCAGCGACTCATCCCATGCTTGCTGGAAAACTTGCTCGGTATATGGGTCATTCGGGTCCCAGCCATACCGGCCAGCGTCTTCCAGAAAGCTCTGGAAATCGCCATAGATCGCTTCATACAGCCGGCCGCCGGTTGCCTGCAGCGTCATCGATCCAGCGCGTCGCGTGCCGGAGGCTTGATACGCGTTCTGGATGCCATAGCCGACTCCAGTGAACCGCCGATCAACCAGGTCAGGTGTAACCGCCGCGTACTGCAACGGAGTCACGTCATCGACCGGCTGGGCAAGGTGCATGACCGCGAGGTCAAGTCCCAGGCCACCGATGCCACCACTCTGCGACGATTCCCAGGCAACACCGGCGACCGGCACGACCCGGATCGGAAACGCGGCATCCGGTCCGATCAGGAACGCGAGCTCGAGCGCAGGATCGCTGACGAAGTTCACGCAATGCTCGGCGGTCAGGACCACGGTCGGTGAGATCAACGTTCCAGTGCAGATCGGATAGAACGTGCCATCCCAGTTTGCCTGGCCGATCGTACCGATCGCGTTCAGCTTGGCGCTGCGAGCTGGCACCCCACCGATGATGTCTTCGGTGGCAACACCGAGACCTGGATCGTCGGCGGAGCAGCCAGCGACGCCGATACTCGCCGTGGCGGTTGCGAGGATCAGCGATCCGATTCGATGAGTCAGGGAACGAGAACAACGAGACGAATGGCGCATGCAGTGTCCTTTGTGTAGGGGAAGTGACCCGGCGTCCTTCTACGGTCGCGCGCGCAGATGTTTGAGCTCAGGTAACGGAAAGGGTTGGCAACACGTACGTGCCCGTACGAAGCCGAACGCGTCAGCGCGATCGCGCCATTGTGCGGCGCCGCGGATCCGGACTCTGCGATCGCCGATCGCTGATCACTCGCGCAGCGCTGCAGCAGAACTGATCAGCGCTGTTACTCGATCGCGGTGATCACGAACGCTCTCGAGCGGCCGGGAAGCTCGATCTCGACCTCGTCGTCGATCCGCTTGCCCAGCAGAGCGTGACCCAGCGGTGACGATGGGCTGACCACGTGCGTGGGGCCCGCCAACACGGTGCCGCCGCCATGTGGCGCGAGGAACAGTCGTTGAAGCTCGCCATCCTCTTCGATCGTGATCACCGCGCTGATCGCGATCCGATCGCCTCGGCGAAATGAGCGCACGACCCAAGATTCGAGCTCGGCGACCATCACCTCCAGCTCGACGACACGCTTCGCTTGCCCGCGCGCCAGATACGATTGCTCGAGTCCTCGCGTATCCTTCTCGTTCTCGGCACGAGATTCCTCGTTCGTGGCACCATCGATCGCTGCTGCGTGTGATTGCTGCGCAGTCACGAGCGCCTCGCGGAGAATCGCGATCAACTCGCCCACCAGCGCCGACTTCGCAGGCGCGATCATCGGCGAGACCCTACGTAGGCCATCATGCGGTTCGCACAACGCCGGATAGGCTGATCAAGTAGTCGCGCCGCTCGCCCGACGTCACGAAGTCCTGGATGGTGCGCGCGAGCGTCGCTCCGACGAGGCCGATCATGGGCAAGTGCTCACCGCCCTCGCAGGTCGGTTGCCCCGGCGTGTCCTCTGTCGTCGGTCCGCTAGTGCGGCCGGGCTGGTCGATGCGACAGCCCACAACACCTCGCCGGTTGGTCTAACCGGCAAGCAGACTTCGCGCATCACTCACGCCTCGTGATGTTCAGGTGTTGCTGCTCGATCGCTTCGCGCACCACCGACGGCATTGCATCGAGCGTCAACACTCGGTAGGCATCCGCCAGGCAGATCCCTGGGTCGATCACTTGCAGCGACCTCGCATCGACGATCGACAAGATCCGCACACCATCGACCATGTAGGTGACGTCGAGTTGGCCACCTCGTGCCAACGCTCGACAGCTCAACATGCGCGCACCTGCCGCATCGAGGGCTTCGTCGGCGCGGCGGCGCGGGTCCCGCGATCGCTCGCGAATCGCTGCCGTGCTGATCGCGAAGTCGATCCTACCTTGCCGTGCGACCTCATCGACCCGCAACCGCACGGCTTCGATCGCGCGTCGTCGCTGTTCGACAAGATCGTCGAACAACGTTCGAACCACGTCGCGTCCGCATTCGGCGATCTCGACGACGATGGGCGCGAGCTCCCGAAGTGTCATCTCGATCTCGAGTTCCTGCGCAGTAGTCATTCCAAGCGCATAGCCAAACGCCGTGCGCAACGAAGGCGTCACGCCTCGAATCGCACCGAGCGGTTTGCGGTCTTCGAACGACTGGCGCGCGGCCAGCTCGGCCTCATCTTCGAATTCGACGGCATCGAACAACCAATCGCCGGAGTACCAACGGCGCGCAACCACCCGGGACAGCACGGCAGGTTCGTCATCGGGAGGAAGTGCGATGCGGATCAGGTCGCGGCCATTGGTGACGACCCATCCAGCGCACCAATGCCCGCGCATGGCTGGCAGCGAGCCTACATCGATCGGCGCCGCGGGTTCGAGAGCAACCGCGCGACGACCCTTGATCTGGAACCGCCACCAGCCCGGGGCGAGCTCGCCTTCGTGCTCGACGCGAAACCGTCGATCCACCGCATCGACCCGCGTACCTCCAAAATACGGAAGCACGACGGGCTCGGCAGGTGTGAGAAACGACTTGTAGTCGATGCCGGGCGGCATTAGACGACCTCGAGCAGCTTCATTGCCTTCACCTACTCCACCAACCCCGGCGTCGGAACCATCGCCTCGCCGATCCGGCGGTAGTCGTCATCATAGAACGCGACGGATCCATCGTCGTCGTGCACCGGTGCACCGGGGCGAGTCTGCACCAGCATCAGCGCCGCGCAGGCTACCTCGGGGTCACGCCAGCCGGTCTCGATCAGCGCGTAGCTCGCGAGCCGTGCCATCAGATCGGCGTTGAGCTTGTGGATCTCCAGCAGCCGCGAGTACAGCGCGATCGCCGGAGGGACGAACAGACCCGGCTTGACTGCAGCACCGCGCTCCGGCTTATCGGCGCGCTGTGCCGGCTTCCACACACCGTCGACGTTGAGGCGTGGACGGTTGCGCCAGAGGTGGACAGACGAGCCGAGCACCACGTCGAGCAAGCGCTCGGCGGGGCCCATCTGCGACTCCGGAATCGGCGTGCGGGCAACCATGACGGATCTCGATTCTGCCGTACTCCCACGCGCAGTTGAGAAGGAGGGCTGGCGAAAAGCTGAAACGTCTGCGTGAGCTCCCAACACGGTTGATGGTGCCGCGCCCAGCAGTAGGGCTTGACGGAGGCGGCAAACACTCCGTGCCCATGGCATCGATCTTAACCAGGTTAATTTCGCCGACCCGGGTGCCGCTCACTCACCGTCCACGGGTCGCGGCGATGTTCGAGCGGTGGTGGCGTGTGCGGAGCGCAACGCGTTCGACAATCGTGACAACGATCGCTAGTACTTCGACCGCGTGATTTTTTTAGCGCCTGCGTGCGATCGGCGATGGATCGCGCGCCCGGTGCAGCGAAATCATGCGGTCGGAGCACTAGTTGCGCAGCTGCCGTCGTTGAACGTGAGACGTCCGGCATTGGGACAACGATCGCGACCGAGCCTTGGGCCTTCGGTCGACGACAAAACGTGAGCAGTCGCAAAATTCCGAGCAAGCCGACGCGCCAGGTACAGATCACACCTTGGCCCTAGGTTTCGAGATCACGTCTGCAGAAATTGGATCGGTGCTCGCAATGCATGCAGCGCATGCGCGGATCCATGGCTATCAGAGTTGCCGTCCTGTCGTGCTCGCTTCACGGGCTGTCTGCGTGCAGCGATGAGCTGGAGCTCACCCCGCTCTACAACCACGCCAACGGTCGGATCGTGATCGAGATGAACCGCGAGATCGACGGCGAGACGCTGTACGTCCGCGCGCGTCGGGGCAACTTCGGTCAGCTCGACTGCGCGAAGTTGGTGACGGAGATCGCGCCGGTCGAAGGCGCGAGCGGAAGTCGGATCGATGGCCCGACGGTCGATCCGGCGCTGACCAAGCCATTCTACGGTCCGGAATGGGCAAGCAACCCGACGCCAGAGATGCTTGCGCAACTCGAGCTCGGCACCGACTCGATCATCGACGTCTGTCTCATGGACGGCAGTGAAGTCGTCTATAAGGTCGAGCGCGACCTGTTTGCCGCGTGGGATGCCGGTCGCAAGAAGGGCTTCGGTGGCAAGGCGGACGATCCGGGCTCGGGCGAGCAGCGCATCAACAGCGCGCAAGCCTACGGCGAGCGCTGCGTCGGCGAGCTCGGCGAGATTCCGTTCTTCGAGAAGACGGGCGAAGGCACGTACTCGACGTACAACTGCCTCGAGTCGACCGCCATCCCGGTCACCGTGACCTCGAGCACGGGACAGGTGGAGACGCCGCAGACTGGCACGGTCCCGCAGTGCGACAACCCGCAGTACATCTACTCGCTGTGCGAAGCGGGGCCCCGTGTCGCTTCGCGCACGAACGAGCAGGGCACGCGCTGGGTCCTGCTGTGCCGCAAGAGCATCGGCGGCTATGCATCGGACCAGTACAACGACATCGCGATGATCGGTCACAATCCGTTCACCGGTAAGACGTGCTTCTTCCAAAACGCGCTGTATCAAAAGAAAGACGGCGGTCACGTTCCGCATCCGGCCGATGTCGAGAAGTCGACGAATCTATGGAGCGGCGTGCACGGCGGGCTCGGCGGCGGGATCCAGTGCATTCGTTGCCACGACGCGGACCCATTCGTTCACACCCCGTGGATCGACGGCGCCAAGGACAACGCGGGCCGCCCGATCGTTCCGAAGATGGGCGTCGACCCAGACATGCCACTCGGTGCCAACGACGCACCATACGCCCTCGTAAACCGCCGGGGTCAGGGCTGGACGGCACCGAAGCAGCTGGTGTCTGCGGAAGCGAACGCGTGCCTCAAGTGCCATCGTATGGGCGGATCATCCGGCGAGTGGGGCACGGATGGTCCATCACGCGATGGGTTCTGGCTCGACCGTCTCGAGGGAACCAGCACAGCCTGGGCTGACCTCACGACGGATACTTACAACCAGTCGGTTCACAAGTTCTGGATGCCCCCGGATACGTCGTTTGCCTCCGACGACCAGTTCCAAAACTCCGAGTTCCAGCGTGCGCTCGACTTCATTCAGAAGTGCTCGAAGGCGCCAACCACCGCGGGTTGCATCTACGAAGCGATTCCGGAGACGCTGGGCAACGTCGGCGGCGGTGGCAACCTGCGCAACCCGGTCAACCTACCCGACGACGAGCTCGCGAACCAGGCGACGACCCTGATCGGCATGAACAAGAACACCGCGGGCAACACATGCTCGGACTGCCACGCGCCGAACGAGACCACGCTGCGCGACTGGCAGCACTTGACTGATTCCGCCGAGACCGACTGCCTCAAGGTTGACTCGGGCGACGGCCAGATGATCGATAAGACCGAAGATCTGAGCGTCGGGCAAGGCGACTTCAAGGTGCTCGGACCGTTCGACGTGGCCGGTGGCTCGTTCTTCGAGGCGTTCATGACCGGTACCGGCGACGCGGACCTCTACGTCAAGCGTGGCCAGGAAGCCAGCGAGAACGTGTACGACTGCCGCCCGTACGGTACGGACTCGAACGAGACCTGCGACCGCGACCAGTACAATGCGGCAGGCCCGGCGAAGTTCTGGGTTGGCGTGCAGGGCTACGGCGCCGCCAGCGTCAAGGTTCGCGTCAGCTACAAGGCACCGGGTTCGGGGACGCGTCCAGCCAAGGACATCGTGAACTGCTTCCGGCTCGATCCTTCTCGCGATGACGCGCCGTTCGTGCCGCAGAAGCTGGGCATCTACTCGGCAGCTGCACACCTCGGCTGGTTCCAGGACACGTTCAAGGCCGCGTACCCGGCTGGCGAAGGCAGCAACACGGCTGATACCTGGGCGATCGAGTACGGCCGGTTCAAGAATCGAGTTTCGATGCCGAAGGGCAACCATCCTCGGTTCTCGCAAGAACAGTTCGACATCGTCGCCGAGTGGTTCGTTCGCGGTCTGCCCCGCCTGACCACGTACATCGCGCCGGACACCGGCCCGACGACCTGCACCCCGTCGATCAGCTCGGAGGTCTCGAGCCACGTGAGCGCGATGTCCACCCAGGGCTGGGCAGCCAAGAACCGCAGCGCCGGCCTCGCGATGTACGGTTGCGGCAGCTCGACCGATCCTCGCCAGTGCTTGACCTCGTTGGCGAATGTCGAGTCCAAGAGCTACGGCCAGGGCTGGACCAAGTTCGGCACCCTGCGCGTGCTCCGTGAGTTGTCATTCAACACGTACTACTGGATGCGCAGCTCGGCGGACGGCCGATTCATCGGCAACGGTTCCACCAGCGGTGACGGCGCGGTGCTCAGCGACCTCCAGACCAACAAGGATATGCGCGCCCAGGCCGCCTATGACCCCGGCTTCTTCCCGGACAACCGTGGCTGGATCTTCCAGGGCACGCAGATCGGCGCAGCGTTCTGCACGATGGGGCTGCTGACCTCGAACCCGGATCGCATCGACTTCAGCGAGTCGGCGTGTAGCTCGGTATCGACCGTCGATCTCTATCAGCACCTCGGTGCCGGCTTGAACAACGGCGACTACTTCGCGGTCAACAGCAAGTTCAGCAGCGACAACCCGGACAGCCGAACGGTCCAGGATCCCGAAGCAGGCTTCGGCCCCGAAGGTGACCTCACGATCATTCCGATGGTGTACGACGGCACGCGCTATGTCGGCAAGCCGCCGGTAACCACGCTGACCCCGCACGAAGGCGACACCGTGCTGTCGCCCTCGACCCGCCTCGTGATCAGTCGGTTCGGTAACGAAGATCGCCAACTCGGCTACGTGCTGCGTAGGCTCAACGCGACTCCGAACGGAAGCTCCTACAACATTACGACGACCGAGGTCGCTCGATACTGCGTGCAGGGTGCGAAGCCGGCGATCTCGTTCGATGAGAAGTACTTCGTGACCCACCACTACGTGACGCCGAATGACTACGCCGACCTTGGCTTCTCATCGGCAAGCGATCCAGCGTTTCAAGCCATTCTCGCCAAGGGTGCTGCGAACATCATTGTGGTGAACTTGCTCACGGGGGCGCGGACGCGGGTGACCAACATGAAGGCCGGCCAATACGCGATCTTCCCGCACTTCCGCTCGGATGGCTGGATCTACTTCCTCGTTCGGGACCACAACACCGGCAAGGAATACGCGATGGCGAGCGACGCGATCCTTCAGCTCAACTAGTCGGCGTGGATCATTAATGATCGAGGCGCACCGGCCGGGGCCCATCGCGGCTCCCGCGCCGGTTGACTCGATTCCGTGGCAGGGCCTGTCGCAGCAGTGGCTTCGGCCACAGCTTTGGTGCGCCGTGCGTGGACGCGGAGCGCGGCTACTTATGGCCGAGGGCGCGAACGTAGCCTGGTAGAAGATCCGCTTCGTGTCCGCAGCGAGCGGGTGGGGCTCGCGAAAATTAACCTGGTTAAGATCGCGGTCGGCGCGAAGCTAACCACCCCGTCGCGCCGGAGACGTCGCGCGAAAATTAACCTGGTTAAGATCGCAGTCGGCGTGCGCGAATTACCCTGGTTTAGATCGCGGGAATGCCGCGCGCGCGCGATCCGTTATGCCTGCACGAGTGAAGCTACAAGCGATGGCGGGGGGCTGCGACTGGCGTGGGACGAGCCACAGCTGGGGTCGCGAGGTACTGGCCACGCGGTCCGTGTTCAGGGCTGACGACTGCCTCATTCAGTTTGCACGACGTTAGGAAACGCAACGTCTTAGCAAGCATGCACGCCAGCAACTCTTGTAGCCACTTGCGCTACAGCGTTGAGATCATGACTGCATGAATTGGATCGAAGCTCGCACTTGTTGCGTCGCATGCGGACGCACGCGGCTATTCGACTTGCCATCATCTCTTGTTCGCTCCACAGCTTGGTCGGTTGTAGTGACGAGCTGGAGCTGACTCCTCTGTACAACCACGCCAACGGTCGGATCGTGATCGAGATGAATCGCGAGATCGATGGCGAGACGTTGTACGTTCGCGCTCGGCGCGGCAACTTCGGCCAGCTCGACTGCGCCAAGTTGGTGAACGAGATCTCGCCGGTCGAAGGCGCGAGCGGAAGCCGAATCGACGGTCCGACGGTCGACCCGGCGTTGACCAAGCCGTTCTATGGTCCGGAGTGGGGCCAGGGCAACCCGACGCCCGAGATGCTCGCGCAGCTCGAGCTCGGCACCGACTCGATCATCGACGTCTGCCTGATGGACGGAAGCGAAGTGGTCCGCAAGGTCGAACGCGACCTGTTCGCCGCGTGGGATGACGGCCGCAAGAAGGGCTTCGGCGGCAAGGCCGACGACCCCGGTTCGGGCGAGCAGCGCATCAACAGCGCGCAAGCCTACGGCGAGCGCTGCGTCGGCGAGCTCGGCGAGATTCCGTTCTTCGAGAAGATCGGCGAAGGCTCGTACACCACGTACAACTGCCTCGAGTCGACCGCGATCCCGGTGACCGTGACCAGCGGCGGTAGCATGCAGGCTCCGCAAGAGGGCACAGTCCCAGCGTGTGACAATCCGCAATACATCTACGATCTGTGCGAGGCCGGTCCGCGCGTCGCGTCGCGCATCAACGATCAAGGAACCCGCTGGGTGTTGCTCTGCCGCAAGAGCATCGGCGGTTACACGTCCGACCAGTTCAACGACATCGCGATGATCGGGCACAACCCGTTCACCGGTAAGACCTGCTTCTTCCAGAACGCGCTGTATCAGAAGAAGGACGGCGGCAATGTTCCGCACCCCGCCGACGTCGAGAAGTCGACGAATCTGTGGAGCGGCGTGCACGGCGGTCTCGGCTCGGGCATCCAGTGCGGTTCGTGCCACGACGCCGACCCGTTCGTGCACACCCCGTGGATCGATGGCGCCAAGGACAACGCAGGTCGCCCGATCGTTCCGAAGATGGGCGTCGATCCCGACATGCCGATCGGCGCCAACGACGCGCCCTATGCGATCGTGAACCGTCGCGGTCAGGGCTGGTCGATGCCCAAGCAACTCGTGTCGCCCGAAGCCAACGCCTGCCTCAAGTGCCATCGCATGGGCGACGGTCGCTGGTCGGATGAGTGGCTGCAGCGCCTCGAGGGCACCGATACCTCGTGGACCGGTATCGTCACCGACGAGTACAACCAGTCGTTCCACAAGTTCTGGATGCCGCCCGACAAGTCGTTCGGCAGCGACTCCGAGTTCCAAAACTCCGAGTTCCAGGCAGCGATCGATTTCCTCCAGAAGTGCGCGGCGACGCCGTCGGCCCCCGGTTGCAAGTGGGAACCGGTTCCCGAGACCATCGGCAACTCCGGTGGTGGCGGTCTGCTCCGCAACCCGGTCACCCTGCCTGACGACGAGCTCGCGCTGCAGGCCACGTTGCTCATGGGCATGAACAAGGACGATCACGGCAGCGCGACCTGCTCGGAGTGCCACGCGGCCAACGAGACCACGCTACGCGACTGGCAGCACCTCACCGACATCGCCGAGGGCAACTGCCTCACGGCGGACTCGGGTGACGGCCAAGAGTTCGACACCACGCAGGACGTCAGCGTCGGCGCGAACGACTTCAAGGTCCTCGGACCGTTCGAAGTGGGCGGCGGCTCGTTCTTCGAGGTGTTCATGACTGGCAATGGCGACGCTGACCTCTACGTCAAGCGCGGCCAGGAGCCCACCGAGGACGTCTACGACTGCCGTCCGTACGGCGGTGACTCGAACGAAACCTGCGGTCCCGACCAGTACAATGCTGCGGGTCCGGCGAAGTTCTGGGTCGGCGTCCAAGGCTACGGTGCCGCGAATGTCCAGATCCGCACCAAGTACCGCGCACCCGGCAGCTCTGCTCGCCCGGCGGGCGACATCGTCAACTGCTTCCGCCTCGAGCCGGATCGCGTCGATGCACCGTTCGTCCCGCAGAAGCTCGGCATCTACGCCGCTGGCGCGCACCTCGGCTGGTTCCAAGACACGTTCAAGGCCGCATACCCGGAAGGCGAGAACGGCAACACGGCGGACACTTGGGCGATCGAATACGGCCGGTTCAAGAACCGCGTCGCGATGCCGAAGGGCAACCACCCGCGATTCTCGCAAGAGCAGTTCGACATCGTCGCCGAGTGGTTCGCGCGCGGTCTGCCGCGACTCGACACGTACATCGCGCCGGACACCGGCCCGACCTCGTGCAGCCCGTCGATCAGCTCGGAAGTCTCGAGCCACGTCAGCACGATGGCGAGCCAGGGCTGGGGCGCCCGCAACCGCAGCGCTGGTCTCGCAATGTACGGCTGTGGCGGCTCGTCCGATCCGCGGTCGTGCTTGACCTCGGAGCCCAACGTCGAATCGAAGGGCTACGGCCAGGGCTGGACCAAGTTCGGCACCCTGCGCGTGCTCCGCGAGCTGTCGTTCAATACGTACTACTGGATGCGTAGCTCGCCCGACGGCCGGTTCGTTGGCAACGGTGCCACCGGTGGCGACGGCGCGGTGCTGAGCGACCTCCAGACCGACAAGGACATCCGCGCGCAGGCCGCGTACGACCCCGGGTTCTTCCCGGACAACCGTGGCTGGATCTTCCAGGGCACGCAGATCGGCGCGGCGTTCTGCACGATGGGCCTGCTGACCTCGAACCCGGATCGCATCGACTTCAGCGAGTCGGCGTGTAGCTCGGTGTCGACCGTCAACCTCTACCAGCACCTCGGTGCCGGCTTGAACAACGGCGACTACTTCGCGGTCAACAGCGAATTCACCAGCGACAACCCGTCTGGCGCGGTCAACGAGGATCCGAACGCCGGGTTCGGCATCCGCGGTCATATCACCCTGACGCCGATGGCGTTCGACGGTACCCGCTACGTCGGAATGCCGCCGGCCACGATCCAGACGCCGCACGAGGGTGACACCGTGCTGTCGCCATCGACGCGGCTCGCGATCAGCCGGTTTGGTAACGAGGATCGCCAGCTCGGTTACGTGCTGCGCCGCCTCAACACCACGCCGAACGGAAACTCGTACGACATCTCGACCACCGAGATCGCTCGGTACTGCGTGCAAGGTGCGAAGCCGTCGATCTCGTTCGACGAAGACTTCTTCGTGACTCACCACTACGTCACGCCGAACGACTACGCCGATCTCGGCTATTCGTCGGCGAACGACCCAGGCTTCCAGGAGCTGATCCAGAAGGGCTCATCGAACATCATCATCGTGAACCTGTTGACCGGCGCCCGTACTCGGGTGACCACCATGAAGGCTGGACAGTACGCGCTGTTCCCGCACTTCCGGTCGGACGGCTGGTTCTACTTCCTGGTCCGTGACGAGAACACGGGCAAGGAATTCGCGGTGGCCAGCGATGCCGCTCTCCAGCTAAACTAGCGGCCGATGTTCAGCCGACGCACCGCGATCGTCGGGTTGCTCGTCGCCACCTTCGGGTGCGGCGATAACACCCCCGACAAGATCGCGGTGTGTCAGCTTTCGGCGACGTCCAGCGCGGTGCAGGTCCAGGACCGCAAGATCATCGGAGTCGCGGCGCCGTACACCGCGGACCTTGGATTCGCGACGCGCGACGAAGAGTTTCGAACCTCGATCGCTGCCCGCCGGCAGGCAGCATGGCAAGTGGTGGAGCGGGTGCTGCAGCCGATTCCACTCGCGGAGCCCGAGCTCGCCTCGCACTTCGGCGGTCAGCCCGAGATTCCCGCGTGGCATACCTGGTATGGCCGTGATGACTTCGATCGGATGTTCAAGAAGCTGTATCGCGATCTCGGCCCGACGGGTCGCGCGGCGAGGTCGCCGATCGATGCCCAAGCCGGGTTTGCTTGGAACGCCAACGCGCTCGACGAGCTCGACGCAGAGTGGCCCGAACAGCGCTACCTCGATTACCTCGCGGTGATCGATTCACAGATCGAAGCCAATGGCGTCGGTGGAATCTCGCGCGTCGGCTACAGCCCTGGCGCGCTCGGCCATCTGCTCGAGAGCTACCAGAAGCAGTATTCGTGTCGGATCGATCCCGCACCCGATCCGTTCGACGACGATCCGATGCGCGAGGGCCTACCGGTGACCAACACCGAGAGCCTCGAGCTCGCGGGTTGTGAGTGGAAGGTGCTCGGGCCGTTCCAGGCCGGCGACGCCGACGTCGTGGTGAGCACCACCGGTGATGGTGATGCCGACGTCTATGTTCGGCGTGGCGCACCGCCCGAGGTGGATAGCTACGATTGCCGATCGAACGGCGGCGACAGCAGCGAGACCTGTACGGTCGCTGGCGACGGTCCGGTTTACGTCGTGGTGTTCGGCGCCGAGCCGAGCGAGATCGAGGTCGATGTTTCCTACCTTGCCGCCGACGTCCGGGATCCGACGTGTCTCGACGGTGAGATGCCGCGCGATGCGGTGGTGGTCAAGGCCGATTGGCGGCGCGAGTTCCCCGACGATCTGCTGCCGGTCTTCGATACCTCGGGTCCCCGTATGAAAGCGCGGCTCGACGGCGAAGCGACGTGGAACACCGACGGTGTGGCTGCCCCTGACGAGTCCGAGATCTACACGGTCGTGCTCAATAACGAGGCGCGGTTCAGGCTGCCCGCGCTCCACATCATGTCGAAAGAGCTCGACCACTGGATGTGGATCACGATGTGGTGGTCGCCGAATCCCGACACCGACTTCGGTGCCGATCGGCCGGCAGCGGTCGAAGAGATGCCAGGTCCGTGGCGCAACTACAAGATGTGCGTCACCACTCAATACGCCGAGGCCGATCCGGATCGGCGCGGTGGCGAGAGCGGAACGCTCGGTGACGCGATCGAAGCCGTGCATGGCGGCGTCGGTTCGCCGACGTGGTGCTCGAATCCGTATCTCGAGCTCGGGGAGGGCAACGCGGCGACCAACTGCATCGGCTGTCATCAACATGGCGGCACCGAGCTGACCGCCGAGGCGATCCTCGCCGACCAGCCGCACTTCGGAACCACGCGCGTGCGAAACAACTTTTTCACCGACTATCTATGGGCAGTGAAAGGCGGCGCCGGCGAAGACCTATCGTCGATCATTCAGGCCGAGGTCGATTACTGGGACGCTAACGATCCGTAGCGAGATTTGGCTCCGCGGCGGTGTTCCTTGACGTGCGCGTGACCGTAGGTGATCAGGGAAGCTTTGACGCTTCGTTAGACGTGGAAGCCCACGTCAGAGAGCGCGGCTAGTGGCAAAGGACCAGCCAGCTTCGTCGAACATCATTACCGACTGCAGCGACGATCCCCTGCGTTGCGCCACGTGCGATCATCGGATCACCGAGCGCGCGTATCGCATCGAGCAGAGTGGGGCCCACCAGCACACCTTCGTCAATCCCGCGGGCGTGGTGTTCGAGATCGGGTGCTTCGCGCTCGCCCCTGGCTGCGTTTACCTCGGCGACGTCGAGCAAGCCTTCACCTGGTTCCCCGGGTGGAACTGGCAGATCGCGGTGTGCGCCCGTTGCCGAACCCACCTCGGATGGATCTACCGGCTCGAGGGCGAGCAATTTCACGGGCTGATCTTGGCGGCGCTTCGCGGATAGCAGCCGGATTTCGTGTTTACTCGGGGGATGTCGCCCGTTCGAGTCACGTTGATCGCGTTGGTGCTCGCCGTTGGATGCAAGAAGCCGGACACCGCGGCATCCGGCGGCAGCGGTAGCGCGGGCTCGGCAGCAAAGCCCACCGCGGCCGAAGCAGGTGCAGGCGCGCCGAGCCTGAACCCCGCCGATCCGGTGCCACCGGCCGGCGCGTGTGAGGGAGTCGCAACGCACATCGCCGGACTGATCACCGTGTTGCCGATCCAAGACGACAAGGAGCCATCGCACCTGGAGTTCTTTCGCAAGCGGATGAAGTCGTCGCTCGCCGTCGCGTGTGAGGCCGATAAGTGGAACGAACCGATGCGGACCTGCTTGCTTGCGCTCAAGAGCCTCGACATGACCGGGCTCACGAACTGCCAGGATCCGGTGGCGCTCGAATCGCACAAGCAACGTACCGCCGATGCTCGCAGCGAATATGCGCGCCGCCGGTTGATCGCAACCGCGAGCGGCAACCCGAATGTGCCGCTCGATCCGCTCCCCGTGCCCGGGTGCCAGCCGTACATCGACGTGGTCAACAAATGGTTCCGCTGCGAGAAGACGCCAGTGGCCGATCGCGCGACCATGTTGACCGAGCTCGAGAAGATCGATCCGACGTTCGCCACCAAGGCGACGACCGACGAGATCTCGAACAAGTGCAAGAAGCTCGAGGACGCGCTGACCAAGGCGCTCACCGAGATGGGCTGCTAGCGCCGGATGCGAGGTGGTGCCGACGTGGTCCATCGGTAGCGCCGGGATAGCTCTCACCGGCTGAATCGATTTCGCTGCGCCCGGCCGGTCGCAACGATGCGCCGACGTAGCTCCAGGCGACGCCTTGTGAGTGACCAGCACGATCGGCTGATCACGCGGCGTGGTGTGGTTCGCGGCGATGCGGCCCGCAACCTCGAAGCTCCTATTGGCAGTCGCACTTACCTGCGGCTGCGGTTCCGAACCCGATCAGGATCTGCCGTCCGAACCCGCGCCCGAACCGACGGACTGGTGCGAGCGGATCGTTCCCGGGACGCCGGGCACCGAGCAGGAGATGATCGCGTTCGCCAACGCACACTTCGCATACCGATATTTCGGGGTCGCCGAGCGCAAGCAGATCGATGCGCCGCTGATCGCGGCAGTCGCCGGCGAGGAGCTCGACCTCGATGGCTACGCCGCCGCAGCGATCGACGTGTGCTCGCTCCCTGCAAAGCAGCAGACACTCGGGCCGGCCAGTGTCGAGCTTCGCGGTGGCGTCGCGTGGATCAAGCCCGGCACCGGCGAGGTGGCTATTCCCGAGGCGGCAGAAGCCATCGCGATCGATCTGCGTGGCCTGCCGAACGTTGCCGAGACCCAGGACGCACTGGAGCGCGCAACGCGAGCCTCGCTCGACGCGCCGGTGATGGGGTTCTCGTCAACGGTGACCGCATACATGGGGCACCCGGATAGCTGGTTGGCCAAGCTGTCCGGGCGCCCGGCCTCCTCGGACATCTATCAGACGCAATTGGTCTCCAACCAGCCGATCCCGTGGCCGAGCAGTCCCACGACCGCTCGACCGATCGCGGTGATCACCGACGTAGCGATGCCGCCGGCCGCGGCGCGCCTTGCACTCGAGTTGCGCGGTGCGAAGCGCGCGATCCTCGTCGGCCATTCGGTGATGGCGAGGGTGGCCGAGGCGGAATGGCGAGCGATCGGTGCGCGCGGACTGGTGATCCGGACCGGGACGCTCGATCACGAAGGCGAGGCGATTCCTGATGATGTCGCTGCTGACATTCGCACCGACCAACCCCAGCTAGCGCTCGAGACCGCTGCGGCAATCGTGGCTCCCAGCGATGACATCACCGGTGCGGCGGCTCGGCTGCCGTCGCGCGTCCTCGATCTCTACAACTCGGAGTCGAGCTCGCAGCTCGAGACCGCTGATCTGGTCGGTGCACTCGTCGTCGCCTATGGAACGACGCGCGGGTTCTTTCACGTTTATGACCCGTGGCCGGCGAACATCGATGCGGCGTATTTCGACGCGCTCGTCGACGCACGCAAGCCGGTCACCAAGCGCTACGAGGCTCGGCGGGTCATCGAGCGGTTCGCCGCTTCGCTCAATGACGCACACGTGTACGTCAGCGATCTCGCATACGACGCAACCTCGGTGGATGTTGCCGGTGCGATCCCGGTCCGGTTCGACATGCTCGACGGCGAACCAGTGGTTGCCACGTCATCGCTCGCCGCATTGCACCCCGGCGACACCGTGATTGCCGTCGATGGCATGCCAGTCGCGGAGCTCCTCGCGATCGAGAATCGATGGATCTCCGCTGCAACGCCACTCAATCGAGCGCTCCACCAGGCGTTGCGACTCGGAATCTTTCATTCGCCACAACGTAGCTTCACGCTGCGTGCACCGAATGGAACCCAGCGGACCGAACAGGTGGTGGCCGCCGGCTACAACTATCCAACCCTCGGTCCCACGCGGCCATCGGGTTGGCTGACCGATCTCGGTGCGGCCAACGTCTACTACCTGAACGTCAACGAGGCGTACGGCGGAGCGACCGAAGCCGCCTTGCTCGCGAAGCTCGATGAAGCGAGGACAGGTGAAGGTCTGGTGATCGACAACCGTGGCTATCCGGGCGTCGACTTCTTCAAGCTCGCGAGCGCGATCGCCGCGACGACGATGGTTTCGCCGTGGTTCGACACGCCGGCGTGGAAGGGGGCGTCGTGGTTTCAGATGTCACCGTACCAGTTCACCCAGCCGCAGATCTCCACCGCGTTCGCCCCGCCAGTCGCGGTGATCGTCGGTCCGTGGACGCAATCGGCCGCCGAATACGCGACGATGTTGATGATGGCTCGCGCCGATCTCAAAATCGTCGGTCGCCAGACCTCCGGCAGCAATGGCAACGTCACCAGCGTGTTATTGCCCGGCGGCTTCGGGATGACATTTACCGGGATGCGGATCCGTTACGCCAACGGCAGTCCGTTCCATGGCGTGGGCATCCCGGTCAGTCATCCGTCGTCGCCAACCGTCGAAGATCTCGCCAGCGGCCAAGACCGCGAGCTGCTCGATGCGATCGCGACCCTGCAGTTGAACTGATCACGGAGCCTGGCATCTGGTGTTTCCCGGGCTACCAAGCTTTCGTTCGGCGGCAGCCCGTGAGTTTCGGTCAACCGATTTGATGACGTGGTGAGGCGGGCCCGAGGTATCTGCGTGCCCACGATGCTCTACGCCCGTTGTGTTCCGCTCGCTTGGCTATGTGGTGCGTTGCTCGCCTGCGCGTCAGATCCCGTCGAACCTCCGGTGACTCCAGAAACCACGGATAATCCGGGCAAAGCGGATTCGACCTCCTGTGGATGGAGCCACCATGTCGTCGACCCGTTCATCGATGGGATCGAATCCTCGGCCGTCGCGATGTCGCCTGATGGCGCACTGCACGTGAGCTACTCGTCACCGACCGAGGGCGACCTGCGCTACGCGGTCAAGCCATCCGACGCCGATCCTTGGTTTCACGAGACCGTCGATCCATTTGCCGATGGCGTGGCGCACTCGGTGATCGCGGTCGATCAATACGGAGACCTGCATATCAGTTACACCGCAACGACCTCCGGCCAGCTGCGCTATGCGTTCAAGCCATCGGGTGGAACGTGGACCGATGTGTGGGTCGATCCGTTCGCGACGGGCGTCGAGCACTCCACGCTGATCGTCGACGACGCGGGCAACGTTCATATCAGCTACGCGGCCACCGGCGACGGCCACCTCAACTATGCGTCCAAGCCAGCGGGCGGGCAATGGACGCACCAATGGGTGGATCCATTCGCCAACGGCGTGACCCATTCGCAGATGCTCCTCGGCCCCGATGGCGCGCTTCACATCAGCTACACCGCGACCACCGATGGTCAGCTCAGGTATGCATACAAGCCGGCCGGCGGACAATGGACTCATCGCTGGGTGGACCCATTTGCTGCGGGCGTTGCGCACTCCTCGCTCGTGCTCGATGACGCGGGTGGGGTTCACATCAGCTACACCGCTGTGACCGATGGAGATGTTCGCTACGCGTACAAGCCGGCGGGCGGAACGTGGAGTCACGCGGTGGTCGATCCGTTCGCGGACGGTGCGAGTCACTCGATGCTGATCCTCGACCCTGCGGGCGATCTTCACATCAGCTACGCGGCGACTATCGCGGGCGACCTCAGGTACGCGTATAAGCCTGCCGGCGGGCAGTGGACCCATACCGTGGTAGATCCGTTCGCCGACGGCGTCATGCATAGCTCGTTCGTTCGCGACGCCAATGGCACCCTCCACATCAGCTACACGGCCACCGCCGACGGTGATCTCAAATATGCGGTCAAGCCCGCAGGCGGCACCTGGCAGCCCACCGTGATCGATCCATTTGCCGATGGAGTGTGGAGCTCGACGCTCATGATCGATGCGTCAAACCGCCTCAACATCATTTACAACGTGCTCGATAACGGCGACTTGGCGCACGCAGTGCGGTGCCAGCAGTGAGCGAACTGTGAGTTAGGCGAAGTGTCCGCGGCGACTCGAGTTGCCAGTGACGCGTACACTACAGAGATCACAGGCCCGATCCTTGGATCGCCGCTCGCAACTCCGCGTCGGATATGCGGACGACGGCGATTCGACTAGCCACTGTAGCGACCGCGCTGCTCGGCGCCGCCGGCTGTAGCGACGAGCTGGAGCTGACGCCGCTGTACAACCACGCCAACGGGCGAATCGTGGTCGAGCTGACCCAGGAGCTCGACGGACAGACCCTGTACACCCGCGCACGTCGGGGAAGTTTCGGACAGCTCGATTGCGCCAAGCTGGTGACCGAGATCGCACCAGTCGAAAACCCATCGGGCACACGAATCGATGGACCACTGGTCGACATCGCGCTGACCAAATCGTTCTACGGCCCGGAGTGGGCCAACGGCATGCCGACCCCGGAGATGTTGGCGCAGGCCGCGTTAGGCGTCGACTCGATCATCGATGTCTGCCTGATGGACGGCAGCGAGGTGGTTTACAAGGTCGAACGCGATCTGTTCGCGGCGTGGGACGACGCCCGCAAGAAGGGGTTCGGCGGCAAGGCCGACGAGCCGGGTGGCGAGCAGATGATCAATAGCCCGGTGGCGTACGGCGAGCGCTGCGTCGGCGAGCTCGGCGAGATTCCGTTCTTCGAGAAGACCGGTGAGGGCACCTACACGACCTACAACTGCCTCGAGTCGACCGCGATCCCGCTAACGATCACCGCGAACAACGGCACGGTCTCGACGCCACAAGAGGGCAGGGTCCAGCGCTGCGATAACCCGGAGTACATCTACGATCTGTGCGAGGCCGGTCCTCGCGTCGCGAGCCGGATCAACGAGCAAGGCACCCGTTGGGTGTTGCTATGCCGCCAGAGCATCGGCGGCTACACATCGGATCAGTTCGATGACATCGCGATGATCGGTCACAATCCGTTCACCGGTAAGACCTGCTTCTTCCAGAACGCCGTCGGTGCGAAGAAGGACGGCGGCCACGTTCCGCATCCCGCTGATCGCGAGAAGTCGCAAAACCTCTGGTACGGCGTACAGGGCGGCGTGGGTGGCGGCGGCATTCAATGCGCGAACTGCCACGATAGCGACCCGTTCATCCACACGCCGTGGATCGATGGCGCCAAGGACCAGAACGGCCGGCCGATCGTGCCGAAGATGGGCGTCGACCCGGACATGCCGCTCGGTGCCAACGACGCGCCGTATTCGCTGGTCAACGCGCGTGGCCAGGGTTGGCGGATGCAGAACCACCTCGTGTCGCAAGAGGCGAACGCATGTCTCAAGTGCCACCGCATCGGCGACGGTAAGTGGGCAACCGCGTGGCTCAACCGCGTCGAGGGCTCGAGCTTCTCGTGGGACCTGCTGGTCACCGACGCGTACAAACAGCCCGCGCACAAGTACTGGATGCCACCGGACACCTCGTTCGCGAGTCACGAAGCGTTCACCGCGTCGGAGTTCCAGCGCGCGATCGATTTCATCCAGGACTGCGCCGAGAACCCGATGAACGCGGGCTGCAACTGGCAACCGCTGCCTGATTCGATCGGCGGCGGTGGCAGCGGCAGCACGCTGCGTAACCCCGTGGACCTCCCTGACGACGAGCTCGCGAACCAGGCGACCCGGTTGCTCGGCATGAACAAGAACGCGCCGGGCAGCAATTGCTCCGAGTGCCACGCGCCGAACCAGACCACGCTCGAGGAGTGGAAGGCGCTTACCGATACCGCCGTCGCCAACTGTCTGTCGGCGGAGGCACCGGGCATTCCGCAGGACGTGACCGAATCACTCACCGTCGGTCAGGGCGACTTCAAGGTGTTCGGACCGTACGACGTCGCCGGCAACGGCGTGTTCGAGGTCGCGATGACCGGCACCGGCGATGCGGATCTTTACGTGAAGCGGGGTGCTGAGGTGTCCGCGTCGGTCTACGACTGCCGTCCCTACAACGGAAATTCCAACGAGACCTGTGGCCGCGCGCAGTACAACGCGACTGGCCCAGCCAAGTTTTGGGTGGGTGTTGCCGGCTATGGCGCCGCGAGCGTGCAGCTCCGGATCACCTACAGCTCGCCGAATCCGACGAGCCGCCCGCCGATGGATGTCGTGAACTGCATGCGGCTCGAACCCGATCGCGAGGACTCGCCGTTCGTGCCACAGAAGCTCGGAGTCTACGCGTCGGCCGCTCACCTCGGTTGGTTTCAAGACGTGTTCAAGGCGGCCTATCCCACGGACGAGGACGGCAACACGGCCGATACGTGGGCGCTCGAGTACGGCCGGTTCAAGAACCGAGTCTCGATGCCCAAGGGCAACCATCCGCGATTCTCGCAGGCCGAGCTCGACATCGTTGCCGAATGGTTCGCGCGCGGTCTGCCGCGGATCCGGACGTACATCGCGCCGGATACCGGGCCGACCTCGTGCTCACCGCTGATCGGTTCGGCGGTGCTCGATCACGCCAACGCGATGGCGAGCCAGGGCTGGGGCGCGGTGAACAAGAGCCGCGGCATGGCGATGTACGGCTGTGGCAGCGCCACCGATCCGCGGCAGTGCCTGAGCTCGTTGCCCAACGCATCGAGCAAGCCGTACGGATCGAGCTGGACCAACGTCGGAACCTTGCGCGTGCTCCGCGAGCTCTCGTTCAAGACCTACTATTGGATGCGCAGCTCCGCCGATGGTCGGTTCGTCGCCAACGGCTCGACCAGCGGTTCCGGTGGTGTGATCAGCGATCTGCAGACCGACAAGGACATCACCGCCGACGCATCGTACGATCCCGGGTTCTTCCCCGATAATCGCGGTTGGATCTTCCAGAGCAGCGAGCACACGTTCTGCACGATGGGCCTGCTGACGTCCAACCCGGACCACATTACCTTCGACGAGCCTGAGTGCGGCGTGGTGTCGACGGTAAATCTCTACCAGCACCTCGGTGCCGGGCTCGGTGGCGGCGATTACTTCGCGATCAACAGCAGCTATACCAGCGACAACGCCGACAACGTCCACAGCGATCCGCGCACGGGCTTTGGTCCGAGCGGTCACATCACGCTGACGCCGATGGTGTTCGATGGTGCGCGCTGGGTCGGCAAGCCGCCGGCGATGATCCAGACGCCGCATGAAGGCGACACCGTGCTGTCGCCTTCGACCAAGCTGGTGATCAGCCGATTCGGCAACGAGAGCCAACAGCTCGGTTACGTGTTGCGCAGGCTCAACGCGACGCCGAACGGCAACTCCTACACGCTGTCCACCACCGAGATCGGTCGATACTGCGTCCAGGGCGCGAAGCCTTCGATCTCGTTCGACGAGAGGTCCTTCGTCACTCATCACTACGTGATGCCGAATGACTACGCCGAGCTCGGGTTCTCGTCGGCCAACGATCCCGGGTTCGTCGAGCTTCGTGCCAAGGGCGCCTCGAACATCTACGTCGTCAACATGGTGACCGGTGCGCGCACGCGCGTCACCAACATGAAACCAGGCCAGCTCGCGCTATTCCCCCACTTCCGCTCGGACGGCTGGTTCTACTTCCTCGTGCGCGACACCAACACCGGCAAGGAATACGCGGTCGCGAGCGACGCAGCGATGCAGCTGTAGAACCGAGCAGCGGCCCGCACGCAACGATCCTTCGGCCGTCAGATCCGCCACGAGGTGCCCCGCATTGCTCGTTCTGACGATCACGATGCGAGGTCGTGAAAGCCTGGTGCCGGCCTGCGACAGCCGAGTCGCCTGCATAGGAACTGTCACAGATCTCGTTCGCGTGTCACCACGACGGCGACGAGCTGTAGGAGGCCTGAGCAGCGACAACCTCTTGCACTGGACTCGAATGCCAGATAGTTTGTACACAAACGATTACAATCAAGGGTGCGATCAGCTGATCGCAGGTACACGAGTTGGTCGGGCCGCCAGCTTGATACGAGGATGAGATGAAGGCCCCACCTCCTAGCGTAGTGGATGACCGCTTGTGCGTTGCAATCGCGAGGCACGAACCGCTCGCTCTGCTACTCGATCTCGACGGAACACTGATTCCGTCTGCGACATCGCCGGAGGCCGCGATCCTGGATCTCGCCGCGATCGAGTTGTTGCGATCGCTGCACCAGATAGGCGTGCACGTGGTCGTGGTCTCCAGTCGCCCGCGTGCGATCGTCGAGCCATATCGCTCGTCGCTCGAAGGTGTGTGGTGGATGGTCGAGCACGGGATCTGGCGCTGCGGACAGAACGGAGTATGGGTGGGATGTCCGACGGCTGAGGAGTTGCCCGAGCTTGTCGCGCTATTAGAGTCTCTCACCGACGTACCCGGCGCACGACTCGAAATGAAGTCAGACTCGATCTGCATACACTGGCGGCTTGCACCGCACGCTGCCAAAGAACAGCTCATTGCGAGCTGCGAGTTTGCATGCGACGAATGGCTCGAGTCACATCCTGCCTTCGAGCGCCTCGACGGTGTCGAGATGCTGGAAGTGCGCCGGCGTTCGTCGAACAACGCACGCGCGGTTGCATGGATACGCGAGCAGGTGCCGGGCGCACGAATTATTGCGATCGGCGACGAGCACGCCGATGGCGACATGTTCGCGGCGTTGCGCGGCGATGAGCTCTGGATCGGCGTCGGTTGCGTCGGAACACGTGCGCGGCGATGGCTTCCTAATCCGGCGACCGTTCACGCGTTCCTAGCGTGGCTGCAGGACATTCGCACGAACAAATCGGCATCTCCGTTCCCATCGCTCGAGACCCGGCGACCCGCCGCGCCAACCAGTACACGCCTGCTCGTGGTCTCGAACCGTACGCCGCCGAACACGATCGGACGTCAGCGACCGGTGGGCGGACTGGTTTCGGCGCTCGAACCGGCGCTGCAGAGTCACGCCGGCATGTGGCTCGGTTGGAGCGGAGAAGAATCAGACCGCGAACCAAGAGTTTCGATCGATGACACTGCCGTCCCCGTCCGCGCGTCATTCGAATTCCTTGCCGAGTGGCGCGAACGCTACTACGCGGGATTCTGCAATCGTGCGCTTTGGCCGTTGTTTCACAGCCTCCCCGGTCGTGTGCGCTACTCCGATCAGGACTGGCGCGCATATATCGCCGCGAATGCGGAGTTTGCTCGGCACGCCTTCGATCTCGTCGCATCGGATGGCACGGTATGGATGCACGACTACCATCTATTACTCGCAGGGCAAGCCCTTCGGAGGCGTGGGTTTAGCGGCCCCGTCGGCCTGTTCCTCCACATCCCGTTTCCGCAAAACGATCTCTTCGAGACGCTTCCATGGGCGAACGAGATCCTGACAGCAATGCTCGACTTCGATCTGATCGGGTTTCACACCGAGCGATGGGCCGAAAACTTTCGTGCGTGCATGCGTGCGCGAGGACACGCTGTCACGCCCGAGATCGGAGTTTATCCGATTGGTGTCGATCCACTATCATTCCGGCTCGAGTTGGGCGATGTCGATCGCGACATCGTGGGACTCCGCGTGGCACTAGGCGATCGAAGGTTGATCCTCGGCGTCGATCGGCTCGACTACGCCAAGGGCATTCCGGAGCGACTGCTTGCGTTCGAACGGTTTTTGGAGTTGTTCCCGGAGTGGCGGGGCAGGGTGACGTTCGTACAGGTATCTGTGCCATCTCGCGCAGAAGTCCCGGAGTACGCCGAGCTAAGGCAACAGGTCGAGACGCTGGTCGGGCGAATCAACGGACGGTTCGGCGAAGCGGATTGGGTGCCCGTGCGTTACCTATATCGATCCTACGATCACGGTGTGCTTGCACAGCTCTACCGCCTCGCCGACGTCGCGCTCGTCACGCCGCTGCGTGACGGGCTCAACCTCGTGGCGAAGGAGTTTGTCGTCGCACAGGACGTGAATGACCCGGGTGTGCTCGTGCTATCCCGGTTCGCCGGTGCCGCCGCCGAGCTTCGCGATGCTCTGCTCACCAATCCGTTTCATCCCGACGGGCTCGCACGCGACATCGATCGCGCGCTCTCCATGGAACCGGTCGAGCGCAAACGAAGGCATGCGCAGCTCCTCGCGACGCTTGCGGGCAAGACTCCGCAGCGCTGGGCCGCTGCCTTCATCAATCGGCTCGTCAAGGCTCGGATGGCATCCTGACCGGCTCTTTCCGGATCTTTCATGGACAACTCCCAACACGCATTTGTTGAAGTCCTACGTTCGCCATGGGTGCTAACCGCCGTAGCCATGCTGGGTGCGTTGGTGCTTGGACGCATTGTGGTACGCGTTATCCGCACGCTGCTGAACCGGGCAGCACACCACACTCAATTCACGTGGGACGATGAGCTAATCGGCGTCACCGCTACGCCGCTGTCGATAATGCTTGCGATACAAGCGTTCCGGATCGCGATCCCGTGGCTTCAGATCGAGAATCATGTCGCAGGCCTTGTGAGCAGTGCGATCACGATCGCGACGATCGTTTGTGCGCTATCGATCGCGTTTGGAATCGTCGACATCGCTCGATCGATCCTCGAGCAGCGCGCGTGGGCTGTCGATCGCCCCGCGTCACGATCACTACTCGTGATCGGCGCGCGATTCGCGAAGGTCACGGTGGTCCTGCTAGGTGTGATCATCGTCCTCGCACAGCTGGGTGTTTCCGTGGCAAGTTTGATCGCTGGCCTTGGGATCGGCGGCCTTGCCGTCGCGCTCGCTGCGCAGAAGACCGTCGAGAATTTGTTCGGCACACTCTCGATCGGTGTCGATCAGCCGATGCGCGAAGGTGACTTCGTCAAGATCCAAGACTTCGTGGGTACGGTAGAAGAGATCGGGTTGCGCTCGACACGTGTACGCACGCTCGACCGCACGCTGATCACGATTCCGAATGGCGACCTCGCAAACCAGCGGATCGAGTCATTCACGGCTCGCGATCGAATTCGGCTCGCTTGCGTGCTCTCATTGCTTTACAAGACCACCGCATCGCAGATGCGCGCTGTCATCGCCGACCTCGAGCGTGTCTTGCGCGAACACCCCAAGATCTGGCCTGATTCGATCGTTGTTCGATTCCGCGAGCTCGCGTCCTCGTCCCTGGACATCGAGGTCATGGCATGGTTCGAGACCGTCGACTGGAATGAATTTCAAGTGATCCGCCAGGACGTACTGCTGCAATTCATGGAGGTCGTCGAGCGCCACGGTGCATGGTTCGCCCATCCAACGCGAACGTTGCACATCGAGAATCGCAGAATGGATGCATGACATCGATGCGCAACGTGGCCGCATTGCGCCGATGTCCGTCGACGCCACGACGCAGGACCGTTAGCGCAGAAAACTCGTTTAGGTGGGCGGAACCCGGTCCTAGGGACTCGCTCGGCATTGACGTGAGGCCGGTGCTCGGGGAGCTCGCTAGCTCCAACGGCCGCGATTCCCGGCGCGTTCGGCCGTTCGTGGGGCGTGCTGAGGGATGTACACAAAGGGTTAGGATTTGCCTACTGGGCGAGTCGAGTAGAGATGCATCTAGATAGCGGTCCGCTCACCCTTGCACTCGCGATGCTCGTCGGAGTGCTGGTCCAAGGTGTTGGACGCCACCTGCGGGTTCCGAGCATCGTGTTGCTGTTGCTTGCCGGCGTTGGTCTCGGGCCGGACGGCGCGAATGTGATCAGGCCAAGCGCGATGGGCAATGGGCTACCCGCGCTGACCGGGTTCGCGGTGGCGGTGATTCTGTTCGAAGGTGGCCTCTTGCTGCAGCTGCCAGCGCTTCGCACGCATGCGCTGGCGATTCGGAGGTTGATCACGGTGGGAGCCGTGACGACCGCCGTGCTGAGCACGATTGCAGCCAAGGTCATCATGTCATGGACTTGGGAGCTCGCAGGTCTGTTCGGGACTCTCGTGATCGTCACCGGCCCGACCGTCGTGACGCCTCTGCTACGCAACTTGCGGGCATCGCCCCGGGTAACGTCGATCCTGATCGCCGAGGGCATCTTGATCGATGCTGTAGGCGCCACCGTCGCCGTTGTCGCCCTCGAGATCGCCCTGTCACCTACTCGCACCGCAGCGGCAGCGGGGATCCTGTCGATCGCCCTCAGGATCGGGCTTGGTGCACTCGTGGGCGCCTTGGGTGGACTTGTCCTGGTTGCGATGTTCCGCGTTCGTCGACTCGTTCCGCATGGACTCGAGAACGTGCTCGTGCTCGGCATGATCGTCACGATCTTTCAAGTCGCCAATGCCATCGTACATGAGAGCGGAATCACCTCGGCGATCGTCGCCGGGCTTGTGGTCGGCAACACGCGCAGCCACGTCAAGCGCAAGGTCGCCGATTTCAGCGAGGAGTTGGTCGCACTGTTCGTGGCCACCTTGTTCGTGCTGCTCGCAGCCGACGTCAGGATCTCGAACGTTACGGCGACGGGAACGAGCGGCGTAGTCTTGATCGCTACTCTGATGCTCGTTGTACGGCCAGCGACCGTATTTGCGAGCACGCGCGGCACCGAGCTAACGCTGCGCGAGAAGTTGTACCTATCGTGGATCGCGCCGCGAGGGATCGTTGCGGCAGCAGTCGCATCGTTGTTCGCGCTCGAGCTTTCCCGGGTCGGCGTCGAGGGAGGCGTCGAGATGCGAGCGTTGGTGTTTGGGGTGATCGCTTCGACGGTCACCATTCAAGGTTTGACGGCGGGCCCGGTCGCGAGGCTTCTAGGCGTGAAACGCCCCGCGCGGTCGGGATATCTGGTGCTGGGAAGCAACGCACTCGCGCAGCTGATGGGCCGTATCCTCGTCGACCTGGGGCAACGGGTCGTGTTCGTCGAGCGAGATCACGCGAGTTGCGAGGCCGCCAGCCGTGCAGGGTTCGCGGTGATCGAAGGTGACGGGTTACGGTCGGAGGTGTTGTCCGCGGCCGGCATCGACGATGTCGCTCACGCGCTTGCGTTCACACCGAACGAGCACGTCAACCTGTCGTTCGCGCGACTCGTCGCGGAGGACCACCGAGGCCCCGAGCTCCACATCGCGTTAGAGCGATTTGCCGCGGGGATCACCCCTGAGATGGTCGAGCGGCATGACATGAATGTGTTGTTCGCGCGAGAGACGGACCTGCTCCTGTGGATCGATCGCGCGCGGCGTGACCAGATCGTGATCCAGCGCTGGGAGCTGGCGCCCGAGCGCGAGGAAGCGGCGCTGTCCGAGCTTCCATCCGATGACGTGCTTCCGCTCGTCCACGTCCGCAATGCGCTCGCAGGTCCACTCACCCATCGAGCCGAGCTGCGGGCCGGCGATCAAGTGATGGCAGCGATTGCCCGGGAGTCGATCGCGCAAGCTACGGCGTGGTTCAGTGCTCGAGGGTGGGCGATCGTCCAGAAAACCTGACCTGACGTGCCGGCTCCGACACGGGGCTGGTGCGACCTGGCGCGGAAGTTCGCGGCAAATCGTTTGTGCTCAAAGCAGTTCGTGATACGAGATCCGCATGCGGCGTGCGATCTGGCGGCGCATCACCTCGCTCGAAACCGAACGACCTCGCTGGAGACTCTCGAGCTTAAGCCCAACTCACAAGCAGCGGCTGTTCGGGCTTACCGTGCTGATTGGTGGCGTGTGCGGCCTGGTGGCGGTGGCGTTTCACGTCGGGATCCGAACGTTCGAGCGGCTCACGATCGAGCGTGCCTTCGAACAGCCCGAAGACCTGTGGATCCCCTGGGTGGTCGCCGTGCCGGCGCTCGGTGCGCTGGCCGCAGGGATCGCGCTGTACTACATACCCGGCGCACGCGGCAGCGGCGTGCCCCAGGTGAAGGTCGCGTACACGCACAACGCGATGGGCCTCAAGCTGCGCGACACCGTCGGAAAGTTCCTGATCGGGATCGTGCAGATCGGTAGCGGTTCCTCGCTCGGCCGGGAGGGACCGACGGTCCAGATCTGCTCGGGCGTCGCCAAGCTGATGGGATCCGTGGTGGGCCTCTCGCCACACCACCTGAAGCTCCTGATCCCGGTGGGCTCGGCGGCTGGAATCGCCGCCGCGTTCAATGCGCCGATCGCCGCGGTGACGTTTACCATCGAGGAGATCGTGGGAAGGCTCGATGACACGTTGCTGTCGGGCGTGATCGTCGCTGCGGCGCTTGCCGCCGTCGTCGAGCGCGCGATGCTCGGCGAGAGCCCCGTGTTCACGATTCCTCAGGGCTACGGCCTCGACCACGCGTCATCGCTGCTCGTGTACGCCGCGCTTGGCGTGGCCGCAGCGATCGTCTCGGTGGTGTTCGCCGGGTCGCTTCTGACCTTGCGGCGTCGATTCAACGCCTCGCAGCAGTTGCCGCTCTGGCTCCGTCCGGCGATCGGCGGTGTGGTCACCGGCGTGATCGCAGTTGCAGCGATGCTTATCGTTCAAACCGGAGGCGTCACCGGAGGCGGCTACGAGACCCTGCTCGCGGGGTTATCCGGGGACCTCGGGCTCGAAGCGGTCTTGGTGCTGGGAGCTTGCAAGTTGGTAGCGACGGTGTTCGCGTACGCGAGTGGTGGCGCGGGTGGGATCTTCGCGCCCTCGTTGTTCATCGGTGCCATGTTAGGCGCAGCGTTTGGAGCCCTCGATATCGCGATCTTCGGACATCCACACGCAGAGATCGGATCCTTCGCGCTCGTCGGTATGGGTGCCGTATTCGCAGGGACGGTGCGAGCTCCGATCACCTCGGTGCTCATCATCATCGAAATGACCGCAGGCTACGGGCTAACCCTGCCGCTGATGATCGCGAACATGATGGCCTACGGTCTCGCGCGACATCTGCGACCCACGCCGATCTACGAGGCGCTCCTGGAGCAGGATGGAATCTCGCTGACGTTCAAGCGACGAACAGTGGATCCGATCGACGGACTGACGATCGCCTCGATCCCTTCGCTTTCCGAAGGTCATCTCAGCTTCCGCCCTGGCGACACGGTTCGCGACGTCCTGGAGGCTGTTGCGAAGGCAGGGCGACAGGAGGTGTTTCCGGTGCTGGCGATCGACCGCCGCGTGGTGGGCATGATCGTGCTCGAGGACCTGGCCACGCTGTCATCCGACAGCGAGCTCGAATCGTTGGTCCGCGCCGCGGATTTCATGCGCCCGCCGCGATGCCTCGAGGTTCATGAGCTCGCAAGTCGAGCGTGGGAGTTGATGATGACGCTGGGTATTCGCCAGTTACCAATCGTCGATTCTCAGCACCAGTTCATCGCGTTGATCGACGAGACCGTGGTGGCTCGCGAATTCCTTCGCATTCGTACTGCAGAGCGAGGCTCGTGATCATGCGCCGATCCATGTCACACGACCCGAAGTCCCTACGGCGGCGTGCTAGCCGGAGAGAACCTGCGGACGCTGCAGTTCCTACACGGCCCAGCGCGACGCTCTCGGGTGAGGCCCTGGTGTTCATGCAGCGATTATGGAAGCTCGCGCATGGGCTCGAAGTGCGCTCGAAGCGAATGGCGCGAACGATCGGAATCACCGGTCCGCAGCGCCTGGTGATTCGGATCGTTGGTCAACGATCGCGGCCGACTGCCAGCGATCTGGCGCACACGCTCGGAATCCATCCGTCGACCTTGACCGGGATCGTCCGCAGGCTCGAGCAGCAAGGTCTGCTCGTTCGCCGCGTCGACTCGACCGATCGCCGTCGGGCAAGATTCCAGCTGACGGCGCGTGGCAGGAACGTCGATCGCGAGCGCCAGGGCACAGTCGAGGCCGCGGTTCGGCGCACCTTGGGCCGAGTCGATCGGTCTGCGATCGAGCAGACCGCGCGCGTTCTAGAGGTGTTGACAGCGGAGCTGTCGCGCACCGACTGACTAGCGAACCCGCGGTTGCGTCGTCGGGTCCTGTCGCCGCGATGCGGCTTGCATGGCAATTACTTTGTGTACAAAGTATCTTCGTCATGTCGGGTCGCGTTGGTTCGAACATCGATCCCGTCGAGAAATTGCTCGCCGAGGTCGTCGACTCGTTCGAAAAGCTCGAGCTCCTGCTGCGGCTCTATGACGATCCGTCGATCACGCATACGATGGAGACCATCGCCTCCCAGTTTTCCCTCCCCGAGGAAGTCACCAGGGATGCCCTCTCAGCCTTGAGCGCGACCGGTGTGGTCCGCTCCGACGATCGCGGGTGGCAGTTCGATGGCTCGAGTCCGTGGGCGAGCGAGGTGAAAGATCTGGCGCAGCTATACGAAACGGATCGCCACGCGATCCTGAAACGGCTCACCGAGCTCGCACTCGCGCGAATGCGAAGTCGAACGGCGCGTCGGTTTGCGAACGCGTTCATGCTGCGGCCCCGAAAACCCGGAGACCCGGATGGCTGAGCGCCATGCACGCTGTTCGGTTCTAGTGGACGCCAGGAATCGCTTCCTCGTGTACCGCGGCGGTATGCGTTGCCCCTGCGAGCGCTAACTTCGGCGTTTCAGCCAGGCATCCACCTTCGCAACCAGCTCTGGATCGTTACCCTCGAAGCCGGCGCGTGCGTTCCGCGCGAGCGCGATCGCTCGCCGCGGTTCGAGACCCGCTGACCGAAGTGCCCGTGCCAGGTCGAACTCGATCCGCGCACGCCACCATCCCACCGGTTCGATCTTGATCATCATCGCGAGTGCACGTTCGAACTCGCGAACGGCGCGTCTCGGATTGTGCTCCCCAACCGCGACCATCCCGAGCAGGTGGTACACGGTCGCGATGTCTTGATGCTCGTTGCCGTAGATGTGGCGATAGATCCTCAGGCACTCGTTGATCGCGGTGCGCGCTCCTTTGAAGTCCCCGCGCCCGAGCCGGAGATTTCCGAGGTTGTACTGCGATGACGCGACGCCATCGCTGTCCGGTCCATAGGTTTCGGTCGCAAGTGCGATCGCCTCGAGGTAAGCAGCCTCGGCAGCCTCGGGGCGGTTCTGTTCGGAAGCGATGATCGCGATGTAGTTCAGGATGATCGCGAAGTGAGGCGTCTTGGGATGCTTGCGCTTGATCGCGAGCGCACGATCGCACAGCGGCTGGGCGTCATCGAACCTCCGCTCGTCGATCATGACGGCACACGTGGCAGCGAGGCTCTCACCGGTGCCAGGGCTCGACGGATCGAGCGCCTCGTAGATTGCGACGGATTCCGCAAGCGCGGTATGAGCGGCCGCGAAGTCGCGCTGTAGTCTGGCCACCACCCCGAGCGTCTGTAGCGCGTCCGCGACGTCCGGGTGGGAGTTGCCAAGCGTCGTGCGGAGTCGGCCGAGCGCGCGTTCCGCGGTCTTTCGTGCATCGGAAAGCCGACCCATGGCGCGCTGAGCGACCACCGCGCCCAGCTCGTATTGAGAGATCAGTCGATCGCTGTCGCCTTTGATCGCCTCACGCACCTTGGCTGCCGTGCGGAACGATCCTTCGGCAGCGGCGTAATCCCCCGAGCTCAGCTCGACCACACCGAGATAGCCGTAGTACCGAGCCCAGTAGACCTGGGGCGCCCGGCTTCGCTGCAACAGCTCTTCGGCGTGTTTGGCGGATGCTCGTGCGGCCTTCAGGTCGCCAACGAGCGAGCTCTGCACGTACGCCGCGAGGGCGTAGGCATCCGCTGCCATCAGGTCGTCGTGGACAGCCGTCGCGGCCTCGATTGCATTCTGGACCACCCGATTCGCCGTCGGTCCTTCGCCCGCGTCGGAATACAAATGCGCGATGACCTGAAGCGCTTCGGCGTATAGCCTGTCGAGTCGCAGCTGGTGAGCAGCGTTGGCCACGCGTTCGGCGATCGCCACGCCGCCCTTCGCGGGCTGCTCGAGCATGGCAATGCGCACCGCATAGAGCTGGTCGCGAAGGACCGCTGCCTGCGGATAGTCCGGGTCCGCTCGAAATTCTTTGGGTTGTGTGACGGGGAGCGCTTCACATTGAGCGCTGGGCTCGAGTCCCAGCGCATCACTCGTCACGCCGAGCAAGGTTGCGAGCTTCGGACTGGCGTTCAATGCGGTCACGAGCGATCGCGCCTTGCTGCGCTGCCGATCGAGGCACAGTTGACTCGGCGAGTCGGCTTGCGGTGCCTCGCCGGCGGTTCGAGCCGCACGGCATGTTGCACTCGCAGTTTGTGACCAGTTTGCCGCGTACCGCGACATCGTTCGATCGAACCGTGACAGCGCATCGATAATGCGAGGCGCTTCCTTCGACTTGGGTTCCGACAGCAGGTGCTGGCGAACCGCATCGTGTTCGGTCGTCGACCAGATCGAGCTCGAGTCGATGCTGCAGACGTCGACCGACGGCGCGCTCGGATCGGTCAGTGCGGCGTAACCGATCGCCGTTAGACCGAGTACCATCGCGGCGCCCGCCAGGAGTCGCTTTGTGTGGCGTAGCGAGCGCTCCAGCACGCCGAGCAGCTCGCCTATATTGGCGAATCGCCGTTCGGGATCGGTTTGCATACCGCGCTCGAGCGCGCGCCGGACAGTTGCGGGGACGCGGCCGCGTGCTCCGCCGCTGAACGCGTCCGCGCGCGGCTGGTCGAACAAGGCGCCGTGGAGGCTCCGGCAGAACGCATATTGGTCAGAGCGGGCGTCGACCACGCCACCAGCGATCTGCTCGGGCGCCATGTAGCCCGGCGTACCGAGGACGCTCCCGGTTGCGGTGACGACCGCATTCCGATCCACCACGATCGGCATCGCAGCGCGCGGTTCATCGGACTGGCCGGCGACTCGAACCAAGCCGAAGTCCGAGACGCGCGGCCGCATGTCTGCGCCGAGCAGAACGTTCGATGGCTTGAAGTCGCGGTGAATCAGGTCGCGCTCGTGCGCTGCAGCTAACCCGCGCCCCGCGGCGAGAAACACCTCGACGATGGCTCGCCATCCCCGGCGCTCGCGGCGTAGCCATTCACCCAGCGTCCCACCCTCGACCAGCTCCATCACGATGAACAGCTCGTCGCCAACGATGCCGGCGTCATAGATCGTGATGACGTTCGGATGGGTGAGCTGGGCCAGAGCGCGCGCCTCGCGGATCAACCGAGCGCTCGATGCTTCGTCGCGGCTCGCCGCGTGGGCCAGCTTGATCGCTACCGGACGATCGAGCTCGGTGTCGTGCGCAGCCACGACTACGCCCATGCCTCCCGCGCCCACGACCCGATCCATTCGATACCGCGCGAGCGCGCCGGTTGGTTGTGGGGCTGCCACGTGCATCAACCCGCCGATCGTGTCGCGGCAGGGGAGGCACGAGGCCATGTGATCGATCACCTCGGCGCGCGCCGGCGGCTCGATCATTCCCTCGACGTACTGGACAAGCGTCTGCTCGCCAGGACAGGTAGATTGCATCCGCGCACGAAACCAGGCAGGCCCAAGCTGGTCAAGCGCGATCAGACAGCGTGCTGGGTGACCGCGGCGTTGGACACATCGTGATCGAAGACCAGCGCGGAATCGAAGTCACCGGCGAGTCCCGCGAGGCCTGGCGATCGTGCCCCCGCGGGTGGACCGCGGCGGATCCACATGGCGTGTGATTTCCACATACTGGCAGTCAACCGCGCCAGCCACTCGAGTTGCCACTGTCGCTAACGGCGCGACCTTCTGAGCCTGGCGTTGGATCGGAACTCGCACTTGCACCCGGCCTATGCGGACTGCGGCGGCGACTAAACTAGCCACTCTATTATTTGCTGTTCACGGCCTGGCAGCTTGCAGCGATGAGCTGTCGGTCACCCCACTCTACAATCACGCAAATAATCGCGTGGTCGTAGAGCTGAATCGCGACATCGATGGCGGCGAGACGCTGTACGCCCGTGCGCGGCGCGGCAGCTTCGGCCAGCTCGACTGCGCCAAGCTCAAGACCGAGGTCGAGGCGATTCCCAACGCGACCGGCTCTCGGATCGACGGACCGCTGGTCGACCCAAAGCTCACCCAGCCGTTCTATGGCCCGGAGTGGGGCCAGGGCGAGCCGACCGCAGAGATGCTGGCAGCGCTCGAAGGTGGCACCGATTCGATCATCGACGTCTGTCTGATGGACGGTGACGAGGTCGTCTACAAGATCGAGCGTGACCTGTTCGCGGCATGGGACGACGGCCGCAAGCGAGGGTTCGGCGGCAAGGCCGATGATCAGGACAGCGGCGAGCAACGGATCAACAGCCCGGTTGCGTACGGCCAGCGCTGTGTTGGCGAGCTCGGCGAGATTCCGTTCTTCGAGAAGACCGGCGAGGGCACGTACTCCACGTACAACTGCCTCGAGTCGACCGCGATTCCGCTGACCGTCACCAACGCCGACGGTACGATCGAAACGCCGCAAGAGGGCACCGTCTCCAAATGCGACAACCCGCAATACATCTACTCGCTGTGCGAGGCAGGCCCGCGCGTCGCGTCGCGGACCAACGATCAAGGCACACGCTGGGTGTTGCTGTGCCGCAAGAGCATCGGTGGCTATACGTCCGATCAATACAACGACATCGCGATGATCGGGCACAACCCGTTCACCGGTAAGACCTGCTACTTCCAGAACGCGCTGTACCAGAAGAAGGATGGCGGCAATATTCCGCACCCCGCCGACGTCGAGAAGTCACAGAATCTGTGGAGCGGCGTCCATGGCGGAATTGGCTCGGGCATTCAGTGCGGCTCGTGCCACGACGCGGACCCATTCATTCACACGCCGTGGATCGACGGCGCCAAAGACGCGAACGGTCGACCGATCGTTCCAAAGATGGGCGTCGATGCGGATCTGCCGCTCGGCGCTAACGATACGCCGTACGCGATCGTCAACCGTCGCGGTCAGGCGTGGACGATGCCGCAGCACATCGTGTCCGAGGAAGCCAACGCGTGCGTGAAGTGCCATCGCATCGGCAGCGGCCGGTGGGCGGATAGCTGGCTCAAGCGCCTCGAAGGCACCGACACCGCGTGGACCGACATCACCACCGCCGCATACAACGAGGCGTCGCATCGCTACTGGATGCCGCCCGACACGGCGTTTGCGGCGCACTCGGACTTCACCAATTCGGAGTTCCAGACCGCACTCAACTTCATCCAGAACTGCGCCGCCAACCCGTCGGCCGCTGGCTGCCAGTGGGAAGACGTGCCCGAGACCTTGGGCGATGGTGGCGGTGGCTTGCTGCGTAACCCGGTCGATCTCCCGGACGATGAGCTCGCCAAGCAAGCGTCGACGATCATCGGCATGAACAAAGACGCGATGTCGGATCGGTGCGCGGAATGTCACGCTCCGAACCAGACCACGCTGCGTAATTGGCTCGAGGCGACGACCGCCGCGAAGGGCAACTGTCTCGCCGAAGACGGCGGTGGCGAGCCCCGCGAGGAGAAGATCGAGAACGTCGAGGTGGCGCAGAACGAGTTCAAGGTGTTCGGCCCGTACGAGGTCGCGACCGCTGGCCGCTTCGAGGTGTTCATGACCGGCACGGGAGACGGCGATCTCTACGTCAAGCGTGGCGCCGAGGTCACCGAGAACGTCTACGACTGCCGCCCGTACGCAGGTGGCTCGGAGGAGACGTGCGACCGCAACAGCGATTTCCTCATCACCGGCCCTGCGAAGTTCTGGGTCGGCGTGAAGGGGTACGCAGCGTCGGTCGTGAACTTGCGCATCACCTACACCAGCCCCGGCACCACCGCGCCGGCGCCGCTCGACGTCGTCAACTGTTTCCGCATGGAGCCCTCGAACCCCAGCTCGCCATTCACCCCGACCAAGACGGGCATCTACGCAGCCGCGGCGCACCTCGGTTGGTTCCAAGATCTGTTCAAGACGGCGTACCCCGAGGGCGAGAACGGCAACACCGCCGATACGTGGGCACTCGAGTACGGCAACTTCAAGCGTCGCGTCCAGATGCCCAAGGGTAACCATCCTCGGTTCAGCCAAGGGGAGCTCGACATCGTCGCCGAGTGGTTCGCGCGCGGTCTGCCGAAAGCCGGCGACTACATCCCGACGGACTCCGGCCCGCGTTCGTGTACGCCTTCGATCTCCAGCGCCGTGCAGAACCACGTGAACACGATGGAGACTCAAGGCTGGGAAGCGATCAACCGCGCGCGCGGCCTTCAGATGTACGGCTGCGGCAGCGCGGTCGACCCGCGCGAGTGTCTGACGTCGAAGCCAGACGCGCAGACCAAGCCATACGGCCAGGGTTGGACCAACTTCGGCAAGCTGCGCGTGCTGCGCGAGCTGTCGTTCCGCACCGTGTACTGGATGCGGAGCTCGCCCGACGGCCGGTTCGTCGCCAACGGTGCGAACAACGACGATGGTGGCGTGATCAGCGACTTGCAAACCAACAAGGACATCAGCGTCAAGGCTGCCTACGACCCCGGATTCTTCCCCGACAACCACGGCTGGCTGTTCCAAGGCACGCCGATCGACGCGGGGTTCTGCACGATGGGCCTTCTGCTCCGCAACCCGGATCGGATCAACTTCAGCGAGAGCGCGTGTAGCGCGGTGAACGCGGTCGGCCTGTACCAGCACCTCGGCGCGGCCACGGATGGTGGCGATTACTTCGCGATCAACAGTGGCTTCGAGAGCGATGATCCGGGTGGTGTCGTGAATCACGACCCCGAGGCCGGGTTCGGCGAGAGCGCGAACATCACCATCGTTCCGATGATCTTCGACGGCACGCGCTACACCAGCAAGCCATCGGTCGAGTCCGATACGCCGCACGAAGGCGACAGCGTGTTGTCGCCGTCGAGCAAGCTGGTGATCAGCCGCATCGGCAACGAGGACGAGCAGGTCGGCTACGTGCTGCGCAAGCTCAACGCGACCCCGAACGCTAGCTCCTACGACATCTCGACCACCGAGATCGCTAGGTACTGCGTCAAGGGTGCGAAGCCGGCGATCTCGTTCGACGAGAAGTACTTCGTTGCCCACCACTACGTGAGCGAGGCTGACTACGCGGATCTCGGCTATGCGTCGGCGACCGACCCGGCGTTCCAGGACCTGCTCAGCAAGGGCGCCTCGAACATCATCTTGGTGAACATGCTGACCGGCGCGCGCACCCGCGTGACCACGATGCACCCCGGCCAGTACGCGATCTACCCGCACTTCCGGTCGGACGGCTGGATCTACTTCCTGGTCCGCGACGAGATCAACGACAAGGAGTACGTGGTCGGCAGCGACGCGGCGCTCCGCGGCAACTGAGCGTCCAAAGCTCGCACGACGCCCGAGCGCGCCATCAGCGCCTCGGGCGTTCGGCGTTTCGGTTATCGTTCGCGGCATGATCACGGTCCGCGCCGCTACGATGGCCGACTACGATGCGATCTGCAGGCTATTCGGCGAAGCCGATCAGCTTCACGCCGAGCTCGTGCCCGGGTTGTTTCGCCGGCCCGATCGGCCGAGCCGATCGCGCGACGAGCTCGCGCGCGTATTGGCGAGCCCGGCGGCGGCGATGTTGGTTGCGGATGACGGCCGCGAGCTCGCGGGGGTGATCTCGCTCGTGCTGCGCGACGTCCGCGAGCGACCGATGTTCGTGCCAGAGACGCTCGGCGTGATCGACGCGCTGGCGGTGGCGGAACAACATCGCCGCCGAGGTGTCGGCCGGATGCTGATCGAGGGCGCCGCGGCGTGGTTTCGCGCGCGGCATACCGTGCAGGTCGAGCTCCGCGTCTACGAGCGCAATCGTGACGCGATCGCATTCTACGAGCAGCTGGGATTTCGACCGCTGGCTCGGATCCTGACCATCGACGTGTGATTCGCTACTCGCCGACACCTGGGATACGCTGACCGCGATGCGCATCGATCCGGATCGTGACTACACCGTCGAGCTCGGGCTCGACGAGCCGGACGATCACGCGACGCTGGTCAAGCGACTCGCCGCACAGCTCGAGGTCCCAGTCGGCGCGCTGCCCGCGCTCGAGGTGCGCAAGCGATCGATCGACGCGCGGCGCGGACGGATTCGGTTTCATTACGTGCTCGGCGCGGCGCCCGCGGCGGTCACGCTCGGCGGTCCCCCGCTGCGCGAGGTCGCAGGCCCGCCGGTGATCATCGTCGGCGGCGGACCGGCGGGATTGTTCTGTGCCTACGAGCTCGCGCGCCACGCGATCAAGTCGATCATCGTCGACCGCGGCAAGCCGGTACAGGCACGCCGTCGCGATCTCAAGGGGCTGACCCAACACGGTCGCGTCGATCCGGACAGCAACTACTGTTTCGGCGAGGGCGGCGCCGGCACCTATTCGGATGGCAAGCTCTACACTCGATCGCACAAGCGAGGCGATGTTCGCGACGTGATCGAGGTGCTCGCGATCCACGGAGCTCCGGATGCGATCCTCGTCGATGCACGTCCGCACATCGGCTCCAACAAGCTGCCGAAAGTGATCACCGCGCTGCGCGAACGGCTCGAGGCAGTCGGCAGCGAGGTGAGATTCGGCACCCGGGTCACCGACCTGATCACGCGTGATGGCAGAGCGGTCGGCGTTCGGACCGCCGATGGTGGCGAGCTGGTCGGCCGCGCGGTCGTGATGGCCACCGGTCACTCGGCGCGCGACGTCCACGAGCTGCTGCTGCGAGCCGGCGTCGAGCTCGAGGCCAAGCCATTTGCGATGGGCGTTCGGATCGAGCACCCGCAGCCGCTGATCGATCGGATCCAATACGGGCGATTCGCCGGTCATGGCCGGCTTCCCGCGGCAGCGTATCGGCTGGCGTTCACTCCCGACGACAAACGCGGCGCGTTCTCGTTCTGCATGTGCCCCGGCGGTTGGATCGTTCCCGCGGCTACCGAGCCCGACGGCGTCGTGGTCAACGGGATGAGCTTGTCACGGCGTGATTCGCCGTATGCGAACTCGGGCTTGGTCGTCGCGATCGAGGTGGCGGACTTCGCCCGCCAAGGCTTGATGGGACCGCTCGCAGGCGTCGAGCTTCAGCGTCGCCTCGAGCGAGCAACCGCGCTCGCTGGGGGCGGAATGCTACGCGCACCAGCCACGCGTGCTGGTGATTTCGTCCGGCGCAAGGCGAGCTCCACGCTCCCGGGGACCAGCTATCAGCCCGGATTGACCGCGTGTGATCTCGCCGAGGTGCTCGATTCGATCGGCGTGCCACTCGCAACTCGATTGCGAGAAGCGCTTGTCGCATTCGATCGCCAGATGCGCGGATACCTTACCGATGAAGCGGTGTTGGTCGGCGTCGAGTCGCGGACCTCATCTCCAGTACGCGTAGTCCGCGATCCCGGTCGCCTCCAATCACCTAGCTTGATCGACCTGTATCCGTGCGCGGAAGGCGCAGGTTACGCCGGTGGGATTGTCTCGGCGGCGCTCGATGGTGTGCGCGTCGCACGCGCGATCGCCGGCGCCGCGATCGCGTGAGCACGAGGCATAGATCGTGCTCGGCAGTGCGACCCGGAGGACAGTCATGACCAGGTTCATCGATATTCACACCGGGATGAAGGGCATCAGCAAAGCCAAGCTCGTCGAAGAGCACGACCGGGATGTCGCGCTGCAGAGCAGCGAGAACGTCCAGTTCCTGCATGCGTGGGCGGACCCCAAGACCGGCAAGGTGTTTTGTCTGTCCGAGGCTCCCAGCAAAGAGGCCGTTCAACGGGTCCATCAGCGCGCCGGCCATCCCTCGGACGAGATCTACGAAGTACCGATCGAAGTCGAGTAACGCCCAGCTCAGTCGAGCACGCTGCGGATGAACTCTCGCACGATGTCGTCGCCGAGCGGTCCCGGCGGGGTGCCGGGGTCGAGCCAGGCGGCTCGCTCGGCGGACGGCATCTGAACCACGCCGTCGAGCGAATACACGCTGACGCGATCGACACCTGCAGCGCGCGCCGCGGCGCGATCGGCGGCCAGCGTTGCAGCATCGGGGTACGGCATCGCGACCGGTTCGATCCCGGCGCTGCCGACGATTCCGAGCGCGAGCGCGGCGCGGTCGCCCCAGAGCTCGCGCGCGGTCGTTGCGTACGAGTGGATCACGTCTTGATCGTGCCACGCGTTCGAGAAGTCGTAGATCAACGACTGATAAACCATGAACGACGCCTCGTCCCACGCGATGCCGGTAACTGGTACATCGAGCTCGTCCTCGATGTCGGTATCGCCATCGCCAGCGTCGTCGAGCACCATCGGATAGGTCACCGACGCCGCGCGTAGCCCGAGCGCGTGAACGTCGTCGATCAGCGCCGCGAGCTCGGCGCGGTGGGTTGCAAATGCGACGGGGTCGCGGCCCTGTTTGATCAGCTCGATGCCGGCGAACGGCCCGTCGGCTTCGATCGCATCGGTGACCGCCCGAGTTCGTGCCAGCGGCATTTCGAGGTCGAACACGATCCAATCGATCGGCAACGCCTCGGCGGCTCGCCATTGTGCGAATGCGAGCACCGCGTCCCGTGTCGCGGAGACGTTGTGCTCGTTGGGCCAGTAACCGTCGGCTTCAGGCAATAGCAACCAGGCGCGGATCCCGACGTTGCTGGTCACGGCATCGCGGATCAGCGTCGCGAGCGCCGGGTCGCCGATCCGGGTCGAATGAACCGCGAGATACAGATCGACGGAATGTTCGGATAGCCATGGCAGCTGTGCGCGAACCTCGTCGTCGCTCAAGAACTCGGACCACAACGCGTCACGGCGGTATCCCGGCGCGGCATCGCGATTGTCACCGCACCCGGCGAGCGATGCGATGATCGAGATCGCGAGGGCGCGCATCGAGCACCGACCGCTTAGAACACCAGCCGCGCGCCGAACCCGAGGCTAACGGCCGGAATCATCGATGCGTTCACCTGACCGAACAGCTTGAGCTTCCAGATGTTCAGCTGAACGCCGGCGAGCCCTCGCGCACTTGCGGGACTCGCCGAGTTGCTTCCCGACTCACCGATCGTTGCGGTTCCGATCTCGGTGTCTCCGGCGGTGAGCGGGCCGGACAACCCGGCAGCCAGCGTGCTTTTTCCGACCGTGACATCGACACCGGCGCCCACATACACCGCGGCGATCAGCGCGATCCTCAGGCCTGTCGTGACCTCGAACGGGATCGTGGTCGCAGTCGACTTGAGATCGAACCGGCCATCGGCGTCGTAGGTGATCGCCTGCTCCTCACCATTGCCCGCGATCTCGAAGTCGGACAGCACGCCATCACCACCCGCGCCGAGCGACCATCGCGTGAATTCGATGCCCGTGTTGGCCGACAGACCCAGCCAGCGCACGATGGTTCCGGCGCCACCGCTCTCGGTGGGTTTCACCAGCTGATACTGAACGTGTGCGCCGAGGCAGGTGATCTTTCCCTCGAGCTGGTCGGTGGAGCCACCTTGGTAGAACCCGTTGGCGTAGATCGTCCATCGTGGATGATTCCACTCGGCTAGGTTGAGCCCCGCCATGATCGCGATGCTCGCAGCGAGCCCGCCGGTCGGTCGAGCCTCGTCGCGAAAGTCACCCGCGGCGGCGACATTCGCGGCGACGCCGAACATCGCACTCTTGGGATCCGACGCGTAGTCGACGCCGATGCCGCGCGCAGAGAACGAGGTCGCGTCGGTGAACGCTCGCAACATGCCGTTGACGTTCGCGAGCTGGAACACGTCGGTGATCTTGCCTTCGAGCTGCATTGCGAGCTCGTTGGGATCGATCCCGAGCTGCATCGCGTAGGCCTCGCCTTGGGGCGACAGCTGGATCGTCACGTCCGCGTGCCCCGCGCGCGCGGTCAGCAGCGCAGCAAACACCACCACAAGTTGGCGCATTATCTAATCGTACAGCAGGCACGAGCGGAGCTGTCAATTCACGCCGTGTCGCGAGGAAGATCGAGTGAAAACACCGAGCCTCGCCCGGGTTGGGTCGCCACGTGGATCTCGCCGCCGTGGGCCTCGACGATCTGCTTGGCGATGAACAGCCCGAGCCCGAGCCCGCCGTATTGCTGCAGCGGTACGGCGCGCTCGAACCGGACGAAGATTCGCTCGAGGTCGTCGGCAGGGATCCCGATGCCGTGGTCTCGCACCGACACGACTGCGGTATCGTCGTCACCTTCGACTTCGACCTCGACCGGCGCCGCGGGCCCGTACTTGATCGCGTTAGAGACGAGGTTCGTGAGCACCTGTTCGATCCGGACCCGGTCCCAGCTGCCGACGACCGGACCATCGACGCGGAGCCGGAGGTCTACCGCGTTGCGCGCCGCATTCTCCGATTCGGCGGCGACCACGTCACGCGCGATGTCGCTCAGATCGCACGTCGTGCGGTGGAGCTCGATCTGATGCGAGGCGATGCGCGTGACGTCGAGCAACGCATCGATCAACGTGCTGAGTCGCCGGGTCGAACGCTTCGCGGCATCCACCTTCGCGATCGTCGGCTTGAGCGCGAGCCGGTCGAGCTGCACCACCAACGCGCTCAGCGGGGTTCGCAGCTCGTGCGAGGCGATCGACAGAAAGTCCTCGCGAACTTGCAGTGCGCGGCGTCGTTCGGAGATTGCGGCAGCGAGCATGATCCCGGTGATCGACAACACCGCCATGAACGCCTGCGCATGCATCAAACCTTGATGCAGCGTGTCGCTGGCAAACGGTCCACGATCGGTGATGGTCCCGTAGATCGCCATCGCGCAGGTGGCGAGCGAGATCGTCACCGCACCGCGCTGCTCGAATCGGATCGCAGCCCATAGGATCACCGGAAACATCATGTACGGCTGACGGAACGGCATGCCTTCGCGCGATGTGCCGAACACGAGCGCCAGGATCGCGAGGGTGGTGACCGCGAGCGCGGCAACCTCCGTCGCACGGCCCCAGGTCAGACCATCCCCGCGCCGGGCGATCCACACCAGCAAGAATGGCGCGACGACGAGATCGCCGATCGCGTCGCCAAGCCACCAGGTCCTCCAGGTGACGGAATACGATACGGTTGGAATCGCATCGGTTGCGTGCAAACACACCGCACCGATCGTGGCGCTAATAACGGGCGTGCCGAGCGCGACGACGACCAGGGCGAGCACGTCGCGAAGCCGCACGATCGAGCGGTCGAAGTCGAGGCGTTGCAGCAGGTACGCCCCACACGCCGCTTCGAGCGTATTGCCGATGGCCACTCCGCAAGCCACCGGCACCGACGCATGGTTCCACACGTTGATGATCACGGCGCCGGCCGCGATTCCCGGACAGACCCGGTAGCCGAGCACCAGCACCGCAACGAGTGCGATTCCGGTCGGCGCCCACACGAGTGTGGCGAATCCGTCGACCGATTCCAGCGAGAGTCCAAATCTCGCGATCACCACGTACACGAACGCCAACCCGACGTTCGCTATGACGGTCGGGACCCAGCGGCTCACGCCGCCTATACGTGCAACTGCTACGCCGCGCGGATCAGGTCGAAACGCGCTTGATTCCCTCGCGAACGCCGACGCGGGGCGCCCAGCCGAGCAGCGCCGATGCGCGGTCACTCTCGTAATGCAGCCGCGCGAGCGCAGACTTGAGCCGATATGCGCCGATCGGGCTCTGCTTGCCGATCGCGCCCAGCGGAAGCTCGCTCAGCCGCCCGAGTGCGAACACGATTCCGCGCGGCACGCGCAAGATCTGCTTGGAGCCACCCGCTAGACCCAACACGTCCTCCTGGGTCAGGTGCGCGGGATCGATGATCTGGATGATCTCGCCACGTGACAGCTTCTTCGCGATCGACGCCATGATCGCATCGACCACGTCGTCGATGTAGACCAGCGGCAGCTCGAGCTTGCCGTCGCCGAGGATCAGCCAGCGGCCACCAGCGTTGCGTGCGACCGCTCCATTGATCAATGGGATGCCACCGCCGAAGATCTGGCCGGGGCGGAGGATCACCGCGGGTACTCCGGTGTTCGCCGCGGCGCTGACCAGCTGCTCGGCTTCGAGCTTGGCTCGGGTGTACGCCCCACGCTCGTCGGGTCGTGGCTCGAGCGCGGTGGCCTCGCTCACCGGGCCGTTGTCCGACGAGCCGGCCCAATCGATCACCGACATCGACGAGATGTGGACGAGCTGCTTTACCTTGTGTTTGGCGCACGCGTCGATCACGTTCTGTGTGCCGACCACGGTGCCGCCTTTGTGATCCGGCCAGCCACCCTTCATCGCGGCTCCGGCGTGGATCACGATCTCGGCGCCGTTGACCGCCCGATCGACGGCGACCGGATCGCCGAGGTTGCCGAAGCAATATTCGATGCCGTCCTCGGGATGATCCGGGATTCGACGCTGGAACACGCGCACCCGATGGCCGTCGGCGCGCAGGCGCTTCACCGTGGCTTTGCCGAGTGAGCCCGACGCACCGGTGACCAGGAAGGGCACCCGCTCCGACAGCTTGAACTTGGCGATCCGTGCCTCGTGGTCTTTGTCGGCGGCCCGCGCGACTTGCTCGACCCACTTCACGACCTGCGCGGCATCGTCGACGGTGACCGGTGGAGCGTCGCCGGTCGCGAGCCCGCGATAGAACTCGGCGACCAGATCGCGCAGGCCCTGATAGGCCTGCACTTCCTTGCGCACGAATTTCCACACGCCGATCGGAACGTCGATCAGCGGCTGGATCGAGTCGGAGAACGCGTTGACCAACCGCTCGGCTGCCTTGGGTAGCGGCGTCGACGCGCGCTTGCCGTGAAACATCGCGAACAGATCGACGCGAAGCACACCCTTGGTGCCGTGGATGATCAGCTGGCTCTGCATCGGACGGGTGTTCCAGGTCAGCTGGAACTGACCGAGCCCGCGCTTGCAGCGCACGATCGCGCGCCACTCATCGAACGCGAGATTTGGATCGCCGCCGAGCGACCGCCAGTCGGCGTCGACTTCTTCGATCGAACCGAGCAGCTCCTGAATTAGATAGAGACAGTGGACACCGATGTCGCGAAACGGATACCCGGCGTCGCGATACCACGGTGGTAGCGGCCCACCTTCGTACGGCGGGTACTCCGAGCCACGCAGAATGTCGACGGAGACAACTTGCCCGAGCGCACCGGCGCGCACCGCATCGAGCGCGCGTTTGACCTGCGGATCGTAGAGCAGCGAGTGGTTGACGCTGACCGTGAGCCCCTTTTTCTTGGCGAGCTCGCCGATCTTGCGCGCTTCCTCGGCGTCCTCTGCGATCGGTTTTTCGATCAGCACGTGACAACCGCGTTCGAGCGCCGCGATCGCCACCTTCGCGTGCGCCGATGGAGGGGTCAGCACGTGGATCACGTTGGCACCTGCTGCGATCAACGCATCGAGGTCGGCATACGCCGTGGTTCCCCAGCGCTCGGCATTGGTGCGCGCTCGTTCGGCGTCGAGGTCGCACACGCCGACGAGCTCGACGGCGGGCGCGAGCTTCTTGACCGCGGCAACGTGGAACTCGCAGATCTGACCAGCGCCGACCATGCCGGCGCGAAGAGGTGCATTCGTCATCGCTTTGCTTTCTGTGCGATCTCGTCGATCGTGCTCGTGACTTGATGAACTCGTGACGACCAGGTCTCGGTGGCCATCGCGGCGGAGCGCGCGGCTCGCGCCTGGGGCGTGGTCTCCCCGAGCGCCTGCTCGATCGCCGCGATGAACTGCTCGGGCGACGCTGCGACCCGGCAGGTCTCGGCGAAGCGTACGACCTCAGGTACCGGCGTCGACACCACCGGAAGGCCCGCCGAAAGATACTCGCGCAGCTTGAGTGGATTGACGAACGTCATCCGGTCATCGATCCGGTACGGAATGATTCCCACATCGAAGCCCTTACAGTACGCCGGAAGCTCGTCGTGGCGCTTCTGCCCGAGCAGATGAATGTTGGGGAGCTCGCGGATCGCCGCAACGTCGGTCAACACCTGACCGAGCAGCACGAACGACCAGCGCGGGCGTGCGCGGGCCACCGCGGCGAGCAGGTCGAAGTCGACCCAATCGCGTAGCGTGCCGTAGAACCCGATCCGCGGGCCTGCGATCGCCGCGAGGTCTGCGGGGACGTGGGTCGCGGGGGCGAGGGCGCGCGCGAACATCGCGTGGTCGACACCGTGCGGCGACACGAACGTCGAAGGATTGACCGCACGCTTGGCGTCGGCGAGCGCGTGGTTGATCGCGAACACCGCGTCGACGCGCTCGAGCAGCGCGCGCTCGGCAGCGACGGTCTGCGAGCGATCGAGGTAGCTGAACATCGACCATTCGTCGACGCAGTAGTAGACCGCGAGTTGTTCGCCGAGTGTGCCGACGTAGTCCGCGGTGTTGGGCAGAAACGTCCACAGCTGAAACGCATCGATCCCGAGCCGAAGCCGCAGCGCCCGAATCGTCGCGCGCAGCACCTGGCGATTGATCGCGCGCGCGACCGCACTGTGGGGCAGGGGCAGCACGAGCGGGGTGGTGACCCATAGATCGTTCTCGACGTTCTGCGGTCCACGCGTGAACTCGGCGAGCTTGCGCTTGATCTTGCCCAGGTCGCGACCCGACGACAGGCTCGGCGTACGGGTCGCCAGCGAGTTCAGCCACAACACGCGGCGGGTCTTGGCCAGCTCGCGCAGCACGTGGTGATTGGAGGTAGGGTCCTCATGCCAATCCTTGGCAAACGCGACGATCGGCGTTGGCGTCGTACCCACGGACCCGAACGATAGTTGTCGATCGCTCGCGCTGGCAACCGCTGGGGCGCCCCTGCTACGCATTCGACGTGAGATTGGTGCTGGCTGCTGTCGTTGTAGGTGCGCTTGGATGTGGGCGTGCGGTAGCGCCGCGGTCGGCCGAGATCGCCGTGGTCGGCGAGTCGACACGGCTCAAGCTCGAGGCGACCACTCCCGCCGTGACGCCGTGGTTCGACGGCAAACGCGTCACGCTGCTCGCCGCCCGAGGCGAAACCATTGGAATTCAGGTGGTCCATACCAGGTCGGTCGCTTCTTCGCTCATCCTGCGCGATCCATCGGTCACGGTCAGAGGATTCGCGGTCGAGTCGTTTGCAGTCTCGCGGCCCTCGACCGAGATGTACGGCGGGAGCCAAGGCAAGGGCCGCTATCCCGATGCGCTGACCCCGGCTGGTTCACCGGCGACCAATCCTGCGTACTTCGAGCTGGTGGTCGGGAGCGCCGCTTCGCCGGGCGACCGTACAGGCGAGCTCGTGGTCGGCGATCAGCGATTCCCCGTGGTCCTCACGATCGTCGATGTCACGCTGCCACCGCTGACCAGCTCGATCTGGGCCTATGAAGATCCGCGTGAGCTGGCGTGGGCAGCCAAGTCGAAGTCGGCGATGCCCGAGCCCAAGGACGGCCGGCCAGCGATCAGCCGGGCCGAGCAATCGTGCATCGATCTGTTCCGTGCCCATGGGATCCTGTTGTCTCCCGACCTGACCCTCGACGATTGGCCCGCACGGAGGCAGCTGCTCACCGGCGCGAAGACGATCCCGGTGATCATCAGTACCGATCCCACCGAGGCTGCCGCCGAGGTCAAAGGCTGGATCGAAGCGACACGCGGAACTGGGCAGGTACCGTTCGCGATTCCGATCGACGAACCGCAGGATGCCGAGGCGCGCGAGCGTGTACGCGCGCTCGCTGCGGCGGTGCGCGCAGCCGGCGGTGGTCCGACGACGTTTCGCTACGCGGTCACCGATGAGGTGAGACCCGAATACGGCGATCTCGTCGACCTCTACATCTCGCTGCGCGGCGCCCGACTCGGCGATCGCCACGAGCGTTGGACCTACAACGGCGCGCCACCGTACGCCGGTTCGATGGTGCTCGATGCCGCGACGCCAGGCGCGCGCACCTGGGGCTGGATCGCGTGGCGCTGGAACATCGCGACTTGGTACGTGTGGGACGCGCTGTATTGGCACGATCGCCACAACGCTCGGAAGCAGCGGATCGAAGCGCCGCCGCTCGATCCTCGCCGCGATCCGGTGAGCTTCGACGACGGCGACGACCACGGAAACTTCGACGGTGTGCTGGCGCTGCCCGCTGCGGACGGCTGCCAGTCCACGCTGCGGCTCGCCGCAATCCGCCGCGGCTTGCAAGATCGTCAGCTGCTCGAGCTCGCATCGCGCTGCTCGCCGAACGAGACCGCGCAACTCGCAGCCAAGTTAATTCCAACCGCGCTCGGCGATGCGCCCAAGGCGGGTGCGCCATCGTGGCCGACCGACGAGGCCGCGTGGGAGCTCGCGCGGCGCGAGCTGCTCGAGCTGGCGTCGTGTCGGCGGTAGGCGCTACGGCGAGCGGTGTAGCAGCTTGCTCCAGCGGGCCGCGATTCCGAGCGTCGCCTGCACGGCCAGCTGCGTGTCGATCGGATCGGCCGCTCGAACCGGGACCAACGAGCGCGCCAGCTCGACGCGCCCGATCACATCGATCGGCGATCGAACCGTCCATTCTAGGCTCGCCGCGCCCCCCGCGATCGCTCGCGTGCCCCCAGCATCACCGATGCGAACCACGCGCGAACGCCCGGCGAATCCTTCGGCGCGCGCACGGACCCGCTCGGTTTCCGCGGTGACAGCAGCCATCACGCGCGCATCGTGCACCAGCTGCGCATCGGGCGCGGGAACCACCGTCCGCATCGCACGGAGCTCGGCTCCGAACGGACCGATCGCCGTGTTCACCCACGCCTCGCCGTGCCAGCTCAGGCGATCCACAGACGTCATCGGGTCGGGCGTGTCGTTGGCATGGTGGCCGAGCACACCTGCGTTTGCCCCGACCGTGATCGCATCGGTCAGATGAACCCCGTCGAACGTCAGCGGAGAGAACACCAGCACGCCTGATTGGCGGATCCCGTGCTGGTCTTGGAAGTCGTCGACATCGACGCGTAGGAACTGAAACGTCTGATCTGCACCGCGTAAGCCTCGGCCGCGGCGCTGCCATCGCACGATCGCGAAGTCCATCCCGATGCTGGTCGCGGTGTGGCCCTCGGTCAGCGAGCTCATCATGTCGAGCGTTACGTGCGGCGCAAACAGATCGACCACGTGGGAGGCGTCGTTCCATCGAAACAGCCTGATTCGGGATTCGATGACGTCGTTGGTCATTCGGTCGCGAGCGGTGAGCGGCGCAGCGAGCAACGATCCACGAACATTGTCGCGTCGGGTGTACGACAGCTCCATGGTGTTGAACGGCAACGGCAGACAGCCGGTCACGGTGAAGGAGTACGCGTGGAGCCGCTCACGTTCGCTCGATCCGATCAGCCCCGCGATGGATGCACCGAGCAGCTGGCAGATCGGGCGTTGTAACGAGATCGCGCCGGATGCTGTCAATGCTGCCGGAACCTCGAGATCCGAGCTAGCACTCGCGGCGAGGTCGACCCACAGCTCTCTGCCCTTGTACTGCGCATAGATGTTCCTGATCAGCGGATCGCGGAGCAGCGCAGCCACGTCAGGATCTCCGCCCATCGCGACCCATTGCCGGAGCTCGCTCGGCGTGGCGTAGGACAGCGCGCCGAGCTGCGCAAACGACAGCGGGCGTCGCGGTTGCGCCTGCTCGATGGCGTGTGCATTCCCGGCGATGCGGGTGTCGGTATCGGTGCTGGTGTCGGTCCCGGCGTCGCAGTCGTCGTACTCAGCGCAGTCATCGCATTCGCCGTCGTCGTCGTAGTCGTCGCACGTCATCGTCGTTGTTGTGGTCGTCGTAGTCGTCGTGGTCGTCGTGTCGCCGTAGTTGTCGGCGACTGCGAGACCCGAGCGAGCGATCGCCAGCAAGAGCACAACGAATCGCGTCACCATCGCTACAAGCTACATGGAGCCATCAACCGTTCTCGACGGCGCTTGCGGTTCGCCGAAGCTTGCCGCAAGTGTCCGGTTCAGCTCGGCGATCGCTGACGTTGACGTTGACGTCAGCCCCGACTCCTCGACGTGCCGTCGAGAAGTGCGGCTCAGGGCTCGAGCAGAACGGTACCGGCGACCTTGTTCGCGCCAATCTGATCGATCGCCTTGCGCAGGTCGCGGCTGGTCGATGTCCGGCCGCGCACCGTGAGCACGACCGCGTCGGCGGCGTCGGCCATCAGATTCACGTCGGCGGAGCCGAGGATCGGTGGTGCGTCGACGATGATGTGGTCATACCCGGCGAGCCGCAGCCGCTCCATCGCGATCATGAACGCCGGGCCGTCGAGCAGCTGGGTCTTCTCGATCCGTGGATTGATCGCGGCGACGTGCAGCCACTGCTTGGGTAGCTCGACGACGCTCCACGGCATCATCGGCTGATGGCGGTGCGCGACGAGCTGCTCGACGAAGCACCACGGTGGCGACATCTCGAAGATGTCCGCGAGCTGGGGCCGGCGCACGTGCGCCTCGGCGAGCAGCACCTTGGCGCGGCCGCATTCCGCGAGCGCGAGCGCGAGGTTCACGGCCGTGGTCGTCTTGCCCTCTTTGGGCAGCGGGCTCGACACGATCACGCACTGCGGCCGACCAATTTCGAGCAAGTGATGGCGGAGCACCCGAAACGCCGCGGAGGCTTCGGAGTCGGGATCGATCAGCAGCGACAGTCGCGGATCGTAGCTGTCACTGGGCAACACATGCTGGGTGAGTCCGATCTCGGGGGCTGGCGCGACCGGGGCCATCGCGGTCGTCTCTTTTGGATGCGGGACCAACGCGGCGACCGGGGCCTGCGCTCCGAACACGATCGCCGCATTCTCGGGCCGCAGCGTCTCCATCGGATTGGTCAGCCGGGAGATCGGCGGATCCGCTTCGGTGGCAAGCGGATGAACGCGGTCGATGCGGGTCGGCGCGTGCTGTTGGTGATGCTGGTGTTGCTCCGCAGGCGTCGGCTGACCTTGGCGGGTGGCGCCAGGTGGGACCTCTCCATATCGGCCGGTTCGCTTGGTCACGCTGCTTCCTTGGCCATAGTACGTCGCTTCGGCCTACGACCGCGAATCGGTGGGACGACCGACAACACGGCAACTCCCAACGCCTCGAGATCCGTCCGCCGGTACAACCGGTCGTCGATCACCGCGAACAACAACGCGAGCCCGGTGCCGAGCAAGAGAAACAGCCCGAATCCCGCGATCATGAACACCGTCTTGCCGGGGCCGGTTGGCTTGGTCGGCTTGAACGCCGGGTCTTGGATCGAGATCTGCTGACCCTGCTCCGCGGTCTCCTGTGCAGCGGTGATCTGCGACAGGTAGGCAGCGTCGGACAACTTCGCGAGCGCTTCGCGCTGTTCCTGAACACGACGCCGCAGCTCGACGTGCTCGGTCTCGAGCTTGACGATCGCATTCGCGGCTCCGGTTTGTGCGCTGCCTCGTTTGTTCGAGGCGATCTGCGCCTCGATCTGGTTGAGCTCGCGCTGCAGCTTCGCGCGATCCTCGGCCGTCGCAGGTGCGACGACGGTCTCGACCTCAGCCGGAATCGCGGCTTGTGCGCGTCGAAGCTTCTGCACGGCGTCGTCGACCACCTTCTTCGCTTTCTGCACGTCGGGGTGGCTCTCGGTGTACTTCCGGCGCATCTCTTCCAGCTCGCGGTTCGCCGAGGTGACATCGCGCTGCGCTTCCCGTGCGATCTCCTCCGCTGCCTGGCGCTCCGGCGACGGCGGAGCCACGATCCTGATGGGCGCTCCCTGCGGCGCATTGAGCCGAGCGAGCAACCGGCGGCGCTGGCGCTCGAGATAGGCGTTTTCACCGCCCTCGGGCGCCTTCGGCTGATTACGTACGCCGCGGATCTGCCCGGCGTCGACGCCGGCCTGGGTCGTGTCGAGCGCGAACTCGGGATGCTCGGCGAGGAAGTGCGCCAGCTCTTCGTTGCTCTCGCGCAGGAGCTTCTCGACGGCTTGCTTCTGCTTGGTGGCGAACGCGACGGTCTGGGTCGCGCTGTTTTTTCGCAGCTCTTCTTCCTTATCTTGCAGCTGCTTGGTCAGCCGATCGGTCACGTCGCGAGCACGCTCGGGATCGTGGTCGATGTAGCTGATTCGAAACACGTCCGCGCCTTTCGACTCGAACTTGATCGCGAGCCTCAGCTCGTCGATCGCGATCTCCTTGTCGGGTTGGTTCGGAAACGGATTGAGCTTGGGATCGGCAATGATCTTTTCGAGCTGGGTGCGGGCCAGCAGCAGCTCTCGAAACCGGTCTCCGATGTTGCGCTGGGCGCTCGCCTCCATGTTCGGCGTCAAGAACTGGGTCTTGATCACGTTCTGGTGAACGATCGTCGACCACGACTGATACTTGGGCGGGATCAGCATCACGAACGCTAACGACGACGCGATCCCGATCACCGCAAACACGGCGATCAACCACCAATTGCGCATGGTCTTGCGGAACAGGTCGACGAGGCGTTGCGCCTTGTCGCGAGGGGTTAACGGAGGAGGCGCCATCGCAAGAACGATGGTACACGACGGCGACCGGCGCCACGCCTGTCCATCGACCCAACATGGTCGCCAGCGAATCCGGGTACATGCCCCAGGATTGGCAGACCGAGCCGTTCTACGTCATCGGTGTCGTGCACCCGGGTATCGAACGCCCCAACGATCATGGCGGAGCCGATCAGGGCGAACGTCCCGACGACCACCATCACCATGATGAACACGAACTGGGCGTGCGCTGGGCGCCCGGGCCGGCGTTGTTCGACGATCTCGAGGGTCGTGCCGAGTCCGGCCATCGACGCTTGGTCGGCAACCTCGTCGCTGGTGCCGACCAGCTTGGACAGCTGCTCCTGCGCGCGCTTGAGCTCGTACTCGAGCGCGGCGATGTCCACCGAAAGCGTGGCGGACGCCTTGGCGTCCGAGTGCAGCTTTGCGATCGCGAGGTCGGATCGTTTCGCAACCAGGTTGTCTTCGAGCGACTCGACCTGGCGCTGGAACCCGCTGCGCAGCCGCGTCACCTCGTTGGACACCTGCTCGGCCATGCGTTGCTTGCGAGCGATGTGGGTCTCGATCGCGATCTGTGCGAGCCCTTGGGCGACGGCGATCGCGCGGTCGGGATCGGTGTCGAAGAACGTGATGCCGATGCGGGCCGACTTTTCGACGTTGCGTATCGTCGTGTCGTAATAGGCGAACGAGTTGCGCCAGACCTCGATCTCGATCTGGCTCTCGAGCTCGGTCAACGCGTACTGATCCCCGAGTCGATGGCGCAGCCGAAATAGGTTGTGGGTCTCGATCAGCTCGAGCCGGCGCTGATCCGGGATTAGAACGGCGGTGACGTACTCCTTGAGCTGGTCGGCTGGCAGGCTGTCTTGGTCGACCGACAGCTCGCCCTCGGTAAGCGCGAGCACGACCTCCGCCTCGACCATCTTCTCGCGGGTCGAGACCTTGTAGCCAATGGCACCGGTGATCAGTGCAGCGAGCAGCACGACCCGAACGGGCCGGACCCGAACCCGCCGGCGAACTCGCTGTAACTCGGCGACGAACGCGTGTCGCGTCGGCTCCTCGGCATCGTACCAATCGTCAGCGTGCCGCGGCTGCATCCCGACCTCGAACGCTACCATTGGCTGCGCTCACCAGCACGGCATGGAGGGCCGCCGCGCTCGCGTCCCATCCACCTCGCGCGCCGAGCCGCGCGACGGCGTCGGGGTCGTAGGGGGTACGCAACGCGGTCACCAGCGCGGTCGCGAGGACCTCGGGCTGATGGGGAGGAACGAGCGCGCCGAGCTGATCGCTGGAGATCAGATCCGGGATGCCGCCGACCGATGTTGCTACGACGCGGCGTCCGCACGCCAGCGCTTCGAGCACTACGTTGGGTGTGCCCTCGGCGTGGCTCGGCAACACCAGGATGTCGGCCGCTGCCATGAACAGCGGAATATCGTCGAGAGGGTGAGCGCCCACCAGCCGCATTTGGTCGGTGCGCGCCGCGTGGAGCGTCGCGCGCGCGGGGCCATCGCCGACGACGACGAGCACCGCCTCGGGCAGCTCCCGTGACACGGCCTGCCACGCGGCGGCGAGGTCGACCACGCCCTTTTCGGTCTTGAGGTTGCCGACGTAGAGCGCGATCGGAGCATCGATCGGCAGGGCAAGCTCGGCGCGCGCAGCGGCGCGGTCGCGCGGATGAAACAGCTCGGCGTCGACCCCGTTCATCACGATGTCGATCCGCTCGCGCGGGACGCCCAGTGCCACTGCCGCCTCGCCGAGCGCGCGGCTCACGGCGACGACCCGGGTCGCTTGCGGTAGTGCCCACGACGTCAATCTTCGCGGGCCCGGGAGCTTGGCGATCACGTTGACGTCGGAGCCATGGAGCTTGACCACACACGGCAGCCCGAGCAGCTTGGCTGCGATCACCGCGGCGAACCCATCGGGGTATGCCCACGATCCCAGTACGACATCGACCTCGCCGCGGTACCGGCGCAACCATGGTGCGATCGACGCCGCATACAGCGGCCCCCACGTGGCATGTGCGAGCTTGGGAACGAACAGCGTACGCGGATGAGTGACCTCGATCCCCTCGATGGTCTCGCGCATCGGCACCGCACCTAGCCGCCCGGCGCTCGACCATCGCCCGAGCAAACCGGCGCCGGGAAACCATGGGATCGTCCCCATCACGTGGAGCTCGCAGCGCGACGCGAGCGCCGAAAATTGCTGGCGATTGAACGGCGCGGACAACGGTTCCGCGGCGTTGGGAAAGATCTTGGTGATCGCGAGAACGCGAAGCACGAGGAGTCCGCGCTACAGGTTGAAGACCTTGTCCATGCGCAGCAGCTTGAAGATCGCGAGCGGCTGATCGCGCGCGCCCGAGATCGTGATCGCACCGCCGGTCCCGCGAATGCCCTTATAGAGCTTCACGAGCGCAGCGACGCCGGAGCTATCGATCAAATCGAGGCCGGTCAGATCCACCAGGACGCGTGGTGGCTTGGATCCGACGATGCGATCGATCTCCTCGGCGAGCGCTGGAGCGGTGTTGATGTCCAGCGAGCCTCGGATCACGAACTTGATCTCGTTGTTGTTGCGTTGCACGTCGAACGGCACGTTCAACTCCTCCCGTTTGGGTGCGCCGCCAAGCGCTTGCATAGCCGCCATACGTTTGGCGGCCCCGGTTGATAAGTCATTTCGTCGAGCATCGTCTTGGCGATGTGAATCCCCATTCCACCCTCCGGGAGCGAGTCTGCGTCCATCTCCGCTGGCAGCGGAGGTACTCCATCAATATCGAACGGCCGGCCGGTATCGCGGACCTCGATCACCAACTCTCGGTCGCCGGGGGTGATCGCGATGTCGATCGAGCCATTGCCGGACCGCTGATAAGCGTGAATTGCCACGTTGTTGAAGATCTCCATGAACGCCGACACCACCGCCGTATCGAACGGATCCCGAACGTCGTAGGCCAGCGGATCTTTGGGATCGCGCTGTGCAGAGCTCGAGACCAGGTGCGCTGCCTCCGCCACGACCCGGACCGCCGCCCCGCGGTAGCGCAGAGCGCCCGGAACCGTCAGGCGGATCGGAGGTGGCACGGATCGAGGATAACCAGCTCGCGTTCAATGCGGTAGGGCAGCGTGATACGATTGTCCCGTGTTGCGCAGCGTACGGATCGCCAAGCGGGCGATTGACGTCGCAGGGTCATTGCTCGGACTCGCAGTGACCGCTCCTGTCATGCCGTTTATCGCCGCGGCGATCTACGTCGATTCGCCGGGTCCGGTGCTGTTTCGCCAGCGACGCGCCGGCAGCCTGAAGTCGATCAAGAGCGACAACGGCGTCAAGCAACTCGAGTTCGACGAATTCGAGATGCACAAGTTTCGCACGATGATCCCCAACGCCGAGGCGACGACCGGCGTGGTGGTCGCGGGCGCCAATGACCCCCGGGTGACTCGGGTCGGCAAGTTTCTTCGAAAATCGCGGCTCGACGAGCTCCCTCAGTTGTGGGACGTGCTGCGCGGCAAGATGAGCTTGGTCGGGCCGCGGCCCGAGCGGCCCGAGCTGTTGCAGAACCTGTCGTATGCGATCCCGCTGTTCGAGGAGCGGATGCGCGACGTCAAGCCGGGCATCACCGGGCTCGCGCAGATCTCGCTCGGCTACACCGGGGCGATTCCCGAGGGCAGCGAGATCGGAAAGCTCGCCTCCACGCTGCAGAACCCGTGGCAGCTCGAGGAGACCAAGGGCTCCCTCGCCGATGACATGCGGATCAAGCTGCTCTACGACCTCGCGTACACCGCTTCGCTCGAGCGGTTCGGCACATTCTTGCGCACCGAGCTCGGCATCATCTTCAAGACACCGCTCGTGATGCTCCGCATGACCCAAGGGCGCTGAGCGATGGTGGACTCCGCCGAGCCGTCGCCGGCACTTCAGAAGTTTCTCGCCGAGTTTCGCCGGGTCTCGAATGCGATCGTCGATAGCTATTTCGTCGTCGATCACGAGCGTCGGATCGTCGACTTCAACCGCGCGTTCTTCGCGCTGTTACCGCGGCAGCTCGCCCGTGGCCTCAAGGGCAAGCATTGCTACGAGGTTATCGAGCTCAACATCTGCAAGACCGAGTGCATCGCGAAGCAATGTTGGGCCGACAACCGACACGTTCGGCTCGACGAGATCTCGGGTGCACCGGTCGGCGAGGCACAGAAGCTCCGATTCATTCTGTCGGCGGTGCCGATCAGCGACGAGCACGGCAATCCGATCGGCGCGCTCGAGATCCAACGCAACGTCACCGACGAGGCGGTCGTGCAGATCAAGTATCAAGAGATGCTCGAGACCGAGGCGCGCGAGCGCGAGCGCTTGGCCAACCAGGTCCGCGCACGGACCAAGGAGCTGCTCGAGACCAATCAGCTGCTGCTGAAGACCCAGCGCGAGCTGTTGGCCTACAAAAAGGGGCTCGCCGTCTAACGAGATACATCCTGATCGATCACGGACGACCTTGTAGCCATCGTGCAAGCACCCCACGCTTGCTCTATCCGATGCGCCATTAACCGGCTGCAATGACAGTAGGCTCGCGGTCTCGCCCAGCGCCGAGGGCGCTCGCGCAGCTCCTCTACGCACCGAGCGCAGCTCTCGGCGCGAACCGATCGCCGACATCCAACCCACGTGCGAGCAACCGCGTCCTTGTTCTATCCGATGCGCCGATCATCAAGTCGGGCGCCCCACTGGGCGCGCGGTCTCGTCAGCCCGAGGCGCCCGCGACGGGGTCGCTCCAGCCGAGAGCGAGGCCCGGCGCGCGACGAGACGCGGGTCCACATCGTCCAGCTCCAACTCGCCCGCGAAGCGCGGCGTAGGGCGCAGAGCGCCCTCGTTCCGCGCAACGCAGCGAACCACCGCCGGGAGCGACGAAGGCCGAGCGGGTCGGGGGAGCTCCCCCGTCGCCCAGCGCCGAGGGCGCTCGCGCAGCTCCTCTACGCACCGAGCGCAGCTCTCGGCGCGAACCGATCGCCGACATCCAACCCACGTGCGAGCAACCGCGTCCTTGTTCTATCCGATGCGCCGATCATCAAGTCGGGCGCCCCACTGGGCGCGCGGTCTCGTCAGCCCGAGGCGCCCGCGACGGGGTCGCTCCAGCCGAGAGCGAGGCCCGGCGCGCGACGAGACGCGGGTCCACATCGTCCAGCTCCAACTCGCCCGCGAAGCGCGGCGTAGGGCGCAGAGCGCCCTCGTTCCGCGCAACGCAGCGAACCACCGCCGGGAGCGACGAAGGCCGAGCGGGTCGGGGGAGCTCCCCCGTCGCCCAGCGCCGAGGGCGCTCGCGCGAGCGCAGCTCCTCGCTACGCACCGAGGTCCCCATGCCGCACAGCCCCAGCGCCCGGTTCTCGGTTCCGCTTCTATTCCCTATTCTCGTGTCCAACGAAATACTGCGTGGCATGTCCAATCACGTCGCGACGATCGAATGGCGAGGCGAAGCGTCACCAGCTGACTTCATCAAGGGCCGCTACTCGCGCGTCCACCGCTGGACGTTCGACGGCGGCGTCGTGGTTCCGGCATCACCGTCGACAGCCATCGTGCCGAAGCCATGGTCCGAGGCAGCGAACGTCGATCCCGAAGAGGCCTACGTCGCGTCGCTCTCCAGCTGCCACATGCTGACGTTCTTGTTCGTCGCGTCGAAGGCTGGGTTTGCCGTTGCCCACTACCGCGACGACGCCGTCGGTGTGATGACCAAGAACGAGCGCGGCGTGATGTGGATCAGCAAGGTCACGCTCACGCCGGTGATCGAATACGCCGGCGATCGCCGCCCGAGCGCCGACGAGCTGGCGCAGCTACATCATCGCGCGCATGACGAGTGCTTCATCGCGAGCTCGGTGAAGACCGAGATCGTGGTCGTGCACTAGCTCTTGAACACGAGGAACGCGAGCACGACGAGCGCGGCCGCGAGTAGCGCGACGAGCACATACACCACCGCGTTGGAGCGCGGTGGCACGACGGTGGACGCGACGATACCGCCCGCGCTGAGCCGCGGATGGCTGGGACCCGGGTTCGATGCGATCCTGGCGCCCAGCGACCCGGGCGGCCGGCTGTTGCTCGTTACGGCGCTCGTCGAGGTGTTGCCGTTGGCCCCGGGCTGGGTCCGGGTCTTCGGGCCGATCGGCCCCGATCCCACGGCGCCTTGCGCCGGCGTTCGTTGCACGCCTGACAGCGAAGGTACGCTGCCCTTCACGCCCCCGAGGTTCGGCTGGCTGGTACGCGAGCGCACCTTGGTGCCGCCCGCGTCATCGGTACGCTCGAGCTCGCGCACCGCACCAGCGGCGATCGCGTCGCCGATCTTCTTCTGATTCGAGAGGAACGCGAAGTACGAGTCCGGCATGTCGTCAAAGTCCATCACCAGATCGCACTCGTCGCACCGGCAGGTCGGCGGCTCGTGGGGTGGCGGGCCCATGTCGGCCGCCTCGACGAGCAATACCTTTTCTTCGTCGCACTCAGAGCAGAAGTACGGAACGTAGAAGCTCTTCACCACGCCGCTGCCGGTGAAGTTGTTGACCAAGTTGATCTGCGCGACGATCGCCGGCGAGCACTCGACCAGCACCGAGCGCGTGCCGTTGGTCTCGAGTCGCGATAGCCAGTTCACCCAATCACGAACACCGCACGAGTTGATCCGCTCGATCTCTCCCAAGTCGATCACCGCGGTTCCGGTCGGGATCCGCTCGACGAGGCCAGACAGCTCGTTGTCTTCATCGATGACGCCGCCCAGCTTCACGTAGCTGACATCGCCACGGTGTTGGATCGCTGCCTGGAACTTTTGCGTCATGACTGCACGAGCGAGGTGGGGAGAGGACGGTAACTAGAGTATTGGTGATTACACCACACGACGGATGCATGGTGCAGCGGGAACTTTACTCTCCGTCACTTGCACCATCCACCAAGCTCGGAATTCAGGTCAACGTGGCTGTAGTCACATGTCGCGGACGGTGTCGCGGACAACGTCCGCCCGAGTTAGCCCGAGAATCCGCCGATCGCATTACGGAGTCGCTGGTACTCGTCCGACAAGTAGAACCGAACCAGGTCGGGTCCACCTAGGACCGCACCGAGCGCGATGGTGTCCTCGCGCCGCACCAGTTGTTCGCCCGACATCCGCGCCACCATCCAGATCGCCGCCGAGAAGTCGTCGCAGGCGATCACGCCAGCGCGCCTCGCGCATGCCGCCATGCCGTCGATCCATCCCGCAGGATCGAGATCGTTGGTGCCGGCGTACTGCGCGACCAGCTGCTGCGCGGTCGCCCCGGCCCGGCTCACCAACTCTGCCGCAGGACCGGTGAGCTCCTCGCTTGCGAGCATGTTGACCAGCATCGTCGCGAGCTCGCGGCGCTCGCGGGCACCCAGCTGAAGCAGCACCGCATAGCCGCCGCGAATCGCGTCGAACGCGTAGCCGAACAAGAACCGCAACGCGACATCCGACTCGCCGAGCAGTGCCTGATCGACCACCAGCTTGCGACGGGGGAATGCGGTGATCGCCACCAGGCCGGGCACGTTGTCGCCGACGAAGATCTCGGCGTCGGTCTGGAACAAGAACCCGAGCTCTTGGGCGAGCGACAGCAATCGTGGCTCGCCCACGACCTGGGCAGGGCGGAGATTTTCACCCAACGCGGGCCGCGATACGAACAGCGATAACTGCTCGGCGAGCGCCGTGAACACGGTGCCCAGCGGCGTGCGCGCGGCCGGCGTCACCAGAAACCGTTCGCGATTGTCGTCGCTGAGCGGCCGGCGCAGTGGCTCGGAGCCACTGGCGATGCGGTGCTCCGGTGCGATGACGCGGTCGGAGTCGTCCGCAAACCCGAGCGATTCGAGCGCGAAGAACACGCGATTGGCGCGCTCGCGCTCACCGGTTCGCTCGTAGTAGCTCGCGAGCAACCGGTATGCCGGTGCGTGGTGAATGTCGCGATCGAGGATCTTGCGCAGCTCGATGATCGCGCGACGAAGGTCGTCGACGGCGTAGAGCTCGGCCAGGGTCAGCCGGTCGCTGATGCTATCGGGATCGACGTTGATAATTCCGCGATACGCCTCGATCGCCGCGAGCCGATCACCGGCGGCGAGCAAGATCTGCGCGATCCCGCGCTGGAGCGGCACCGCCGCTTTGGCTCCATCCTGCGCCATCGCGGCGTGTGCCGCCTCGAGCAGGATCGACTCTGCGTCGGTCTGGTCGCCTGCTCGGGCGGCACGCCGTGCGAGCACGAGCGCGGGCGGTGCGTAGCCCGGATCGTATTCGAGCGCGCGGCGGTACTGCGACGGCGACCCGCGATGATCGCCCAATGCGTCGAGGATGCGGCCGCGATAGTAGTAGTAGCGGCCGAGTGCCGACGGTGACAGCGACTCGCCGGGTGCGGTGGCCAGATCGATCACCCGGTCGATCGCGTTGCGGGCATCGAAGAACCGGCCGAGCAAGAAGTACTGCTGGGCGAGCGTGTAGTGTGCTTCTTGGTGCGCCGGATCGGTCTTGATCACCTCGCGGAGCGCCGCGATCGCACGGGTCGGATCGAGCTCGCCGTCGGCGTGGAGCGCCGCGAGTCGCATCCGTGCCGCGATCCGTTCCTCGAAGCTGGCGACGTCACTCGCGAGGAATCGCTCGGTCGCGGTGATCGCCTGCGCCCATTGCCGCATGTTCGCGTGGAAGTCGACCAGCGCGGACACCACGGTGAAATCAGCCGATGCGAGGGCCACGGCTTGCCGATACAGCTCGGATGCCTGATCGAGATCGCCCTCGCGCTCGATGATTCCAGCGCGACCGATGTGGACACGCGCGAGCAGTGCGTCGGCGTCTTCGCGCCTTCGGTACAGCTTGTCGAGCTCGCGGTAGGTGGCTTCGAAGTCCCAGGCATCGGGGAACTCGCGGGCGAGCGAGCCGAGATCGTCGAGCGCGGCCACGCTGGTCGGCTTGATCTCGAGGGCGACCACGAAGCTCTCACCCGCCGCGCTCGGATCGCCAGTCATTCGCGAAACGATCCCGCGCTTGCGATAGAACTCGCTGCGGGTGTTCGGATCCCCCTCGCGCATCGCGCGCTCGGCGAGCGCATTGGCGATCGGCTGCGCTTTGTGCCACGCACCTTGCTCGAACAGTTGCTCGAACACGGCTTGGTTGGCAGGTAGGCAATCGGGATCGACGGCGAGCGCCTTCTGGTAGTAGGTCATCGCGCGCTCGAAGTCCCCGAGCTGGTGATCGACGATCTTGCCGATCTGGGCGAGCACACCCGCTCGCTCCTTGTCGTCCTGCCACAGCTTGGCTTCGATCTCGAGCGTCTCGATGACCCGCGGCCACTCCTCGCGCCGGCGATACAGATCGCGGAGCCCGTGCACCGCCGGGAGGCAGGTCGGCGCGGTCTTGATCGCCGCGTCGTAATAGCGAATCGCGTCCTGCTCGCGCGAGAACTTGGCTTCCATCACCGAGCCACAGCGGAAGTACAGCAGCGCTTTGATCCCGCGGTCGGTGGTGACCTTGATTTGCTTGCGCGTGATGTCGACGAACTCGGCCCATTGCTCGGTGGCCTCGTAGATCCGGGCGAGGGCATCGAGCGCCTCGCGATTGTCGGGCTCGAGCTCGATGATCTTCTGATAGTGCTCGGTGGCGTTGTCGACGTCGCGCGCCTCCTCCTCGGCGGCCTGCGCGATCCTGCGGAGCAACGACACCGATTGCTCGACGGTCTTGGCCGTCTTGAGCCGCAGCTTGAGTAGCTCGACGACACCGCTCTTCTCGGGGTGGCTCTCGTACAGCCGCTCCAGGCTGTGCGCCGCGTCGATATCCATCGGATCGAGCGCGAGCAGCTTCTGATTCAGCCGGATCGAGTGCTCGCCATCGCGCAGGTGCTTGGCTGCGAGCTTGGCGGCCGTGCGAATCGCCTCGGCCTTGCGAATCGGATCGCGCTGGGTTTCGGAGCGGCGCTCGTACGCGGTCACCAACGGGACCCAGTTGTTTTGTCTCCGGCACAGCTGTTCGAGGATCTTCACCGCGGCTGCCGGTTGAGAGTCGACCTCGATGACCTTCTGATACGACTCGATCGCGGCGTCGACGTCGCCGAGGAAGTTGAGCTGAACGTTGCCACGGCGCGCGTAGAGATCACCTAACCGGTAGGCGCGCGATGCCCCGCTCTCGACGTGGAGGATCGCGTTTGCGTACAGCTGCATCGCGGTCGGCCAGCGCTCGGCTTTGTAGGCGACGCGCTCCAGGCTGGTGAACACGTCGCGGTTGGTCGGGTCGGCGGCGAACGCCGCGGTGAACGCGGCGATCGAACCGTCGATGTCGCCGGCCTGGTGCCGGATCGCGGCGACGCGCGCGAATAGCGGTGCGCGCTCGATCGGATCGGCGGTGACCTTGGCCCTCGCCTCGATGATCCGCGCGAGGTCACCAGCTCGCCCGGCTTGCTCGTAGATCGATTCGAGTGCGCTGAAGCTAGGCCCATGATCGGGCCGGATCGCGAGCGCCCGCTCCAGTGCATGCAAGCCCTCGTTGGCTCGATCGAGCTGATTCAACCATAGGCCGCCAAGCTCGGCGAGAATCGCGACCTGCCGGTCGAGATCGCTCGGCGCCACCACCCGCAGCTCGCCCTCGAGCGCGGTCACGAGCTCCGGCCACCGCTCGGCGGATCGCAGCAGCGTGAGCAGCTCTTGGAGCCGGCTGTCGCCGGGCTCCGCGGCCTGTGCGAGCAGCATCAACCGGATCGCGGTGTCGATGTCGCCGAGCTCGCGCTCGTAGAGCTTGGCGAGCTCGTCAGCGCGTTTCGCTTTGTCGGTAGGCGTCGTGGCCGCTTCGAGTTGGCGGCGGCGCACTTCGGCGAGCTCCGCCCATTCGGCGGTGTGCTCGAGCGCTTCGGCGAGCACGTCGAGGTTGCGCGGGGTCTGCGGGGCGCCGCGAAACGCGCGCGCGAGCTCGTCCCACAGCCCGAGCTTGCGCGCGGGCTCCTCGATCCCCGCGAGCGCCGCGGCGTGGTCGGGCTGCATCGCGAGCACGTCGAGGAATGCCGCGACCACCGCGGTAGGCTCGCGATCGAGTTGGGTGAGCAATCGCCCGAGCTCGAGCTGGAGCTCCATGCGGCGGTCGATCGACAGGTCGCCGGCGAGCGCGCCGCGCAGCGCGGCAACCGCTTTGTCGGCGCGGCCGCTGTCCCGCGACAGTCGAGCGTGCTCGCGCAGCGCGGCTGGATTGGTCGTACCTGCGCGGTCGAGCGCGGCCAGCGCGGCCTCGACGTTGCCGGCCTGCTCTTCGAGCCGGGCGACCTTCATCCAGCCGTCGGCGCGCCGCGACGGCGTCTCGGCCAGCTGAGCCGCCCGGGTCGCGAGCTCGATCGCACGCGGCCACACGCGATCGCTGGCGCACAGCTCGACCAGCGCGTTGAGCGTGTCGACGTCGTTGGGGTGCTCGGTGACGTGATGTTCGAGCAAGCGGCGCGCACCTGCGCGGTCGTCGAGGTGACGCTCGAGGACTTCGGCGCGCTCGCGCACGACGGTGGCGCGGCCATCGCTACTCTCGAGCAACCCGATCAGCTCGCCGAGCACTCTCGCGTGTCTCGAGTGTTGCCGCCGTGCCCGAAACACCGCCGCGAGCGCTGCTTTGCAAAACACGTCGCGCGGCTGCAACTTGGCGGCCTCGTTGAGCGAGTCCTCGGCGGAGCGCAAGTTGCCGCGCGACAGCTCGACAAATCCACGACCGCACCACAGCGCCGCAGCCGCACGCGGATCGGTTTCGTCTCGAGCGGCGGCCGCGTAGAGCTCGGTGAGCCGATCTTGCTGGGCGCCGCGTGAGCTGCGTGGTGCGCGCTGGAGTCGGATCAGATGATCCCTCGTCGCCGGCAACAGCGGCGCATCCAGCGCGCGCTGCCACAGCGCGATGGCATCGTCGAGATCGCCGAGGCGCTCGGCGACTGCCGCCGCCCACCGAATGGCGCCGCCGCCGCGAGCTGCGAGTCGCTCGACGGTTTGCGAGCCGGGATGGCCGAGCTCGACCAGATCGATCCACCAGACCGCGCTCGGCGACTCGATCGAGCTCGCGATCACGCGGGCGAGCTCTGGAGCTGCGCGATGGCCGAGCACGACGGCGTGCTCGAGTGCTCGCCATGCGTGCGCCATCGCGACCACGCTGGAGCTACTCGCGCTCGCGAGATAGCGGCGCGCGGCGAACGCTGCGTTGCGGTCGCCGCTCCACACCGCACGCAGCTGGGTGGTCCACCGCGCGGTGTCGGCGGTCTGCGCCGCGGGAGCGCCGGCGAGCTGGGCGCGGAGCTGCTGCGCGTGGTCATGGGCACCGGTTCGTTCGAGCTCGTCGGCGAGCGCATGACGTGTTGCGACCAGCTCGAGCTCGGCACCACTCAGCGTTGCCACCAGCGCTGCTCGCGATTCGAGCAACTCGCGCTTGGTGTCGTGGTCGAGAGTAAACGCGGCATCGAGCGCGATGTCATGGACCCGCAGCCAGCCGAGTGGGTTCGTGGCGCCGGGCGAACATTTGGCCAGCATCGCGCGACAGCTCGCCAGCACCGCCGCGGTGTCGACGGTTCGATCGAGCTGGATCGCGGCCAGCGCCGCGGCTTCGGTAGGGTCGGCGTCGGTTCCAAGCTGTTCGGAGCGCAGCGCGATCACTGGAGTCCAGGTGCCGGCACTGGCGTGTGCAAGCGCGGCCAGCTCGACGACGTGCGCTCGCCACGCGGGCGGTAGCTCGGACTCGAGCAAATCATCCAGGATCGACGCTGCGCGGTCGCCGCGCTGGTGCCGCCATAGCCACGCTTCGGCAAGCTCGAGCGCGAGGGCGCCTCGGTCGCGCTTGAACCTGCGCTCGACCGATCCGAGCACCTCGCTGGATCCTGACGAGATCGCGCCGGCGATACGCATCCGAGGTGCGAGCGGGTGCCCCTCCGCGAGCTCGAGGAACCGCAATGCATCGTCGGCTTGATGGCGGGAATCCCAGCTGGCCAGCGCCGTACGTACGTTGAGGTCGGCGAGCCTGCCGTCGTCGTCCGCGAGCAACAATGCCGCGGCTTCTCCCGCGACTAGCTCGAGCACGCGCTCGACGTCGCGAGCACGCTGATCATCGTCGCTCCCGCTGGTGTCCTCCACCGCCCCCGATACCGGTGGGTTGGTGACATCGGTGACCACCACCGATGTCACCGGCGGCCGGATCGGAGGTAGATCCGTCATGACGGCTGAGCATCGTATCAGGACGCCGCGTGATACGCTGCTCGATGATGAAGCCGTCGCGCGCGCTCTGTATCAGCCGCGACGGCAACGTGCGTCGCGCGGTTGCGGAGGCGCTCGCGGCGACCGGACTCCAGGTCGATTACTCCGACGACGTTCCATCCGCCGTGACCCAGCCGGTCGCGATCGTGTTCGCCGATCGCGCGATCCGGGTAACCTCTGGCGATCGGTTGCGCACGCTCGGATCTCCGGTGGTCGTCGTCGGTGACGATCTCGATGACGATCAACTGATCACGTTGATGCTCGAGCGGCCGGTGAGCCATCTGGTCTCCGATCCCGAGGACCGCGATCTCGGTATCACCTCCGAGAAGCTAGCGTCGGGCGATCTGTTCGGACTCGAGAAGTACCTCGCAGCGGGAACCCCTGTGTGCGAACGAGCGATCCACTCCGAGCTCGAGAAGCGGCGCGTGATGGACGAGGTGTGTGCGTGGGCCGAATCGATCGGCGCTCGCCGCCCTGTGTTGCATCGGCTCGCGAACGTCGTCGACGAGCTGTTGATGAACGCACTGCGCGACGTCGTTGGCGCTGGAGGAACGTGCGTCTCGGGCGTTCGGTGGGCCACCGATGATCGCGTGTTGGCGGTCTCGGTCACCGATAGTCACGGCGCGCTCAGCCAGCGCGAGGTGATCGATCACGTGTTGCGCGCACGTCTGGAGCGCGGCAGGCCGCGCACGAGCAGCGAGGCCAATCGAGGTGCCGGGCTCGGGCTGTATCTCGTGCTCGCGAATGTCGCGTCGTTGATCGTCAACGTCGCGCCCGGTAAGCGCACCGAGGTCGTGTGTCTGTTCGATCTCGCTAACCGCAGCCAGCGCGGCGTGCGCTCCGGTGTCCGCGCACTGCACGTATTCGCCGGTTCGTAACGTCCGTTCGCGGTCGTCAGCGCGGTCCCGATGGATAGCCGTCGCAACATGCGAGCGGCCGGGCCACCTGACATCCTCCGTTGGTGTTCGTGACGAAGGTCGAGTAGATGCCCCCCAGCGGCGTCAGCATGATTCCGCGGATCACGCTGTTGTTGGTGTCGAGCTGGGTGGCCGAGCCGGATGTCCATCCTGCGCACGGCGTGGCACCACTGTAATTGCGGCGGAACCGCCGACTAGTGATGTCGACCTCGCCGTCGTCGAGCCACACACCCGATGACGGGATCGGCGCAGGGATCGAAGCCTGATCGGCTTCCCAGTGCGTGCAGAACCGACTGCCGGCATACGCGGTCTCGCATTTTTGGTGCGCACCCGTGCGCCCACCAAGGTCTCCCGTGAACGGCGCGGTGAATCCACGGAACCTCACGGCCGTACCACCCATGCAACACGCGAGACGATGCGGGACCTGACAGCCTCCGTCGAGATTTTGCGTGGTGGTCGACGCGACGGTGGTTTGGATGCCGCCGAGACTGGTGTAGATGATCCCGCGAATCACGTTGTCGTTATGGTCGAGCTGGGTCTTGGAGCTCGACGTCCAGCGATCGCAGACCGCTGTTAGTTGCCCGTGAAACATCCGCGAATTTTCGGAATTGCCGAGGTCGATCCAGGCTCCCCCTGCGATTCCCGGTGGACTGGCCTGATCGATCTCCCAGTCGGTGCAAAACCGGCTGCCGGGAAACTCCGCGGTGCAGATCGCGTTTGCGCCGCTGCGTCCGCCGAGGTTTCCGGGATACGTCTGCGCGGTGTAGCCAACGAACGCGACGTGCAGGTCCTCCCCACCAGACAGCCCTCGCGGCCCTTGCGCACCGGGTTGTCCGGCGGGACCCGCCGGACCCGCGGGACCGGCGGAACCGGATGCGCCGGGAGGACCGCTCGGTCCCGCTGGTCCAGCGGGTCCCGCTGGACCGCCGGGACCAGTTGCCCCGATCGCGCCCGGGAGCCCGATCGCTCCGGCAGCACCTTGGGGTCCGGGAACACCTTGTGGCCCCGCAGGTCCTTGTGCACCCGGAGCACCGTCGAGTCCCGCAATGCCTTGGGGTCCGGCGGGACCGCCGGGACCGGATGGACCTTGCGGTCCGGCAGCACCTGTCGGTCCGGCGGGACCAGCAGGTCCCTCAGGACCAACCGGACCAGGGATCCCCGCGGGATCCGTTGGGTCGCCGTTCGAATCGCCACAACCAACCAAGGCTAGAACACCGATCAACCACGCAGCTCGCATGGCTGCACGGACGACTCTCGCTCGCGGATGTAGCGCGGCGACCGGCGTTCAGCGTCGGATGAACGCGGCAATGATCACGGTCAATGTTCCGCCACCGAGCAGCGCGAGCCCTGGCATGGGCTGTGCCTGGCGCGCCGCGCTGAACAGCGCAGGTGCCGCTACGAAGATCGTCCACCAGCCGCACAGCCACGCGACCTTTGCGCGACCGAACGCGGCGGCTGAGATCGGCAGCGTGCGCGACAACCGGCCGAGCTCGATCGGTGGTCGTTGTAGTCGGCCAGCGAGCGCGATCCCGTAGAGCGTCGCGCCGGTGAGCACCGCGGTGAACCACGGAACCGGGTCTGGGGGACGCGAGAACGCGAGGATGACGAGCACGAGGAACATCAGCGCGCCCAGCGCAAACGCCATCGGATAGCGCCGGCGCATCAGCCGTGCGTCTTTCGAATACGGCAGTGCGGCCTCGCCGATCACCGCGGCGATTCCGCGTTCGATCGCGGTGGGTGGATGAATCTCCAGCGTGGCGAGCCGCTGGCGATCGAGCGCCGAGACATCGCGCAGGATCGCCGGCATCATCCGTGCGATCCGTGCGCGGGCAGCGACGAGCGCCGCAACCCCGCCGATCGCGATCACCGCGAACAAGACTCCCGCGGGCAAGCTCGCGCGGTGGCCGTACAGCCAGGGCGATGCGACGATCAGCAGAACGATCAGCACCGCGGCCGCGAGCCCGGGCACCGCGCCGAGCAACGCGGACGCCGAGCCACGATTTGCGATCTGCGCCGACGAGCCGGCCGCAGCGGTCGCGGCGCGAATCGCACCCATGGCGTGCGCACCCTCGTCGAGCGCGACCCACGACGCCGTGCCGATCACGATCGCCGGCATCAACAACGCCGCGACGGTCGCGAGCACGACGCCGAGCGCGACGTGGCGAACCACGAGCTCGAGCGACACACGGGCCAGTGGCGCGGCGGCGATCGTCACTGCGAGTAACGTAGCGCCGGCCGCCCGGATGCAGCGCCACACCGCCGAATCGAACAGCGCCGGACCATCGAGCGGCAGCGTCGCGAGGAATCCGGCGTCGCTGCGCCAGTAGATCAGAAACGGCACCCGTAAGAACGCGAGCCCGAACGCGGCCAATGCTCCAGCGAGCCAAGCGTGACTCGCCGATTCGACACCGGCACCGGTTCGCCACCCGACCCACGCTGCCAGCGCGGCGCCAGCGATCGCGGCGATCGCGACCGGTGCGCCGAGCCAGCCACCCGTGCGCGAGCGTCGCTCGTGAAGCGATGACCACCGAATCAACTCGGCGCTGGTCACGTCGGACCTTCGTCCGCCACCAGGGACACGTAGAGGTCCTCGACGGCGGATGGTCCGGTCGCGAGCAACGCACGCAGCTCATCGCCTTGGCGATCGGCGATCAACTTGCCGTTGTTCATGATCAAGATCCGATCGCACAGCCGCTCCGCGACGCCGAGCAAGTGCGTCGACATCAAGATCGCTGCACCGCGATCAGCCGCGGCGCGCAGTGCGGCGCGCGCCGACCGCGATGCGTGTGGATCGAGGCCGTTGAGCGTCTCGTCGAGCAGGATCAGCTCGACGTTGCCGACCAGCGCAGCGGCCAACCCGACTCGCTGGCGCATGCCGAATGACAGCTCGCGACACGGTCGCTGGGTGATCTTCGACAGCCCGAGCGAGCCGAGTACGGCTTCGGCTTGCGCCGCTGCCACGCCGCGCGCCTGCGCGACGAACCCGACGTGCTCCAACACCGTGAAGAAATCATAGAGCGACGGCGGTTGGTCCGCGAACCCCACCTTCGCGCGTGCCGACCGTGGCGCGCTCGCCATGTCTTCGCCGGCGATCACGATTCGCCCGCTGGTCGGCACGATCGCGCCGGCCATCGCCGATAGCGTGGTGCTCTTTCCCGCGCCGTTGGGGCCGAGCAACAGCACGATCTGTCCCGGGGCGAGCGCGACCGAGATGCCATCGACCGCGGTTCGCTTGCCATAGTGGATCGTCAAGTTCTCGATGCTGGCGATCACGCTACTCCCACGTGTAAACGACTACGTACAACACTTTGGCCGAGCTGTTGGCAGCAACCCGTGTGTGCATGGCGATCTGCTGTGGACCTTCCTTGGTTGGATTGTCCGATGACTGAAACGCGAGCGTCCAGTTCTGACCCCGGTACAAGTGCTCGCGGAGCACGACCTCGATCGGGACGCTGCGCGCGTTGTCGATCGTCAGCATGAACTCCTCGACAATGCGGTGACCTTGCTGGTCGATCGTGATCTCGGTGCGCTCGCGCTTGCCGGTGACCTTGTCGGCGATGCCGAGCGGGATCGTGTCGACGTTGGATTCTCGCGTCGCGGGTTCGAACAGCATCGCCTCACCGAGCAACCCCAGCGTGCCATCTGACTTGCGCTCGACGAGGGTCACCCGACCGCGCGGTAGATTGGTCGTCCGACCGCGCGCGATCTCGAGGCTTTCAGTCACGCGGGACGGCGCCGGTGCGGTGCCGAGCTTGGCGTTGGTGTTCGGCGTGACGGCCTCGCTATCGAGCGCGGTGCCGATCGGGTCGTACACCAGCACCGATCGCAGTGGATGTCGACTGGGAGGAATCGCGAGGTCGACGCGGGTCTCGCCCGTCGCGAGATCGACCGGCCCGAGGGCGCGCTCGCGCGCACCTGAGCGCTTGTCCGGGCGCGTGTTGTGGGCGTCCGAGCCGGCGGGCTTGCCGTCGCGCTCGCGGGACTCGACCCCACCGGCGCCGAGCGCATCATCGATCAACCGCAGCTTGGCGCGTGGGTAGCGCACGCCGGTGCGGTTGCGGATCGCCACCGCGCCCGTGAGCACGACATGATCGCGCTGCGCGGCGGCGGTCATCATGTAACTGGCATCCCAGCGGATCAACCTGGTGACGTAACCGATCGTCAGAACGAAGCGGCCTGCGCGTGGCGCCGCGACCACGTAGCTGATGTCCGTTGCGGAGCGTGCGGGCTTCAACGGCTGCGTGCGGACGGGCCGCAGCGATTCGTCGTCGGGGAACTCCGACTCGGCGACCTCCGGCCGCACGGGATCGTGCAACGGCGCGTTGATCGCGGCGATCGTCAGCCCGTCGCGATCGATCACGACGATGTCGTCGAGCTGGACGTCCGACGGCACCGCGAGCTTGACCTCCGTGCGTTTGCTCGGCCCCACCGCGACCTCGATCCGCTGGGTGACCACGGCCTTGTCGCTGTGGAGCGTCAGCTCGATTCCGGGGTGGCGCGTTGTCGTGCCGAGCGCTCGGCCTCCACATCCGGCGAATGCCGCGGCGAGCCCGCATGTGACCACCAGCGCGCGTGTCACCATGAGTAGACGATCGCGTACGACACCTTGCGCTTGCTGCCGGCCGGAACTGCAATCCGGTATTCGATGACGTGACCGTGGCGCGTACTCTTGACGTCCTCGGTCTCGATCCGCCAGGTCGGGAATCGCCATGCGTATTCGCGGATCGTGACGTCCTCACTCCGCTTTGAGCTGTTCTCGAGTCGGATCTCGATCCGCTCGGTGATCGTCTGGGCAGACTCGTCGACCTTGCATGCCACCGCCTGGCGATCCCCCGAGATCGGGGGTCCGTCTGGAAGCTCGATGCGCACCTTGCCCGGCGTCGTCGAAAGCTGGTCAGCTCCGACCGCCTCGACGCGATCACGTCGCCGCTGAAATAACTGCACGTGACCCACTGGCAGCGTCACGTTGGTGGGCAACGCGATCTCGACCGCTCGTTTGACCGCTTCCTCCGACGATCCGTCGAGCGTCGAGCAATCGAGGTTGGGACCACCGCCGGTATGCTCGGAGACATCCGCATTCGCCTCATACGTCAACGACGCGTGCGCTCTGACCGCGCGCCGCGACGGAACCAGCTCGACTTGCGCCGTTTGCCCCGCGAGCAACCGCGCAGGTGATGGCACGTCGAAATATCGTTGGACCGCTGCGTCGTTGCGCACCAAGCGGAGCTCGGCTCGGTCGAATGTAGTTCGCGTCCGGTTCTTGATCGTTGCCCACGCCGAGAAATCGACCGAGGTTCCGGCGTCGTCGAGCACCGCGACGTAGCTCGGTTTCCACGACAGTCCGCTGGCGCGATAGATCAGCTCGAGCTCGTGCGGACCTGGCCGCTTGGTCGCGAGTCGCCACGACAGCGCGGACTCGTCGATGGCGGGGCCAGCAGGCACCCGCGTCTCGACTACGCTGTCTCGCCGCACGACATGCAGCTGGCGTTGCGGTCCCGTCGTGGTCTCGATGACGAGCGAGGTATCGTCGACCGAGCGCAGGACTCCAGTGAGCTCGGTCTTGGCGGTGCTCACGACGACGCGCGCGCCGAGGTGACGCGCCAAGATCTCGGTCGGCGTCTTGGCGCCGGCGGCGAACCGTTGCTCGCTGATCGCCGCTTCGGGTTCGGTGAGATCCCTGAGCTGAACCGTGATCGGATCCAACGTCGCCGCGACCCCCGAGAACTGCACCTCGCCGCTGGCTGGGACGTCGACGGTTCGCCGCTCGATGATCACCGCGCTGGTGGACGAGTCGAGGTCGTCGCTCGGTTCCCCAAACATCTCGTCCATCTCTGCGTCGGAATCGGTCTCGGGCCATACCGTGATCCGCGTCGTCGTCCGGTCCGGCGCGCCCGATGCCCAGCGCCCTCCCACGGTCGCGACGACTGTAACCACCGAGACGAGCACGACCGACCGAGAGCCCATTGCCATGGAGCATACGACGCTCGTCCGGCAGCGAGGTTCCATCCTTGTGTATAGTGCGGCCGTGGCGGTTGCGACTTATCCGGGCACGGTGTCGCCGTTGCGCGGTCTGGACCCCTTCGGGGAAGCCGAACGCGACGTCTGGCATGGCCGCGAGGCCGAGCGCGACGAGATCGCGAAGCTGGTGACTACCGACGGGTTCCGCGCGGGGCTGATCTACGGCGAGCCGGGTGTCGGCAAGACCTCGCTGGTTCGAGCAGGGCTCATTCCGCATCTCCGCGATCACGGGATCGTGGCGCTTGCCTGTGAGGACTACTTGCAGCCGGCCGCGAGCTTTGCCGCCGGGCTGTCCGCGTTCGGGATCCAGCCCAACGCGGGCGAGCTGCCCGTGATGTTTGTCACCCGTGCGGTATCGGCGGCGGTGGCCGGGCAGCAGTTCGTGTTCGTGGTCGATGACATCGACCTGCTGTGCACCGACGAGCGCGCTACCGCCGAGCTGTCCGATCTGTTCGCCCGTGTGGTCAGTCGATCGCGCGGTCACGCGCGGTTCTTGTTCGTGTGTGCGAGCGAGCGCCAACACCTGCTCGGGGCGCTCGAGCGGCGCACCGGATCGCTGTTTCCGCCATCAGCTCGCTACGAGCTGGCGCGAATTCCCTCGGGCCAGGCGACCAAGATCTTCGATCGCATGCTGTCGCTGTCCGGGATCGCCGCTGATCCCGCGCTCGCGGAAGCGGTCGTCGCGGGGATCGGCAAGGGACGCCCGGTGCTCGCTGCCGATCTGCAGATCGCAGCGATGGCGATGCGCGATCTCAGGATCACGACCCAAGCCGCGCTCACCAAGCTAGGCGGTGCGGTCGAGCTCGAGTCGGCGTGGCTTCACGACGCGTGCCGCGCCACCGGCAACGAGCGTTCGGCGCTCCGGCTGTGCGCGGAGCTCGCGACGCCTGCGCCAGGGCTCGGGCCGCGTGCGGGAGAAGCGCTGATCCGCCGGATCAATCTCGATCCGCAATACGCGCAACAAGCGTTTCTGATCTTGGAGCAGCGCGGCGTGATCGCTCGCGGCGATGTCGATGGCATGAGCTGGCTGCTGCGCCACGAAGTGCTGATGTCGCGCGTACGCGAGCTGACAGCACCGGCACGGGCGGCCGCTCGGCGCGGCTTCGATCTGCTGGGCTCGAAGACCCAGACTCGCGCGCGCTTGACGTTGCGCGAGCTCTACGCGCTACGCAGCGAGGGCATCGCCGCGGTGACCGCCGAGGAGATCTCGGTCGTCGAGCGATCGAAGCGCTATTACATGATCATCGGTGGCGCGATCGCGGCGGCACCGATCGTGCTGCTCATCATCATCTGGATCTCGATGCGCGGCCACGTGTTCTTCGATCTCGAGCCGCACGCCGGCGGCGACCGCGTGGTCGTTCGCAACGGCCGGCCCGGGCTGTCGGGATTCTTCTGGTTGCCCGGTGGATTTGGCGACGAGGTCGCCGACACCGGACTGACCCGCCCGATGGTGGCGCCCGAGATGTGGAAGAAGATCGATGCCCATGATGTTGGCGGAGGCGACGACGAATGGGCGGCGATGTTGCCGAGCGTGATGGCGCCACAGCTCGCCGGGCTTACCGCGTACGCCACAACCGGGAACCCCGAGGTGCTCGACGGTCTGCGCAAGGCGGTCGAGAAAAGCCCCGAAGATCTCGCCGAGCTGCTGACCGCCCTCCGGCCGATCGCGCGCGGGACGCCCAACGAGGTTGCGCTGGTGGTCGCCGCGCTGAAGACTCCGTCGCCCGCCGTGCAGCGCGCAGCGTTTGGCGTCGCCGGTGCCGCCGCGCAGCGAGGGTCCGATGCCTATCGCGAGCACATCCGCGATGCCTTGATCTCGCCGGACATCGAGCTCCGCCGGATCGCGTTTGCGCGGGTGCGGGGTCTCGGTGAGCGCGGCCGTGCACTGTTCGCCGACGCATTGGCACAAAACCCCGAAGCTGCGATTCGACGCGAGCTGTTGGTCGAGGTCGCGAGCGTGGTGACCCAAGACGTGCCATCCGCCGATCGTGCGGTCGCGGTGCTTCAGGATCCCGAGGCTCCGGCCGCGTTGCGCGAACGTGCGAAGGCGCAGATCAACGGCGCGCTCGCGCAGGACGTGACGGCAGCGGCTACCGTGTTGGCGAAGTTGGTCGCCGACGATCGCGCCGCGACCGAAGCGCGGGTCTACGCGATGGAGCTGCTTCGCGAGCTCGAGCCTCTGCCGCAGGTCCCGAATCTGGTCGAGGCGGCACGCACGGCGTTCGCATCGCGGTCGGCGGCGGTTCGTGCAGCAGCGCTGCCGCTCTACGCCAAGGTCGATCCGATTCGCGCAGGCGGCGAGCTCTCGACCATGCTCGAGGACACCAAGCTCGATAAGCCGCTGCGGGTTGCCGCTGCGCTCGCGTGGGGCGAAGTCGCGTCGACCAACAAAGGCGCCGCGGAAAACGCGCTCAACCGGATGCTCAACGATTCGGATACAGCGGTCCGCGCCGCGGCGGCAGAGGCCGCGGGCAAGCTCGGCCGCAGCTATCAGGACAAGTTGGTGAAGGCCGCAAAGGCCGAGAGCTGGTTGGTGCGGATCGGTGCTGCGCGCGGGCTCGCCGCGAGTGCGGACACCGGTGGCAGCGTGAGCGTCGCGATCGGTGGCATCTATCAGCTGTGGCGTGAGAAAGGCCGGCCGCGCCGCGAAGCCGCGAAGATCTTCGCGAGCATGGCCAAGCGCAAGCCCGGCCCTGTCGTCGACTATCTGCGCTCGGCGGCGAGGATGCCTGACGATCCGGCGCTCCACGCGATCGGCGTCGAAGGTCTGTGCAACGCGGCGCTCGCCGGAAGTGCGGCCGCGCGCAACCTGCTCGCGCATTCCACCGACGATCCCTCGGTCGAGGTTCGCAAGATCGTCATGGCGTGCGTCGCCGAGGGCCCGGATCCGGCCAAGAACGGCGCCGGTGTCGCCGAGCGCTTGGTGACCGATCCCGACAGCGAGATCCGCGCAGATGCCGCCCGCGTGCTCGCGTTGTCGGCGGCCAAAGGCAACAAGGATATCGGCGACGCGCTGGTCAAGTTGCTCGACGACGCCGACCGCGACGTTCGCGTGATCGCCGCGCGCGCGCTCGGTGGTCTCGGTGCCGACGCGCCGAAATCGGCGGCTGCTGTGATGAGCAAGCGATTCGAGCGCGGAGATGAGCCCGAGAAGCTCGCGCTGCTGCGCGCGGCCCGTCAGATCGGCGCGTCCGAGTTGATCGGTCTCGCGGTCGCGGATAGCTCGCCACAGGTACGGATCGAAGCGGTCGATGCTGCACTCGCTTCGGGATTGCGCGCAGGTGAGACGTTGTCCGCGGCGCTGGCTGACGTCGATCCTCAGGTTCGCAAGTCCGCCCTCGAGCGGCTCGCGGCACAGAAGGACAAGCTCGAGCCGGCGGTGCTCGATCGCACGCTCGCGCTCGCGGTGCGCGATCCGAATCCCGAGCTGAGCCAGCTCGCGTTGACCACGGTGGCTCGCGTGTCGCCGAAGGACGCTGTCGTCGCTCGACTGCGTCGCTCGCTCGGGTCACGCGCCGAGCGCGATCGCGCGCAGGCGGCGGCTGCCGCGGTCGGCTTGGTCGAACAGGACGCCACGCTCGCCGTGCAGCTGTTGGATCCGCTGCTCGTGGATCCTTCGCACGACGTGCGGGTCGCCATGCTGCCGGCGCTCGGCGAGGCATACTCGAAGACCAACGCAGCCGACAAGCTCGCCGACCTGCTCGAAGGCTCGGAGACCCATACGATGCGGCGGCTCGTCGTCGCCGCCGCGTTCATCAAGCTCGCCAAGACCGACGCAGGCCGCGCTGCAACCGAATCGGCACTCGGCAAGGTCGATAAGTCCGGACCGCCGCTCGCAAGCGCGATGGCCAAGCTCGTGCTCGGTCTGATCTCGAGCAAGGCCGAAGGCATGGCGTTCTTGCAAGAGCTCGTTCCCTGACGACGCGCGCTTGCATTCAGGGGCCGTTGGGCGCGAACGCGAGCGGGTATCTGACCGTAACGGTGCCGCCGTGCGGAGGTGGGTCGATCTCGATCGCGTACATGGTCTCGCGGATGCACTCGTGGACCTCGGCGTCATCGAGGGTCGTCGGTTCGAGCTCCTTGCCATTGTCGTCGACAATGCGCTTGCCGGCGGTCAGGACTTCGCTGTTGGTAATCACGCCGCCGACCTCAGGCTCGCCCGAGATCTCGAAGCTGACCAGTACGCTGCCGGCGAGCGCGGGCTTGCGCGCCAGCGCAGCGCTGTAGCATTCGGCGAGCAATGGGATGATGTCTCGCACCGAGCTTCGGATGTAATCGCGGTCGAGCGCGATCGCTTTGCTCGGATCTCGTTCGCTCGACCAGCCGCTCCGCGTCGCATCGGATCCGCTGCTCGCGACCGGCGCGACGGCTGCGGTTCCTGCGGTGCGTGCGCCGGAGATCTGGCCCAGCAGCTGTGCTCGCCGGTCGGGGGAGATCCTGCGAACGCTGGTTGCACCGGAGCCTGACCCGGCGCTCGCCGCGGCGGCGGTGGGAACCGTCGCAGGCGGTTCGGTGGGCGACGTCGCGACCGGTGCGGTCGCAGGTGGTGGTCGCGACGATCTGCTCCATAGCCAGCCGGCGACAACCACCGCAATGACGACCGCGGCCGCGATCCCCAGTTTGTTCATGGCGTGTTCGACACCTCGGAACCGGTTCGGTTGCAAGTTCCTTGCAAGCCGCGGCAATTCACCAGATCGACAAACCGGCGAGTAGATCCTAAGGTGCGGCACTCCGGCACCTCATGAAGGACTCGTCGCTGTTCGATCGAATCGGTGCGCCGCTGTTGCGCGCGGTGATCACCGAGTTCTATCGGCGGATCTTCGATGACGTGATGATCGGGTTCATGTTCCAGGGCAAGGATCGCCAGCACCTGATCGACCGCGAGTGGGAGCTTGCCGCCGCGATGCTCGGTGCCCCGGGCGTGAAGTACACCGGGCGGCCGATGCGAGCCGCGCATGCGCAACATTCGATCTTTGGTGGCCACTTCGAGCGACGCCTTCAGATTCTCCGTGAGGCGATGAGCGATCTCGGAGTTGATCCCGAGGTGCAGCGCGCATGGATTGCGCATACCGAATCACTGCGCGCTCAGATCACGAGTGACCGCGGCTCCGAGTGCAAGGACACCTCCGCCGCTCGCCCGAAGCTCGCGATCGCGGCCGAACCCGTGCCCGCCACGCTGATCAAGCTCGGCCGCAAGCAGTAACATCACGGAACCGGATCGGCGTCGGACCAGCCGATTGCTCCCGACGTTGTTGGGACCAGCACTGCGCACGGCCAGTTGCGGTGACTCCAGCCTCCGTGGACGGACAGACGTCCAGGAAACCCGAGCAGCCACCACCCACTGCGGCCACCGAGATCCGCGGAACCTCGAGCGTGATCGGGAGCATCCTCCGCGATACCGTCGGCACATCCGTTGCAGTCGGTGGCGCCATGCCGTACTCGCCATCGTCAGTTGCCGCGCCTGAGGTGGCGCAACTGTGATCGGGCAAACGATCGGCAACTTCCGAGTCATCTCCCGGCTGGGACGCGGGGGGATGGGCGAGGTGTTCCTGGGCGAGCACGTCAGCATCCAGACCCGGGTGGCGATCAAGGTCATGCACCCGTCGGTCTCCTCGGAGACCGATCAGGTTCAGCGGTTCTTCAACGAAGCTCGGGTCGTCGCGCGGATCCGCCACGCCGGCGTGGTGAAGATCTTCGACGTCGGATTCCACGACGACTCGGCGTACCTGGTCATGGAGCTGCTCGAAGGCGAGCTGCTCAGCGACCGAATCGCTCGGCGCCCGCTCTCGGTAGCGGAGATCTCCGATTTCGGCCGGCAGATCGCGAGCACGTTGGCCGCGACTCACTCCGCCGGGGTGATCCATCGCGATCTCAAGCCCGAGAACATCTACGTCATCGTCGATGAAGACCTCCCAGGCCGCGAACGCATCAAGGTGCTCGACTTCGGCGTTGCGAAGCTGAGCGGAACGTTGGCAGGCGCCAACCCCAAGACGATCGGGTTGTTTGGAACTCCGTGCTACATGGCGCCCGAGCAGTTCGGCGACGCGTCCAAGGTCGATTGGCGAGCCGATGCGTACTCGCTGGGTTGTGTCGTGTTCGAGATGGCGTGCGGCCAACCGCCGTTCGACGTCAAGACGGTCGCGGATGCCTACGTTCAACACACCCAATCGCCCGCGCCGGCGGCGAGCACGATCGCACCGCACGTATCTCCCGCACTGGACGCGTTGATCGCGCGGTTGCTCGCGAAGCAACCGGCACTGCGCCCTGGCTCGATGCGCGAGATCGCGGAGGCGTTCCAAGCGCTGATCGACGCGCCGTCCGCACGGATGGCGATGGATCCACGGGCGCGCCGCAGCCAGAGCATCTCCGAGCAATCCACGACACTTCAGCTCGGAGCCGCCGAGGTGCGCGGCCGCCTCGGTCGTCGTCTGCTGTACGGTAGTGGAGTCGCCGCGTTAGCAGTCGGTGCCGTGCTCGCGATCGGCATGGGATCGCACTGGCTCGAAGCCAACTCTCTCGCTGCGCCCGCTGCGCAGCCGATTCAAGCTGCCGCGCCACCACCTGCGCCCTCGGTGGGTCACGATCCCGCGGTCGCCAGCAACACGATCGCGACGCCGGAACCCGCCGCGGTTGCGCCGACAGCACTGGCGCCCACCCTCGTCGAGCCGACGACGTCACTTGCGACCGACGCGGGAGTCGTCGCGCCGGTGATCGAGCTGCCGGGCGACGCTGGCGCCGCGGTGGGAACCGAGCCGGCGGTCGATCCAGATCGCGCTGCTGCGGACACCATCGATCGCCCGACGCCTGCGCTCGAACCGAAGCAGACACCTGACAAGCCCGAGCGATCCAAGACCGCACGCCGGCCCGCGAAGCGCACTCCTCCGCGGAAACCAAAGTCGGTGTCCAAGCGCACCGAGCGCACCGACCGCACCGACCGCGTCGAGCAAGACCAACCGCGGCCGGGTCCCGAGGCTGACCCGGGCGACATTCTGGACGATCGCGAATGATGTTGGCGACGAGCTCTACCGCGTGCGTGCTCGCGCTCGTCGGGTCGACGCTGCTCGCCGGGTGTGAGCTATTGGCTCCGTTTCCCGAGCTTGCGTCGACGTCATCGTCCGGTGGTCCAGACGGTGGAGGACCTGACGGCACCGATTCACGCGGGTTCAGCGAACCGGTCAGGCTGAGCCTGGCGACGTCCGCGCCGATCCATGCGCTGGCGGTCGCCAATGTCGCCGGCGACACCAGCTTCGATCTGGTGATCACGACCGAGAACGAGCTGATCTTTCAGCAGGGCAGTGGTGACGGTACGTTTGGTTCGCCGCCGCAGTCGCTATCGGTCTCGGGTCCGTTGGTTGCCACGGCGGTGGCGGAGGTCACCGGCGATTCGCGGCGCGACCTGATCGTCGCAAGCGCCCAGCAGCTATTCATCCTGCCAACGCAGCAGGATGGCTTCGCCGAACCGATCTCGCTGACCCTCGCTGGCACCACGTTGATCTCGTCGATCGTGGCGGGCCAGCTGGTTGGCGATTCGAGGACCGATCTGGTGATCGGCGCCAACGACGGAGCGTGGTTGTTCAGAGCCGATGGCGACGCGTCGTTCGCACAGAGTCACCAGACGCAATACCTCGATGTCGTCACCGTCGCGGTTGCGGATGTGGCTCCCGCACAGGGGCTCGAAGAGATCGTCGTCGAGCCGCGCCGGATCTCGGTGAGCGGCGTCAGCCATCACGACGAATTCGAGCTCGCGAGCGCGATCTCCGACATGGTCACGGCTGATCTCGATGGCGATGGCTATCGCGAGCTGATCGTCGGTAGCGAAACGGCGATCGAGGTGGTGTTCCCGACGAGCGATCGCCGGACCGAGGCTGTGCTCGAAGACCGCCGCTATGGGCTCGCCTCTGGCGATTTCGACGGCGATGGCGACGCCGATGTCGTCACCACTACCGGAGGCGATGTGATCGTATTCTGGAACGACCAGGGTAAGCTGTCGCCTTCAGTCGTCGCATCTGGCGTCGCCGTTGGCGCAACCGCGATCACCGCCGCGAAGATCGACGGCGATAACCGCTCCGATATCGTGCTCGGCATCGCCAACGATGTCGCTGTCCTGTTGACCGCGCTATGATGAACCGAACCGCCATCGTCGTGCTGGTTGGCGTCATGTTCGGCGCGGCAGTGGTGACACCTGCGCGCGCCGGCAATCGCGCTGCCGAGGCAGCGTTCAAGCGCGCGAAGCAGCTCGCCAAGGAAGGTAAGTGGAACCAGGCGTGCAAGTTCTACGAGCAGAGCTATCGCGAAGAACCTCAGCTCGGTGCGCTGCTCAACGTTGCCAATTGTCATGAACAGATCGGCTTGGGGGCCACGGCGTTGGAGGAGTTTCGCGAGGCCGCCGCGCTCGCCAAGCGCAAGGACGATGACCGCGAGCGCTATGCGATCGATCGCGCGAGGGCGCTCGATGCTCGTGTGGGGCGACTCCGGGTGATCGCATCGCCCAGGTCAACGCGAGGCGTGGTGGTGAGGCGCGATGGGGTCGAGATCACGTCGAAGCTCGGCGTGTCGGTCGCGCTAGATCCGGGCGAATACGTGGTCGACGTCAGCGCTCCGGGATTCAAGACCTGGCAGAAGACCATCACGATCGGATCCGACGGTGAGACCCACGAGGTGGCGATTCCAACGCTCGAGCCTCGCGAGCTCGTCCGTCCGGCCGTTGCTGCGATCAGCTACGATCACTCGGCGCGAGCCTCGCGTCGCAAGCTCGCGGTCGCCGTCGGTGTGATCGGCCTCGCCGGCATCGGCATCGGCACCGCATTCGGCGTCAAGGCGATGCAGCGCAGCGACGAGTCCTACAAACTGTGTCCGTCGCCCGATCGCTGCAATCCTCGCGTCGAGGCGATCATCCGCGATGGCAAGGTCGACCGCCGCAACGCGAACATCGCGTTTGGCATCGGCGCGGCCGGCGTCGTCACGGGCGTCGTGTTGTGGGTGACCGCGCCGTCGCACCAGCCGAAGGAGCGGCGGAGGCTCAGCTTGGTACCGACGCGCAACGGCCTCGCGATCCGAGGGAAGTTCTAGCCCGGATTATTCATCACGACGTCGAGCGAGACCGAGCAGTGCGAGGCAGATCGGGGCGCACGCCCGGAAGCGCAGCGACGGGTCGTACTTGTGGTACGGACCGAGCGAGAACCGGCCGTACGACCCGAGATGCCCGCAATGCGACGGTCGCAGCCGGCGGCGTGGTGAATAATCCGGGCTAGCCTGGCTCGTCGATCGGTTGCGCCGTGGTGCCGACAGGGCGCTCGCGCTCGCCGGCTGCCTGGACTTCCGCGCTCGCAACCTCCGCGCTGTTCTCCTGGCGCTGCCAGGCGCGCGCCGCAAACACGATGACCTCGACGGCCAAGGTCAACGCGAACGTGATCGCTGCGCATGACACGGCGACTTGCACGGCGGGGATCAGTACCAACCAGGCCGGGCCGGGTAGGGTGAAATACGGCGGCGGGAAATACGCCCACATGAATCCCGCCGGGGCCATTGCGAGCAACAACCCGGACCATGCGATCCCGTTGGCCGCGGCGAGCCGATCCGCAAGCGTCTCCTGCCGGCGCAACGCCCAGAGATTTGCGAGCAACTGGACGACGATCGCGGCGAGGCCATAGCGAATCAAGTTGGCCGCGATGTCGCCCTGTGCCGGCGCGAGCGATGGTGAAAATCGTTGGCCGACGGTTCCGATCAACAAGTAGTAGACGATGAAAAACGCAGGGACCGTGACCAGGAGTAATCGGCTGTCGAACTTGACGACGCGCCGGCGGCGCAGCGCGATCGCCAGCGCGATCGCTAGCAAGATCCCACTCACCACCAGCGCGATCCGACTGGCGCGATCCTCGAGCTCCTCGGCGTCGGCGCGCGCTTCGGTCTCAGCGACGATCGTTCCGATCGAGCTGACGCGACGCGCGTCGGCAGCCGCGAGCTTGCGCACCGCTGCATCATCGAGCTGTAGCGCCTCCGAGAGCGTGCGACCGAGGCCGTGTCCGGGCGCCGGCATGCCAAGCAGCGCCGACACCGTCGGCGAGATATCGAATAGGCGCGCGTCGTTGATCGTCGCGCCGGGCCTGATCCCCGCGCCTGCGAGGATCAGCGGAACGTTCACGACCTCCGGTTCGATGCCGCCGTGGCCGCCGCGCCGGGTATGGCCGTGATCGGCGGTGACGATCACCGCGTCTTGGCTGAGATCGATGCCATCGAGCGCACGCGCCAGCGCATGATCGGCGGAGACGGCCGCGTTGCGATACTCGGGGCTTCCGCCGCCGTGCGCGTGACCCGCTGCATCGACGGCACCGACCAGCATGACGACGAGCTCGGCGTGTCCCGCGGTGAGCGCGGCACCTGCTTCGGCGAACCCGCCGGGCCACGGCGCGTAGCGAGCATCGTCGAATGGCGACGCGACATCCGCACCGGGCGCACGGACCGCGGTGAGCGCTTGTGGGTGTTCGAGCGTATCTGCATCGACGTCGGCATCGGTGTCGACATCGATCGGAGCTTTGGTGCGGACGTTGGGCGCGGTGTGCACGTGGCGCAGAAAGATCCGTGGCAACACCGCATAGTCGGTGGCGCACGCGACGGTGATCCCGGCGGCGCGGGCGCGATCCATCAGCGAGTCGAGCAACACCGGGGCAGGGTGGTAGTTGGTGCGCACGCCGCTCGCGTTCGGCGGGACACCGGTGAGGATCGCGACGTAATTGGGACGCGACATCGTCGGGTAGTGCGACATCGCCTCGCTGTCGATGCCGTGCCGGCGAAGGTCGTCGAGAAAGCTCAGCTCGTAGGACTTGTCGAGCCGCAGACCGTCGATGATCACCAGGAACACGCGGCGTGCGAGGCGCGGCGTCTCGGCGGGTTGAAGAGCTGGCGAATATCGCGCGAGCGCCGGATTCGGGACCTCGAGGTCGTACACGAACGACGCGCCGGCAACGCCGGCCTTGATCGCGCCCAGCGTGCCCAGTACCAGCAGCGCGATCGCCGCGGCGACCACCTGCCGGGTTGGAGCGACCGCTTTGCGACGATCCATTTCCGAGTCTAGCGCGCCGCATCACCGCCGCTATACCCTGCGAGCTCGATGACTCCCGGATGCCCTCGGTGGCTTGTGTCACTGGTGCTCGCGCTCGCCGCCGCGTGCGGTGGCGACCCACGATCCGGGCCGCGTCCTACGGTATTTGGCGGAGATCGGCCGACGACGCTAGATGCGCCGTCGAGGCTCGAAGAAGGCGAGCTTTACCCACTTGTGGTCGTTCTCCACGGCTACGGCGCAAGCGGCGCGATCCAGGCCGGCTACCTGAGCCTCCGGTCGTTGCCACTCGAGGGTAAAGCGCTGCTGCTCACCCCGAACGGCACCGCGGATTCGACCGGCAAGTTGTTCTGGAACGCCGATCCTAGCTGCTGCGACTTCGAGCACCGCAACCCCGATGACGCCGGCTATCTCGGCAGGTTGATCGATGACGTGAAGGCGAGCTGGCCCGTCGATCCGAGTGCGGTCTACGTGATCGGCCACTCGAACGGAAGCTTCATGGCGTATCGGCTGGCGTGCGAGCGCGCCGACGTGGTGCGAGCGATCGCGGGGCTCGCCGGTGGTGCTTCGTCGATGCCGACCACGTGTGTCCCGAGTCAACCCGTCAATGTCTTGCATGTCCACGGCACCGACGACGAGACGGTGCCGTATGGCGGTGGCTTCGGGCCGGGTGCGGTCGCCAGCGTGAACCAGTGGGCGATCCACAACGGCTGTGCGGCGACGCGTACTACGGGTGCGCCGATCGATCTGGACGGCGGATTCGCTGGCGCGGAGACCACGACCGAGGCGGCTGATGGTTGCCCTGCCCATGGCGCCGTCGAGCTGTGGTCGATCCAAGGCGCCGGGCATATCCCCGCGTCGGGCGCGCAGATCGGCCAAGCGATGCTGCAATGGCTGACCAGCCACTGAACCGTCGCGGTTCGTGATTGGCCCGGGACCGCCGGCGTGTTATCGATGGGGAATCATGTGGTATCTGGGTTCCGTCCCACACCAACCCGACGTCGCCGCTTGAACCCTTTGTGTTCGCGCGTTTGTCGGTTCGTTGACTCCTTTCGTGTGAGGCTCCCATGGATACCCAGCTCAAGGTGCTAGGCCGCGATGACTCGGCTGCGGCTGACTCGATCAAACATCTGAAGCCCGCGGTCGACCCCGCGACGCTTCACCATCGCCAGCTGCTCGATGGTCCGTTCTGGCAAACCATTCCCGCCTATCGCCAGGTCGACGAGGCCACGTTTCTCGACCACAGCTGGCAGGCGAAGAACTCGATCACGAACCCACAGAAGCTGTTGCAGGCGGTTCAAGACCTGGTCCCGCAGAGCTTCTACGACGACGTGTCCAACGGCTTCCGCATGGCGCCGATGTCGATTCGGGTATCGCCCTATCTGCTGTCGCTGATCGACTGGACGAACCCGTACACCGATCCGCTGCGCCGCCAGTTCGTGCCGGTCGCGTCGCGGCTGTTGCCAGATCATCCCAAGCTCACGCTCGACTCGCTTCACGAACAGGCGGATGCCCCGGTTCCGGGGCTGACGCATCGCTATCCCGATAAGGCGCTGTTCCTCGTACTCGACACCTGCCCGGTGTACTGCCGGTTTTGCACGCGGTCGTATGCGGTGGGGGTCGATACCGACGAGGTCGAGAAAGTGTCGCTCAAGGCGACCGAAGAGCGCTGGGAGCGAGCGTTCAGCTATATCGCGCAGCGTCCCGAGCTCGAGGACATCGTGGTGTCGGGTGGCGACAGCTATCAGCTCAAGGCACGCCAGATCACGCTAATCGGTAACCGGCTGCTCGAGCTGCCCAACATCCGCCGGATCCGGTTTGCGACCAAAGGTCCGGCGGTGATGCCGATGAAGCTGATCACCGACCACGAGTGGGTCGATGCGCTGACCGCCGTCGTCGAGCGCGGCCGCAAGCTTCACAAGGAAGTGGTGTTGCATACCCACTTCAATCATCCCAACGAGATCACCGCGATCACGAAGCGGGCGCTCGACGGTGTGTTCGAGCGCGGCATCATCGTGCGCAACCAATCGGTGTTGGTCCGCGGTGTCAACGACAGCGTCGCGACCATGCAGCTGCTAGTGAAGCGGCTGGGGCACTGCCAGGTTCATCCGTATTACGTCTACGTTCACGATCTGGTGAAGGGCGTCGAGGATCTGCGCACCACGTTACAGACTGCGCTCGACATCGAGAAGGCGGTGCGCGGCGTGACCGCCGGGTTCCATACGCCGACGTTCGTCGTCGACGCTCCGGGTGGCGGCGGTAAGCGCGTCGCCCATAGCTTCGAGCACTACAATCGCGAGACCGGGATCTCGGTGTTTGCAGCCCCGTCGGTAAAACCCGGGCTGTTTCTGTACTTCGATCCGGTCGATACGCTCGAGCCTGCGGTTCAGGCAAGGTGGAAGGATCCGGTCGAGCAGGACAAGATGGTGCAAGACGCGATCGCCAAGGCGCGTCAGAGCCAGCAGGATACGGCGCGCGCGTCGAGCGTTCGCTAGCGGCGGCTCAGCTGCGGCTAGAGATCGACGACGGTTACTTGGCCAGCGCGATCGGTCATCACGGCGACGGCTGCCTTGCCACCCGAGTCGATACCAACCTGGATCAGGTCTCCGCGCTGCACCGCGGCGTCAGCCCATGGCAGCGTGATGCTGCGGCTGCCGGCATGGACCATCACGAACCGGTCGTTCACGAACACCACCTCGGCCTGCTGCAGCTGGGGTGCGATCGCGCTGCGATCGATCTTCGGAATCCATAGACCGGCGACCAGGTTCGAAAGCGCATCGGCGGCGGCTGCGGGAAGCGCCGCGCAGATCTGAGCGTGGCGAACCGGCGGGTGTTCGCCGCGGTGGGTGAGGAACGCGGCGGCTGCCATGCGCAGCGAAGGATCTGCGTCGTCGCGCTCCATCGTCTGGTGCGCGAACGCGATCGCGTTGTCGGGCGCGGTGGCGAGCTCGTTCAGTGCGAGTAGCGCGAACGGCGACAGCGACGGTTCGGTCATCACGGTCGCTACATAGGCGGGCCGTAGCGCGGGTACGTGAATCGCGACCGCCGCGAGCGCGCGATCGTAGCAGCCGTGCCACTTCATGATCTCGGGGCCGTGATCGACGACGATATCGATGAGCTCGCGCTGCAACCGAGGCTCGAGCGACGTGTGTGATGCGACGTACGCCGCGATCACGTGCGTGATCCGATCGCTGACCGGAGAGCTACGGCGCAGGCAATCGAACAGAAACGGAGTGATCGCGACGGCGACCGGGTAGAGCGAGCCACGACACATCGCATGGCCTTCGAGCACCGAGAACGCTTCGTCGATCTCCTCGGGTAGGCCTGCAAAGATCTCGGCATGCCGGATCACCGCAAGCGCGCTCGGCACGTTCGAGCTGGCGCCAACGCTTCCGTCGGACGGGCCGTGTGCACCGCGGAGCGCGCCCCACGACAGCTCGATCACGCTATGACGCAAGTGCGCAATTTCGACCTCAGCGGTCGGCTCGAATCGCCCCATCACCGCGCACGATAGATCAGCTCGCCGCAATCACCATCGCGATCATCGCGATCGTTAGTTGGCGTTCACTGACAGATTTCCGCCACAACCGGCCCCTCGTTGTGAACGCCGTTGTGGCTGCGGAAAACCGCTGAGAAACCACAGGTTAGGAGGCGGCGTGGAAGTCGCGAAGCTCCCGTGAACACGACTGGGCGGAGCGATCCCCTGTCGGCAATCAACGAAGCGCCTCGGTCCACGCAGCCTGGTCGAACCCGATCAGCGCGGTGTCCTCGGTGATCGCGAGCGGCCGCTTGATGAGCTTGCCGTCCGCGGCCAGCGCCACGAACGCTTGGGCGTCGGTCATCGTGGCGAGCTTGGTCTTGAAGTCGCCTGCGCGATACGACTCGCCGGAGACGTTGAACAGCTTCTTGACCGGCGCGCTCGCGAGCTTCGCGGCGCGCTCGAGTGTGGCGCGCGACGGTGGCTGCTTGACGATGTCGATCGACTCGAACGCGACGTTGTTGGCGCGCAACCACGCCAGCGCCTTCTTACACGTCGAGCACCCGGGGTACTGATACACGGTGAGCATCTCGCGCCGACGTTACCTGGGTTGTTGTACGCATGGGTGCGACGATCCACGACACCTGCGCGACATGAGATTGCGCAACGATGCGCATCGCGATGCTCAATCGTGAGGCACCGTTTCGATCCGGCAGCTAAGGAGTCCTGTTTATCGCGGGTTCCAGCGTTCCGACCTCGGCATGACCGCTGCAATTCGTCTTGCCCATGGAGCACAGTCCCGAAGACGACCTGCTGATTCTCGCCCTCAACGCAGCCTACCGCGTGTTCGACAAGACCTCGCACCGCGTCCACGTCAAGCTGGGTAGCTACGGAACGATCTCGGCGTTGAGTGCCGCGTGCTACTCCGACGCGCGCCAGCATCCAGGAATCGCGCCGGTCGTGGGGTGTGGAATCGTCGCTGGTCGACGGTGGATTGCGACCTTGGTCGCCGAAGGCCAAACCGTGTTCGAGGCGGTGGCGCGTGAGCGGCTGACCGCCAACGAAGTGCTCAAGCTGATCTACGATGTCGCGGTCGTGCTCGAGCACGCGCACGACCGCGGGGCGATCCACCGCTCGCTGACGACGCGAAGCATCACGTTTCGACTCGCCGATTCGAGCTCTCCGATTTCGATCTCTGGGTGGACCGATACCTTCATCGATGCCGGAGCGAGTGCTCGCACGGTGTTCACCGCGCCCGAGGCCGGGATCGGTCATCTCGTTGACGGCCGGGTCGACGTCTACGCCCTCGGCGTGATCGCCTACCGGGCGCTCACCGGCAACCCTCCGCGCGCGAGCGTCGCTGTCGTCGACGGTGTGCCGGCGCCGATCGGCAACTTGATTCTGCGGATGTTGCGACGTGATCCGGATCAGCGGCCAACGTCGGAGATCGTGCGCGAGCAGGCCGGTGAGCTGTTGAGGCTGTCGCGATCGTCGCAGGAGGCGACTCAGCCGCTGCCGCTGGTGCGCAGCAATCGAGTGAAACGACGCGCCACCGCCAAGCTCCAGCCTCCGCGATTTTCCGCGCCCAGGTGGACGCCGACCGATGCGAGTGGCTCGGCCGATATCGTCTCCGGCGAGATCGATACCGGGGAATTGCCAGCGTTTTACGACGACGCTCGCTGCACAGGAACGCGCTGATCCGGTCGCGCGATCGAACCCGGGTGGCGTGGTGATGAATGGAGCCGGTGTAGGCGGAGAATCCCTCGAAAAACTCCGGTAACTGCCTCATAATGGGCGAGCTTGTCGAGCGCGAAGGGACCCTCAGAGCCGCGCAGGCCGCTGGAACCCACGCTCATCGAGCAGCGGGATGCGGATGATGCGCCCACGGTCAGCGCGACCCAAGCGGCCGCGCGCCGCAAAGCACCCTCGTTCGGTCCGGGGATCATGGTCGGCGACTATCGCATCGAGGCCAAGATCGGCGAGGGCGGTATGGGCGAGGTCTACTCCGCCGTCCATCCGCTGATCAGCAAGCGCGCGGCGATCAAGCTGTTGCGTCGCGAGATGTGCTCCGACCCGGGAGCGGTCGAGCGGTTCATCGATGAAGCGCGCGTCGTAAACCAGATCGGTCATCCCAATCTGGTCGACATCTTCTCGTTCGGGCAGCTGCTCGATGGCCGCCACTACCTGGTGATGGAGTGGCTCAAAGGCGAGTCGCTCAAGGCTCGGCTCGCAGGCGGTGCGCTGAGCTTCGATGAGGTCTGCGCGATCGTTCGGCCGCTCGGTAAAGCGCTCGAGGCCGCACACGCGGCGGGCGTCGTGCATCGCGATCTCAAGCCCGACAACGTCTTCCTCGTCGAAGTGCGGGACGAACCTCCGCAGGTGAAGCTGCTCGACTTCGGAATCGCAAAGCTAGCGAACACCGACCACCGCATGGAGCAGACCCGCAGCGGCGCGCTCGTCGGGACGCCGAAGTACATCTCGCCCGAACAGGCCAAAGGCCTCAACGTCGATCACCGCTCCGATATCTACTCGCTCGGCGGCATCATGTTCGAGATGTTGACCGGGCGGGCGCCGTTCGTCGCCAACAGTGCGATGGAGGTGGTGTCGAAGCACCTGATGGAGACGCCGGTTGCGCCGTCGACGTTGGTGTCAGGGTTACCGCGCGAGATCGACGCGCTAGTCCTCGCGATGCTCGCGAAGGAACCGGACGATCGCCCGACGATGGCCCAGATCCAGGCCACGCTCGAGCGCCATCGGACGAACCCGTCGGTGATCACGAGGCGCGCGCTGCCGTCTTCGGTCGCTGCCACCGCAGCGGAGCTCACCGCGACCCACCTGGATCCTGCGACCGCGCCGGTCCGTCGTCGGCGGCCGTGGGTGATCCTAGCAACCGCGGCCGTGGTGAGCGCAGCGCTCGCTGCGGTTCTCATGCTCAGTACTGATGACGCCGCGCCGAACCGACCATCGCAAGCGAGTCAGCCGATCGAGCCGCGCGCGTCAGAACCGCCACCCGCACCGCCGGCAACGCCGGATCCACCCCCTGCGGCACCGATCGTGGCACCGGTGAACACCGAGCCCGGGCGACCCGAGCCGAGTGACCGCGCGACCACGAAACCGCGCCGAACCAAGCCGGGCCGCGGCAAGGCAACTGCGAAGGCGGCTCCAAAGCCCACGCCTGCAGCCGCCCCGGTGGTTGCAGCACCGCCATCACCCGCGCCCGAGCCAGCAAAGCCAAAGGGCATCGGTGTGGACGGCCTGTTCCAGCCTGGCTCGTTCAAGAAACCCGGCGCCAAGTAGCGAGCTGTCGCGCCCGCTTGGTTTCGCCTCGCGGCCTAGCGATAATCGACGACGGTGCGTACCGTCATCATCGCCGCCGTGATGTGCTCGGCCGTTACCGCTGCGGCCACTCCCAGCGATCAATCTCGCGCGGAGTTCGCCAAAGCGCAGGCGCAGTACAGCGCTGGCCACTACCTCGAGGCTGCGGCGTTGTTCGAAGCGGCCTACAAGCTCGATCCCGATCCCGCGTACCTGTTCAACATCGCGCAGGCCTATCGCCTCGGCCGCGATTGCGCGAAGTCACTCGAGTACTTCGAGCGATTTCGCGCCGAGGTCCCCGAGCTTCCTGCCATACAAGCGGAACAGTTCGACAGCTTCGTGCGCGAGGCCAAGGTATGCGCTGCGGATCACGAGCGGCTCAGACTCGAGAAGTCTGGCGTCTATGCGCGGCAGGCGAGGGCACGGCGTCTGCGGATCGCCGGCATTTCGCTCGCAGCTGCCGGTGGCGCGGTCGCGCTCGGCGGTGGGCTGTACTTCTCGCATCGCGGCAACGAGCTGCAGAGCCAACGCGAGGGTCTATGCGATCCGGGCTGCACCTGGGATGCCATGAAGGATGCGACCGCGAAGCGCCTCGAGAGCGATGGCAAGCGCGCCAACACGCTGCTGATTTTTTCGTACGGCGTCGGTGGCGCGCTCGTGATCGGCGGCGTCGTGAGCTATCTGCTGGGCCGCGACGATTCGACCGAGACCATCGCGGTGGTGCCGACCGACGGTGGCGCGCTGGTCACTCGTCAGATCTCGTTCTGAGCGATCGCGGCTGCGGCGCCGCGCTATTCGCGGACCTCGATGACCTGGATCGCACCGTTGCGTCGAACGATCGTGTAGCGACGGCCGCCGCGGTCGAACGAGTCGCGGTGTGCGTCGCCCCACGGGTTCGACGGGCGATGCCACGGGTCACGCGCGCCGTGGTCGAACGAGTCGTACGGACCGTCCGGCATCATCCGCGCCATCATGCGTTCGCGAGTTCCCATCAGCCATAGAAACGGCGCGATGATCAGCAGCTGATACATCCCCATCACGCCGACGATCGCGAACGCAACTGCAACAACGCGCGACACGGTGACCGCGATGTCGGTGGCGCGCACGAAGCTGGTTCGTCGCGCAAGGACTGCGCGCAGCACGCGACCACCATCCATCGGAAGCGCCGGGATCATGTTGAACGCAGCGAGCACCAAGTTGATCCAGCCGATCGTGAACAGCAGCGGCGAGCCGACGGCAAACCCGAGGCCGAGCCCGACACCGCCGAGCATCAACGACACCGCGGGGCCGGCGACCGCGATCGCGATCTCGTGATTCGGCGTACGCGGCAGGTTCACCATCTTGGCAGCACCGCCGAGAAACCCGAGCTCGATCGACGCGGTGTGCACGCCGAGGTGGCGGCCAACCAGCGCGTGGCCGAGCTCGTGCAACAGCACCGATGCGAACGCAATTCCGACGATCAGCACGCCGGTGAGGCCGCCGAACGCGACGAACACCAGGCCGAGCAGGATCAGAAAGCTCAGGTTGATCTCGATGGGGATTCGAAACAGAGACCCCAAGCGCCAGGACTTCCACATAGAGCGCACTGTGGTCACGCCAGACGGCATGTCAAACCCCGCAGTTATTCCCGGCCGAGGCTGCTATAACCGCCGCCCATGACCGCCCAGTACACGTTCGTGATGAAGGACCTCCGCAAGCTCGTGCCGCCCAAGCGCGAGATCCTCAAGGGGATTTGGTTGTCGTTCTATCCGGGGGCCAAGATCGGCGTGCTCGGCAACAACGGTGCGGGCAAGAGCACACTGCTCAAGATCATGGCCGGCGAGGACAAGGAATTTCTCGGCGAAGCGTGGCCAGCGCCAGGGCTCAAGATCGGCTATTTGCCGCAGGAGCCGCAGCTCGATCCGACCAAAGACGTCAAGGGCAACGTCGATGAGGGCGTCGCGGAGACCCGCAAGTTGCTCGCGAGGTTCGAAGAGCTGTCGATGAAGCTCGGCGAGGACATGCCGCCCGAGAAGATGGACAAGCTGCTCGAGGAGCAGGGGCGGCTCCAGGATCAGATCGATGCAGCGAATGCATGGGAGCTCGACCACACCGTCGATATGGCGATGGACGCGCTGCGGTGCCCGCCGGGCGATGCCGACGTCACCAAGATCTCCGGCGGTGAGCGCCGCCGCGTCGCGCTGTGCCGGCTGTTGCTGTCGAAGCCCGACATGCTGCTGCTCGACGAGCCGACCAACCACCTCGATGCCGAGAGCGTCGCCTGGCTCGAGCGCATGCTCGAAGAGTTCAAGGGCACGGTCGTCGCGATCACCCACGATCGCTACTTCCTCGACAATGTCGCCAAATGGATCCTCGAGCTCGATCGCGGCGAGGGCCACCCGTTCGAGGGCAACTACTCCGGTTGGCTCGAGCTCAAGGCCAAGCGGCTGCGCGATGAAGAGAAGCAGGCTGGTGCACGCGAGCGAATGCTTGCGCGTGAGCTCGAGTGGGTCCGGCTATCGCCCAAGGCACGCCAGGCCAAGAGCAAGGCGCGGCTCGCCCGCTATGACGAGATGATGGCCGAGGCGCAGAAGGAAGCGCGCGATCCAGCGCTCGAGATCGTGATTCCGCCCGGCCAGCGACTCGGCGGCGAAGTGGTCGTGTTCGACGGCGTGTCGAAGTCGTTCGGCGATCGGCTGTTGATCGACAACCTGTCGTTCAAGCTGCCGCGCGGTGGCATCGTCGGTGTGATCGGGCCCAACGGTGCGGGTAAGACGACGCTGTTCCGAATGATCATGGGCGTCGAGAAGCCCGACAAGGGCACGATCAAGATCGGCGAGACCGTCAAGCTCGGTTACGTCGATCAGAGCCGCGACGCGCTCGACGCCAACAAGACGATCTTCGATGAGGTCAGCGAGGGCGCCGAGACGCTGACGCTCGGCGAGCGCCAGATCAACGCGCGCGCCTACGTGTCGAGCTTCAACTTCAAAGGCCAAGATCAGCAGAAGAAGGTCGGCGTGCTGTCCGGTGGTGAGCGCAATCGCGTCCACCTCGCGAAGATGATCAAGCGCGCCGGCAACGTCCTGCTGCTCGACGAGCCGTCCAACGATCTCGACGTCGACACGCTGCGCGCGCTCGAGGACGGTCTCGAGAAGTTCCCCGGCTGCGCCGTGGTGATCAGCCACGATCGCTGGTTCCTCGATCGGATCGCGACCCACATCCTCGCGTTCGAAGGCGACAGCCACGTCGAGTGGTTCGAGGGCAACTTCGCGGACTATGAAGCCGACCGCAAGCGTCGGCTCGGCGACGACGCGGATCAGCCGCATCGCATCAAGTACAAGCCGCTGCGCGCCTAGCAGAAGCACAGCGAAGCGGACATGGTGCTACTCCGTGGGGCTGCCCCATGGGGCAGCTGTATCGCTGATCGGGTTGCCCCACGCGACACGTGCTCGTCGAAGTTTCGCGAGCTTCGCGAGCGGCACGCGCGTTGCTGAATGACCGGCTCCTGCCCCAAAGGAGTTGGTTATGACGACGACGCTGAACAATTGGAACAAGGTGATGTTCGCGGCTGCGCTGGTCGCCGCTGGTTGTAGCTCTGGCGCGGATGCGCCGGGGAATCCGTCTGGCGGCGGCAAGGCCGATGGCCAAGGGGATGACAGCTGTGCGGAGATCAGCGAAGACGCGATCACGCTGACGCTGCAACGGCAGCACGGGATCCTCGTCGATCGCGTGATGGCCGCACAGATCGATCGGCTACTCGACGCGGCTTGGCAACGACGCGTAACGCTGATCGATGATCCATCGCTCGAGCGCAAGGACAACATGGCGCGCGAGTCGTACGACTCGCGGAGCCTCGACATCGAAGTTCCGACGACCTCGCCGATCGCCTTAGCGTGGGGCGCCGGTGACCTGATGACCGGGCTGGTCCAGATCGATAACATCTTGCGGTCGATTGCGGGTGCCAGCGTCTCGCGGTCGACGACCGCCGCAGACCCCTCGAACATGCGGTTCAAGTTGCAGTTTCCCCAGCGGCTCAGCGTGGTGGTGCTCGCCGAGAAGCTTCAGCAAGCGAACCCATGGATCGTCACTCACCTCAATCCGCTCGCAGCTCAGCCCGGCGCTACCACCGATGACGTCAAGCTGATCGCGAAAGCTGACGGTTGGCTCGTCGACTTCGATACCGCGCAATCTCAACTGGGCGACGACGCATACGTCGTCGATCGATGTGGTACGGCGACGGAGCTTGGTGCCAGCCCGGCTTCGAGCTGTCCGATCGAGCTCGGCAGTGACGCGATCATGCTCGCGCTTCAACTACAGATGTGGCAGGAAGCGTTTTACGTCCCATGCGCCAACTGCGATGCGCGGACTCTACGCGAGCAGTTGGACGGCGACCTCGCAGAGGAGATGCGCAATGTGGTGTCTCGTGCCCGTGCCGTTGATCCGAAGTTCTCGGAGATCCATGCCCTCGAGTACTTCGACCCGAACGGCCTGACGATCGAAGTTACCCCGCTCGCCGCCGCTTCGTGGGCGAATGGGCACCTCGCCAGCGGCATCGCGGCACTCGACCAGTTGTTGTCGGACCTTCAGCTCATCAAGGTGACACCCGTCTCGGGGATCGAGAACACGTTTACGCTGGAGTTCGCTGCGCCTCTGTCGATGGGCATCGTCGTGCCCAAACTGCTCGACATCTTCGGGGTGCTCGACATCTCGCTGGGCTCGCGATTCGATGGCGACGACATTCTTATCGAGCGCGTCCCGGAAGGATGGGTGGTCACGTTTGTCAAAGGCATCGGTGACTGCGTCGCTGGCTGTCTTAGCCACGAGACCATCGGCCGCGTACGGGTCACTGAATGTGGAGTCACCCTTTTGACCCAGGCGGAGTAGCCTGGGAGTGCCCCGCTAGGTCTCGATGCCCCAATCGGCGCCGTGACAGGCTTAACCATCTGATTTCCGTGACGGACGACGAGGCCCGGACCTTGCTTGAACCTGGGTCATTCATGGTCGCCGCCATCGCCACCCTCGTCACCGAGCCGGGTTCTCGCAACTCCGTCTTGGACTTTCCGCGAGGAACGACCTTGGGCCGCTACATCATCGTCGACCGAATCGGGGAGGGCGGGATGGGCGTCGTGTTCGCCGCCTACGACTGCGGTCTCGAGCGTAAGGTCGCGTTGAAGCTGGTCGGCAACGATCATCAGTCCACGCGCGCGCACGATCGGTTGCTCCGCGAAGCGCGTGCGATCGCCAAGCTGGCTCATCCGAATGTGATCGCGGTGCACGACGTCGGAACGTTCGAGCATCGCGTGTTCGTCGCGATGGAGCTGATCGACGGCGGCAACTTGTCGGCCTGGCTCGCCGAGCAGCCGAGATCGTGGCGTTCGATCGTCGAGATGTTCATGCAAGCGGGACGCGGGCTCGCGGCAGCGCATGCAGCGGGAATGATCCATCGCGACTTCAAGCCCGACAACGTGCTGGTGGGCAGCGATGGTCGCGCGCGCGTCACGGACTTCGGGCTCGCGCGTGCGCTCGACACGGAACCCAGCGACCCGAACCGAGACATGACCGTCGATCTCGACACGCCGGTCGAGCGCACCGTCGTCCAGGCTGGAACGCTGCCGTACATGGCGCCCGAGCAGCTGGTCGGCGGGTTCGTCGAGGCGCGCGCAGATCAGTTCAGCTTCAGCGTCGCGCTGCACGAAGCGCTGTACGGCGAGCGTCCGTTCAACGGAACGACGGCATCGGAGCTCAAAGCGCAGATCGCCGCCGGTGACATTCGACCGGAGCCTGCACAGACCCGTGTCCCGCGCTGGCTGCGCGCGATCGTGCTACGAGGACTCGCGGCGTCGCCGTCGGATCGCTACGCGTCGATGAACGAGCTGCTTGGCGCGATCGCACGCGGGCCCGGAGCGCGCGGCCAGTGGATCGCCGCGACCGCGGCGTGCCTGGTCGTTGCAGGCGGTGCGTGGTTGGCTGCGTCCCATCTGGTCACCCCGGAGGCGCGCCCTTCGATCTGCAGCGGCGCGTCGGAAAAGCTGCGCGGAATCTGGGACGCGGATCGCCAGCGTTCGATTCGCGAGGCGTTCGTGGCCACTGGCGCGCCCTACGCCGGCGATGTGTGGACCACCATAAGCGCGCGGATCGACGCATATACGCGCGACTGGGTTGGCATGCGCACCGACGCGTGTGAGGCCACCCACGTACGTGGCGAGCAATCCGAAGCGCTACTCGATCGGCGGATGCAATGCCTCGATCAGGCGCTGACGCGTACCAAGGCGCTCGCGGATCTCTTCGCGCGCGCCGATCGCGACGTCGTCAAGCAAGCGGTCAATGCACTGACCGCACTGCCGCGGATCGAACACTGCGCCGATACCGAGCGGCTCACCGCATTGGTTCCGCTGCCCGATGCTCCCGAGGCGCGTGCGAAGCTCGATTCGATTCGCACTCGATTGGCGGACGCCGAGGCGCTTCATGCGGCCGAGAAGCCCGAGGTGGCTGCGATGAGCCTGGCGCTCGCTAAAGAGGCGGAGGCCATCGGCTACCGCCCACTCGAGGCCGAAGCGCTCGCGCTCGCCGGCGTGGCCATGATGGCCAAGGATCCCAAAGCAGCCGAGGACGTATTGTTCAAGGCCGTGGTGGCGGCGCAAGCGGGTCGCGACGACCGCAATGCGGCGAGCGCCTTGGTGCGCCTGGCGGTGAGCATTGGCGCCAAGCAGAATCGACCGGACGACGCGAAGCGGATCGTCGACCTTGCGACCGCGGCGGTCGAGCGGGCAGGTGGAGATTCCGAGCTTCAGTGCGAGCTCGCCAATGCGCGAGGCAGCATCGCGGTCGCGAACGGCAAGTTCGACGAAGCACTGACGATCACTCGGGCGCTGTTGGACAAGCTCGACAACCAACGGACGTCCGACGAGCTCCCCGTGCTGCAAGCGCGTGGGATGTATGCGAGTGCGCTGATCTACACGGGTGACGGCGAGGGTGCCAGCAAAGAGCTCGAAGCTGTATTGGCAAAACGTATCGCCGCGGTAGGCCCGGAGCATCCGTCGCTGACTGGCCTGCTGCTCAACTTGGGTGGTGCATTGACGATGATGGGACGGTTCGAGCAAGCTGCGAAGCATCTGCAGCGCGCCACCGCGCTCCTCGAACAATCGTATGGACCGAAGCACTCGGATCTGATCTTGACCCGGACGACGCTGTCGGCGGTGCTCACGCGTGTGGGGCGCTGCGACGAAGGCATCGCGATGCAAACGCGCGCCGTCGAATTAGCCGAGCAGTTGTACGGGCTGTCGCACATCGAGGTTGCCGATCCGCTCGATCAGCTTGCCGAGCGGTTCGACTATTGCCAACGCGACGCAGAGTCTCTCCCTCTGGCCCAGCGCGCGGTCTCGATCGTCGATACCGACGAGCATCGAGCCAGTCCCGAGCTCGGCATCGCGCTCGGTCACCTCGGCAACGCACAACTCGAGACCGGACAGACGCAAGCTGCGCGGAGGACACTCGAGCGTGCGATCACCATCGAAGGTGTCGATCCTCCCAATCTATCGCGGGCGCAATTCGCGTTGGCAAGAACGCTCGCCAAGCTCGGTAAGCAGCCTGCGCGCGCAAGGATGTTGGCCCAAGAGGCGCGCAACAACATCGAGATGCTCGGGCCGCTCGGCAAGACCGACGCTGAGCGCATCGATGCCTGGCTCGCCAGCGCGCGCTAGCCCCCCGACGCACTGGCGCTGTATTGTTTCGACGTGGGACGGTCGCCAGTGAATACGATGACCCAGGGGGAGGACACTCCCCCACCGTCGATTGTCACCCACGACTATCTGTTTCTTGTCCTCGAGTGCGAGCGACCGCTGGCGGGAAGCGCGCGGTGCTGCCTCGCCGATCTCGACGAGGTCGTGCTCGGTCGCGCCGATCAACGCAGCATCGCTCGCACCGTCGAGCATGGTCGACGCAGGCTCGCGATCGGAATCGCGGATCGCCGGGTGTCGTCGTTTCATGCGCGACTGACCAACGAATACGGCCGCTGGATCCTCGAAGACCCGGGCTCCAAGAACGGCACGATGCGCAACGCCGCGCGAGTCAAACGCGTGGCGCTCGACGATGGTGACGTCATCGAAGTCGGACACACGCTGTTCGTATTCCGGACCAAGTTGCCGGCGGTGCTGCCGCTGGACGTTTCGATCGGCGAGGCGCGCGCCGAAGTCGCAGGGCTGATGACGCTGGTGCCAGCGTTCGCTCGCGAGCTCGAGGCGCTGCCGCGCATCGCTGCTGCGAAGCTGCCGGTGATGATCCACGGCGAGACTGGCACGGGCAAAGAGCTGATGGCGCGCGCGGTTCACGCGTTGTCGGGGCGCGGTGGCGCGTTCGTACCGGTCAATTGCGGTGCGATCCCGCCGAACCTCGTCGAATCGGAGCTGTTCGGTCACAAGAAGGGCGCGTTCTCGGGCGCGACCGAAGACCGGCTCGGGTTCGTCCGGTCCGCGGACAAGGGAACGTTGTTCCTCGACGAGATCGGTGATCTGCCGATCGGATCGCAAGCCGCGCTGCTCCGCGTGCTGCAGGAGCGCGAGGTCGTGCCGGTCGGAACGTCGTCGCACGTGCCGGTCGATCTGCGGGTGGTCTCGGCGACGCACCATGATCTGCGTGCGCTCGTCGAGCGAGGCAGCTTCCGAGCGGATCTACTCGCGCGACTCGCCGGCACCACCGTCAGGTTGCCGCCGTTGCGCGAGCGCCGCGAAGACCTCGGCGCGTTGATCCCCGAGCTACTGCGCCGCGCCGCGGGCGGTGATGCCAAGACCGTCACGTTCTCCCTCGAGCTAGGTCGCGCGTTGTTGCGTCACGCGTGGCCGCTCAATATCCGCGAGCTCGAGCATGCGCTTGCGGCGGCGGTTGTGCGCGCCGGTTCTGGCAAGCTCGATCGCGAGCACATGCCGCTCGAAACCGTGGCAAGCCCGGCCTCGGCCACGAGCGCGGTACCACCATCAGCGCCGTCAGGCGGCTCTGCGGACCCGCTATCTCCCGAGGATGCACGGCGCCGCGATGAGCTGGTGCGCTTGCTTCGCGAGCATCACGGCAACGTCAGCGCGCTAGCACGGGTGCTCGGCACCGATCGCAAACAGATCCGCCGCTGGCTCAAGCGCTATCAGCTCGATACTGCGGACTTCGTCGAGAAGTAGCGCTCGCTCAGCACGGGCCGTCCCAGACCCCGGCGGAGCGTCGCTCGCGCCATGGCGGCGCAGCGAACGTTGACGTACCCCACAGCGGATAGCAGCACGAGACCGCATCGGTTCATCGTGGGGCGTTAACACGCGTTAACGCCGGTCGCCCAGCGGTTCCAGTTCGTGGACCCGGTTGCGCTACTGACCGACCTTGCCGAGCAACCAGTCCGCCGCGTACTCCGGCGCTTCGCCGGTGATGAAGTGCTGGCGGTCGTGTCCGACGGCGAGCGTGAACGTGCCGTTGGGGTTGTTCGCCATCGCTGGCTCGAGCAGCTCGGGCGGCGCATCCGTGTCGCCGGGGACGGCGAGCACATGCACGTCGTTCATGGTCGAGATCACCTGCGGGGTCGGGAACTCGTCGACGCCGATCCAGATCTCGTAGAGCGCCTCGTACCACTGGTCTTCGTAGCCGGCGAACGCCTGCGGCGGGGCGAACAGCGACTGGAGCGCGGCCTTGGCTCCGGGGTGATAGCCGAAGAAGTCCCAGTAGCCGTTCTTCCAGGTGTAGTAGTTGACGTCGCGGAAGCCGGTGTTTTGCGCCTGCGGCGTCGAGTGCGGCGACATCAACAGCGCCTTGCCGATGCGATCCGGAAACAGCTGCTTGGTCGCGGCCGAGATCGCGCCACCATACGACACGCCGGCGACGTGAACCGGCGCGCGGATTCCGAGCGCGTCGACAGCATCGATGATCGACTGTGCCTGTTCGTCCGGGCGGATCTCGTCATCATTGCCGGCGTCGATCGACGTACCGCCGGTGTTCTCGATGTCGCGGAACAGCGTCTCGCCCTGACCGGGCAGCATCAGCTTGATGACGGTGCGCCCGTTCTGTTGCAGCCGATCGAGGAACGGATCTTCGGCCGAGCCACCTTGGCGGGCAGCGATGCCGCTCAAATAGACGATCGGCACCGTGGTGTCCGGGTTTGCCCCCAACATCAAGTCGAACGAGTACTGCACGCCGTTCGAGGCCTTCACGAAGTACAGGCCATCGCCACCGATCTGGGAGAGCGAGCCGTACGGGGCCGAGCCATCATCGGCTTTCCCGCCGCCAGGCTCGAGCGGCCCGATAGCGCCGTCATCGCCCGGTGCGCCGGTACATGCTGCTGCTGCCGAGAGGGTGCACATGATGAGCAAACAACTGCGCATTTCGATTCGTCCTTTTCCGAAGTCCGTGGTGGGGTTGAACGCGATTGCATGCGTCGCGCCACCACTGCTCACGGGTCGGGGACGTATGGCGCCACACACTTGAGTGTTCGGCGTGGCTCGCTCGACGAGCAGGACACCGCGTGATCACGCCGATCTGGAGCAGGCTGGCGCGCGACCGTGGACGCGCGGCGTCGAGGAACCATCACACGGCACCCGGTCTTGCCATGGCGCCTCGTCGAGCCACCGTCGGTGCTGCCCGCTCATGTCCGCCGTCGACCAAGTGGCAACACTCTGTGCTGTCGACACCTTCGAGAAGTCACAGCCCACACACTCGGGCGTTTAGTTTGGCGATGCGTGGTTTGCGAGGCTTATCTCTCGTTGACACCAGTCCGCAGCCTCGCGATAGATGTCTGCGTGAACCGGGTAGTCCTCGTTAGTCTGCTCGTCGCGTGCAATTCGTCGTCGCAGCCGCGCGGGGGCGTCGACGCGGGCGACTCGCAGGAAGACGCCACCGATACCGGCCCGGTCTCCGCGACCTGCGAAGGCCGGATGACGCAGCCGCTCAACGCGACGTGGACGATCGAGGCCAACGGCGGATCGCGCACCGCTCGCGTGCACGTTCCGGCTAGCTACGACCCGAGCGTTCGTACTGCCGTGGTGCTTAACTTCCACGGTCGCACCGGCAGTGGCTCGCAGCAAGCGGCGATGACCCACATGCTCGCGAAGTCCGATGCTGAGGGCTTCATCGTCGTGCATCCCGAAGCGATGACGTCGCCGACCAGTTGGAACGGCGGCCCGGGTTGCTGCGATCCTGCGTACGCGGATGACGTCAACGACGTCGGCTTCGTTCGCAAGCTGCTCGATGAGGTCGACGCCAAGCTATGCGTCGATCCCGACCGCGTGTTCGCGACGGGGTTCTCGAACGGTGGCTACCTCGCCCACCGGCTAGGCTGCGAGCTGTCCGATCGGATCGCGGCGATCAGCTCGGTCGCCGGGTTGATCGGCGTCACTTCGTGCGGCGCGACACGTCCGGTCCCGGTGCTCGACGTCCACGGCACCGAGGATCCGCTCGTGTATCACTCCTTGGTGGGGCAGACGATCCAGTACTGGAGTACGCATAACGGCTGTACGGGCATGCAAACGAGCTATCAGAACGGAGCCGCCAAGTGCGTTACGCATAGCGGTTGCGACCGAGCCGCGAATGTCGTGCAGTGCACGATCACCGGTGGCGGCCATCAGTGGCCAGGCGGCGAAGCGCTGCCATCGCTCGGCGTGAAGAGCGACGATCTGATCGCCACCGACGCGATCTGGACGTTCTTCGCCGAGCATCCGTTCGCGCGTTAGCCGTCGCGCATTCGGGCTATCTCGCGTTCGACGGCTGCCGTATGCTGTCGCTGGTGACGGCTCCCCGAGATACCAGCACCGCAGCGCACGAGGCGCAGCTCGCGTGCTATCGGCGGATGTCGGGCTCGCAGAAGGTCGCGATTGCGGTCCGCATGTCGGAGGACGTTCGGGAGATCGCGCGTGCGGGAATCAAGGCTCGCCATCCCGAGTACCCAGGGGAACACGTGCAGCTTGCGTTGTTGCGCTTGATCTATGGCGACGAGCTGTTTCGGAAGGCGTGGCCCGCCGCGCCTTGCCTCGATCCATGAGCACGAGCGAGCTGCTTGGACGCGTTGTCAGGCTACTCGACGCTGCGGTGGTGCCGTACATGATTACTGGCTCGTTCGCGAGCACGTACTACGGGGTTCCTCGATCAACCCACGACATCGATATCGTTATCGATCCAACGCGCGCCACGCTCGATGCGCTGCTGGTTGCTCTACCCGAGACTGAGTACTACGTCGACCCTCAGGTTGCTCGCGAGGCACTCGTCCGACGATCGCAATTCAACGTGATCGATTTCGACACGGGTTGGAAGATCGACCTGATCATCCGCAAGGCGAGGGCATTCAGCGTCGAAGAGTTTCGCCGGCGGCACGAGGCAGAGCTTCTCGGTGTACGGGTGTTCGTGGCGACGGTGGAAGACTCGATCGTCGCCAAGCTCGAGTGGGCGAAGCTCGGCGACTCGGATCGACAGTTACGCGACGTCGAAGGAATGCTTGCCGCGCGCGCCGCGACGATGGATGTCAGTTACGTGGAGCGCTGGGTCGACGAGCTCGGGCTCGAGGCCCAGTGGGCACGCGTTCGTGGGAAGTAGCTCGCGGCGTTTCGCAGACGGTAGGCGTTGGTGCTACGGCCGCGGCGTTGGAGGCTTGGGCTCGTGCGCGTGATGGTGCTGATGCGCGCGCAATCTCACCTCGGCGACCAGCGGGCGATGATCGCTAGCGCGACGAGCGAGCTGGCTGTCGCAGCGCGCTAGCCCCATGAAGTCCATCGCGCCGCGCACGAAGATCGCGTCGAGCGGGCGAACCGGACCCCACGCGGGGAACGTCAGCGGCCGGCGCTCGATGCCGCGGAATCCGGCGGGTTCGAGCAGGGTCCCGAGGCCGCCATAGACGTCGTTGAGATCGCCGCCGACGACGACGGGGGTGTCGTGATGGAGGTGGGAGAACGGATGGCTGTCGAGGAACTTCTGGAGCTGGATCCTGCGCTCGAACCGGGCGAGCCCGAGGTGCATGTTGAACACGTGCACGGTGCGATCGAGCTCGTCGTGGCGAACTCGAACCACTGTGTGGAGCACGCTGCGGCGCTTCTTGAACCGGATCGACAGATCGATGTTGGTGCTCTCGATCAGCGGGAACTTCGACAGCACGGCGTTGCCGTAGTGACCACCGCCGCGAACGTTGACGTTGGGAAACCAGGTGTGGTGGCGCATCCCAGTCGCTTCGGCGAGTAGCTCGACCTGGCGATCGCCGTTCGACCGCGACGCGCCGTGATCGACTTCTTGCAGCATCACGACATCGGGCTCGAGCTTCTGGATCACCTCGGCGATGCGCTCGGGTTGGTATCGGCGATCGACGCCGCCGATACACTTGTGGATGTTGTAGCTGAGGACGCGCAGCTTCACGCGACCCCATGATGGCTGGAGGCGCGGGGCACGATCTGTGCGACTACTAACGTTTCGTCGTCCGCGAGCTCGCGACCGGCGCGGTGCGCCGCGACCCCGCCGAACACCAGGTCGTGCACGCTGACCGGGGTCAGCCGCGCTCGATCGAGCCGGCGGAGCATGTTCTGGAGCTTGCGATCGCCGAACGGTCGCCCGGCGGGGTCCTGTGCATCGACCACCCCGTCGGTATAGCAAACCACGAGATCTCCGGGACCCAGCTCACGCTGGACTACCTTTGGGGGCGCAAACACGCCTATGCCCAAGAGGTTGCCGCGCGCGACCATCGCCTGGAGCTCCACCGCGTTGCCACGCGGACGGCAGAGGTACGGCGTGGTGTGGCCACAGGACACGTACGACGCCTTCCCTCCCTTGGGATCGAGGATCGCCGCGAAATAGGTCATCGCGAGCTCGCCGCCTCCGACACGCCGGACCACCGCATCGATCACCGAGGTGAGCGCAGCGAGATCGAGGCGCTCGCGGTACCGGCTGACGAACGCATCACACGCGCCGACCGCCGCCGCGGTGATCATCGCCGATGCCACGCCGTGACCGGTGACGTCGCCGATCGTGATCAGCACGCGGCCGTCGCCGAGCGGGTGGACGCCCCAGAAATCGCCGGCGCAGATCGTCGCTGGCGTCCACGATCCGATCACGGTGACGTCGCCGAGCACCAGCGGGCCTTGATCTGGAAGCAGCTCGGCTTGCACGGTGCCGGCGAGCTCGACCTCGCGCGCGAGCTTTGCGCGGGCCGCCGCGCGCCGGGCCATTCGTGCGTGCAGCAGTGCTTCGGCCAACCGATCGGCGACGCGCTCGAGGTATGCGAGGGAGCGTCCGCGCAGCGGACGTCGCGTGGGTGGCACGACCAGCAGTCCGAGCAGCTCGTCGTCGCTGCCGACCGGAACCAGCGCGAGCGCGTGATTCTGCTCGAACACCGCCGTCAACATCCCGCGCAGATCGGCGGGGACCGGGACGAGATCGTCGATGAACAGCGCACCGTGGTGCTCGGACAGCCAGCTCATCAGCAGCGGATCGGGAACCTTCTCGTCGGCGAGCCGCAGCCCGCGCTCGCTGGTCCAGCCCCAATCCTCTTCGGAGGCGAGCATCATCGTCGGTCGCACGCCGACGCCGAGCTCGGTGATGTCGATCGTCAGCTGCGCGATCTCCGAGGCCTCCGTCATCCCGCGGGTTCGCGTGACGAGCTGAGCGAGCAGCCGCTCGAGCGGGCCCTCGCCGCCGCGCGCGCCATGACTCACCAGGCTAGCGACCGCCACACTCAGCCGCACCGTCGCGAAGCACAAGCACATCCCGCTGGCCGCCATCCACCACGGCGTGTCTGGACCGACCTGGACCAGCACGACCCAACCGAGCAGGATCGCCGCGGCGAAATGGACGACCAGCAGCGGCGCGTCGGTATCCACCGCACGAACGCGGAGCAGATCTTCGACGATCAACGCGCGGACGACCAGCGCGCAGCCGATCGTCGATAGCACCCACCCGATCGGAAATACGCCGAGCCCGAACGCGAGCCCCGCGTCGATCAATCCCGCGTAGGTGACCGCGTTGGCGACGAGGATCAACCGCAGCTGGCGCCGCTCGGCCGATGGCTTGCTGGTGAACGCGACGCGCCCGAGCGCGATGAATCCACCCGCCGATAGCAGCGCGATGTGCGCCAGCGCGAACCACGCCCATTCGCCGGCCTCGGGGAACCAAAATCCTTCGAGCCGGCGGACACCGCTGAGCGCGGCGTCGCTCGTAGTGCCGATCACGATCCACACCGCAGCGTTGGCAACCAAGAACCAGATCGCCCAGCGGTACTTACGATGGTTACGGATCAGCGCCAGCTGAAACGCGGTTCCTGCAGCGGCGGCCATCGGGATGAACGCGGCGGCCATCTGGAACAGCTTCTCGGCCACCGGCGCCGAGGTGATCGACGGTGACAGCATCATCACCGTCGCGTATGGCAGCAGCGACACGAAATGCGCGAGTAACCAACCGCGCAATGCCGGGGCACCGCGCATCACCGCGGCGTAGGCGATCACGATCAACATCGCCGCCGGTGCGACGGCAAACGGCAACGACAGCAGATGCGGCTCGTAGCTCGCGCTCGACCACAGGTCCTGCATCGACGTGACGACTCTAACTCGTGTAGGCTCCCCAAGTGGCAGATCAGCGCCGCCCATCCCGTAGGAAACTGCCGGGACTGCCCCTGCCTGCACCCGATCGCGACGACCCGCTGACCACCCGCTCCAACCGTGCAGCCACGCCGCAAGATACCGACGAGCTGCCGCGGCTGCCCGAGGTCGGCTTTCACGACGAGGTCGGCGAGGTCGCGGTCGACCATCGCGCGCTAGCGCCGGGACACCGCTCGCTCAACGGCGCACGGGCGGTCCCCGTCGCGCCGGCCGGTTCGCCGCGCGCGGCTCGACCTGCGGCGGAGAAGCCCCGCGCACGCACGAACAACCTCCACAACACGCCAGTGCCACCGCCCCGCCGCGCGAGCAACCGCGTCGCGACCGCGGAGAACTCATCGCTGATCGGCGATCGCTATCAGATCGTGTCGCGGATCGGGCAGGGCGGCATGGGCAAGGTCTACAAGGTCAACCACGTCCATCTGTCGCGCACGTTCGCGCTCAAGATCATCTCGAACCAAGTCGCCGAGACCGACGAGGCGCGCGAGCTGTTCTACCGCGAGGCGCGGTTTGCGTCGGCGATGAGTCATCCCAACATCACCTCCGTCGTCGACTTCGGCGAGGACGAGAAGGTCGGGATGTTCATGGTGATGGAGCTCGTCGACGGCGAAGCGCTCCACAAGATCCTATTTCGCGAAAAGCGGATCCATCCCCGCAAAGCCTGCGAAATCGTGCTCCAGGTCGCCGAGGCGCTGCACTACATCCATCGGCGCAACGTCGTGCACTGCGACATCAAGACCGAAAATCTGTTGATCTCCGAGGAGGATCACGACACCAAGCGCGGCCGCATGGTGGTCAAGCTGCTCGATTTCGGGCTGGCGCGATCGCTGACCGCAAGCCGTGCGTCGACCTCGCTCTCGGGAACGCCCCACTACGTTGCGCCGGAGCGGATCCGCGGCGAACCGGCATCGCCCGCCAGCGACGTCTACGGCGTGGGGATTTTGCTGTACGAGCTGATCACCGGCGCGGTCCCGTGGGACGGTCCGGTGCAAAAGATTCTCGCGGGCCATCTCGACGAGCAGCCCAAGCCGCCATCACAGATCGTCGAGGGACTCGACGAAGCACTGGAGACGCTGATCCTGCGCGCGCTCGCCAAGCGGCCTGCCGATCGCCATAAGGACATGGCCGCGTTCATCTACGAGCTGCGCACCGTGATGGACATGATGGGGATGAATCGGCGCGGACGCGGTGGTGGTCACGCCAAGCGCGTGGTGATCGAACAGCGCAGCGACAATCGCCGCGACGAGCTCGCGCGCGTGGCGTTCGATACCTGCCGACTGCCGCTCGCGCTGCTCACGCCACAGGGCGTGATCGTGGTCGCCAACCCCGCGTTTGCGAAGTTCGTGATGGGGGTATCGGTCGAGATCGAAGGAATGCCGATTCGCTCGACCGCGCTGGCCAACGCGTGGTCGTCCGCCGAGCAGGACATCAGCAAGACGATCGCCGGCCATGCGATTCGCCGGATCATCGAGATCGACGTGGCCGACGGCGAGGTGCGCCGGCTACTGCTCTGGCTCGACGCCGTATCGCGCGACGCAGTGCTGCTAGGCGTTCAGCCGCTCGAGATCTAGTGGGCTGTGCGTATGCGCGCAGCAGGCCTCGTCGCGAGGTGTGGCGCGAGCGCACAGCTTGGTGCTTCGATGCGGTTCCTCGGGCGGCGCGGTCGACATGCACGTCGAACGATCGCAATACTCGTTTGATCCGTGTCGTCGGACTTCCAGCCATCGCGCGAGCTGCTCGACATGCTCGAGACCAAGCTCGACTCTCTCGAGAAGCTTGAGCTCGTGCTCGCGCTCCGCGATGCGCCGAACGTTACGAGCTCCGTAAACGAGTTAGCTGCGACACTCAAGTTCGCACCCGAGATCCTGCGACAAGTCGCGGATGAGATCTCGAGCGCGCTGGTGGTCAGCGAAAACGATGTGGTTCGGCTGGTCATTCATCGCGATGATCCAGTGCTGGTCGAGGCCGCTCGGCTTCACGGGGAGAGCCGTCACCAGATGCTAGGTTTGCTCTCGACCATTGCGATCGATCGAATCCGCCGCATGGCAGCTCGGGCCTTCGCCGACGCTTTCCACATTCGCGGCAAGAAAGACGGAGACCATGGCTGAGGCCGTCTATCTACTGTGCGCGCTGGCCAGCATGTTCTGCGCCGTATTGTTGTGGCGCAGTTATCGGCAGCAGCACACGCGGCTGTTGATGTGGAGCACCTGGTGTTTCGTCGGCCTCGCGCTCAATAACATCGCCCTGTTCGTCGACGTAATCGTGGTGCCGACCCAGGTCGACCTGTCGTTGTTACGGGCGATCATCACCCTGGGCTCGGTGCTGCTGCTGCTCGTCGGTCTCCTGTGGGAGGACACATGACGGGATCATTGTTGCCGTTTCTGCATGGCGCGATCGCGGTGACCTGTCTCGCCATCGGATTGAAGTTCCTGAAGTACTACCGGTTGAGCCGCGATCGGTTCTTCATCTGGTTTGCGATCGCGTTCTTCACGTTTGGCGGTGGTGCGACCTGGCGGGTCTTTGCCCCGCACATGTGGGAGCACGCCCATCTCGTGTTCTTGCCTCGGCTGGCTGGGTTCGTGCTGATCTTGATCGCGATCATCGACAAGAACCGCGACGCGCGCGGTTGAAGCTCGGGCGAGCTGCGACGCTGCGACAGCTTGCTCGTCGCCGCGAGGCCGACTACGTTCCACCGTCTTGAAACGGAGGACGTCATGATCGCGAGTTTCGTGCATCGGGCAGCGGTGGCCTGCGCGCTGGTGTTGCCTGTGGCGGCGGTTGCGGACACACCGAAAACCGCTCCAGCCGCGCTGCGCCCGCCAGTGCCGGTGGACGCCGACCCCAAGCTGGTGTTCGAGAAGTACACGCTGCCGAACGGTCTCGAGGTGATCTTGTCGTCGGACAAGTCGGTCCCGCTGGTGGCCGTGAACGTCTGGTACCACGTCGGCTCGGGGCACGAGACCTACCGGCGCAGCGGGTTCGCCCACCTGTTCGAGCACATGATGTTCCAGGGCTCGAAGCACGTCGGTGATGACGCGCACTTCAAGATCCTCAAGACGATCGGTGCCGAGAACGTCAACGGAACCACCAACGACGACCGCACCAACTACTACGAGGTCGTGCCCTCGCACCAGCTCGAGACCGCGCTGTGGCTCGAGAGCGATCGCATGGGCTACATGCTCGACACGCTGACCGAGAAGAGCTTCCGCAACCAGGTCGACGTCGTGCGCAACGAGCGCCGCCAGAACTACGACAACCGACCCTACGGCAAGGCGCTGTTCGCGATCGGCCTCGCGCTCTATCCCGAAGGTCATCCCTATCGCTACCTCGGGATCGGCCGGCACGAGGATCTCGAGGCTGCCTCGGTAGAAGACGTGAAGAACTTCTTTCGGACCTGGTACGTGCCCGCCAACGCCACCCTGACCGTGGTCGGCGACTTCGATATGGAAGAGGGCAAGAAGCTGGTCGCCAAGTGGTTCGGCGGGATGCCTTCGAGCAAGAAGCCGGTCCCGGTGACCGTTCCGGCACCGGCGACCAAGGCCAGCGAGACCGTCGTCTCGGACGACTTCGCCAAGCTCCGTCAGATCTCGTTCGTGTGGCACTCGCCGGCGCATTTTGCCGATGGTGATGCCGAGCTCAATATCGTCGCCAACGCGCTGGCGCGCGAGGGCACGGGCCGGCTGTATCGCGAGCTGGTGTATTCGCGACCACTGGCACAGAGCGTGGCTGTGGGCCAGAGCGGCAGCTCGTTCTCGGGCCAGTTCGAGATTCAGGTCACGTTGCGTAGTGAAGCCGACCTCGCGGAGGTGAAGCGGATCGTGATGGAGCAAGTCGCCGCGCTTCACAAGACCGTGCTGACGGACAAAGAGATCGCGCGTGTCGTCGCAGCCAACGAAGCGTCCGCGATTCGCCGGCTGGAGTCGGTGTTTGGCCGCTCGCAGGCAATGCAGCAATACAACCACTACCTCGGCGATCCGAATCGCCTGACCTGGGATCTCGATCGGTACCGCAAGACGTCGGCCGAGAAGATCCGCGCGACGGTGGCGAGCTATCTCGTGCCGGACCGCATGGTCACCGTGATCACGATGCCGAAGTCGGAGAACAAGCCATGAAGCGCATGACCCTAGGAGTGCTCGTCCTCGCCGCATGTGGCTCGACGCCGCAGCCATCCACGACGTCCGAGGTCGCTCCGACCGCTCCGCCCCCGGGGGATCCCGCGATGACCCAACCAACGCAGCCCGCCGCAACCCCGTCGTTCCCGACCCAGACCGCGACCCCGCAGGAGCTGGCGTTCCCCGAGGAGGCATTCCGCGCCAACCAGCCGAGCGCGGGTGAGCCGCGGCCGTATCGGTTCCCCAAGATCAAGCCGTTCACGCTCAAGAACGGGATCAAGGTATTCCTGGTCGAGCAACACGAGTTGCCGCTGGTCTCGATCGACCTGAACTTCGAAGGCGGCGGCATCGTCGATCCCAAGGGCAAGGAAGGGCTCGCCAGCGTGTGCATGGCGATGCTGACCGAGGGCACCGAGAAGCTCGACAAGCTGCAATATGCCGAGGCGCTCGCGGACATCGCATCGAACGTCGGTGCGTATGCCGCTGAAGACTCGCAGGGGGTGACGCTGTCGAGCTTGACCAAACATCTCGACGCCACGTTCCAGATCTTCGCCGACACGCTGCGGACGCCAGCGTTTCGAGCCAGCGACTTCGAGCGGATGATCAAGCGACGTATCGAGTCGGTGAAGCAGTCCAAGGGCGATCCGGCGTCGGTCGCTGGCCGCGTCGGCGGCGCGGTGCTGTATGGTCGCGAGCATCCGCACGGCACGATCACCACCGAGCAGTCGCTCGCGAAGATCACGGTCGACGATTGCCGCAAACACGTCACGACGTGGCTCAAGCCACGCGGCGCGCGGCTGTTCGTGGTGGGTGATCTTACCGAAGCCCAGATCCGGTCTTACTTCGATGGTGCCGCGCTCGCCGGCTGGACGGGTGGCGCCGCGAAGCCAAAGGCGCTGCCCGCGCCGAAGACGCTCGCCGGCAAGATCTTCTTCGTTCACATTCCAGGCGCAGCTCAGTCGCGCGTCTCGATGTTGCACTTCGGTCCGAAGCGCAACGCGCCCGACTACTTCGCAACGTCGATGCTCGGTGCGGCGTTTGGCGGCAGCTTCTCGAGCCGGATCAACATGAACCTGCGCGAGGACAAGGGCTACTCGTACGGTGCACGCGGTGGATTTGGCTACACCAAGCAGTACGGCACGTTTACTGCGGGTGCATCGGTGCGGACCGATGCCACCTATCAGACGCTGCTCGAGCTCGACCGCGAAGTGAAGGAGCTCGCTGCGAGCAAGCGGCCGATCGACAAGACCGAGCTCGACCGCGAAAAGCAAGGAGCGATCCTCGCGTTGCCCGGTCGGTTCGCGACGGCGCAGGCAGCGCTTGGTCAATACCGCGGGCTGGTCTATTACGGTCTCCCGCTCGGCTACTACGACAGCTACATCACGAAGGTGCAGCAGGTCAGCGAGGCGCAGGTCAAGGCGGCCGCCACCAAGCAGCTCAAGCCCGGGCAGGCGGTGTACTTGGTGGTTGGTGATGGCGATGCCAAGATGATCGCCCGCGCTCCCGGCGACAAAGATCAGCCGAGCGGCAAGGACGTCCCGTACACCAAGGACGGCAAGCAGCTGACCCTGCGCGAAGCGCTTGCCGACCTCGCGGCCCGCGGTGAGCTTGGCCAGGGCGCGCTCGTCGAGCTCGACGTCGACGGCAATCCGAAGGGATAGCGCGGCGGTCCACACGGCGGATCCACGCCGGGCGGACTGGAACTCCCGACTGGCTCGCGCGACACTCGCCCATCATGCGCGCAGTGCTCGTGTCCCTGGTTGTGTTGATCGCGGCGTGTGGGAGTGGGATTCCCAAGTACGACTACGCCAGCGAGCCAGATCCTCGGAACAAGGAACTGATCCTGGGTGTGGGTGACATCGTCCAGATCAACGTCTGGGGCGAGGGCAACAGCGGGCTCAACACCGAGGCGACGATTCGCCCCGACGGCACGATCACGATGCCGTTGGTCGGTGATCTGAAAGCGGCGGGCGAGTCACCGAGCGCGCTCAAGGCCGTAATCAAGACCCGGCTCACTGACTTCGTGAAGCTCCAAGGCAGCGAGATCACCGTCGCCGTCAAGACCTGGCGAAGCTATCGGTTCACGCTTCAAGGCGAGGTCGTCAAGGCAGGCGTGTTCAGCTCGGATCAGTACGTCACGGTCGCCGATGCGATCGCGATGGCGGGTGGGCTCACGCGGTTCGCCAAACGCGACGAGGTCGTGCTGCTTCGGACCAATCCGAAGACCAAGGAGACCCGCAGGATTCCGCTCGACTATGAGGCGCTCGCCTCGGGCAAGCGGCTCGATATGAACATCTACGTGTTGCCCGGCGACACGATTTACGTGCCCTGAGTGGCCTCGCTACCGCTTTGCATCCGAGCCGAGGCGGTTCGTCCACGTGCACGTGTATGCGTTGGGTCGCAAGGGATGCTGGGACGTGGCACCTGGACGTGGCACGCGCACGAAACGCAACGTCGCTATCTGCGTTCAGGGCTTCGCCGGAACCCACACTGCCGCGCCGTCGACGATCTGAACGATCCGCGCCGGTGATGCGGTGAACGCGCCATCCATCTGGACGCGATACAGCGCGAGCGGGCCGCTCGGCGGCGCGACCGCGACGTCGTCGACCGGGGCGGGCTCTTCGCCTTCCGCCTCGGGCTCGTTGCTGGGCTCCGGATCGTCCTGTTTGGTCTCGTTGGCGCGCTTGGCTTTGTCCTTGTCCTTATCGGGCTTCGACTTCTTCGACGAGCGGTCCTGTTTCTTGCTGCCGTCGCGGTTACCGAGCACCAGCGCGTAGCGTCCATTCGACGAGATCGACGCCGCGGTGTAGCCCTTCCAGCACTTGTAGTCGCCGCCGGTAGCGCGAACGACGCATGCGTTCGGACCGTCCTGGACGAGCACCCACTGCGAATCATGCGACCACTCGACGGGCACGCCGTTGCGAATCGACTTGCGCCGCGCCGCCTGACCATCGAGCGCGAACACCATCAACAGCTCTGCGGGCTTGGTCTGGCGACCCTCGTGGACGACGTCGGCGTAGGTTCCGATCGCGCGACTACCATCGGGGCTCGGCAACAGGCCACGCAGCGGTGCCTCGGGGCCGACCTTCGTCTTGTTGCGAGTATCGGCTTGCGGGGCCGACCAGATCCCCGAGGCGTCTCCCCAGATCAGCTTGCGGTTCGGTCGCTCATTGACTAACCGCGCCCCCGGAGCCGGCACGTTGATCGGAGCGCTACGCCCGGACTTCAAGTTGTAGATCATCGATCCGCCCTTGGGGCCTGGAGCACGGCACAGCACGCACGCGCCATCCACCGCGAGCTGCGCCGGGCCGTCTGCGCACGGCAAGGGGGTCAACGTCGTCGTCGATCCATCGAGCGGCATCCACGACCACTTGCCGGCGATATCGACCAGCAACACCGCGCCGCGGGCATCGGTGCGCAGCGCGCGAACATCCGGCGTCGCCGTCGAGCCGGGTGGGGTGATCCGGACCAGCTCGGTCTCGGTCTTGCCGCGAGGATCGGTGCGGTAGAGCGAGCTCCCTCGCGCGAAGATCACCGTCGCGCCCTCGAGTTCGTCCTCGGCACGCGCGGGCGACGCCAGCAGCGCCGAAACCACAGGACCGAGCAGCGCGAACCACGTCGCGAGTCGCATCACTTCACCAGTTGCGCAGCGCGGGAGGCGTCGTGAAAGCTGGTCACGAACCGACCCTTGCCAGAGATCTCGAGCAGCAGCACCGGTCCAAACCGCGGGAAGTGCACATCGAGCGAGCGCAGTCCATTGTTGGTCGCGGCGTCGCGCTCGAAGCTCGCCTTGGTCAACGGCTTGCCGTCGACGAATACCTCGGACAGGAACTCGAGTGGAGCGATCCAGCTCGCGCCGTCGCGGTGGAGCTTGTCGCGCATCGCGCCGGTGAGCTCGTCGGAGCGCCGCACCACGTGGTCCCAATCGCCCTTGCCCAACGCGGCAGCGACGTCGAGATCGAACCGTTCGGCCGGGAACACCAGCACGAGCGAGCCGTCGATCTCCTTGGCCGAGATCGGAGGACCCGCCGGCTCGGGCGCAGGCGGCGGCGGCTCGGCGGCCGGCTTCGCCGCAGGTTTGGCGGCGGGCTTTTCGACCGGCTTGCTCGCGGGCGCGCCGGGAATCAACGAAAACCGATCCATCGCGGCGAGCTGCTGCTCCATGATCAGCGACTTGCGCTGGTCCCACGTGCCGTCTGGTTCGAGCACGTCGACGACGACGAGATCGCCACGGCGTTCGAACGACACGCCCGATAGGCCCGCGATGATCTGCTGATCGTCGAGCTCCTCGAGTCGCTTCTCGTACGCGAGCAGCTTGGCCTCGAACTCTTTCTGCGACAGCGGCGTCGCACGGCGCTTGCCGTCGATGTCGACCTGCGGATCGAGCGCCCACGGCAACAGGCAGATCGCGCGGAGGTCACGCAGCTCGCGGGCGACGATCACCGCGTCGCCCCAGCTGCCGAGCACGAACAACCGTCCCAGCCGGATCGGCAGCTTCTGACACGTCGCGATCAGCGCTTCCTTCGCCGGGCGGAGGTCAGCGTTGATCACCGCATCGGCCTGCGGATCTTCGCGCGGTGTGACGACCTTGTCGTCGATGATCATCAGGCGACGTTCACCGCGCCGCCGGAATGGCATCGATGGCGACAGCTCCATCTCCGCGCGCGGATCGAGCCGGTCGACGTCGAGCAGCTGCTTGGTCTCGAGCACCGCTTGGCCACCGAGCCCTTCGATCAGAGTCTTCTGATCGGTCGCGGCGGTAGCCTGGAACATCAGGTCGGTGACGAGGCTGTCGAGTTGCAACGGCATGCGAGCATCCTTACTACAAATAGCCGGTTCGCTGGCGCAAGAGCCACTCTAGCCCCAGCAGACCGATCATCAGGATCAACAACCCAGGGCGACTCCAGAGCTCGACGTCGGTCCGACGATCGACCCGAACGATCCGCGGCGGGTCGAACCGGAGGCCTTGCGGGAGCGCGTCAACCGCGCCCAGTGCCGTACCTCCGGTGACCGTGGCGATCGTCTCGAGCGTCGAAGGATCGCCCACCGGGCGGTCGAGCTCGGTGCCGGCTTCGCGGACCAGGAAGATGTCGGCCGCGTCGATCTCGCGCCCGGACACCGTGGCGTGGCCCTCGACGCGGTAAACGCCGGGCTGAAGCCCGCCCAGCTCGTGAATCGCCGTGCCGTCTTCACCCACGACGAGCTTCGCCGCCGTGGTCTGCGTCGCGCGCGTCGGATCCGCGCCTCGCTTGACCACCAGCGAGACTTGGCCCCGTGGCAATGGCTGATAGTCGCGGCCGAGCAGCCGCACGGTGACGCGCACCGTCGAGCCAGGCGTGTATTCGACGGCGTCGCTATCGACGTGGAGATTGCGGAGATCCGGATCCTGGATCAGCCAGCGCATCGCGGTTTCCCAGAACTTGGTGTACTGCCGGCCGTCGTCACCTGGGCGCGCCGCGGCGACAAATCCCCACCGCCACAGCGAATCGGTCGTCACTGCCAGCGTCCGGCCCTTGCCATAGTCGCCCGCGACGATCACGGGCATCGGCTTGCCGCCTTTGGTCTTGAGCTTGGGATGAACCGCCAATACGGTCGCATCCGCCTTGGCGCCCGCGACGACGTTGACGCCCTCGAGCAGCGGCAACGCTTTCCACGTCGCGAGGTTGTCGTTCGCTGCATAGCGCAGCGAGGTCACCGGATGGATCTGCCCGGCGTCGGTGAGCTGCGGTGCGAACCGCTGATTGTCGACGAGCGGCCCCGGGTCGAACGGGCCGAACAGCTCGACCGGCAGCGCGGTCGCGACGGGAGTGCCGAAGTACCCGCCCGATGAAAACGACGTCGGACCTCCGAGCATCGCCAAGCCGCCGCCGCCCTCGACGTAGCTGCGAATGTTCTCGAGATAATTCTGAATGCCGTACGGCAGGTACTCGAAGTTCTGGACGATGATCAGATCGAACGACGGGAGCTGCTGCTGAAACAGCTCCATCGTCGGAAACGGAATCAGCGACATCTCATCGTTGGGAACCAGCGAGATGTCGTCCTGCGTCCGCAAGATGAAGAACGAGATCAAATCGACGTTTGGGTTGCTCTTGAGCATCTGGCGTAGCGCGCGGACGTCCCACGATGGCTGGCCCGCGACCTGGAGCACACGGATCTTGTCGCGGATCACTCGCACGACGAAGCTGCGCGCGTTGTTGGTGGTCACCGCCTCTCCCTGGGCGACCGGAACCGAGATCTCGTAGACATAGCGGCCTACTCGAGGAGGAGTGACCTCGAACGTCACGGTCACGTCGTGATCACCCGCCGGCAGGTCGACGAGCTTTTGGCGTAGTGGTTGACCGTCGGTCGACAACGTTACGGGGACCCGGCGCGCCGGAAGGCCGGTTGTTCGGATCACCGCGTCGATTCGGACCACCGTGCGCACGAACGCGAATTCGTCGGCGTTGACCCTCGCGATCGCCACGTCCTTGAGACCTTTGCGAGCGCCCCACACGGTGTGGACGCGAGTCTCGAGCGAGCGCAAGAAATCGCGCACCGATCCTGCGCCGTCATCCTCGGAAAATCCGCCGGTCGATGCGCCGTCGGAGATCAACACGACGCCGGCGAGGTCACGGCCCTCGTAACGCGCGCGGACCAGCTCGAGCGCCTTGCGCAGCAGCGTGCCCTTGCCTTGCGCGGTGTTCGATGCGAGCGCGGACAGCGACGTTGCGGTGACCGTGTCCGAGAACGTGTAGTAATCGATCGAGTGATCGCGGGACCAAACCTCGAGCGTATCCGCGGACGCAGCGAGCAGCTGGCGCGCGCGTTCGATCCGAGTTGGGCCATTGGCCACGTCGGCCAGCGACATCGACTTCGAATCGTCGACGAGCACCGCGATTCGATTGGGCTCGCGCGCCACCTGCCGCAGCTCGACCGCCGGCTCGAGAAACACGACGAGCGCTGCGACCGCCGCCGCCGCGCGAACCCCGATCATCGTCGCGCGGCGCCACGTCGAAGCGCCGCGGCTCGCGCGCCATGACAGCCCCACGATCGCGAGCACCGCGACGCCACCGAGCGCCAACCCGAGCCGTCCCCACGGCGCGAGCATCACCCAGCGATACTCGTTGAAGTCGGTCGCACCGGGAGCGGCCAGCCGTACCGTGAGCGCGACGAGCGCTTCGGCAGCGAGCGCACCACCCGCCAGCAGCGCGCCGACGCCGAGCGCCGCGCCGATGCCGCCACGCCGGCGCCGCACCGCGATCACGGTGCTGATCATCAGCGCGACGCAGATCGCGATCAGCACGTAACGAACGACCGGTGAGAACAGGACGATGTTCACGGCCGTGCCATCACTTCTTCGGCTCGGGAGTCGGGATCTCGGCGCCGTCGTCGGGCTTCCAGCGCCGCCGCTTCATGATGAACGGGACGTGGACTTGATCCGACTTGTAGTCGAGGCACAGCGCGTACATCACCAGGTTGACGCCCATCCGGAACGACAGCTCGCGCTGGCGCTCGCCGCCCGGTTCGCACGTCAGGTCGTAGTTGCCGAAGTCGTCGCGCGACCATGCGCCGCCGAGATCGTTCGCGACGTACGCGCACACCAAACGCCCGTCGCGGACGATCCCTTCCATCGCAGGCGCGATCATCAACCGGCCGTACGGCTTGTCGAGCAGGTAGAACGACTTGTAGACCGAGTGATCGCTGGCAATGATCTCGAGTCCGCCTGCCGGGCGATTCGACGGAAACACCGCCGACAATAACTTCCTCACCGATCCGTCGAACGCGCCGTCGGTCGAACCCTCGGCGGAGTCGATCAGCAAGAACCCGCCGAACGTCAGAAACCTCCGCAGCGCTTCGAGGCCGCTCGCGCTTGGCAATCCGAGATCGCGGTCCCCGACCAGGTACAAAAACGGAGTTTCGTGCAACACGTCCGAGGTAGGCGTGACGATCGAAGGCTGCAGATCGATATCGATCGACGTGCGCTTCTCGATCTCCCAAGACAGCCGGCGCAGCGCGTTCGGTCGCGGTCCGCCCGGAGCGCCTCCGGAGGTCGCGAGTTGCAGCTGACCGAACCGAAACTTCGATCCGGGGCCGAGGGCATGGGTCCGGCGTGCGATCAGCGACGCAGCGACCGCAAGCCCGCCACCCAGTAGCCCGCGCCGAGTCAGCCGAGTCATCGGACGGGAAGGTAGCGCCGCGGACGTCGGGAGGCCAGCCTGGCTTGTGGCTCGATCGCCATCGCGTTAGCGTCGGCCAGATGTCCGGCACGCGGGCTTGGCTCGTCACGTTGGCGATGGTCACTGGGCCGTCGGCGTTTGCGCAGGATCCCGAGCCTGTTGGGTCGCCGGATCCCGACCCTGATGGGTCGCCGGATCCGGCCCCGTCCGCGCAGCCGGTAGCGGCGATGCCAGCCCCCGTGTCCGACCAAGTAATTTCGCCCAAGGGAAAGCTCAGCGCATCGCTACGGCTCGGAATGGGCGTGCGAGCGTTGGTCCCCTACGACGAGATCGACTACTGCGGTGACACCGACCCAGAGACCGCGACCGGGAATGCCCCGGTTTGCACCGGCCGTGCGCCGTTCAGCCTCGATCTCGAGCTATCGTACGGCGTGACGGACAGCGTCGAAGTGTTGCTGGAGCTCCGGCTCGGACTCGAGCGCGACTTTCCTTCGATCCCCAACGGCGACGACGGACCGCGCAACATTCACGTGTCGCCAGGCGGCCGGCTGTTCTTCGGCGAGGGCGCGCGGAGCAAGCTGTTCTCGACCGGCCAGCTCGTGTTCGATTTCAGCGGTTACGACAATGCCGCCGGCGAATCGCTGGGCAGTGATTTCGGCGTCCGCAACCTCAACGGCCTGTGGTTCGACCTCCATCCCCGGTACAGCGTCTATGGCTATGTCGGCGAGACCGCGACGTTCTCGCGGTGGATGCGGTTCGAGCTGGAGGCCGGTATCGGCGTGCAGGGCCGCTTGCGCTGAGTCGTTCCGCGGCGAACCGACATCCAAGCTCGCATGACGTTCAGCGATCACTTCTCTGCGGTCTCGACGAGCTACGCGACGTATCGGCCGCACTATCCGAAGGCCCTCGTCGATGCGCTCGCCGATCGAGCCCCCCGCGGTGTGGCGTGGGACATCGGCTGCGGAAGCGGACAGCTATCGGTCCAGCTCGCCAGGCGGTTCGAGCGGGTGATCGCGACCGATCCGTCGCAGGCGCAGCTCGCGGAGGCGCCGGCCGATCCCCGCATCGAATACCGCTGTGCGCCCGCCGAAGCCAGCGGTCTGGCGGATGCCAGCATCGCGGTTGCGGTGGCCGCGCAAGCCGCGCACTGGTTTGATTGGCCGCGATTCGTCACCGAGGTCGGTCGCGTTGCCCAGCCCGGCGCGCTGATCGCGCTGGTGATGTACGGCAACTTGCAGCTCGAGCTCGACGATGCATGCCTCGACAGCTATCGTGATGCAGTCGAGTCATACTGGCCGCCCGAACGGGTCCACGTGGTGAACCGTTACCGCGATCTGATGTTGCCATGGCCGTCGCTCGAGCCACCGGCGATCGAGATGACCGCGAGCTGGACGCGCGACGAGCTGCTCGGCTACATCGGCACGTGGTCTTCGAGCCAGCGGCTGGCCAAGCAGCACGGCACTACCGCATTCGACGATCTGCGCACCAGGCTCGTCGAACTGTGGCCCGCCAACGAGCCCCGGACGATCCGCTGGCCACTGACGATCCGGCTCGCACGGCGGTGAGCGCTCGCGCAGTGAACATCACCGCATGCGCATCGCCGATGCGTCGCCGATGGCTCGCGTGGTGTTGAACCGTGATGCCATTTCGTGGAGAGCGTTCGCGGCGTCGACGCCGACCACTTCATGGGTGTCGACTTCGGTCGACACGTCGACATCCATGTAGATCGCCTTCGCGACGTTGCAATCGCGACCACCGAAATGCACGTACCCCAACGCGTACGATCCGATGCCAACGCCCATCGCCGCCGCGCCACCGATCTTCATCGCACCGTTTTCGCCCGCAGAGCCGGCGAGGATCGCACCTCCGAGCAACATGCCGATGCCCACGTAGCGAGGAATATTCGCGCGCTGGCAGGTGTGTGACAGCGCCTCCAACCGCGCGAGCTTCTGCTCGCGGTCGGCATCGCTCATGATGTGGAGCTGCGCGACGCTGATCTGCTGGCCGCCGTAGGTCACGCGCGAGTGCGTGCGGGTGATCGGCTCGGTCTCTTCGTACTTGGTGGTGATGCAGCCACTGCCGTCATCGGCGCAGGTTCTGGCCTGCTTGTTCACGCGCTCGAACGTGGTGATCGCTTCGGAGTGAACTTCGATCGTGGCGCCATCGGACAGTGGTGGGACCGGGACGCTAACCGGTTTCGGTGGTGCGGCTCCGTAACAACCCGTAACGACGATCGCAATGCTCACGATGGCGGACTTGACGGACATACATTGGCCTCCATCTGCCCTGACGAGGCACGATCTCAGCGGTCGCGTTTCGCGCAATCGGCATGCCCAACGGTTCGACGAACCGAAGTCGTCCGCGTACAGTGACCACGTGTCGTATCGGTTGCTCGCACTGGATCTAGACGGCACGTTGTTACGCACCGATCAGCGAGTTGATGAAGCCGATGTGGCCGCGATCGCTGAGCTTCAAGCGGCAGGTGTCACGGTAACGATCGTCACGGGACGACTTCGAACCGGTGCGTTGGGTGCGGCGCGCGCGTGCGCGATCGAAGGTCCGATCGCGTGCATGGAGGGCAGCCACGTCGTCGAGCTGCGCTCGAACCGCAACTTGATTCATCATCCGATGCCGCTCGCGGTACGCAGCGAGCTGCGAGCCACGCTCAGCTCATACGGACTGGCGAGCTTCGTGTTCGATGCCGACGGGATCCATCACGACCACGCAGGAGCGCCGTTCGCGCGCTACGTCGCGACTTGGTCACCCAACGTGCGCGTCGTCGAAGAGCAACAAGCGTGGGACACCGAAGCACTCGGAGCGGTAGCGATCGGCGATCAGGCAGCGGTCGCGGAAGTGCACGAGCAGATCAAGCAGCGGCCGCAGCAGCTGTTTTCGGTCGCGTTCCCGATCACGATGGTGCCCGGCAAGTGGGCGATGCTGGTGCGCGCCGCGGGTCCTACCAAGGGCACCGCGCTCGCCGAGCTCTGCAAGGTCGCCGGCTGCACGCTCGCCGATGCGGTTGCCGTCGGCGACTGGGTGAACGATGTGCCGATGTTCGAGGTCGCCGGTCGATCGTTTGCGATGGGGAATGCGCCGGAGGCCGTGCGCAACAAAGCCACCGATCAGCTCGAGCGCAAAGCTGGCGACGGCGGCGGCATCGCCGAGGCGATTCGCCGTGCCTGGGGCTGACGCGTCAGCGAGGTGTAGTTACCAGGTTCCATTCGGCTTCGAGGTTACGGCGGGCGACTTGTCCTGTGAGGAACGCTTGATCGATTACCTCACCGGAGACGTCCAGGATCGATCGAATGTCTCTGAGGTGCTTTTCGGATTTTCCTTCGCGGTAGTACTCGAGCTTGCGCACGACGACGTATTCGATCGGCGCCACACGCACGACGAAGTCATCCAGATCGAGCGTCTTGGCATTGGCAAGCGCCCAGTGGTGGAGCTCGTCGTAGGCGATGTAGACGTCGGCTTTGAAGCCCGTCTCGTGATGGATCAGGTTGAAGTGCCCCCGGTGACCTCGTCGGATCTCCAGCGCGAGGACGTCGTCTGGCGGACAGTAGAACTCTTCCAGCGGAAACGCGGCGACCAGCGCATTCACGTCCGACATCGCGGGTGCGGCGACGATGTCGACGTCGTGCGTTAACCGCGGCTCGCCATAGAGCATCCCAGCTGTGCTTCCTGTGACGAAATAGCGAATTCGCAGGTCTTCGAGCCGAGTGATGAACGGCTCGATCAGGCTACGTACTTGCACGAGTAAAGATCCGGCGCACGAGACTCTTGATCTGGTCGTCGCTCCAGTCAGGGTGTAGCGATCGTTCGTACGCCTCGCGCATGTGACGAGCCTGCCAATACAAGGCCTCGGCCTGGCGAAGTCGTTCGGCAAACGTCATCGCGCGATAGCGCTCCACCTGTTGTGGGGACGGCCGATCCATGCCCCCCACGGTAGCATGCCGCGCAGGATGGGAACGAGCGTGTTGCTGCGGCCGAGAGGGCGCGATGGCGACCACCGCCACGGTTGGCAACGACTGACGATATCGGACTACGGCTCGCTCGTGATCGATGAGCACACGCGGATCGCGTCGGCGAGACCCTCGTTATCCGTGGTGGCGGCCATGCAGACCATGCCGCCGTGCGCGCCACTGATCTCGCCGTAGACGCGCTTGGTGCTCTTGTCGTCGTACGCGATCACGAACCAGTTGTCGCCGCGCTTGGTGTCGAGCAGCTTCCCGCCGTCTTTGGTGATGCGGTGTTCCGCCGCCTTGTGGTCGGGAACCTTCGGGATCGGATCGAGCTCGCTGATGCTGACCTGGACCCTCGGCAACTTGAGATCCACCGTGGTGACTGGAACGTCGTCGGGGCCCTGTCCTCGCGACCAGTCGGTCGTCGTTGCTTCAGGCAGCTCGAGCGATCCCTTGAGCGGGAACTGGTCGTCATCTTTACCGATGGTCGCGAAGTCTTTGCGGCGCCATGTGCCGGAGGTGCCCGAGCCGTTCGAACCAGCGGTAATCGACGAGCCAGTACTTGCGGCCGATCCCGAACCGGCTGGGATGTCCGTGGCGGAACCCGCTTTCGAAGCGGGCGCGGGCGGCTTGTCGGTCCCGCACGCCGTGATGGCAACGCAAACCGCGAGTAATGTGGCAACGCGCATGCACTCTCGTCCTTGTTGGCTCGTGATGCCGCCTAGACGGGAAATGCCGCGCAACGTCGCGCTGTATTTCGTCGCGTGCGACTAGCGCGGTTGCGGCGAACCCCGATGAGCGCGAGTTACTCGTCGCAGGCGCTGTAGTTCGGGCAGCCGAGATCGAACGAGCCCGTGATCTTCACTGGCTTGTTGCCGGGCACGATCTTTCCCGAGATGTCGACGGTTCCCGCGATGTGCGAGCTGTCGAACGCCGTAACGTCGACAAAGCCGACCGGGTCGGACAGCGTGGCCTGGCCGAACGTCGCCATCACGTTTGCGCCGGTGGGCTTCGCGCCCTTCTTAAACTCGTACTTCTTCGGCTTGAACGGCATGCCATCCGGGCTGCCGCCGGCGGGCAGGATCGAGAACCGGGCGCCGGGCGCGCTGCAGTTGATGACGAACCCGTCGACGCCCATCATGTTCTTGCGCTCCTCGGGCTTGAACCAATAGGCGACGTTGACCGCCTCTTTGCCGCCGATCTGCGTGATCTCCGCGGTCACGCCGCCGGTGACCTTGAGCTCGCACTTGCCGAGCTCGTCGGGCGTCTTCAGCTTTTTCGGCGGCGGAGGCGGCGGCTTGGCCGGCTCGCTCGGCTTCATCGCCTCTTCCTTCGCGTTCTCTTTCGCCGCTTCTTCAGCGGCTTGTTTCTTCAAGTCGTCATGGTTCGAGCACGCTGCGAGCAGCAGGATCACGCCGAGATGGATGCGCATCCGTGAACAGTAGCCCGGTTAGCGCCCTACGTGGGGCCGGCGAGCAGAGCACGCACGACGGCGTCGCAACCACTGCGCGACGTGCCTATACTCGCGCCGCTGTGACCCTGAACGAGCTGTTGGACGTCGTGTTTCGCTGGGCGCACGTGATCGCCGGGATCATGTGGATCGGAAACTCGATGCTGTTCAACTGGCTCGATCGAAATCTCGAGAAATCCGGTCAGCTCTCACGGCTGTCGCAGGGCAAGATCTTCATGGTCCACTCCGGCGCGTTTTACGACGTCGAGAAGAAGCTGCTCGAGCCGGGCGAGATGCCCGCGACGCTGCACTGGTTCAAATGGCAGAACGGCATCACGTGGCTGACCGGGATCTCGCTGCTGATCGTCGTGTACTTCATGAACACCGCGTTCCTCGTCGATCCGCAGGTCGCCGAGATCGATCCGATCGTGGCGGTCGTGCTCTCGGTCAGCGCGCTGTTAGGCGGGGTCATCATCTATGAAGGCCTGTGGCGGAGCTACGGCGAGCGCAATCCGCGCGCCGCTACGCTGGTGTCGATCGCGATGCTGTTCGGCGCGGTGATCGGGTTCTCGCTCGTGTTCAGCGGACGTGCCGCTTACATGCTGACCGGCGTGCTTATCGGCACGCTGATGACCGGCAACGTGTGGCTGTGCATCGTGCCGTCGCAGCACTCGCTGATCGCCGCGACCAAAGCGGGTCGCGAACAGGATCCAGTGCTGTCGCTGCGCGCCAAGCAGCGCAGCATTCACAACAACTACCTGACGTTCCCGTTGCTGTTTATCATGGTGTCGAATCACTTCGGCGCCGCGACCAGCCATCGCCTCAACTGGCTGATCCTGATCCTGGTGATCATCGGCGGTGCAGGTGTTCGCCACTTCATGAACATGCGGTATCGCGGCGGGGGCAAGCAGCTCGCGACCGCGGCGTGGTTGGCCCCCGCGTTTGCGATGGCAGGCGTCGCGGTGGCAGGGTTGATGGTCGTGACGCGGATCCACGTCGTCGACCGCGCGACGTGGCCTACAGAGGTTCCGTTCAAGCGTGTTCAGGAGATCGTCGGGGTTCGCTGTTTGCCTTGCCACAGCGCGCACCCGTCGGAGCCGGCGTTTCCGTCGCCGCCACTCAACGTGATGTTCGACACGCCCGGCCAACTCAAGGTGATGGTCCCGCGCATCCACGTCCGTGCGATCCAGCTCGAGAATATGCCGCTCAGCAATCAAACCAAGATGACCTTGGACGAGCGCCGAGAGCTGGCCCGGTGGATCGCCGACGGGGCCAAGCTCGAGTAGTACGCGTGCCGGCTGCTGCATATACTGGCCCGCGATGATCGACCTGGTGGTTCGTTCTCAGCGCGTGGTCGCCGCGGATCGCGTTGCACCCGCTGCGATTCACATCCACGGCGGAACGATCCAGGCGGTGGCGAGCTGGGACGACGTTCCCACCGGAGCTCGGCTTCATGACGTCGGTGAGCTCGCGGTACTTCCCGGCATCGTCGATACCCACGTGCACCTCAACGAGCCGGGCCGCACCGAGTGGGAAGGCTTCACGACCGCGACCACAGCAGCAGCGGTCGGCGGCGTGACGACGCTGATCGACATGCCGCTCAATTCGATCCCGCCGACCACCACGCGCGAGGCACTCGCGGCGAAGCGTGACGCCGCGCGCGGTCGCTGCGCGGTCGACGTCGGGTTCTGGGGCGGTGTGGTGCCAGGCAACACCGATCAACTCGCGGGCATGGTGTTCGACGGTGTCCGCGGCTTCAAGTGCTTCATGGTCGACTCCGGGGTCGAGGAGTTCGGCTGGGTCGGTGAAGCCGAGCTGCGCCCGGCGATGAGCATGCTCGCGCCGCTCGGCGTTCCGCTGCTCGTGCACGCCGAGGTCGCCGGTCCGATCGACGAAGCTGCAGCGCGGCTCGCCGGTGCCGATCCACGTCGCTACGCCACGTATCTCGCGTCGCGCCCGGAAGCAGCCGAGCAGGAGGCGATCGCGATGGTCACCGCGTTGTGTCGAGCGACCGGTGCGCGAACCCACATCGTCCATCACTCGGCCGCCTCGGCGCTGCCGCTGCTGCGCGCCGCGCGCGCCGAAGGCTTGCCGCTGACCGCCGAGACCTGCCCGCATTACCTTCATTTCTCAGCCGAGTCGATTCCCGACGGGGCAACCCCGTTCAAGTGCGCGCCGCCGATCCGCGAGGCCGCCAATCGCGAACTGTTGTGGCAAGCGCTCGCCGATGGTGTGCTCGACTTCGTCGCCTCCGATCACTCGCCGTGTACGCCGTCGCTCAAGGCGCTCGAAGCAGGCGACTTCGTCGCTGCGTGGGGCGGCGTTGCCGGGCTCCAGCTCGCGTTACCCGTGGTGTGGACCGAGGCGTCGCGTCGCGGCCATACGCTCGTCGAGGTTGCGCGGTGGATGTCGGCGGGACCCGCCAAGCTCGCCGGGTTGACCGGGAGGAAGGGCGCGATCGCTGCCGGCGCCGATGCCGATCTCGTCGTGTTCGACGATGCGGCGTTCACGACGGTGACGCCCGAGTCGGTTCAACATCGCCACAAGGTCACGCCCTACGCAGGTGAGATCTTGCGCGGCGTCGTCCATGCGACGTACTTGCGCGGCCGCTGCGTCGCCGAGAATGGTCAAGCGTATGCGACTGATCTGGGAGCCCTGATATGACCTTGCCCGCGTTCGTCGACCTTCCCGATCTCGCGAATGAAACCGTCGGTGGCGCGGTACTCGCGTGCAACGATGAGTTCTTCGCCGAGAAGGAAAATCTGCTGAAGCCCGCCGAGGCGGTGTGGAAGGACCACGTCTACACCGATCGCGGCAAGTGGATGGACGGCTGGGAGACTCGCCGCCGTCGCCCACAGGGCTCGCTGACGCTGCCCGGCGAAAGCGACGACCACGATTGGTGCTTCGTGCGGCTCGGCATGCCCGGCCGGATCGCCGGCATCGTCGTCGACACTGCGTTCTTTCGCGGCAACTACCCCGCGTCATGCGCGCTGTACGCCGCCGAGGTCGACGACGCGCTCGACGTACGTGCGCTCGACACCGCGACCTGGACGCCGATCCTTGCGCGCTCGCCGCTTCGCGGCGATACCAAGAATGCGTTCGAGATCGCCGATGCGGCTGCCAGCCGGCGGTTCACGCATCTACGATTCGAGATCTATCCCGACGGCGGCGTCGCTCGGCTGCGCGTTCACGGCCAGGTCGTGCCGCGGTGGGAGCGGCTGCGTTCGCTCGGCGGGCCGATCGATCTCGCGGCGCTCGAACATGGAGCGATCGTCGAGACCTGCAGCGACATGTTCTTCGGCTCGCGCAACAACTTGATCAAGCCCGGACCATCGTTGTCGATGGCCGACGGCTGGGAGACCCGCCGACGCCGCGGCCCCGGCAATGATTGGGCGATCATTCGACTCGCCGCCGCAGGCTCGATCGATCGCTTGCTCGTCGACACCTCGCACTTCAAGGGCAATGCACCCGGCCACTGCGTCATCGAAGGGGTGCATGCGCCGGGCGTCACCGCCGATCAGCTGACCGGCTGGCGGACACTGATCAACTCACCGCTCCAGCCACATACTCGTCACACGTTCGATCACGAGCTCCGCCGGATTGCTGCGATCACCCATCTTCGGCTGTCGGTGTATCCCGATGGCGGTGTGGCGCGGCTGCGCGCGTGGGGCACGCTGGTTGCCGAGTCAGCGCCCGGGCTCGAGCGGCTCAATGTGATGGCTGTCGACGACGCGCGCGATGCGCTCCGCCGGTGTTGCGGCGCTGCGCGTTGGGTGGAACTGATGGTTGCCGCACGTCCGTTCGAGGATGCTGCCGCGCTGCTGCGAATTGGCGAGCGCCTGTGGTGGTCGCTCGCGGAGACCGATCATCGCGAGGCGTTCGCGGCCCATCCCAAGATCGGCGAGGCCAAGGTGCCGGCGAGCGGCGATGCCAAGTGGTCATCCGACGAGCAGAAGGCGGCGGCAGCGACGACTGCTCGGACCGTGAGCGAGCTTGCCGCCGCGAACCGCGATTACGAGGCCAAACACGGCTTCATCTTCATCGTGTGCGCGACCGGACGCTCCGCCGACGCGATGCTCGTCGACCTCCGTACCCGCCTCGGCAACCCTCAAGCCGTCGAGCTGCGCACCGCCGCCGAAGAGCAGATCAAGATCACTCGGCTTCGCCTCATCAAGCTGATCGGAGAGCTCGCATGATCACCACCCACGTCCTCGACACCGCTTACGGTCGTCCCGCCAGCGGCGTCGCCGTCGAGCTCGAGCGCGACGATAACGGCGTTTGGAACCTCATCGGTGCCGGGGTCACCGATGCCGACGGTCGCCTGCGCACGTTGACGCCCGAGGGTCCGGTGCAGGCCGCGACCTATCGGATCCGATTCCAGACCGGCCTGTACTTTCAGGCCAACAGCGTGAGCGGATTTTTTCCGCTCGTGGAGATTCACTTCACGATCGCTGATGGCACCGCGCACTATCACGTTCCGCTGCTGCTTTCGCCGTACGGGTACTCGACGTATCGGGGCAGCTGAGACCGCAACGCTACTCGGTATGCATCGTCAGCTCCATTCGCACGGACTGATGAGTTGCGTCACGGTAGTGCAGAGCTCCGGTCAGCCGATCGGGCGTTCCGCTGATCGTTCCGACGTAGAACGTCGGGACGCCCGAGCGAGAGAAATACAGTCGCAGCTCCACCTCGTCAGTCGCGGCTGACCAAGTGAGCATCGTGTACTCGTCCGGATGCGAGAAGTGACTCTCGCGGCCGGTCGATTGCATCAGCGCGGGGAGCTTGGGATCGGTGAAGTGGAACTTCAACCAGACGGGCGTTTCGCACTCGGATCGACCAAAGCACTCGCGGAGTGATTTGGGATCCTGATCCCAATAGCTAAGTGGCAACGCCTGGGCCTCCAGCCTAAACGGCGTGCTCGTCGCGCCGTCGTCCGTGGTGACTCGGCCGGCGAACCGCATGAATGGTTCGGGCGATGCACCATAGCCAAGCTCGACCCGCTGCGTCGTGCAGCCCGAGCACTCGAGCAGCGCAAAGCCTTTCACACCTGGAAAGCCATGCGTGATCACCGTGACAGTCGCTCCCGGAGCGATCGTCTTGTTTACGTTCCCATACGGTAAGGACGTGCGGAGCTGCACGCCCTGGGCTGTGTGGTTTCGAAATGCGATGGCGCCTTGTCCGGTCTCCCACAGGTTGAACCGATCCGTGTCGACGATCAGCCCAGGGTAGACATTGACCTCGCCAACGATCGGTCGGGTCGCCGGTGCGACGGGCGTCGAGCTGCACGTAACATCGGATCCATCGCAGTCATCATCGACGCCGTTGCCACAGACATCGACTCGAGCGGAGCCATCCGATGCGGTGCAGCCTGGGGCGACACACACACCGGCTTCGCACCAGTATTCGCATTCGACAAGCTGCTGTGGGTACACGCACCGCGGATGGGTGTCCGGCGTGATGCACGTCCCAGTCGAGACGATCGCGGCGGTGCCGTCGACGCTGCATATGTCGCTGGGGACTGGGTCACAAACGATGGATCCGCACGTCAGGTCTGAATCCGACTTGCTCTGCTCGGGGAGCTCGAAACCCTCATCGGTAAGCGAGGTTTCGGAACCTGCACAGGCGCAGAACGCGGCGCAGCCAACAATCATTGCCAATGCGAACGAGTGGCGTGGATGCATGATTCTGAGACGGACGACCTCCGTTCTGAGCGGTCGCTGCGCGATCGGCTGGCCGCAGCTGACAGCCAGATTGCGCTACCCGCTGAGGTTTGCTCGGAGTGCGGCGTGCGTTACAACGCGGCCATGGCGGTGCGAACGAGTCTTCCAGACAAGAAGCTTCACAAGGCCCTCGATCGCGTGCAGCGCGCGCAGAACCGCGTGCTCGCGAAATATCCCGGCGACTCCGGCGCTCGCCAGCCCGTGCACACCGTCTATGGCGGCGCGCATCTGTTCGCCGCCGACACCGCGCGCAAGCTCGGTGATCTCGCGCTGCGCTCGCTCGAGACCTACGCTCCCGACGCCGCCAGCTTCGCCGAGGCCATCGGCATCAAAGGCGAGCTTGCTCCCAAGGTTTACGATCGCGTTCGCGACAAGCTCGGCCGCGAGCCCGTCGAGGACTTCCGCATCGACTTCGAAGATGGCTACGGCAACCGTCCCGATGACGAGGAGGACGGCCACGCCGTGTCTGCGGCGCAGCAAGTCGCGTTCGGCATGACGTCTGGAACGCTTCCGCCGTTCATCGGCATCCGGATCAAGCCGCTGACGCGCGAGCTCGCCGCGCGGTCGCTGCGCACGCTCGATGTGTTTCTTACCGAGCTGCTCGATAAGTCGAGCGGCAAGCTACCGGCTAACTTTGTCGTCACGCTTCCCAAGATCATGAGCAAAGTCGACGTCGAGACCCTCGTCGAGGTGTTCGAGGTGATCGAGGAGCGCTCCAACCTCGAGACCGGCTCGCTCAAGGTCGAGTTCATGGTCGAGACCACGCAGAGCATCTTCGACCCCCACGGTCGCTCGATCCTGCCGCGGCTCCATCGCGCTGCCAGCGGCCGGCTCACCGGCGCGCACTTTGGAACCTACGACTACACCGCCAACTGCGACATCACCGCCGCGCACCAGAAGATGCGACATCCCGCGTGTGACTTTGCCAAGCACATGATGAAGGTCGCGTTCGCCGGCACTGGCGTGATGCTGTCCGACGGTGCCACCAACATCATGCCGGTGCCGCCGAATCGCGGAAAGACCCTCACCGATGATCACAAGCGCGAGAACCGCGCGGCCGTGTTCTCGGCGTGGCGGCTCCACGCCGACGACGTGCGTCACTCGCTCGTCCATGGGTTCTACCAGGGCTGGGATCTCCACCCCGGCCAGCTGCCCACCCGATACGGCGCGGTGTACTCGTTCTTCCTCGATGGGTTCTCGTCCGCGTCGGAGCGGTTGCGCAACTTCGTCGACAAGGCCGCGCAGGCCACCCTCGTGGGTGACGTGTTCGACGATGCGGCCACCGGGCAGGGCCTGCTCAACTACTTCTTGCGGGGTATCGCATGCGGCGCGGTCACGGAAGACGAGGCGCTCGCGACGGGACTCTCCCTCGAAGAGATCCGCAGCAAGTCGTTCGTGAAGATCATGGCCGCGCGGCGGGCGAGGGCCTGACCGGCAGCGGCCAGTCCCTGCAGCCGGCTAGCCGCCGATCTCGACATGGAATCGGCGGGGATCCGACGCCAAACCAGGAACATGGCTCATCCAGAGCTGTTCAAGGCTCGCATGATGGTTGCGGTCGCAAACCAGTTCAGGTAGATACGACCACTCTCGGAGGATGTAGCTCAGTTGGTAGAGCACCAGGTTGTGGCCCTGGGTGTCGTGGGTTCGATCCCCATCATTCTCCCCATTGCACTTCGCGCGTCACTGTTCGGCGAGCTGCTGCAAGTACGCGAGCAGCTCGAGCTTGATCGCCCGCATGGCACGGGCGCGATGGGAGCGCTCGCCCTTGGTGCCGACGCCGAGCTCTGCGAACGTCTGGCCGAGCTCTGGGACCATGAACAGCGGATCGTAGCCAAATCCGCCGGTGCCGCGCGGCGCATCGAGCACCAGGCCATCACATGTGCCGGTCGCGGTGATCACGCGCTCGCCGAGCGGACCGGCGGTATCCGCTAACGCGAGTGCGGCGCGAAATCGTGCGGTACGGCGCTCCGCCGGGACCCCCGCGAGCGCTGCGAGCAGCTTCGCGTTATTGGCTGCGTCGTCCGCAGCTGGTCCTGCATAACGTGCGCTGTACACGCCGGGGGCGCCGTCGAGCGCATCGACCTCCAACCCGCTGTCATCGGCGAGCGCAGGAAGCCCGGTCGCTCGCGAGACCTCGCGTGCCTTCTTGATCGCATTGCCGGTGAACGTCGCGGCGTCTTCGACGACTTCGGCGATCGTGCGACCGAGCTGGCTCGCGGCCTCGTCGATCGCGAGCACGTTCACGCCGGGAAGCAGCTGGCGCAGCTCGACGACCTTGCCACGATTGCGGGTCGCGAATACCAGCGGCCGCACCGTCGGGGGCGTGGTCACTTCGATACGACCTGGCGCTGCGCCACCGCGAGCTGACGGATTCCGATGGCGGCCAGATCGAGCATCGCGTCGAGCTGCTTGCGGTCGAACACACCGTGCTCCGCCGTGCCCTGGACTTCGATCAGCTTGCCGTCTTCGCCTCCGACCACGTTCATGTCGACGTCGGCCTTCGAGTCCTCAACGTACGGCAGGTCGAGCACGACCTCACCGCCGACGATGCCGACCGAAACCGCCGCGACCGGCGGCTTGAGCGCGCTGCGGTCGCGGAGCTTACCCGAGGTGACGAGCTTTTCGATCGCGAGCGCGAGCGCGACCCACGCGCCGGTGATCGATGCCACGCGCGTGCCGCCATCGGCCGACAGCACATCGCAATCGACCGCGATCGTGCGCTCGCCGAGCCGGCTGAGATCCACCGCGGCGCGCAGCGAGCGGCCGATCAATCGCTGGATCTCCTTGCCACGGCCACCCGGGTCGCGCTTGCTGCGCGTGTGCGTGGATCGCGGCAGCATGCTGTATTCCGCCGTCAGCCACCCCTGATTCTTGCCGACGAGAAACGATGGCACGCCTTCCTCGACGCTCGCCGCGCACAACACCCACGTATCGCCCAGCTTGATCAACGCGGAGCCCTCCGCGTGCTTCTGGAAGTGAGGGATGATCTCGAGCGAGCGGAGCTGGTCTGGTCGTCGGCCGTCGGGGCGCATGTTGGCGGCCAGGCTACCAGAGTCTGCCCCGTCAACCAGCGGCTTCGCGGATCAGTCGCTTGGCGGCGTCGCGCACGGGCGCAGGGTACGCGGTCTGCACGGCGGCGAGCTTGAGCTCGTGCTTGGGCATCAGCCGAAGTAGCCGAATGATCTGATCGGTTCCAAGCCGCGGATTCGACAGCAGCGCGCGTCGCACCTCGGCGATCTGGAGCCAGGCGCCGTTGTTGAGGATCACCTCGAGCAGCACGCGGGGCAGGGCCCCCATGCGGCCGATCCGCGCGACCTCGGGTGCGGTGAGTCGCGGATTGCGCAGCAGCGGCTCCCAGACGTTCTTGCCGTAGAACCGTTCGAGCAGGACGCGCTCCGTCTGATCGCCGGTAGCGGCGAGCTTGACCTGCTCGGCGAGCGTGAGCCCGCGCAGGCGCTCGTGCGCATTGCGCGGCACCTCGGGTTCCTCGTCGTCGTCGTCGTCGTCGTCGTCGTGAAGTGGTTCGACGGGCTCGTAGGGAACCGTCTCGGCTTCATTGTCGCGCGAGTCGTCGACCGTCGTCGCGCCGCGATCGACCGCAGGCTCGCTCGCGCGTGCGGTGCGAACCTCGCGACCCAACAGCTTCGCGAGCTGCTCCTTGAGCTCGCCGTTGAGTCCAGTCAGCTCGAGTCCCGCGCCGCCCGTGGGAGCCACGTAGACGACACGCGCCGTCACACGCACTTCGTCGGCTTCACCGCGCACCACCAACTCGCATTCGGCATCGAGCGGCAGCGTGCAGCTCGCGACAAACGCGCCACCGGCCTCGAAATCGCGCGCCAACCTCGCGTCGTTCGCGAGGTCGATCACCACCGTCGGCCGGCCCATCTCCGCAATTGTAATCCGGTCGCGGGGCCCGGAAGCAACTTGCCGGCCGCTACGGCTCGCTGACCGACGTGATGCGCTGCGCAACCCGGCCGGCCGCACTATCCGGATCGCGGCGCGCATAGGTGTGCGCAGCTTGGCGACACCTCTCGTCAATCGCGGCCAGACACGAGATCCGGACCCGCAGCCACAACGCCGCGGTGTAGTCCGCGCCGCCTTCGAATCGCGTGACCTTCGCCAGCGTGGCGAGCGCGTCGTCTGGCTTGCCGAGCTTCAAGGCCTGTACGTACGCGATGCTATAGAGCGCGCGCGGGGCGTCGCTCTTGCGCTCGCTGAGCTGTCGCAGGTACGCGGCGATCGCGCGTTGCGGATCCGGCTCACCAACCTCCGACGGCGGAGCGAGCGGTTGCTGCCGGATCGCGGTGCGCAGGTCTTGGCCAGCCGCACCGCGCACGCTGCCACGATCGGAAGACGTGGCGCGCCGTTTGGTAGATGGCGCTGGCGCGGCGGACTTCGAGATCGGCAGCGAATCGGGCGCTCGCGCGACGCGGTCATGGAGCACGTCGGGCGGCGGTGGCACCGAGGTCGCAGCGCGGTGAGCCTCCGAGCTCGCGGATTCCGGCAGCTCACTCGGTGGCGTCGCGGCGATCTGCGGCGCGGTCAACTCCGCGCTCGCAATCAGTCCGCGCCGGGCTTGCCACGCTTGGCCGGCGGCAACGTGAAATGCTTCGCGATCGCGAACCACGCGGACCATGCCCTCGGTCACTCGCACCTCGACTTCTCCAGTGCCATCGCCGTAGTCGACAGAAAACCGCGTCCCAACCACTTCGACATCGGTGGTGCCGGCGCGCACCACCAGCGGTGCGCGATCGCCGCGCTTGGCGACCTCGAGCTCGACCTTGCCGCGGCTGAGCGTGATCAACACGCCGGTGCCTGGTCGCGTCACCTCGAACACCGTCGATGGATCGCTGGTGATCGTTGCATCGCCGATCGCGAGCACCGAGCGGTTCGCATCGGTGGTTGCGCGCAGCGGTGCGTCATGCGCGAGCTGTGGCGAGCCAACGGGCCTGCTGCCGAGCCGCCACCCGACGCCAAACACTGCGAACACCACGACCGCGACGAGCGCGATCCACACATGGCGACGCGACACCGCGGACACACCGCTACGCGCCGGACGCTCGGCCACTGCGACGACCAGCCTGCGCTCGATGTTGGTCAAGCGCTCGTCGTCGAGCTGCTCGACCGGAATTCGTCCCGTCAACTTCATTCGTGCCCCCGATCCCCATCGTGAACGGTGGGCTCGATGAACTCGCTGAGCACCGGATCCTTCGCTGCCGCGGTCTCGATGCAACGGCGAGCTCGCCAGACTCGCAATTTCGTCGCCGTCACCGATGCACCGACGAGCTCGGCGGTCTCGGCAATCGAGCGACCATCGATCGCATGCAACGTGAACGCGAGCCGAGCCGCGGCCGACATCTCGTCGAGCACGGCGTACAGCCGGCGTACTCCGTCGCGAGCGAGTTGGCGCTGCGCGCCGGGCCCGACGCTGATCGTCGCGCCATCGAGGTCGCCATCGCCACCGTCGGTATCGAGCTCGAGCGGCGCGGTGATGACGCGCCGGCTGCGTCGCGAGAGGTAGCGATACGCGACCCGGACCGAGACCCGATCGATCCAGGTCGCCAAGCTCGCCTCCGCGCGCCAGCTGCGCAGCGACTGGAACACCTGAAGGAACGCTTCCTGAAGCAGGTCGTCCATGTCGCGGTTGGTTCCGAGCACGCGGAACAGACACGCATGGACCCGAGCTCGGTGACGGCGGAACAGCTCGCGAGTTGCCGCCGGCTCGCCGGTGATGCACCGGTCGACCAGCAACACATCCTCCACGTAGGCAGCCGCGGTCACGTCACTAGATAGTGAACGACGGCGCCGATCCGGTTACGTCGTCTGGTTCAAACGTCGTAACCTTGGAACATCATGGAGCTCTGCGCCTGCGCCTCGCAGGCACCCACAGCTGCGTTCGCCGGATCTCCGAGCTCTCCACCCCGATCGTGGCCGGCGTCCGGTGGCCGCGGCGCAGCGCCCTCGGCGTGTTCTCCGCCACGGCCAAAGCCTGCGCCTTGTCGGCCACGCCGGACGCCCTCATTTCCGCCAACGGCCCCGGGCATTCATCGCGCAGCCTACAGCCTTCGCATTCCGCACCGCGCCACAATTGCTCGTACAGCGATTGGATCTGGTCGAGCAGCGGACCATCGTCGGTGACGACGCCGAGCTCGAAGTTGCGGCGCCCGCTGCCCTTGGCGCCGAGCCCCGCCCCCGTCCAGTTGGCACTACCCAGATAGAGCAGCGCGCCGTCGACGATCACCAGCTTCAGGTGAACGCGCGGACAGCGTGCGAGCGCGAGCCCGCCGGCGACCAAGCGCGGATACCGCGCGAGCGCCTCGCGAAATGGTCGCGACGGCAGCTCGGCGTGGAGCAGTCGAAGCTCGATGCCGCGCGCGGCGAGTTGATCGAGATGAGCGAGCACCGAGACATAGGTCCCCCGGCGATGATTGCGCCGTCGCCCCGGTACAGCTCGGCCGTCCTCGACGAGCAACTCCTTCACGTTGGCCGTCGCGATCCACACGCTCGTGTGTGCCGCGAGCACCGCCCCGATCACGCGTTCGTAGTGGCCGCGCCCGCCGATCAGCTCGATCGCGATCGGTCGTGCGGGCATCGCGAGGTCGAGCGCACTCGAGCTTGGCGTTCGCACTCGTGCCGAAGCGCGTCGCCGGGTGGATCTGCGCGTCATGACGTCATGCCCAGCGGTGGCGTCGCCACGCAGTGACCACCGTCGACGACGAGCGTGTGACCGGTGATATACGCCGCGGCCGGCGAGCGGAGAAACACCGCCGCGGCTGCGATCTCATCGATCGTGCCCAACCGCTTGGCGGGGATCGCCGACACCATCTTCGCTCCGATGTCGCCCGGCGCCAGCCGCTTCATCCCCTCGGTGTCGCCGATCGGGCCGGGTGCGATGCCGCACACGCGAACCCCGAACCGACCCCACTCGACCGCAAGGTTGCGGGTGACCGCGTCGATGCCGGCCTTCGCGGCCGAGGCATGAACTTGGAGTGGTGTGCCGTGATAGTGCAACGTGGCGCTGATGTTGAGGATCAATCCGTTGCCAGCTTCCTGAAGCGCTTCGAATGCGGCGCGCGATGTGAAAAATGTCCCGTTGAGATCGATGTCGATCACGGTGCGAAACCCGTTGGGCGATAGCGCTGCCGCAGGAGCGAGAAAGTTTCCGGCGGCACCGTTGACCACGGTGTCGAGCTTGCCGAACTGCAAGATCACTCGTTGAACGGCGCGCGCCGTGGCGTCCGGATCTCGGACATCTGCCGAGACCGCCAGCACCCGGCGTCCGGTCGCCTGACGAAGCTGGGCCGCGGTCGCGTCAAGCACATCCTGCTTGCGGCTGACGATGCAGACATCGGCGCCGAGCTGGGCATAGGCAGCGGCAATTCCCCGACAGATTCCCGTTCCACCTCCCGTGATCAACGCGACGTGACCGTTGAGAACATCGTCACGGAACGCGTCGATAGGATTCGCCATCGCGGGATCATGCCGCAGCCGCCCGCTAGTCGCGAAAAACTGGAAACCGGATCACGGCGCCGCTGTCTCATCGCCTGAATACCGACGGTGCCGCCGCTGCTCACGGCGCGCACGTCCACGACGCTGGTCCCGCCTGTCGTCGCGGCGCGAGCTTCACCTCGCGCGGCCGAGCACCTAACCGGAGGTCTGTCATGGATTGGCCACGCTCGCTGCGATGGGCAAGTTGCGCCCTCTCGCTGGTCACTGTTGCGCTGGTTCCGAGCGCTGCCGCCGAGCGCTCGCGGAAATCGCTCGCCGAGTGCACCTCCTTCGATCAAGCGGACAAGGGCGATGACCTCGTCGAGCTGACAATTCGCAACAGCTGTACCGTGCCGGTCGACTGTTCGATCTCGTGGCGGTTGGTGTGTGCGCCCGAAGCCAAGAAGCGGCGCACCAGCCATCGCGGCAGCGCCAAGCTCGCACTATCAGCCAATACCGCCCACACCGCCGAGGCCTCGGCGACGGCATGCGGCGACGACAGCTGGATGATCGACTCGATTCAGTGGAGCTGCGAGCCCAACCGCGACTGACGCGCTCGGTCACCTCCTAGCAATTTCGGCGCGTTGTCTCAGCTGAGGCGCGCCAGCATCCGTCCCAGCTCGGCGTTAGATCGTCGAGCGCTGTGCTGCGTCTGTAATCGGCAAGCGACAACGATGGCCCGAGCCAGCACGAAGTTGGTGCCAAGTGCTCGATCTGGCAGGCCTCGTCCGTCCGTCGCTCCGCAAGTACGCACGTAGTATAAGGATGCAGGACCCATGGAAAGCCAGGACATCGACGCGCTGCTGATCAGCGCACTCTACGGCGAGCTCACGCCCGCTGACGAGGCCCGGCTGGCGGTCCATCTGCAAGCCCACCCTAACGACCGCATCGCGCTCGACGACCTCACCCGCGCGCGCAACGCGATCCGCGACAGCCGGGCGCTCGAGCTTCAGGTCGAGCCGCCCCAAGCGGTGTCCGCGTTGCTGCTCCAAGAAGCGGCACGCAGTGCCACTAAGCCGGTCGCGGTGCGCGATGAAGAGCCGGGTTGGTTCCTGCGGTTCATGCGCTCGATCGCGGCGCATCCGGCGATGGCGGCTGCGGCGATGTTGGTGATCGTGCTCGGTGCGGGCGCACTCGTTTCCAGCCGCAAGGGCAAGGCGCCGTTCGAAGAAGTCCAAGACATCGCGCCGCGTGCTCCGGCGGTGCAGTCGCAACCAGCGCCGACGGGCGCGGTGGCCCAAGGCTCAGGCAGTCCTGACACCCTAGACCTGCCCGCGGCCGCCGGTGACCCGGGCCGAGCGAAGCTGGCCAACGAATCCAACGACTCCGACGAGCCAGTTCGCCAGCGCAAGGCCGGACCGGTCTCGACACCGCTCGCGACGCCGCCGATCGAGACCGCGAAGCAGCAGGCGCCGATGCGCAAAGGCAAGGCGGTCATGGCTCGCGACGAAGAGGGTCGCATCGACGAGGATCAAGCGAGCGATCTCGCCGGCAAGAACGATCGCGCGGCACCAGCGAAGCTAAAGAAAGAACGACCTGCCGACGATGGAGCCGCCGGCGCCGACGGGTACATCAGCGGCGGTGGTGCACCAGCACCAAGCGCTGCGGTGCCGCCACCGCCTCCGGCTCCTCCGCCGAGGGAGCCATCTCCGGAGCCCGCGACTCGTGGCGCGCTCAGCGACGAGTCGAAACGGAACACGAAGGACTCGCGCGCGGAGTACAAAGCCAGCGATCCGGCGACCGCGTGGGCGCAGAACCAGCACAAGAATTTGGTCGCGCAGGTGCGTGCCGGTGACTGTCGCGCAGCAACCAGCTCAGCGATGGCGATCCTCGATCGAGCGCCGGCGTACTACCAACAGAACGTCGCCACCGATCGCGCCCTCAAGGGCTGCCTCACGTACATCAACGAAGAGCGCTCTCGTCGCGCGAAGCGCGCGACCGACTCTTCGTCGAAGAAGTAGGCTACGCCTTCTCGGGGACGTACTCGGGCGGCAGCGAGCCGCCATCGCCGAACAGGAACGCTTCGCATTGTTCCTTCAACAC
>JBFXAI010000011.1:0-195301 GCA_050184455.1 Kofleriaceae bacterium | reverse complement strand
GACGAGGCCCGCGCAGACGAACTCGCCCGCTTGGGGCAGCACGAATAACACCACAAGGTATCGAGCTGGCGCTCGAGACCCGTCCCACGAGCACAGGAGCCGCACTTTGAACGCTTCCAGCCTTCGCGCAATGGCCAGGTCGGCGGCAGATAGACCACGAGCGGATCGTAGGTATCGGGCCCCCGCCACAAGAACGGCGCGTGCGAGCGCTCCTTCCATCCCGCGAAGTGAATCCCCGTGGCGAACGGATCGATCTGCCAAGCCCGCGCGACGACGGCGCGGTCCTGCTGGTGCTTGCGCCAGTTATTCAGCACGTACGCAGGGGCGATGCAAACAATCGGCTTGCCGGGCATGGCTTGGCGTTCACACGCGCACAACGCCAGCGCACCTACGATCAGCCCTGCCCGCCTCATCACGCGCGAGCGCGACGCCGGCGGCGGATCAGCAATCCACCCACGAACAGCGCCAAGCCAAACGGAGCCACCGGGCTGCTCGTGGTCGAGCAGCAACCGGCCTCGTCGCCAGTGCCGTCGCCATCGCTGCCCTCGCACGGCGGCGCGCTGCCGTCTTCGCAAGCGGGCGCGGCCTTGGCGACGACGATGCACACGTCGTCGAGGGTCCAGCCGCCGAGGTTGAAGCCCTGGTCGCTGTTGAGCTCGAACCGAAGCTTGAGCTTGCCGGTGCCGGCCTGCGCCGACAGATCGACATCGTGGAACCGCCACTCGCGATCGATGTGGCTGATCCCGGAGCCCTGGGGCTCGGCCGCGCTGATGTAGCTGTTCCATACCGGCGTGCCGTTCACGACGATCTGCGCCCCGTCGTAGAACCCATCCTCCACACCGAGCCAGCGATGGTACTGCAGCCGAACGTTGGTGTTGCCAGCGAGATCGATCTCCGGCGACTCGGCCCACATCATGCCGTTGCGGCGATAGTTACCGTCGGTGCTGAGGTCGAGACCGAACACGTTCGTGCCGCTATGCGCGCTGCTGGGATCGCTACCGAGTCCCATCGGCGGCCCGACTTCCCACTCGTCACGCGACGTGGGCTCTGCTCCGTGGGTCCAGTCGTCGGCGCCGGCCTCGAAGTCGGTGCACCACAGCTGTTCCACCTCACCGAGGTAGACCTGGTAGTACGGATCGCCGGGGTTATCGGGATAGGCGATCTTCGTCCCGTCGCTGAACGACAGCACGACCTTGTACTGGACCACCGCGCCATCGGCCTGCGCCGGAATCTCGCCGGTGTACGCATTGCCGCTGCCGGTCATTGCGATTTGCGTCACCGCGCCTCCAGCGAGCTTCCACTCGATCATCGCCGAGCTCAGCGACGGACCAGGACATTCCGAGCCGGCCGTCGGGGGAGCCGCGGTGATCGACACCATGCGACCGTCGCGCACGGGCGGCGCCAGGCCGAGCGAGACCCGGGGATCCGCGAGCCCGTGCATGCCAAACGCGGCGTTGATCGCGCACAGGTTCGGGGTGCCGTTGGTCAGGTTGCCATCGTCATCGTCGGACACCAGCGCCTCGAGATACGTCGACGGCAGATCCGAAGCCCGCTGCATGATCCCGTAGAAGATCTTGTGATGCGCGGCGATGCCGGCGGTCTCGCCGAGCTCGGCGATCAGTCCCTTGCGGAGGTCCCACATGGTCTGGCCGATGATCTCGCCGTCGTCGTGAACTTCGCCGGTGAGATGATCCGGATAGCGCTTCTCGAAGCCCTCGGGATCGAGCTCGCGCAGCGGGTCACCGGTCAGAAAGAACCCGCGGGCCATGCCGTGATCGCCGGTGATCACCATCGCCAAGATGTCGCCCATGCCCTCGCTCAGCGCGCCGTCCCACGCACCGACGCCGGGGATGATCGACTGGCGGTGCAGCGAGTGGCCGAACTCGTGATAGACGACGTCGGCGAGCCGCGCGGTGTTCTCGCAGTTGTTGCCGGCGGTCTCGAGGCTGGTGACCTTGCGGAAGAAGTGAATGTCATCGCCGGTCGAGAACGCGTTGCACGAGTCGTTCTCGTTGACGACGACCGCGAGCTGCTCGTCGAGATATTCGAGGTTCGGGTTGAGGTGCTGGCGAGTGAACTCCTTGGCGGTGCTCGCGAACACATAGGCCGATAACTGCGCGTCGTCGAACTCGATGCTCGCGGCGTCCCAAGTGATCGAGCCGCCATCGTTCAACATGAACGAGGTCGCCGCCGCGCTGCCGGCTTCGTTGATCACTTCGACGAGCGGCCCGGCCAAGCCGGGTGACACCGATGCCGCACCGCCCGCGGACCAGCTCACATTGCCGAGCATGTCTGCGGTGACCGACTCGCCGTTCACCGTATGTGTCGCCTTCGCAGCTGGCTTCGCGCTGCGGGTGCTCCCCGGCCAACGATCCGGGGTATTGAACATCACTGTGCCCGAGGCGAACGAGATCGTGCTCTGGCGCGCGATCGGCCCACCGTCGCGCGCGTCGACCCACACGTCCCAGCGCCCTGGTGCTCCGAGCGCCTCGACCGACAGCTGCTCCGCGAGGTGATAGCTGATCTCCGGCCCCGCCGAGCCACGCGAGTGGATCACCGGCACGATCACGCGGCGCGAGCCCGTCGAGCGCAGCTGGACCTTATGACCGTCCGCAGCGAGCCAGCGAATCGCACTTGCCGATAGCGTGGATTGCGCCACCGGGTATGGCGCACCAGGTGCCGCCACATCCGGCAGCGCTGTCGAGCTCACCATGACCAGACGATCGGCCTTGAACGAGAACCCGATCGCTCCACCCAGCACCGGCACGCCGCCCGCATGCTGCGCGAATCCGATGCTGCGAACATCACCCGAGCCAGAAAGCTGATTGGCGACCACGACGAAGTCGGTGACCGCCGCGCCCGGCGCGAGCAGCGCGAGATGTTTGGCGAGGAACTGGCGCGCTGCGGCTTCCGCAATCGCGGGGTGCGTGACCGCCCCGGGAATCGCAGTGCTCGCGCCCCATAGCCGGAGCGGCACGTCGGTATCGCGATCCCAGAGCGCCGACCAACCGGGAAGTCCCACCGCAGCCAGCTCCGACGGACGCGACCACAGCGTCGTGCGACGACCACGCGCTGGCTGACCAGCGGTGACCAGCCCGTCCTCTGCACCCTTGTGCTGAACGACGGCGTCAGATGTGCCAACCAGCGATGCGGACAGTGCCGCGGCGAGTCCCAACGTTCGCAAGCGCATGACTAGCTCCTCGCGGGCTGGATATCACGGAGCCATCACTGGTTGGGCGCGATCCACCCATGACATCCGCCGCCTCAGCTACCCGAGAATCGATGCGCTCGAGCCTCACTGACGAGGGCGTGACGCGAGACCGCCGAACACAGAGCCCTAGAGCACGTGCCGCGCATCGTCGATATCGTGGCGGATCTGCTCGACCAGCGCGTCCACCGAGCTGAACTTGAGCTCGTCGCGCAGGCGCTTGACGAACGTCGTGCGAACCCGGCGATCGTAGATGTCACCGTCCCAATCGAGGAGATGTACCTCGAGCACCAGCCCACCTTGTTCGACGAACGTCGGATTGGTTCCCAGGCTCGCGACCGCGGGCAACGCAGGTCCGCCATCGATCGCCAATCGCACGGCGTAGATCCCTGGAGCCACGACTAGCTCGGTATCGGTCGCGATGTTCGCGGTAGGAATTCCGATCGCGCGGCCGCGCTTCGCGCCGTGGACCACCACGCCGTCGACGTCCCAGTGCCGGCCGAGGAGACGATGCGCGGTATCGAGGTCTCCTGCCCGGAGGTAACCGCGAATCTTGGTCGACGACGCGACCTCGCCGGCGTTGTCGATCGGCGCGACTACGGAGACCTCGACACCGCGACGTGCACCATGTGCGCACAGTGTCTCGACGGTTCCAGCGCGACCTGCGCCGTACTTGAAGTTGTAACCAACCACGATCGCTCGGGCACCAAGCGCATCGATCACGATGTCGTCGACGAACGCGACCGGGGGCTTTGCGGCGAGCTCTCGCGTGAACGGTTCGACGACCACCGTATCGAGGCCAGCCTCGCCGAGCAATTCGATCCGGCGATCGAGCGAGCTCAGCCGCGGTGGCGAATGGCCAGTACCCAACACCGCGGTCGGATGAGGATCGAACGTCAATGCGACGGCCCTCACGCCGAGCCCAGCTGCGAGCTCGCGCGCCCGCCGGATCAACGCCAGATGCCCGACATGAACACCGTCGAAGTTTCCGATCGCCACCGCGCAGGTCATGCCCGGCGGAGCGAGCTGGTGGCCGCGAATCACTTCCACGGCTCGAACCTAACATCACCGACTACTCGCGCGGCTGCTCGAGACCTCGAACCTCGCGATCGATCGCGACCCATGCCGGCGGCACCAGTAGCAATAGGCCGGCCGTGGCTCCCGCGATCGCCTGTCCCGGCGCGAGCTTGATCAATGCGGCGAGCCGCCCGATCGCGAGCGACGATGCGATCGCGGCCACCCCGATCGTCACCGCGTCGATCGAACCGCCGCGCAGATCGACGAGCATTGCGCCCGCGCCACATGCGAGCAGCGCAATTTCGGCGTGGCGTCGTCGTAGGATCAACAGGCCTCCGGCGATCGCGGCTGCCGCGGTGAGCGGACCGAGCGAGTCACCGGCTCCCACGAGCCAGCCCATCGGAGTGATCGGGGTCGGCGAATGGCCGAACCACGCCGTTCCGAGCTCGCCGAACGCACCGTGACGAGCGGTTCCGGACATCACTGCAGCGACGATAGCGAGCCCACCGACGACCGGCACGATCACCGCCCAGCGCGGCCGCTGCCATGGCGCCGACATCGCGCGCGCTCCCGCAATCGCCAGCAGCGCCACCGCGCTCGGAATCAACACGCCGGCGACCGTGGCGGGCAACGCAGCCACCAATGGGGTTTGCGTTGGACGCGACAGCTCGACGATGCACCACGCCATCGCCGCGATCCCTAGCGCGGTGCGAACGAGCATCGGGTCGTCGACGAGGCCCACGTCGAACCACGACGCGATCATCAGCAGCGGTGCGATCGCCGCGCCGACCAGCGACGCAGGTGAGTCGCCCGCCAGCGCACGAACGGCCGCGGTCGCCGAGCCGCCGGCCACCCCGAGCGTGACGATCACCTCGGGCGACCGCGCGCCGAGCCCGAGGGCCGCGCCGACCGACGTCACCGCCATCGCCGGAATGATCAGCCAGGACCGCATGCGTGCTCCGGTCGACGCTACGAACTCGCCGGTGAATGGGCGAATTTTTGGCGAGAAACCACGGCCGCGAGCACGATTCCCGGGACCCCCAGCGCCGAGGTGATCGCGAAGAACCCGGTCCAATCGGTTGCATCGGCCACATCGGCTGCGAACGGGCCGAAAACTCGGAGTCCGACCGAGCTGAGCGAGGTCAACAGCGCAAACTGGGTAGCGCTTACCGCTGGCGAGCACACCGACATCAGCAAGGCCAGAAACGCCGCCGTTCCCATCGCATTCGCGAGGTTGTCGATCACGACCGCGGTGCAGAACAGCCACATCGTGTCACCGCTTGAGGCGAGCGCCGCGTACAGCAGATTGGTGGCTGCCTGCAGCAGCCCGAAGCCGACCAGCATCCGGGTTAGCCCGCACCGCGACACCAGCACGCCGCTGGTCATTCCGCCGAGGGCGGTCCCTGCAAGCCCGAGCACCTGATAGATCGCCGCGATCTCGGTGAACTCGAAGCCAGCCCCACGCTTGAGAAACGTGATCATCACGACCTGGGCGAAGTGATCGCCAAACCGGTAGATCGCCGTGAACGCGAGCACCAGCACGAGCGTTCGTAAACCCAATCGGCGCCACAGCTCGACGAATGGCAGATACAGCGCTTCGCGTAATGACACCGGTCGGCGCGCTCCGCCCGCCGGCTCTTCGGCCAGCGCGGTGCCGACGACGCCGACCACCATCAGCGTTGCCATCACGGCATAGATCGCAGGCCACACCACGTGATCGGCGAGGAATAGCGCGAGCGCTCCGGTGGTAACCATCGCGCTGCGATAGCCGAACACGTACGCGGCCGAGCCCGCTGCGCGCTCGTGCGGCGCGAGTAGATCGGCATTGTAGGCATCGAGCACGACGTCGAGCGAGGCCGACAATAACGCGACGACGATCGCGAAGACGACCAGCACACCGGGCGCGCCGACCGGATCGCAGAGCCCCATCGTCGCGATCGCGACGACCAACGATAGCTGCAGCCCGAGCATCCAGCCGCGCCGGCGCCCCAGCATCGGCAAGCGAAATCGATCGAGCACAGGGGCCCACAAGAACTTGAGCGTGTAGGCCAGCCCCATCAGCGGAACCGTTGCGATCCGATCCAAGCTCACGCCGAGCTCGGTGAGCCACGCCTGGAGTGTTTGGCCGGTCAGGTACAGCGGAATCCCCGACGAGAATCCGAGTGCAAACAACACCGCGATCCGTCGCGAGCGGAACACGGCGAACACGGACATGCCCCGAGGTTGGTACGACTTGGCGGTGGCAGTACAATTTTCGCTTGTCGCCGCCACTCACCTCGCAGGCTCGGCAGCTAGCTAGCTGGCTCGCGCCGAGCGCGGTGGCGGCATGTGCGGGTGCCGTCATCGCCGGCGGGATCGATGCCGCGTTGATGACCGACGTATGGAGCGGCGTGGCATCCATCGGGTTCGTGGCCATCGTGATGGTGCCGCTGTTGTTTGTCGCGAGCGTCGCCTTGCGCGGGCTGCTCCGCGCGTGGCAACCGTCGATCCTGGCGGCGCGGTTGGTCGAGCCGGATGGCTCTGCGCCGAGGCTCGCCGGCTGGGTCGGCGTGGTGTGGATCGGGACGTTCACGCTCGCATGGTCGGTATTTCAGGCGACCTGGCTGCTGGCCGCCTGGACTGCGTTCAAGCCGCTGACGATCGGATTCGCGATGCCGATCGCCATCGTCGCCACGGTGCTGCTGTCGGTCGCGGCATCACGACCGGTGGCGCGCTTGCTCGCTGCCGTCGCCCGCGCGATCGATCGGCGGTGGCGTGGCGCGACGCGACCGACGTTGCTACAGCCGCGCGTGATCTTCGGTGGCGCCATCGTGACCGCGAGCATCGTCGCGTGGCTCGCATGGCAGTACATGGTGCTGCCTCGGTTCAGCTCGCTCGACGCGACCCCGATCGTCGCGATCGTCGCCGGCGTCGCCATCGCGGTCGCGGCTCATCTGGCGTGGCCAGCGCTACCCAAGGCTCGCAGCGTGGCCGGATCAGGGTTCGCGCTAGCAGCGCTCGCCACGATCACGATTGCCGCGCTGTTCGCGATCACTCGACCGAGTCGCACGCTCGAGATCTGGGGTGACGGCGAGCTGTCGCGATTCGCGATCGAGCGCGCGTTCGATCTCGAGCGCGTTCACGCGCGGATTCCCCCGGACGAGCTGCGGCTGCCCGAGCTTCCCGGCCATCCTCATCCCGATATCGTGCTGATCACGGTCGCGGCGATGCGCGCCGATCACACGCCGGTCTACGGCGGGCTTGCAGAGATGCCAGTGCTGCGAGCGCTCGGTGATCGCGGCGCCGTATTCCACTGGACGTTCGCGACGAGCACGGCGCAAGAGAGCGGGCTGGCTGCGATGCATACCGGGCTCGCTCCGTCGCGAATCCGCCCACAGCCCGCAACCAGCCACCGCCGGCTCGATCCGCGACACATCATGGTTGCCGAGCGACTGCGAGCCGCTGGCTACCAGACCGCCGCGTTCGTGTGCTGTAGCGAGCTCGCGGGCGCAACCGGGCTCGAGCGCGGGTTCGACCACCTCGTGGTGCGTCCGACCGGGGACGCGCTCGTGTCCGAGACACGCGGCTGGCTGGATCCGCGGGTCAACCAAGGCCATCGAGCGCCACTGTTCGTGTGGCTGCACGTCTCGGAGGCGCGCGACTGGCAAGCGACCATCGACCGCTCGGTGGGCGAGGCAGAGCGGCGACCGTTCTACGATCGCGCGCTCGCCGACACCGACGTGCTCGTCGGCCGGTTGCTCGCGGCATTCTCGTCGCGCCCGCCCGACCGCGCGCCCGTGATCGTGATGACCGCCGACCGCGGCGAGGGTCTCGGCGATCACGCCCAGCCGCTCGCCGCACGCAACCTCTACAACGGCGTCGTCCGGGTGCCGCTGGTGATCGTCGGCCCCGGGATCAAGGTTCAGCGGCTCTATGGCGTGGTGTCGCTGACCGATCTCGCGCCCACGCTACTCGAGCTCGCTGGCTTCGCACCGCCCCACCCACCCGAACCCGATGGTCAATCACTCGTCCCCGTGATCCGCGGCGCGCGGCCCTTCCCCACCGATACCGGCACCGCGTTCGTGGTCGGCGATTCCGATCGCAAAGGCTCGATCGCGGTGATCAGGGGGCGCTGGAAGTTGATCGAGACGGGTGCCACCGCCGAGCTCTACGATCTCCACAACGATCCCGACGAGCGCACCAACATGGTCTCATTTCGGGTCCAGCTCGCCGAGCAACTCCGCCGCGCCATCGTCGAGTACAAAGCCGTAGCAACTCGGTCTCCGTTCTGAGTCGGAACGGAGGGGACCCACGGCTGACTGCGCGACCCCACGTCTGGAAGTCCCGGCGCAGCGACTCAAACGCATGAAAGGACGTTGAAGCCGCAGACCCGGAGAAAAACCTTTCTGCGCTCCGAGCTCTTCGAACCACGAGTGAGCGTCTTCGTGCGTGTGCACGTCGGCTCGCCTGCGCAGCTCGCCTGGGCGACCCGGCGAGCCCACCACTACGAGCGCGGGCCGGGAGGTCGTTCGAGGGATCGACTCGCGCCGAGAACGCTGATCTTCGCCGGCCGAAGCGAGACCTGCCCCTAGCGCGTCTCGGTGGCAGCGATCGCGTCGAGCTCTTGCCAGCGCGCGAACAGCCGCTCGACCTCCGCACGCGCTTGATCGAGCGACGCGATCAATTGCTGGATCTCGGCGCCGCGGTCCTTGAACACCGTCGGGTCGGACAGCGTAGCTTCTTGCGCCGCGACCTTGGCCTCGGCGGCGGCAATGGCGTCCTCGATCCCGGCGAGCTCGGCCCGCTCCTTGAAGGTCAGCTTGCGCGGCGCGGCGGGACGTGGCGCAACGTTGGGTGGTGGCTTCGATGGCTTGGGTTGCCTCGGTTCGCGCGCGGGTGACGGACGACGCTCGGCGTAAAACGCGTAACTCCCCTCGTACAGCGTTACCTTGCCTTCGCCTTCGAACGCCAGGATCGACGTCGCGACACGGTCGAGGAACCACCGATCGTGCGAAACGATCAACGCGCAACCCTCGAACTTGGTCAGGCCGTCCTCGAGCGCGCCGAGCGTTGGTAGATCGAGATCGTTGGTTGGCTCGTCGAGCACGATCAGATTCCCGCCGCGGCGGAGCAACCGCGCGAGCTGCACGCGATTGCGCTCGCCACCGGATAGCTGGCCGACCTTGGTGTCGGCGACCGAGTCGGGGATCGCCAGCATGCGCAGGAACCCGCGTACGTGAACCCGGCCACTCGGGAGCTCGACGAAGTCGTAGCCGTCGCCGACCTCGTCGAGCACCGTGACGTCGTCGCGTAGCTCGGTGCGGCCTTGCTCGAGGTACGCCGGTCGGGTATTCGCACCGAGCACGACGGTGCCCGAGTCTGGGCGATCGAGGCCCAGGATCGTCCTAATCAGCGTCGACTTTCCCGCTCCGTTGGCTCCCACGATGCCGATCCGATCGCCAGGCTTCATCACCAATGTCAGATCGCGGAACAACAGCTTGCCGCCGATCGTGCGACTGACCCGATCGAGCTCGACGATCGTGCTGCCGAGCCGCGGTCCCGACGGCAGCCGCAACGACAACGGATCGGCACGTTGATCGTCGATCGACGGCGCCGCCGAGACCGCGGCATCGAATCGATCGATGCGCGCCTTGGCCTTGGTCGTGCGCGCGGGGGGCCCACGACGGATCCAATCGATCTCTCGGCGGATGAACGAGACCCGCTGGTATTCGGCCTCTGCCTCGTTCGCCAGTCGCTGGGTCTGCGCGATCAGGAATGCCGCGTAGTCACCTTCGTAGCTGTAGACCTTACCGCGATCGACCTCGAGGATGCGCGTGGCGACGCGATCGAGGAAATAGCGATCGTGGGTGACCACGATCAGCGCGCCTTGCCACCCGGCGAGCTTGGTCTCGAGCCACTCCACGGTCGCGGTGTCGAGGTGGTTGGTCGGTTCGTCGAGCGCTAGCACGTCGGGGCGACCGAGCAGCGCGCGTCCCAACGCTACGCGCCGGCGCTCGCCGAGCGACAGCTTGCCGATCACCGCGGTTCGAGGCGGCAGCTGGAGCGCGGCGGCGATCGTCTCGACCTGATGTTCTGCGGCGCCATCCGTACCAAGGATCGCGGCGATCGTCGCCTCGGGATCGAGGATCGGTTCCTGCGCGACGTAATCGAGCGTGAGGTCGCGTTTCCAGGTGATCAATCCGGCGTCGGGCTCGAGCTGATCACGCTCGCGGCTCGCGTCCGCCTGCCCCGCTTGCTCGCGTGCGCGGTGCACGAGCATCTTGAGCAGCGTCGATTTTCCCGAGCCGTTGGCGCCGATCATCCCGATCCGGTCGCGTTCGTGAACCGCGAACGACGCACCCGACAGCACGCGACGCGTACCGAATCGCTTGTCGAGCTCTTGAACGGTGAGGATCGCCGTCACGACAACCGTGCGAGATCGGTCTGCACGAGCAGATACGCGATGCGAAGCAAGTTGAGCCGAGCCTCCGGCGACCTCACCTTGGCCGCGAGCTCGTCGAGCCGGGTGCGACCATCGAGAAGGCTGTAAACACGCGCCGGAGCCTCACCGAGCCCGAACGGGCTCAGCGGATCGCCTTGGAATGGCTCGCCGACGATGAACGCCGAGCCGTGGCCGGCCAGCCATTCGTCGATCAGAGGCTCCGCGAGCTGCTTCGCGCCCGCTCCCATCACGCGAAATGCGTCGAGATGAAGCGGCCGCGTCTTCCACGGGTTCGGGTGGTTCGGCGTCCAGTTGTAGCGCCCCTTCTGCCAGCTGAACGCCTCGATCAACTTCGCCGCGACCTGTTGCGCGAGCAGACGATACGCCTCGAGCGGATCGAGGATGTCGAGCCCGACCAGCGTGTCGGCGAGATGACTACCGAAGTGATGCATCACCGAGATCGCGCGCTGGAGGGCTTGGGCGCTGAGCGCGCCGCGAGCCACGAGGAAGTTACCGAGCCGCTCGGCTTCGACATTCGAGCTCACGAACTGGGGCTGGCCATCGAGGAAGTACGCCTCCTTGAGCACGCCAGCACGGCCCTCGAGCACCAACATGCCGGTGGCCTTGGTGGTCGCGAGCCGATACAACACGCGAAGCACCGGTTGTTCGCGAACGTCGCCCGACTCGCGTGGGCCGGCTGGCGACGCGGCGCCTTGAGGCAGCTCGCCATCATCGACGCTGATCACACCGCTCGAGCCGTTGTTGTCGAACTCCCCGGACGGAATCGCTTCGCCGGCGATGTACTCGGCACGCGCCTGCGCGGCCTCGGCGTCGGCGCGCGCTTGATTCATCCGCGTCAGCGGCCCAGACATCGTCGCGTCCTTGACGTCGGTGACCACGCCGTCGTCGGGATCGTAGGTCGGGGCGTTGACTACTTTGCCGAGGAGCGTGGCGAGCTCGCGCGAACCGGCGCGTGTGGTTCGGTGCAGCCAGTCATCCACCGCGTCGCGGAATTCGGCGGCGGTTTGCCAGCGATCTTCGGGCCGCCGTTGCAATGCACGCACCGTGATCGTGCGCAGCTCCGGCGGGAACTCCGACGCATAGCGCTGCAGCCGATCGAGCTTGGCGTCGCGGACCATCAGCAGCACATCGAGCTCGTTGGTCGAGGTGAACAGCCGGCGTGCCATCACCATCTCGGCGAGCACGATCCCCGCCGCGAACAGGTCGGCGCGCGGATCGATCTCTCCGCCGGAGACTTGTTCGGGCGCCATGTAGCTGTATTTGCCTTTGAGCGTGCCGGCGTCGGTCTTGTGGCGCTGCTCTGCCGCCCTGGCGATCCCGAAGTCGGTCAGCTTGACGTCGCCGCGCCACGACAACAGGACATTGCCCGGCGAGATATCGCGATGGATGATGCCGAGCGGCTTGCCATTGGAGTCCACCGCGTTGTGCGCATGATCCAACGCATCGAGCACATCGCGCGCGATCACCGCGCACAGATCCGGAGTCAACCTGACCTGGACCCGCGCGCATTCGCGCAGCAGGGCAAGGACGTCGAGCCCGTCGACGTATTGCATCGCGATGTACGGGGTGTCGGAGTCGGTGCCGAGCTCGAACACCTGGACGATGTTGCGGTGATCGAGCCGCGCCGTGATCCGCGCTTCGTCGATGAACATCTCGACGAACGCGCGATCCTGCGCGAGGTGCGGCAGGATCTTCTTGATCACGACGAGCTTCTCGAACCCGTGATCTGCGGTGAGCGTCGCCTTGAATAGCTCCGCCATCCCGCCCACAGCGAGCCGCTCCAAGACTTGGTAGCGGCCAACGGTCTTCGGGATCGGAGCGAGCACGGCACATCATACATGGCCGCATTGGCTGCGCCGCGGCGATGACAGCTTGGCAGCGCGATCCAGCCGGCGACGGTCTCGGTGGCAGGACGCGCGCGACGCGGCCTGGCGATCCGACGAGTTGACGAGGCCATCGTGATGGCACGCAGCTTGATTCATGGACTCGTGGTGAGCGCCGTGGTTTCGCTGGTTTCTCGAACGTGGGTGGTCGTGCTGATCGCTGGGGCGGTGTGCGCGATGTTCGCATCCCGTGCGATCGCCGCATTCCTTGCGCCGATTCCGGTGCCGTCGATCGCGGCGACGGATCGCGGACCACCAACCGCGCCCGCACGCCACGATGACAATGCCACCGGTCGGTCGTTGGTGGCTCGCAACATGTTCTGCTCGGCCTGCGATCGATCCGTGGCGGCAGCACCGGCCGCGCTTCGCGCCGAGCTGATCGCCACGCTGCTCGGGGCGACACCCCGAGCGACCCTACGCGTGCAGGACACCTGGGTCCAAGGCAGCTGGGGCCTCGGCGACGTGATTTCCGGCCTCGGGCGGGTCGACCGGATCAGCGGTGCATCGATCGAAGTCATCGACACCGCCGGACAGCGACATACGCTGTCGCTGCGAACCACGGTGGCGGGTCCACGCGACGCCGGCGCGGCAACGCCGGCGACCGGACCCGCCACCGCGTTCGGCGACCAGATCATCAAGCTCGACCACCACACCTACCGCGTCGACCGGACCCTGGTCGCTGCGCTGGTGTCGGGTACCAGCAGGAGCGGCGCTGCACGGGCGATCCCAGTCATCGAGGATGGTGCGCTGCGCGGAATTCGGCTCGCCCTCGGCGCGCCTCGACGCCCTCAACCCATCATCTCCTCTGTGTCGAAGTACTAGTGGGAATGCCTCGGTGTTCGGAGGCGTTGGTTTCTTGCGGCCGTGGCACGTGCCGACGAGAATCACCCGATGCCAGAGGCCCCTGCTCCGCGACGGTTCGGCGGCGCGCTGGCCGTGGGCGCAGGCATCTTGTTGTCGCGAATCGCTGGCCTGGTGCGCGACCGCGTGATCTCGCACTACCTCGGACTCTCGGCAGCGGCCGGTGCGTTTCGCGCGGCGCTGCGCATCCCCAATGTCCTGCAGAACCTGCTCGGCGAAGGCGTGCTGTCCGCGTCGTTCATTCCGGTCTACGCGCGGCTGCTCGCCGAGGGGCGCCTCGAAGACGCGTCCAAGCTCGCGCGCGCGATCGGCACGTTGCTCGCCCTCGTCGCGACCTTGATCGCGACCGCTGGTGTGCTCGCCGCCGAGAGTCTCGTCGACGTTCTTGCGCCTGGCTTCGACCAGCCGACCCGTGCACTCACCGTTCAGCTGGTGCAGATCTTGTTTCCCGGACTCGCGCTGCTGGTGATGTCTGCGTGGTGTCTGGGTGTGCTCAACAGCCACCGCAAGTTTTTCCTGTCATACGTGTCGCCGGTACTATGGAACGCGGCGCTGATCGCAGCGGCGATCGTCGCCGGACGCCGGCTCGCAGGTCACGATGGCGACATCGCGACATGGCTCGCGTGGGGTGCCGTGATCGGTTCGGGGGCGCAACTCGCGGTGCAACTGCCCACGGTGATCGGTCTGCTGCGCGGACTCAAGCCATCGCTGGCGGTGCACGATCCGAACGTCAAGGCCACGTTACGCGCGTTCGTTCCGGTGTTGTTCGGGCGCGGCTCGGTCCAGCTGTCGGCGTACATCGATCAGGTCATCGCCAGCTATCTCAGCGGTCCGATCGTCGCCGCGATCTCGAACGCGCAGACGCTGTACCTGTTGCCGATCAGTCTGTTCGGCATGGCAGTCTCGGCGGCCGAGCTGCCCGAGATGGCCAGCGCGACCGGGGGCGATCAGGCGCGCGCCGAACATCTGCACGGGCGGCTGCGACCTGCGCTGCGACGGGTTGCGTTCCTCGTTGTTCCGTCGGCGATCGCATTCGTCACGATCGGTGGCGCGATCATCGCGCTGCTGTTCCAGACCGGTCGGTTCGGTGCGAAGGAGACCGAGGTCGTTTGGATCATCCTGATGGGCTCGGCGATCGGGCTCTATCCCAACACCCAGAGCCGATTGATGGCGTCGGCGTTCTATGCGCTCGGCGATCCGAAACCACCGCTCCACGCCGCGCTGGTGCGGCTCGCGCTCAACGCGAGCCTCGGCTACGCCGCGGCGCTGCCGGTCCGCGAAGCGCTCGGCTACGACGCGGTATGGGGCGCGTTCGGCCTCACGGCGACCGCAGGGCTCGCCGCATGGATCGAGTTGATCCTGCTCCGCCGTTGGCTATCCGCGCGGATCGGCCCGATCGCAACACCGGTCAAGCTGGCGCTCGGCTCGACCGCCGCCGCACTGATCGCTGGCGGTGCCGGCTTCGCGATCGGACGCCTCGGATCGTCACTCGGTGTCGCGGCATGGCAATCAGCGGTGGTCGCGATCGGCACGTTTGGCGCTGCCTACTTCGGAGTGATGGCGCTCGCGCGCGTCCCCGAAGCGTCCGCGATCGTCCGCCGCGTGCTCCGCCGTTAGACGACTACGCCCGCGTGCGCCGCCGCCGCACGATCAGCGCACCAACCGTCATCAGCCCCAACGCGAGGCCGTTCGCGTTGCCGCCCGCCGCGCAACCACCCGAATCACTGGTGTCGGGCAGCGGTGGAGTCTCGTCGATCTCGTCATTGCAGAACGCGTTGCAGCCGTCGTGATTGACGCGATTGCCGTCATCGCAGACTTCGCCGTCCTCGACGATGTTGTTGCCACAGCGCGGGCCCGGTGGCCGGGCCGGCGCAGGTGCCGCCATGATGCAGATGTCATCGAGGTTCCAGCCGCCATACCAATCCGAAGCGTAGTAGCCGTTCAAGTCGAACGTGACCTGTACCTTGCCGCCCTGCACGAACGGGGTCAGGTCGATATCCCGGAACGTCCACTCGCGATCGAGATGATCGAAGTAGAACTCGTCGTCGATCCCGTAACCGTGGTTCGTCCAAACCTCGGCGTCATTGGCGAAGATCGCGGCTCGGTCGTAATATGCATCGGCGACGGTCAACCAACGCTTGAATTGCAACCGAACGTTGGTGCGGCCGAGCGTGAGGACCTCGGGCGTCGAGGCAGAAGCGGTTTCGTAGTCGTACGCGCCATTCTGCGACAGGTCGGTGCCGAGCACGCTGTGACCACTTGCTGCGGTCAGCGGATCGCCGGCCATGCCGTGCGGCTCGCCGACTTCCCAACTGCCACCCGTCGTCGTCATCTCTCCCAAGCCCGCGTCGAAGTTCGAGCACCACAGCGGCTCGAGCGGACCGAAGTATTGCTCGTAGTACGGCTCGGCCGGGTTACTCGGGAACGTGCGGATGCCACCGTGGTCATCCACCACACGCAGGGTGTACTGAACCAGCGTGCCGTCAGGTTGCGCAGGCAACGTCGCGCTGAACGTCCCACCGTTGTCGACGAACGCCACCGAGGTTCCCGGTTGGCCGCGAACGTTCCAGTCGAGCATCGCCGATGCGACTCCGGCTGCAGGACAGTTGGGTGAACCGATGGTCTCTGCGGAGATCGAAATGGTCTGGCCGTCGCGCGTGACCTCGATCGGAACGCCACCCGCAACGCGCAAGCCGTGTTTGTCGAACTGCGCTGCGATCAAACACTCATTCGGCGTCCCGTTCGACAGATCACCATCGTCGTCGTCAGCGAGTAAGACCTCGGCGTAGACCGACGGAATGTCCGTCGAACGCTGGATCACCGCGGTGTAGTAGTCGATGATCTTTTCGTAGGCTGCATCGGTTCCGAGCGTTTGCTCGAGCGCCTTCCAGGTGTCCCACATCGCACCGCCGAGGATCTCGCCATCGTCGTGCGGCTCACCGGTCGCGTCGTCGGGCCATCGCTTCTCGATCCCGACCGGATCGAGATCGCGAACCGGCGTGGTGCTGAAATAGAACCCCGGGCCCATCTTCGCGTCCTTGGTGAGCAGCGCCGAGTAGAAGTCGGAGATGCCCTCGGACACCGCGGCATCGAAAACTCCGACTCCCGCGATGACGGATTGGTAATGCAGCGAGTGGCCGAACTCGTGATAGACGACATCGGCGAGTAGCGCGGTGTTTTCACATTCGCCGCGCGCCAGGAAGAAGATGTTGTCTCCGTCCGAGTATGCATTGCAGGTCCCCGGCTCGTTCGTCGAGACGATGATCGGCCGATCGAGCCACGCGAGGTTCGGATCGATGCGCGTCTTCGCAAACCGCTTGGCCGTGGTGGTTTCGATGAACGCTGCGAGCTGAGCATCGGCGATCTCGTTGGACGCTTCGTCCCAACTGAGCTCGCCACCGTCGCTGAGCTGCAGCGAGGTAGTAGCTTGCGAGCCGAAGTAATCGTAGACGCCGACCAATGGACCGATCACGCTCGGCGAGACCAGCGCGGCGGCTGCTCCCGACCAGCCCACCGACCCATCCAGCGCTGAGGTCGTCGCAAGACCATCGACCACGACGTTCACTTGGGGCGCCGGCTTGGGACTGCGACCCGCGCCCGGATAACGATCGGGCGTGCGGAACTTCACGGCGCCGGTGCCAAACAGGATGCGGCTCTTGCGCGCGATCGGCGCCGCGGTGGCCGCATCGACCCATACGTCCCAACTTCCCGGCTCCGACGTCGCGTCGACCACGAGCTGTTCGGCGACGCGATAGCTCACGGCTAGACCCGCACCGGTTCGGCGATTGACGATCGGAAAGATCACCGGTTCGGCGGTCGCGGCGGCGTAACGGCGATTGGCCGCAACCCGATAGCCAGCCGACGCCAGCCATCCCAACGCACCTGCCTCGAGCTTCGTCGCCGCGAGCCGCTGCGCGGGGCGCACGACCTTGACGTTCGGCAGCGCCGTCGAGTTGACCAGCGTGAGCCGATCGCGTTTGAACGAAAACCCGATCGCGCCACCGACCACGCGCATGCCGTTCGCTCGCTGAACAAACCCGATGCTGCGGATGTCGCGATTGCGTGACAGCTGGTTCGAAACCAACTCGAAGTCCGCTGGCGATGCACCAGGCGCCAGCGTCGCGATGTGCGCAGCCAAGAATTGCCGGGCGGCCGCTTCCGCGATCGCTGGATCGGCGACCGAACCTCGAACCACCGGACTCGGACCCCACATCCTCAGCGGCACGTTCGTGTCGTCATCCCAGATCGCCGACCAGCCCGTCAGCCCCAGATGATCGAGACGTTGCTTCACGCTCGTGGTGCGCTGGATCCGCGACGGCCCGGCAACCACGGTGGCGCGATCTGCGAACGGCGATGGAACAACCGCCTCAGAAACCCGAGGCGTACCGGCTGCGATGATCAGAGAGAGTCCCAAGATTGATGCGCGCATTCATGCTCCAGATGTGGTCGGCAGTCGCAGAGCAATCATCGGACCACTGCGCGGTCACTTGCGTCACGGCCGATTAGCCATGATGAGCCGGTACACCTGGTGGGCATTGGCCCCCAAGCGCTCGATTTTCGACACAACAGTCGCCACCCTGAACAGCTTGCGATGGCGCGTCGAGGCAGTCGGTGTCGGGTTTTGACAACGGCGCTCCCAGGTCACCTCGCGCCGCGTCGCGCCGTGTCGCCCGGCGTCGCATGACGATTGTCGCGAACAGATCGATGGCTGGCGGCATATCAGTCGCGGATGGACGACCTCGCGGGCCTTCGACTCGAGCAGCTGACTGCCGAGCTGGCATGGATGCGCCGGCTGGCATACGCGCTGGTCAAAGACAGCGATGTCGCGGACGACGTCTCCCACGATGCGTGGTTGGCCGCGCACGACGCCATTCCCGATGATCGGCCGCTGCGGCCGTGGCTGTCGCGCGTGGTGCTCAATGTGGTCCGCATGCGGTCGCGCAGCCACGGCCGCCGCGTCGCCCGCGAGACCACGCTGCCGGAGCCGAGTCTGATGCCTTCGCCGGAGCAGCTCGTCGACCGCCTCGCGCTGCAGCGCGCATTGGCCGACGAGGTGCTCGCGCTGGCGGAGCCGTACCGCTCGACGGTGCTGCTGCACTACTTCGAAGGCCTATCGACCACCGAGATCGCCGAGCGCTTGGCCATCCCCGCCGGAACGGTCCGTCGCCGGCTGAAGGTCGCCCTTGACGAGCTCCGCGCTCGATTCGCCAAACGAGATCGCCGCGGCCTGCTCGCGCTCGCCCCTCTGATCGGTTCGCCAGCACGCACGCAGCTGCCGATCGCCACCACTGTTGGGAGCTTCACGATGAAGAAATGGCTCGTAGGAATCACTATCTTGATCGCTGTGTTGGTTGCCATCGCGGTGACCTGGTGGACCGGTCGTGACACACCGCCTGGTGCCCCGCCGAGCTCGGCCGCCACCACAGCGCCGCTCGCGCAGACGCGGGGCACGGGATCTCCCGCTGCGGCGAGCCGTGGTGCTTGGCTCGGCCAGCGCGGTGTAACTGGACGCAAGATCGCTGGGCGCGTGATTCGCAACGGTGCTGCGGTCGCCGGCGCCACGGTGCGACTCGGCAACGTGACGTCGGAAGCCGGCGGCCCGCGGCTCGGTGACGAGCTGGTCGCCGTCAAGTCTGGGGCCGACGGCAGCTTCGATTTCGGCGTGCAGCCGGCGGCGGTCTATAGCGTGAGCGCGGAAGCGCCGGATTCGACCCCGGCTGCAATCGCGATCGCGACTGCCGATCCGACCGCGAAGCCCGAGGCGATCGTGCTCCAGCTCGGAACCTGCAGCTCGCGGTTGTACGGCACGATCGTCGACGCGTCGGGCGGTGGCGTCGCCAAGGCGCGACTCACGGTCGCCGGTCTCGGCGGCGCTGAAGCCAGCCCGACCGGTGAGTACGCGCTGTGTGTTCCGATGGGTGATTCGCGGGTGCGGATCGTGGCCGATGGCTACGGCGCGATCGACCTGCCGATCCATCTCGTCGGCGCGCTGCGCCGCGACTTCGAGCTGGTCCCGGAATCGGTGCTGTCGGGAAACGTCGTCGACGAGGCAAACCACCCGGTCCCGTACGCGCGCGTGCTCGCGGTGCCACAGAAGATCGAACAGCCGCATTTCTTGGGCGACGGCTCCACCACGGCTGACGCCGAGGGACGATTCAGGATCGCCAACCTCGCGCCCGGCCGGTTCTTGCTCGCAGCCAGTGCGGAGGGCTACGGCAGCTCGGGACCGAAGTCCGCCGTGGCGGCGCCAGGAACCCCGTCAGAGCTGACCTTGATGGTCGTGCAGCGAGCACAGATCCGCGGCCACGTCGTGATGAACGGCGCACCCGTGCCGGGCGCGCGGGTCGGAATCGCCAGTCCCAACCTGTTGGTCCGCGGCAGCTATTCGCAAGCCGACGGCAGCTTCATCCTCGACGGGGTGCCACTCGGCCCCGCACGACTGACGGCGGCGCCGTTCGACGTGGCGAGCCCCAAGGATCTGGTGATCAAAACATCGCTCGACGACCTGACCGTCGAGGTCACTGACATGGCGTCGCTGGTCGGTCGCGTGCTGCGCCACGAAAAGCCAATCGCCGACGCGCTGATCCAGACGACGCTTGGAACCACCACCCGCTCCGACGCGTCGGGGCACTACGAGCTGCGCGGATTACCGCCGGGCGATCTTCAGGTCACGGCGCAGGTCTTCGGCGAGACCAATGCGTTTTCGCCATTCACGCCGGTAAAGATCGTCGCCGGTACCCGAACCGAGCACGATATCGAGCTCACCGGTGGTGCCGAGGTTCACGGCACGGTGATCGACGACACCGGCGCCCCGGTGCCCAATGTCTACATCCGGCTGATCGATCCCAAAGGCGACCTCGGCGAATCGATGACCGACGACAAGGGTGCGTTCGCGTGCACATCGATGCTCGGCGGCGGTGACTATCGCGTCGCGGTGTTCCCCTCGCCGGGCGCGCGTACGGCGTTCCCGCCGGCAGCCGGTGATGGCTATCCAGCGATCAATATCCCCGACGGCAACGCCGTGTTGCGCGACGTCCGAGTCGCGATCAAAAATCAGCGGTTGTCGATCGCCGGCCGCGTGGTCGATGACAGTGGCGCACCGGTCGCCGATGTTCATGTCGAAGCGATCGGCCGCGGCTTCGGGGCCAATCCATCGATGTTGCCTTCGGTGCGAGCGGATGTGGGCGGAACGTTCGTGATCGGCGACCTCGCACGCGGCACGTACACCCTTCACGCGCACGCTGGTGATGGCAGCGAGGTCGAGGTCTCGGATGTCGCCGCAGGGGCGACCGGCGTCGAGCTCCGGCTGATTCGCCCTGGTTCGATCGAGGGCCAGCTGGTTGGGTTCAAGACGACGCCACGGGTCCACGCGCGCCAGGTGACTGCACAACTCGCGATCGGCAATGAAGCGGTGATCGAAGGCGATCGATTCACGATCACGGGGTTGACGCCGGGCAAGTACATCCTCGAGGCGCTCGCCGACGATCAAAACGATGGCCAACCCGTCGAGGTTCGCGCGGGTCAGGTCACCAAGGTCACGCTGCAGGGTCGCGGTCGCGGCACCGTGCAAGGAACGGTCACCGAATTTGCCGCTGGAACACCGATCAAAGGAATGGCGTGCTGGGCGGCTCAATCGATGGACGGCCAGTCGGGCGACATTCAGCCGGCGACTCCGACCGCCGCCAACACGACGACCGAAGCCGGCACGTTCAAGATCTCAGCGCCGATCGGCAAGGCACGTGTGATGTGCTTCTCGCCGGACGGCTCGTACAGCGTCGCCGGCGGCGATGTCGAGGTGACCGCGGGGACGCCCGGTCAGATCGCGCTGCGTGCGGTTCGCGCCGAGCCACCGCCGTGCGAACCCGGGTTCCGGATCAAGCCGCTGACCCTTCCACTCGTGATCGCGAATGTCGATCCGCACGGGCCCGCCAAGGCTGCGGGGCTCGCGCCAGGCGACAAGCTGATCTCGGTGGATGGCGCACCGATCGCGGGACTATTGCCCGGTGGCGCGATGATGCTCGCGTGGAATCACCGCGCTGGTTCGACGCTCGTGCTCGGGGTCGAGCGCAACGGCGCGCCCAAGACGATCAAGGTTGTCGTCGCCCCAGCCACGAACTGAGGTCAACGCTACCTGGTGCGCCGCCGCGGCCTCACGAGCGCCCCGAGCCCGAACAGCGCACCGATCAACCCCACTGGCCCACCGGTCGCGCATCCGCCTCCTGCGGGCGGCTCGGGCTCTTCGGCGCAGTTCGCGTCGCAGCCATCGCCACCGGCGCGATTGCTGTCATCGCAGGTCTCGGCTTCGTCGATCACACCGTTTCCACAGGTCACGGCAGGACCCGTCATCGCCACGATGCACACGTCGTCGAGGGTCCAGCCACCGAGATTCACGCTGCCATCCGAGGTCAACTCGAACCGGACCTTGACCTTGCCGTTCGCCGCCTGGCTCGATAGGTCGAGGTCACGGAACACCCACTCGCGGTCCATATGGCTGATCGGAGCCGCACCGGTGCCGCCCGACGTGGCGTTGGTCCAGATCTCGGTGTCGTTGGCGAGGATCCGCGCCTGGTCGTAGCCGCGGTCTTCAACGGTCAACCAACGCTTGAACTGCAACCGAACGTGGGTGTTTCCAGCGAGATCGAGCTCCGGGGTCTCGGAGAACACGGTCTCCGAGGACTTGTACGCACCGTTCTCGCTGAGATCGGTGCCGATCGCCATCGAACCGCCTGCCGCGGTCTTGGGGTCGTAGGTCATGCCGAGCGGCAGCCCGAGCTCCCAGCCCGCTCCTACCGTCATGCCGCCGAGCCCTGCTTCGAAGTCGCTGCACCACAGCGGCTTCACCGTGCCGACGTAGATCTCGTAGTACGGATCGGCCTTGTTGTTCGGGAACGTCCGAACCTCTCCATCGGTGAGCGTGACCTTGACGTTGTACTGAATCGAGGCGCCGTCCGGTTGAAACGGAATCTCACCGGTGCGAGCGGTACCGCTGTCCGCGAGCTCGACCGTGCCGCTCGCACCATCGCGAACCTTCCACTCGACCACCGCGGACTGAACGCCGCGCTGGCACGGCGCATTCGGACCGATCGACGATTTCACGCCGAAGGCGAGCTCGTTGCGTTCGATCTCGAGCTTGAGAGAGTGACTGGGGTCGGTCAAACCATGACGATCGAACGCGCTCGAGATCGCGCACGCGTTGGGCGTTCCGTTCGCTAGATTGCCGTCGTCATCATCGGCGACCAACACTTCGGTGTACGCGGACTGCAGATCGGTCGACCGCTGGATGATCGCGTAGTAGTAGTCGAGCATCAGCTGGTACGCAGGCTCGACACCGCGCGTCTGCTCGAGCGCCTTCCAGGTGTCCCACAGCGCGCCGGCGACGATCTCGCCATCGTTGTGCACCTCACCGTTCGCGTCTTCGGGCCACCGCATTTCGCTGTCGATAGGATTGATGTCGCGAAGCGGTGCTTCGGTCATCCGCCACCCGGGAGCCATCTTGTGGTCCTTCGAGATCAGCGCCGACAGGAAATCCGAGAGCCCCTCGGAGATCGCACCATCGAACTGACCGACACCTTCGATGATCGAAGCGCGATGCAGCGCGTGACCGAACTCGTGGTAGACGACGTCGGCGAGCAGCGCGGTGTTTTCGCAGGCGCCCCGGCGCAAGAAGTGGATCCCGTCGGGTGCGTTGTACGCGTTGCAGCTTCCGGCTTCGTTCACGGTTACCGATAGCGGCTGATCGAGCCACGCCATGTTCGGCGCGATGTTGTCCCTGACGAACTGCTTGACGTAGTTGGCTGCGACGAACGCGCTCAACTGCGCGTCGGCAACCTCATTGGCGGACTGATCCCATACGATCGAGCCGTTCGGCGGCAACGACACGGTCTGCGAAACCAGCTCGCCAGCTTCGTTGGACAGCACCGCATACGGCCCCTTGAGTCCTGGCGAGACCGAGGCGTTCGCCGTTCCCGCCCACGTGACCGTACCGTCTTCGAGTGCGGTCACGTTCGTACCGTTCACGCTGTGGGTAGCGAACGCCGCAGGTTGCGCCGTCCGCCCATTGCCGGGGAACCGATCGGGCACGAGATACTTGATCGTGCCGTTCGCGTAGTGGAGCCGGCTGCGCCGCAGGATCGGCGAGCCATCGTTGGCGTCGACCCACACATCCCAGCTGTCGGGACCGGCGTCGGCATCGACCACGATCTGTTCCGCGACCCGATAGCTGACGTCGATCCCCGAGGCGGTGCGTGCGCGCACGATCGGCACGATGACCGGCTCGCTCGGCGCGAACCCTGCCATGACGTTGGTGGTCGCGCGATGACCTTCGGCGCGCATCCACTCGATCGCCCGATCCGCCACGTTCGACGAGCTCATCCGTTGCCGCGGGCGAGCGACGGCGACGTGCGGCAGCGCGGTCGAGCTGACGAGCGCGAGGCGATCGTGCTTGAACGAAAACCCGATCGCCCCCCCCAGAACACGCATGCCATTCATGCGCTGAACGAACCCGATGCTGCGAACGTCGCCGTTTCGCGACAGCGCGTTGGAGACCAACTCGAAGTCTGCGGCCGACGCACCGGGCGCGAGTGTCGAGAGATGGGTTGCGAGGAACTGACGGGCCGCCGCCTCGGCGACCGCTGGATCGGCAACGCTGCCGCGGATCGTGGGACTGTCGCCCCACAGACGCAGCGGAACACCGGTGTCGTTGTCCCAGATCGCGCGCCATCCGGTGAGCCCTGCAATCGGCCCCCAGCTGGTCGCGCGGTGCGCGCGAGGGACGAACCCGGCGCCTACCGAAGGCGACTCTGCTGATTTCGAGGGAGCTGCCGCTCCGACGGGTTGCGTCAGACTTCCAGTGACGATCACAGCGATTCCCAGCTTGGATAGGCGCACGAAGCCTCCGAGGTGACTCGCTGTGACATGAGCAATGTGCGGACCGCGACATGGTGCGCCCCGGGCTGCGGCATGTCGTGATTTCTCAACGAGTTGGCGCGCTGGCAGATGCACTTGCCAGGGAGCCGCACCCCGCCCCTGGATCCACCTAGCCCAGGGCCAATGGCCCGATCAGCCGCCGAGCCAACGCCAACGCACGCGCGTGCGCCGGCCGAGGCACAGCTCATCTTCGAGAACATTCACGCGAGCGGGCTCACACCCCGATGCTCGCGTGCCGTTGATGCTCGCGGTGTCTACCACGATCAACTGATGCTCATCTTCGATCAGCAGCGCGTGGACGCGGGACAACGTCGAATCGTCTGCGAGCTCGCTGCCGTCACACCGGCCATAGCGCCCGAGCAGCACACCGGATTGCAACGCGTGATGTCCGACGCGCAGCGTGACCGTGCGATTGGGTCCACTGATCTCGAGCGTTCCTGCGATGTCGACCTCGCTCGCGAGCCGCATCCCGGTGTCGAGCGCCGCGCTCGTACGAACCACGATGCTCTTGCGACTATCACCGCGCCGAGGCCACGCGCGCGGCATCGAGCCATCCGGGGAATGCTCGAGCTCATCGAAGTAGACGCGCTCGGGCAGCATCGCCCACGCATCGTCGGCGCGCTCGGGCCAATCGCTGGGATCTCCGATCGGCAGAATGAACAGCGTGTAGCCAGCACACCGAACAATCGACGGTCCCTCGGCACGAAGGCCGCGAAGCAACCGGCCATGCTCATCGAGCATGCCGTGTCCGGTGCGCAGGTCGATCACTCGATAGCGAACTCCGGTCGCACCGGGTTGCCAGCTCTGCACCGGTCCGAGCACCACCGCGAGCTGGCGCAGCGCGAGCTGATCGCCGTGCGGCAGATACAGATCGCAGCGGTCGTGACGTCCGACGATCGCTGCGACCGTGCGACCGACGCGCGCGCACAGCCGCACGATCCCGGCCGCGCGCCGCGTGTGCTCGTCAACCGCGATGATCGCGACGCCTGGCTCTTCGATCGCGCGACACGCGTGACTGAACCGGTTGTAGGTCTGCACGAACAGCTCGCGAGTCGTCGCATGCTCGACCGCGTTCGCCACCGGCAGCTGGATCGCGGTGGCTGCGTTGGGCTTCTCACCGCGTATTTGCCCTTCCCACAGGCTGACCGCGACGGTCTTCATTCGTCTGCTGAGCGTAGCAATCCACTCGCTGCGATGCGAACGGTTCGAGCGCGAACGAGCACGCATGATATCCACGTTGGATGTCGCACCGGTGGTTAGCTCTCGGCGCCGCTCTCGCGGCCTGTGGCGACGACCGAACGGATCCGAACAGTTGCCAGCCCGATGGCACCGCCCAGCTCGACCAAGGGGAGCTGCTCGGCGCGCCGATCGGACCGTTTGCGAGGGCTCACGTCGTGAGCTCCGCCGGGCCGACCGCGATCGTGCTCGACGAGGCTTCGGGCGCGTGCGGGGTGACTGCTAGCTCGGGCAAGCACATCGTGTTGCTGTGGTGCGAGCCACCTACGCCCGGGACTTATGTAGTGGTAAGCGAGCGACTGTTTGACTGTCCAGGCGCCAACGTCCTCGGCCTGATCGAGCAAAGCGATGGTGTCGATCTCGGCTCCGCGATCAGCGGAACGATCTCGATCGATTCAGCGGCGGGCTGTGTGCGTGGCACGTTCGAGCTGTCGTTCGGCGAAAATCCGGTGACCGGCGAGCTCGATGCCCGCGTCTGCGAGTAGCGTTCTCGTCGCCTACATCGTCGCACGTGCGAGCACAGCGCCACCGCGCTGCGATGACGCGTCGATCGGGGACCGCACTCTCCAGATCCGCACCTTTGAAATTAGCTCACGCGGTTGGTGCCAGGTTGTGAGCGCGAATCTTCACCTGCAACACCGCGGCAGCTCATGCCGGGGCGATCACCCAGCGCTGGTCCGCGAGTTGCTGTGGTCTCCAGCGTCGCGCATTGGGGTGCGCGGCAGCAGTACCCGTCACCGAGGAATCATGATGAGGAAATCACCACTGTGCTTATTGATCGTTGCGGCTGCACCGCAGGTCGCATGCATCGATCCCGATCTCGGTACCGATCGGGACGGCGACGGATCTCGATCGAACGCCGGTGCCGCCGGCGATTTTTCGAGCACGTCAGCCGACCGCTACGACGACAACGGTGTCCTGATGATGCTGCCGACCGATCCCGAGCGGTTCTCGTGGTGGTTGTCGGATGATCCGAACAACGAGGATCACTTCCGGATCGACGACGGTGATGATGGCGCGATCCCGCAAGACGATGGCTCGTTTCTGTTTCACCCGCGCGTCGGCAACCTCGCGAGCGGCGGTCAACAGCTCACGCTGCGGCTTCACGTCTCGGGGACCAGCTCTTCGGAGAGTTTCAGCGATCACGAGGAGCTTCGCGATCGCGGCTACATGACCCAAGACGTCATGCACGAGCTCGGCGATCAAGAGATGACCGGCTACTGGCGGCTCGACGATATCGTCGACGATGGCGATACGCTGTCGAAGAAGATCCGTGGCGGTCGCCACAGCGATGATCACGACGGGATGTATTCGGCGTGCGTCGGCTTGCTGCTCCGCTACGACGGCGAAGGCGACAAGCTGTGGGAGAAAGAGCTGTTCCACCCGAGCACACCGAAGTCATCCGTCGAAAAGCTGTTCGACTACGGCGACGGGATCGCGAAGGGTCAGTGGATCGGCGACAAGATCACGTCGGTTCGCCAGGCCGACGGCACGGTGCTGAATACTCAATACATCGACCTCGATCCGTTCGACGCCGAGGGCAAACCCGCCAACAACTGGGTCAAGGTGTTCGAGTACGTCGACGATGACGAGGCCGTCAGCTGGAGCGGCAAGACCTCGACGTGGCGCATCGATGAGGTCAAGAATGTCTATGGCAAATACCTGAGCGTGCGCTCCGTAAAGGCACAGTAGGCGCTACTTCTGCTCGAGCGTCGCCGGCATCGGGCACTCGGTGAGCACCGCCTCGAGGTCGGCTCCACCCGCGGCGATGCTGGCCATCAACTTCGGCGCGCAGCCCAGCTGGTTGTACTCGAGTGAATTGTGACCGCCGTTGGTCGTCACGATCTTGACCGACGTGCCCGAACGATTGTCGTAGTGATAGTCGCCCTGCCACTTCGGCGTCGCTACATCGCTATCGCCGAGGAAGTAGTAGGTCTTGGGTGTGAACGGCAACGATGCCGCGTCGTACGGGGTCGTGGCGGTCAAGCCATTGCACTTGGTGCCCTCTTCGGCGGCATTGCGAACCAGCTTGCCCGCGTCGAACACGACATCGAGATCGTTCGCCGGCACGGTGTCCATGATCTCGCGGCACGCCACCTGGCGATACAGCTCGACTTCACCAGCCGCGCTGTGAGGTCGCTCGGCAGCGCGCGCCTTGAGCTCGGCGAGCACCTCCTGGCGGGTTTCCTCGGGTGTCGCGCTCGAAAGCGCCGACGCGTAGTTGAGAACATCGAGCGGTCCCATCGGCAGCATGCCCATCAACACGCGCGACCACTCGACGGGGGTTAGCCCGTACGGAGCTGCGCTGGTATCCAACTCGCTGAGCACGTCCGCAGGCAGTGCTGCGCGGACACGGTCCCACTGGGTGATGTACTCGGCGCCCGCGAAGTCAGCACCGAACGCGCGACCAAGCACGCCTTCGAGCACGACCGCGTTCGGAGCGGGCAGCAGGCTCAGCTCGAGCTCGTTCGCGACGGTCGTAGCGAGCAACGTGCCGTACGAGATGCCGAACACGATGTAGTTGTCGAGCCGGCGGTCTGCGATCGCGGCCACCACATCGCGCGCGATCTCCTGCGTGCGAAAAAATGCCGATGACACCTCGGCGCTCGGCAGCTGCGCGAGCGTGTTGCACCCGACACCGCGCGGGTCAGTCATCAGATAGCCCCAGCCATCCGGGACGAAGTCAGGGGTTCGCGAGGTCGAAGCGCTTCCAGGACCGCCGGGGAGTATAGACCAGCACCGGCGCACCGGGCGAGGTCGCAGCCTTGTAGCGGAAGGCGTATGAATACGATCCCTCCGCGAGGTTGTCGCTCGCGACTGGACGAGTGATCCGAACGATCTCGTCGAGGCTGCACTGCTCGGGCAGCTCGCTCGCGATCTCGAGCTCGCCGTCGTTTCCCACGCCGTCGCATTTACCGCCGGTGCACGCGGGATCCGGGGCGGAGTCTTCGCCGCTGAAGCACGCAGGTAGTAGCGCGATTGACAACACGACCGAGAACAACTGTTTGCGCATCATGAGTAGCCAGCTGAGCAAGCGCGGTGCCATCGACCCGACACCGAGTGCAGCGTAGGCGCTCCGCGTCAACGGCCGCGCACACCCGTCGGTTCCAACTAGTTTCGTCCGGGCCCGCAGCTCGACGCCCTCGAACCTGTGTCGACGCGGGCGCAGCGCGGCAGGCAATCACACTAGCCGATTCGCGTCGTCGGAAATTGTTGGTGCGACCGAGCGCGAGCGCGGTGTCATCACCCCGAGGATATTGCCTCCATGATCACCACGGCGCGGGCTTGTAGTCCTTCAGGAACACCCCCCACACATGGTTACCAGTGGTGATGCCGTCGAACAGCGGATCGACGATCCGCGCAGCACCGTCGACGATGTCGAGCGGCGGATGAAACCCGTGGATCTTCGTCTTACGCTCGGCGTGTGCGATCGGATCTTCGTCGGTCACCCAACCGGTATCGACGCTGTTCATGTGGATGCCGTCGCGCACGTAATCGACCGCCGACGTTCTCGTCATCATGTTGAGCGCGGCCTTCGCCATGTTGGTGTGCGGATGCTTGTCGGTCTTCCACCGGCGATAGAACTGGCCCTCCATCGCCGAGACGTTGATGACATGCGCATCGCGCGTAGGCACCGCGGCGAGTAGCGGCCGGAGTCGAGCGTTGAGCACGAACGGCGCGACCGCGTTGACGAGGTGCACCTCGAGCAACTCGGCAGTCGGAACCTCCGCGAGCGTCATCCGCCAGCTGTTGAAGTCGCGCAGATCGACCTGCTGAAGATCCTGGTCCAGCCGGCCCTGCGGATACAGGTGATTACCGCGCTCGAGATCTTCGGCGAGCAGGGGAACCTGAGACAACACGGCCGACCGCCACAGCCCGGTCGCTTGGATCTCGGTGCCGGTGGCGCGCACCAAGCCGTCGCCGAGTGATCGATTGCGCTCGAGGATCGCGCGTTCGGGCGCCGGAAGCTGCGCGTGTGGCTCGGACTCGCCGGCGAGCACATGGTCATACCAGCCCGATGGCCGGCGCACGGTTTGACAGGCGTTGTTGATCAGCGCGTCGAGTCGCGGCAGCGTCGCGAGCAGGTGCTGGCACAGCAGCTCGACGCTGGGCGTGTGGCGCAGGTCGATACCATAGACGTGAAGTCGATGGGTCCACTCGGACGCATCGGGCTCGCGCGCGAACCGCCGCGCGGCATCGCGCGGAAACCGCGTCGCGACGACCACCTCGGCGCCCGCGCGCAACAGAAACATCGCGGCCTGATAGCCGATCTTGACGCGCGCGCCAGTGACCAGCGCGTAGCGGCCGCGCAGATCTGCGGTCTGATTGCGCTTGCTCCAGTTGAGCTCGGCGCACGGCGGACACATCTGATCGTAGAACGCGTGGAGCTCGTGAAACTCGACCTTGCAGACGTAACACATGCGCGCGTTGGCGACGCGCGCGCCCTCGGCGCGACGCGCTTCAGCTTCGGCCCACGGATCGGGCTCGGCGTCGTCGCGCACAGGTTGATCCAACGCCATCGCCGGCTTGGGCAGCGGTGTCTTGAACACCGGCGCACGGCGCAGCGCGCGGATGCCGGTCTGATCGAGGATCTCTCGATCGGCATCGCGCTTGGCGCGAACGCGGGCCCGAGCGAGCACCTTGCCGAGCGCCTTGCGGCTATATCGATCCGGCCGCGACAGTTGACCGGCGACGGTGACCAAGCGGATCCGGACGTCCTCATCGAGCTCGGCCAGCCGCCGCAGATCACCGGTCAAATGCTCGAGCAACTCGATCGCCTCGCGAACCCGGCTCGGGTCAACGGCGCTCGGCGGCAGCCCGGGTGAAACGTCGGGGCGCTCGTGCTCGCTGTCGTCGGCCATAGCGGCGTATATTGACCCGCCGCATGATCATCGCCAAGCGACTCAAAGGCAAAGCCATCGCAACCTGGCTGGGCCCCACCGGAGATGCCGCGCGTCGCGCGTTTACCGCCGTCCGCGACAAGCTCTCGAATTCCCCTCGCCGCCTCGAGCTTTACTTCGACATTGCCGACCCCTGGAGCTACCTCGCCGCACAGGCGGTGAGCCGGCTCATCGACGCGTACCCAGTCGAGCTCGACATCCGCGTGATCACGCCCCCAGCCTCGGACGTCAACCCGGTTCCGGCGCTGCGCGCAGCCTATGCAGTTCGCGATGCCCAGCAGCTCGCCGACTACTGGAATCTCGAGTTTGCCGCGAAGCGCGAGGCCGATTCGGGCATGGTGCGCGACGTTGGAACATCCCTGATCCGCGAGCGCTCCGCCAAAGATCAGCTCGCCGCGGTGCTCGAGCTGTCACGCGCGCTGTGGACCAACGATCGCAAGCTGCTCCAGAGCCTGCTCGGTACGTGGGGCACGGAGGCGCATGGCTCGGTGGCACCGATCCTCAACTCGGCGTATGCCGAGTTGCGCAAGGCTGGCCACTATCAGGGCGCGATGATCCACTACGCAGGCTCGTGGTACTGGGGCATCGACCGCCTCGCGTTCCTCGAGGCCGAGCTCGCACGCGACACGGGCACCGAGCTGCGCGGGGTGGTCGCAGTCCGTCCCGAAGCCGAACGCGGCCCGCTAAAACTGTCGGACAAGCCGCTGAGCTGCGAGATGTGGTTCTCGTTTCGTTCGCCGTATTCGTACATCGCGCTCGAGCAGATCGAAGCCATTCTGGCGCCGCATCGCGTTCCGCTCGTGCTCCGGGCGGTCGCCCCGATGGTGACCCGCGGAATGCCGCTGCCCACCGTGAAGCGGTTCTACATCGTGCGCGATGCCAAGCGCGAGGCCGACCGACTCGGCATTGCGTTCGGCGAGCTGTGCGATCCGCTGGGAGCCGGCGTCGACAACTGCCTCGCGGTGGCGCACTGGATCACCCACCACGCACCTGACCGTGCACTCGCGTTCGCGCGCTCCGCGATGCAGGGAATCTGGGCGGAGGCGCGCGATCCGTCGGAGTACGTCGACCTGAGATACTTGGTCGAACGAGCGGCGCTACCGTGGGACGACGTTCGCACCGCGATCGGTGATCCTGCGGCCGTCAAGGCAGCGCAGGACAACGCGGCCGACCTCAACGCGATCGGGCTGTGGGGTGTGCCGTCCTTCCGGATCGGGGATCTCGTCGCGTGGGGGCAGGACCGACTGCCGCTGCTCTCCGATCGGTTGCGCCGGCACGCGCTCGCAACGCGGTCCTGACCCGCGCTGGTGCGTCCGCTCCGACCTCACGCCAACAAAACCGTCGGCCGGAGCGCAAAAACCCAGGGGATCCCATCCTTTCCGCGATCTTTACGCGGCGACGGATCCCCGGTGTTCGCGGTGACCAGCGCCTTGGATCCAAGCCGCGGCGTGTTATCAACGCGCGGCGGACGGGCGTGACATGAAAAAACGCATCGCACTGATTTCGACCGGCGGTACGATCGAAAAGACGTACGACGAGCTGTCCGGCGTCCTCGCGAATCACGTCTCGGTGCTCGACGTCATGCTCGCGTCGCTCGAGCTACGGGGCGTCGAAGTTCAGCGCGTCCAGCTAATGAACAAGGACAGCCTGGACATGTCGCCTGCGGATCACACGCTGATCGCCGAAACTGCGGCCCGGTTGGCGCGCGAGACTGCGGGCGTCGTGGTCGTCCACGGCACCGATCGACTCGCCGTCTCGGGGGAGCGCGTCGTGGAGCTCACCACCATGCCGCAGAGTCCGATCGTGTTCACCGGCGCGATGCGGCCATACGAGCTGCGCTCCACCGATGCTCTTCAGAACCTCATCGAAGCCCTCCTCGCAGTCCAACTCCTCTCCCCGGGCGTCTACGTCGCCATGCACAACCAAGTGCTGCAGTTCCCCGGTGTGACCAAAGACAAGGTGCTCGGCACCTTCGTCAAAGAGCACGCTTGAGCGACCAGAACGACGACGTCACCAGTTTGGTATCGGCGCTGCTCGATGCAGTCGGCGTGGCAGACACCGGGATGCTCGTCATTGCCGACCGCGGGAATGGTCTCGAGCAGTGGTACGCCAACGGTCCCTGTGCGGCGCTGTTCGGCTACACCAACGAGGAGTTTCGTGATCTGCCGGTGATCGAGGCGTTCGTCCCCGAGCAACGCGAATTCTTGATCCAACTGTGCACGAGCTTCCGCGACGGTCAGCCGGTGCCACCGGCACTCGAGATCGGCGGCCTGCACAAAGACGGCGCCGAGCTAGACCTCGACATCGCGCTGGGTCACTACCGAATTCCGTCGGGTGTCGTCTACGTCATGGTGATCCGCGACGCCGGCACGCCGCAGCGCGCGCAGCTCTCGCTGCTCGAGGCGGATCGGATCGGTCTGGTCGGCGCACTGGCATCTGGGTTCGCCCACGAGATCAACAACCCGCTCACCTCGGTGCTGCTGAACTTGCGGTCGCTGCGCAAACAGCTCGCGAACCTGCCGGATACGGCGCGGGCTCCGGCCATGCGATGTCTCGAAGATCTGGTCACGGGATCGGACCGGATCGCCGATAGCGTCCGCGCGCTCCAGATGCTGGCGACGCGCAGCGCTCGTCAGGATGTCGATCTCGCGCTGGTGGTGTCGTCGGCGCTGCGACTGGCGGCTCCGACGTTGGAGCCGCGCGCACGCGTGATCCGGCAAATTCGTCCGGTCAGGCCGGTGCAGGGCGAAGAGTCGCGGATCGGCCAAGCCGTGCTGGCGATGATCATGTTTTCCGGCTCTGGCTTCGAAGACGAGTTCGACACGAGCACGACGAACAAGATCATCGTGTCGGTCGAAGAGCGCGGCAATGAGGTGGTGGTCGAGGTCTCGGACAATGGACGAGACCTGACGACGGAGGAGGTCCGGACCGCGTTTGATCCGTTCTTCCGATCGCCGGCACGCGGCGCAGGCGTCGGCGTCGGGCTGGGGATCGCGCGATCGGTCGCGACCACGCTGGGGGGCGCGGTGACCCTGGTGCCGCGGAGCGGCGGTGGCGCGGTGGTGACGATGCGGCTGCCAGGCGCCTAGCGGCTCCGGACGGTTAGCTAGTTCCGACCGTGGGCACGCCGGCGAACAAGCATTTCGCGAAAATGCGCGGGGCAACACCGCGCGGCCTTCCGGTCGAACGAGCACGCGGAGGCGGTTAGCTTCCCATCACGAGGAAGATCGCGTGTGCGGTCGCGACGGGGGTCGCGCGATCGGTTTGCCAGGCTTCGACGCGCACGTTGGTCACGCGCTTGCCGTGGCGCGTGACGATGCCGCGCGCGTGGGTATCGATCGACGCACCGACGCGGAGGTAGTCGATCGTCAAGGTGATCGTCTTTGGCAGAACGTTGGACTCGGAGCGCCAGAGCAGCTCGAAGATCGCCGCGGACTCGAGTAGCGCACCGAGTGTTCCGCCGTGGAGCGCCGACAGGGAACGATTTCCGATCAGGTGGTCGGCAAACCGGAGTGACGTGACCAGCTCGTCGCCGTCCTTATTTGCCGTGAGGCCAAGAAACTTCGCGTAGGGGACTGCGTCGAGCAGCAGCTGGTAGTTCGACGTTCGCTTGGCCTCGGCCAGGGTCTCGATCAGCGTCATCGCCCTCGCCCCTGCGCGATCGTCGCGGACACCATGAACGTCCCCACCGCATGTGCGATCGGATCCTCGGGATCATCGTGAAACGCGACCGCGCGGGTGAATCCGACGTTGCGCGTGAGCTTGTAGCAACTGGCGTGGGCGGTCACCGGCTTGCCGGGCTCGGCGGGGCGCAGATAGTCGATCCGCAGATCGAGCGTCGCGATCCGCAACAGCTCGCCGATCCGACCGAACACCGCAGTGCCGGAGCATCCATCGAGCAGCGCGGTGATCGCGCCGCCGTGGAGCACGCCGGTCTCGGGATTGCCGATCAGCCGAACATCGTATGGCAGGTAGTACACCGCGCGATCTCGCGTGAGCTCGAGTACCTTGATGCCCAGCGCGCGGCTGTGCGGAATGTCCTCGGCGAACCCGCGAATCGTAGCCAGCGCGAGCTGCTCGTCGGGGTCATCAGCCATCACGATGAACCTACCGCTGATCGCGGCAACATAGTAAGCACCTGGGATGCTCGACCAGCCGTTGTCCGCCCTCGGATGGGACCCGGCATGGCTAGCTGCGGCACGCTCCGAAGATCCCGACGGTGCATGGCAACCGGTACGAATCGCGGCCGAGCACCGGGGCGCCTACCACGCGCTCGGCCCGACCGAGGGATCCTCGGCACACAGCCTGGCAACCGCATGGCTCGAGCTGCCGGGCAAGGCGTTTCACGAAGCCGAGGACAAGCGCGCGTTGCCCACGGTCGGTGACTGGGTGCTCGCCGAACACTGGGATCGCGCAGTCGCCGGAGGCGGCGCCGCAGTGATGCGCCGGATCTTGCCGCGCCGGAGCTTCCTGGTTCGCCGCGCAGCGGGCGAGGCCACGCTGCCGCAACCGATCGGCGCCAACATCGACGTCGGCATCGTGATGACCTCGGCGAACGCCGATCTGTCGCAAGCCCGGCTCGACCGCTATCTCGGCGTGTTGCGCGACGGTGGGATCCAGCCCGTCATCGTGCTGTCGAAGATCGATCTCGTGACCGACCCGAGCGAGCAACTCTCGATCGTGCGCGGCGCGGGTGACGTCCCTGTAGTCGCGGTGTCGACGATCGCAGGCACCGGTGTCGAAGCGATTCGCGCGCTCGGCGGTCCCGGCCGCTGTTGCGTGGTGCTCGGCTCGTCGGGCGTCGGTAAGTCAACGTTGCTCAACGCGCTGATCGGAACCGCGCAAGCAACCCAGCCGATCCGCGGCGATGCCACCGGCCGCCACACTACGACGCGCCGCGAGCTGCTGATCGGCGACGACGGCAGCCTGTGGATCGACACGCCGGGCATGCGCGAGCTGGCGCAATGGGTCGAACAGGAAGACATCGCGTTCGACGACATCGAGAAGCTCGCCCACGACTGCAAGTTCCGCGATTGCCACCATCGCGACGAGCCCGGCTGCGCTGTGCGAGGCCACGTCGCCGCCGACCGGCTGGCGAGCTACCACAAGCTCAGCACCGAGCGTGGCCGCGATAGCAAGCGGCAAAAGGCAGCCGTGCAAATTGCTCGCAGCCGCAAAGCGCGCGCCCGCAAGGCCCCGCCCGACGACGGGACCTGACCCGGCATGCTATAGGGACCCGCCGTGATCGCGTTCAGCTCGGTTAGCAAGCAGTACGGCGGACAGATCCTGTTCGTCGAGGCATCGTTCCAGATCAACCCGGGCGAGAAGGTCGGGTTAGTCGGGCCCAATGGCGCGGGCAAGAGCACGGTGTTTCGCATGATCGCCGGTGAGGAGACGCCCGACGACGGCGCGATCGAACGGCCGCGCAAGCTGACGCTCGGGTACTTTCGCCAGGACGTCGGCGATCTGCGCGGGCGGAGCATCCTCGCCGAGACCTGCTCCGGCGCGGGCGAGGTCGCGCAGCTCGGCGCCGAGCTCGCCGAGCTCACGGCGAAGCTCGAAGCGGCAGGCGACGATCTCGATGACGTGGTGACCCGGTTCGGTGAGGTCCAGGCCCGCTATCAGGACCTCGGCGGCTACGAGCTCGAATCGCGCGCGCAATCGATTCTCCACGGCCTGGGCTTTTCCGACGACCAGATGCAGGCCGACGTCGGCACGCTGTCAGGCGGCTGGAAGATGCGCGTCGCGCTCGCACAGATCCTGTTGGCGCGGCCGGAGCTGCTGCTGCTCGACGAGCCGACCAACTATCTCGACCTCGAGTCGATCCTATGGCTCGAAACGTTCCTCAAGGACTACGCCGGCACCGTCGTGATGACGTGCCACGACCGCGAGATCATGAACCGCATCGCGTCGAAGATCGTCGAGATCGACGGCGGCGAGCTGCGCACCTATACCGGCAACTACGAGTTCTACGAACGTGCGCGCGTGATCGAAGCTGCGCGACGCGAGGCCGAGTACGAGCGGCAACAGGCCCGGCTCGCCAAGGAGAGTCGATTCATCGAGCGGTTCAAGACTCACGTCGCAAAGGCGGCGCAGGTTCAGAGCCGGATCAAGAAGCTCGAGAAGGTCGAGAAGATCGAGCCACCGCGGCGGATCGTCGAGAAGCAGTTCGAGTTCCGCACGCCGCCACGCTCGGGCGATGACGTCGTACGGATCGACGCGATCCAGAAGGCCTACGGCACGCGGATCGTCCACGCCGGACTGACGTTGACCGTGCGGCGCAAGGAGCGCTGGGCGGTGATGGGTGAAAATGGCGCCGGAAAATCGACGCTGCTCAAGATGATCGCCGGCGTCTTGGCGCCGGACGCGGGTGCCGCCACGATCGGTGCGTCGGTCAGCATGGGCTACTACGCGCAACACGTGATGGACGCGTTGACCGCGGACCACAGCGTGCTGGACGAGCTAGCCGCGCACGCACCGTCGGCCAACCAAGGCACCCTGCGCAACCTCGCCGGCGCATTCGGATTCCACGATGACGACGTGTTCAAACCGGTGCGCGTGCTGTCGGGTGGTGAGCGCGCCCGGGTCGCGTTGGCGAAGCTGATGTACGACGCGCCCAACTTGATGGTGCTCGACGAGCCCACCAACCACCTCGATATCGTGACCAAGCGCGCGCTGGTTCGCGCGCTCGCCGACTACGAGGGCACGCTGATGTTCGTCTCGCACGATCGTCAGTTCCTTCGCGCCCTCGCGAATCGTGTGCTCGAGCTGTCGCTCGCCGGCCCGCGCATCTACGGCGGCAACTACGACGAGTACGTCGCTTCGACCGGGCGCGAAGCGCCGGGCATGCGCACGTAAGCGCGAGCGCGGAGACCAGCCACCCTGCGGCTCCGACATGGGCACGTGGCGTTGCGGACGGCGACGCTACGGATGATTCGGCGGTAGCGGTGGATGTCCGGGCGGCAGCGCCTTGGGCTGCCCGGGTACCGCTGGCGGAGTCGCCGGGCCGGGCTCGGCGGGCGGAATCGCGCTCGGATCGAACGCGGGGTAGCTGAACGTCAACACGAGCTCGGGCTTGGCGGTGTGCATGACTTGGCGCACCGGTAAGCCGTTGGGACCGAGATCGATGGTCTCTTCGAGCGTGCGCTGGCCGTCGGCTGCGACGAAGGTTTTCACCTCGGCAGGCGTGTACTCGATCGTCCGCAGCGTGCCGCCCTGCACTTTCTCGGTGATTCGCCCCTGTGCGTCGCGGACTTCGCGATCGCCGGTGGCGAGCTCGAGTCGACCTGCCCGCTGCGTTGCCTTCACGACGTAGCGATCCTGATCGCGGCGAAGCTGCTCTCCTTCGAGCTTGCATGCGCGCATCGTCGCGTCGGCATCATTGACCACGACGCAGACATCGCCGACGCTCCGCACGTAGCCGCCGGCGTGCGTGCCTTTGGCTTCTTCGAACCGCACGACCTTGCCGTCGCCGTCGTACTCGACCTGCCAATCGGTGTTCGGCTCGCCGGCGCGGCGCTGGCGCTCGAACCGGCCGTTGTCGTCGAACATCAGCTGCGCGAACGTCACGCCACTGCGCGCGACTTCGATGATCCGGACGTGCTCGAGCGCGAGCTTGTCGCGAAGTGCGCCCCACGTTCCAAACGGACGCCCGATCACCTCTTGCAAGTCAGTCACCGGGAACACGAAACAGAATCGCGCTGCGACGGCGTCGGGATCGCAGCCAGCGGTCATGTCGAGCAACTTGGCGACGTCGGGCAGCGCCATCGGCTGGACCTCGGGCGCGGCCTTGCGGTCACAGCCCGCAATCGCGACGGCAGCGAGCCCGGCGACCAGCTGCCAGCTCGATGGACAACGACGGCGGTTCGTCATTCTTCGTCGACGATCTCGAGCTTGGGCTTCTTCTTGGCCTTCTTCTTTTTCTTCTTGGACTTCTTCGCCTTGGTCTGCTTCTGCGGCTCCTCCGCCGCTGGCGGCGGCTCCGGCGGCTTCGGCTCGGGAGGCAAGATCTTCACGAAGCTCGCACCAGCTCCTGGCTCGTCGAGCGCGACCGATTCCTGCAGCGCGATCATCTTCCACTTGTCATCATCCTTCTCGAACACCGCGAACACTCGGAGCGGCAATGGCTCCTCGTCGTTTTCGACGCGCGTCACCGGCGCGGTTACCCATGCGAGCTGCCCATCCGGGGTAATCGCCGCGGAGATCTCGCCGCTCACCGCCGCACGCGTGTTGGTCTCGGTGCGGAGCTTCCACAGCTTCTTGAGCTCCTTCTTGCCGCGAGTGACGTCGCCCGCACTCGGACCGATCGCAACCGCGTCGCTGCGGCTCGCGAGGTCTTCACCCCACGTCGTTTGATCGACCAGACCATTCTCGAACGCGGCGACCGCGTCACTTGCACGCGAATCCACCTTCGCCGGGGCTTTCGCCGCGGGCGGCACCACGGCGACCTTCTTGAGCTCGCTGCGGATCTGCTTCATCGAGGGCGTGCGTGCGAGCGAGACCGTGGTTACCGACCACAAGTCGTCGTCGTTCGCGAGGATCATCATCGCGACCATCGGCTCGCCGTCGACCAGGACGATGTCGTACGCCCACGCCGACCTGCCACCCGGCGCCGGCAGGATCTCCAACGAGCTGGACTCCACTTTGACCCGATCCTTCGACTTCGGATCGATGTACTTGCTCAACGCCACCAGTGCGTCGGATCGAGTCATCGTTGCGTCGGCCTTGCGCGGCCCGAGCACGAGCAGCGGATCGCTCAGCAGCGAAAACAGATTGTCTGCTTTGCCGCGATCGATGGTCTCGTAGATCTCGGTGATCGTGTCCTTGGCGCCCCGCTCGGCCTTGCGCGAGTCGACCTTGGACTGGACCTTGATCGGCGGCTCCTTCGGCGCGGCTTTACCAGCGCAACCGAACGAAACCGCCGCGACGAACGCTACTAGCGCGAAGCGCGCTTGATGCTGGGCAACGCGACAGGCGCCGCGGCCCGCGGCAGCACCAGCGCAGGGCGCGTCGCCTCCGGATCGCTGTACGCGGCCGTCCCGCGAACCGTCTCCTCGGGAACGAACTTCGGTTGCAGCGGATTCGTGCCCTTGGCGAACTGGCGAGGCGTCGGCTGCGACCGAACCACGGGCGCGAGGTGCGCCGCCGCGGGGTCGACCGTCGGCAGCGATGGGACCGGGATGACCGTCGAGCGCGGGCCAGTGGGTGCGGCGACCACCGGCATCGGCTCGGTCACCTTCGCCGGCAGCACGACGCGTCCCATCCGGGCGCGGCGCACGATCCCAGCGATATCCGCGATCGAGCCCGGTGCTTCGTCCTCGGAGTGCAGCTCCGATAGCGGTTCGGTCTTCGGCCACGAGTCGTCGGCCATTGGGTCCGCGGCGTGGACCTGCCGGGCGTTGGCGGGACGGAGTTGAGTGACTGGCGCGACGGCGGTGACCTCGGAATCCCCCCGAGCGCGAGCGAGCGCGATCGTCCATTCCCAGTCATCTTCCTCGACAATCGGCTCGGGTGCCACTACTGGCGCCTGAACTGACGGTTCCGCAGCGATTCTGGGCAGTGGCGCGGCGACAACACGAGGCATCGCGGGCGAACCAGCGATCGGCGTCATCGGCGCGGTCGGCGTGGCTTCGTCGATCGGCGGCAGTCCGGGCAGCGGCCGTGGGCCGGCGACTACCGGCACCGACGGCGCAGCCAGCTTCGCCGGAGCGACCGGGGCTGGCGCGGCGACGACGGCGGCTGGCGCGGGCGGTCGCGGGGCCGGCTTGGGTGGAGTGGTCGGGCGGCTGGCTCCGTCGGGGCTCCACCGCTCGAGCTCCATCGCAGCCAGATCGCCGTCCTCCCAACCCACGATCCGGGATCCGAGCCCATCGGTGAGCACGGTTGGCCGCAACGACAGGATGCGGTTTTCCGGAGTGAGAGTGAGGCCGTACTGCGAGAGCCTAACGAGACCCAGACGCTTCAAGAGGGAGTCGAACGCCGCCATGGACTGCCGCCATTGCACTGCCCAGGCCAAGCCTCAGCGCGAACAGCTGTGTGCAACACGGCGGATCGTCGAGGTCGGCGCCGTCGACTCGGGATCTCCGCACCTCGATTCGGGGTCTGGCCGCGGAGACTCAGGTCCCCATGCATGGTCGATGTACGACGCCGAAACCCCCGTGACTACAGCGCAACATGCGTCATCGACCGTGATATTTGGGTGGGCGGCCTTCCGCAAATGCCGCGAGCCCTTCATCACGATCAGCACTGAACAACGTGACGTCGTAACACTGCCGCTCGATCTCGAGCGCCGCATCGATCGGCTCGCCGTAGCCGCGCTCGATCGCCGACTTCGCCGAGCTGATCGATAGCGGAGCACAGCCCTCCGCTTCCGCCACGATGGTGTCGATTGCCGCCGCCAGCCCCGCACGGGGGACCACTTGATTGACCAATCCGATCTCGAGTGCACGAGTCGCCGAGATCCGCCGGCCGAGCAGGATGAGCTCCTTCGCGCGCGCTTCTCCGACGAGCCTGGACAACCGTACCGTGCCACCCGCGCCCGGCATGATCCCGAGACGTACCTCGGTTAGACCGAGCTCTGCACCTTCCACGAGGATCCGCAGATCACACGCGAGCGCGAGCTCGAGACCGCCGCCGTACGCCGAGCCGTTCATCGCGGCGATGGTCAGCTTGCGCAGATCGCCCCATGCGTTCACCGCTCCAGCGATCGCGTTGATGTACGGCGCCGACTCGGCGGCTGGTACTTTTCGGCGCTCCTTCAAGTCAGCCCCTGCGCAGAACGCTTTTTCCCCGGCTCCCGAGAGCACGATCGCGTGCACGTCTTGGCGCGCGCCCAACGTGGCTGCGAGCTCGCGCAACCGAAGGTTGAGATCGCGCGACAACGCGTTGCGGACGTCGGGCCGATTCAGCGTGACCCATGCAGTGCTACCGCGGTGTTCGACCAGCAACTCGGACATGCGCGCGACCCTATCACTGGTCGGTCGCGGCGCCAGGGTTGGGCTCATACTCGCGCGGGCGCCGGCGCAACTCCGCAACTCCGCTGACGAGCTCCGTGGCATGCGAGGTGCTCGTGCTGGCTTCGTGCGCAGCATCGCGTTCTCGCTGGCTATCGGCCTTGCCACCGTCAGCTGCTCGACGCCGTTCGAACCCGATCAGCCGTGCCAATGCGGTCTGGGAGAGGTTTGTTACGACGGATCGTGCGTGTCGCCGGATGGAAAGGCCGATCTGCCGAATTCGTCGTTCAACGAAGGGCCGCACGATGGCCGTGGTTATGCCGCGATCGCGCGCTGGCTCGCGAATGCAGGGTACTCGCTGCAGGTGGATCTAACCCAGCTCGACCTCGTGTGGCCGCTCGCGAGTGGGCAGAGCTCGGCGCTCAATCGATTCGGCACGCCGATCCAGATCAGCGGGCGAGGCTACTTTCACACCGCGCTCGACGTGATTCGCAGCGCCACGACCGATTCGGCCGAGGTTCGCGCGCCCGTGACCGGTACCGCATTCGTGTTCGATTGGTATGGCGCGCGTGGCTACAATACCGATCCGTATTCCACCGTGCTCGCGATCTGGGATCCCGCCTCGCACGTGATCGTGCAGCTCATGCACGTCGAACCAAGCGCTAGCTTGATCGCGGCGGGCATGCAGCCGGTGGAGGTCACGCGCGGCGAGGTGATCGGAACCCTGGCGCTTGGGCCCGTCGGAACCGCGCAAGTTCAGGAGTACTTCCGGCACACCCACGTCGACATCGTCGACGGCGAGCACATGATCGCGCTCGATCCGTCGCGCTACCTGCCGTATCAGGACACCGTGGCACCCGTGCAAGGCGAGGTCTATGTGCTCGACAGTAGCGCCGCCAAACACACCTCGCTCCGGACCGGACCGCTCGATGTGATCGTCGAGCTCTCGGATCGCGATGACACATCCGCTCGCAACTTCGAGGTCACTGCGATCAGCTACGAGATCTTGCTCGACGGTCAGCTGATCAAGTCGTCACCGCGTTGCGAGCTCGGGCACCTGATCGACAAGATCGGCACGCCGTACGTGACGTACGCGTTGCGGCTGATCGACTTCGGCAACGCCGCTGGCCAGATCACCGGCGACTGGCCGAACGCCGATATCGGCAACCCTGATCGTACGTTCCGCTATGCGTTGACGCAGTTCGCGGTGCACCCGTCGGGTCGCTGTATGGTCGGCGAGGACGCCGATGGTTTCGTCGATGTACCGGCGACCGCCGATGCGATGACCGTTCGGGTCACCGCGTGGGATCACAACGACAACGCGACGACCACGGAGACAACGCTGGCTCGGTAACGGCGACGCGGCTAGCCGTTTCCCAGCTCCGCCCGTCGCCGCGCTCTCGCCTGCTTGCCGAGGTGCGCCTTCAAGTATTTCGACGGCAGCTCGTGGCCGACGAACGTCGCCGCGGTCCGCGACGCCTCCGCCAGCTTGTCGAGATCGATGCCGGTCTTGACGCCCATGCCGTGAAGCATCGCGACCACATCCTCGGTCGCGAGGTTGCCCGCGGCCCCGGGCGCGTATGGACAACCGCCGAGCCCACCAGCCGCCGAGTCGATCGTCGTGACGCCCATCGTCAGCGCGACGAGGCAGTTTGCGAGCGCGGTGCCCTGCGTATCGTGAAAGTGCCCCGCGATCGCCGCGGGTGGATGTTTCGCGAGCACGCGACCGAGCACGTCCTCGACCTGGCGTGGGTTAGCGACGCCAATCGTATCGCCGAGCGACACCTGATAGACGCCCATGTCGAGCAGCTGTCCGGTCAACGTGACGGCGCGCTCGGGATCGATCTCGCCCTCGTACGGACAGCCGAACACCGTCGACACGTAGGCGCGGACCGCGATGTTCGCCTCGCGAGCGCGCGGCACGACCTCCGCGAATCCAGCCATGGTCTCGGCGATCGTCTTGTTGACGTTCTTCTTGTTGTGGGTCTCCGACGCCGACAAGAACACGGCAATTTCCTTCATGCCCGCTGCGATCGCGGTGTCGAGACCGCGGCGATTGGGCACCAGCGCGCTCATCCGAACACCCGGTGGACGATGGACGCCACGCGCGACCTCGGCAGCGTCCGCCAGCTGAGGGATCCACTTCGGCGAGACAAAGCTGGTGATCTCGATCGCGCGGATGCCTGCACCGACCAGCGCGTCGATGAACCGCAGCTTATCCGGGGTCGGAACCTGCCGCGCCTCGTTCTGAAGCCCGTCGCGCGGGCCGACCTCGAAGATCGTGACCTCGGCGGGAAGCTTCACGTTGCAGACCCCATTCCGGAACCATAATCCCGGGGCTTGATCGCGGCCAGCTCGTCGAGCAGGGAGGGCGTGAGCAGCTCGAGGGTATCGATGACGTGGTCCGCCGCAGATTGGTCCCAGCCCCCGGAATTGCCTGCGCGAACCGCCAGCACCACGCAACCCGCGGCCTTCCCCGCGGCGATCCCGGTCTCCGAATCCTCGATCACGATGCAATCGGCGGGCGCCCGGCGAAGCGCGGCAGCGGCGGCGAGGTATCCATCGGGGGCGGGCTTGCTGCGCGGCACGTCTTCCGACGCGATGATCGCATCGAACGCGGCGTCCGGGCCGAGGAACGGCATCACCTGCGTGACCTCGACGCGCGAGCTTCCGGTGACCAGCGCGCGCGGGTGTGCTTTCGCCCACCCGAGGACCGTGCGGGCCCCCGGCAACACCTTGACTCCGAGCTCTTCGAGCACCCCGGCTCGCACCATCGCGACCTCGGCGATCAGCTGCTCGCGACTCCATGACAGTCGCGGATATCTCGCGCGTAGACTGTCGTAGATCGCGATCCACGAGCGACCGATCACGAAATCGCGGTCATACCGCTCGATCGAAATGCCCTGACGTCGTGCGAGGGCTCGCGCCAACGCCTCGGCGGTCTCGCGCTCGGTATCCACGAGCGTGCCGTCCAGATCGAAGAGCAGCGCGCGCTTCGCCGACGTCATCGGTCGCTTGTAACACGACGCCCGCAACCTAAGCTGCCGAGATCGTGTCCTCCTCGATGAGGACCCGCGAGTCTGAGGGTAATGTCCCGAACGATGTAACCGGGCCACCCAGCACGGTCACTGTCTACGTGTCACGTTCACGGGAGTTGTTCATGCGCAAGCTACTGGTGATCTCGCTCGTCGCTGCGGTTGGTGCGTGCGCCAACCACGCCAAGCAATCGATCAAGCTCTACGAGGCGGGAGACTACGCGGCATCCGCCCGCGCTGCTGACCAAGGACTGGCTGCGCACCCTGGTGATGAGGGGCTATGGCAGATGCGAGTACGCTCGGCGGTGGCGCTCGGAGATCGCGATGGTATCGCGACGTCCTATGCGAGCTATCGCACGCAGCTCGGCGAGGATGATCGTGAGCTCATGCGCGAGCTCGCGATCGCAACGCTCGAGCAGGCGCTCGCTTCGCCTTCGGCCAAGCTCAAGCTCGCAGCGATCGAAACGATCGCCGCGGCGCGGATCGAGCGCCTCGCCGACGCCGTCACGATGAAGATGGACGATAGCGACGATCGTGTGGTCGCTGCCGCGGCGATCGCGGTGCTTCGCGCGCATCCGCAGGCGCCGCAGATCGCAGACGACATGTTGCATTCCGAAGATCCCGAGGCCCGCCGGATCGTCGTCGACGGCATCGGCCGAAAGGTCGGCGCGGTTGCGCTCCGCGAGCTGCGACTTGCGGTCGCCGATCCAGATCCACGCGTCCGGATCGCTGCGATTCGCTGGCTCGGGAGCCTGAAAGATCGCGATGCGGTCGAGCTGTTGATGCGCCAGCTCCGGCATCCGGACGCGGCGGTCCGCGCGGTGGCGGCGAGCTCGCTGGCCAAGATCGGCATCGGCAATCTCCCGTCGCTCGGCAACCAAGCGCTAGCCGATCAAGCGCTCGCGGTTCGGCTCGCTGGCATCGAGCTGTTGGTGGCTGCCAGGCGCACCGAGGAGCTGGTCGCCCTCGCGCAGCACGATGCCGATCCGATGGTCGCACTCGAAGCGGCGATCGCCGCGAATCGCCCCGACCTCGCCAGCCCTGTGCTCGAGCGTGCGATCAAATCCGACGATTGGACTGATCGCGCCGGCGCGGTCAACTCGGTGATGCGCGCGGTTGGCGCTGCGACTGCAACCGAGGTCGCGCGCCGACTCGTCGCCGATCCCGATGGCCGGGTGCGCCTCGCGGCTGGTCGCGTGCTCGCTCACGCCGGTCAACGCGACGCCGCGATCGCGGTGTTTGTCGCGGCGCTCGCAGATCCCGAGCTCGCTATCGACGCCGCCAGCGAGCTCGCCGAGCTCGCCGACAGCCGCGGGCTGACCGCGCTCGATGCCGGCGTTCGCGACCTCGCGCGTGGTAGCGCTCAGCGCACCGCCGCCGTGGCCGCGCATCGCAGCGCCCGCGTGATCACACCCGGCCTGGTTGCCGCGATCGCCGATCCGAGCAGCACGGTGCGAGTCGAGGCCGCCGCAGTGTTGGTGGCGCTGACCAAGTAGTATGGTCAGCGCGTGACACCACGCTGGGTCACGCCCACCGTCATCGGGATCATCGCCGCGACGTTCTTCTCCGACGTCGGCCACGAGATGGTCACCGCCGTGCTTCCGATGTACCTCGCGAGCGTCGGGTTGGGGGCAGCAACGCTCGGCGCGATGGAAGGCGCCGCCGACCTCGCAGCCAGCCTGTCCAAGCTCGCGGGTGGTGCGGTCGGGCATCGCGTCGCCAAGAAGCGGCCGTGGGTCGCGGGCGGCTACCTGGTCACGATGATCGGCACGGGATTGATCGCGATCGCTCAGACGATCACGCTGGTGATCTCGCTCCGCGCGTTCGCATGGGCAGGACGCGGGTTCCGCTCCCCGATGCGTGACTTCATGCTGGCCGATGAGGTCGAGTCGACGCATTACGGCCGCGCCTACGGGATCGAGCGCAGCGCAGACATGCTCGGCGCCGTGGTCGGGCCGTTGCTCGCGGCTGGGTTGATCGCGCTCGGCAGCGCCGTGCCGAACGTGATCCTGCTGTCGATGATCCCTTCCGGCTTGGCGGTGGTGTCGATCGTCGTGCTGACGCGCGATCGCCCCGCGCCCGCGCCGAGCGCGGCTTCGCCACAGCACGCGGCTCGCACGCGCGTTCGGCTGCCGCGTACCTTCTGGCTGTTCACGATCGGCGTCGCGCTGTTCGGGCTCGGCGACTTCTCGCGAACGTTTCTGATCTACATCGCGGCAAAGGCGACCGGCGAGACCACCGGCTTCGTCACGACGGCGGTGTTGCTGTACGCCGGACACAACTTGGTATCGGGCATCGCAGCGCTACCAGCCGGTCACTTCGGCGATCGCTATTCGAAGACCAAGATCCTGATCGCTGGCTACGCGCTGGGCGTCGCGACCAACGTGTTGTTCGCATTCGGCCACGACCAGCTTCCGATCGTGATCGGCGCGATCGGGCTATCCGGCATCTACATCGCGATCCAGGAGACCCTCGAAAAGGCCGTGGTCGCGCAGGTGCTATCACGCGAGCAGCGCAGCCTCGGCCTCGGCATCCTTGCAAGCGCCAATGCGGTGGGTGATCTATTGTCGTCGGTGTTCGTCGGCGTGATGCTGCGGTACGCACAGCCGGAGTTGGCGTTTGCGGTACCAGCCGCGGTCGGCGCCCTCGGCGTGGTGTGGATGACCGCGCTGGTCAAGCGTGGTGTGGTTCGCTAGCGCCGCCATTCACCACGTCGGGTTGGTCACGCGTGTCATCGTGTAGTAACAACTCGTCCTCGTCGAAACGCCCGGCGCGTGGGACGCTTTGCGTGGTGCTCGGATCATCTAGCCGCGCAGCGTTGCGACGGGTTGCGATCGCCGTGACCGCCGTCGCCGCGGCCTGCTCCAACACCAGCGAACAGTTGCCCGCGCGCCCGGTCGGCCAGACCATCCGAGTGGCCGTCGTCGGCGGGATGATCGAGACCGGCTTTTGGCAGGAGCTCGCGCTGCGCTATCAACGACTCACCGGCAACACCGTCGAGCTCGCCGCCAGCGGCCCCAAGCCGCAAGTGATCGCCGCGTTCCGCAAAGGTGGCATCGACCTGATCACGGTCCACGCTAGTGACGCGATGGTGCACCTCGTCGCCGAAGGGCTCGCCAAAGATCCGCAGCCATGGCTGCTCAATGACCTCGTGATCATGGGACCGGTCGAAGATCCCGCGCACATTCGCGGCGAACGAGACGCCGCCAAGGCGGTGCAGATGATCATGGCGTCGAACAGCAAGCTGATCATTCACGCGAGCCTCGGTGCCGACGGCGTGCTGCACGACCTCAAGGACGCGGCGAAGCTCACCCTAGATCCGGCGCTGATGGTGATGTTCGACGGCGCGAATCAGCATCGCATCCTGGAGCGTGCGGCCGAGCTCAAGGCATATACGATGGTCGGACGTATCCCGGTGATCACCGGCAAGCTAACGGCCCACGGCATGGAGATCATGGTGCGCGGCGATCCGCGGTTACGCCGGCCGTACCTCGTAGAGGTCGCCGCCAACGCGGGCCCCGCAGCGATCGATCTCGCGGCGTTTTTGCGGCAGCCGGATACCCAGGCGTGGATCGCGTCGTACGGCCGAGGCAAGTATGACGATCATCCCCTGTTCTTTCCGATCGCAGCCAGCAGCGAAACGCGCTGACCCGATCGGCGGCGCTTCAGTCGCTTCGTCACTCGACGAGTTACCGCACTGTAACCACTGACCACCGAGAGCTATCACACGATGGTGCTCGGACCGGTGGATCAGGAGACTCGATGAGGCACGTGCTTATTACGATCGCGATCGTGCTCGCAGCCCCGCACATGGCTAACGCCGAGACCTGCGAGAACCTGCCCAATCCGATCTACTTACAGATCGGCGACACGCAAACGAACCTGGTGAAGCGGCTGGGTCGCAAGCTGCGCGACAACACCGGCAAGCCGATCACGCTCGTCTACAAGACGTCTGGATCGTGCGTCAACATCACCGCCATCTACACGGGTGTGAAGATCCCGCAGGGCGAGGCGCTGAACTACATCCCCTCGGTGGCAGAGGACGGCGATTGGAAGCCGAGCGATCCGACGCTGATGTGCGAGGCGCCGACCGGCGGCGTCGTGCCCGATATCGCGAACTCGGCGCTGTTCAACAGCGCGTGCACCCAGGACGCGCCGCCGGCAACGGTTCACCTCACCAAGGGGCCGGTGCAAGCGTACGTGCTGGCGGTGCCCGAGGCGTCGTCGCAAACCGCGATCACGTTCGAAGAAGCGTACTTCGTGTTCGGGTTCGGGATGGCCGGAATGATCGCGCCGTGGATCAACGAAGCGCAGATGTTCATCCGCACCACCACCAAGAGCACGTTGCTCGCATGGGCCGCGAACATCTCGGTGCCCGCCGACAAGTGGAAGGGCGTGCGGCGCGACGGCTCCCCGATGGTGGTCGCCGACCTGCAGGGCAGCTCGTCACCCGAGGCCGCGATCGGCATCCTCGGTGCCGAGGTCTACGACGGCCTGCGCGACTCGCTGAACGTGCTCGCGTTCCGCGCGAAGGGCCAATACGCAGCGTATTACCCGGACTCGACCTCGACGTCGCGCGACAAGAAGAACGTGCGCGACGGTCACTATACGGTGTGGTCGCCGACGATCTGGATGGACACTACCGACGGCGGGGGAACGCCGGTCAACGCGGACGCCCGCTACGTGATCGATCTGATCGCAGGACACGACGTCACGCCGGCGCCGAGCTTCGACGTGATCGCCGAGATTGCGGCGGTCGGCTTGGTGCCGGACTGTGCGATGGCGGTGCAGAGGTCGTTCGAAGGCGGCCCGCTCAGCTTGTACTCCCCGCCCGAGAGCTGCGTGTGCAAGTACGAGAGCCTGGTCGACACCTCGAGCTGCGCGACGTGCACATCGTCGTGTGCTTCCGGCGTCTGCCGCAACGGGTTTTGTGAGGTGCAGTGATGCGTATCGCGATGGTTTTCATGACGGTTGGCTTGTGGTGCATGGCGGCGTGCGGCGAGGATCCGAAGGTCGTCAACGACGCTGGCGTCGATACCGGCGGGCCTGCCGACGCCTCGTGCTTCGAGAACCCCCAGACCCACGAAGAGATCATCAACGGGTGTACTACCGCACAGAAGATCTACAAGACGTCGAATCCGCCGCTGCTCAACGCAAACGGTACGCTGCCGCCGCTGCCCTGATCGCGATCACAGCGTGGACCGGAGCGGGTACGGTGTACGCCGAGGTCGACGCTGGGTTAAAGCCAGCGGTCACTCGCTCGGGCTGGCAACTCGATCTTACGGGCTACGTCCAGGCCGATTCGATCCCGTGGAGTCAGGACTCGGTCAACGAGCTCGACCCCAGCACCGGCGAGCCGCTCAACGAGGAGCGATTGTTGATCCGGCGCGGCCGGCTGCGAGCTGATGCCCACCGCGACGCGATGTTTGGCGCGCTCGAGCTCGACGGCAACACGGTCTCCGGCGCATCTGCACGCTTGATCGCGGCCTACGTCGGCTACGCCTTGCCATCGGAGGATCAGCCGATCGCTGTGATCTCCGCCGGTCTGTTCAAGACGCCGTTCGGCGTCGAAGTGCCCGCGAACGAGCGCGACAAGCCGTTCGTCGAGCCGCCGGCGTTCGCGCGCGCGCTGTTCCCCGGCAGCTATGACGCCGGCGTGATGGTCCGTGGCGGTTACGGACTGCTTCGGTGGTCGCTCGCAGCGGTCAATGGTGCGCCGTCCGGAGACGCACAATGGCATGGCAACGATCCGAGCTCGAGCTACGAATTCGTCGGACGCGTTGGCGCGGACGTCACCGGACCGTACGAGTTTCGCGTCGAGGCCGGCGTGTCCGCGCTCAAGGGCCGCGGCCTCCATCCCGGAACACCGCCGACCAAGGAATCGCTGCAGTGGATCGACGAGAGCCAGGACGGCCGGGTTCAGATCGACGAGCTTCAGGTGATTCCGGGCTCGCCGGGAATTCCGTCGGAGAGCTTCGGCCGGCAGGCGATCGGCGCGGACGTCCAAGCGCATTGGAGGTTGTGCGCGATCGGCGTCGGCACCGCGTTCGCCGAAGCCGTGCTCGCGACGAACCTCGACCGCGGTCTGATCTATGCGGACCCCATCGCACAGAGCCGTGACTTGCGTCAGCTAGGTATGGCGCTCGGGGTGGTTCAGGATCTGGGGCCCTACGCGCAGGTCGGTGCGCGTTACGATCGCTATGACGCCGATCGCGACGCCCGTGAACAGCAGGGCGTGACGCTCGTCGGGATCGACAAGGTGTTCTCGACGCTCTCGGTGCTCGCGGTCGGTCGCTGGCGCGGAGCGCGGTTCGCAGTGCAATACGATCACGAGCGCAACCCATTCGGACGCGGCGATGATGGCTCGCCGATCACGCGCGAGGCCGATCGCGTGACGCTGCGCGCGCAGGTGGGGTTTTGATGCGCGGTGCGGCGACCGTGTTGGTCGTGCTCGCCGGTTGTGAGGCGGCGAGCTCGGATCCTGGGCTCGACGCGGTGCTTCAGGTGCGCGACGCGCAGTATCGCGCCGGGCGGTTTCCAGCCGACGAAGGCGGGCCGGCTGCGGTCGCGGTCTCGACGCGGCACGCTGGGATCACGATCGGCCGGCTCGACGAACAGCTTCGCGGCGCACTCGAACCGTCGGCGCGTGCCGCGGTGATCGCGATCGAAGGTCTCGACGGAGCGTGGCTGGTACCTGCGGGTGTGCCCGAGATCGACACGCCAGGCCTCGCGAGCCTCGACGCGCGGTTCGGCGTGACCGAAGACCTGCCGCCCGGCCCGTTCACGCTGCTCGTGGCCGGAGCCGACGACCACGGCCGCTTCGGCCCCGCTGCGTCCGCGGTGGTCGTTGCGGACGTCGAGCCACCTCTCGTCGATCGATTGGTCGTCAGCCTGGTATGGGAAGGACCCGCGGACCTCGATCTCCATGTCGTCGAACCAGGCGGCGGCGAAGGCTGGAGCGACAAGCCCAACACGATGCCGATCCCCGAGCCGGGTACGCCCGTGGATCCCGAGGAGTGGAAGCGTCATGGGATCCTCGATCGCGATGGCAATGCAGATTGTCATCGCGATGGGCGACCGAGCGAGCGCTTTGTATGGCAAGCGGCGCTGCTCGGCAGCGTGCCGCCACCCACGGGCGAGTACGTCGTCCGTGTCGACGCGCGTTCGATGTGCGGTGCGCCCAGCGCGGCGTGGTACGTGGCAGCCGCACGCGATGGCGTGCTGCTAGGTGCAGCCCGCGGCGTATCTACGCCTGACGACGTCCTCCAGCCGCACGGAGCGGGAGCGGGCGTGCTCGCGCTTCGGTTCTCGTTGTGAGCTTGGTGACGCGTACCGGCGCGAGCGTTGTCACGGCGGTCGTCTTGCTTGCCGCGACGCAGCCCGCACAAGCGCAACCGGCTGCCACCGTGCGCGGCCGCGTGATCGATCGGCAGAGCCAGCAGCCCGTCGAAGGTGCGATCGTGATGGCGGGTAGCGAGCTCGCCGCTACCGACGAGCGTGGTGAGTTCGTGTTGCCGCTCGCTCCTGGCCGCTACACCTTAGAGATCAGCGCGGACTGGTTAACCACCAAGCGCCAGCCGCTGGTAGTCACGCGCGATCTCAAGCTGACCATCGAGGTGGAGCCTGCCGCCGAAACGAGTGGCGAAGTTGTCACGGTCGTCGACATCGCTCCGAGTGCGCCCGGAGAGACGCGGATCGACGCCAAGACCGCGCGCGCGGTTCCCGGTGGTGGCGATGCAGCTAAAGTCGTGCAGTCGCTCCCTGCAGTCGCACGGCCCGCTGCTGGCTCCGCCGAGGTTGTCGTGTGGGGCGCTGCCCCGCGCGATACTCGGGTTTTCGTCGACGGTGTTCCGGTCCCTGCGCTCTATCATACCGGTGGCTATCGCTCGGCGGTCGGCAACGAGCTGGTCGGCGACATCCGGCTCACACCGGCCGCGTTCGGCGTCGATCGCGGCCGCGCGATCGGCGGCGTGATCGATATCGGGTTGGCGGATCCGAGCAACGCACCGGCGTGGCGAGCGCAAGCCGACATGCTCGATGGCAGCCTCGCCGGCAAGCTCAAGCTCGGCCGCGTCACGATCGCGGGCGCGGCACGGCAGAGCTGGCTCGATCGCGCGATCGGCGTGGTGGCCGACCCGCGCGAGCTCGCTCCGAATGCTCCATTGCCGCGATGGAGTGATGGCCAGCTCGTTGCGCGCGCCAAGCTCGCCGACGACTTGGTCGTCACCGGGTGGGTGCTCGGCAGCCTCGACACCCTCGATCGCACACTCGGCTCCGATGATCCCGCGACCGAAGTTCGCGATCATCTCGACCGCCGCACGCTGCGTGCGCAGGTGACGCTGCGCCGAGACTCCGCGCGCGGCTACGACTCGGCGACGCTGTGGTTCGGCCGCGATCGCGCGAGCGATGCACTCGCAGTCGGCATGACCGACGCGAGCCGTAGCGATGCCCGCTGGCTCGCAGGCGCTCGCGCGGCGCAGCAGACACGGCTGTCGTCCGCGCTCAGCCTCACCATCGGCGCCGACGTCGATGCGGAAGCTGCTCGGCTGACTCGTCGCGGCTCGTTGACGATCCCTGCGCGCGAAGGTGATCCGCACATCTTCGGCCAACCGCCGGGCGATGACATCGCCGCAGATCGCTGGCGATCGACGACGATCGATTCCGCCGGGCACGCAGCGCTCGACGTCCGCGCCGGACGGTTCACCGCGACGGTCGGCGGTCGGCTCGACGCGTGGCTGCTGGACGCGAGCAGACTCACGCCCAGGGTCGGCACCACGCCGGGCATCGGCAGTCAGCAGATCGTGTTTTCGCCAGATCCGCGCGGATCGCTGCAGATCCGCGCGAGCGACGAGATGACGATCCGGATCGACGGCGGTCGCTATCACCAAGCGCGTGCCGCAAGCGATACCAGCGCAGTGTTCGGCACGCCGCAGCTCGGGCTCGAGGAAGCATGGCATGTCATCGCCGGCGGCCAGTGGCGGCGTACACCGGTCGCGCTCGAAGCCGCAGGCTACGCGCGGTGGCTCGATCAACTCGTCGCCCGCGAGCTCGCCGTGACGCCGCTGCTCGCACGCGCGTTGACCCAGGACGGCATCGGCCGCGTCGTCGGCCTACAGCTCACCGCCAGGCTCGTCGGCTGGCATGGACTCACCGGATGGCTCAGCTATTCGGTGAGCCGCTCGACGCGCAAGGACGCAGCCGATCAGCTGCAGCGATTGTTCGACCATGACCAAACGCACGGACTGATCGCGGTCGGAGGATGGGAACATGGTGGCTGGACGATCGGCGGACGCGTGCGACTGTCGACCGGTGAGCCGCGGACCGGCGTCATCGGTGCGCTGTTCGATACCCGCTCTGGCAGGTATCAGCCGATTCGCGGCGCACACAACGGCGAGCGGCTGCCGATGTTTTTTGCAGCTGATGCGCGTGCCGAGCGCCGATTTCTCCTCGGGCCGACGCGCGCCGCGGTGTACCTCGAGATCCAAAACCTCACCGGGCGCGCCAACGCCGAGGAGATCATCTACAGCGCTGACTTCACCGATAAGGGCTACTTGACCAGCCTGCCGTTGCTCGCGATCGCCGGCCTGAGGATCGAGCAATGAAGCGGTGGCGCTGGGTCCTATGGATCGCAGCGGCAGCCACCCTGCCCGCGTGCGACGACGGTCTCGATCAGCGGCTCTCGATCATTCGCGACACCCGCGTGCTCGCGGTGATCGCGGAGCCGGCCGAGGCCAAGCCAGGCGCGCTCGTCGAATACCAGGCGGTGATTGCCAGCCCGTCCGGTCCCCCGACCCAGCCGCCCGCTTGGGCATTCTGCACGGCACCCAAACCACCCACCGAAGACAACGCGGTCTCCGTCGAGTGCATCGGCACCGGCTCGCAGATCGATCTTGGCGTCGCAGACCGGGTGACCGGTGTGCTGCCGGCCGATGGATGTCTGCGATTCGGCCCCGACACACCACCGGGTGGATTTCGTCCGCGCGCGGCCGATGCAACCGGCGGTTACTACCAACCCGTAAAGGTCACGCTCGACGACGAGCTTGCGTTCGGGCTATCGCGAATCACGTGTAAGCTGCCGGCGGCGCCCGCCGAGCTCGCGCGACGATACGACGTCGACTACGTCGCAAACCGCAATCCAACGTTCGCGATCGATGCGCCCGCGATCGTCACCGCCAACACCGACGTCCCGTTGACCGCGTCGTGGCCTGCGGACAGCGTCGAGAGCTATCTATTCTTCGAACCGAGCGCGCAAGCGTTGCTCGTGCGCCGCGAGTCGATGCACGTATCGTGGTACGCGAGCGGCGGAGCTCTCGCCGTCGATGGCTCGCTCGTCGACGAACAGGACGTCGCAACTCAGGTGACGACCACGTGGCACACGCCCGATCCAGGTCAAGCCTGGTTATGGTTCGTGCTCCGCGACAGCCGCGGAGGCGTCGCCACTCACGTCGTTCCGATCACGGTGGAGTAGCGGCGGAGCTAGTGGCCAGCGCTCCAGCTGCCTTCGATCCACACGTAGTAATTGCCTTGCAGCTCCCAGCGGCCGGGCCGCCAAACTTGGCGTGGTCGCGCTTGCTCCCATCGACCATCGATCCACGTCCAGTTGCCGTTTTGCCAGTTCCACCGGCCGCTAATCCAGATCCAACCGTGGCGCGGACTGCCGTAATTCTCGACGCGGGGCGGAGGCGGCGCGGCGGTTGGATACATCCCGCCGGTGACCGTGACGGTCGTACTCGGCGGCGACGACACGGTTCCAGGCGTGTGCGTGTGCGTCGTCGTCTGCGAGTGCATCGGACCGGTATGCGTGTGCGAGTGCGTGTGAGTCGTCACGGTCGTCCACGAACCGTCGACCCAGTGCCATGACTTCCCGCGGCGCTCCCACCGGCCATCGGCGTATACCTGGCCCGGGCGCTCGACCTCCCAACGGCCACTGACCCACGTCCACTGCCCTCCGCGCCAGTCCCAGCGGCCTTTGATCCACACGTAGCCAGGCCGCACGGTCTCGACTTCTGCTTGCGGTGGCGGAGGCTCCGAATAGACAACCACCGGTGTGGTTGAAACGCCCATCGATGCGTGCCCGCTGCTGCGCACCACACAGCTAGGCGCCGCGATCCCGGTTGCGAGGGCCAGCCCGAAGGCGATGAACAGATCTCGCGAGCGAGTCATTGAGCTCTCCTTTGGCCGGTCGACGGCCATCTCCCCGAATTCCTTCAAGGCGAAAGTATTCCGAACCAGTGGAGCCAAGTCAAACCACGTTCGCCACAGCGCCCTTCATGTCTTGCCTACTTAGGTTCATCGCCACCGCGCCATGCCAGTGATGCAGGCGCCACGCACTCGAGTTAGCGAATCGAATGTATTTCGCAGGTGACGGAACCGATGGCTTAGGGTTTCATCCAGCCCGCATGCGTCGCTGCCTAGCTTTGGTGTTCGTACTCGCGTGCGGTGGCAACAGCAATTCGACCGATCCGATGGTCGACGCAGCACCGCCGGACGTCGGGATCGACGCGCCAACCCTGCCGGTGTTCCGCAACCCGGTGTCGTTGCCCGACGATCAGCTCGCGATGCAAGCGCTTCAGCTTCTCGGCGCGAACGTCTCGGGTGCAAACGCGAATGGCTGCAGCAACTGCCACGGCATGACGCGGCAGCGATTCAGCTATTGGCGAGCGCTGAGTGACAAGGCAATGACCGACTGCCTCACCGATCTGCAGGTGAGCTCCCCGGAGTCGGCGCGCAAGATGATCAACTGCGTCCGCGCGATGCCGGATGTACCGGTGTCAGACTTCGAGGCCAAGAAGCTCGGTGTCTACGCGAGCGCGGCGAAGTTGCCGTGGTTCCGCTACGTGTTCTGGGTGGCGTATGGCGAGGAGGCCGCGGCGAAGTTCGCCGAGTTCGAGGCGGCGGCCGCGATGCCCAAGAACGACGTGCAGCCGCTGACACAGGCCGAGTTCGACATCGTCGCGGAGTGGTTCGCGCGCGGATTGCCCGAGCTCGACGACACCCTGCCAAACGATCCAGCGCCGAGCACGTGCTTCGCCGGGATCTCGAACGAGGTCGCCATGCATGTCGATGCGATGGCTACGACCGGATGGCGCCAGGTCAACAAGAGCGCCGGCATGGCGATGTTTGGCTGCGGCGAGGAGACCGATCCCAAGCTGTGCTTGCAGAGCGTTCCGCTCGGCGTCGATCAGCCGTATGGCACGGGCTGGGATCTCCCCGATCGCGGCCGGTTGCGCGTGCTCAAGGACGTCACTCACGTCTCGTCATTCTGGACGCGGGCCTCTCCCGACGGCCGGTTCGTCGCGCACGGCGTGTCGAACGTCCCGGGCTCGTACATCATCGATCTTCAACGCGACGCGATCGTCTCGGTGAACGCGGCCTATGATCCGGCGTTCTTTCCCGACAATTCCGGGTTCGTGTTCCAAGGTGGCCCACGCAACACCTGCGGGATCAGCGTGCTGACCTCGAACCCGGCCGAGATCCAGATGACCGAGACCGCGTGCAAGCGGATCAACCAGATCGGTCTGTACCAGCACGTCGGGCAGCGGCTCGCTGGCGGCGACTACTTCGCGATCGACAGCGAGTTCGTTTCCGACGACGGCGGCAAGATGGTCACGCGTTCGGATCCCGATACTTCGTTTGGGTCGAACGCTTATTCGTCGTTCACCCCGATGTTCTGGAACGGCACCACGTATTCGCCGCGAGCAACCGTCAATGTCGATACGCCGTTCGAGGGCGACACGGTGTTGTCGCCGTCGGCCAAGCTGACGATCGGGCGGGTCTCCGGTCCCGGCGAGCACCAGATCGGCTACGTGCTTCGCAAGGTCAACGCGACCCCCTCCGGCAGCTCGTACTCGATCGCCACGCCCGAGATCGCGCGATACTGCATCTCGGGCGGCAAGCCGGCATTCTCGTTCGACGAGCGGTGGATCGTTTATCACCACTACGTGACCAACGCCGACGCGGTCGAGCTCGGGTTTTCGGGGTCGGACGACCCTGGATTCGAGGACTACAAGACCAAGGGCGCGTCGAACTTATACCTGCTCGAGCTCAAGACCGGTACCGTGACCCGGCTGACCCACATGCAGCCGGGCCAATACGCGCTGTTCCCGCACTTCCGTTCGGACGGGTGGATCTACGCACAGATTCGCGACGCCAACCTCGGCCACGAGTACAGCGTGGCGAGTGACGGCGCGCTGCTGCTCGAGTAGCGTCTAGTAGCGGGGCGTCGGGCGCTGCGTCGGTTGGGCGTCGTGCTAGCCTGTCCGCCGGGCGGCTCCGGGTGTGCTTGATCTGTTAGCGCATCCACTCTCCGCCCACCCTTTTCTCGATGGACGCGCTCCGCACGCTGCTGTTGTCCCGCACTCATACTGTGGTGCTGGACCCCGAGCGCGCTGCGAATGCGGCGACGCGGCCGAGCCGTGGCGCCGACATCGAGCGCTTCGAGGACGAGCTCGCCCGGCTCGGGTTCGTGATGTCGCTCGACCTCGCCATGATGGTGCGCAGACTCCCCGGACAAGCGGTCATCGATCTGCGCAAGTGGCTGATCGACACGTTGACCTGCCTGGTCGGCCGCGACCACGCGACGGTGCCGCCATTTCATGGCTCGACCTCGACCGCGATGTCGAGCTACGCGCGGCGCATGATCAGCTGGCTGCGCGCCTGCCCGGATCAGCCGTGCCCGTGGTGCGCGCGCGTCTCGAAGGTTCGGGCGCTGTCGCCATGCGGTCATCTGGTCTGCGAGTCGTGCTGGACCACGGGCAACTTCGCCGGCTGTCCGATCTGCAATCACCGGATCGCAGCGACCGAGCCGTTCATCGCGATCACCGCGGCCGAGGCGCCGAGCACGACAACACTTCAGTTGCTCCACGTGGCGTTCGACCTGATCGGTACGGCGCGCGCGCGGCTTCAGCGCCTGATCAGTGAGCCGGCGCCGGTGACCGCCGAGGAGCGCATCGAGATCGAGACGATGATCGATGCGCTCGGCGATAAGGCTGCCAGTTGGCTTCCTGGGGTGATCGCGAACCGCGAAACCATGGCGATCGCGCTCGCGAGGTTGTGGATGGTGTCGGCCGATCCGAGCGCAGCGGTTCGCGCCTCGGAACGCCACCTCCAATCACCAAGCGATGTGCTGCGCGTCGCGGCCGTGCTCCTCGGCGGCAACCCAGCGTTGATCGAGCCAATGCGACTTTATTCGGTGAGGCGCGGACTCCGGCGTGCGATCCTCGAGGCACTCGATCGTCAACCGGTCGACCGGTTGCGTGAAGGCATGCGCGCACATCGCGGGTTGTGGAAGCGGATCGGTGAACGCCTGCATCCGTACGAGCACGCCGAACGCCTGCCGACCGCCGCGTTGGCATTCGTGATGGTCCGCGGCACCGACGTCACGAAAGCGCCGGTCGGTGATGTCATCCGTCGCAGACTCCCTGGGACGACGGTGTCGTCCGGGCGATCAGCGTCGAAAGACTCGACGGCGTCATCGGTGGAACGCAGCCTGGCGCGTGGCGAGCTCGACAAGGTTGCCGAGTTGCTCGCCGCGCGCCCGCGCGAGTTGATGCGGCGGGCGGACCATCTGTTGCGCGTCGCGCTGCGCCGCGACCCGAGCACCGTCGAGCCGCTCGTCGCTGCGCTCCACCAGGCGATGACCAAGGTCGACGCGCGTAGCCTATTCGTGTTGGCGAGCCACTTCGCAGCACGCAGCGGGCGCGCGACGCGTCGAACATTTCGCAGTCGCGTGGGGAAACGCTGGCGTACCGACGATCACCGGCCCGCGCTGTCGACCGAAATGATCGCGGCGGTCACGAGTGCGACCCACCACGAGCTGGTGTCGCGCGCGCAGACCAAACGCTTGTTCGCGCGCGCCGTGGTCGATCGCGCAGCCGCCGACGCACGCGTGATGTTGTGGCCACGGACCGCGATCGCCGCGGGACGCATCCGAGCCGAGTCTCCCACCCTGTGGGACGTCGCGTGCATCCACGCGGCCGCGCGGACGAATCTGATCTACGTGCGCGAGCTCGACGGCTCGATCACCGCGTACCGAACCCGGGACCGCGAATCGTCTCATGCACGCCATGCCCGGCTGTGGAGCGGCGGCGAGCACGACGGCAAGCTGCTCAACATTCCCGTGGCGGCCGCCCCGACCTGGTTTGCGCTCGCGAGCTACGACCTCGCGCTGGCACCGGGGAGCGAGGGCATCACGATCGATGCCAAGCCGGTCTCCGACCGCGTGACGATCCTCGCTCCCGGCGAGCTGCTCGGTACCCTCGACCCCTAGCGCGGTCGCTACGGCTCGAGCACGACTTTGCCGAACGCGCCGCGCGCCTCGAGGATCTCGTGGGCGTGTGCGGCGCTCGCGAGCGGCATCACGCGATGCACGACCGGCTCGAGCCGTCCCGCGGCAATATGGCCGAGTACGGCAAGCAGATCGGCCTTGCTGCCCATCGTCGAGCCGAGGATCTCGATCTGGCGAAAGAAGATATGGCGAAGATCGATCGCCGGATGAAATCCAGCGGTCGCGCCGCAGCTCACGATCCTGCCGCCATTGCGCACGGCCTTGATGCTACCCGCGAACACGTCGCCACCGACGTGCTCGATCACGACGTCGACGCCGCGCTTCTGAGTGAGCATGCGCGCTTCCGCTACAAAATCTTGGGTCGCGTAGTTGATGCCGATATCGGCACCGAGTCGTTTGCCCGCCTCGATCTTCTCATCGGTGCCGGCGGTCGCGATCACGCGTGCTCCATAGAGCTTCGCGATCTGGATCGCGGCGACGCCGATTCCGGAACCCGCGCCATGGACAAGAACGACGTCTCCGGGTGCGACGCGCGCCTTGTGAACGACCATTTGCCACGCCGTGAGAAACGTCAGGAGCGAAGCAGCAGCCTGTGGGAACGTGAGCCGCTCGGGATATGGCGCGAGATTGGCGGCGGGAACGACGATGTAGTCGGCATAGCCGCCTTGGGTGTTCTCACCGAGGATCTTGTAGTAACGGCATAGGTTGTCGTGACCGCCGAGGCATTGGATGCACGTGCCGCACGACACCCCGGGCTGGACGACCACCTTGGTTCCCGGCTTCGCGGGCACGCCAGGGCCGACCGCATCGACAACGCCTGCGACGTCGGAACCGAGTCGATGCGGGTATTCGAGCTTGAACGCCGGACCACCGCGACGAACCCACAGGTCGAGGTGGTTCAGCGCGATCGCTTTGACCTGGACGCGTACCTCGCCAGGTCCCGGCTCGGGGATCGGCAGTTGCTCCAGCGTGAGCACCTCCGGTCCGCCGTGCTCGCGCAGAACCATCGCGTTCATCGTGGCATTGGACATGCGCGCACGGTAACGCCGCGCTCCCGGCCGCGAAACCAACGAAACACGCTATGACTGGGTCATGCGAGTCGTCGCGGTTCCGTGTCTCAAGGACAACTTTGCCTATCTAGTGATCGAAGATGGTCGCGCGGCCGTCGTTGACCCCGGCGAGTCAGCGCCCATCGAGGCTGCGCTCGAACGCGAACGCGTGACGCTCGTCGCGATCTGGGCCACCCATCACCACAACGATCATGTCGGCGGCGTGAAGGATCTCGTGGCGCGTCACTCCGGCATCGAGGTGATCGCCGGCGCCGTCGACGCACCGAAGATTCCGGCAGTGACCCGAGCCGTGGCGGACGGCGACGAGCTGACGTTCGGAACCAAGCAGGTCCGGATCATCCATAACCCCGGGCATACGCTAGGCGCAGTGACCTTCTTGGTCGATGGCTGCGCATTTACCGGCGACACGCTGTTCGGCGCCGGTTGCGGCCGCGTATTCGAAGGTGACCCCGCGATGATGCACGCGTCGCTGACCAAGCTCGCAGCGCTTCCCGAGGACACCAAGGTTTACTTCGGTCACGAGTACACCGCGGCGAACCTCACGTTCGCAGCCGCCGTCGAGCCCGAAAACGCCGCCGTCGCGGCGCGCACTCGCGCGCTCGGGGCGCCATCGACGCCGTCGCTGATCCGCGACGAGCGCGCGACCAACCCGTTCCTGCGCACCACGGATCCTGCCGTGATTGCAGCTGCAAAGGCGCGCGGTGCGGCGACTGATCCGGTGAGTGTGTTCGCCGAGATCAGAGCCTGGAAGAACAGCTTCTAAACCTGAACGCATTGATCGGGAGTCAACTGGCTTCGATCGCGCGAGGCGACGCGCGGAGGGGTGAATGCGCCTCGCTCCGATCAGCTCGTCGCCGGCAACGTCGATCTGAGCGTCAGCACGAACGTCGCGCCGTCGCGCGATCCGCGATACTCGAGATCGCCACCCATCGCGCGGGCGAGCGATTGCGAGAGCGCGAGGCCGAGGCCGAGACCTGCAGGCCCATCCGCCGACACACCGCGCGAGAACGCGCGAAACAGTTGTGGCCGCGCTGCCTGCGCGACACCGGGTCCGTGATCGGCGATCGCGACCTCGACCCGATCGCCGGCGCGCCGCGCTGTCATCCCGATCGTCCGATCGCTCGCGCCGCGGCCGTACTTCTCGGCGTTGTCGAGCAGGTTACCGATGATCCGCGCGAGCGCGTCGCGATCGAAGCTCGCCGTGAGGTCCGGGTCGACGTCGAGGTCGAGCGCGGCGCCGGCGCGATCGAGCGTGGGCTGTACGCGTTCGGCGATCTCCGCGAGCGCTTTGCCGAGGGGGCCTTCGTGCGGATCGACGCTCAGATTGCCGCGCTCGAGCTGCGAAAACCCGAGTACGTTAGAAACCACGCGGCCGAGCCGCGACGCCTCCTCGCTCATGCGTTTGGCGTAGTCGTTGACCTTCGCGGGATCGCCGAGACCATCAGCGAGCATATCGCCGTAGAGCTGCAGGCCGGCGAGCGGCGTGCGCAGCTCGTGGGCAGCAGCCGCAGCGAATTGACTGCGTTCGCGCGCGAGCCGCTCGGCACGCGCGACCAACAACACCACCATGCCGGCGGCGAGCGCGGCGATCACGCCCACGATCGAAAACCGAATCACGAAGCCGCGCGAGATCTGAGCCGCGCTTGCCGCTGCTGCAGTCACCGCGCGCGGGTTCGCGGTCACCGCGAGGTGCCAACCCGTCGCGATCTCCGCCGCCGTCCCGTCGCCAGCGCGCAACTCGACGACGGCGTCGCCAGCGCGGGCTGCGAGCCAACTGGTGAGCGCGCTGCGATCGATCACGAAGCCCTGCGACAGCGGACCGTCCGGCGTTTCGACGTGACGCACTGCCATCAGCGAGGGTTGCCCACCGAACGTGAACGTCTTCCACTCGAGCGGCGAAACGGTGATCGTCACCGGAGCCGGCGGTGATGGCGAGGGCGCCGGTGGTACCGGCGTCGTTGCCTGCGACCTGGACGGGCTCTGTGACGGCGTGAGATCTGCGAGCGGGTCGTCGATCTTCGGCGCGCGCTTGCTCGGGCGGTTCTCGTCATTGGGATAGTTCTTCGAATAGATCGTGTTGGCGACCCGGTTCTGCGCGTAGCTCGTCGGATCGATCGTGACGACCTTGGACTGCTTGGTCGCGGACTGCTGCGCCTGATCGCCGCCGTTCGAACTGTCGATCGCCTGTTGCGGTGGTGGCTGAACTTGCTGCGGAGATGGCGCGACGCGAGGCGGTTTGGTCGGTGCCGGAGTTGCCACCGCGACCTGTGCGACCTGCACAGCCCGCGGTGGCGGAGCGAGCGGTCCCGACAGGCTGCGCACGACCTCGCCCAGGAACTGACGATTTTCCGCGAGCCGAGTCGACCACGACAACTCCGGCAGCTCATCGTTGATCGTCGGCGTGCTCGCCTTGCCGTCGGCGTCGAGCTGGAAATACCCCATCACCATGGGCTCTTCGATCGCCGAGGCCAGGGGCGATGGCGTGACGCTGACGCCGACCGATGATCGCGGATCATGAAATAGGTTCTGATAGTGGAAGTATGGGCGCTCGAGCTCGCGGGCGAGCAACACCGACAATTCGCCACGGAGCTGATGTGCGAGCTCGTTGCCCCGACGCTCGGCCTCTACGGTCGGCGCGGCGCGCTCTGCGCGCTGGCGGGCGCGAACATCCGCCCAACCCGCCAAGAACCACGCGACCAGCAGGGCCGCGAGCGCCGCGGTAAGCAGCACCGCCGCGTACACCGCACGCGAGACGCGCGGCTCGTCGGTCACTCCGAGCCTCGACGCGGCTGCCCGTCCGTACCCCACGCGTAGCCGGCACCCTTCACCGAGACGATCAACGCGGGATGTGCGGGGTCCACCTCGAGCTTCTTGCGAAGCACCGCGATCGCCATGTCGACGGCGCGGGTCTGTAGATCGCCACGCTGCCCGAACACCTGCTCGAGTAGCTCGGCGCGCGACACCACTCGATCGCGATGGCGATACAGCCAACGCACGATCCCGACCTCCCGCGGCGTCAAGCTGGTCCGCGCCTCGCCACGCAAAACGATCATCCGCGCCAGATCGATCGTCACGCCATCGACGGCAACCTCATCGAGCGATTCGCTCGCCGGCGCGCGGCGACCAAGTGCACGCACCCGCGCGAGCAACTCGCGCGCTGAAAACGGCTTGGTCACATAGTCGTCGGCACCCTCCATCAATCCGCGGACCTTATCGTCCTCGGAACCGCGCGCCGTCAGCATCAAGATCGCGCACCCCGGGCGAGCCGCGCGCAACCGACGACAGACCTCCATGCCATCGAGCCGCGGCAACATGAGATCGAGCACGACGAGATCGAATGCGTCGCGCAACCCGGCTTCGACACCCGCGACGCCATCGGCGACCGCCACCACCTGGTGGCCATCGCCCGACAACAAATCGACGATACCGTCGCGAAGACTCGGCTCGTCTTCGACCACCAGGATTCGCACGTGGTCATTGTGCCACCTCTCCAGGTAAGGCGGATGTAAGGGCTGGGTTTACCGAGGTCTGACAGCGGTCGGCCGGCGGACATCGCAGGATGACGTCCATGCCCAACTCGCTCCGCTCGTCGCTTCCTGTGTGCCTCGCCGCTGGCTGCGCCGCTGCCGTCGCGGGTCCGATCGATCCACCGAGCTCGAACGCGGATGCGATCGATGTAGCGTCGTTACGCGCCGAGGGCCCAGCGGGCCTCTACAAGGTCCTCGCCGTGTGGCGCCGCACGCCACCAGGTGCAAAGCGTGACCGACTCGCGCTCGCCGCCGACACGGTCGCAGCGCAGCGCTACGCGACCGTGTCGCAGATCTACTGGTACACCGATCTAGCTGCCGCGCAGGCTGCCGCGCGCGATCAACACAAGCCGATCCTCGCGCTGCGTATGCTCGGCCGACTCGACGAGGATCTGTCGTGCGCCAACAGCCGGCTGTTTCGCGCGACGCTGTATGCAAACACCGAGGTATCGGCGTTCCTGCGCAGCAACTTCATCCTGTACTGGTCGAGTGAACGCCCCGTGCCGCGCGTGACGATCGACTTCGGCGATGGCCGCAAGCTCGAACGCACGACCACCGGCAACAGCGTTCACTACGTGCTGTCGGCAGATGGCACCGTGCTCGACGTGCTGCCCGGGCTGTACGCACCGGCGGCGTTCAAAGCCGAGCTGACGGCGAGCTTGGCCCTCGCTCACAGCGTCGCGTCGCTGCCGCTCGATCAGCGGCGCACCGCGGTGGTCGCTCATCATCGCGCGGCGCTCGCGGCGACCGATGCAGCGTGGCGCGCCATGGCCGGCACGCAATATCTACCCCGCGCCGGGCGTCTTAGCTCCGAGCACGACATCACGACGGCGGTTGCGCGCGCGCTACGCGCGACGGTGTCCAAAGCGATGATCGAGGTTCCCGATCTGCGAATCGTCGCGGCAGGTGTCGATCCGGGGCAGCTGTCCGCCGGCGACGCCGCGATGTGGGCCGCGATCGGGCAGCGCCACTGGAAGCTCACAAGCACTGGTAAGGCCGCGCCGGTCGTGCTCGACGCGCCGAGCCGCGCGCTCGTCACTCGGCTCCACAATGGTTCGCACGGGGTCACCGCGTCCGCCGAAGATCTGGCGCGTGTGATCGCGCGGCTCGAGCACCACGTGGTCGCGGATAGCGCGATCGACGAGTTCCAACTTCGGCCGAAGATCCGCCGCCGCATGATCGACAGCGATCGCGCTGCCGCCCCCGATTCGCTCGCCACGCTCAATGAGTGGATCTACGCCGAGGTGTTCTTCACGCCGCGGACCGACGCGTGGCTTGGCCTGTTGCCCCGCACCGACTTCACCGGGCTTCCCGGTGATGGTGTCGTGGTCTCGGGACGCTGATCGTGTGCGCACTGCGCGTCGGTACAGCGCCGATCAACCACCCCAGGTTCTCAGGTCGCTGACGTATACTGCATGCAATGCACCGATTGGCCTGGGCAGTGGCCATCACGTCCGTGATCGGAGGAGCGCCAGCGGCCGCGGATGACCTCGAGGTCGGTGGCTGGTTCGGTCCGAGGATCTTCAGCGGAGATTCGTTTCTCGGCTATGTCGACAGTGCCCCCGCGCATCCGTCGCTGAACAGCACGATGGAGCTCGGACTGCGCGCATCGCGACCGTTGTTCTACAACTGGCTGATCCCTGAAGCCGAGCTCGCGTTCGCACCCGCGAGCACGACCAAGACCGGTGGCGCCGAGTCCGCAAGCGTGTTGTGGCTCGATCCGCGGGTTCACCTGCGGTTCCCGATCAAGCCGCGCGACCAGATCTTGCCATTCGCGGTGGTCGGCGTCGGCGCACAGATCTCGCTGTCCTCGGCACGGCGTACGTTTGCGACGTCGATCATCCCCGAGGCGTACGTCGGCGGCGGCGTTCGCTACGATACCCGCAAGGGATTCCTGCTGCGATTCGACGCGCGGATCGCGGTGCTGCCTGGTATCGACAACGTCGTCACCGCAGAGCTCGACATCGGGTTCGGTGTCGATATCCCGCTCGGCCAGCAGACTCGGCGAACCGGGATCGCCGAGCCACCTCCCGACAACGACAAGGACGGCATCCTCGACGAGAAGGACATGTGCGTCAGCCGTCCCGAGGACCGCGACGGCTTCGAAGACACCGATGGCTGTCCCGACATCGATAACGATCTCGATCGCGTGCTCGACATCTCCGACGGCTGTCCGCTCGAGCCAGAGACTTACAACGGCATCAGCGACGACGACGGCTGTCCAGACACCGTCCCCGCCGACATCGACAGCATCCGCGGCACGATCGAAGGCCTGACCTATGGCGAGGGCGAGACCGCGGTCCGCAACGCTGCGCGGCGCCACATCAAGAAGATCGCGAAGACGTTGGTCGCGCACCCGACGCTGAAGGTCGTCGTGATCGGCCACACCGACGATCGCGAAGCCAAGCAGTTCGCGCGCGCGGCAAAGGGTGAGCCTGTTCAGGACATCGATGCGCTCTCCATCGATCTTTCGCGCGCCCGCGCCGAAGCTGTGCGGCTGTCGCTGATGAGCGCCGGCGCTCCTGGCGATCAGATCATCGTCGAGGGTCGCGGTGCGACCGAGCCGGTGTCCGACAACGATCGCAAGCGCGGCCGGCTCGCCAATCGCCGCGTCGAAGTCCAGCTGTTCATCCCAGTGCGCTAGACGACTGTGCAAAGATCGTCCACGTACGCGACCCCGGTCAACGTCGCTGCAATTTCGCTGTTATCCGGATTCAGAGCATGGGCCGCGGATGCTCACAATCGCGGCGTAGCATGGTGGCCATGCGAACCATCGTACTCGTCTTCGGATTGGCGACCGCGGCGTGTTCGGAGATCGACGACGTGGTCGACGACCCGCCGGGAACGTGCCACGAGACCTACGAGATGCCTGCCGGCGGGTTTGGTGAAACCGCCCAGCGCGAGATCGGGCCGTTGACCGTCGGAACTGCGTATGTGTGTTTTCGGCTGGAGGTCCCGGCGTCCTACGCGGGCGATGAATTCAGTGCCACCACTAGCAAGGCACCGGGTGAAGATCCCGCCGTAAAGATCGCCTTGCTCAACCCTGACGAGACGATCCTCGAAGGCGGCATCACGTTCGTCCACGACACCGACGACGGCCCGGCCAGCTTTCAGTCTTTGCGATGGGCGGCGAGGGAACCGCACGACGGCATGGTCATGCTGCGCGTCACCGGGAAACCAGCTGCCACGGCATCGCTCGACGTGTTGTACGCCCGACCGATCGCGAGCGATTCGAACTGAGCGCGCGCCGACCAGCGCGCTACTTCTTGCGGCCGAACAGGCCCTTCTTGTCCTTCACATCTTCGCCGAGCTCGGTGGCCAGCTCGCGGAGTAGCGTCTGCTGCTTGGCGTTGAGCTTCTTCGGGATTTCGACCTTGAACTGGATCACGTGATCGCCGCGGCCATTGCGGCCGATGTGCGGGACCCCGCGACCGCGCCGCACGACCACGTCGCCGGGCTGGGTGCCGGCCTTGAGATCCACCGTGTCGGTCCCCTCACAGTTATCGTCGAGGATCGGAACCTCGACCTCGCCACCGAGCGCCGCTTTGACAAAGCTCACCGGCACCTCGGTGAGCACATCGACGCCCTCGCGCCGGAACCGCTCGTCGGGCTCGACCCGGAGCACGACGTACAGATCGCCAGGCGAGCCGCCGGCCATCGCTTCGCCCTTGTTGGCGAGCCGAAGCTGCTGGCTGTCGTCGACGCCCGCAGGAACCGTGACGGTGAGCTGTGCCTGCTCCGGCTTCATGCCGCGTCCGCGACAATCGGTGCACGGATCTTTGATCTGCTTGCCGACGCCGCGGCACTGAGGGCACGTCGTCTGGACCATGAAGAAGCCCTGGGCGTGGACGACCTGGCCTTTGCCTTTGCACGTCGAGCAGATCTCGGGCTGCGTGCCGGGCTTCGCTCCGGTGGCGTTGCACGTCGTGCATGGCGCCTGACGCGTGATCTTGACCTCTTTCGTGGTGCCCCACACCGCTTCGGCGAACCTCAGCCCGAGCTCCATGCGGAGATCCGCACCGCGGCGCTGACGGCGCCCCGAGCTCGGACCACCGAAAAAATCTCCGAACAGATCGCCGAACGCCGAGAAGATATCCTCGACGCTCGAGAACCCATTCGCGCCGCCGGCACCTGACGGTCGAATCCCGTCGAACCCAAACCGATCGTAGCGCGCCCGCTGATCGTCGTCGGAGAGGATCTGGTAGGCGTTCGAAGCCTCCTTGAACCTCTCCTCGGCCTCTTTGTCGTTGGGGTTATGATCTGGGTGGTACTTCTTCGCGAGGCGGTAGTACGCCTTCTTGAGATCGGAGGCGGATGCCTGTCGATCGACTTCGAGGACTTCGTACAAATCGCGCATAGCGTGAAGAATCAGCGTGTTGGGTAATTCGGAGCGCTCGTGCTGTCAAGGTATGGTGTCACCGTGCTCACGCCGTCCGACCTCTCCAGGGGTGCCCCCGATGAGGACGACGCAAGCCGCCGTGCCGAGCGCCTGTTCGACGCGGCGTCACACAGTGGGCTGGATCTCGCAGGGTTGGATGATGCGGGCGTGCGAATCGCGACGCTGTCATGTCAGGCAGCTCCCTACCTCGCCAATCTGCTGACCCGCGATCCCCACCGCTTGGTTAGGGTCGCACGCGACCCCTACTTGCGTCGAGAAAAGCCGCGGGAAGTCCTGGTCGGCGAAGCCCGCGAAGCGATGAGGGGCGTCACGACAACGAATCAGTTGCACGCGCAGCTCCGGCGGTTGCGCGCCGACGAGCTGGTTCGGTTGGGCGTCCGCGAGCTCGAGCTCGGGCTCGATACCGAGGTCGGACGCGAGCTGGCCCGGCTAGCAGACACCTGTTTCGACGCTGCGATCACGTTTCACGACGCCGAGCTGCGCGCGCGCTATGGAGCACCGCGGTACATCGATGACGATGGCCACGAACGCGACGCCGAGCTCGCCGTGATCGGAATGGGCAAGCTCGGTGGCGAGGAGCTCAACTTCGCGTCGGATGTCGATGTCATCTACGTGTACTCGTCCGATCAGGGCGAAGTCGGCGGGCTGTCGCTCCACGAGTATTTCGCCAAGCTGTGCACGCAGGTCACCGCCGCGCTGTCCGAGGTCACCGAAGGCGATGTGGTGTTCCGCGTCGATCTCCGGCTCCGACCCGAAGGCGCGAAGGGAGCGATCGCAAACTCGCTGGCGCAGATGGAGCGCTACTACGAAGTGTTCGGACGGCCGTGGGAGCGTCAGGCGTGGATCAAGGCGCGGCCGTGTGCGGGCAGCGAGCAGCTCGGCGCCGACGTGCTCGAGATGCTGCGGCCGTTCGTATTTCCGCGGCTCGTCGCGCCGACCGTGATCGATGAGGTGCGCGATCTGAATCGCCGGATCAAGCGCGAGCTGGTGCGGCCGCGGCGTGCCGGCGACCCCGCAGGCTTCGATCTCAAGAATGGCGAAGGCGGGATCCGCGAGATCGAGTTCTTCGTTCAAGCGCTGCAACTGATCCATGCCGGCAAGCGCCCGCAACTGCGATGTCGCGGCACGCTCGCATCACTCGACGCGCTGCTGTTCGCCGGCTTGGTCAGCGACGCCGAGCATCTCGCGCTGTGGCGCGCGTATCGCTGGCTCCGCCACGCCGAGCACGTGTTGCAGCTCGATGGCGGACTGCAGACCCAGACGATTCCAGGCGATCCGGCCGCGCGCTCCGCATTTGCGCGCCGGCTCGGCTATTCGACCGACGAAGCGTTTGCCGCCGACCTCGCGATGCATACGACCGCGGTTTCGCAACTGTTTGCCACGCTGGGCGATCCGAGCGACGACAACCTCGAAGTCGAAGACGTCCTCGGCGGCGAGCTCTCCGAATCGCACGAGCTCGCTGCGTTGACGCGACTCGGATTTCGCGAGCCACCCACTGCGCGGGCCGAGCTCGCACGTGCCCGGCGAAACACCGGCTCGCCACTGTCCCTGGCGGCGACCGAGCGCTCGGCGCGGGTCGGCGCTTCGCTGTTCAAAGAGATCGCCGCATCGGCTGATCCCGACCAAGCGCTGCGCTATTTGAGCGAGCTGATCGCTCGACGCGGCGAAGCGTGGACGATCTGGCGCTTGCTCGATGAGAATCCGGCGATCGCACGATTGGTAGGCTCGCTGCTCGGTGCGAGCGCCTACCTCGCTCGCACCCTGGTCGACACGCCCGAGCTGATCGATCTCTTCGTCGAGCTCGGCGTGACCTCGCCGACCCGCACCACCACCGAGGTCGCTGCCGAGCTCGATGACCGACTCGCCGCGATCGACGCGAGCGATCCGGAGCGCGCATGGAGCACGATCGCCGAGGTCAAGAACGGCCACGTGTTGCGAGTCGGCCTCGCCGATTTCGCGGGCGCACTCGATCCGCTCGAGGTGTGCGCCGAGCTCACCGCGATCGCCGAAGCATGCCTCGATCGCGCGCTTACTATTATCGAATCGCAACTGGCGATCCGCCATGGTCGGCCACCGGGCAACGCGCGACTCGCCGTGCTCGGGCTCGGCAAGCTCGGAGGTCGCGAGCTCGGCTACGCCGCCGATCTCGACGTCGTATTCGTGTATACCGGCGAAGACGGCGAATCCGATGGCGCCGTGCCGCTCGCGACGATCGAATGGTTCTCGCGGTGCGCACAGCGCTTGCTCGGTGCGCTGCGCCAGCGTACCGAACGCGGCCGCCTCTACGAGGTCGACACCCGGCTGCGCCCGTCGGGATCGCAGGGCCTGTTGGTCACTTCGCTGTCGCAGTGGCAGCGCTATCACAACGAGGTTGCGCGGCAATGGGAGCGCCAGGCGCTCACCAAGCTGCGAGCCGTTGCGGGTGATCGCGAGCTCGGCACCCAGGTGGAGCAGCTCGCCGCGCAGACCGTCTACGGCGCGCCGGTGATCGATCCCAAGCCGGTCGCCGATGAGCTCACGAAGATGCGTGATCGGATCGAGCGCGAGCTCGGTGGCAGCAGCGATCTGAAGACTGGCGCCGGCGGCATCATCGACATCGAGTTCGCCGCGCAATACCTGCAGCTCGTCCACGGCCATCGCCATCCTGCGCTTCGAACCACGTCGACATCGACCGCGCTCAAGGCGGCGGCCGCCGCGGGGGTTGCGGCGCCTGGTGCGGTCGACGTGTTGGTCTCGGGCTATCGGTTCCTGCGGTTGATCGAACATCGCCTGCGCGTGGTCCAGGACCAGCCGATCCACCGGCTACCCGAAGCGCGCGAAGAGCTCGACAAGCTCGCGCGGCGCTCGGGCTTTCCCGACGGCGCCGTGTTGCTCGATCATCTCGAGCGTTGGCGACACGATATCCGAGTTGCCTACCTTCAGCTGGTCACCGCGCCGCCACTGCCATAGCACTGCTGCGTAGCGCGTTTCGCACAGCGCACTGCGTCACGTGTGCTGGCTCCATCGCATGCCCAGTGGTGCTTGTGATCCGACGCGCGCGTGCGGTACGAAGCAGACATGGGCATCAAGAAGCTCGACTCGATCTGGCTCGACGGTCAGCTCGTCCCCTGGGACGGCGCCACCGACCACCTGCTCGCGCACACGATGCACTACGGCGTCGGTGTGTTCGAAGGCATCCGGGCCTATCAGCGAGCTGACGGCCGCACCGCGGTATTCCGGCTGCGCGAGCACATCGAGCGGCTGTTCGATTCCGCCGCGATCTGCACGATGGACATCCCGTACACCCGCGACCAGCTGATCGCCGCATGCCTCGAAGTCGTGCGCGCCAACAAGCTGTCATCGTGTTACCTGCGTCCCCTCGCCTATCTGGGTTATGGCGCGCTCGGCCTCGGTTCGTTCGAGCCGCCGGTCCGCACGATGATCGCTTGCTACGAATGGGGCGCGTATCTCGGCGACGAGGGGCTCAAGAAAGGGATCCGCTGCATGATCTCGGGGTTCACGCGTTCCAATGGCAACGCGGTCATGAACAAGGGCAAGATCTGCGGCCAATACGTCTCGTCGGTGCTCGCCAAGCGGATGGCGATCAAGAGCGGATTCGACGAAGCGCTGATGCTGGACCCGCAGGGCTACGTCGCCGAGGGGACTGGCGAGAACATCTTCGTGATCAAGCGCGACGTGATCCGGACGCCACCCAGCTCGGCAGCGATCCTCGCGGGGATCACGCGCGAGACCGCGATCGAGCTGTTGCGCGAGCAGAAGATCGAGGTGCAGGAAGCCCCGATCGCGCGCGACGAGCTGTACACCGCCGATGAGGTGTTCCTTACCGGTACCGCAGCCGAGATCACGCCGGTCCGCGAGATCGATCATCGCAAGGTCGGGCGCGGCGAAGCGGGTCCGGTCACGCGCCGGCTCCAGGAAGCGTTCTTCTCGGTGGTGAAGGGCAACGACACCAAGCACGATCACTGGTTGAGCTTCCTCTAGCCGCTCGCGGACTGCACAGCGAGGCATGTCCGCCGGCACCTTCGTCGGCGGCTATGCCACCTTGCCCGCCACGAACTTGGCGTGGATCCGGGACCGCTGAGAAACACCTGCTAGAATCGCCGAAGTGGAGCTGAGTCCGGGCACCGTCCTGCTGGACAAGTACCGCGTTGATGAGGTGATCGGCACCGGTGGGATGGGCCGCGTCATTCGCGCGACCCACATGTATTTGCACCAGCCGGTGGCAATCAAGATCATGCTTCCGGAGCTCGCGCAAAGCGCCGATACGGTGGCGCGGTTTCTCCGCGAGGCGCAGGCCAACGTCCGGCTGCGTAGCGAGCACATCGTGCGCGTCCTCGACGTGGGAACGCTGGCGAGCGGCATCCCGTTCATGGTGATGGAGTACCTCGAGGGCAGCGACCTCAGCCAAGTGCTGGTCCATCACGGACCACAGTTGCCCAACGTGGTTTGCGATCTGATGCTTCAGGCGTGCGAGGGCATGGCTGAAGCGCACAGCATCGGGATCATCCATCGCGACATCAAGCCGTCGAACTTCTTCGCCACCCAGCGGCCCGATGGATCGCTGCTGCTCAAGATCCTCGACTTCGGGATCTCCAAGACCCCGGTCAACATGACCGATCTCACCGGAACCCAGACGGTGATGGGTACTCCCACCTACATGGCGCCCGAGCAGATGAAAAGCGGTAAGCGCGCAGACGCTCGCAGCGACGTCTGGTCGATCGGGATCGTGATGTACCAGCTGGTCCAAGGCCAACCGCCGTTCGCCGGTGAGACCTATGCCGATCTGGTGATCAAGGTCGGCACCGAAGCACCAATGCCGCTGCATGTTCCGCTGCCACCCGGGCTTGGCGACGTGATCATGCGCTGTCTCGCGCGCGATCCAGCCGATCGCCACCAAAACGTGGGTGAGCTGGCGCGGTTGCTCGCGCCGTTTGCGAGTGATCCGATCAGCGCTGCGATGATCGCCGGCCGGACCACACGCATCCTCAATGGCCGGGGCTCTCAACCCTCGCTCTCGGGTGCGCTCGGGACACCACTTCATCCCGCGGCGCTGACACCACCGGCGTGGCGACCGCCGTCGCATACCAGCGTGTCCCAGAGCCGAGGCGAGGTGATTCCGCAGCATCGCCGATTGCCTGGGTGGGCCGTGGCGGGGATGGTCGCGCTGTCGGGGCTCGGTGGCTTCGTGCTCAGCAGCGCAACGCACGACTCGACGGGAGGGCATCGCGACGAGCCCTACGTGCAGGCGCCCCCTGCGGCGAAGCCGACCGCGTCACCTGTGGTGCCCGCCGCGCAGCCCGCGCCACCGCCGGCGGCGATGCCCGAACCTTCGGCGAAGCCTGCCGACCTTGCGGCGCCACCGCCGGCCGACGCGCGGCCCGCAGTGGACGCGCCACCAGCGGCTACCGAGGAACCCGTGATCGAGTTCACCGTGGACTCCACCGATTCAAAGCCCGACCGGCGAACATCGCGAACCAAGACCGATCGACGCACGAAGCCCAAGACCGATCCGAAGGCCGATCCGAAGCCCGATCCGAAGGCCGACACCAAGCCGAAGTCAGACGACTTGTTCGACTCGCGCCACTAACGAACAGCGCCACACAGGCGTCACGATCAGTCGCGCGACCAGCCCAATGCGTTGCTGTTAGTAGTGACCGCCGACCACAACGGCGGCGCTATCATTGCCGACTACCGGGCTGACGTAGATCGCGTGCTCATCGTCACGCGCGCGCTTGGGTGCCGTCAGATAGAGCACGACGCCGCCGATCACCGCGGCACCACCGATCACCGTGATCACCGTCGCGATGTTCGCGGTGCTGCGCGCATCGTGGGTGATCGCTAGTCCCTGCTCGTTGCACATCGTCGTCGAGCCCATGCAGTGCTCGTCGAGAGCGTCATTGTAGTTGCCCTTGGCACTCAGCGTGACGATTCCTGCTCCAGCCATCATCGCGACGCCACCACCGGCGACGATCAGACCGACAAGGCGGCGGGTGCGCCCGGGACGCGGGCTCGGAGGCGTGGAACCTCCGGCCGACACGGCGGTGACCGGAGCTGTATCCAGCGTCACCTCTGCGCGATTGCTGGTGATCGTCACCTGCTGCGTCTTGGGCGTCCCGTCGAGCGTGTAACCGATCGCGTGTGGTCCACGGTCGATCCGCAGCTCGGTATCGAGCGCGGCGCCGACGACCGGCTCGTTGTCGATGGTGACGTCGGTTACCAGCGAGGGCGCGGCGGCGTGCAACACGATCCGTGGAACCCGTGTATCGAGCGTCTTCATCAGCTCGTTGATCTTCGCGGCCCGCTCGTCGCGTGTGTCGGTCGCCATCTTCGCGGCGTCGGCGTACCAGTGATACGCCGTTGCGAGTCGCCCCCACTCTTCGAAGCATCGCGCCACGTTCAGCTTGGCGCCGATCCCCGGATCGAGCTTGTCGACCTCATGAAATGCCTTGCACGCGTCGGCGTACTTCTTCTCGGCGAGCAGCTTCTTACCCTTTTGAAACAGCGCATCGGCATCGTCGGCCGCAGCAGTTCCAGCCATCGCGACCACGCAAGCACAGATCAACAACAGTTCTACTCGTCGAGTCATGGCCCCACCTGGAAAACGCCGCTGTCGAGAAACCCGATGGTAAGCGGCAGAGCTCGATTGGTGATATCGCCGTCGTCGAAGGTCGGATGGCCGCCTTGCACGCAGTGGGCCCGCACGACGTAGAGGTGATCGCCCGGCTGAAACACCTCCGGCGGAATCACGAACCTCGGTTCGACCGATGTAAAGGTGATGCGGCGCGCGACGTCGTAGCCGGTCGCGGTTTCGTTGACGATGTACTCGTTCACGTCGATCCGATACATCGTGTTTTCGATGATGTTCGACAGAAACGTGACGGTGACCGCGGTGGTCGGTGTCGGCACGGTCAAGCCGTCCTGCGTGAGCGGGACACCGTTGAACACGATCGACTCGGGAAGTCCCGCCGGAAGGTCCAGCGTCAAGCCTGCGCTCGGCGTGACGAACTGCTGCAGCCCCGCCTGAAGCGTCAGCACGGGCTTCGCCGGCGGCATGTACGTCCGCGTTGCGTTGGTGTTCCACAAGAAGATGCTGTCCCAGCCCTTCGACGCGAACGGGTTGCCATAGGTCGCGTTGATCAGCACCGACGCATCGGTGGTCACCAAGCCGCCGCTCTGCAACACAGGACCTTGGTTGAGCGTGTACTTCGCAGCGGGCGCCGCCGATAGCGCCCAGTTCGAGACCACCGACGTGGTGGCCGGTCGCGGGCGATTGAACCGCGCCGTCGCGGCCGCCGGCTGCACGGTGATATCGAGCGTCTTGTCCGCGGTTACCGGCACCAGCGTTCCGGTGATCATGTCGTTGCCAGTTTGCTCGAACGGTGCGGCCTCCATCACCCCGGTCAGGGCCGCACCGACGTAGCGAAGCAGCAGCACCACGTCGACGGGTGTGATCTTCTCGGCGGGGCGCGCGTTGAGCGACGACGCGCTGCGGTAGTCGAACGTGATCGGCCCAAACGTTGGCTGTGCGATGACGGTCGGATACCCCGCATCGCCAGCGGTGAACCCGCGTTGCATCCACGTGCCCACCGAATACATCGCGAACGATTCGTTCCCGATATAGCCGCCCGCCGGCAGCGTCGCCTGCATCGTGAGCGTCGCAGGATCCGGTGCTGGGGTCGGATCGGGATGCTCGAGCAGCACGAACGGTCCGCGCATGTTGCGCGTCTGGAAGTCCCAGACGCGCGGAGCCGATGGATACACCGGAGCATATTCAGGCAACTCGAACATCACCGGCGGGGTTCCTTCGACCTCTGCCTCCCACGTGTCCGTTCCATTGAGGGTCGCCGCGACGCGATTCAAGCCTTGCGGCGCTTGCGCATCGGGAACCAGATACGTCGCCGTCAAACCCGTGAGGTCTTCGGGGCCGGTGATTACGGTAGCGCCGACCGATACGCGTTGGACCTTCAGGCTGGCGACGTCCCTCGGCGGATCGCCGCCTGTCGTGTTTTCGATCCCGGCGATCTGCGCGCAACCAGCCGCGGTGAACAACAGAACGGCAGCACCCCGATGCATCGGGGCGCATCCTATCACGTCATTTCTCGGGCGTTTCGTCCGGTCCAGGCTCGCTGCCGTCGTCGCGCCGCCAGAATCGCAAGCGACCGCGGCTGTCACGATGCTCGTCGTCCTTGGCAGCATCTTTGGCTTCGGCCTTACCGTCGTTGCGCTTGAGCCGCACCGAAGCTTTGACATCGGGCTCCGCGCCCGTGAACCGATCGCTATTGGGGATGAACCGGATCTCGGTCTTGATCTCGAATGACAGCGTGGTGAGGATCTTCGCGATCTCTTCGCTGACGTTGAGGTTCGCGAGGAACTCGCGGGTCTCGCGCGCGATGACCTCGAACACCTTGTCCTTCGCGCCATCGGCGGAGGACGCGATGTAGCCCGCGACTTCGGGCAAGCTCTCACGCGCAATCTTTCGGATCCCCTCCTCGGTCGAAAACACCGCACCCATACCGGCGGCGAACGTCTTCTTCACGAGCTCGGGCACCAGCGCTTCGAGCCGCTGGCGGATCACGTCGGTCAGTCCGTCGCGATCGTGCTCGTCGCGCAGAGGAGGTGGAATCGTCGGCGATCGCTCGGCTTTGGCCGGTGCATCGTCGTCGCTGGCGCCCATCCCCCATTGCGTACCCTTGTTCCGTGCACCACGCAACCGCTCCAAGTGGCTGCTATCAAATCGATGAACCGCCGGGTATTCTGCGCTCATGGCGGAGCCTGCGAGGAGGGACGACGCGGCAGACAGTCGCCCTCGCGATGGCGCGCGGTCCGATTCGATCGCCCCGATCGTCCGCGAATCACGCCGCTATCGGTTCGAGGAGGTGGGGAAACGTCCGCCGCTCAAGGTTCGAAGCATTCGGGCGTACTGGACGACGTTCGTCGTGATCGGCAGCTATCTGTGGCTACGCGTGCGCGCGCGGTTCGCGTCCGACGCGTGGATCGAACAGGCGCTGCGCCGCGTTCATTTGCGCAACGCGCGCCGGATCGAGCGGTCGATCGTCGGATTGCAGGGGTTGTTCATCAAGGTCGGCCAGTTGATCAGCATCATGACCAACTTCCTGCCGGAGGAGTTTCGCCGCGAGCTCGAAGGTCTTCAGGACGCCGTACCGCCGCGTGCATTCAGCGACATCGAGTCGCGGCTGCGCGAAGAGCTCGGCAAGTCGCCTTCGGAGTTGTTCGCGAGCTTCGACGAGCGTCCGATCGCGTCCGCGTCGATCGGTCAGGTTCACATCGCGCGGCTTCACAACGGCCAGAAGGTCGCGGTCAAAGTTCAGTATCCGGATATCGAAGAAGTGGTCCGGCGCGACCTGCTCACGCTCCGCCGGATCTTCCGGATCATTGGCTGGTTCGTACCGTACGAGGGATTCGACGAGCTGTATCGCGAGGTCCGCGCGATCGTCATGGAGGAGCTCGACTACATCGCCGAGGCCGACAACGCCGCGCGGATCGCCGCGAACTTTGAAGGTCGGAGTGATGTCGCGTTCCCTCGGGTCGTCAACGAGCTCTCGACGTCGCGCGTGCTCGTCACCCACTTCGAGGCAGGCTGCAAGATCACCGACAAGCTCGCGGTCAAACAGCTGGGACTCGATCGCGGCCAGCTCGCGCGCCAGGTCGTCGAGATCTACTGCCAGCAGATCTTCACCGATGGCATCTACCACGCAGATCCACATCCTGGAAATCTGCTGGTTCGCCCCGGCAAGCCCGGCGGACCACCCGAGATCGTGTTCCTCGATTTCGGCGCGGTCGCCGAGATTCCCGCCGCGGTGCGCGCCGGGATCGTCGAGCTGATCCAAGGCGCGCTGACGCGCGACACCGGTCGGATCGTCGCCTCGATGAAGCAGATGGGCTTCGTGGCCCGGGGCGCCAACGAAGCGATGTTCGAGCAGGTCATCGAGTACTTCCACGACAAGTTCCAGGAAAACATCTCGCTCGATTCGCTGAACCTGAAGGACATCAAGTTCGATCCGCAGAAGGGCCTCGAGAGCATCACCGATCTGCGGAAGATGGACATCTCGCTGCGCGAGCTGTCGGCGAACTTTCACGTCCCCAAGGAGCTGATCGTCCTCGAGCGGACATTGCTGCTGCTGATGGGCCTGTGCACCGAGCTCGATCCGACGCTCAACCCGATGACGGTGATCCGGCCGTATCTCGAGCGGTTCGTGCTTGGCGACGAAGGTGACTGGTCGCAGCTGCTCGTCGAGACCTCGAAGGACGTGGTGATGGCCGTCACCGCGTTGCCCGCCGAGCTTCGCAAGTTCATGCGCGCCGCCCACGCGGGCGAGCTCCAGCTCAAGTTCAAGAACCTCGAAACTTCGACCCAGCTGCTCTATCGGCTCGGTCACCAGTTCATGTTCGCCGGCATCGGCATCGCCGGCATGAGCGCGGCCCTCGTGCTCGAAGGCCGCGGCGACGACGAGCGCGCGGCGTGGGCGTGGTGGACCGCGCGAATCGCAGGCGTCCTTCTCGTGTGGACCTGGTGGACCTCACGCAGCCTGCTTCGCAAGCGATAGGAACAGCAGAGATCGGCAGTTCCGGACCTTTCCGCTTCACCGCGGGAACAGCACGGCCTGGTTGGCAATGATGTCGGCGCACGTGGCGGCAGGTTCGACGCGGGCGGTTCGGAATCGCGACGGGTTGCCGGCCTGCTGGGTAATCACGGGATTGAGCGCGCGCACGAGCCGGAGGTTTTGCACCGTGCACGCGACGTTGTCTTCGAGCAGACAGCCGACGATGCCGGTCTCGAGCGACGCGTCGATCGTTCCTTTGATCGAATCGGCCGACCACACCTGACCGGTGAGGTTGAACGTGGTGCGCAACGTAACGTAGACCTCGTCGAGCTCGAGCGCGGGCACGTTGTGGGCGATCACGGTCACGCCGGGCTTCGCGTCGCCTTCTTGATCGCACGCGCAACTGGAGCCGGTGGCCTCTGCGCACGGCGTCGCCGCGCTCGGCGAGCAGGCCGAATACATTCCCATGTCGTCGACCGACGGCAACGGCGCGGTCGAGATCACCGCTGGATCGATTCGCGCGCCGACCACCATCGTGATCGGTGCCGAGGAAAACGATGCGCACGATTGGTCGGGCGACGATAGCGTCGCGTCTGCGGTGACGATGCCGATCGAAGTGATCGCCGCTTCGGGGATCTCGAACTGAATCGGTAGCTCCTGGCCGGCGAGCGGAACCCCGGGGATCTCGATCTGGCACACCTGCGCTGCGACGGCCAGCTTGGTGCCGTCTTGCGTCAGGTCGACCGCGAGCAACATGTGCGTCGTGGTGTCGGTCTCGATCAACCCCGCGGCGTCGACGTGCACGTTCAACGTCGAGCGGATCGCGAGACGGCCCGTCAACACGCCAAACGGCTCGGCAGTTGGAACGCAGCGCTCTTGGTAGTCGGCAGCATCCGGCGCAGCGCCGGATCCTTCGCAGCCGCCCAGGCTGATCAACGCGAGCGCTGCGCACCATCGAGCCATCGCGGCGCAGCGTACTCGCGGACGCCGCGATTTGCATCGGCGTTGTTTGGACGATCGCGTTGGGGTCGACTTGTCGCGACGCGTCATCAAGATCTCTGGTTGGCAGTGTTGGCGGTTTCATTCCCTATCGCACGCCCGAGGCACGTGTTACGGCACCTGCATGCGCTCGCTGGCGTCTTGGCTCGGTGCGACCGCTGCGATCGCGTGGTGCTCCGCTGCGTCGGCGAACCCGATGGAGGTGCTCGGGTTCACGTCGCGCCACGCCGGACAAGCGGGTGCCGCGGTCGCTACTGTCGACGACGGCGCGGCGCTGTACTACGACCCCGCAGGCCTCGCGGTTCGCCCCGACGTCGAGCTCGCGATCGGAACCGTCGGCGCCTATTCACACCTCAAGATCGCGAATCGCAGGCGTCCGCTGGCCGATCCCTTCGGTGTCCAGCTCGCGATGCGAGCTCCGTTGCCGCTCGGCGGTAGCTGGCACGATCGGGTCGTCGTCGGAATCGCGCTTCATCTGTTGCCGCGCAACGTCGCGCGCGTGATGGCACCCGCGGCAGATCAGCCGACGTTTCCATATTACGGTGATCGGCTGTCCCGCATCGTGGTGTTGCCCGGCGCCGCGATCCGAGTGACCGATTCGTTCGCGATCGGCGCCGCCGTCAACGCGCTCGCGGGGCTCACCGGATCGATCGAGGCCAGTGAGGGCGCGCTGCGCGGGATCGAGTCGCGGATCGACGAGCGCGCGCGGACGGTGGCGCGCGTGATCGCGGGTGCGCAATGGCGCGCGACCACCAACCTCAAGCTCGGGGCGGTCTATCGCCAGCGCTTCGAGGTGCCGTTCGCCACGACCGCAAAGACCATGGTCGCCGGTGAAGCATTCGATCTCGATCTTCGTGCGGCCGGTCAGTTCACGCCCCATCAAGTCGTGATCGGCGCCGGTTGGTCCGCGCCGCACTTCGTCGCTTCGCTCGACGCGGGATGGGCAAGATGGTCCGACTATCCTGGTCCGTATGTCCGCGTCGACAGCGTGCTGCCGTTGGTCGGGGCAGTCCCCGGCAACCCGCCGAAAGTTCCGTTCGATGACACGTTCGGCGTCCGCGCCGGTGCAGAGGTCTACGCCCTGCCCGATCTAACCGTCCGCGGCGGTTACGGGTTCGAGACCTCGCCCGTTCCGCGTGTTCAGACCGGCGTAACCAACCTGTTCGATGGCAATCGCCACACGTTCGCGCTCGGCGCTGGCTACCGGTGGGGACGGATCCGGATCGACGCACATCTCCAAGTTCAGAGGATCGGCCACCACACGCTCGATAAGCTGATCCACGAAGGCGGGACCTTCGATCCGTTCACGTCGGTTCCCGACGAGGACGATGCGATGGCCGGCGACCAGACCAGCAACCCAGGCTATCCGTCGCTGCGCGGCGGCGGATCGGTGTTGTCGGGCGGCCTGACCCTCGAGGTGCGGCCATGATCCGGGGCGCGGCCTTCGCGACCGTCTTGCTCGCCATGCGGGTCGTGGGCGCCGAGCCACTCGACGAGCTCGGCTTTGGCGCCGCCGCCACGGCGATGGCCAATGCGCGCGCGGCAACCGCCGTCGGCGCCGAAGCGATTCACGTCGACCCGGCCGCAGTCGCGCTCGCCACTCGACCCGAAGTTCTGATCGGCTACCAATCGACGATGGGCCGACTATCGATCAACGATCGCGATGCCGGCGCCGGCGACTCGCGCGGCACGTCGCTGGGGCTCGTGATTCCATTCGAGCTCGACGAGCTGCGGATCGGCGCCGGTGTCGGGTTGTATTTGCCGGATTCGTACGTCGCGCGAATCTCGGTCGCACCGATGACCGAGCCGCAGTTCACCCGGCTGGCAACGGTCTCGCATCGGATGGTCATCGAGCCGGTAGCGGCGATCGCGTATCGCAACTTCGCGTTCGGCGCCGGTGCATCGCTGCTCGCCGACGCGCGTTCGCGCAAGCTCGCGTTCGACGTGGGGGTGGTGGGCGGTGCCGCGCAGGGCACTGCGGAGGTGGACGTCTCGCTGCCGCCTCGGATCGCGCCGTTGCTGTCCGCACGCTGGTCGCCGGCGCGCATCGTCGATGTATCCGCCACGTTCCGCGGCGAGCTCTCCCTCGATCTCGCCCTCGACATCGATGCCAACGTCAACGTGCCGCAGGTCGTAACCGGCACCGCCGAGATCAGCCTTCGCTCGGTTCACTACTTCACACCGATGCGAGTGGCGGTGGCCGCCGCGGTGGAGCCCCGTGACGATCTGTTGATCACCGGTGAGCTCGCGTGGGAGCGCTGGAGCACGCTCGGTTCGGGCGTACCCGACCTGCGGGTGCTGCTCGCGCTCGATACCGCTCCGCCGCTCGTATCGCAAGTGGCGCCGCCCGCGCATCTGCGCGACATCTTCACGCCGCGCCTCGGCGTCGAGTGGCGCACCGGAGCCGTGCGATTGCGCGCTGGCGGCGGCTACTTGCCGTCGCCGATCCCGCCGCAAACCGGGCTGACCAGCTTCGCCGACGGTGCCCGCGTGCTCACGACCGCAGGTGCCGGGATCCGGATCGCCCCATCTGCGCTATGGCGCCAGCCGATCGATATCGACCTCGCGCTTGCATGGCAGCACGTCGTGGACGAGCTCGTTCACAAGGACATGGCCCTCTACCCGGGCGGTGCGTTCAGCTCGGGCGGCGACATCGTGCAGGTCGGGATCAGCTCGACGGTGAGGCTGTGATGACACGCGCGGTCCTGCTCGCATGCTTGGTGATCGGCTGCGGTCTCGGCCCCGAGGCCGATCCGGTCAACGCGACCAGCTCGGGCATCGCGCCATGGCGAGAGCTCGGGCCCGCGCGTGTATGCCTCGATCGCGCGGGGTTCGCGCCTCCGAGCTCGCCGCCGGGCGGGCTATGCGTTCCAGGCGCCGCGGAGCAGCCGAGCGCGTGTACCGATTCGAGCGAATGCGACAGCCGCGAAAGCTGCGTGTGCGGTGTGTGCACGATCGCGTATTGCGCGACGTCCAGCGATTGCGATGCGCCTCGGATCTGCAACTTCAGCGAGCATCGATGCGACCTGCCGTGCTCGAGCAACGACCAGTGTGGAGACACGGCCGAGTGCATCGGCGGGATCTGTCGCGGTCGCTGCGCGTCGACGGTGGATTGTCAGCACGGCGAATTCTGCGACGACGCCCACGTCTGCTACAGCGACGACTGCAGCGCGGACACCGATTGCCTAGGCCTCGAGCGTTGCGAGATCCAGCGAATCCCACGCCAGGTCCTCGAGCCAAGCTCGGTTAACCTCGGTGGCGAGGTCGCGCTCTACCTCGACGTTGCGATTCCCGGACTGCTCGATCAGCGCGCGATCTGGCGGGCGGTGTCGCGCGATGGCGTCCGCTTCACCGTTGATCCAGCGCTGCCCGTGCTCGACGATGCTGCCTCGGTCCGCGCTCCGAGCGTCGTGATCGATCGCGGCACGACCTACGTGTATTTCGAATACGGCGATGGCCTCGAGCTTCGCGTCGCTAGCTCTGCCGATGGGATCATGTTCGGCGCGCCGATCACCGTGCTGACCGGCCCCGACATTCACGCGCCGGCCGCGATTCACGTCGGCGACGACGTAGTGCTGTACTACGAGCGCGCGGGATCGATCGCCCTTGCAACCGGACCGATCGGCGGCGCGGTCGAGGACCGCGGGGTCGTGCTGAGCCCGAGCGACGTGCAGGTAGGTGATGGCACACCTGGTACGCCGTTTTGGACGCCGGTGACCGAGCTCGCCAGCCCCCAAGCGATGATCGCGGGTCCGAGCGGCGCCGAGCTGATCCGGGTCTGGTTCGTCGGCTTCGGCCAGGAGAGCGGGCCAGCCACCAAATTCGGCGAACCGATGGCGATTCCGCCGAACTATTCGATCGGGTTTGCGGCCGCCAGCGTGTCGGAGCCGGCGGCTCTCTCGGTGTGGCCGTATGGCCCCGTGGTCGACCGCGTCGAAGCGTTCCTCGAGCATCGCGAAGAGCTCGCCCCCTCGGTCGTCGAGCTCCCCACCGGGTTCAGGCTGTACCTCGTCGACGCCAGCCGCGATCCGGGTCCCGGCCTAACGCTCGGGCGGCTGACCGTTCTGACCAGTGAACCGCAATAGCTGGCGCAGAAGTGGACCTGCGCTCGCGGTTCGCGCGATCATATTCGCTGGAACATACGCACGGTTCATTGCGTTGTTCCGAGGTCGTACATGCTTGCAGTGATCGGAAATGTCCTCGCAGGACTCGGGATCTTTGGCCTGTTCACGGCGACGCTCCGGCTGACCAAACCCGGCAAGCGCAGCTGAGCTTCTAGGCGCGCGATCCCGCAGACGCGCACGTGGGTTGGGTTAGACTGGACGCGTGGTCAGCACCGTCCTGCCTCGGGTGGCACGCCCTCCCGGCACGCACGAGCTAACGCTCGCCGACGTCGCCGCGGTGCGACTGCTGCTCCGTGGCGATTCGGTGATCGACTGGCACGGACTCGCGTTCACCGACCTCGCCGAGGTCGATCGGTTCTTGCGCCTCAATGAGTTCGACCCCGAGTCCGACGATGAGATGGGACGACTCGAGGACATCCGCGCCGATGCGGTCGACTATCTGACCCGCGCATTCGCGATGTCGATCCCCGATGCCGTGGCCGGCGACCTCGCCGCTCGCGATCTGTTTCTGGTGGCCTCGAGCGACGGCCCCCATCAGCGGTGGGCGTGCGTCGTGTTAAAGGTCATGCACATCATCCACCACATCAACGGCCGCGCTGCGCTGGTCAAGATGTCGGTATCCGACGAGATCATCTTCCGCGAGATCGAGCTCAAGGTGATGCAGGTCGTCGAGCAGCTGCGCGCCGCAGGCGCCCCGCTGATGGAGTGGGAGTGGAGCCGCAAGCCGCTCGATTCGCAGATCACCAAGCTGCTCGCCAAGCGCTCGACGCTCGCCGCGAACATCTACGACAAGCTCCGGTTCCGGCTGATCGTCCCGGAGCGCGAAGACCTGGTTCCGATGATCGCGACGCTGACCCGCCAGCTGATCCCGTTCAACTACGTGGTCCCCGGCGAATCTGTGAATCAGCTCGTCGATCTCCAAGCGCTGATGCGAGCGTTCGAAGCGACCGCCGAGCACGGCGCCGTGAAGACTCGCCTGTCCACAGCCGTGCCCTACAACGAGTTCTCGGGACCCGAGTATCGGATCGTCAACTTCGTGGCCGACCTGCCGCTGCGGATCGAGCGCCTGCTACCGCGCGGCGAGCCGCTGCCGGATTCGTCGCACGTGGTGTTCGTGCTCACCGAGTTCCAGATCGCCGACAAAGGCACGGCACTGCGCAACGAGAGCGGCGCATCGAGCCATGACGCCTACAAGTCGCGCCAGCACGCGCGCGTTCGGACTCGGTTGTTCCGTGAAAAGGACGACCCCGTCACGCCGGATTGAGTCGGCGCGACGCGAGCGGCGGCTAGCGGCTCATCAGCAAGTAGCCAGCACCTGCGGCCAATCCGATCACCAGCAACAGCGCCATAATCACGCGGTCCCAACGTAGCTTTTTCTCGGGGGGCCCAACCATGGTTCGCAGAACCTAGCACGTTCGGCCGCGCGTCATCGTGACACCATAAGCTGCGCTAGTTGGCAGATGGCGCGTCGGGCGCAGCCTCGCAGCGAATCTCGATCTTTCCATCGACGACGTCGACATGTGCGGTACCGCCATCGACTAGCTTGCCGAACAACAGCTCGTTGGCGAGCGGCGCCTTGAGCGTGGTCTGCACCAATCGTCCCATCGGACGAGCGCCCATCGCCTTGTCGTAGCCGTGCTCGACGAACCAGTCGATCGCCGCGGGGCTGACCTCGAGATGGACCTTCTTCTCGGCGAGCTGGCCATCGAGCTCGTCGAGGAACTTGCGCGCGACCTTGCGGATCACCTCGACCGGCAGCGCGTCGAACATCACGATGCTGTCGAGCCGGTTGCGGAACTCCGGGGTGAACGCGCGCTCGATCGCCTTCTTGGCGTTGCGACTATCCGCCACCGAGTCACCGAATCCGATCGATCCGGCGGCCATCTCGCGGCTGCCGGCGTTGCTCGACATGATCAAGATGACGTTACGGAAGTCGCTCTTGCGGCCGTTGTTATCGGTCAGTGTCGCGTGGTCCATGACCTGAAGCAGGATGTTGTAGAGATCCGGGTGCGCCTTCTCGATCTCGTCGAGCAGCACGACGCAGTACGGATGCTTGTTGATCGCGTCGGTGAGCTGTCCGCCCTGATCGAACCCGACGTAGCCGGGGGGCGCGCCGATCAACCGCGACACCGTGTGCTTCTCCATGTATTCGGACATGTCGAACCGGATGAACTCGATCCCCATCACCGAGGCGAGCTGCTTGGCGAGCTCGGTCTTGCCGACGCCCGTCGGCCCGGCGAACAGAAAACATCCGGTTGGCTTGTTCGGATTGCCGAGGCCCGCGCGCGACAGCTTGATCACCGTCGCGAGCTGGTCGATCGCGTGGTCCTGACCATAGATCAACCGCTTCAGCTCGGTCTCGATGTTACCGAGCTTGGTCTTGTCGGCAGTCGACACCGACCGCGTCGGGATCCGAGCGATCTTGGCGACGACTTCTTCGATCAAGTTGGGCCGGATCTCGGCGGGCCGCTGGTCGGCATCCATCAGTCGAACCTTCGCGCCGGCCTCGTCGATCACGTCGATCGCCTTGTCGGGAAGGTGCGAGCCGGTGATGTGGCGCGCCGACAGCTCGACGGCGGCCTCGATTGCCGGGTCGGTGTAGCTGACGCCGTGATGTTCCTCATAGCGAGACTTCAGTCCCTTGAGGATGTCGATCGCCTCGGCAATCGTCGGCTCGCCGACGTCGATCCGCTGGAATCGCCGCGATAGCGCGCGATCCCGCTCGAACGCCTGGCGATAGTCCTTAAACGTCGTGGATCCGATGCACCGCAGCTCGCCGTTGGCCAGAGGTGGCTTGAGGATGTTCGCCGCGTCCATCGTGCCACCGCTGGTCGCGCCAGCACCGATGATGTTGTGGATCTCGTCGATGAACAGGATCGCATCGCGATCCCCGGTGAGCACCTTCAACACGGCCTTGAGCCGCTCCTCGAAGTCACCGCGATAGCGGGTGCCTGCGAGCACCGCGGTCATGTCGAGCGAATAGACCTTGGCGGCTTTGAGCGGCTCTGGGACTTGGCCCTCGACGATCCGCAGTGCAAGGCCCTCTGCGAGCGCGGTCTTGCCGACGCCCGGCTCGCCGATCAACAACGGGTTGTTCTTCCGCCGGCGCGACAGGACCTGAATCATCCGCTCGAGCTCCGCGGCGCGGCCGATCATCGGATCGATCTTGCCGTCGCGGGCGCGTTGCGTGAGATCGGTGCAGAAGCTCTCGAGTGGGTTGGCGACCTTGCCGTCTTCGGCCCCGTCGTCGTCGACGCCACGGGTACGCGGGACTACGGGACCCGTGCCGGTGTCGACCTTCGACACGCCATGCGAGATGTAATTGATGACGTCGAACCGCGACACGCCCTGCTTCTCGAGCAGATACACCGCGTGGGAGTCGCGCTCGCGGAACATCGAGGCGATCACGTTGCCGGTGGTCATCTGCTGGCGACCCGCCGCTTGAACGTGCATCGCCGCGCGCTGGAGCACGCGCTGGAATGCGAGCGTCTGGTCTGGGTTGGACTCTTCTTCCTCGGGTAGCTCGTCGACCTGTTCCTGGAGGAAGCGCTCGAGCTCGCCGCGCAGCCGGTCGACCTGACCGCCGCACTTCGCGACGATGTCCGCACCGCTGGGATCGTCCAGAATCGCCAGCAACAGATGCTCTAGCGTCAGGTACTCGTGATGGCGAGCGCGCACGTCTTCGACGCAGCGTTGCAACGTGGCTTGGAGCTCTGGAGACAGCATAGATACCTCGCTAGTCGGTCGGCTCGATGGAGAGCTGAAGAGGGAACTGTTGGGCTTTGGCCAGGTGCATCGTCTTGGTGACCTTGGTCTCGGCGACTTCGAAGGTGTAGACACCGGCGATGCCGACCCCGTTGTTGTGGACGTGGCTCATGATCGAGATCGCGTCCGCTTCGTTCTTGTGGAACACCGTCTGGAGCACCCAGACGACAAATTCGCGGGTGGTGTAGTCATCGTTGTGAAGCAGCACCTTGTACATGGGCGGCTTCTTGGTGCGCGTACGTTCGTCGAGGACGAGTCCCGTCTGACGCTCCCCCTCGCGCTTGGGGGGGCGCTTGTCATCTGACAGCCGGATCTCCATAACTCCAATAGTACGGCACCCTCTGGCGCTGTGTAGCGCTCGCGGCGCATCCGTGCAGCCTGGATTTTTAGGGAGGTTCCGCGGAGCTGCGATGGTTTCGCGGGCCGCCGAACGATTTCGTGCGACATCGACCTTCCACTCGCAATAACCAGCCGCGTGACCACGACGACGGGCCCCTCAACGATCACGGATCTTGCTGCTCCAACGCGCCGCGGCGTTCGCGCGCACAGTCCGCGATGGCTGATCGTGCTGGTGGCGGTCGCGGCCTGCGGCGGCAGCGGCGATGGTGGCGAGGACCCAGCCGACGACGGTGCTCGCGCTTGTGAGGCGGCACACGGCTGCGGCTTGCTGTCCGACGCCGACCTCACCACCTGCAAGACGACCGCCGCGAGCATCAACGCTCCGCGGGCGCTCACCGAATGCGCCGACTGTCTGGAGCAGCGAGCGTGCGCTCAGGTCGCCAGCGGTGCGTGCGGCGCTTCGTGCGCGCAGTTTCGCGACGCGCTCGAGCCACCCGGCCCGTCGGGAGTTAGCTCGCGAGTGCTGCTTCGGGATCTGACCAACGAGCAAGCTCAAACGATCTGCACCTGGTACTTCGAGCAATCGGGGGGAGAGGATTTCACGGTGAGCTGCGGCCCGTACAACGCGACCACCGGCAGCTACAGCTCGTGCGTCAGCTCGCTTGTCAACGTGACCGCTAGCTGCACGGCGACCGTCGCGACATTCGAGGACTGCACGCTGTCGGTTGGAGAGCAGCTATGCAAGCGGCTCGACGAACCGTCGTGTCAGATGGTGGCAAGTTGCTGAACGCATGCGACATCGCCCGGCCGCTCGCATTTGAACGGCATGACGATGCGATTTGTCGCCTCCCCTGTCACCGATTTCGTTGATCGCTTACCCGAGCGCTGGTGGAGCCGCGCACCGATTGGCTGGGTGGCGGCGCTGACGTTGTCGCTGAGCTCGCTCGCCTCGTGCGGCGGCGACGGCGACGGCAACGACATGCCGTCGCCACAGCCCAATCTGCCCTGCGAGACCTACAAAGCCTGCGGGTTCCTCTCCGACGACGAGCTTCCGATCTGCGAGACCACCGTCGCGGACTTGGACGCGCCGAAGGCGTTATCCGAGTGCTCGGAGTGCCTTGCGGAGAAGTCGTGCGCCGCGATCGCAGATGGCATCTGCGCCGGGCCATGCGCCCAGTTGCAGCAGGCTCTCCAGCCTCCGGGCCCGTCGGGCATCCACTCGGATACTCCATTGCAGGAGCTGCAGGCCAGCGACCGCGAGAAGCTGTGCACGTGGTACTTTACTGAGTCGGGCGGAGAGAACCACGCGGTCACGTGCGGCCCGTCGTCGGTGACCACAGGCGATTTTTCCCGGTGCGTCGAAAATCTCCTCTACGTTGCGGACTTCGGGACCTGCGCCGCCACCGTGCAGACGTTCGAGGACTGCACGCTCGCCGTCGGTGAGGAGTTGTGCAAGATGGCAAGCGAGCTGTCGTGCCAGGCGCTGGAGAACTGTTTTCCGCCGTGAACCGCCGCTTCGATCACAGCAGCGCAGGACGGATCAATAGCGTGCTGCCGCGACGCTGCATCAGCTCGCGCAGCGTTGCGAGCTGCCCCTTATCCCGAGCAACATCCTCGCCGAGGAACCTCCCTGCGGCGATCAACATCTGTAGACGGAGCAGCGTGTCGCCCTGGCCTCGTCGCAGGAGCGCCATCTTGTCAGCGGCGCTGCCCGGACCGTCGAGCACGTCCGCGAGCCTGAGAAACAGCGACGGCAAGCTGCCATTCATCAACGTGAGATCGCGGGCCGAACCTCGCTTGGCGGTTCGCTCGACATCCTCATAGGTGGCGTGAATCCGATGACGAAGCTCTGTGGTCGACGTCCATGTTCCATCAAACAACCACATGGCCGTAGCAAGCGCGTCCGCTCGGTGCGCCTCGGCTCCCAACAAGCGACGAGCCTTTTCCAACGCTCTCGGCGCCGTCGGATCGCCGCGCTCCACCAGATAGCTGGTGAGGAGCAGCTGCAATCGCCCACCGATCAGCCGTGCGTCCCCGACCGCTTCAACATCGAGGATATCGACCGTTTCGCGCAGCAGATCCTCATCGATCGGAACGCGCGACAGCTCGAAATTGCGCGGAGATTCACTCTGCTCGACTTCTCGCCGCAACGCCCAAAATCCCGGCGTGTAACTGTCATTCATGCCGCCGATCGCGGCGAAATTGCGCTGCTTCGCGAGCGCCCAGATCAACAACAGGTCGGCTCGTGCATCGAGTCCCTGCCAAGCAACCCGCGCATCGCGGCCCGCTGCGAGCTCGTGCAGCACGCCCGCCGCGTCACCGCGCGCCGCTTCCAATCGCGCGAGCCAAAACATCTTGATCGGAGGATCGAGAGGACCGAGGACAGCTCGCACGTCGTCCGCGCGACCGGCCGCGAGCGAACACTCTGCGTAGGCCAGCGCGGGCACCCAGCTGCGCGCAAAGTCGGTCCCATCGTAGCGAACCTGAAGCGCCGATAACGCCTTGTTGTAGTCACCACTCAGGCACCAGAGTGTTCCCGGCTCGTAGTCAGCGGGCTCGATCGGACGCGATGCAACGACCGCTGCAGTGGCCGCGTCACCGAGCGCAAGGTACGCACGAACGTAGTCGTTCACCTCGCTCGACTGCCGATCGGGACGATCCGCCACTCGCGTGAGCTCGCGATGATAGCCGCGGTTTGCCAAGAATCGTTCGATCCGTGGGCGAACGCCGTAGCGCTCGGCTCTGCTTCGCGCCGGCGCGATCTCGACGATTCGCGACGCAGCAAACGCCGCGGCCTTATCGAACAGCGCGGCGGGAAGCCCATCAGGGTATGGCGCACAGTTCTTAGCGAGCTCGCTTTGACACGCGCATGTCTCGACTCCCTCGACGACGGCATCGAGTAACTTCGCTCGGCGCTCGTTGGCCCACTCGCGATACAGCGGGTTCGATGCCGCGTTGGCTAGCCACCCGTCCGTCGAGCTCGCCGCACCAAAGGCATCCTCACACGCCTGCAGGTCACGGCCGATCGCGCCGATCCGCATCGAGCTGCACGCGATGATGATCGGCGGAACGAACAGCGCGATCGCCAAGAACGCGACCACCGTCCTGCGGAGATAGCGAACAACCCGACGCCGGCGCAGTGCCGCGTTGAGATCGGCGTCGCCGTGCTCGACCGTTGCGATCGGAGGCGTGTTCATCGGCGGTTCCGTCGGCACGTTCGTGTCATCCCATTCTCAGAGTCATGCCAGCCGAGCACGAGGCATGCCACGCGAACGTGGTGGTAACTCGCAACAGCGACACTGCGACCCAATCGGGTGTTAACAGCCGGTCACACCGCTGCCCGCAAGATCATGGGGCGCGTTGAAGGTTTTTCATGCGACATCGTCATGCCGCTCGCATTCTCGCTCGCAATGAGCGTGGCTAGCCTCGCAGCCTGTGGAGACCGCAGCTCCGGCGTGGAGATCACTGTCGAAACCTACGAGAAGTGCGCGCTGATCGTCGGCGAAGATCTGTGCAGACGATCGGACGAACCGTCATGCGGCAAGTGCGACGCTGCCACCGTGATCGGGCGAGTTGGGTCGAGTGCACGGATGTGCAGACCAGAGCTCAGGGCGTGCGGAACTTGAAGCTCTTGATGATGATCTCGACCGGTTTGCCATCGCTCGGCGGCCTGCCCTGAAATAGCCACAGGTTGAACAGGACGGGCAGCGCCCGCTGCGGCACGAGCAACGAGGGCTGCGACGGCGCAAACGTCCAGCTCGCGATCTGCGAGCCCGGGCCGTCGACATGGCCATGCAAGCTTTCGTAGGAGACCGATGTGGCGGTTCGGGTGAAGCGATGCGTCGTGTACGAACCGTTCAGCGCGAAGTTGAACTTGTGGGTCGTCGGCGGCGTGCCGAGCTGCGTCGGATACACCGTCCAGTTGCCGTTGGGGTTGGTGGCGGACCCCCACCTCGCGAACTCGATGTCGATCTCGTTAGTGCCGTCGGGAGCGACTCCGAACGCGGGATAGTCGAACAGTCCCAACACGACGTTCTTGTCGAGCTTGTCGATCGGTCCGATCACCTGGAACTGGTAGCTGCCGAAGCCATAGTTGGTCTTCGAGATCACCTGAGCGCAGCGCCACTCGCCATTGACGTAGGACAGCTTGAGGTGGAGCGCGCCGCTGCTATCGACCCACGCGTTGGCCGGATCCCATGTGTTGGGGCCCGGGCCCATCCCGGTGCCCGCCTTGATGATCCAATCGCCGCCGGCAAACCGCAGCGTCGGAGTTACCGCTGCGGCTTGAACCGAGGTTGTCTCGTCGTCGACCTCGCCGAGATCGCCGTCGTCGAGCGCGCACGAGATCATGCCGACCGAAGCCAATGCAAGACCGGCGGTGACGACCGTCGCGCGACGAACAGACCACAGATTGCTCATGTCCGGCTCCTCTCTCGATCCAGCCTACCGGCCTATCCCGATGATTCGGGCGCCGAAGCGTTCGGAATGACGCCACCACTCAATCGGCACCTCCACGGACGTCGGGGGCGGAGTTCGGCGGCAACGCGAACGACGTTGCCGCGATCCTAGATCCCGCCGCTGAAATCGGTACAGTCCCGCCATGCCGGTCGCACAAGCCACCACCAATTGGGTCAACGAGAAGTACGCAGCGTCGATCGTTCCGACGCTGGTCGACTACATCAAGATCCCGAACAAGTCGCCGATGTTCGATCCCGAGTGGAAGAAGACCGGCCATATGGACAAGGCGGTCGAGCTGCTCGCGGGGTGGGCCAAACAGCAGCTGCCCGATGGCGCGACGCTCGAAGTGGTGCGGCTCGGCGAACGCACGCCGGTGATCTTCATCGACATCCCCGGCACCGGCGGCAAGGCCGGAGACACCGTGATGCTGTACGGCCACCTCGACAAGCAGCCCGAGATGACCGGTTGGCGCGATGGCCTCGGACCATGGACGCCTGTGATCGAGGGCGACAAGTTGTTCGGTCGCGGCGGCGCCGACGATGGCTACGCGATCTTTGCGTCGCTAACCGCGATCAATGCGCTGCGCCATGATCGGATCCCGCACGCGCGCTGCGTCGTGCTGATCGAGGCGTGCGAGGAGTCTGGTAGCTACGACCTACCGGCATACATCGATCATCTCGCCCCGCGGATCGGCAGCCTGTCGCTCGTCGTCTGCCTCGACTCGGGTTGCGCGAACTACGACCAACTGTGGTCGACGACGTCGCTGCGCGGCCTGGTGATCGGCAACCTCGAGGTCTCGCTGCTCACCGAGGGCGTGCACTCCGGCGACGGCACCGGCGTGATCGCCGCGAGCGAGCGCGTCGTGCGCCAGCTGCTCGATCGGCTCGACGATAGCCACACGGGCCAGATAAAGCTCGCCGCGCTCGGCACCCAGATTCCTCGCCAGCGGATCCTGCAGGCCGAGCGCACCGCACAGGTGATCGGCGATGAGGTCTACAACAAGTTCCCGCTCCAGCCCGGCGTCAAGCCGGTCACCGACAACAACGTCGAGCTGATCCTGAATCGGACGTGGCGCCCCGGGCTCGCGATCACCGGCGCCGACGGCTGGCCGGCGATCGGCAACGCCGGCAACGTGCTGCGCCCGGTCACCAAGCTCAAGCTGTCGATCCGGATCCCACCGCGCGTCGATCCGGCCGCGGCGCAAGCGGCGGTCAAAGCCGCGCTCGAGAACGATCCGCCGTACGGTGCGAAGGTCACGTTCGAAGGTGGAACCGCGAGCGCTGGATGGGACGCGCCCGAGATGGCGCCGTGGCTCGAGAAGGCGCTCGATGAAGCGTCGCAACGGCACTTCGGCAAGCCCGCGATGTACATGGGCGAAGGCGGCACGATCCCGTTCATGTACATGCTCGGCGAGAAGTTCCCCAAGGCGCAGTTCTGCATCACCGGCGTGCTCGGCCCCGGCTCGAACGCGCACGGACCGAATGAATTCCTGCACCTGCCGACCGCGCGCAAGCTCACGCTGTGCGTCGCCGACGTGCTCGCGATGCACGCGCAGCAGTAGCGATGCAGACGTCGTGGCGTTACCAATGCCACGCGCACGCGACAGCGGACTTCCACCCTCGTCGTTGATCAATCAATGTCCGCTCTACCTGTCATGACGTCATCCGAGCCGCGGTTATCGTTTCGAACGATTCCGCCGGTGTTTCACTTCGGACTCGCGCTGGGCCTGATCGGCCCGCTCGTCGTCACGTTGGCGTCGCTCTGGGTCGGTAATGATTGGGCGCGCCATGCCGCGCTCGATCGGTGGTATCTGTTCCAGGCCGCTTGTGACGTGGTGTGGTGCGTCCTGTACGCCCTCGGTCTGCTTGCTCTCGCGAACCGAACCGACGGTCGAACGAGAGCCGTTGCGCGTGCCGCCGGCTACCTGAGTCTGGTCGGGCTGGCATATCTCGTGGTACCGCTGGTCACCACGCTGGTTGCTCAAAGTGGCAACCGAAGTGAGCACGTTGTCACTATCCATACCTGGGCCGGCCGCATCATCGGCGTGACCCTGTTCATCGGAACGATGTTGTTTACGCTCGCCGCGGATGCATGGCGGCGAGCTCCGATCGCTGCGATCATGTTGGTCATCCTGCACGGGACCTCGTGGTGGGTGCCCTACATCGGTGAGGCAATCAGCGAGCTGTTCCGCGACGATCCCAGCGACACTCTCACCGGCGTTTATGTGTACGGGCTGAGCCGGGATGTCGTCATGTCCGCAGCGTTGCTTGTTGTCGCGGCGGCGATGGCGGGTCGCGGCCGAGACCTCAGCCCCGATCCGCAGGCAGCCGCACACAGTCTGCGACGTGCGCGCGGCGCGCTGTTATTCCGGATCGGGTTCGGGATCTCGATCGCAATGCTCGGGCTCAGCACACGCTCGGAAACCGTCGCGAGTTTCATCGCGCTCACCACTCCGCTGATCGCGATCGCGACGATGGTGATCTTCACGTTCGCTTTGCATCGGGTGGTGACGGCCCGCCTCGCTGGCATGCCTCGAACCGCAATCGTCGTCGGCGTCACGCTGCTGCTATGGCAGTGCGGTGTTCAAGTCCGGCAGGTCATCAAGATTGCGCTTACGTTGTGGAACGATTCCGGGTTCAACTACATCAGCGACCTGCAGCAGTTCTCGGTGATGGGCCCTGTCGCAGCGACGCTTGGGATCGCGCTCATCGGCCTTGCGATCGTGACGTACGCCGGTCGCCGAGGAGATCAGGCGCTTTGGTATTCGGGGGTCCAGCGCACGATCGGATTCGTGCTGCTTTCGCTGGTGAGCCTCTGGCTCCAAGCCCGCATCCCAGAGGCACATACGCAGGGCAGTGCCCTGGCGCTGATCATCGGAGTGGCGGCGACGAGCATCTTGGGGCAGGTCATGATCGCCGGCCTGCTCGGCCGCGCCGCCAGATCCATCGAACCCGCCGAGTCCGGGGAGCTCCCGATGGCCCGCGTTGTCATCGACATCGATCGCCCCGCCGTCTGAGCAGCGAACTGCTACTGACAGATCGCCGGCGATCCCGAGCAGCTCGTGCCGGCCGGACAGCTGAGCACGCCCGAGGTGAATAGCGGCGACGAGCACGGTGTGGACGGGGCCACCGTCGCGTGAACGTCGAGCGTGTACGCTCCTTCATCGCCAACCTCGTTACCTTTGACACCGATCACGTACGTGCCCGGGGCAAGATGGCCGATGGTGATCGTTTCACCGACGCCGCCGCATCCCAGGTTCGGAAGTCCCGACCACTCGGATGGCGGATGCAGATCGTAGAAATCGACGATCGCATCGAAGCTCGCGGTGATCGACAGCGTCAACTCGACAACGCTGACCGGCAGCGCGAGCGCATAGAACGCGTCCTTGGTCATGGACGCCGCGCTGCACGAGACCTGACTGCTATCGGCGACGAACGTCGAGGTGTTCCCGGACACCTCGGGAGACGTCAATTGCGTGACCGGATCGTATTGGTGGGGACGGAAGGTTTCGCGTTCGTCTGCCGCCGACGGGCAACCCACGTCGTTCGGCCAATCGGCCATCCCGTTGCCATCGTCATCGAGTCCATTCCCACATTCAGGACAATTGGGCCCCGATGGACAATCGTCGTCTTCGGTCTCGTCGCCCAGGCTCGCGCATCCAGGGTCATATGGATAGTCGACGGCTCCATCACCGTCATTATCGAGGCCGTCGCCACAGAGCCCTGGCTGACACGTCTGTGAACCGGGAAGCCCCTTGCATTGGTATCGCCAATCGCACACCAAGGCCCCGGATACCGCGAGAGGATCGCTACACGATCCGCCGGGTGCGATCCGTCCTTCGACGGACAACAGCGTGCTCAGGTTGGAATTGTGCGTCGGCGAAAACCAGTGCTGCGCCGCGAGGTAATAGGTGCCCGCCGCGATGTCTCGGAGACGACGCGGAACCCGTTCATCAGGAGAGAACGTGCCACACGCGACCGGCGGGCCTCCACACGATGCGTCATAGAGCACTCCGTCATGCGGCTCCGCGAACCGATTGGGAACACCGATCTTCAACGTCAGCTCGTGAAGCGCAGGAAGGTCCATGCGAAACAGCGAGTCGGCGGTCGATGACGCAAGGCATGATTCGAACGTATCCTGGACGGCGTTCGACGGAATCTGCCACCACAGAAACGGCTCGGTGATCGATCGAATGCCCTCGGTGGTGACACACACTTCGCTGTCGTTCGATGGCCTCACACAGGACACATCGACCGCATAGTCGATGTCGCCATCGCCATCGTTATCGATCCCGTCGCTGCAATCGGGGCAATTGGGTCCAGATGGACAATCGTCGATCTCGTCGTTGTCTTCGCCATCGACACAGCCCGGATCCGCCGCCGTGTCGACGTGGCCGTCGGCGTCGTTATCGATCCCGTCGCTGCACCGCGACAGGCTGCACACATCGGGCGAACCAGGCGTTGGCGCTTGGCAAAGATGACTTCCGCACTCATCCGGGGAGGTGCATGGCTCGCCCACCGGCTCGAACAGAGCACCGCTGAGTCGCATGACGGGCTCGCTGCCTCCGTCCGTGGAGAGCACGATCCTGTAGGTCCCAGCCGGGAGGTAGGGGACCGTAACGGATGAACCGGATGTGAGTGGGTTTGCGCAGCCAAACGAGGTGGCACAATCGGCCGAGCGAACATCGACGATCGGAACGCCGCTGTGGAGCGTCGAGACCGCGGACGCGTACAACCACTTGGGTTCGGTCAATACCAACTCGAATGCGCGACTTCGTAGGTCCATCGTCCCGCACGCCGTCGCTTGGTCGAACATCGCGGAGTTCTCCAGGTCGACGGTCTCCTCGAACTCCGGCCCGTAACCGATGTCGAAGATCGTGAGCGGAGTGATCCAAAGGGAGTCGCAATAGTCGGTCTCGTCGTCGTCCTGCGCGTCGGTACAATTTGGATCGCTCGGGAAATCCGTCGAGCCGTCGCTGTCGTTGTCGATCCCATCGGCGCACTGGGAAGGAAGTGCCGGATCGGGCGCGTCGGGAACCTCTGTTGCGTCCGGCGAATCATCCGGGATCCCGGCGTCGCCGGGCGGCCCGCTGTCCGCCGCTCCGGCGTCTTCTCCAAGGCCAACCCCACCGGTGCATCCGTACGCAACGATCGCCACGATGGAGAGCTGCAACACGCTGCGCCATGTCATTTCGCGATCGTACGCATGACCCGCCTCGCATTCGCCCACTGGCGGTCGATCGAATGCCATTGGCGCGAACGACCACGATCACGCGCGCGCGCTCATGCCACACGGAGCGTCTACGGCAACTGGAACGCCTGGATGTATGCGCCCGAGAACGTGAAGCTGACGAATCGTCCACCAACGACGACCTGATCACCGTCGCCGATCGAAATCCGTGAGGGCAACGGCCCCACATCGGGGTGGCTGAAGTTCAGCTCGTACTGATAGCGATCGAGGCTCCACTGACTGACACCGGCGTTGGTCCACGCCGACATCCGGTGCCCGGTGCGGGCGCCAAGACCATCGTCCAGCTTGTGCCACCAAGCGAGTTTGCCCGTGCCGTTTGCGCTCATTCCATTGGGAAGCGAGTTGGCGCCGGCGCTGACGTCTTGGGTCCAGTCCGTGCCGCCTGCTGCGGTCATCCGCTTCAGCCAGATCTTGCTGTGTCCCGATGTCGACGTGACGAGTCGGCCGTCCGAATCGATCGCGAACGAATCGCCATCGTACTGCATGCCGACGTTCAGCCACGTCGTGAGTGGGCTGCCCGTTGCGTCGAATCGCAACGCGTCTTTGGACTCGGTATTCGATGACTCCACGGCGAGATACACCACCCCCGCGTTGTCGATCTCGATCCCTGGAACGACGAGCTCGTCGAGGGGGATTGCCGGAGTCCACAGCAGCGTGCCATTGGTGTCCCAAATGCCAGCGACGGTCGCGACAGTACCGGAGCCATTCACGGCAAAACACCGCCCCGTGCAGCCACCACCGACCGCCTGGGTCCACACGTCCGCCGAGCTCGCGTCGAGCTTCCTGAGCGTGCCGCCGCCGATCACATAGATCGAATCGCTCGGGCCGGCCTCAATATGGTCCACTGCCAGCTGGCGGGTCCAGACGGTCGTACCAGCACTCGACAGCTTGACGATCCGTTGAGCTGTCGCCGCGATCACGTTGCCACTGCCATCATGAGTGACCGCGATGATCGGCTCGCTCGGGAACAACAACCGCGTCCAGGTCTCCGCGGGATCTTTGTTGAACGTCGAAGTGAGCGTGACGGTTCCTACAGGTACCGAGAAGTGACAGAACGGTTCAGTCACCGTCGACGTACATGGTCCCGAGAACCCGCCGAACGTCGAAGGCGTCGCCGCGTAGACCCAGAGATCGTCGCCCGGCTCGGCGGTGAGCGAGCACGATCCGAAGCACGTCGTGGTCGACTCGACGCCCACCACTGGGTACCGGATCACCTTGACCTCGCCGATCCCCGTTCCGGCGAAGTCGACCTCGACCGTGCTGCTGCCGGTGAGCGCGAATGAGGCGGTCACCGTGATCGGCGTGATGTCCGCAACGATGCTGCAAGACAACCCGGTACATCCCGGAACCGACCAACTGATGAGTGCGTTCCCAGGCTCGGGAATTGCGTCGAGCTCTTCGGTCCCGGTAACCAACGCACTGCACTGGGCGCCGCAGTCGATCCCATCGCCGACGACCTTCCCGATCCCGGTGCCATCGAGAATCACGGTAATCCGCCGTGCGCCGATGACGCTCAGATCCAACGATACGGTATCAGCGCCGGACGTCACGGTGAGCGACCCTGGCGCTCCGCCAAGCGTCTGCGGGGCGGCATCGACCACGATGTCGCAGCTGGTGCCTGCCGCGAGTGTGGAACCACATGTCGTGATCCCGATCGAAAACGGTACGCCCGTGATCGTGATGTCATCGATCGGAACTGCGGTCGCACCGTCATTGGTGAGCTCCACGATGTTCGAATCGCCAACACCAATTTCGACTTGACCGAATGCGAGCTCGGTACCGACGAAATGCAGGCCACTGCCGCTGGAGGTATTGAACGTCGCGGTCACCGTGATCGGCGTGGTTGCGCCGGCGACGTTACATGTCGATCCGTTGCAACCATCGACCGACCAACTCGCAAGCTCGGAGCCGTCATCCGCGGTGCCAGTCAACTCGACGTCGGTCTCGAACAACGCGCTGCACGTGGACCCGCAGTCGATCCCTGCCGGCGACGACACCACCGATCCCATACCGGTACCGTTGCGAGAGATCGTGATCCGCCGGGCACCGCTCGCTGACAGTGCCGCCGAATATGTTTCGCCATCAGACATCACCGCGACGGCTCCCGAAACGTTGCCAAGCGTGGTCGGAGCCGCGGTCAGCGCGATGTCGCAACTCGCGCCAGGAGCCAACGTGTCACCGCACGTCGAGATACCTCGAGCGAACCCCGGGCCTGACGCGACCAGATCGTCGATTGCTGCCGTCGCTGTACCATCGTTGTGGAGCTCGATAGTTGCTTGCCCGGTCTGTCCGATCTCGATTTGGTTGAACGACACCGAGGTCGGAACGAAGTGCAGGTCGGGCATTACGGCCGTTCCGCTCAGCGCGATGGAAATCGTGCCGCCTGGGTCGCTGGTGATCATGAGCGTCGCCGTCCGCTCGCCGCTGGCGGTGGGCTGAAACACGATGACGATGTCACAGGATGCGCCGGGCGCTAGGGCGAGCCCTGAACATGTCGTGGCCTGTGTATCGAGCACGAAGTCGCCGGCCGCAGCCCCGGAAACCGACACCGTTAAGTGACCGGTGGCCTGCTGACCGTTGTTCGTGATGACCAGTGTGCGCGCCGTCGATTGACCGACCGAGGTCTGCGACAACACCAGCTCGGTGGTGATCGTGCCGCTTGGATCGGTGGCAACGATCGTCACGTCGCCCGGATCCGGAGAATCATCGCCGCAACCAATGCCAAGCGTTGCGACGACCGCCGCACAGATCAGTGCCCTCATGGGTCCAGAATGCACGATCCGCGATCGCGAGTGACCAGCAATCCGAGCGCTTAACAATACAGAGCGGCTACGGAGCTAGGTTTATAGTTTCGCCAACTTGAGTGACTCTCGATCCTGCGCTAAGCGTTCGGAAAGGTCGGCGTACTTTCATCAGACTGCAGCGATCTGCCCTCGGACCGACTCCTCCAGACTTCGCAACTGCTGGAGACCTCGGTAGTGAGCTGGCTGAAAATGCGCTCCTCGTGCTTAGCGAAGCGTTGACCGAGACGCTTCTGTAGTTTGCGATCGACCGGTGCTCGAGTCGGAGCTCGAATGCTCCCGCCCACAGCTCGAGATCTTTCTTCGTGGCCAACGCCTCGGTGTCCTTCTTCGTCAGGAGACCTTCGCATCGTCCTTGGTAGGGAGCCGCTCCCAGTCCCTTCTTGGTCGCCGGTCGCGAGTTGCGTTGCCTTTGCTAACCACGCATGATCGCGGTCGCACTCGCGCGAGTGTGTCCAGCATTCGGGCCACCGTCCGCGCATGACCGCAACGATCGCTCCGTCGCTGGCATCGATGGCTGGGTAGCTCGAGATCGGACTCGTTTCCCCGCGGTCTCGCGTTGCTACACCCCACCCCTTTCCCTATATTCCGCCGCGACATGGCTACACATCTGCCCGTGATAGGTGGGCACGCCGAAGGGTTCGGAAAGACGTACCGAACCGACAATTGGTGGGCCGGACCGGGCATCACATTCATCGTCTTCACGTCGTTCGTCCTCTACACCACGTGGGCGCTCTGGCAGGGCGACCACTACTACGCCGGACACGTCGGCGCGCCGTACCTCTCTCCGATGTACGAGCCGATCCTGTTCGCGAAGTCAGGAGTCGTTGGCGGTGTCGATGCCGCACACGCGTGGTTCGGCGAGTGGCCGGCGTGGTGGCCGAGCTTCCTGCCGCCCTCGCCGGCGATGCTGATCCTGGTGTTCCCGTTGACGTTCCGGATGAGCTGCTACTACTACCGCAAGGCGTACTACCGAGCGTACGCGGGCTCGCCACCGGGATGCGCGGTCGGCCCGATGGCAGGCAAGCGCAAGTACAACGGCGAGACCAAGCTGCTGCTGATCCAGAACCTGCATCGGTTCGCGCTATACGCCGCGTTGGCCTTCATCTTCTTCCTGAGCAAAGGCGCGATCGAGTCGTACTTCTTGGACGGCAAGTTCGGCGTCGGCGTCGGCAGCATCATCATGACGGTCAACGTCCTGTTGATCGCCGCGTACACGTTCGGCTGTCACTCGCTGCGCCACCTCGTCGGCGGCCGCAAGGACTGCATGTCGTGCGGGAAGAACACGCTCGCGCTCGGCACCTGGAAAAAAGTCAGCTGGTTCAACGCGCGGCACATGCAGTTCGCGTGGCTGAGCCTGTTCTCGGTGGGTCTCACCGACGTTTACATCCGCCTGGTCTCGATGGGCGTGATCAAAGATCTCAACACCTGGTAAGACCATGGCCCTCGACGTATCAGAGCTTCAAACCATCGATCACGACGTGATCGTCATCGGCGCCGGCGGCGCTGGCCTTCGCGCGGCGATCGAATGCAGCGCGCATGGCCTATCGACCGGCGTCATCTCGAAGAGCTTGCTCGGCAAGGCGCACACCGTCATGGCCGAAGGCGGCATGGCGGCGGCGATGGGCAACGTCGACGCCCGCGACAACTGGAAGGTCCACTTCCGCGACACCATGCGCGGCGGTAAGTTCCTCAACGTCTGGCGCATGGCCGAGCTCCACGCTCGCCAGGCTCCGGATCGCGTCCGCGAGCTCGAGGAGTGGGGCGCGGTGTTCGACCGCACCAAGGAAGGCCTGATCTCGCAGCGCAACTTCGGCGGTCATCGCTATCCGCGACTCGCGCACGTCGGTGATCGCACGGGTCTCGAGCTGATTCGTTCGCTCCAGGATCACGGCATCCATCAGGGCATCGACTTCCACATGGAGTGCACCGGTCTCGAGCTGCTCAAAGACGCAGATCGAATCGCCGGCGTGCTCGCGTACTGGCGCGAGACCGGCCGGTTCGTGGTGTTCCGCTGCAAGGCGGTCATCCTCGCCACCGGCGGTGGCGGTAAGGCGTGGCCCGTCACCTCGAACTCGTGGGAGTACACCGGCGATGGCATCGCGATGGCGTACGACGCCGGCGCCGAGCTGATGGACCTCGAGTTCACCCAGTTCCACCCCACGGGCATGGTGTGGCCGCTCTCGGTCAAAGGCATCCTTGTGACGGAAGGTGTCCGCGGTGACGGCGGCATCCTGAAGAACAACAAGGGCGAACGGTTCATGTTCAACTACATCTCCGAGCGGTTTGCGCCGGAGACTGCGGCGACCGTCGAGGAAGCCCAGAAGTGGCTCGAGGGCGACAAGAACGCCCGCCGCCCGCCCGAGCTACTTACCCGCGATGAAGTCGCGCGCGCGATCACCGCGGAGGTCAAAGCCGGCCGCGGCTCTCCGCACGGTGGCGTATTCCTCGACATCGCATCGCGCCGCCCCGCGGACTTCATCAAGCGCAAGCTGCCGTCGATGTATCACCAGTTCAAAGAGCTGGCCGAGGTCGACATCACCAAGGAGCCGATGGAGGTCGGTCCGACGCTGCACTACTTCATGGGTGGCATTCGCGTCGATGCGGATACGCAGCAGACCACGGTCCCCGGACTGTTTGCATGCGGCGAATGCGCCGCGGGACTCCACGGCGCAAACCGGCTCGGCGGCAACTCGCTGTCGGACCTGATCGTGTTCGGCAAGCTCGCCGGCGACGGTGCCAAGCAGTACATCGGCAGCCTGTCGGCGACGCCAAAGGCCAACAGCGATCAGATCGGCTCGGCGGTTCGCCGCGCGACCGAGATCTTGAATCGAGAGACCGGGACCAACCCGTATCTACTCCACGGCAAGCTCGAATCCACGATGAGCAAGGGCGTCGGGATCGTTCGTAAGCGCGATGAGCTCGAGACCGCGATCTCCGAGCTCGAACAGCTCAAGGAAGAGGCCAAGTCGATGAAGGCCCCGGGCGCCAGCCAATACAATCCTGGCTGGCACGAGGCGCTGTCGATGCGGTCGCTGCTCGTCACCTCGGAGGCGGTCAGCCGCGCCGCGTTGATGCGCGAAGAGAGCCGCGGTGCACACACTCGACTCGACCATCCGGGCGAGAGCGCCGAGTGGGTGAACTACAACGTGATCATCAAACGCGGCGCGAACGGAGCCATGGAGGTCGAGAAGCGCGCACGGCCTGAAGGCCCGAAGCACCTCGTCGAGATCGCGAACGCCAAGATCGAAGACCTCGAGGCCGGCAAAGTCGGCGCCGACGTGAAGTAGGAGCAGCAGCCATGACCAAACGGATTTTCAATGTCTGGCGCGGCGACGACAAGGGCGGAGAGTTCAAGCGCTTCGAGATCGACGTCGATCCAGGAATGGTCGTGCTCGATGTGCTCCACCGAATCCAAGCGCAGCAAGCGAATGACCTCGCGCTGCGCTGGAACTGCAAGGCCGGCAAATGCGGCTCGTGCAGCATGGAGATCAACGGTAAGCCGCGGCTCGCGTGCATGACCCGCATGAACGTGTTCTCCGAGACCGAGGAGATCACGACGCAGCCGCTCAAGACGTTCCCGGTGATCAAGGACCTCGTGACCGACGTGTCCTGGAACTACCAGCAGAACAAGCGGATCCCGAAGTTCAAGCCGAAGCCGCGCGATGCCGACGGCCAGTACCGGATGTACCAAGAGGACGTCGACCGCGTTCAAGAGTTCCGCAAGTGCATCGAGTGCTACTTGTGCCAGGACGTGTGCCACGTGCTCCGCGATCGCGAGGGCCGCGAGCAGAACACGTTCGTCGGGCCGCGGTTCATGATCCGGCTCGCAAGCCTCGAGATGCACCCGCTCGACACCGACGACCGGATCCCCGAGATCCGCAAAGAGTTCGGCTCGGGCATGTGCAACATCACGCGCTGCTGCACCGAGGTCTGCCCCGAGCACATCGGGATCACCGATAACGGGATCATTCCGATGAAGGAGCGCGTCGTCGATCGGTTCTACGATCCGGTCGCTGCGATCGGCCGCAAGCTGTTCGGCATTCGCGTGCGCACCAAGTCGCGCAGTGAAGGCGGCTAGCGCACCAACGCCAACCGCCGAGTTACTTGCTGGCCTTGTCGAACCGGTGCAGCTCCTTGCCACTTGGAGACGCCACGACGATCGTGAACTCGCCCTTGTAGGGCTTGAGCTCGGCGATCGGGACCGCGAGCGAGAACTCTTGCTCGAGCGCCTTCGATCCTCCGCTTGGCGGCGGGGTCATCGCGATGGTGATTTGCGCGATCTTGGTGTCGGCCGAGAACGCGCCCTGCGCGCTGATTTTGTAACCACTTCCGGGCAACGTGCCCCTGACTTGGATCGTGGCGCGATCGGTGAGACCTGGCTTCGCCGAGCTGATCTTCGGACGGAGCTCCGCTGTGGGTGGCGGCCCCGCGGGGGGCGGAGGAGCCGGCGGTGGGGGCGGCGGCGCGGGTTGAGCCGCGGCGAGCGATGCAAGCAGAACCGAGACGAGGATGACTAAGCGCGATGTTTTCATTTCGTATCTCCTGGACTACTCCCTCCACGCGTGACCCCGGTCCAAGTTGCGAAAAACTTCCATCGAGCGAGCTGCAATGTAATTCACGTCACGCGCCGCGCGGCAATCCGAGACATGTACTCGCTCTGTGCAATCATCACGCGCTTCCCAAATGCGCCTGATCAGCAAGTGGTTGGAGCTCCGGCGATTGCGCAGGAGACTGCGCGAGGCGGCGAGCTACACGCTCGCGAAGCTACCGAAGAGGTTTCCTATCGCGAGGCGATCATCGAAGTTGATGAACGCGTCATCGTGTTCGCAGGCGGCACGCGCGAACCCGATCCAGATCGTGCATCGACTGGCGGCTACCGCGATGCCGGCCCGACGCGGTTTCGGTTCACCGGCACCGAGCGCAACCCGATCGTGATCTCCGACGAGCCAGAGCTGTTTCGAAACCCAGTCTAGGACGCCGGCTTGCGCGCGTGCCGGCGGTCCGGCACGGGCGCGACCGTCGAGCGCACGAGGAACGGCGCAGGGTCGACGTAATGCGTATCGGTGATGTCGCCGCGCGAGCCGAGCTTGTTCGGGATCTCGAGGCTGAAGTGGAGATGCGGTGCAGTGTGGTGCACGGCGGTCGATCCGAGCGTGCCGACGAACTGGCCGGCGTCGACGCGATCGCCAACCTCGATCCCGGGTGCGACCTCGTCGAGGTGCATGTACGCGGTGAGCGTGCCGTCGTCATGCTGAATGCGGACGTACCGGCCGCTCTTGCCATCCCGGCCGAGCTCGCTGTGCTCGACGCGAACGATCACGCCGCCGGCGACCGCGACGACCGGCCGTCCGCGCGGTCCATCGAGATCGACACCGCAGTGGCCACTGCCACATTCGGCGCGCTCGACGCCGTATCGAACCGCGCCGAACCGCCGGCCGCCCGCCGCCGGGACTAGCTCGGGCCCACCGGTCACCGGATGGACCCAGCCGTCCAATGACGGGTACAGCGTATCGAGCCTGTGCTTGCCGATTCGCGGTACTGCGAACTTCAGCTCGAGCGGCGACTCGACGTAGGTGCTCGGCGGTGGCACCACCTCACGGCTCGCATGTGGAGCTCGCACGCGGAGCGCCGACTCCGCGACGCTTACCAGCCCGGCCTCGATCCGAGGCTTCGCCGACGCGCGGCTCCATGCGATCCCGCTGCCACCGATCGCAAGCGCGACCATCGCGGTCGCGGCCGCGATTTGCGCGCGTGGTGGCAGCCGGCGCCGGGGCGGCCGATCGATCAGCTCGACCGGCGGAGCGTCGACGATGATCGCGAAGTCGCGGTCCTCCCAACATCCGGGATGCCACAGCTCGATCGAACCATTCGGTGTGACGAACGGTCGACCCTCGTGCAGCGCAACCACGCCATTGCAGCGTGGACACCCAGCAGTCCCCATCGACCTCCCATGCTATCGCCGAGCAAATCGCCGATCCGCTCGCGGGTGATCAATTTTTGGTCGATTCGTCGAGGCCGAGAGCGACGCCAGATGTCGCGCCGTCGCCTACAGGTCCGTGCAAGGTAGGGGCTACTTCTTACGCATCACCACGAGGTGGTTCACGAGATTGTTGTCGTAGTAGCCGAACCGAAACCCGAGTGCGCGATGCGGCTGTGCGGCGAACTCGCGGCGCCAATCGGCGGCGATGCCGTCACCTGCAGAAATGTGCGGCGCGACAAAACCGCCATAGGTCTCGTACTCGTAGCCCGCAGGCTTGCCCCACTTCGGGGCGACCCCCGTCGCATCCGAGACCATCCAAGCGACGTGGCCGATGAGGTAGTCACGGATCATCGAGAATCCGGGCCACGACAACAGGTAGCTCGCCGCTTTGGTCATACCAGCGACCGTTCCCTTCGACTCGAGGTGCCGGAGCACGCGCGGGTCCTTGGTCATGTGGGTGTTGTCGAGGTTGACCTGGATGTGGCGATAGACCTGCACTCGCCCACCAGGCTTTCGAAATCGCAGCTCGGCGTTGGCGAACACTTCATTGCGAGCTTGGTTCTTCCCAGAAGTGACCGCAGGCGCCGCCGCGACGTCTTCGGCGGTCAGGTATTTGATCGCGCCATTCTCGTCCAGCTTGAAGTACCTCAGCCCCACAACTTCGTAGCCATGAACTTTCAACGCCGACAGCCCGAAGATCAGCTGCGTTGGCAGTGCCCCGCCGCGCATCGCTTCGATCATGTTGAGCGTGTTGCTGAAGTTCACGCGGTACAAGAACCTCAGCTCCTTGTGAACAGTGGCGAGCGCACGGGCGAGCGCTGGGTTTCCGCGCTTCGCAGGCTTCGCCGACTTCGACGGTGCCGACGAAGGCGCGGTGACCATCGCGGCCAGCGTTCGCGGATCGCCAGCCGGCTCGAGGGACATCGTGGTGATCTCGTCGGCATCGGGATACACGGTGAGCGCGGTCGACAGGTCGCCACCGGCGAATGGATAGACCACGACCTTGGGCACGTTCGCTGGAACCTTCTCGGCGAAGAACGCGCGCGCGCGCGTGACCCACTTCGCGTGGTAGTCGTTCTGGACCTGCGTCACCTGACGGCAGTGGTTCTCGACGGTAGCTTGATCGTATTCGGGCGGAATCGGTCCGCCGCACGCGCCGACCGCGAACAGCGCGCGACCCACCTCGGTAAAGTCGTAACCATCGGTCGAGCTCGCCGCCGGAGCTGTCGTGGTTGTCGAGTCGCCACCCCCATGAGCTCCGGAGCCGGCGGGAGCCGCGGGAGCCGAGACCGGAGCGGGGTGAGCCGTCGCCGGTGTGGCTGAAGACCCAGCGCTGCTGCTCGCAGGTTCGCTCGTGTGACTCCCGCAGCCAAGGACGGCCAAAACAACGATCAAGCCACGCATGTGGGCAGCACTATGCAACGAAGCGTATAGACCGTCTATCGTGAGACGTGACGCAACCGCGCGGTGATGAGGCGTCCCGTCACAGCCCTCGGCACATGCCTCACGGTCTGCATGCAACGAATGCCGTGGCGCGCGGGTGCGCGCTATGGTCGTGCATGCCCACGATCGATGAAGTCAGGAACATCCTGAAGTCGTCACCAACGGTAGCCGTGCTCGGAATTCACAGCGAGCCACAGAAGCCCGCGTACTACGTACCCGAGTATCTCTATGATGAAGGCTATCGGATTCTCGGGGTCAACCCCGAGCTGGTCGGCGAAACGTTGTTTGGCGAGCCCGTAAGGGCGACATTGGCGGAGATCGCAGAACCGATCGATCTCGTCGACGTGTTTCGACGGGGAGAGGTGATCCCCGAACATCTCGAGGACATCCTCGCGATGAAACCGCCGCCCCGCGTGGTGTGGTTTCAGCTCGGCATCACCAACAACGATGCCGCGCAGGCACTCGAAGCCGCGGGGATCAAGGTCGTGCAGAACCGCTGCACGCTCGCCGACCACCAGCGATTGGCACTAGGCGCACCGGAGCGCAACGGCGTCTCAAAGCTGCGTCACTCCGCGCAGTGATAGTCCACGGTTCGCGAGCCGACCAGCATCGCGCCCACCGAGGATGTTCCCGCCAAGCACGCGCCGAACACCGCCTTGTCGCTATTGCTGGTGTCGTCGATCGGGCAGACAAAGGCACCCACGACTCCCCCGACAACTGCACCGGCGAGATGCACGAGCAGATCCGTGGCTCCAACGGAGCTTTCGGCGTCCGCAAGTCCATGCGCGCAATCCTCTCCCGCGGTGCTCGACACGTTGAGCACGCCAAGAGCGAACCACTGCTTCTGAGATTGCGAAACTGCTGACGCGGTCTTGCCGGTCTTGATCTGAGTCTTGAAGCATCCGGCTGCCGAGCCGCCGAGCACCGACACTGCCAATACCGTCGCGATCACAGTCCTACGCATCGGGCCCTCCTGACGAATGTGACGCTAGGGTACGTTGAGTCGCGGCCGCATAGCGACTTTCGAGCAAGCCACCGCGATCGGCGCCAGCCGCTCTCCCGCCGGCTGAGCCCAAGCGGTATGAACAGCGGCGCCGTGCGCGTCTTGATCCAGCACCGCAGCAAGTATGCCTATCAGGTGCCTGCCCTGCTCGGCCCGCAGGTACTCCGGCTGTGTCCAGCCGATCACGCACGCGCCAAGATCGACAGCTACAAGCTGACGATCGAACCCGAGCATCGTCTGCACTGGCAGCGCGACCCACACGGCAATCGATTGGCGCGTGTCACGTTCAAGGCAGGGCAACGCGTCGAGACACTCGACATCGGCGTCGAGCTCGCCGTCGACGTTCGTCCGGTCAACCCATTCGACTTCCTCGTCGATGACCGGGTCAAGCAGATGCCGTTCAGCTATCCCGACGGCCTGTCGGGTGAGCTCGCGCCGTTTCTGGACACCAGCGATCCGGCGTATCGAATCGGCCGCAACGCGACGGAGCTGCTGAAATCGGTACCGTGGAGCGGCGCCACCATCGAGGTGCTGGTCAAACTGAACGCGGCGATCCGCGACCAGATCTCGTATGTGATCCGCGACGAGCCGGGGGTATGGACACCGGAGGAAACCGTGACCAACGGCCGGGGCAGCTGTCGCGATGTCGCCGTGCTCCTGGTGTCGCTGCTGCGCGCGCGCGGGATCGCCGGGCGGTTCGTGTCCGGGTATCTCGTTCAGCTCGCCGACGAAGGAATGATCCCGAACGAACCCAAGGGCGTGACCCGCGACGTGGTCGACCTCCATGCCTGGGCCGAGGCGTACGTTCCGGGCGCCGGATGGATCGGGTTCGACGCCACGAGCGGTCTGTTGTGCGGCGAGGGCCACATCCCGCTCGCCGCGACCGCGTCCCCAGCCAGCGCGGCACCGCTCACCGGCACCAGTGACAGCGTCGCGGAGGTGACATTTTCGACGACGATCGCGCGCCTGGGTCACGAGGTGCGGCCGACGGCTCCCTATCCCGAGGCGGTATGGAGCGAACTGCTCGCGGCGAGCGATCGCGCCGACGCCTCGCTCGCCGCCGCGGGACTCGAGGTATGGATCGGCGGCGAGCCAACCTTCACGGCGCGCGACGGCCAATCGCGACCCGAGTGGCAAACCGGCGCGCTCGGCGACGACAAGTGGCAGCGCGGCCGCCAGCTCGCAGCGCAGCTCCGCGATCGACTGGCGCCCGGCGGATTCGTGCTGCATCGCATGGGAAAGCACTATCCCGGAGAGAGCCTGCCGCGGTGGGCCCTCGACGTGATCGGCCACCGCGACACCCGGGTGTTGTGGCCGCCCCGTACGCTGCCTGATGCCGGCACCACGACGTCGGCCCGAGAGGTCGGCGAAGCGATCGCGAATGCGCTGGGAATCGCCGGGGCGCTTCACCCTGCGTACGAAGATCCGTGGCAGCTGCTGCGCGTCGAGGCCCAGCTCCCGATCGAGATCGATCCTCGGACCGCCGGACTCGACGATCCCGAGGAGCGCCGCCGGCTCGCCGCGATCATCGATCGCGGCGTCGGGTCGGTGGTCGGCTGGGTGATGCCGCTGATCTGCGATCGCGGCAATTGGCGTAGCGAGCGGTGGACGTTCCGTCGAGCTCAGCTGTTTCTCGTACCGGGCACGAGCCCGATCGGGCTGCGACTACCGCTGGCGGCGCTCGGTCCGGGTGGGCCATCGCCGAGCTGGCCCGCCGCCACCGTCGAGGATCCACGGCGCGAGCTATCGCGTGAGCAGCAATGGATGCGCGCGGCAGATTCACCGATCGACAGCGCGGCCCCTCAGCTCGGAGTCCGCACCGCGCTGGCCATCGAACCACGCGATGGCCAGCTCTGGGTATTCGTGCCGCCGGTCGCGACGTTCGATCAGCACTGTCAGTTGATCGACTCGATCGATCGCGCGCGGCAGATCACCGGGCACCAGATCCACCTCGAGGGTTATCCACCGCCACCAGCCCCCGAGCGGCTGCGATTCTCGGTAACACCGGATCCAGGGGTCGTCGAGGTCAACGTCTCGCCGCAAGCGAGCGGTCGTGCCTCTGCCGCATTGCACGCCGAGGTGTTCGATGCTGCGCTGTCGTGCGGATTGACGGCGGAACGCTACTTGCTCGACGGGCGCGCGGTCGGTTCCGGCGGCGGCAACCACGTCACGATCGGCGGACCGACGCCCGATCGATCGCCATGGTTACAGCGGCCCGATCTACTCGCGAGCTTGATCACCTTCATCCAGCACCACCCGGCGCTGTCGTACGCGATGACCGGCATGTTCGTCGGGCCGACCTCGCAAGCGCCGCGCGTCGATGAGGCCCGCCATGACGCCCTCGACGAGCTCGAGCTGGCGCTTCCGCGGCTGTTCGCGTCGCCGCCGGCATGGCAGATCGACGCCCTGTTGCGCCATCTGCTCGTCGACGTCGCGGGCTCGACCCACCGCGCCGAGATCTCGATCGACAAGCTGTTGGATCCGCAAACGCCACACGGCCGGCAAGGGCTCGTCGAGCTGCGCGCGTTCGAGATGCCGCCGCATCCCCGAATGGCAGCTGCGCAAGTGGTGCTCGTGCGCGCGATGCTCGCCTCGTTCGCTGCAGCGCCGTACCACCATCCGCTCGTGCGGTGGGGCGGCGAGCTGCACGACAAGTTCTTGCTCGGGTACTGGATGTGGCGCGACTTCGAAGACGTACTCGGCCATCTGGCCCGCCATGGGATTGCCCTGCCCGTCGCTGCGTTTCGGCCGTTCGTCGAGCTGCGCTGTCCGATCGTCGGGACGCTGCAGGTCGGCGATGCCGCGATCGAGGTTCGCAACGCGATCGAGCCCTGGCATGTGCTCGGCGAGGAGGTCACGGCCACCGGCACCTCGCGTTACGTCGATTCGTCGATGGAGCGGATCGAGCTGCGAACGTTCGGGCTCGACGAAGAACGCTATGCGGTCTCGGTGAATGGCGTGGCGGTTCCGCTGCGCCGTGCCGGAGGTCGCGATGTCCGCGTCGCTGGCGTTCGGTTTCGCGCGTGGTGCCCGCTACACGCGCTCCAGCCTCACCTCGGGATTCACCATCCGGTGCGGATCGAGGTGGTCGATACCTGGGCGAAGCGTGGCGTGGCAGCCGCCGGCTATCACGTGTGGCACCCCGAAGGTCGTGCGTTCGATGCGCCGCCGCTGACCCGCGTCGAAGCCGCCGCTCGCCGCGCTCAGCGATTCACGATCGAAGGCCCCAGCGCATCACCGCGCCTACGATCGATATCACCAGATCCACATCACCCCTACACGCTCGATCTGCGCCGCGCCGACGCCGGAGCTCCCGTACCTCGAGCCGAGGATTGGGCGTAGCACCATGGCGTTCATCGATCTCGAGGCATCGTTTGCGCTGCATGATGAGCTGCTCGCTCGCCGCGGCGTCGAGGTTTGGATCGGCGCCGAGCCGACGTTCACCCGCGCCGACTCGATGGAGCCAGCGTGGACCACGCGTCCCGAGGGTGACGACAAATTGCACCGCGCGCACGCGCTGGCGACCGCATTGGCCGATCAACTGCCGGGCGCGTCGGTGAGCCGAGTGCTCGGCCGGCAGTTTCCCGAGGAGCCGGCGCCACGGTTCGCGTTCGGGGTGCGCTGGCGCGGGACCGGCAGCGGTGCTGGCGAGCGCACGGCGGTGGACGCACCACCCGTCGCGCCGCCGATCGAGCTCGATGGCGATCATTGGCTTACGGTCACACCCGACCCCGGCGTCGTCGAGGTGAACATGGCGCCGTGCGCGAGCGCGCTGGAGTTCGCTCGTCAGGCACACCGGGTGTGGGACGCTGCGAGCTCCGCAGGGCTCGCTGCGGTTCGCCATCGTTACAACGGCGACATCGCCGATTCTGGCGGGGGTGGCCAGATCTCTCTCGGAGGATCGCAGCCGGCGGCTAGCCCGTTTGTTCGTTATCCGCACGTGTTGCCAGCGCTGCTCCGCTACCTCAACAACCATCCGTCGCTGTCGTATTGGTTCGCGAGCGAATGTGTCGGCTCGGCATCGCAAGGCCCGCGGCCAGACGAAGGCACGCGCGAGCGTCGGGACGAGCTCGAAGTCACGCTCGGCTGGTTGGAACGGCTCGCTGATCGTGGCGAGCTCGCGCCCGAACAGCTGTGGCTGGGGCTCGGCTCGTTGCTCGTCGATTGCTCGGGCAACTCGCATCGTGCCGAGGTCAACGTCGAGAAGCTCTGGAACCCCCATCTCGTCCGTCACGGCGTGCGCCATGGGCGAATGGGGATCATCGAGCTGCGCGCCGTCCGCATGCCGGAGCGACCGACCATGCTCGCCGCACTCGCGGTGCTGCTGCGTTCGATCGTCGCCCGGCTGATCGTCTCGCACTATCGCGCGCCGCTCATCGACTGGCACGACGAGCTCCATGATCAATTCGCGTTGCCGAGCGCGCTGTCGCACGACCTGCGGCACGTGCTCGGGGACCTCGACGAGCACGGCGTGGGAGTTCCCGCGCAGCTCCGCCACGAGCTCGACGCGTGGCGATCATCGGGCATCGCGTGTCGGCTGGGCGACGCAACATTGATGATTCGCCCGGCGCTCGAGTTCTGGCCGCTGATCGGCGACGTCGCGTCGCAAGAGCGATCCGGCGCGCGGCTGGTCGATGCGTCGACACAGCGCATCGAGCTCTCGATCGACGGTCCCGGTCCCGATCGTGTCGCGATCGCTAGCCGTTGGGCGCATCTGCGATCGCTCGGCGGCGGTGTGCGCGCGGTGGGGGTTCGGCGCCGCGTGTTTCAACCCTCGCTCGGCCTTCATCCGGGCATGCCCGCAACCGATCCACTGGTGATCGAGTGGTCATGGAGTGGCCGCAGCCAGCGGATCGAGCTGTGGGGCTGGCGAGCCGCTGGCGGTCCCTATGACGGACTCCCACGCGACGCCACCGACGCACTCGAACGCCGCAATGAACGCATCGTGATCACGATGCACGATGGCGACGTAGCTGCACGCGAACACTGGGTTCAGCATCAGCCGTTCACCGTCGATATCCGGCAGCCGTACACGGGATCGTGAAGGTCGGTTCCCGCTGACTAATCGTCGGGCTGCGTGGGAATCCCCGCGACGCCCTCACGCCCGAGCCGGCGCACCACGATCCCACAGATCAGCGCCCACGTAATGCCGGCGGTCCACCCCGCGAGCACGTCGGTTGGATAGTGAACTCCGAGGTAGAGCCGGGTGACTCCGACCATCACCGCGATCGCCGCCGCGGTTACCACGACGAACACGCGCAGTCGGCGGCGCGGCTGGGTCCGTGCGATCAACACGCCAAGGGTGAGATACAGCGCGGCCGAGATCATCGAATGGCCGCTAGGGAACGACAATCCGCCGGGCGGATCGATGTGGGTCACCACCGTCGGGCGCGGCCGATCGTAGAACCCCTTGAGCAGCTCCATCGCGATCAGCGTTCCGACCGCGCACGCGACCATCAGCACCGCATAGCGCCAGCGCCCGGCGAGCGCGAAATACAGGGTGGCGATCAACACGATCAACGAGGTCACCGCGCCGGACCCGAGCGCCGATAGGTGCATCATCGCGCCCTCGAACCCAACGCCACCGCGTGGATCATCGGGGGTGTGGCGCAGCGCCAGCAGGATCGACTTGTCGAACTCGTCGGTGTCGAGCCCGCTGACCTCGCGCCCGATGTTCAGGAATACGAGCGCCAGGATGCACACGCCTGCGAGCTCGGCCACGATGCGCAGATCTCGCGCACGGAGCAATCGAACCAATGACGAACACGCGCGCTGAGCGGCACGGGCGGACCATATACACGCGGTCATCGGCGCCGCAGCAGCAAAATCGCGGGGCCACGACGATGTATCGGTCACACTGACGACCGCGAGTCGTCACCGTGTCCGGGGACGGCTACCACGCTTGAAGAACTGCACGGCACGTTCATGTTTCTCGGCCGCCGCACGGGATCCGAATGTCCCGAGGTTGCGCCGCTTACCGGTCTTGGGATTCTTCTTGCGCGAGTACAGCCGAAATTTCCCCGAGGGGAGCTTTCTGATCATGGAGGCGTCCTCGACTGGTGCGAAATCAGGGAGTGCAAGGTTAGTGCCCGAGCCGCGTTCGCAGAGCCGAGATCGAACATTCGCCGCGCGATCGCAGCTACGATTCAACCCGGTGCAAGGCGGGTCCCAGTCCCAGTCACAGTCACAGTCGCAATCGCAGAGCTCCGGCGGTCTGTTCGCCAGCTACCCGGCGCTCCCTGGCACCTATGACGAGATGTTCGAGAACGCGGCGGCACGCGCAGCGTTCTCGCGCGTAGCAGCCCTGCTCGACAAGATGCGCACCGACGAGCTGCTGCAGGCACAACAGCTCGCCGAGACCGCGCTGCTCCAACAAGGCGTGACGTTTTCGGTCTACGGCGATGCGCGCGGAACCGAGAAGATCTTTCCGTTCTGCCTGTTGCCCCGGTTGATCGCCGCCGCGGACTTTCGGCAGCTCGAGCGCGGCCTGCAGCAGCGACTCCGCGCGCTGGGTGCATTCCTCGACGATATCTATGGCGATCAGACCATCCTCGCCGCGAACGTCATCCCTGCCGAGATGGTGCTCGGTGCCGCTGGCTATCGGCCGATGCTCCGCGGTCTCAAACCGCCCGGCGGCGTGCGAATCCACATCTCGGGCGTCGATCTGATCCGCGATCCGGGTGGCACGTGGCGCGTGCTCGAAGACAACCTGCGAACGCCGTCGGGTGTGTCGTACGTCGTCGAGAATCGATTGATCTCGAAGCGGTTGTTCCCTCGCGTGCTCGATGCCGCGCGGGTTCACCGCGTCGATCACTATCCGACCCGCCTCGCCGAGGCGCTGCGCTCGGTGTCACCCGTCGACGACGCAAACGCCGTGGTGCTGACCCCGGGTCCGTACAACTCGGCGTACTTCGAGCACACGTTTCTCGCCCGCACGATGGGACTCGAGCTGGTCCAGGCGCCCGATCTGTTCGTCGACGGCGACAAGGTGTATTGCCGGACCACGCGCGGACCGCGCCGGATCGACGTGATCTATCGCCGCACCGACGAGGCGTTCCTCGATCCCGAGGTGTTTCGTTCCGACAGCGTGCTCGGCGTGCCCGGGCTGATGCGCGCATATGCCGCGGGCAACGTCGCGCTCGCGAACGCACCGGGCAACGGGGTCGCGGACGACAAGGCGGTGTATCCGTTCGTCCCGAAGATGATCGAGCACTACCTCGGTGAGCAACCGATCCTCGATCAAGTGCCGACCTACGTGTGCCTGTTCGATGACGATCGCAAGTACGTGCTCGAACACCTCGACGAGCTCGTGGTCAAATCCGTCGATGAGGCCGGCGGCTACGGCATGCTGATGGGACCGCAGTCGACCGCGGAAGAGCGCGACGAGTTCCGGCGCCGGATCATTGCCGAGCCGCGTCGCTACATCGCGCAGCATCGCGTCGAGCTCTCGAGCTGTCCGACCTGGATCGCCGAGCGCGGTGCGGTCGAGCCACGCCGAGTCGATCTGAGGCCGTACATCCTGACCTCGCGCGAAGGTCCATGGGTATTGCCCGGTGGCCTGACGCGAGTCGCGCTGACCCGTGGCAGCTACGTCGTCAACTCCTCGCAGGGCGGCGGCAGCAAGGACACCTGGGTGATGAAGGAGTCCGTGTGATCTCGCGCGTCGCCGATCACTGCTTCTGGTTCGGCCGCTATCTCGAGCGCGCCGAAGCGACCACCCGCATGCTGGCGGCGTCGGTCTCGCTCGCGCTCGACGCCGAGCTGCCGGCGGCGCAAGTCTGGCGACCGATCATCGTGGTGTCCGGCGAGGAGGACGCGTTTCGCGCGCGGGTCGCAAATGGAGACGACGACCACGCTGTATGGGGCGATGGCGAGGTGGTGCAGCGATTCATGGTGTGGGACGAGGACAACGGCGTATCGCTCGCGCGGTCGATCGGCGGGCTGCGCTGGAATGCGCGCTCGATCCGCGAGGTGCTCTCGCTCGAGGCGTGGGAGGCAGCCAACGAGCTCCATCTGTGGATGCGCGGGTCGACTGCGCCGGTCGCATTCGCGCAACATCGCGACGCGTTCTATCACTACGCTCGCCGTGGCACCCAGCTCACGCTCGGCCTACTGCGCTCGACGATGCTCCACGACGAACCGCTCGATTTTATCTGGCTCGGCGTGCTGCTCGAGCGCGTCAACCAGACCGCGCGCACGCTCGACGTCCATCATCACGCGTTCACGAATCTGAAGCACCGTCACGAAGTCGTCGAGACCGCGTTGTGGCTTTCGCTGTTGCGCGCGCTGTCCGGCGGTGAAGCCTACTTGAAGCGCGCTGCCGGCCGCGTCAGCTCCGAGGGCGTCGCGCGGTTTCTGATCTCCGAACCCGCGTTCCCTCGATCGATCGCGTATTGCGTGCACTCGGCCTACGACCGGCTGTGCGGCATTCGACCGCCCGATCAGCACGCGCTGCCCGGCGGCATCGCGCTCGAGCGACTTCGCGTGCTCGACACCTGGGTGACCGCGCGCCGCAACGAGCCGCTGCCCGGCACCGCCGTGCATGACCTGCTGACCCATGTAGTCGACGAGGTTCACGCGATCTGCGGAACGCTCGGCAGCGAGCTGCTCGGAGCGGCGTGAACAGCTAGGCGAACACCCGGTCGAGCGGCTCGTCAGGTGGAACGCGCGATGGCGGCGCGAACCACCGCCAGATCACAGCGGCGTTCGCGACGGTCTTCAGGGCGCTGCGCCTACTTGCGCGCGCCGGTCTCGACGACCGCGGCGAACCCGCCGAAGATCATCCGCTGCATGTTGAACGGCATGTCCTTGCCGGACGCCATCTCCTTCGCCATCTCGGGATCGTCGTGCATCTTCTTCTGGCCAGCGTCGCGCGCCTCCTTCGAAGGCCACACGACGTACGAGAACACGACGGTCTCGTCGGGCTCGGCCGCGACCGCGCGCTTGAAGTCAGTGACCTTGCCGTTGGGGACGTCGTCGCCCCAGCATTCGATGACGCTGGTCGCACCCCACTCGAGGTAGCGCTTCGACATCTTCGCCGCCCCCTCGATGTACTCCTGCTTGCGGCTGGTCTTTACGGGAATGATGAATCCGTCGATGTAATTGCTCATGCGCGCAGGCTAGCCGATCGGGCGTGGCCGCAAAGCCGCGCGCCGAACGTAACGACGTTCGCTTCGAAAGATTTACGACGGGAGCGGTGCGCGAAATCGCTCGGTCATCGGGCTCGTTACTCGAACACCGCTTCGAGTGGATCGCTCGCGTCATCGTCGCGACGCGTGATCCATCGCCACACCACGATCGCATTCGCTACGCAGAGTCCTGAAAGTGCATCCAGTGGGATCGCCGTGCGCGGAAGCTCACCACTCACGAGCGCGATCACGGCCACGACGATGGTCGTCATCGACGCAGTGCTCGCGAGCATCGTCGCGAGCGTCGGAACGCGATGCTTGAGCAAGTGGATCCCGGCAAACGCGTTTGCGATCGCGGTGATCACGATGGCCACTGCGACCCATCGCAAGGATGCACCGAGCTCGCCGGCGAACGCGGACGGCACCCGCGCCGCGAGAAACGGCACGAGCGCTAAGCCCACCCAGGCCGGGATCATCGCACCCGAACGATTTCGCGGCAGCTCCGTCTGTACGTCGCGGATCACGTGCAGGTAGATCAGCAACGGAACTCCAAGCGCGGCGATCAGGTAACCGACGACCGGGACAACCATGTCCGGTTCGAGAGGCATCGCGGCGATCGTCAGCGCCATGATCGCAATCCCGATCGCCATCGCGGCGAAGTAGTAGACCTTCAGCGCGCGGCGAGCGCGAGTCGCGGTACCGACGCGGAGTGCCCATCCCGCGCAGATCGCGATGATCCACACAGGACCGGCCGCGAGCAGCTCGATCCACAACCATTCAGTCATCAGGGCTCCGCCGAGCTTGTGGGCGATGATCAGCTTCGCCACGATGAACGTGAGCAGCCCCGACGCACCGAGGATCGTCAACATCGCGCTACCTTCGCAGCGCGGACGATGCGGGCGCGCTGGCGCCACGCGCGGAACGACCACCACCAACGCGAGCACGCCAACCGCTTCGATGATGGCCTGCACGCCGCGCAACGCGCTGGTGGCATTGCTCAGCTCCGCGACGGCCATGGCGACGATCGCGACGACGAACGCAGTCACCCACCATCGCGCGCTGGGCATCTGCCACGCGAGCGCACAGCCCGCGGCAAGCTGCGCCGCGTACGCAACCGCACTCGTCGCGAACACGGTCCAAAAGCCATCCGGCATTGGCTCGGGCGATGGGCCGCTGATGAGCGATCGCGCCAGCGATGACAGCGATACCAGCGCGACGAACGCCAACACGAGTCCGAGCGCGGGATGGCCGGCCCTACGGGGCCTCGGTGTTACAGCGGGGGAGGCGGTTGACTCCTGCACGATGGTCATTCGACGGCGATCAACCGGTTCTACGGATGTCGCCGGTAGTTCGCTCCCGATGACGCGGACCCACGCGTGCTGCGACGCGGTTACCCGAACATCCGCTTCAACAACCCGGATTTTTCCGGCGGCGCGCCGCGCTCGAGGGCGGCTTTCATCTCCAGCGCTGACTCGAACCGGTCCTCACGCTTGTGCGCCAACGCCTTTGCCACGATTGCATCGACCCACGCGGGCACCTCCGGGCGACGGGTGATCGGATGGCGCTCGAGCTCGCCCTTCATCACCTTGCTCAGCAGGTCTCGCTTGGTCTTCCAGGTATAGGGCCAATCGCCGGTAAGTGTCTCGAACATCACGATGCCGACCGAGAAGATGTCGGCGCGCGCATCGACCGCCGTGGGATCGAGATACTGCTCGGGGCTGATATAGAACGGCGTTCCGAGGATGTGGTCCTTGGACGTCAGCTTCATCTCGTCCTCGACCTTCGCGAACCCCAGGTCGAGCAACTTGATCCGCTCGCCCGTGCCGTCGCTCGGTAGCACGTAGATGTTCTGTGTCTTGATGTCGCGATGGATCACGCCGCGCGCGTGAAGCGCTGCCGCCGCATCGAGCACTTGGATCGCGATCGCGATCACGCGCTCGTGCGGCAGCGGGCCGAGCTTTCTGCGCAACCCGAACAACTCGCTGCCCTCGAGCCGATCCATCTCGATGAACGGACAACCATCATCGGTGGTTCCTGCGTCGTGGACGTGCACGAACGCCGGGTGTCCTAGTGCGGCGGTCTCGCGCGCCTCGCGCACGAACCTCGCCGAAAGCTCGGCATCTTTGGCGAATCGCTCGTGCAGGATCTTCACCGCGATCTCCCGGCGAAGCATCGGATGCTCCGCGGCGTACACCGCCGCGATGCCGCCGACGCCAAGCAGCGGGCCGATCACGTACTTGCCGCCGAGTTGCTGCCCCGTGCGCGCTTGCGGGCACACCGCAACGTCATCCGGATGGTTGGTGCCGCACAGCTGGCAATCCGCCATGGCCAGCAGCATAGGTCTGTGGTCGTGAGAAATCGATCTGAATTCGTCACTCCGTCGTCCCGGCCTCGTGATCTCGACCTGGATCTGCCCTTCGAGTGCATGCGAGCCCGAGTGTGCCGGTGACGAACACGAACCCACCAAACAGGAACACGTCGTACGCGGGTTCGGTCGTGGAGCGTTGATTCGTGATCCACAGTCCGAACGCAGCGCCCGCCACACCAAACAAGCAGAGTGCGAAGCTGACCGCGGCGGCGACCTTCCAGGCCGCCGTTCGCACGGAGGTGGCCGGCAATCCGCGGATCGAAGCGATCGGCAAGCCATTCGAAGGTCGTGAGAACGCGCCCAACATGTCGATGGTGATGAACGACCAGAGCGCGAGCGTTTCGAACGTGATCACGCGTTGCACGGTGTTCAGCCATTCGATCGGCCGCCACGGTTCGGTCCGGATCACCGCATAGACGATGACGGTGACGACGTGCAGCGCGACCCACCCGATGAAGCTCCAGATCGCCAGCCGATGCGTCGCGCCGCCGCTCGCGGCCTTTGCGAAGGCCAGCGCTGCGACGACCAAGCACACGAGGGACCCCATCTCGGGCAACGGGCTGAATGGCGAGACCTCGATCTCGACGAGCGACAGCAGCCACGGCGCAAGCGTGCCCGCTTTGTCGCCCGCAATCCCCAGCGCTACGAGCACCCACCAGCGCGTTTGACCTCGCGCAGCACCGACCGCGGCGAAGATCGCGCCGGTACACAGCGCGATCGTGACGACGAGATGCGCCCAGCTGAGGCCTTGAAAGAACCGCCGCGGAAACTCACCCGGATTCAGCGCAGGCGTCTCGATCACCTTCGCTCCCGTGAAGAACGTGAACATCAGCAGCACCGCGACCAGCTTCGCGATCACCATCAACCAAAGCCCGATCCGCTGATTCGTCACGAAGCTACGTTACCCACGACGAGGCTCGGAACGGAAGGTCGCATGACCGGGCTAGCGCTGCGTGATCGTCTCGGCGCGCTGGGCGATCCGCGCGAAGCCTCGTGCCTTGGCGTCGGCGATCAACGCGGTCAGCTCGTCCTGGGCACCCTCGGCACTGTTGGTCAACTGGACGGTTACCCGCGCGAGCCGGGCCTCGAGCGCGAGGCCGATGAACCCGGCGCGATCGGCCTCGTTCCGCGCGGCTTCGATCTTGTCGAGCCCGCCCGGGTCGCCGAGCGTGGCCTCGGTCTGACCGAGCACCACCTTGTGCATGATGTGGATCCAGAACGACTGCAACGTGGCCGGCTTGACCTGGCCGAGCGCCTCGAGCGCCTTCTGCGACTCGGCCTGTTCGAGCCGCGCACGCGCGAGCACGACCCACGCCGTCGCCTCGGGAATCACCGCGCCGCGCTCACCCGTGCTCGCCTGGACCGCAGCGGCTTGCGTCGCCACGCGCTCGTAATCGCCGGCGTCGAGATCGAGCTGCGCGAGCGCGAGCTCGAGGGTGGCCGTGCGCTCCTCGCTGTTAGCAGCCTTGGCGACCGCCAGCCCGTCGCGAAATGCCGCTCGTGCCGCATCGGTCGTGCCGAGCTCGGTGGCGGCCTCGCCTTGCAACTGCAGGCACATCGCCGAGAGGGCCGGCACCGGATCGGCGAACGCGCGCGCACAGCGCTGTGCGCGATCGAGGGCATCCCGCAGGTTGCCGCGCGCAAGCGACATCGCCGCGGTCGCCATATCGATGTACGCGGCCGCAACGGCGTCCGTGCCTTTGTGCTTGGCCGCATCGCGCAAGTGGCTCTGCGCCTCACCGAGCCGGCCGCGCAGCACCATCGCAAACGCTCCTGCCGACGCCGCGATCGACGCCTGCGCTGGCTCTCCCGCCTGCAGCTTGAGCGCCGCGGCCATGTCGTACTTCTCGAGCGCATCGTCGAGCTGACCTCGCTCCATCGCCTTCGACAGCCAGGCGATGTCGCGATCGTTGGTGAGGTTCTTGACGTCGACCGCCACCGGCGCAGACCGCTTGGATTTCTCGGCGGTGGCGCTCGACGACGCCGGCCGCAGCAGGTAGCCACCGACGACTGCGCCCGCGATCAACACCAGCACACCCGCGATCAACATGACGCGCGAGAACACCCGGCGTGGCTTTCGGGTCAGCTCGGCGAGCAACGCATCGATCGATGGATAACGATCCGCGGGGTCGACGCTGAGCCCGCGCAGCAACACCTTGCGAATCCGCGCCGGCACGTTTCGGCCACGCGGCGTCGGTTGCAGCCGGCCGTGGATCACGGCGTCGGCCAGCGCGACCGAGGTCTTGCCAGCGAACGGCAGCTCGCCGTACAGCGCCTGATACAGCGCGACGCAGAAGCTGAATTGATCGGAGCGCTCGTCGGCGCGCTCGCCGAGGTGCTGCTCGGGCGCCATGTACATCGGCGTGCCCATCACTGCCCCGGTGCGGGTGAGCGGGCTCATCGGATTGATGACGGTCGCCGCAGCTTCGGAGGGCGAATCCGAACGCGGCGGTTCGAGCGATGCGCCGATCGCACGCGCGAGACCGAAATCGGACACGCACACCCGACCGTCTTTGCCGAGCAGCACGTTGTCGGGCTTGAAATCACGATGCACGAGTGACGCTGCATGCGCGGCTGCGAGCCCTCGGCCGGCGAGCACGAACTTGTCGATGATCTCGTCCTGACTGCGGCGCTGCGCGAGCCATCCCGAGAGTGCGCCGCCATCGAGCAGCTCCTGCGCGAGAAATACCACGCTGCCCTCGGTGCCGACCTCGTAGACGGTGATCACGTTCGGGTGGGTGACGCGGGCCATCGCCTGGCCCTCGCGCAACACGCGCAGCCGGTCCTGTTCGGTGGCGGCGCCGCCGCGCAACACCTTGAGCGCGACCTGGCGATCGAGCTCGCGATCATGCCCCGCATACACCACGCCCATCGCGCCCGCGCCGAGCTCGCCGATCACGACGAACCGACCGATCTTGGTGCCGTGGCGGATCTCCACCTCGTCGAGCGAATCGGGGAGCACGAGACCCAATCATTGCGCGCAATCGCGACCAGGTCCACGCGTTCGGGCGTCCTGTGATCGCGCGCTGCGCGGTGCACTCGTAACAGGATCGATGCAATCGCTATCCGACGAGTTTCGTTGAGAAAAAACTCGGCCGCGTCGGCGCAAAAATCGATGCGATTCGCGGCGTTCTCGTCTAGAGTCCGCCCGTTATGAAGCCTTGGATCAAGCCGCTCCTATTGATCGCTGCTCTGGTGATCGCCGCGCCCACGGCGTTCGCGGGCGAAGCCGACCTCAAGCTCGGCAACTTCACGATGCACTACCGCGAGGAGGGCAAGGGTCCTCACACCGTGCTCATGGTGCACGGATTCGCGAGCACCCACGCCACGTGGTCCGCGCTGATCAAGAAGATTCCGGCCAAACAGTACCGCGTCATCGCAATCGATCTCCGCGGCGCCGGCAAGTCGACGGTGACCGAGTCCGGCTATTCGATCGAACAGTCGGTCGCTGACATCGAGGAGTTCGCGAAGGCCAAGGGCCTCGACAAGTTCACGCTGATCGGTCATTCGCTCGGGGGTGGCATCGCGGCGTCGTACGCGTTGGCGCATCCCGAACGTGTCGAGGCGCTCGTGCTCATCGATCCCCTCGCGACGTTCGGCCTCGCCAAGCTTCCGAAGGAAGCCTACGACTGGTTCGCTGGTGCGCAGACCACGCCCGAAGGCAAGAAGGCCGTCGTCGAGGGCGCGTTCCAGAAGTCGAAGACCGGCAAGCTCAACGTCGACGCTGCCACCGTCAAGGCTGCGATGGCGGGCGCCGAGACCTGGGGCCCGGCGATCTGGAAGGGTCAGCTCGAATCGATGAAGTCGTTCGACATCACCAAGAAGGTGGCCGGCATCAAGGCGCCGACGCTCATCATCTATGGCAAGAACGATGCGGTGATCCCGCTCGACGGGATGACCAACTACAAGCAGATTCCTGGCTCGCTGGACAAGGTGATCGACAAGGCGAGCCACTCGCCGCAGCTCGAAGCGCCCGCCGAGGTCTCCAAGCTGGTGATCGAGTTCTTGCCGAAACCAGCCAAGCCCGCCAAGGCTCCGAAGGCTGCGACGCTCGAGACCCAACCGATCATCTGGGATGGTCTCCCGGTACCTGCGATCTCGCGCAGCGGTTTCGGCAGCGCATAGGCCCTGGTTTCTGGCGCGTGCGAGCGGGTCGCGCTAGCCGCCATGAGGTATCGTTGCCGTCGAGCCGATGCCCAATCTCCTGGCGATGTCGTTCGAAGGGGAGCTCGCTCCGTCATTCTCGCTGCATTGCCTGAACCCCGACCGCACGCTCCCCGACGGCTGGGGCCTCGGCTATTACCCGGCGGGTGAGCCCTCGGCGGCGATCCTCAAGGAGCCGGCTCCGCCGCAGGCATCGATCCGCAGCCAACTAGCGCTCGCGTGGGAGCAGGTCGCGTCGAGCCTGTTCGTACTGCACATCCGCCACGCGACGTGGGGCGCGCTATCGGATGCGAATACGCAGCCGTTCTCGCGAACCTGGGGCCGACGCGACTGGCTGATCGGCCACGCGGCAAGTCTCGATCGCAAACCCGCTGAGGTACCCGGACCCTTCGAACCGGTCGGGTCGACCGACACCGAGCAGATCTTCTGCGCGCTGCTGAACCGATTTTGCGAGCGCGGTTGGCGGAGCCTCGCCGACGTCGACCTCGACGTGCTGAGCGAGTGGCTGCTCGCGATGGACGACGCCGGCGGGATGACGATGTGCCTCACCGACGGGCGCGACCTGCTGGCCTACGCAGATCGCTCTGGTGATCCGTTGTGGCTCGGCATGCTCAGCCCGCCGTACGAGCGGATCGCGATCGGCGACAACGATCTCGACATCGATCTCACGCGGCGCGGCGCGAAGAGTCGCAAGGGCGTGATCGTATGCAGCGATCAGCTCGAGCCGCGCGATGGCGATGCCACGACTGCGCTGAGCTGGCGCCAGTTGCCTGCCGGACATCTGATCGTCGTGCGCCAGGGCGCGGTGCTCGTCGAGCGAGCGGCGAGCGGCACGATCGAGCCACCGCGACAACCAACGCGTCCTGCCCGCGCCGAGCCCAAGGTGTTCGACGTCGTACACCGGACCGTCTACAAGTACGCAAAACCGGTCGAGCGCTCGACCCACGTGTTGCGGCTCACGCCGGTGCACGATCCGTTGCAGAACGTTCGCTCGCACGAGCTCACGATCTCGGTGCCTGCGCAGCGCCGCGACTACGAGGATGTGTTCGGCAATCGAGTCAGCCGGCTCGCGATCGACACGGCTTTCTCGGAGCTCGTGATCGAATCGCGGAGCGTCGTCGAAGTGCTCGACGTCGATCCGCTGAGCAGTCAGCCGCTGCGGGTACGCTCGACGATCCCGCTGGTGTGGATGCCGTGGCAGCGCCAGATCCTCGATCCGTATCTCTTGCCCTACGAGTTGCCCGAATCGCAGCTGGTCGAGCTCGCTGAATACGCGATGACGTTCGTGACCCGCAACGACTATGACTTGCTCGAGACGCTGCTCGACATCAACCGCACGATCCATCGCGAGTTTGCGTATCAGCAAGGCACCACCAACCTCGCGACCACCGCGTGGGACGTCTACACCTCGCGGCGCGGCGTGTGTCAGGACTTCACCAATTTGATGATCTGCCTCGCGCGGCTGCTCGGCGTGCCGGCGCGCTATGTCTGCGGCTACTTCTACACCGGGCCCAAGCCCGACGGTCCGCGTACGGCCGAGGAATCCCACGCGTGGCTGCAGCTGTACCTCCCGCAGATCGGATGGAAGGGCTTCGATCCGACCCACGGGACGCTGACGCAGACCAATCACGTTCGGCTCGCGGTCGGTCGCAACTACCAAGACGCCACGCCGACGAGCGGCGTGATCTTCGTCGGCGGCGGAGGCGAGACGCTATCCGCCGAGGTCACCACCGAGCTCCATAGCGAGCCGTCGAGCTAGTACCTCGACACAGAGGAGATGATGGGTTGAGGGCGTCGAGGCGCGCCGAGGGCGAGGCGCGCGAGCGCAGCGCTACTAGCGGTAACGCCAGCGAGCGCAACGAAGCGATCGGCGATGGATCGGCGCGATCAACCCGTCAGATCCTCTGTGGCGAGGTACTAACCGCGGGCGCGCTAGGCGAGCGCCGTGTGGTAACGATGCGCTGTGGAGTTGCTCAACCTGCACGAGCTCGAGGCGCTCGCCAAAGCGCGGCTACCGCAACTCGCATGGGATTACTATTCGTCGGGCGCAGATGACGAGCGCTGCGTTCGGCGCAACCAAGACGCCTATGATCGAATCACGCTGTTCTACCGCGTGTTGGTCGACGTCTCACAACGCCGGCTCGAGACGACCATGTTGGGCCACCCGATCGCGATGCCCATCGCCGTCGCACCCACCGCGTTCCATCGGCTCGCGTGCGACGATGGCGAGCTCGCCGCGGTCCGCGCCGCTGGAGACGCCGGCACGTTGTTCGTGCTGTCGACGCTATCCAACACCGCGGTTGAAGACGTCGTCGCCGCGGCGACCGGGCCGGTGTGGTTCCAGCTCTACATCTACAAGGATCGCGGCGCGACCGAAGCCCTGGTGCGGCGGGTCCAAGCAGCCGGGTGCCGCGCGCTGGTCGTCACCGTCGATGCACCGCTGATCGGCCGGCGCGAGCGTGACGTTCGCAATCGGTTCGCGCTGCCCGCCGGGCTGCGGATCGAAAACGTGCACGCGTCCGGCTACGGCCACTTACCGGCATCCTCCAACGACTCGGCGCTCGCCGCGTATGTTGCGGATCTGCTCGATCCCGCGTTGAGCTGGGATGTGATCGATTGGTTGCGCTCGATCTCCGATCTACCGATCGTTGTCAAAGGCGTCGTTCGCCCCGACGACGCCGTGCGCGCGGTCGAACGCGGCGCGGCGGGTATCGTCGTATCGAATCACGGCGGCCGCCAGCTCGATGCGGCCCCGGCGACGATCGATGCGTTGCCGCGAATCGCAGAGGCCGTCGCCGGTCGTGCCGAGGTCTACGTCGATGGTGGCGTTCGCCGCGGCACCGACGTGATCAAAGCGCTCGCGCTCGGCGCTCGCGCGGTGTTGCTCGGGCGCCCCGTGCTGTGGGGGCTCGCCGCAGCGGGCCGTGAAGGCGCGTTCGCCGCGCTGGCGACGCTGCGCCGCGAGCTCGATCTCGCGATGGCGCTGTGCGGATGCGCCGACCCGGCGAGCGTGACACGCGATCTGGTCAACCCGTGATGTGGACCGTGCTCGGAACGATCGCGATCGTGCTAGCGACCGTCGCGCTCGGTCGCTGGGCGGACAAGCGCTGGGGCTTGCTACCCGCGCGACGTGACAACCAACTGCCCGAGGCTAAACCACCAACCCTCGCGAGCTATCCCGCCGGCCATGCGGCCTCGACGGCGATCTCGGCTGCCCCCAAAGCGATCGCCAGCTTGCGCGCCCGCCGCCACTGCCCCAGCTGCCGCGCTCCGATGCAGCCACTCGATGACGACCGCGTCGCCTATGAGGGCGGCGAGTTGCTCGTGTTGCGGTTCAGCTGCCCGAGCTGCACCAACCACGTCAGTGTCTACGTGCGGCCCGTCGCGGGCTAGTCCGCGGCTCGTTTCCTCCGGGAGGCCTCTCGGCTTTCGGAACGGGCCATCGCCGACGACACCGGAAGCTGATTCGTGATCGTAGCGAAGTCACGAGACTCGTGAACGCACGCGATCACCCGGTGTGAACGGCAGGATTCAGAGTCACGCTGCGTCGCGGCAACCAACGGTATTCCGAGGAATCAGCCGATTCGTCGAGGGGCGCAGAGCTCGGGCACAGCGGTTGCTGATGCGACCGCCCGAACCACCCTGGAATAACGAGGCTCTCATGATTGACCGTCAGCTACGAATCGACTTCTGGAAATCGTTTGTGTGTTTGACCGCGTTCACCGGGCTCGCTGCCACGGCGACGGGATGCGGGGAGGATGCTGCCACCGGTCGGTTGGCAGCGAAGGTCGCCGAGGTAGAGGTAACGACCCAGCAAGGCACTTCGACGACGGTCGAGCGGGCTACCTTCACCTATGACGGATCTCACCTCAGCAAGGTGTCGAAGTTTCTCAACGGTACGCCCAACGGGACCGCGATCTTCAGCTACGGCTCCGAGGGCATCGAGCGGATCGAATACTCGGACAAGGAAGGCGATCGCGGCATCACCCAACTGACCTACAAGGACGGCCACCTCGTTCGCCAGCGCTATGAGGTCGCCGGGGTCTACGTCCAAGAATCGAACGTGATCTACGACGCGACTCACAATGACTTGGCGAGCGAGGTCGCGACGACCACGACCTATCCCGGTCAAGCGCCACTCTCGAACCTTCAGCGATTCGAGTACGACGCCGAAGCACGCAACACCCGGGTATTGCGAATCCAGGGCGAAGACACCCAGTCGACCGAGCTCCGCTACACCACGACCGGTCTGCTCGATCGCAGCTCGACGTTCAACGGCGCCACGCACGTCGCAACGTACACGTTTGCGTATTCGCCCGAGCAGCGCCTGCAAGAGGTCACCGACACCACCAACGATCGCTACGACGTCGTGTACGACGCGGAGGGGCGAATCTCGGAGGTTCGGCTACTGACGAGCAGCGGCACGACGACGTTCCGCTACACCTACGCAAGCGGCACGGTCGACGGTTGGACGTTCGCGCCCTCGGTACCGATGTCGGGACAGTTCGATCTCGCCGGCGCGTCGTTCGACCAGCCGGTGTTCCACCACGGTTCGTTCGACATTCCCACTGACATCCCACGCGCCGCGGGTGGCGGCGGCGGCGGCGGTGGCGGCGGCGGCGGCGGCGGTGGCGGTGGTGGCGGTGGTGGCGGTGGTGGCGACGTTTGCCCCGGCGTCACGCCGCAGGATGCATGCGAGACCTGCCTGGTGACATCATGCTGCAGCCAGACCCAGAAGTGCCTGACCGACAGCCCGTGTGGCTACTACTACGATTGCGCGGTCGCGTGCTCGACGGCCGAGTGCCAGACAGCTTGTGCCAACAACTGGCCAGGTGGAAAGGCTGACTTCGACGCGTTCTCGAGCTGTGGTCAGTCGTACTGCTCGGCGACCTGTCAGTAGCGACTAGTCGATCATCGATCGATGGAGGCCTCCATAGGGGCCTCTATTTTTTTGGGAAACCGCGGCGCGCGTCGTTACGACTGCGCTTTGAGCTCGGCTTCAGCGGTCAGCCAATCCTCCGAGTCGTGGCCGTGAACGCAACCGCGGTTGATGAACAGCGCGTACGCTCGCGCAGCAATCTGATCATGGGTAGGAGCCACGGTCGGGTCCGCCGGACGAGCAACTTGCTTGCTCGCAACCACCGCAGGTCGCTTCTTGATACTGGTCTGGGTATTCGAGGGCATCGTCGCTCCTTTCGAGATCGACGTTGTCGTGCACAACGCCGGTGCTGGTCAACTTTGAGTTGCACGCGATGCAGAGGCCAGCTGGAACCACGCGATTACGGCGCGCTGTGAACGCGTAGTCACTCGGAGTGTGTCGGAACCGCTCGCCCGCCGCTCACTGCGTGGGATGACCTCGAGTTGCCGCCACGGCCATCCGATCGTCACGCAATGCACCACTGGCATGCCGGTTGCTGAACGCGTCGACCACACAAGGCCAATCCAATGACGCTGGTTTCCTCGACGCTGTCCTCCGTATTGTCCACCGCCGTGCTCGCCAGCAGCTTCGCCGCAGTCGCAGCATGCGCGGGCGACCACGAGCTGTACCGATCTTCCGCCATGGTCGCGCAGATCGAGCGAACGACCGAGCGAACCATCGACAACCAGACGACGACGACCGTAGAGACCCAAGACGTGCATTACACCGGCTCGCAGCTGAGCTTGATCACGTTCTCGTTCAACGGCGAACCCAATGGATCGGTGCGCTTCATGTACGGCGTCGACGGCATCGACGGCATCGTGTTCACCGATGCTGATGGTGACCAAGAGACCGGGTGGATTACTTATGCGAACGGCCGGATCGTTCGCGAGCGCTACGAGGTCGCGGGCGTGCGTGTCGACGACCTCACGCTGACGTACGAGCTGGATCATCCCGATCAAGTCAACGAGATCGCGATGAGGACGACGTTCAGCTCGGGCGCACCGACGCAAACGACCACGCGACGCTACGAATACGATGGGGATGGTCGATATGCGAAGACCTATTGGATCGACGGCACGATGATTCAGTCCGCTGCAGTAGAGTACGACCAAGACGACCGACTCGGCCGAGCGACCTGGATGGACGCATCGACGATCACCTCCACCTACGTGTTTAGCTATACCGACGACGGACGGCTGAAGGACTCGATCGGAACCAACAATGGTCGCTTCGAGGTCCTCTACGACCAGCTCGGTCGAATTGCGGTAGTTCGCCAACACTGGCCACAGAGCATCATCACGGAACGCTACCAGTACACCCCCGGCGAGATCGACAGCTGGACGTTTTCGCCCGACCTCCCGATGGAGACCCAGTTCGATATGACCGGACGACCGTTCACCGACAAGACGCTCGATCACGGTCGCTTCGAACCGTACGACATCCCGAACTGACTCCGTCTGTCCCGACCGCGGACGATGTCGCGGTAGGATCCAGCGATGGCACTGCCGGCGACGCTGCGACGGTTCGAGATCGCGCTCGCCGATTCCGATCGCAACGTCTACGAGCAACTCGATTGGCGGGTGCCTCAGCATCCCTCGGAGAGCGAACGCTATCTGGTCGCACGGCTGCTCGCGCGTTCGCTCGAACATGCAGATGGCGTCGAGTTCTCTCCAGGAGGCCTGTCGGATGACGAGCTCCCCGCGATCATCCAACGCGATCTGCGCGGCGACTTGCTCGCATGGATCGAGGTCGGGTCGCCATCACCGGATCGCTTGCACAAGGCGACCAAGCTCGCTCCGCGCGTCGCGGTGTATGGATGGAAGAACCTCCCGCAGTTGGTCGAGTCGATCGCCGAGCGCCGCGTTCATCGCGCCAACGAGATCGTGATCCGCGCAATTCCTGCCGAACTTATCAATGCGATCGCTCGCACGCTCGACCGCAACAATCGCTGGGAGATTTCGGTAACCGGCGGCACGCTGTACGTCGCGATCGATCACGCGATCTTCGACGGTGCGATCGAGATTTTCTCGCTCGCGTGACCGTTCGGCGCACACGTAGGACGAGGTACTCCTCGTCGGAAAATCGTTAGTACGTGTTCGCCGCCTCGACTGGATCGGGCATGCGATCGATGCGTACGATGGCGGGCAATGATGAGGCTTTCTGTGACCACCATCGTGGTCGCGATGGCATCGAGCATCTCGTACGCCGAGACGTTCCATGTCGCGACGACCGGATCTAACAGCGCAGCGGGGACGGAGGCGGCGCCATGGGCGACGTTGCAACATGCGGCGGATGAAGTCGGTCCTGGCGACACCGTGATCATCCACGCCGGCGATTACCAGGGCTTCCAACTCGAGACCAGCGGCACCGCCGGCGCCGAGATCGTGTTCAAGGCGGACGGCGACGCGCGGATCACCAGCAATAACTCCGAGACCACGGACGGCATCAACCTCGAAGGTGCGTCCTACGTCCGGATCGAAGGCCTCACGATCACCGGCACGACGCGCGCGGGCATTCGCGCGGTGACCTGCGAGCACGTGACGATCCGAGGCGTGCGCGCCGATCAGAACGGCAGGTGGGGCATCTTCACCGGGTTCTGCGATGATCTATTGATCGAGAACAACGAGACCTCACGCTCGGGCGCGGAGCACGGCATCTACGTCTCGAACAGCGGAGATCGCCCGGTGATCCGCAACAACAAGTCGTGGGGCAACAACGCCAACGGCATCCACATGAACGGCGACATCTCGACCGGCGGCGACGGCGTGATCTCCGATGCGATCGTCGAAGGCAACATCATCTATGGCAACGGCGCCGCTGGCGGCTCGGGCATCAACGGCGACGGCGTGCAGAACGCAATCATTCGCAACAACCTGCTGTTCGACAACCACGCGTCGGGCGTGTCGCTCTACATGATCGACGGTGGCGCGCCGTCGACTGGCAACCTCGTGATCAACAACACCATCGTGATGGCGTCGAACGGCCGTTGGGCCGTCAACATCCAGGACGGCTCGACCGGAAATACGCTGCGCAACAACATCCTGCTGCATCTCGGCAGCCGCGGCGCGGTGGACATCTGCTCGACGTGCCTCAGCGGATTCGTATCGGACAACAACGCGGTGACCGGCAAGTTCACGCTCGCTGAAGATGAAGTGACGCTCGCGCAATGGAAGACGATGACCGGTGGCGACAGCTCGTCGATGGCGGCGACCCAAGCGCAGTTGTTCACCAACCCTGCGATGGGCGACTACACGCTGCTCGCGGCTTCACCCGCGATCGACCACGGCGTAATGACGGACGCGCCAGCACTCGACCTCGCGGGGAATCCCCGGCCGCAGGGAGCCGGCGTCGACATCGGTGCGCTCGAGCGCTGCGAAGGTCAGTGCTTGCCTCCACCGGACACCGGTCCTGGCGAAGGCAGTGGCAGCGGCGACGGCGACGGCGACGGCGACGGCGACGGCGACGGCGACGGCGATGGCGATGGCAATGGCGGCGGCGACAATCCAGGCGACTTCGGCAATGACGGCGGTGGTGCCAGCGTGACCGGCGGCTGCGCTGCAGCAGGTGGTGGCCTGGGCGGCGCGATGTTGCCGTTCATCGTCGGCGCGCTGCGCCGGCGCCGCCGCAGCCGCTAAGCTGCTAGGTTGCAGGGGTGTTCGTCGCGATCGAGCGCCTTCTGATCAAAGCCCGGCAGCCTCGATCGCGGGCCGCCGAGCTGATCACGTTGCACGACCGCCTGCGCCACGAGCTTGCTCGCGAGATCGATGATGAGCAGCGCGAGCTCTCCGACGATGTCCGCGCTCGCAAGCTCGCGGTCGCCGCAGAGCTGCGGGCGGTCGTGTCGTGCAGCTCGTGTGCGGCAGGTGCGCCGTGGCCACGGGGTGGCTACAGCGGCGGAGATTGCTGCTCTGGCGTGACAGCCACCGTGTTCGACGACACCGAGCTTGCCGCGCTCGCCCACGCCGGCACCCGGACTCACGACCTGATCCCGCCAGCCGGTACCGATGCTCACGCTGGTTGCGCATTTCGCGGAGAGCGTGGCTGCTCGCTCGACGTCAGCCATCGCCCCGCGCGATGCATTCACTACGTCTGCGACAAGCTACGCAGCGAGCTCCACGAACGCGGCCAGCTCGACCGTGTCGAACAGCAGCTCGCCGAGCTCAACGACGCCGTCCAGCGGTTCGCAGCCGCTCGCCAGGATCAGCTCGACCGCGACGTTCTGGCGCCGATCATCGCTTCGATCGCCGCCGCTTCGCGCCGCACGTAGCACGCGTCTGACGGCGCCGCGCGGTCTCGTCTCGTCTCGTCTCGTCTCGTCTCGTCTCGTCTCGTCTCGTCTCGTCTCGTCTCGTCTCGTCTCCTCTCCTCTCGTCTCGTCTCGTCTCCGTCTTCTCCGATCGATTTCATCGAAATCGTCCGACGAAGCCCGCGCGCCAAGGCTCGGTCTGTGGGCGGGCGGCCGAAGAGTCCTGTGAGCTGCGTATGGCCGGTTGCTTCGAACCTGCGTCGTCGCTATTTCGCAGGTCACAGGGCGTGCCGCCCGTCCACAGCCCCGCACGCGTTCTCGCCCGGTCCGTTCGTCTGCGGCATCGCATCGCGAGGGATAAAAATGTCAGACCTCCATGTTATTGCCCTTTTCAAGATGACGACCACATCCTCGACGAAGAAGGGCACCTGGGGTGGCGCGCGCATCGGTACCGGTCGGAAGAAGTCGCAGCGCCGCGGTTGCGTTCCGCATCGTGCACGGCCGGCGTTGTCACCGCGTCATCCGGTGCACGTCGTGCTCCGCGTGAAGTCCGGCGTGGGACGACTTCGTCGTGGCCGCATGTACCGGCTGATCCGCCGACTACTCGGCCATTATCTCGGTCGACCGGAGTTTCGGATCGTTCACGTTTCGATTCAGAGCAATCACATCCATCTCATCGTCGAAGCCGCGAACAAGCGAGCGCTCACGCGAGGCATGCAGAGCTTCGCGATCCGGTGTGCACGCGCGATCCAGAGTGAGACGCGGTACGCAGACAAGGTGTTTGAAGCGCGATACCACGCGACACAGATCATCACCCCTCGTCAGGCGCGCAATGCGCTGGCATACGTCCTGAACAACTGGCGCCGGCATCGTGAAGATCTGTTCAACACGACCACGATGAAGGCCTCGATCGATCCGTATTCGAGTGGGATCTCGTTCAAGGGCTGGGCGCGTGCGCCCCGATTCGAGATCCCCGCGGGCTACGTTCCGTTGCCTGTATCCACGCCCATGACGCGATTGCTCACGTCGGAGTGGAAACGGTTTGGAGAGATCGGTCTATTCGAATGCCCGGGACCGATGCAGTAGCAGCCTCGATGCCGATGGCTCGTTGGAGTCGAACGCTAAAAAATTGGGCGAGAACGCGTGCAGGCTGTGGACGGCTGGCACGCCCTGTGACCGGCACAGAAGCCACGCACCAACGTGCCGAAGCGAACTGCCAATGCGCAGCTCACAGGGCTCCTTGGCCGCCCGCCCACAGCCCTAGCCTTGATGCGCACGTTCCGTCGGACGATTTCGATGAAATCGATTCGGAGAGAAGAGACGAACAACAGGCGATCGTCGCGATTTCGACGGTTCAACAGCGATCGATTCTGCCCCTGTTCTGCATCAGCGATACGGACCAGCGGTCGGCGACACGTCTTGGGTCTCGATCGCGATCACCTCCTTGCCATCACCGGTGACGTTATCCAGGTTCGCCGCGCGCCATTCCACAGATCGACACGTGCGGCAGGCGAAGGCTTCGAGTGGCGCACGCTTCGCGTAACCCCGCCAGCCGAGGCTCTGGATCTGGAGACTCAGGTCACGGCGTTGGTCCATGTGCCCTTCCTCTTGAACCCGTACGAAATGGAACAACGAGCCACTTCCACACGCGGGGCAGCGCCCGGTGGCATGCATCGGGCTCCGCTGGGTGACCCGCACGCGCTCGAGCTCCTCGCGAAGGTTCGCATTCGATGCCTCGAGTGCTTCGATCCGCTGAATGAGTGCAGCGAGCTGAGCAGCATGTTCGGCGTCGGCCATGAAGTACCGTACCGCGTACGGTCGATCACTAGGCGTAGTCACGACATGCGCGGCGTCGGAACGACCTGTCAGACCGATCCGCTATCAGGATCGGCGATGCGGATCTATTTCGTAGGTAGCCACGCCACCGGCAAGACCACGCTGTGCCGCTACGTCAGCCGGCGCTACGGGCTGCCGATGATCAGCGAGGTCGCGCGCGCAGTGCTCGCCGAAATGGAGACCGCGCTCGATACGCTGCGCACGGACATGGACCTGGTGGCCGAGTATCAGGAGCGTGTGTTTGCGCGGCAGGTCGCGGTCGAGAAGCTGCATCACGGCCGGTTCGTGTCGGACCGCGCGTTCGACAACCTCGCGTATGTCGCCGAGCACACCACGAACGCGGCGGCGATGATGAACGACCAGCGGTTCCGCGATTACATGCGCTGGGTGAGCGAAGGCATCGTGTTCTTCCTGCGGCCGCATCAATCGCTGCTGCGCGAGGACGGCGTTCGCGCCGGAGTGTCGTGGGATTCGGTGCTCCGCATCGATGGCATGGTCAAGCTGATGCTCGAACAGCATCGGATCAGCTATCTGCCGATCGAGAGCGTGTCGATGCAGGAGCGCGTCCGTGCGGTCGAGTTCGTGCTCGCGCGCTGCGGTGTGGAGCTCCCTGCTCCGCCAGCCCGCCCACGCACCCAAACAATTCCGCCGATCATTCCTCCGATGTCGCGCGAAGCACCAACGACCAACCCGACGCCCGGTCCGCTGCTCGCGAGCACGCTCGAAGCGTGGCCGTACGCGTTGGTCGATAGCGGCGACCACGAAGCTTGATCTCCTGGCGCGTCGCGCTTATTTCGACCGTACGAATGGATTGCCGATCGCTTCGTCGCCGAGCCGCGTGTTCGGACCGTGTCCTGGGATCACCAGGGTGTCGAGATCACGTGTGTAGAGGCGCTCGCGGATCGAGGTCGCCAGCTGGCGACCATCGCCGCCCGGCAGATCGGTTCGCCCGACGGAGCCCCGGAATAGCGTGTCACCTGCGAACAACACTCGCCCGGAGTCTGGATCATCGATCTCGAAACACACCGAACCAGGCGTATGACCGGGGGTGTGGATCACCGAGAGCTCGCGCTTGCCCATCGCGATTCGCTCACCATGATCGATCCAGCGATCGACCGGCAGTGACGGCGCCACGGTCCACCCAAACATCGCCGCCTGCATGCCGATCCCATCGTAGAGAAACCCGTCCCCTCGATGCAGGCAGATGGCTCCCCCGTGGCTCTGCTTGACCTCGCGGGTGCCGAAGATGTGATCGAGGTGGGCGTGGGTGTGAATGATCGCGCGTACGGTCAGATCGTATTGCGCGACGATCTCGGCGATCCGCTCCAGCTCGCCGCCTGGGTCGATCACGACGGCATCTTTGGTGTCGCCGCACGCCAGGATCGTGCAATTGCACTGCAGCGGACCGGCAGGGAACGTCTCGCGTAGCAGCATGGCTACTGGACGTTCACCATGCCGCTGCCATGTGCCGGGCTGATCGTCCCCGATAACTTCGACGTACGCGAGCGGATGTAGATCGTTCCCGCGCCACCGCCACCACCGCCGCCATCATCGTCTTCATCGGCGACGTCGGTGGCTTTCGTCGCGACACCTGCGAGTGCGCCTCCATTGCCGCCCTTGGAGTTGCCACCGAAGCCGGCGGGATTTCCGCCCACCGCCTGCGAGCCGCTCACCATCGCGTTGCCACCCGCTGCGCCGCTCCCCACGGGTGAGCCACCGCCACCACCCGCGCCACCGTTGGCCGCCACAATGCCGGTGACCTCGACCTCGGGTGCCTCGAGCAGCACACTGCCGCCACCGCCACCGCCCGAACCCGCTGCCGCGTTGCTCTCGGCGGATGCCCGCACGCCACCTGACCCGCCAGCGCCACCCATGTTGATGGTGCCGCTGACGATGAGTTTCTCGAACGCGGTGATCTGCAATGCACCGCCACCACCGCCGCCGCGCAGCGTCGCGCCCGTATCCCCAGGACCACCACCGCCGCCGCCGCTACCACCGAACAGAGGCTCGAGCGCTGGCGCGACACACGCAACACCGCCGGTTCCGGCGGCCAATGGTCCCGACGAGCCGCCCGGTTTCCCGGCCAGGCCGCCAGCTCCACCGCCGCCGCCGGAATCACCATCATCTAATGCATTGCGAAGGCCGCCATCGCCCGGGCCGCAGCCACCCGCCGTGACGTTGTACGCAGCGCCAGCGCCACCACCGGGACCTGCGCAGCTCACGTCGCCAACGCACCCTGCCGAGCCATCGACGTCGCCCGCGATCGTCGCCGTAGTTGCGACGATGAACACCGCGCTGCGCGAGCCGATCAGCTCGATCGAGCCGGTGGCAGCGACGGTGAGCTTGTCCATGATGAACACTCCCAGCTGCGCACCCTGCGACGTCGTCAACGTGAAGACGATCCCCGACCCCAACCCTTCCCCCGCCGCCCGCGTCACGCTGCCGCTCACCTCACCGGTATCGGTGTTGAACGTGCTCGGCGCGTCGATCGTGATGTGATCCGAGACCATCGAGACGTCGCGCGGAGCATTGTTGCTCGGAATCACCTCGCGGCATCGCGCCGCATCTCCTTCGGTGATGCACCCGGCAGCGCACGTCGTTGCCGGATTGCCATCGCACGCGATGTTCTCGGCATCGGTGCATAGGCACCCGACCTGAGCGTCGATCAGCGGCTCCGCAGCGTCGGGCATGACCATGGCATCACCGCCGCCACCGCCGCCCGGAGCGCGTCTGCACTGGTTGTCGTAGCAACGCAGCGCGCTCGGGCACTCTTCGTCGCTCGAACACGGGGTCCCCTCGTTCACGGTGGGCCGGTAACAGCCAACGGCGACCGTAAGGACCACAAACAACAGCCTCATCGTCCGCAGTTTGTATCGCGTGGCCCACGCGTGGGGTGAGGATCGATACCAACATTGAACGACACACGCGGCGGATCTGGGGCCTCGCTGTAAGGGCGGCCGGTTACGCGTTCGCCGGCCCACACCGTGATACGCTCCTCGGCGACTGGGGATGTCCGAAGACACCGCTCCATCTGCCACGGTCGATCCGCTCGAAGCTCGGGTGGTGGTGTTCCGGCAACAACCGGAAGCCAAAGGTTTCGCCGAGCTACGACAGGAGCTTCGCGACGCTGGCCGCGGCGAGCTGCTCGCAGAGCTGTGCGCGACCTGGGCTCAGCATGAACGCGATCCGATCCGTGCAGCCGATGCCTGGTCCGAAGCTGGCGAGAGCATGTTGGTGCTCGGAGAGACCGACACCGCCATCGAGTACCTGCGCATGGCGCTCGAGCTCGATCCGATGAACGAGCGCGCCTCCGACAAGCTGCTCGAGCTCGTCGAACCGAACGATCCCGCCACCGCTGTCGAGATCATCGAACACGGCCTGACCGAGCTCGCCAAGCGCGACGCATCCAAACGCAAGCCGGAGATCATCCAGCGGCGAGCTGCGCATCATCGCCGAGCGGCCATGTTGTGGAACGATCATCTCGGCCGCGTCGACCGCGCGCTGTGGCACTGGCAGCAGGCCTGGAAGCTCGAGCCGCAGCGCACCGAATCGCTCGAGGCTGCGCGCAGCCTGTACGCTTCGCTCGGTGACGAAGCGATGGTCGCCAAGCTCTATCAGGCCGAGCTCGACGTGCTCGGCTCGGATCGCCAGAGCGCGAATCAGCCGCAGGTCGCCGCCCGCAAGGCGGCGATCCGGCTCGAGCTCGGACGATTGGCGATCAAGCATCGCGACTTCGACGCGGCGGCGACCCATCTCGAGGACGCCGCGAAGCTCGATCCGTCGTCGCTCGAGGTCGCCGAGAAGCTCGCCGAGGTCTACGCGACCCCCGAGTTCCGCGACGGCAAGAACCGCGGCAAGGCAGGTGAGTTGTTCGTCGAGCTGGGCCGGCGGCGAATGGCCACCAGAGACGATGCCACCGGCATCAACTATCTGCGCCGCGCCGTCGGCGTCGATCCGTACTCGAAGGGCAGCTCGGAGGCGTTGCAACAAGCGCTCGCGGAGACCGCCCAGTGGCAAGAGCTCGATCGCGCGCTTCGCCATCGCAGCGCCGTGGTCACCGATCCGGGCGAGCGTGCCGATGTGTTGCGTCGCCGCGCTGCGCTTTACCGTAACCAGCTCGCCGACCGCGCCGCGCTGATCGAAGTACTTACAGATCTCGTCGCCTACGAGCAGCCCGGCAGCAAGCCGGCGCGCGAGCTTCGCGAGCTGCTTCGCGAGGATCAGGACTGGGAAGGCATGTCGCGGCTGATGGAGGCCGAGATCAACGCGATGGGGCAAAACCCCGACACGCCATCCGACGTGCTGATCGCCGAGATCCTCGAGCTCGCGACGATCGCTCGCGAGCACATGGGCGATCGCGACCGCGCCGCCGAGTTGCTGCACCAGGCGCTCCAGGTCGACCCGATGCACGACGAGGCGATCGCGCGCTACATCGATCACTTCCGCGAGCGCCGCGACTGGCGCGGGCTGATCGAGCTCAACGAGTTCGCGCTCGACAACGCGCGCCAAGCCAACGAGCATCCCGACGAGCTGGTTCGCCGGCTCGAGGAGATCGCGCAGCTTGCCGAGCTGCGGCTCGGAGATATCCCGCGCGCGATCGATGCGTGGCAGCGGATCGGTGAGCTCGAACCGGGAAGCCCGAAGGTCGCCGAAGCGATGCGGCGGCTGTCCGCGCGTTCGAAGATGTGGGAGCAGCTGGTGACCAGCCTCGAGCACGAGGTCGCCACCGCGCCGAGCCCGACCCACCGGATCCACCTGCTGAAGAAAATGGCGCAGACCTATCGCGAGCGCCAGATCGAGCCGCGCCGAGCGATCGAGCTGTACGAGCAGATCCTCGCCGAGGCCCCCGACGACGACGCGACCCTCAAGGCAGTGTCCGAGCTCTACGAACGCGAGGGCGACGATGCGGGGCTCGCCCGTACGCTGCGGCGCATGCTCGATCTCGACGAGCGGCGGCTCGCCGACACGATGGCGCGCGCTGGCAAGGCCAAGGATGCCGCCAAGGAATGGCCGGTGGCCAAGCGCGCCGAGCGATTGACCCAGTTGCGCCGCCTCGCGCAGCTCTATGAAACCCGCCTCGCGGACGTCGATGGCGTGGTCTACGCATGCCGTGGCGTGCTCGAGCTACTCAGTGGCGACCGCGACGCGCTCGAACGCATGGAGCGCGTGCTCGAGAAGGCCAATGACGCCCGGCTCGAGCAGACGCTCGAGTATCACGCTGCGGCCTCCACCTCACCGGCGGAGCGCGCGAAGCTGCTCAAGCGACTGGCCAAGCTCGCAAGCGCGCGCGAGGACGATGTCGCCGCGCTCGACCGGTGGGAGCAGACGCTACGCGCGTCACCGTCGGATCCAGACGCGCTGGCGGCGCTGGCCGCGCTGTACGAGCGCAACGAGCGCTGGGCCGAGCTGGCACAGGTCCTCGAGCGCGTCGACGGGGGGCGACCGCTACCCAATCGCGGCACCCCGGAAGCCGCGCTGCGCGGGCTCGAGCTCGAGCGCTATGCCAACGTGCTCGACGTACGACTTAACGACGGCGCGCGGGCGATCAAAGCATGGCACCGCGTGCTCGAGCTGACGCCGCGCAACCGTACCGCACTGGAAGCGCTGACCCGGCTGTATCGCGCGGCCTCGAAGTGGCGCGAGCTCGCTGACGTGCTCGGGATCCAGGTCACGTCGTTCTCGACGCTGGTCGTCGAGGGAGATAGCGAACGCGCGTGCCAGGCGGCGATGGAACGCGCCGATATTCTCGAGTCCAAGCTCGGCGCGCCAGGCGATGCGATCAAGGTGCTCGACCACTTGATCCGCGAGCTCAACGCGAACCACCTCGACGCCCACACCGCGCTGCGCCGGTTGCACGAGGCACGCGGCGACTTCGATTCGGCCGTGCGGATCGCCGAACGCGAGATGTATCTATCGCCCGAGCCGGCGCGCAAGCTCGCCCGCGGCCTCGAGATCGGTATGATCTGCCGCGACCGACTAAACAATCCGACGCGCGCGCTTCAAGCGTTCAAGCGCGTCCTCGAGCTCGATCCGAACCAAGTCGAAGCGCTGACCGCTTCTGCAGACCTGCTCGCGCGGCTTCAGAAGTGGAAAGAGTACGTCGTGATGCTCGAGCGGCTGCTCGCGCTCACGCCTGCCGATTCAACCGCGGATCCGAGCGAGACCGCGAACCAACGCCGGGGACTGGTTCAGCGAATCGCCGCCGCGATCGCGGACAAGCTCGGCGATCCGAAGGGCGCGTTCCGGTGGTGGCGGCGCGCGCATGAAGAGGCCCCCGACGACAACACGCTCAACGACGTGCGCCGTGCTGGCGAGGCCTACGGCCTGTGGCGAGAGCTCGGCGACGTGCTCGCCGACGAGCGCAAGCGGTTGATCGCAGCTGGCGTCGAGGGGGTCCCAGGCCAACCCGAGCGGTTCGTCGCGCTGTCCCGCGAGCTCGCGACGCTGTGCGAGCGCAAGATCGGCGACAAGCCCCGCGCGGTCACCGTGCTCGCCGAGGCCCTCGCGGTCACGCCGCGCGACGCCGAGATCCTCGCCGAGCTCGATCGGCTCGCTGGTGAGCTCGATCAGCGCACCTCGTGGAAGACGCTACAAGATGGCTATGAGGTCGCGCTCGCTGCCGCGACTCCGAACGAACGCGTCGAGCTGTACCTGCGTCGCGCGCGGATCCTCGAGGAGCGGATCAACGACCCCAAGGGCGCAGTCGCCGATGTCCTCGCCGCGTTCTCGTGGGCGCCGGAACACGAGCCGACCCGCGAGGCGCTGCTCCGACTCGCCCCGAAGGCGCGCGCATGGAATGACGTGGTCGCCGCCGACAACGCGCTGATCGAACGTGCCGGGAGCTCCGCGCGTCGAGTCGAGCTGCTGCGCCGCAAGGCCCAGGTCATCGAGGATCAGCTCAAGGACGCGCCGCGAGCATTTCGTGCTCATCTGATCGCGCTGATGCTCCAGCCCGACGACGTCGACACCACCTCCCACGTCTGGCGGCTCGCCCGCGTGATCGGCAAGTATCGAGAGGCCGACAAGACGCCCCACGCCGAACCACCGCACGCCGCCGTGCAGTCCGAGGCCGCGATCGCCGAAGCGGTTGCCGCCGCGACCCGTGCGAGCCCGAACCGGTCAAAGATTCCACATCGCCATGGCACCGAGCCATTAGTCGACGCTGACCTCAGCCTCTCGACGTTGTCGGTCGGCGACTCGACGCAACCGCTCGATCTCAACGAGATCGAGGTCGCTACCGACGCTAAGAAGCCACGGACGTTCGACGTTGAAAACCAGACGATGACGCTGTCGCCATCCGACCTCCGCGGAATGATGGTGCCACCTCGGCTGCCAGCTGGTTCGAAAGGTCCGCCCAAACCGCCACCGCGGCCCCCGACGATCCGAGCCTCGAACACCCGGCCACCGCCTGCACCACGCAAGGCCCAGGCGGTGGTACGACGCGCGCCGCTACCGACGCTGCCCAATCGCGCCTTCGAGTCGCCATGGGAAGAGCTCGCGGTGACCTATGAAGGCATGCCCGCCCCAGATTCGACGGCACGGCTGCGCTGGCTGTACCGCGCTTCCGAGGTCTGGGAGACCGGCGGGAAAGACATCACCCGTGCGTTCGATGCGCTCGCGCGTGCGTTCGCACAGGCGCGCCGAACCCCGGATGGGGACGCCGAGGTCCGCGCTCGACTGCACCGGATCGCGCAGGAGCACCGCGCGTGGGATCGGCTCGCCGACCTCTATGAAGGTATGGCGGAGGACGCCGACACCGCGGCCGCTGCCGTCGATCTCCTGATGGAGGTCGCGACGATCCGGACCGAGCAGAAGAAGCCGCGCGATGCCGAGGCCCAGCTGCGGCGGATCCTCGGCATGTTGCCGAGCGAACCGGTCGCGCGTGCCCGGCTCGAAGAGCTCTATCGCGCCGAGGGTCGTTGGGTCGAGCTCGCAGCCTCTCTCGAAGAGCGCACCGATCCACGGCTCGGTACCGCCGCGCCTGAAGCCGAGCGGCCGCAATTGCTGCGCGAGCTCGCCGCGATCTACATCGATCAACTGCAACGCCCGCACGATGCGATCGATGCGTTCGAGCGGCTGCGCCTCCTCGCGCCGACCGACATCGAGGTTCTGCTCCAGCTCGCAAACCTCTACGGCTCCGTCGGCCGGTGGTCGAAGGTGATCGAAACGCTGAGCCGCGTGGTCGAGATCTCCGAGGGCACGACCGAGGCACGCGACGCCCTGCGCTCGATCGCGCAGATCTATGAAAAGGAGCTCGAGCTACCGGAGCGCGCACTCGACGCGTACAACCAGATCGTCGCGACCTGGCCTGACGACGTCGATGCCTGGAGCGAGCTCGACGAGCTGTACCAAGCGAGCGCGCACTGGACCGAGCTCGCCGATGTGTTGCGCCGCCGCGCCGCGCTCGAGCGCGACCCCGGTACCCGCGCCCATCTGTTGTCGCGCCGCGCGCAGGTCCTGGTGGATTGGCTCGACTCTCCCGAAGAGGCCGCGGCTGCGCTGCGCCATGCGCGGACGATCGCTCCCGACGATCCCGATCTCGCCGATCAACTGGTCACAGCGTTGGTCAAGGCCAAGCGCGAGCGCGAAGCCGCCGCGATCCTCGAGGGTCGAATCGATACACTGAGCTCTGTCGATCCGAGCAGCAGCGTGCCCAAAGGCGACCTAGCGGCGCTCTACATCCGGCTCGCTCAGCTCCGGCTCGACGGGCTCAACGACCGGCCAGGTGCACGCAGCGCCGTCGATAAGGCACTCGAGCTGGTTCCCGAACATCCGACGGCGCTCGCCGTGCTCGCCGGTGTCGCGTCTCCGGAGGACGACCCGCGTGCATTCGCCGACGCCAAGCTGCGCGAGGCCGAGAGCTCTGCCGACGACGACCTGAAGATCGCGGCGTGGATGGCGGCCGGCGAGGTGTTGCAGGCGCGCGTCGGCGACATCGCGGCAGCACGGACCACGTACGAGCGCGTGCTCGCGCTGCGGCCGTTCCATGCCGATGCGACGTGGGCGCTTGCGGGTCTCGTCGAGAAGGGTGGTGATCCGGAGACCGCCGCCCGCGTGCTCGAGAAGCGACTCGAGGACGAATCGCTGATTCCGGTCGAGAAGGCGAAGCTGATGACTCAGCTCGCCGCGCTGTCCCGCGCTGCCGGCGTGGAACCTGCGGCGGAGCGGCGGCTGCTCGAAGCGTTGGGCTGCGTGCCCGATCACCTGCCCGCGGTCATCGCGCTCGCTGACTTCTACGCCGATGCGAACCGCTGGGAAGACCTCGAGGCGTTCGTTCGCGAGGTGCTCGAGGGTGGCGTGTTGACCGAAGCACCGGCGGCGTTGGTCGCCGATCTGCATCGCCGGCTCGCCAATGCGCACGAAAAATTGGGCCGTGAGGAAGAGGCCTATCAGACGCTGGTGGCTGCGGATCGCTTGCATCGCGGCCACCTGCTGATCAAGCTCGCGCTCGGCGAGAATCGCTACAAGGCGCGGCGCTGGCGCGAGGCCGCGCTGCATCTATCGCCGCTCGCCAGCCACGAGGATGCCGCGCGTTATCCGAGCGAGGTTGCGCAGGGCCTCTACCACGCCGCGCTCGCCGAGATTCGCAGCCTTCGCCCCGAGAATGCGCCTGCGCTCTACACGCGCGCCGTCGAGCTCAAGCCGCAATACGCGCCTGCGCTTCAAGCACTCGCCGAGATCGCGATGGAGCAAGGCGATCATAAGAAGGCCGCCGATCTGCTGACCCGCCAGGCGACCGCGACCGACGACCCCGCCGAGCGGTTGCGGTTATTCGAGGCGCTCGGCGACATGGCGCTGGTCATGCTCAAAGACGAAGAGCGGGCGCGCACCTGCTTCGCGGCGGCTGTTGCATCGGCACAGCCGATCGAGGCCAAGCACATCCCACTGCTCGAGAAGCTGCTCGCGCGCCAGGAGCTGGCCAAGGATCACGCTGGATCTGGACGCACCGCCGAGCTGATGGCGGCGTTCGGGGCAACCGCCGGCGAGCGTGCCTCGCGTTATGTCCGCGCCGCGCGCGATTACCTCGCGGCCGGCGATCCAGCGCGAGCGCGTGGCGCCGCCGATCGAGCTGCCGAGAGTGATCCGTACGATACCGACGCCGTCGATCTCGCGTCGGGACTCGCGATCGATCAGGGCGATGTCGACGCCGCCGCGGGCCTGCTCACCCGCTTGCTCACCGCGAAGGAGGACCGCGCTGCGGGTCAGGTGGGCCGGCGCGCGATGCTATCGTTCCGGCTGGGTCACGCACGGCATCAGCGTGGTGACACGCGGCAGGCGCTGACCGCGTACGAGCAAGCGATCCGGATCGCGCCGGACTCTGATGGCGCCACGTCGGCGCGCCGCGGCATGATCGAGCTGCTGCGCGCGACCGACGACCCGAGCAAGAAGGAAACCGTGCTGGGTCATCTCGCGGCGATCACGGCCGCCACCGGGGCGTTGCCCGATTTGGTGGCGTGGGCCGACGAGCTTCGCCGCCAAAACAAGGTCGATGCCGCACACGCCACGCTCGAGCTGGCGATCGCATGCGGTCACACCGCCGACGTCCACCAGAGCGCGTTCCTCACCATCCACAAGCCATACACGATGCGCACCGACGAGGCGTATCGCGCGGCGCTGGAGCCCGAAGAGCGTGCCACGATCACCGACGCTGGCGAGGCCCCCCTAGGCCCGATCGCGAGCGCGCTCGCCGAAGCAGCGGCGCTGTTGTGGCCAGATCTCGATGAAGCGCTCGCCCGCGCTGGTGCCGCCGGCGCAAAACGGATCCCGGCAACGCTGAACATCGCGGCCACCGCGATGTTCTCGCGCATCACCACCGCGCTGGGTGCCGGTGCGATCATGCTGCACCAGCAGGACCAAGGCAGCGACGTGACGGTGGTGAGCGCCGCCACGCCGGTGATCGTGCTCGGCCCTCGCATGACGACCGAGGCTACTGCGGCCGACGACATCCGAGCGCAGTTGGCGCGCGCGGTGGAGCTGACCCGCCCCGAGCACCTGGTGTTTACGGGTGCCCACGCCAAGGATGCGATGATCACTCCGACCCGGTTGATCGCCTCGGTGATTCGGCTGTTCGGACCGCCAGCGCTCCGCGAAGCGACGTCGTCGCTCGTCGATGACGCCGATCTACAGCGCGGCCACGACGAGCTGGTCAAGAGCGCGTTGTCGGTGAAGATTCGGTCGCGACTCGAACAATTGCTCGCGACGCTCCCGGCCACCGCGTTCGAGGTCGATCGCTACATCGCGGCGTGTCAACGCACCGCTGACCGCGCCGCGCTGCTGCTCGGTGGAGCACCCAAGACGATCGCAGCGCTCGCCACCGCGCGTGGTGAAACCACCTCGCACCTGATCTCCGCGATTGCTCAGCCGAGCTGGCTCGCCACCCGCGCCAAGCTCGGCCTCGGCATCCGGTCATAGCCCCCCGCCCGCCGGCCGGCGGCATCTGATAGGCTGCCCGACGATGTATCTCGGCATCGTGAAGGGCACGGTCGTCGCGGACCGCAAGGCAGCAGGGCTCGAGGGCCAAAAGCTGCTGCTCGTCCAGCCGGTCGACGAGCACGGCAAGCCGGTCGGCGAGCTCCAAGCCGCCGTCGACACGGTGCAGGCCGGTGACGGCGATCTCGTCTACCTCGTCGGTTCGCGCGAAGCCGCGCTCGCATGTACGCCATGGTTCGTCCCGGTCGACGCGGCGATCGTCGGGATCGTCGATGGCGTCGATGCGGCGAGGCCATCGCGATGAAGTGTTGCCGAGTGGTCGGCCCGATATGGGCGGCCGTGAAACATCCCGCGTTCGCGGGTCGCGCACTGTTTGTCGTCCAGCCGCTCGACGATGCGGGGAATGACGCTGGCACGAGCTTCGTTGCGATCGACGACGTGCAGGCCGGTGTCGGCGACAAGGTCCTCGTGCTCACCGAGGGCAATGGCGTTCGCCAGATCCTCAAGATGGGCGATCAAGTTCCGATCCGATCGATGATCGTCGGAATTGTCGATCACGTGGAGCGTGGCGAATGAAGGCGGGCCAGCCGTTGCGGGCCGCGCTCGCGGAGACCGCGCGACACCTCCACACCCGCGGATGGGTGGCCAATCACGACGGCAACGTGACAGCTCGCGATGGCACTCGGTTCGTCGCGACACCCACCGCAACGTCGAAGCGGCTGATCACCGATCGCACCTTGATCGAAGTCGATGCCAAGGGTCAGGTGATCGGCCAAGGCCGCGTGTTTGGCGAGATCGGGCTCCATCTCGCAGTGTACGAGCGCCGGCCCGACGTCCATGCAGTTGTCCACGCCCACCCGCCACACGCCACCGCGATCGGTGCGTCGCGCGGCAATCCGATCGAACAACCGTTCATCGCCGAGGCGCTGGTCTCGCTCGGCCCACGCATTCCGAAGATCGCGTACGCGCAACCCGGTGAGCCGGCGCGTGCCGCGCTCGCCCCATGGTGCGAGCTGGTCGACGCGGTCATCCTCGCCAATCACGGCGTGTTGGCCTGGGGTAGCGACCTCGAGCAAGCGCTGCTGAGGCTCGAGCTGGTCGAGCATCTCGCGACCATCGCAGTTGCCGCCGCTGCGCTCGGCGGAATCGAGCCGTTGCCCGATGCGGCGATCGCACCACTGCTCGCGGCGCGCGCGAAGGCGAACATCGGACGCGCCGCAGATCGCGCGGTCGAAACCGCCGCTCAGTTGATGGGCCAAGCCCCGCGCGCCGTCGTGGCATGCGCACCTGCGCCGCACGCCAACGTCGCAACGATGTCGGCCGGCGGCCAGCGTCACGAGCTCGCGACCGTCGTGCGCGAGGAGATCGTCCGCGCGCTGCGCGATCGGTAACCGACCGGACCGCGGTGCGTATCACGTCTATGCGTGCCGGCATCCTCGTTGTCCTGGCCGGTCTTGCGCTCGGCATCGGGTGTGGCCCGGCAGAAGGCCAGGCTCTCCAGCGAGGTCCGCTGGTCGTCGAGCTGTTCACCTCGCAGGGGTGCAGCTCGTGCCCTCCGGCAGACCGATTGCTGTCCAAGCTCGCACGCAATGGCGATCTCGCGCCGCTATCGTTTCACGTCGACTACTGGGACGACCTCGGCTGGGCGGATCCGTTCGCGTCTCCGGCCTGGACCGCCCGGCAACGCGCGTACGCACAGTCACTCGGCGAGGACCGCGTGTTCACCCCACAGCTGGTGATCGGCGGAACGCAAAGCGTGGTCGGCTCGAACGAGCGCGCGGTCAGCGCGGCGCTTGCCAAGGCAGCTCGACCGGCGCGCCTCCCGATCACATCGAAGTGGGAACGCGACGCGTTGACGGTTACGACGACTGCCCCCGGCGATGCGGACGTCTTCGTCGCGGTCTGGCAGGCGACGACCACCACACAGGTTGCGCGTGGCGAAAACGCCGGTGCGCAGCTCCGCAGCGATCGCGTGGTTCGGCGGCTCGAGCGCGTCGCGAAAGCGGGCGCGACCGCAACGATCAGGATCCCCGTCGCTCCAACGTGGCGATCGGTGGGCGCGCTCGCGTTCGCACAGAGCCGCGACAGTCGGATTGTCGCATCTGCGGCGCTCACACCTTGACGTCTTGCGTCCGCGATCGCGATCGATGCCGCTTCAGGTCTGGTACAACCGCATCATGCGGTTCGTTGCTTTGTTTGTAACCTTCGCCGTGCTGGTCGGCGGCTGCTTTCCGCACAACGCGCGAGCTCGTCGGATCGCGAAGTTCAGCGAAGGCGCCGCGATCTTGGCCGGAATTGGAATGCTCGCGGTGATCAACTCGGGCGCCGATTGCGAGCACGACCCGATCATGCCGAACGAACCGTGCAAGGACAAAGCCGAGATCTTGGGCGACATCGGCCTCGGACTCATCCTCGCGGGACTGATCGGCTTTATCGCTACCGTGTCGACCTCTCCGGATGACCAAGGCAGCACCCCCGCCCAGTCGGCACCGGCGCCCGCCCCGGCTGCCCCCGCTCCTCCAGCCGATCCTGCCCAGCCTGCCCCCGCCCCGGCCGCGAACTGAGCTGAGGTTCCAAGACCCGCGCACGTGGCTCGTGGTGGCGGGGTGTTTATCCGATCGGTTGGCCTGATCGGAACCGGGTGCGTTGTCGGATCGGTTGCCCGATCCTGTGACGCGATCAGCGAACGTTACGACTGCCCGTCAGATCGAAGCGGCTTTGCGGCCGACGCGACGACCTGATCGTTCGCACAGCTTGGAGCCGTCGAACACCGGAATCTTGCTGGCCCACGAGTGCCGACCCGGGCTACCGGAACCGGCGCGCGCCAGGCTGTGGTAGTGCGCCTTGCGCCCGACGAACAGGTCGATCTGATTGCCCTTGATGCCGCCGCCGGTATCGTCCGCAACCACGCAGCCGTCATGGACAAACCCGCCCCACGGAGGCCGACCCGGCATCGTCCGGCCATCGAGCAGTGGGATGTAGAGCAGCGATCCGAGCTTGACGAGCTTGGGATCGACCGCGACAGTTCGAAACGGGTTGAGCGCGCGGCCGGTGCCTGCGGTGCCCCACTGATTCGCCGTGACCTTGAAGCACGGCGAGTAGTCGCAGCCGCATCGGCTCGATACATTGAGCACCCGGCCATCGCGCAGCTTGCCCGTGCCCTGGAGTGTGAGTTGCGCTGCAAACTCGCGACTCACATCGACAATCGGCTCACACGTGGGTCCGCTAAACAGAGTCACCCGGTCGGACGTGTCGATGGCCGCGAGACCGATCTCGGCCTCACCATCAGGAGTGGCAACGCCCCGCCCCTTGGAGACGGCTGATTCCTCGGCGACATAGTAGAGGGTCACGCTGAACTGGCCGAGCTCGGCAGGCTCGGCATCTTCGGCAAGCGGTTGTTGAGGTGGCGCCACCGGCTGGGTCGGCATCACCGGAACCGCTGGCGCTTTGCTCGGGGCGTCGCAGGCAAACGCCAAGACCGCGAGCGATAAGAACCGGAGCACGGACCGAGCCTTCGACGAGCCGCGCCAGCCTTGCGCTCGATCGTCCACGCCGCGGTTCGCGTCAGCGTGGGGTAGCGAGGTCTCTTGAGCGATCCGGCTGGTCATGGGACTCGGCGGGCTCGCGCGGGGTTGGACAGGCGCGAGTCATTGAGTCTAGCCGCGATCAACGTGTCGGTGGCCTTACACGAACAAGAATGGAATTCACCGATGCATAATCTAATCCGGAGCTTACAGATCTTTCAGCCGACGAGATGGTGATCCCCGTGAGGTTCGTCTCGGCCCTCGACGAGCTACGTCCATGTCGGGCGCTCAGCGCCCGCGACTCACCTTCTGCAGGCTTCGGATGGAGCCGGGGCCCGGCTTTCGATCAGAATCTCGCCTGAAGGGTCGCGTTCAAGCCGAGCTGGTTGAACTCGCCGAACACGTACTCGAACGGGCAGGTCTCCACGTCGGTGCAGGTCCGCTCATACCGGGTCTGATTGCCGTCGTAGCTGTAGAACAACTCGAGCACGGCCGAGAACATCCGGGCGAAGTCGACCTTCGCGGTGGTCTTGACCGCGAACTGAGGAACCGCCTTCTCGCCGGCGGGCAGAATCGTGATCAACGTATCGATATTGTTGTTTCGAATCACCGCAGTCGAGCGCCCCATCGCGTCGGTGGCGCCACCCGGAATGCCCTTGGGAGAGGTCAACGTGGCCGGCTTCTCGACGCCGACGATGAGTCCGAGAGTCAACCGATCGGCCCAGTTCCGATCGATGCCGACCGCACCAAACAGGTTCGGCGACAGCTGGTAGGCATCCGGGAAGTCCGAGTACGGCGGCAGGCTGGGCTGTGAATGAAGGATGAACGCCAGGTCGCGATAGCTCAGGTCCATTCGCAGCCGGTAGCGATCGAGCTTCACTCGGACGTTGAGGTCGCCCGCCTTGCCGATCTGCACCTTGGTAGACCCGGTCTTGTCCGCGTCCTTCAGGGTCTGGCCGAGCATCGTGAACTCGGCTTGCGCCATCCACGATAACCCCCCGGGATACTTCTCCGGGCTGAACAGCTGGCTGACCTGTTCGCCGTTGAACTTGTAGAGCCGGTAGTCCACGGATGACCGCAGTGGCATCCCCTTGTGAACCGACACCTGAGCTGAACCTCCGAACAGTTGGACCTTCTCTTGCTTCACATCCTGCAGCTCGTTGTAGCCGCGATCGAAGTAACCCCCGTTCACCTCTACTCGGACCATCTCGTGTGGATCGAAGCCACCGCCGGCGAGCACCGCTAGCGAAGCCTTCTGCTCACCATCATTGGGATCGACCACGACCGCGCTCTTGGCGCCGATGAACGCGTAGGTCCGCTCGCCATCGAACTGGAGCTTGACGCCAGGGGTGGACGACCGAGCGCGCTTGTACTCCGGGCTGCCGCCCCACGAGAGCCGGTAGCTGTACCCGAGCCGGAACCGATCGGATGACACAGGAAACGCGGTCAAGCTGATCCGGGTCGGGTCCTTGTGAGTGGGGTCCCTCCAGTTGGTCAACGTCAGGTACGTGCCGGCATCGGACAGCGAGATCACGTTCTCCGACAGCTCGTTGATCCGGACCACCAGCGCGCCTTCGGCCTGGAGGTGCCCGCTCGAAAAGCTCCGGTAGCCGATCGCGTGACTCAGGGTCTCGAACCCCGAGTACCGAGTGTCGTAGTTGTCGAAGAACAACACGCCAAGCGAGTTCGGCGTTCCGAATCGCCAACCGGGCACGCTCGGAATCGTCTCACCCGGTTTGGCGAGCATGTTCTCGTTGGTGACCGTGAACGCGATGCGGGTGTCCATGAACCCGCTTTGACCCGAGATCTCGCTGGTCCCGGCCGTACCGGTCGCTTCCTTCTCGATGGTTTCCTTCGCTGCTCTGTCCGCGGCGTCTTTTGCCGCGCGCTCGGTCAAGATCCGAGCAACCTCGCGATCGACGATCTCGCGAATCTTTGCTTCGTCGACGGCTTCGGCGGGCGCCGGCGGGGTTGCGGGTGGAGGATCGGCTGCGGGCTGTGCGAACGCGTTCGAGTGAACCGCAACTACCAGTGCAACGAATACAAAGACAAACCTAGTCACGAGGCCTCTCATGGCAAAGTCACATCGGCCGCCGACCGCGGAAAGATGATCCAAACGTTGAACGTTCCGATGTTCACCGGGCGCAACACGCCAACCACCTTGGGCAGTGTCATGCCGACGAGCGCCGCGGGATCGATCGAGGTCACCGTGCCTGCGGTGATCACGTTGATCACGTCGAACCCGCCGCACGCGCCGCTCGGCGCAAGCTTCCACTGTTTGTAGGTGGCGTAATCGTCATCGAGCGGACACACGAGCCCGTTGTTGATCTGGATCGGCGCGGCTTCGTTGCGCTCGAAGTTGATCTTGCCCTGCGGATCGCTGAGCGCGTTGAACCAGGTCGCCGGGTCGACCACGACCGGGGTCGGCATTCGCGCGGGATTGACGTCGTGGTCATCGACGAACGTCTGCGGAAAGCCGATCTCGGTGAGTCCATTGAACTCGGAGACACCGCCGCCGAACCCGGCGATCAGCTGACCCTCTTCGACGCGCTGGCCCTCGGTATCGCGCGGTGCGGAGAACGAGAACACCATCGCGTGGTCGTAGGCCTGCGACGTGCAGGGCGGCGTCCCCGCCTCGTCCGCACACTCGACGTCGGACACCGTGTAGCCCTGCGCGAACACACTGGTCACGACGAACCGGCCGCGTGCGCCGTAGCGCGAGGTGCCGACGCGAACCTGCTTGTTTTCGAGTGGCGACGACGACAGCGCGTCCAACGCGGTCTCGTCGTCCGGCGTTTGCAGGTCGGAGATGAACGGATCGCGGTACCACAGCGTCGGCGAGGTCCCGGTGGCGTACGTCGGCTCGGCGGACTGGCCGTCATCGACCCATAACGTCGTCGGACCGAACACCGGCGGGAGCGTCACCACCTGGCCGGTCGCGACGCCTGCGGTGACGTGAAAGCTCGCGAGCGGCATCAGCGAGCCGAGCCCCGGCGTCAACGTTCCGAGGAACTGCGCATAGACCTGCACGTCGCGATCGAACGTCGTATCGACCTCGCCATCGGGGCCGCGCGCGGTGACGTTGATGGTGATCGTGCGCTCGCTATCGGGCAGCCGTTGCTCGTTGCTGCCGCCGCTGGCCGGCGACACGAGGTCGACCGTAAGCGACTGGGTGCCGGTGATCCCATCGAGCTCCTTGACGCAGCCCGATGCAGCGACGATGCATGCGAACGCGATGGTCGCGCGCGCGCCGATCATTCGAACACCGGACGTACGCGACCGTCGTGTGGCTCGATCGTTTCGTCGAGGCAGGAGATGTCACCGAACAGCTCGGTGACCTTGCGCTGCGGCACCTGGGTGTCGGTCTCGTCGATCTGATCGACACACGGGCTCGTCCGATTCAGGAACACGCGAAGCCCGTCGCGCAATGAGATCCCGGTGTCCTGCTTCGAGCTGTTGCGCTTGAGCACCTCGAAACCCGAGCCACCGGCGGCGATGTAGTCATTGACGGCGACGCGATACAAGCTGGTCGGTACGAGCTTGGCGCAGCGTTCGGGATTGATCTCCCCATCGGGGTGGAGCACGCCGTCTTTGTCGACGCGACAGTTGTCGCCGATGTGGATGTTCTTCGCGCACGCCGTGGCGGGCTCGCCGGTCAACGGGTCGACGCCGAGGCATGTGCCGTGACACACCATGTCGAACGCGATTCCGGCGACCTGCGCTTGGGTGCGGCAGCCACGACTCGCCGATTTGCGCGCGACGAAATCCAGCGTGTCCTGGACCTCCGCCCCGGACAGGTACATCACCGAGATCGTGTTCTCGAACGGGAACACGTTGAACATCTGCTCGATGGTCAGCGGGCCGCGCTCGAAATCGGCCCGAATACCGAGCGAGTTGGTGATCGCGAACTCGGCCTGGACACCCTCCTGCAGCTGCATCGAGCGCGCGACGAGATTGCCGAGCTGAGAGTCTCCACCCGAAAGATCGTTGCGGATGATCTTCGCGCCCTCCGCCTCGGGGTTGACGTAGGCGAACACGCCGTTGAGGTCGATGTCCTGGTTGATCTTCACGGCGTACGGCCACAGTAGATTTGCGACCGCCGGGTCGTCGTTGATCCGCGAGTCCACCGGGAGGTTGGTGTACGCGAACGACGTGATCCGGCTGCGCTTCGCCGGATCGCCGTTGTTCTCGCCGACGCGCACCACGACGTCGAGCCGGCCGACGAACTTCGCGAATGCACCGGAGTGCACCAGGATGGTCTGGTGCCCCGCCGCGTCGTTGGTGATCAGCTTCGGCGGATTGGTGACGATGTGGAGGTGACCACCGAGGATCAGGTCGACGCCCTCGAGCGGAAGCTGCTGATTCGGATCATCGACCTCGGACGCGGTGAGATCCTCATCCTCTTCGAGCCCGAGGTGGCTGACCACGATGATCACGTCGCTGATCGGGCGAAGGATCCGGACCCAACGCTCGAGCGCGGCCGCGTCATCGATCGGACGGAACCCGAACGAGTTCCCACCTTCGTAGATCGACGTGATCGTGCTGGTGTTGCCCATGCCGATCACGGTGACCTTGAGACCCTGCACGTCGTACATCTGATACGGCGGAATCACGTCTCGTAGCGACCGGCCGTCGGGGTTCACCGCGCCAGGCGGCGGATCGTCCCACGCATAGTTGGCGGCGAGCAGCGGGAATGACGCCCAGTTGTCGACCTTGTCGAACAGGTTCTTGGCGCCGAGATCGAACTCGTGATTACCGACGACGGCACCGTCCATGCCGGCCAGCGACAGGGCGCGCATTTCAGCTTCGCCCTTGAACATGTTGAACACCGGTGCGCCCTGGAAGCAGTCGCCGGAATCGAGCCACAGCGAACGATTTGCGGACGCGCGGATCTGTTTGACCAGTGTCGAGATCCGAGCGATGCCCCCAAACGGGGCGTTCGCCGGTAGCAGGCCGTAGCCCTGATCGAACGTGTTCGGAACGAAGTTATAGGGAAACAGCCGCGAGTGAATGTCCGAGGTGTGGACGAGGGTCAGCCGGATATCCTGGCCGACCAGGTTCGGCTGCGGTTTCTCGACGGTACACGCCGCGATCAAACCACATGCTGCAAGCCCAGTGACAATCCGGCTGCTTCGCACGGGCGCCGTCATATCCCAGCGATGCGTTTTTCAGCAAGTACCTTCGAACGGCACGCTGCAAGATGTGGCCCGCAAGTTGTGGTCTACTGACGAACGCGATGCCCCGCGCGAAGATCGTCTGCACTCTCGGACCTGCATCGTCGACGCCAGAGCGAATCGGCGAGCTTATCGACGCGGGGATGAACGTTGCCCGTTTGAACTTTTCGCATGGCTCGCATGACGATCATGCGAAAATGCTAGCGATGGTCCGGGCTGAGGCGGATCGTCGCGGCAAAGCGATCGCGGTGCTGCTGGATTTGCAGGGACCGAAAATCCGCGTCGGCAAGTTCGCCACCGGTCAGATCGAGCTCCGGCCGGGCGCCGAGTTCACGATCACGACCGAGCAGATGCTGGGCGACGAGCGCCGCGTATCCACGACGTATGGCGCCCTGCCCCGCGACGTGAAGCCCGGCGACCACATCCTGCTCGACGATGGCTATCTGTCGCTCGCGGTCACCGGGGTCTCCGATCGCGAGGTCCGCACGGTGGTGATCACCGGCGGCATCCTCAAGGACAAGAAGGGTATCAACCTTCCCGGCGTCGAGGTCTCGGCTCCAGCGATCTCCGAGAAGGATAAGATCGATATCGGGTTCGCGTTGCGCTACGGCGTCGACTACGTGGCGCTGTCGTTCGTGCGGCGACCGGAAGACGTGGTCGAGGCTCAGCGCATGTTGACCGTCGATCAGGTGTCGATCCCGGTGATCGCCAAGATCGAGAAGCCACAGGCGCTCGAGCGGCTCGGTGAGATCGTCGACGTCGCCGACGGCATCATGGTTGCGCGCGGAGATCTCGGCGTCGAGCTCGGACCCGAGAAAGTGCCGCTGTGGCAGAAGCGAATCATCGAGGAGACCAACAAGCGCGGAAAGGTCGTGATCACCGCGACCCAGATGCTCGAGTCGATGATCAACCAACCGCGACCGACACGCGCCGAAGCGTCGGACGTCGCCAATGCGGTGCTCGACTCGACCGATGCCTTGATGCTGTCCGGCGAAACCGCATCGGGGCTTCACCCCGTCGAGGCCGTCCGCACGATGGCGCGGATCATCGACGAGATCGAGAAGAGCGCGTACTACAAGGCCAACCACGAGATCCCCGACATTCAGCTCGCGGTGTCGGCCAACGCGATCGCTCACGCTGCGTTCACCGCGGCACGCGCGATGAAGCTGCGGACGATCGTCACGGTCTCGGAATCCGGCGGCGCGGCACGACTCGTCAGCGAGTACCGGCCCGAGGCCAACATTGTGGTTCTCACCACCAACGAGGTCACGTTCCGCCGGCTCGCGCTGGTCTGGGGCGTCACGCCCGTGCTGATCGGTCCGACCGCGACCACCGAGGAGCTGATCGATCGCGTCGAGGCGACGCTGATCGAGCGCAACCTCGCACTCCCCGGCGAGAACGTCCTGATCACGATGGCCGTCCCCGTCGGGGCCGGGCTTCAGACCAACGTCCTGAAGATCCACCAAGTCCAGCACTAGGTCAGACGCACCAGACGCGCGCGGTCCGCGGACGCCTCGCGCCAATGTCTTGAAGATCCACCAGGTCCGGTCGGAACGTGGCTCTCGATGCCCGCTCCCGGGATCGTGCGTTTGTCACGGGCCAGTGCGTTAAAAACCTACACGTTGCGCCTACTTGCGAGGCCGGGCTACGCTGGATGGGTAGTGGCCAAAACTCTGCCTGCAGAGGATCTCGTGGCTGTTGGCCAAGTACTTCAAGGGAAGTACCGGGTGGAGTCCATCCTCGGCCAGGGCGGGATGGGTGTGGTCGCGGCGTGCACGCATCTAGCGCTCAACGATCGTGTCGCGATCAAGATGTTGCGGCCGGACGTGCTGAGCGATCGCGATGCGATCGAACGGTTCACGCGCGAGGTGCAAGCCTCGGTTCGGTTGAAGAGCGAACACATCGCGCGCGTGCTCGACGTCGGTGTGTTCGACGGCGGCACCCCGTACATGGTGATGGAGTTCCTCGAGGGCCAAGATCTCGGGATCTGGCTCGAGCAGCGCAAGCATCTGCCCAAGGAGTGGGCCGTCGACATCGCGATCCAGACCGCCGAAGCACTCGCCGAGGCGCACGCGGTCGGCATCATTCATCGCGACATCAAGCCAACTAACTTGTTCGTGACCACGCAAGCCGACGGCACCTCGCTCGTGAAGGTGCTCGACTTCGGAATCTCCAAGTCGTTCGCGGGTCACGACATGAACCTGACGCAGACCCAGTCGGTGCTCGGCACGCCCGCGTACATGTCGCCCGAGCAGATGAGATCGGCGCGCGGCGTCGATACTCGCTCCGATATCTGGTCGCTCGGCACCGTGCTCTACGAGCTACTCGAAGGCGAACGACCGTTCCCGGCGGATAGCTTCTCCGAGTTGTGCGTGAAGGTGGCGGTCGACGATCCGGCGCCGATGCTTCATGCACCGGCGGCGCTCGCGCGCGTCGTGATGCGGTGCCTGGAGAAAGATCCGGACCAGCGCTACCAGAGCATGGCGGAGCTGGGTCAGGATCTGGTGCCGTTCGCGTCGGATCCACAGCAGGCAACGCAGTGGGTGTTGCGAATGCATCGCGTGATGTTCCGTGCGCGGAACATGTGGGGCGGCGGCACCGACTCGATGATCCGCTGGGACGCCGGCTCGGATCCGTTCGCGCGGCCGCTCGACGTCGACGCCACCGGAACGCCGGTTCCTCAGCCGAGGATCGGTTCGCAACCCCATGTCGCGTTCGCCGCGACCGCCTGGCAGGGCGGCTCGCAGCCGTTTGCGCCGGTACTGCCGTCGTCGAGCACCGACGTTAAGTCGCGGGCGCACAGCGCCGCCGACGAAGAGAAGACCGTGCTGTCGCCGGTCATCGATCCCAACACCGGTGCGACGTTCGGTGACGCGAAGCGTCCAGCCATGGCAACGCCTCGGACGAGCACCCCACTGCCGGCGTTCCTACCGCGCGCGATCGATCTGGCGACGAACATGCGTGGACGACGTCGACTCAAGGTCCTGCCGGTGATCGTATTGGTTGCCAGCGTGCTCGGCATTGCAGGCACGTTGATCGCGATCAAGCTGACCGGCAGCGATTCAGAATCCCGCGCCGCACCGAATGTGGCAGCGCCGCGGCAACCGTCTGTACCCGCGCCATCGCCCGCGACCCCCTGAGGTCGCTCAGCGATCGGTTCGCAGATGGCGTGCGATCCGCATCGCCATCTCGAGGGCCTGTTCGTAGTTGAGGCGCGGATCGACGCGGCTCTTGTAGGCTCGCTCCAGGTCGGTCTCGGACAATCCGCGCGCGCCGCCGATACACTCGGTGACGTTTTCGCCGGTGAGCTCGACGTGCACGCCACCGAGCCGCGACCCCAACTGGCTATGGAGCGCGAAGCTCTTCTCGAGCTCGTCGACGATGTTGTCGAACCGGCGCGTCTTGATCCCGGTCGGCGTGGTCTCGGTGTTGCCGTGCATCGGGTCGCACATCCACAACACGGTACGACCGGATCGCTGCACCGCTTCGATCAGCGGCGGCAGCTTGGTGACCACGTGCGCGGCCCCCATACGATGGATCAACGTGATCCTGCCGGGGGTGTGATTCGGATCGAGAACGTCGAGCAACCCCTGTAACCACTCGATCGTCATCGCCGGACCGATCTTGATCCCCAGTGGGTTTTGAATTCCGCGGTGAAATTCGACGTGCGCACCGTCGAGCTGGGCGGTGCGCATCCCGATCCACGGGAAGTGGGTCGATAGGTTGTACCAACCTGCGCGACGCGGCACCGTCCGGGTTTGGGCCTGCTCGTACGGAAGCGCGAGCGCCTCATGACTGGTGTAAACGTCGACACGGCGAAGCACCTCCGCCTCGACTCCCGTGATCGCGGAGACGAAATCGAGCGATTCACGAATCGTCGAGACGATCTGTTCGTAGTGCGCGCGCGCCGTGCCCTGCGCGAACGACACGTCCCAATACTCGGGGTGGTGCAGATCGGCGAACCCGCCGTCGGCCAGTGCGCGAATGAAGTTGAGCGTCAGACCTGCGCGCTCGTAGGCGCGCAGCATCAGCACGGGATCGGGCACGCGATCTTCGGGGGTGAACGCATCGCGGTTGATGATGTCACCGCGATACGCCGGCAGTGTGACGTCGCCACGGGTCTCGACATCCGCGGAGCGCGGCTTGGCATATTGCCCGGCGATCCGACCGATCCGGACCACAGGCTTTCGCGTGCCGTGCACGAGCACGAGGCTCATCTGCAGCAGGATCTTCAGCTTCGCGGCGATCGGGTCGGCGCGGCAGTCGTCGAAGCTCTCGGCGCAGTCGCCGCCTTGCAGCACGAAGGCTTCGCCGCGCGCTGCACGCGCGAGATCGCCGCGCAGCCTTTCGATCTCCCAAGAGGTCACGAGCGGCGGCAGCCGACCGATCTGCTCGACGACGCGGGTGAGGGCTTCTGGATCGTTGTACCCGACCTGCTGCTGCGCTGGCTTTGATTGCCAGCTCGCGACCGTCCACGTCATTCGGGAGTCTCCTGGTTGGTCGCCGGTGGTGTGGCTGCACATTCCACCGGCCGCTTGCCTTCGTAGTCGAGTCGCTTGGTCGCCGAGGAAAACAACGTGGCGGGATCGATCGCTCCCTTGGCCTTGCGTAGAACGTCGGCGATCGCGTCGCGAATCACCGTGTCGGTCAACTTGACGGATCCGGCGGGCAGCTTCATCCGCCCGATCAAGCCATCGCCGCCCGACGCCAGAAAATCGCTGGTCACCAGCTTGTACTTCGCGGCCTCGACCAGCGGCTTGCCGCCGATCGTGACGGCGATGTCGAGCTTGCCCGCCTTGCATCGCGCTTTCGCCGCGAGTCCGCTCCACGACAGGATGCCGCCACCGCGCTGGAGATTCGATGACACCATCTTGCGAAGATCCGCGCCGGTCAGATCGACGAGCGCAAACCGATTGTCGAACGGCATCGCTTCGAACAACTGGCCGTAGGTCAGCTCACCGGCGGGCAGATCTGCGCGCAAGCCGCCACCATTGGTCACCGCGACGTGGGCTTCCGGTCGCGCTGCTCGCATCAAGTCGGTGAATAGATTACCGACCGCCGATTCGCTGCCGTACGCCTTGGATACCGTGCCGACCAGCGTCACCCCGAGCTTCTCGCCGCGGCGTGCACCCGCGCGGCGTAACGCATCGTCGACGATCGCTTGAACCGCAGGATCAGCGACCACCGGCTTGCGCTCGTAGTCGCTTGGCTTGCAGGCGGCGACGGGGATCGGGTTGCCCTCGTTTTCGCCTTCGCAGATCGGCTGTGGCTTATGGATGTTCACGGCCGAGATGTGGCCGTTCGGACTGATCCGCAGATCGACGCGACCGAACGCGCGCCCGGACGAGAACGATTCGATCACTGCGATGTCGTTGATCCGGTGAGCGATCCCAGCGTGCGTGTGGCCGCCGACGATCACGTCGATCATGCCGCGCGGCAAGTCTCCGATCAGCTTGAACAGCTCTTCTTCGTGATTGCACGAGCTCAGGTTGTTCGGATCGTCGAAGCTCTTGCACGAGGTCCCAATATGCGCGGTCACCACGATCACTTGCGCGCCCTTGGCGCGGAGGGCCTTGGCCTCCTCGGTGATCCGCGTCGCGGGTGCGGCCATCTGCAGCCCCACGAAGTTCGCCGGCATCGTGGTGTGAGGAGTCGCCTCGGTGCTGACGCCGATGATCCCGACGTTGATGCCCGCGACCTCGACGAGCACGGATGCCGGCATGTTCGGCCACTTGATCCGCGCGCCCGTGGTCTTGTCGTCGATGTTCGCGGTCAACATCGGAAACGCCGCTTGCTGTGCGCGCGCCTTGAGCGCGCCGCGTGGATCGTCCTCTAGCGACGCGGCGATCGGAGCGGGCCCTGCGGGGCCGTAGTCGAACTCGTGATTGCCGAGCGCAACCGCGGTGTATCCGATCTGATTGTATGCGCGAACCACGTGCTCGCCCTCGCTGAGGTTGGACTCCAGCGTCCCCTGAAACATGTCGCCTGCATCCACGACCACCACGCCGCCGCCCTCGACCTCGCGCACGTCGCGCAGGTTGCGAATGTAACCGGCGAGCAACGGTAACCGCTCGAGCGCGCCGTGCAGATCGTTGGTACCGATGATCGACAGCGTGATCGTGCCGCGGGTCCGCGGTGCGGTCGGGCGATCGGAGCCGCCTTGACGTGCAGGCGAGCTGCACGCGATCGCGAGGCTCACGACGACCCACGGCAATTTCATAGCGCGGACTCTACCCGGAAAACTCAGCGACCGGGTTGTCCGGACCGCGGTCACCATGAGCGGAGCGCAGCCCCCTGCGCTCCGCTCGCTGGATTCGGCAGTAGCGACTAGAACGCTTGCTTCAGCAGCGGCAGGCGAAGCTCGACCCCGCGCTCGCCGCGATATTCGGTCGCTGCCATTTCGAGCTCGGGAAGCTCGAGGTGGAGCGTTCGTCCGGCGATTCCGAGGTCGACGTTTGCGTTGATCCGCGCAACGCCATCCGAGAACTGGACGTCGCTGCGCAGCTTGAACACGAGGTACTGGCCGGTATCGCTGCCGACCTGAACGAGCGCCCGACGCTGACGGCCGTCGAACCGGAGCGCGACGATATCGTTGCTGAGCTGGCCGAGGTGATAGCCGAGCTGGTTGCCCATCTCGGTGAGCTCGTCGGTGAGCCGAGCACCGAAGCTGAGACGGCGACTCTCGGGCAAGGCCGGCCACTGCTGCTCGACGGCCGGCGCGACGCGCGCCGCGACTGGACGCATCTGGGCGCGTCTCATCGCGCGGCGCTCATAACGAAGTCCGGTGCCGGATGCGATCGGATCCGCGACCGTGACGGACGACGTCACGCAAAGCACGAGCAATGTTGCCCAGCTCCGCACGACGAAATTCTCGCAACTCCCCCGTCGAGGTTCTGTAGGCAGCCGCACAACCGGCGTGCTAAGCACGGCCCATGAAGCGGATCTTGATGTGTGCCCTTGTGGTCGCTGTCGCCGGATTGGGCACAGCGGGATGTAGTCGCACCTCCACCGAAGCGAAGCCGCCCGTCGGAAGTGCGGCGCTCACGCCCGAGCCGCAACCCGGTGCCGCGCCGCCGCAAGGCTCGGCAGCCGCTGCCGATCCGTGGACCCAACCCAAGGTCAAGAAGGACCCGCTCGCTCGCCCGATGTTCTGGTCGATCGAGAAGGACGGCAAGACCAGCTATGCGCTCGGCACGATGCACATCGGGGTCGATGCCGAGAGCCGGCTCCCGCAGGTCGTGTTCGACAAGCTCGATGCAGCGCCGACATTTGCGATGGAAACCAACATCGCGGATCCCGCGCTCGCTGGCATCGCCGATTGCTCGACGTGCTCGCTGCGGCGGGATCTGAGCAAGCAGCAGTACGAGACCCTCGAGAAGGCGCTGTCGCCGCCGGTGGTCGCGCAGATGGACAAGATGAAGCCGATGGTCGCGACGATCGCGTTGAGCGTTCGCACGTACAAGATGACCGCGCCGATGGATGGCGTGCTGCATGCGCGAGCGTCCAATCAGAACAAGAAGATCGTCTATCTCGAAGACGCCAAGGTCCAGGCCGACGCGCTCATCAAGTGGGTGGGACTCAAGGCGCTCAAGGCCGCGCTCGATGACCTCGATGACGGCGACAAGATCGCCGCGGAGATGTTCGATGCGTATCTCGCCGGCGATGAAGCAAAGATGCTCGACGTGGAGAAGAAGTCCCGCGCCGAGGCCCTGCAGCATGGTTTCACCGCGGCGGAGTACGAAGCACAGATGAATGATCTGCTCTACAAGCGCAACGCATCATGGATCGCCCCGATCGAGCAGCTTCACGCCGCGGGCGGCGGGTTCATCGCGGTCGGCGCGATGCATCTGGTCGGGCCGAAGAACGTGCTCGAGCTGCTCGCCAAGAAGGGCTACAAGATCACGCGCATCACGCCGTGAATGGAGCCGCCGAGGTGAGCCCCACGGTCCCCGATTGCACCCACTGACACGTGCACCAGTCACCTCGACGCGGACGATCGCAGGCCGCCGTCGCACGCCGGCGGTGTTGTCGAGCGCCGGCGCGCTGATCAGATCGCTTTGAGCAGCTGACTCGCTGCTGCGAGCACGCCCGGCGGAATCTCGTGACCGCCGGAGAATGGCTGCCAGTCGACCATGGCGCCAGCAGCGCGTAGCAACTCACCGAGCTGCTCTGCGATCGCGAACGGCAGCAACATGTCGCTCCTACCGTGTGACTGCATCACGCGGACGCCCGCAAGCGACGCCATCCGAGGTTGCCACTCGGACTGCGCGAGCAGCGTTCCCGACATCAGGAGCAGCGCCGCGGGTGGTGCCGGCCGATGCAGCGCGACGTCGAGCGAGACCATCGCTCCTTGCGAGAACCCACCTAGCACCAGCCGATCGTCGGGAATCGAGAACCGTTGCTGCGCCTCGTCGAGCATCCTCATGACCTGTGCGCGCACTGCCACCAGGCCATCGGGCACTTCGTCGCGGCGATCGCGCGGCACACCGCAGCGCAGATCATCCTCGAGCTTCGCAAGATCGAGCATCCACCACGCGCGCGAATCGCCATACAAGCCACCGAGCTCGATCGGTGCCTCGGGAAACACCCAGCGCACGGCGGGTGCCGAGATGTAATCGGCGAGCGCCACCAGATCGTCGCCGGGTGCGCCAAATCCATGCAGCAGCACGACGCTGGTGGTCGCGTCGGATGGTCCGACGATCCGGGTAGTCAGTCCGCCGAGCTCGAGCTTGGTTGCCACGCGGCGAGCCTCTCACGTCCGAGCCAGATCTTCAGTGGCTGGGGCGGACCTGACACCCGGGCGGCCGGGGTACGATGGGGGCATGGGGTCCGGCAGGACGTACCTCGCCGCGTTCGCGGGACTCCATCGGATCCCCGACCTCGACGAGCGACGCGCGGTCGCGAGGCTCGGCCTCGCGATGCTCGCGCAGATCGCCGAGCGCGAGCCGGCGCCGCTCGAAGGACTCGCAGCCACCGACCTGTTGCGCGCCGTGCGAATGGCGCTGGCCGATGGCGTGCTCGCCCAGCTCGACTGGATGTCGCCGGCGGCCGGCACGATCGCGCTGTTCGAGCTCGCGCAAGCGCTGCCACCGGGCAACGAACGCCGCGAGCTCGGCCGGCGTGTGCTGCTGCGTCTCCGCGAGGCCGATCGCGAGACCTTCGTACGCCTGCTGATCGCGCTCGCGCGATCGTCGCCGAAGCTGTTGAGCAGCGATGGCTTGCGCGCGCGCGCGGAGGTCGTGCTGTCAGCGCCGCTGATCGCACCGGGTGCGATCGGCGAGCTCGCGCTCGGCTTGCTTGCCCAACCAGCGCTGGCTGGGAGCTGGATCGAAATTCCCGCCACCGGATCGCTGCCGGGTCGCCGGCTCGCGGCGCGTCTGCTCGCTCATGGCGCGCGCGAAGCGATCCGCCGCCATGACGCCGGTGATCGCGGCGGCGTGACCGTGCTCGCGCGTCCTGGCCTGCGCGCGGCGCTCAATCGGCTGCTCGGCGATCGCGAAGCGCTGGTGTGGCGGTTCGCCGGTATCGCGCGCGGACTGCTCGCCCACGCCGATTCCGATCTTGCCGCCCAGATCGATCGCGAGCTACGCCCCAACGCGTCGTCGACCGAGCTACGGCGCGCCTCCGCCTCCGCCGCGGCGGCGCTCGAACGTGGCGGTGCCGCCGCTCGCTGGGCACCGGTGCTCGTCGATCGAGCCAAGCGCGACCCAGGCGTCGCCCGCGGTGCGATCCTCGGACTCGCGGGCTTGGCGATCAGCGCGCCGGCCGAGGCCGATCAACTCGCGACCGAATTGATCGGGACCGCACCGTTGGACGCCGTCGAAGCACTCGCCGAGCTCCGCCGCGAGGAGGGCTCCGGCCTGCTCCCCACTGCCTCGGCGGCAGCACGAGCGTGGACGCGCGAGCAGATCGCACGGGATACCGAGGTCGACGATACCCAGCGTGCGCTGCTCCACGAGCTCGATAGCGAGCTGCAGTCGCGACCGGGCACCGACGGGTTCCGGGTTCCCCTCGGGGAATCGCGCAACGCACTCGATGCAGGCGATCTCGCAGCGGCGATGCACCACGCGCGCGCTGCGGTCGAAGAGATCGCCGAGGCCGCCGACTGGCTCGAGCGCGCCAACGACGACGACGCGGTCGATCGCCGCCACTCGATTCGGTTGCTCCGCGAGCTCGACCGCGAGCTATTGGCCGACAACACGTTGACCGCCGTGCTCGCCCTCGCGCCCGACAGTGATCACACGCGAGGGATGTTCGAGCGCGCACTCGCTACGATCGAAGCGGCGCTGCTCGCACGCGAGAGCCGCGCGGAGTCGGGCACCGTCGCGCATGGCGGGTTGCGGATCGCGCGACTGCGCGCGCTGGTCCGGCTGCTCGACGGCGTCCGCAAGACCGGCGACTCGGATCTCGGTCCCCGGCTGGCTGCGGTACGCCAGCTGATGCAGCGCGCGGCGAAGGATCACTCGACGCTGCGTCGCGCGGTATGGGCCGCGCTGACCCGCGCGGGCGACGCGCTGCTGCGCGACGACCACGCCGAAAGCACCGATCTGTTGCTCGCATGGACCATCGCATTTCCCGACGACGATTTCGCGATCGTGCGCGAGGCGACGATGATTCCAGAGGTCGCCGCTGCGTTCGACGCCTACGCGCGAATCCAGCAATCCGGCTGGGCCGCGGCGGACACCAGTGATACCAAGGCCGCGCGCGCGCTGGTCGAGCGAATCGGCGAGCTCGCAGACGCGTTGCCACCCGAGCAGTCTCCGCGCGTCGAATCCGTCCGGCTCGCGCTGGTCCGGCTTGGCAACCAGCTCGGTCGATTGACCGCCGCGCAAAGTCAGGCCGCGGTCACCCCCGATACGATCGAGGGGCTCGCCAACGAGGTCGGCGCGCTGGCGCGCCGCGTCTACGGCGCGCAACAGCGACTCGGTCTACCCGGTGCGGATCGCGGCGGCGATCTCGAAGTCGCGATCCGCGCCATCGGTCCCACGCTCGGCAACGCCGCCGGCCTCGACGAAGCGATCGCCACGGCGATGGATGTCGGCCGCGCGTGCTTGCCGCCGGCGATCGTCTCTGCGGTCGAGACCGTGCTGCATTGGCTGGCGCTGCGGCCTCGCACCGACGAGGCGGCTTCGACGACGAGCGAGCCCGAGGTTCGGCTCCCGAGTTGGATCCCGCTATCGCGCTTGCTCGGCAGCTTCTACGTCGTGCGCCCGATCGGACGCGGCGCGGGCGGATCGGTGCTGCTCGCGGTTCGCGCCGACGAGCGCGCGCGTGCAGACCGCGAGCTCGTCGCGCTCAAGGTGCCCGACTACACGGGTGCGGCACGCAGCTTGTCGGAGCAAGAGTTCGAGGCGCTGTTTCGCGAGGAAGCCGGGGCGCTGCTCGCCCTGCCCTCGCATCCAAATCTCGCTGGCTTCATCACGTTCGACGCGAGCTCCAAGCCCAAGCCGATCCTGGTGATGGAGTTCGTGCGGGGCACCGATCTGGAGCGAACCCTCGAGGTCAGCACGCTCGACATGCCCAAGGCGTTCGCGATCATCGATGGCCTGCTCGCCGGGATCGAGGCGATGCATAAGGTCCAGATCGCGCACCTCGACGTCAAGCCGGCCAACGTGTTGCTGCGTGACGGCGCCGGCAACGCGGTGCTCGTCGACTTCGGACTCGCCGGTCGTCGACTCCGGCCGGGATGTGGTAGCGCGCATTACGGTGCTGCCGAAGTGTGGACCGACGCTGCGTCGATCGAGCCCTTTGGTGCAGACGTCTACGCAGCGGCCGCGGTCGCCTACGAGGTGCTGACCCGCGCGCTGTTGTTCCAAGGCGACTCGCTAAAACAGGTGATCGATGGTCACTTCGTGAAACAACCCGGAGCACAGCTGCTGGCTTCGCTCGAGAAACGGCCGAAGTGCGGACCGCTCGCGGAGCTGCTCCGTGCGGCCGTCGCGCGCGATCCGAAGCGCAGGCCCACCGCGGCTCGCCTGCGCGCTGGGTTCGCTGCGATCGCGCCCGACCTTCGCAACGTCGCGTGGCCGATCCAGGCGTGATCCGAAGCGCGCTCGATGTGCTCTGCACACCGACCCGTGTCGGCTTCCATCGCGGGTAACCGATCAACGCACCACGACCTCGCGGTATCGTTCGCATTGGAGGTGTCCATTGGCGAAACGCGATGAGACCGGCGAGCTGGTCCTGAGATCTGACAATGGGCGCGGGTTCCCATGGAAGCTGTGGTTGTACGCGCTGGTGATGACCGCGGCGGCCGGCGGCGCGGGCTACTACGGATGGCAGTTTTACGAGAAGTCCAAGACGGCTAGCGAAGCGCAGGCCGCGTGCGAAACCGCGCGCGCCGACACATCGAGCAAGCAGCTCGCCGCCGAGAAAGGCCTCACCGAGTGCACCACCGCTCGCAACGCCGACGTCACCAAGACCAAAGAGCTCGACGCACAATTGGCGCAGCTATCGAAGAACCTCAACGCCTCGAAGGAAGAGCTGACGACGCTGCGCCAGCAGCGCGCCGAGGCGGAGAAGCGGCTCAAGGCGATCGAGGACATTCAGAAGCAGTTCGCCAAGATGGTCGAGACTGGCCAGCTCAAGGTGACGTCTCGCCGCGGCAGCTTGGTGCTATCGCTGCCGTCGGAGGTGCTGTTCGCGTCGGGAAGCGCTGACCTGTCCGAGAAGGGCCAGATGTCGGTGCACGAGATCGGCTTCATGCTGAAGGAGTACAAGGACCGTCGCTACATGGTGCTCGGCCATACCGATGATGCGCCGCTCAAGAGCAGCGTGTTCGCCGACAACTGGCAGTTGTCGACCGCGCGTGCGTTGAACGTGACGCGCATGTTGGTCAAAGCCGGTATGAGCGCCGAGGACCTCGTCGCCGCTGGCGTCGGCGAACACGATCCGCTCGGCAAGGATCGCGCGAAGAACCGGCGCATCGAGATCGTGCTGCTGCCCGCGATCAACGAGCTGCCGCCGCTGCCCGCATCGCTCGAGGCCGACGCGAAAGATCCGAAGAAGGAACCGAAGAAGTAGCGGGTCAATGCGCCAGCATCGGACCGAACGCCGTCACGAGTGAGACGACGTCGCGCTGCGACGCCGTCGAGTGGACGACCAGCTCGGCGTCGCTCGCCTGAACCGTCAGGTTCTTGAGCACTCGGCCGGCCGCAGGGTTCGCGCTGCCGAGCGCGCCCATTCCACCGAGCTGGGAGTTGATCTGGCTAGCCATCGATGCAGCCTGCGTCGCGTCGGCCATCATCACTCGCGCATCGGTGACGACGTTGTTGCTCGACAACTTGATGGTCGCCACGGCGCGCTTCACCGTGCCGTCGGCTGTGGTCTGCTCGCTCGTCGACGCCATCCAGAGCGCGGCCGAGGTGTCGACACGGTCTAGCACAGCCTTGAGCGCCGACTTCGAGAACCCGCGGCGGCCACCCATCCACTTCTTGAGCTCTTGCTCGCTCGAGCGGTCGAACGGGACCACCAGCACGTTGTTGATCCAGCCCATGTACGTGGTGGAGTCAGCTTCCGTGATCTCCACGATCGGGCCGCTCCGCTTGATCCGCACGGCGGTGTCGCCACCGCTGCGCTTGGAGACGCAGACCTCGAGCTTCTTGGCGTCCGAGCCCGCGATCGACAGGTACACGGCGCCCGCCGCGTCGCCGTCTTCGCCAGCCACGACGATGCTGTCGATCGCGGACACCAAATCGACCTGGCATTCGGCCAGCAGCTTGGCGCGCCCATCCTTCATCTCGGGCCGCTTCTTTTCGGCGAGCTCGTAGAACGGCGTGAACATCGACGACTTGGTCCACGCAACGGCATCGACGCCGACGACCGTCGTCGTCGTAGCGGGCACCTGGCTCTTCGCAACGCGCCACGCCTTCGACGGGCGGGCTTCGACCTGCGCGGCCCACAACACGACGCTCAACGTAACGATCGATACTCGGAGTCTCATCGGGGCCTGCCTATCTATCAGGGACGTGGGTCAGGGACAGTGGGTCGCGCGCAGCTGCAGCGAATCGAAGAAGAACGAGGTCTCGTTCAAGAAGTCGTTGCTCGACGTCATCCGCAACCGAATCGTCATGCCACTGAGCGGTTGGGCAACCGAGTAGCTAAACGCCGTCCACCCAGTCGTCGGCGTCTGATTCGAGACGGCGAGCGCGGTGGCGATCGGCGTGCCATCGAGCTCGGTCACCACCACCGACGCGGCGTCATACGCCGGATCACCCGCGAGCTCGAGTGTTCGCACGTCATAGAACCCGGAGACCACGAGCTCGCTGGTGTTCGCGGGGATCGCGACGCTCTGCTCGAGGACGTCCACGACATTGTCGTTGGTGGCGAGCAGGCCGCCGAGCCATGCCTTGTACGGGGCCGTCTGCTCGAGCACGCCGTCGTCCGCGGTCACCAATGGCGCTGCGGGGTCGATCAATACCTGCTGCCACCCGGTTCCGACCGGATTGAGATCGAACGCCGGGTTGATCAGCAGCTGCGTGGTTGCCGGGGTACACGGCATCATCGGAGGTGCATCCACAGCCGCGTCGGCCGGTCTCGGCGCATCGATCTTGGCGTCACGCGGCGGATCGATCTCGATCGATGCGTCGCGCTTGCCATCGGACGCGTCGATCGCTCCATCGCCGGCGGCGGTTGCGCAGCCTGCAACGAACCCTGCACCCAAAGCGGCAGCCAAACACCCGACGAGGACCGACCTCATGACGCGCCCAGGATAGTCGTGCGAATCACGGGGGAAATTCAATCACTGATCCTGACAGAGGGCGTTCGCCCCGCTGCCAGCACGTCGTGGTCGGCTATTTGTCGGATTACACGGCCGATCCCGCGAGCGTCCGCCGGGCGGCAGCCGCCGACGGTCGCCAGCCACCCCGCACCACGCGGATCCAGAACAGCGCGGTGCCAACGAAGATCTCGAGTGCCAGACCTAGCCACCCGCCGACCGCACCGAGCTCCCAGTGAAATCCGAGCAGCCAGGTCAGCGGTGGCGTCGCTAGCCACGCCGTTGCGATCCCTACCACCGCTGCGTAGCGAACATCGCTCGCGCCGCGGAGCACACCGCGCGCGATGACGTTGGCTGCATCGGCCACCAGGAACAGCAAGCTGACGTGGACCAGCGCGGTGGCTCGCTCTGCGAGTGCCGCGTCGTGACTGGCCATCGCGTCGACGATCGTGCCGCCGAGCAAGGCGTACGTGATCATGCACACGGCGCCATAGATCGCGCCGAGCGAGAGCGCCCGCCTTGCGACCTTTGGCACGAGGTCGTCGCGTCCCGCCCCAACCGCCTGTCCCACCAGCACCGCGGCGGCCTCGGCGAGCGCGTGCGATGGCAGGAACGAGACGTTGATCAGATGGAGCACCATCTGATGGGCAGCGCCGTCGGTAGCTCCCATCCGGGCGATCATCAAGGTCAGGATCAAGAACGATCCGACCTCCATGAGAAACTGCAGCCCGTTGGGAACACCTTCGGCCCACAGATCACGCAGCGACGCCGCTCGAACCTTCACCCGCTTGATCTGCGCGGCCATCGGCCACGCGAGCACCAACAGCTCGGCGAGGTTGCCGACGATCGTCGCAACCGCCGCCCCGCGGACGCCCCAGCCGAGCCCGAGGATCAACACCGCATCGAGTGCGATGTTGACCGCGTTAGCGATCAGCGCGGCACGCATCGGCGTCCGGCTGTCACCGATGCCGTAGCTGGTTTCGCGAAGCGCTGCGAACACCAACACGAGTGGGGCACCCAGCGACCGAAGCGCGAGGTACTCGGCCGCAAATTGACCGACCCGCGGCGAAGCGGTCAGCATCGCCAACAGCGGCGCGATCAATTGGCCCGCGATCAGCGCGACCACGCCTAGCGAACATCCGAGCACCAGCGCGGCGCCGAGGAACGTCGGGATCCGGTCGCGCAGCCCCGCACCCACGGCTTGCGACACCAAGGTCTTCGCACCGCGCAGCAGGCCGATGCCAAAACACACGAGCATGAACCCGACGACGGCAGCCAGCCCGACGCCGGCGAGCTCATCCTTTCCGACGGCCGCGAGAAACGCCGTCGACGCCAAGGTCATCGCCGAAAACGAGACCATCGAGATCGTGATCGGCCCCGCGAGTCGCGCGAGCTCGCGGCCGGGACGCTCGGACCATAGAAGTTGTTCTGTTCTTGAGATCGTCATGACAGACCTCGCGACGCACGCAGCGCCGCAGCGAGAGAAACGAGGCTTCGAGCCCGTGATCGCCGAAACAACGAAAAACGGGCCCCAGTTACGCTGGAGCCCGCGGCGGGAAGGATTCGTACGAGCTTACGTCGGCGCCAGTGACGTGTAATGGACCGACTTCACTCGCCCACCGCGGGCGCATCCAATTCCGATGAACTCTGCGTTCATGGGAATCGGACAACGGGTGCGGTAGACGGCGCTCATCGATAATCCTTATTCGAGTGTTCACTCTCGCTCAGCAGCCGCGTCGTGGTCAAGCATCGTCAGCGTGACGCGACAAACTAGTGCGACTCGATACGCCGTTACGAGTGAGGCTTGTACGTGATCGTTCGTCGTTGGCAGCTCTTCACGTTCGCCGGGCCGGGCATCTGCTCGAATTGCCATGCCATCACGTCGCGCATCACGGCTTTGTCGAACACTTTCAAGGTCGATCCCTCCAGCAACCTCGCAGTCACCACATGGCCGGCGGGTGACACGCACATTTCGACCTGGACGGACGCCTCGTCTCCGAGCACGTGACGAATCGACGCACTGATCCGATCTGCGGTGGGCAGCTCGGGATCGATCGGCGAAACGATCTTGAGCTCGGCGGATCGCGCGGTCGACAGATCCAACCGCGCGCCAACACGCGATACCGGCTCGCCTGTCGGACCTTGTGGCACAACATCGATCGCGGTCGAACCACTGGCACACGCTGCGACGAGCAGCGTCGAAAACGCGAAGAACTTCATAGGCCCCCCGAGCCAGCGTTGGCTCTCGTCGAGCCATTCCATTCGGCGTGCCAGCGAATTTGATTCGCAACGCGGTGGAATCTCGGTGGCGCCGGGGTCCCCGCGACGTCCCATGAGACGGGTCATAGCCGTGTCGCACGGGGAATGACCAACCACCCCGAGCGGTTGACAGCCCGGCCGCCGGGCGGTTTGCTCGGCCCTTCCCGAGTACCCGCTATGTCAGATCGCCTTACCGAAGACGTCACCAAGCTCGTTGGCCGGTTCAATTCGCTCAAAGCGGAGGTCGGCAAAGTCCTGGTCGGCCAGGACGAAATGCTCCACCGCCTGCTGCTCGGCCTATTGGCCGGGGGCCACGTCCTGCTCGAGGGAGTCCCCGGGCTCGCCAAGACGCTGGTCATCCGGACCCTCGCCGATGCGCTCGACGGAACCTTCTCGCGGATCCAGTTCACCCCCGACATGTTGCCCGGCGACGTGGTGGGCACGCAGATCTACAACCCGCGCGAGGGCAGCTACACGGTCAAGAAAGGACCGGTGTTCGGCAACTTCATCCTCGCCGACGAGATCAATCGCGCCCCTGCCAAGGTCCAAGCCGCGTTGCTCGAAGCGATGCAGGAGCGCCAGGTCACGCTCGGCGACAACACGTTCAAGCTCAACGAGCCATTCCTCGTGCTCGCGACGCAGAATCCGATCGAACAGGAGGGCACCTATCCGCTGCCCGAAGCCCAGCTCGATCGGTTCATGTTGAAGGTCCGCGTCGGCTATCCGACCAAGGATGACGAGGTGAAGATCATCGACCGGATGGCGGGCGCCGGCTCCGAGCCAACCGCGTCGAAGATCATGGGCACCGACGAGATCCTGAGCGCGCGCGAGGTCGCCCGCCAGGTGTTCGTCGATGACAAGGTCAAACGCTACGCCGTGGACGTGGTCGCGTCGACCCGCGATCCGAAAGCCGCGGGGCTCGCGGCGCTCGCGCCGTTGATCGACAACGGTGCATCGGTGCGCGCGTCGATCGCGTTGATCAAGGTCGCCAAGGCCCAGGCGCTGCTCTCGGGTCGCAGCTACATCTCGCCGCACGACGTGAAGACGATCGCCCTCGTCGTGCTTCGCCATCGCATCCTCGTGAGCTACGAAGCCGAGGCACATGGCAAGACTTCCGATCACGTGATCGCCCAGATCCTGGAGAACGTCCCGGTTCCGTGACGTCATGCTTCCGGCGGAAATTGCGCAAGCGGTAAAGCGCATCCAGTTCGTCACCGGCCGTCAGGTCAGCGACGTCATGGCAGGCGCATATCTCTCGGTGTTCAAAGGCCGAGGGATGGAGTTCGACGAGGTGCGGCCGTACGTACCTGGTGACGACGTCCGCGCGATCGATTGGAACGTCACGGCGCGAACCGGCGAGCCACACGTCAAGCGATTCGTCGAGGAGCGCGAGCTCACCGTGATGCTGCTGGTCGACGTCAGCGCGTCACAGGATTTCGGCTCGGGCCGCCGGAGCAAGCTCGAAGCGGCCGTCGAGTTGTCGGCGCTGCTCGCGATGAGCGCGGTCGAAAACGGCGACAAGGTCGGGCTGTTGTTGTTCCATGGCGGCGCAGACCTCTACATCCCGCCGCGCAAGGGTGGCAAACACGCGCTTCGGGTGGTTCGCGAGGTACTGGCGCGAGGCCAGGCGACGCCGGCCGGGCTGACGATTCGGCGCTCGCTGCTCGAGCTGCCGAGGTCGGTACGGCGATGGTGGTCCAAGCTCCAAGACAAGACCAAACACGAGCCGCGTCGATCGACCAGCATCTCGGCGGCGCTCGAGTTCTGCCGGCAAGTGCTCCCGCGCCGCGCCGTGCTGTTCTTGATCTCGGACTTTCTCGACGACGGATACATCCAGGTCCTGCGCCACGCCAATCGCAAGCACGACGTCGTCGCTGCGCTGATCACCGATCCCCGCGAAGCCGACATGCCGCCGGCAGGATTGGTCACACTCGAAGATGCAGAGTCGGGCCGCACGCGGTTGGTCGATACCCGATCGCGCGCGTTTCGCGACGAGCTCGGACGGCGCGCCGAGGCTCGTCAGCGCGGGCTACGCGACCAGCTCCGGGCGACCGGGATGGACCTCGTGGTGTTCGACGCATCGGGCTCGATGGTCGATCCGCTGCTGCGGTTCTTTCGCGAACGAGAACGGAGGCTGCGGCGATGATCCGCGTGGCTATCGCAATCGTGATATCGGTGCTCGCGCTGGCGGGGTGCGGCAGCGATCCGTCCGGGCCACCCGCGACAACCGGCATCGGCGCGCCACCCGCGGATGCGATCAAGAAGGTTACCGAACACGGACCGGCCAAGATCACGGTCACGGTATGGCCAGCCAAGCCGACCCTCGGCGATCCGATCTATCTCCGGCTCGAGATCGAAGCTCCCGCCGGCGTGCGCATCGCGGCGCCCCCGCAACAAACCGGTGATGGGCTCGGCAGGTTCAGCATCACGCAGCTGCCGCGAAGCGATGAGCGTACCGCCACCGGCGCGTTGCTCGAGCGCCAGACCTATACGCTCGACGCACCATCGAGCGGACGTCATCGCATTCCACCGCTGCGGCTCGAGATGGTCGATTCGCGGGCCAACCAATCGGTGGAGGCTGCCAAGCCACAAGAGATCCTGACCGAAGAGATTCCGCTCGAGATCGCGCCGGTGCCGGTCGAACAAGCCACCGCAGCGCTCAAGCCAGCGCTCGGCGAGCTCGATCCAGATGTCGGCAAGGTTGGCTGGCTCACCATCCTCGGCGTGGTGAGCGCGGTCATGGTCGCCGGCGCCGGCTCGATCTTGGTGTGGCGAGCGGCTCGGGCGCGCCGCCGGATCCAAGCTCAACGCTCGGCGTACGACGAAGCGGTCGCCCAACTGCGTGCGCTCGAAACCGCCGGCCCGCCTAGCGAGGCCGCCGCCGACGCCTGGTTCGTTCAGCTGTCGGCGATCGTCCGGCGTTACCTCGAACATCGCTACGACATTCGCGCGCCCGAGCTCACCACCGAAGAGTTCTTGTTGGTGGCGACGTCGCGCAGCGAGCTGCGTGCCGAGCACCGAAGTCTGTTGACCCAGTTCCTCGAGCGTTGCGACCGGGTGAAGTTCGCGGGCTATCGTCCCGACGCGGAGGAATCGATCGCCACGCTCGCCGCTGCCCGCGGGTTCATCGAGGACAGTCGACTTCGGGAGGCCGCGTGATGTTCGGCGCCGAGCTGTCCAACCCGTGGCTGTTGCTCGCGGCGCTGCTCGCGATCCCGGCGTTGTGGTGGTCGCGCCGCAGCTCGGGCCGCGTGGTGTTCTCGTCGCTGCGCGCGCTTCCCGACGGTGGCAACACGTGGCGCACCCGCCTCGCCTGGCTACCCGATGCGCTGACCGCGCTCGCGGTGATCGGGCTCGCCGTCGCACTCGCAGGCCCACGCAAGGGCGATCGCAACTCGCGAGTCCGCCGCGAAGGCATCGCGATCATGATGGCGGTGGACGTCTCGGGCTCGATGCGCGCGCTCGATCTGTCGCGCGACGACCGCGAGCTGACCCGGCTCGACGCGGTGAAGCAGGTGTTCGAGCGGTTCGTGCTGGGCGGCAAGGATAGCCAAGGGCGCGATGATGACGCGGTTGGACTCGTCGCGTTTGCGCGGTATGCCGAGACCCGCAGCCCGCTCACCCTCGATCACAATAACCTCGCGACCGCGGCGCGCCAGCTCGACTTCGCACCGAGCGAGGAGGATGGCACCGCGATCGGCGCTGGGCTCGAGCTTGCGGTCCAGCGGCTGATCGAATTCAAGCCGGACCAAAAGGTCGGCAAGGTCGTGATCCTTTTGACCGACGGCGAATCCAACGTCCACGAGATCGACGAGGACACCGCGATCGACGATGCGACCAAGGCGGGCATCAAGGTCTATACGATCGGGGCCGGGACTCGCGGAAAGGCACCCGTACGGGTCGAGATGCCCGGCGGCCGCAGCGTGATTCGCGTCGTCGAGGTCTCGATCGACGAAGCCACGCTACAGAGGATCGCGAGCCGCACCGGCGGCCAATACTTCCGGGCCACCGACAACGCTTCGCTCGCAAAGATCTATGGCGAGATCGATCGGCTCGAGCGCACCGAGATCGAGCAGGAGCAATTCACCGAGTATCGCCAGTATTACGCGTGGTTCGTCGTCGGCGCGATGGCAGTGCTGACGTTGGCGCTCGTGCTGCGCGGTACGCTGCTACGGAGGTTGCCGTGATCGACTGGCGATTCGTCCATGTCGAGCGCATCCACTTGGTGTGGCTCGCACTCGCGATCGTCGGCGTGCTCGCTGTCCTCGAGCTCCGATCGCGCGGCGCGCTGAGCGCGTTTTTGTCGCCGACCATGCAGCGCCGGCTGACCGCCCAGGCGAGCACGGCACGGGTGATCACCCGGCTCGTCCTCGTGTTGCTCGCGATGATCGCGGCGATCGGCGCGCTGATGCGCCCGCAGGCACAGGGCGTGATGGAGACCGTGATCGCATCGCGGCAGTCGGCCGATGTGATGTTCTTGGTCGATACGTCGCGGTCGATGCTCGCGGAGGACGTTGGACCAAACCGCCTGGTTCGCGCCAAGGCGGAGATCAGCCAACTCGTCGGCAAGCTCGAGGGCCAGCGCGTCGGCATGGTGGCGTTCGCCGGCCGGGCGGCGCTCGTGTGTCCTTTGACCCCCGACCACGCGTTCTTCAACTCGGTGCTGACGTCGATCGACACCCGTAGCGCCGGCAAGGGTGGCACCAAGGTCGGCGAGGCGATCAAGACCGCGGTACGCGGGTTTCCGCCCGGCCGCGGCGCAAAGTTGATCGTTCTGGTGACCGACGGCGACGATCAAGATCCGTACTCCGAAGAAGCCGCGAAGGCGGCGCGCGATGCCGGCGTCAAGGTCGTCGCGGTCGGGCTCGGCAGCGAGACCGGCAGCGAGATCACGCTGACCGATCCGGCGACCGGCGCGAAGACCACGTTGATGCACGATGGCAAGCCGGTGATCAGCAAGCTCAACGGCGATCAGCTGCGCAAGATCGCGCTGATCACCGAAGGTGCCTACGTTCCGGCCGGGACCTCGGCGCTCGATCTCGAGTCGATCAAGGACAGCTACATCGATCCGATCGTGCAAGCAGCCAACGACGCAGCGACCCGCCGGGTACCGGCCGAGCGCTATCCGTGGCTCGTGCTGAGCTCGCTCGTGCTGCTGCTCGCGGCGCTGTGGGTTGGTGCCGGCGCCGGCGAACGGAGGGTGGCGTGATTCGCATCGCCATCATCCTCATGCTGATCGTCGCCGCGTGTCGTGGCGAACATCGCAACGCTCGCGAGCTCTACAACCAGGGGGTCGCGGCGCTCGCAACGGAGCAGCTCGACGAGGCCAAGCAACATCTGCTCGAAGCCCGTAACCAAGCTGGTGTCGACCCGGAGCTGCGGTTTCGCGCGGCGTATGATCTCGGCGTGACGCTTGCCGCGCAGGCTGAAAAAGCGAAGGCCGGTGAGCAACCGGATCTCGTCAAGGCTCGCGAGCTGACCGCCGAGGCAAAGTCGTGGTTTGGCGATGCGCTCGCGCTGCGCAAGGACGATGCAGACACCAAGGCCAACCTCGCCATCATCCGGGCGCGGCTCAAGGCGCTCGACGACGAGATCCTCCGCGATCAGGGCGGCCTCGAGGCGAGGCTCGCGAAGCTGATCGTCGCCCAACGCAAGGTCCTCGACGGTGGACGCGCCGCGTGGATGGCGATCAAGCAGGCCGGCGGCGTCGATCCGACGGCACAGAGTCAGGTGATGTCGCCGCTGGCCGATGAAGAGCGAGGGATCACCGCCGAGGCTGGGGTGCTGGTCGATCTGAGCGCGGACGAGATCGACGCGATCGGTAAGAAGCCCGATGACAAGCGCACCGACGAAGAGAAGGTACGTGTCGTCCAGCTGAAGAACGTCGAACAGTATCTGATCGACGCACGGACTCGACTCGCGGAGGCGCGCCGCAAGCTGCAGGAGCTGGCCGCTGAAGATGGCGTGAACCGCGCCGAAGCCGCGTTGGTCGCGCTCAAGCGGGCGCGCGAGCAAATGCTCGATCCGATCAACATTCTGCGCGATGTCGCGCAGGACCAGACCGTGATCATGCAGGAGACCACGGCGGCGAGCGGCCACGCCAGCTTGATGTCCGAGGCACCTGCCGAACAAGGGCTTCCGGCCTGGCTCGAACCACCCACGATCGGCGCGCGCCAGGCGACGCTGCGCGAGCGGTTGGAACAGGTTCGAGCTCGAATGTCTGCGGCGACCAGCCAGGCCGCACCGAGCTCACCATCGAACGATCCACAGGCCGACGCCAAGCGCGCCAAGCTGATCGAGCGCATCACCGCCGCGCTGCCACCGATCGGTGAAGCGAGCACGGCGATGCAGCGCGCGCACCAAGCACTCGCCGACCGCAAGACCAAGCAGGCACTCGAGGACGAGCGCACCGCGTTGCTCGCACTGGCACGGGCGATCGAACAGTTCTCCGATCTCAAGCAGACGATCGAGCTCGCGCACGCCGAACAACAGCAACTCGTCGCGTTGCTGTCGCCAGAAGCCGCCAAGCAGCTGACGGCCGCCGAGCGCGGTAAGGCGACGCGCGACGGCCTGGCGCGCAACACCGCGCGGATGCCGCGACTGCGGGACTTGATCGCCGACGAGGTGGCGCAGCTGGCAGCGCAAGACCAGCAGCTTCAAGCGCAAGCTACCGCCGCGCAGACGCCAGCTGTCGGTGCGGGCTCGGGTAGCGCGGGTGGTGCTCCAGCGACGCCTGACCCTGCGAAGCAGCTCGAGCAAGCCAAGCAACAGCTCGAGCAGGCCAAGCAACAGCTCGCACGCGCCGAGGAGCTACGCGGCCAGGCGCAGATCGCGCTCGAGCAACTCGCGAAGGCGATCGCCGCGAACAAGGACCCGCTGACGCCCGCCAAGGAGGCCGCGGCGAAGCTCGAGGAGCTGCGCAAGTTATTCTTCTCGGTGATCGAACATCTGAAACAGCTGATCGTCGATCAGGGCGAGACCCGCGATCAGACGTCGGTCGCTAATGCCGAAGACCAATTTACGCGCGAGCCGAAGTTTCCGACGCTACTCGGCCGCCAGGATCAACATGCGCAGATCGCGAAGGCGATTCGCGAGGCGTTGGCGGCACAGGCAGACGCCGCGGGCAAAGCTCCGCAACAACAACCCGGCGGCCCAGATCCCAAGACGCTGTCCGCCGCGGCAGAGCAAGTTCGGCTCGCCGAGGCGCAGATGAGCGACGCGAACGGCACGCTGGTCAAGGCGCGCGACACAAAGACCTCGAGTGAGAGCCTCACGCCGGCCGTCGACAGCCAGGTCAAGGCGCTCGGTCATCTGCAGGCCGCGCTCGACCTGCTGCAGCCGCCTGATCAGAATCAGCAGAACAACCAAGATCAGCAGCAACAGCAACAGCAACAGCAGGACCAAGCGAAGCAAGACAAAGACAAAGACAAGGACAAGCAGCAACAGCAGCCGGCGGGCGGCGCTGGTCAGCGCGTCCGCGACGAGGACGCCAAGCGGCGCCGGCAGAACGACCGCCAGCCCGAGCCCGTGGAGCAAGACTGGTGATGGTTCGTCCGCTGTGGATCGTCTTGGTGCTGGCGCTGATCGGCCGCGTCGCCTATGCGGATCAGCCCCGCGCGCAGTTTCATATCGAACGTGGAACCCGCGCGAACGTCGACGTCCCGTTCGAGCTCGATCTGATCGTCGACGGCTTCGACAAAGATCCGCCGCCCGCGCAGCCAAAGCTCGAGTTACCCAACGCCACCGTTACGCCGCTCGGAGCCGAGCCCAACGTTTCGCAGATGACGCAGATCATCAACGGGCGGCGCAGCGACTTCGAACGCGTGCAGTGGGCGTTTCGCTGGAACATCGAGGTTCACAAGCCCGGCCAGGTCCGGATCCCGAGCACGACGATCACGCAGGGATCGAAACGCGCGACCGCGACCGGTGGCAGCATCGAAGTCGCGGCGGTGCCAACCACCGACGACATGAAGATCCAGCTCGCGATTCCGACGCGGCCGGTGTTCGTCGGCGAGACCGTGCCCGTGACGCTGACCTGGCTGTTTCGACAAGAGCCCGCGGATTACACGATCACACTGCCGATCCTCGGCAGCGATGCGTTCACGGTCACCGCGCCGGCGCTCGCCGCGGGCCAGCAGAAGATGATCGTGATCAAGGGCGGGACCAAGGAGTTGAAGATCGGCTACGCGATCGATCAGGTGACCGCGAACGGGGTGCAATACATCCGGTTGTCATCGACGCTGCTGCTCGCACCACGGACGGTTGGCAAGGCAGAGGTTCCGCCTGCATCGGTGGTCGCCGCGCTGCCAGTGGGACCGCGCGATTTTTTTGGCAACGCCGAGACTCGTCGCTTCCGTGCCGTCGATGTCGCACGCGCTGTCGAGGTAAAGGCGTTGCCCGAATCCAACCGGCCAGCGACGTTCGCCGGCGCTGTGGGCGATCAGTTTTCGATCGAGGTTCGGACCAGCCGATCGGTGGTCCAGCTCGGCGAGCCCGTCGAGCTCGACGTCAAGATCAAGAGCAACCAGTCGCTCGAGACGCTGTCACTCGGCAAGCTCGACGGTGACGGACGGTTGCCGAAGGATAAGTTTACCGCTCCCGTCGATCCACCTACCGGCGAGCTGTCCGACGACGGCAAGACCAAGACGTTCAAGGTGGTCGCCCAGGTCACCGGACCAGCCACCGAGATCCCCGCGCTCGCGTTTTCGTACTTCGATCCAGCAAAGGGCACCTACCAGACGATTCGCTCCGAGCCGATCGCGCTCTCGGTCAAGGGCGGCAGCTTGGTCGGCGCGGGTGACGTGGTCGCGGTGACGCCGAAATCCAAACCGTCGGCGACGGCCCCGACTGACGATAGCGCGCTGGTCAACGCAGACCTCGCGCTGTCCAGCATGGGCACGGTGAACGATACGCCGCTGTCTGGAGCGTCGCTGTGGCTACTCGTAGGTCTGCTGTACGCGGTGCCGCTCGGGTTGTTCGTCGCACGATCGTGGCAGCTGCGCACGCGCGACCAACGCGAGGAAGCGGCCGAGGTTCGCACCGCCGCTCGTCGCGTCGAGGAGCTGCTCGACAAGGCGGGCTCGGCGCCGGCGCGCGACGTCGCAGGACCGTTGGGGTCGGCGTTGCGAGACCTCGCACGTGCACTCGGCCGCCAGGTTGACGACGGTGGATTGCTCGCGAAGCTGGAGACCGAAGGCTTTGCTCCGAGCGCTTCGACGACGCCACTATCGGCCGATCTGCGTTCCGACGCCGCGGGGCTGCTGCGGCGGTGGCGCGGCGAAGCTCGCCGGCGTGTCGCCACGCGGCCAGCCGCGGCGGTCGCGTTGCTCGTGCTCGGAGCGCTCGCCCAGCGCGCCGACGCCGGCCCGCTCGAGGACGGCCGCACGGCATATCAGCAGGCGATGCAGCTCACCGACAATCCCACCGCGCGCAAGGCAGCATTTGCACGCGCGCAGGTGGCGCTCGCCGAGGCGGTCCACGCGAATCCCGACCGCAGCGAGCTGCTGACCGACTGGGGCAACGCGGCGCTGGTCGCCGGCGACCTCGCGACTGCCACGCTTGCGTACCGGAGAGCGCTGCTGATCGACGGCGCGAATGATCGCGCGCGCCATAACCTGACGTGGTTACGCGGACAGCAACCAGAGCGGTTCCGTCCCGCGGCGGCAGGCGCCACCGACACGCTGCTGTTCTTTCACAACTGGCCGATCGGTAAGAAGCTGGTAACCGGTGCGTTCGCGTTCGCGATCGGCGCGCTGTTGTTGGTGCCGTGGACAGGCCGGCGCAAGCGGGGCCTTGGCGGCCTCGCGGTGGTGCCGCTCGCGGTCTGGGCGGCGATGGTGGTGTCGGTGATCCTCCAGGACGACCACGAAGCCGACGCGATCGTGATGAGCGACGTGGTGATGCGCGCCGCCGATAGCTCCGGTGCTCCGGCGAGCCTGGCGCAATCGGGGCAAGGCGGGTCGCTGCCGCGCGGCGCTGAGGTCACGGTGCTCGAGCAACGCGATGCGTGGACGCGAGTACAGATCGCAAGCGGCACCGCGGGCTGGGTCCCGCACGGCTCCGTCGAGCGCGTCGCGCGTTAGGCGTGATAGATCGAGGCATGCCGACGCGTCGCCTCTACCACGACGACTCCACACTGCGCCGATTCGATGCGGAGGTCATCGCGCTCACGGTGCATGCGGGCCACCCTGCCCTCGTTCTCGATGCGACCGGGTTTTATCCCGAGGCCGGAGGCCAACTCGGCGACCGTGGAACGATCGCGGGCACGGTCGTACGCGATACCCAGGAGCTCGACGACGGGACGATCGTCCACATCTTCGAGGGCGAAGCCCCCGCGGTTGGCACGCGGATCGCGGGCGAGCTCGATTGGACGCGCCGGCGCCAGCACATGGCGCAGCACACCGCGCAGCATCTGCTGTCGGGAGCGCTGCTCGATCGCGCGGCCGCACCGACCGTGTCCGCGCGGCTCGGTGAAACCGCGCTGACCATCGACGTGCGACGCGATCGAATCCCCGAGGCCGAGCTCGCGGCGGCCGAGGATCTCGCCAACGATCTGATCGACGACGATCTGGCGATCCGCGCGTGGTTCCCCGAACCCAGCGAGCTCGCGACGCTCAAGCTGCGGCGCGATCCGAAGGTCGATGCCGACATTCGCGTCGTCGCGATCGGCGACTTCGACGTCTCGCCCTGTGGCGGTACGCACTGCTCGCGCACCTCGCAGCTCGGCGCGATCCGGATCATCAGCGCCGAGCGCTACAAGGGCATGACGCGGGTGACGTTCACCGCAGCACGGCGCGGGCGCACCGAGCTCTTCACGCGCGATCAAGTCCTGCGTGGGCTATGTGCTCAGTTCTCGTGCGGGTTTGCCGAGGTTCCCGCGGCGATCGACAAGCTGCGGCGCGACGCCGGCGATCGCGCGGCCGAGGTCGCCGCGCTGCGCGGCCGGCTCGCGTCGCTGCTCGTCGCCGAGCTCACCGCGGCGAGCTCCGGACCGGTCGTGGCATCGCTCCCCGGCGATGCAGAGCTGTTGCGCACGATCGGCACCAAGCTCGTCGCCGCGGGGCGTGATGCGGTGTTGTGCGCGCCCGACGAGACCGGCACCACGGTCGTGCTATTCCGCGCCGCCGGATCGACGCTCGATTGTGGCGCGTTATGGAAGCAGCTCGCAGCGCAGCACGGCGGTCGCGGCGGCGGTCGCGCGGATCGCGCGGAAGGCAAGCTCGCCGCTCGGATCGACGATTGGCCGGCGCTGATCGGCGCGGCTAGTGCTCCGACCGCGTGATTTTGATAGCGCCCGGCGTGCGAGGCGCGCCGAGCGCGAGGCGGGCGAGCGCAGCGCTACTAGCGGTACCGCCAGCGAGCACAACGAAGCGATCGGCGATGGATCGCGCGCCCGGTGCAGCGAAATCATGCGGTCGGAGCACTAGTTCAGATTGAAATTGAAGCTCACGGCTGCCTGAAGCGTCGGGAACCTGGTGGTCATCAAGACGTGCCTGACGCACGCCAGAACGACGCCCTTATCGTCAGGACTGAACGCGACCGTGCTGGTCTTTCCGGTCTTCGAGACCGCAACCGAAACCTTGATGTTCTTGTGCAGCGGGTGTTTTGGATCCTGACACGCGAGGATCGCTTTCTGTTTTGACTCGTAGACCTTCTCCACCGCCTTCGCGTCGTCCTGCGGTCGTCGTGGCGGCTTGTCCGGGGTCGACGGTTTGTCGGGCACCGGCGCGTCGACGCTGGCGTCGAGCGATGGCACTACCTCGTTATCGAGCTGCGCCGGTCCCGGAGGAGGCGGCGGTGATGGATCCGCTGGCTCCTGGGTGAGGATGATCGGCTCCTTCGGCTCGTTCATCTTCTTCCAAACGAAGACCAGCGCCGTCCCCGAGATCGCCACCATCACCAATGTGATCGCGGGCCAGAACCAACTACGTGGCGATTTGCCGACGACCAGCGTCGACGGCACCGGCCGATCGGGTCGCACCAGCGGCTGCAACCCCGGCCCGGTAGCGCTCGGTTCGATCCCGAACGGCGGCGGTGTCTGACCGGCGAACTCGCGCGGGTCCGCGTGCGCCGTCATTTTCAAGACCGGCAGCTCGGACACCGTCGAGTCGACCGCCGGAAACTCATCGTCCTCGAGATCGTCGACCTGCGTCGGTCCGTCGTCATGCGCGATCAGCGGCATCGTCGCGCGCAGCCCGGTGTCACCGCGGCGGACCGCGCTGGCCACTTGCGTGCTTCGCTTCGCGATCTCCGACGCGAAGTTCACTCGGACGTAGTCACCGATCTCGCCTTGCGTCCACGGTCGTTGCACCGTGGAGAACGCGTCGAGCAGTACGCTGCCGAGCTGGCGCGCGTTGTCGAACCGTTTCGCCGGATCGCGATCGAGCGCCTTGGCCAAGATCTCCACGACGGCCGTCGGGACATCGTGGCGATAACGCCGGATGTCTGCGATCGGCTGCTCCATCACCGCGCGGAACGTCAGGTAGTCGGTGCGGCGCTGGAACAACCGGCGCAACGCGAGCATCTCGAACACCACCACGCCGAGCGCGAACACATCGACGCGGCGATCGACCGACGAGCCACGCAACTGCTCCGGCGCCATATAGGCGTACTTGCCCTTCACCGTGCCGGTCTGGGTGTTCGCCGACGCGTCCTTGACCTTGGCGATCCCGAAGTCGAGCACCTTCGCGACACCCGCGTCGGTCAAGAACACGTTCGCCGGAGTGACGTCGCGATGCACGATTCCGAGCTGCTGGCCCTCGCGATCGCGAAGCTCGTGCGCGAAGTGCAACGCGTCGCAGACCTGCTGGATCACGCCGCCGATCAGGCCGAGCTCGAGCGGGGTCTGGTCTTTTGACGACCGGCGCAGCAGCGTCAGCAGCGTCGTACCCTCGAGATACTCCATCACGATGTACAGCTGGCCGTCGGTCTCGCCGAGCTCGTAGACCTGGCAGATGTTCGCGTGCGACAGCTTCGAAGCGATCCGCGCTTCGGCGATCAGCATCTGGCGAAACCGCGCATCGTCGGCGAGGTGGGGAAGGATGCGCTTGACGACGAACAGCTTCTCGAACCCGGCCGCGCCTTCGAGGCGCGCGAGAAAGATCTCTCCCATCCCGCCCGTTGCCAACCGCGCGAGGAGCTCGTAACGACCAAGGCGCGTAGGCGCTTGGGAGCCCGGAAGACCCATCCAATCGCAAATCTTAGCAGAAGCCCCGAGATCGTTCGGGCGTCAGCCGGGTTGCGCGCGTGATCGAAGCACCTCGCTAGCGGCGAGTCTTACATCCTCTTACCCGGGAGGGAGTGCCTTACGGTCGCGTTGCAAGCGCTTGCGTTCCCCGCGTTCGCGTCGACGAGCATCGCGTGCGGTTTCGCCCGGTAGCCGGGTCGAGATCTCGAGGTTGCCAAACCGGACCGCCCCAACAAGCCGTAACACCGGCTGTCCGGGCTCGGTGTCCGGCGGGACTCGGTGGCGCTCCTCGACGTTGCCGAACATCGACGACACATCGACATCGACGGCGAGCCATGGCGGGACCAGCACTTCGAGGTTGCCAAACGTGACGCCGATGTCGATCGTGGTGACGCCCGGCGCGAGTGACGCCTCGCGAAAGTCCAGCTGGCTGTCACCGAACACCACGCTGACCTTGACCTGCTTGGCAACGCTCCATCGCCCGCGTCGCTGCACCGATCCAAACATCACGCGCAGCTTGGTCGATGAGGCTCGGTTCGGATCTTCGATCGCAGTCGAAGCCGTGGTCACCAGCGCGGTGGAGCTTGCTGGGCCGAGATCCGCGACCAGCTGTTCGAGCTCGGCCAACGTGCCTGCGCTGTGCGCCAGGTCGAGCCGCCGATCGAGCTCGTCGACATCGAGCACGTCCGCCGCGTAACACTCGGTGATCTGGCCGATCACTTGAGTGCGACGATCGCGCAACGCAACGAGGCTGTCCGGCATCGCCGTTGTATACACCCTGGATGCGATTCGAGCTGCACTGCCATTCCACCTGTTCCGACGGTAGCGAGCCGCCAGACCGCGTGGCCGCGCGGGCTCACGAACGCAACGTCGAAGTGTTCGCGCTCACCGATCACGACACCTGCGCAGGCTCGGCGGTGACGGTCCCCGGAGCGCGCGTGGTGCGCGGCGTCGAGATCACCTGCGACGATCAAGGTGCGACCGTCCACGTGCTCGCGTTCGATCGCGGTGGACAGTGGACGCTGCTCGAGGAGCGGCTGGCCGGCGTACGCACCGCGCGAACCAATCGGTTAAAGGTGATGGCCGCGCGACTCGAGCAGCGCGGGATCCACATCGATATCTCGCCACTGCTTGCGGTCGCTGCGCAGCGCGCGGTCGGCCGACCCGATCTCGCGCGCGCGATGGTGGCCGCAGGTGCGGCGTCGTCGCTGAAGGACGCGTTCACGCGCCATCTCTACGACGGTGGACCGGTCGACGTTCCGCACAGCTCGCTGTCGATCGGCGACGCCCTCGAGGTCGGCCGCGCCGCGGGCGCGGCGATGTCGCTCGCGCATCCGCATCTCTACGACCAGCGTACCCCGTCGCTCGCCAAGCGGTTCAAGCCGCTCGGACTGACGGCTATCGAGGCGTATTACGGCCCGTATGATCAGCGCGAACGCGCGCGGTGGATCGAGCTGGCGGATGCGCACGGTATGGTGTGCACGGGCGGGTCCGACTGGCACGGTCCCGAACAAGCGATCGCCCAGCCCGGCGTGGATCTGCCGCCCGATCGCAGCGACGCGCTACTTCGCTGGCTCGAGTAATGCTTGGTGATATTCGGTGAGCGCGCGCGTGTATTTGTCGAACGCGCCCGGACGCGCGGCATCGAGCGCGCAGCCCAACATCGTTGCGAGCGCTGCCCGCGGGTATCCCGCCGAGCTCAACGCGAGCGCCAGAAACGCTACGAATGGCTGATAGCCTGGATCGTCGGCAACCGCTTGGCCGAGGATGGCGACGGCGTCATCGGCGCGGCCGACGTTTCGCAGCGTCGATCCGTAGCCGGTGAGGAAGTGGCGCCGCTGGTCCTCGGGAACCCCTAGCTGATAGGCAGCATCGTAGTAGCGCACGGCATCGCGCTCGAGCCCGGCGCGATCGTGACCGTACGCGGCTTCGATCTGCGCCAACACATTGCCGGGCTCGCGCGCCGCGAATGCCTTCGCGGCTGCGACGTGTTCGTCATGTCGGCCCGCTTCGCGTAACGCTCTCAGCTCGTCGAGCGTCATCGTCGGGTCCGCTTGGCGCGCGACTTAGCGGCCTTGGCCGGCATACGCGCGCTCGCCGGCCTGCGCGGCTTGGCGATCGGTCGCGCTGACCGCTTCGGCGATGACGGCCTCGGCGATGACGGCCTCGGCGACTTGGGCGGTTTGGGCGGCTCCGGCCCCGGATCGATGTGGCCGAGCTCCGCGACGGTGGTGTATTCGACCTCGGTCACGGGCTGCACCGACAGCCGCATGCCGCGTCTCAGCACCATCATGTCGGCGAGTATCGGCGCGCTGCGCATCCGATCCATCGACACGTAGTACGGCAAGGTCTCGACGTATTCGACCTCGACGCAGTCCCAGATCGGCTTGTCGCGGGTCGCCTTCGGGTCGAAGTACTTGCTGGTCGGATCGAACTGAGTCTCGTCGATGACCCCGGTGCGCACCACCCGTGCGAGCCCCGCCACGCCCGGCGGCTCGGTGTTCGAGTGATGAAACAGGACCTGATCGCCGACCGCCATCGCGCGCATGTGGGCCCGCGCAAAGAAGCTGCGGACGCCGGTCCATGGCTCGACGCGGACGCGCTCGAGATCGGCGATCCCGAACGTGTCGGGCTCGGACTTCATCAACCAGTGCCTGGTCATAGCCGGAGCGCAATTTACCCCGCTCCCGACTCCCCTGGACGCCCGGCCGGCGCTACAACGGGGCCACCAATAAAGGAGTCAGCAATGGCGTTCACTCTCCCCGAGCTTCCCTGGGCCAAAGAGGCGCTCGCGCCGACGATTTCGGCCGAGACCATCGACTACCACTACGGCAAACACCACAAGGCGTACGTCGACAACCTCAACAACCTCGCGCCCGGCACCAAGTACGAAAAGATGTCGCTCGACGAGGTCATCAAGGCGTCGCAGGGCCAGGCCAGCGAGAAGAAGATCTTCAATAACTCGGCGCAGGTCTGGAACCACACGTTCTTCTGGAACTCGATGGCCCCCAAGGCCGGCGGCAACCCGACCGGCGCGATCGCCGCGGCGATCGACAAGTCGTTCGGAAACTTCGCCGACTTCAAGAAGAAGTTCTCCGAGGCGGCTGCGGGTCAGTTCGGCTCCGGCTGGGCGTGGCTCGTCAAGAACGCCGATGGCTCGCTCGCGATCGAAGCGACCCCGAACGCCGAGACTCCATTCGCGGTGGGCAAGCGCTGCGTCCTGACGATCGACGTCTGGGAGCACGCGTACTACATCGATTACAGGAACGCGCGCCCGAAGTTCATCGAGGCGTGGTGGAACCTGGTGAACTGGGACTTCGCGAACAAGAACTTCGCGTAGTTCCGCGACTGCCGCCATCAGCTCGATCGAACGCGGCGTCGTGTTACAACGACCGATATGGTGGCGTCTCCGGGGTCCTCGCGAGTTGACTGGCTCGTCGCTGCACACCCCGGACTCGCCGCGGCGGTCGCCAGCGATCGAGCAAACGTCGAAGCCGCGCTCGGCGCGGCGCTCGATCGAGGGCGCGCGGCGTGGCCGCAGCTCGCGGTGGACGACGAAGCGTTCACGCGTGCCGTCGCCGGCGGCGTTCGCGAAACCGACGCGGTCGCAGCCGCGATCGAAGCGTTGCACGCCGAGGATCTGTACCTCGCGCAAGCATGCGCGAGTAATGCACCGGCGGCGCTCGCTGCGTTCGCGACGCTCTGCGATCCCGCGCTGACGACCAGCCTGCGCCAGATGGGCCTCGCCGACGACGCGGTCGACGAGCTGCTGCAGGAGGTTCGCACCAAGCTGTTCGTTGGCGTCAACGGCCCCGCGAAGATCTCGACCTATTCGGGACGAGCCGCGCTGCGCAGCTGGACTCGAACAATCGCGACGCGCGCCGCGGTCGATCGGATCCGCGCGCGTGCGCCCGCGAGTGAAGATGACGACGTGCTGCAATTCGTCCCCGATAGCGCGGACGATCCCGAGCTCGCGCATTTTCGCCAGACCTATCACGCGGAGTTCAAGTCCGCGTTCGAAGAAGCCCTCGCCACGCTCGAGGTTCGCGAGCGCAACCTGCTGCGCCATTACTTCGTCGATCAGCTCACCGTCGAGGAGATCGGCGCGCTGTATTCCGTCCACAAAGCGACCGCGTCGCGCTGGATCGACGCCGCTCGCGAGGCGCTATCAAAGCGTACCCGTGCCGGATTTCAGCAGCGCCTCAAGGCGCTGCCCGCCGACATCGACAGCATCCTGCGGCTGCTCCAGAGCCACATCGACCTGAGCCTGAGCCGCGTGCTGGCCAGCTAGCGACGCCCCGCGGCCGCCGTCAGTTCCAAGCGGTCAGCAGCGCGCGCGCAGCACGAACGCGCGGCAACACGTGATTCGATGCCCACGCGCGCATCGAAGGACGTTGCTTGGGTAGCCGCGTGAGCATCGCCATGACTACGCTCGTGAGCATCGTTCTCAGTTCTGGCTCGGCCCGCGGCGATTGCTGCGGAGGCGGTGGCGCCATTGCCGCGCGCACCGCGCGAAGCAGCGATGGCGCCGGTGCGGTGTGGGCATCGCCACCGGACGGCAGCCCGAGTAGCTCGGCGCGATCATCGAGCTCGGCTTCGGCGCGAGCGATCTCCGCCGTGCTGGCCCGCGCCATCGCACGGGCGAGTTGCTCGGCAGCCGCGACGACCTCTCTCGCCGGATCGGGAGTCTCGAGCGACGCGTGCACCGGGCATGTCGGACAGCTCGGCGACGTCTCGACGTTATAGGCGTTGCGGCAGGTCGGACAGTGCACGTAGCTCATGGCCTATCCCCAGCGTCGGTGGCGTCCCGCTGCGAGGCAAGTTTTCGTCAATCCGGGGGCGCGCTGCCGCCGATCGGAAAATCGACTCGGTGAATCGCCCCGCGCTCGGGACACACGAGCAGCACGCCATCCGCGCCGAACGCCACGTGATACTCGAGCAGCTGGCGCCGGGTCGCGGCGGTCGAAAGTTGCGGAGCGATTTCGCCGGTCTTGACCTCGGCGACCAACAGCTCACCTCCAGCTTCGACGAGGTAGTCGGCTCGGAGCTCGGTCTCGTACGCCTCGCCGTCGACCTCGGGACACCACCATGTCCGCGCCTGTCGCGCCACGATCCGAAACCCGGCGCCACGCAGCAGCGCAGCTGCGGCGTCCTCGCCCTCCCCCGCGCGCGCCGCACGCCGCCGCGCCCTCCACGATCCTCGCCACTGCCGGCCGCGACGAACCACGACGAGCGCGATCAACGCACCGATCAACGCGGCGATCGCGAGCCAGCTGGCGTCGGTCATGACGCGAGTATCACCCGCGGGTCTGATCTACATCATGGACCGACGCGGGTGACGCTCAGCGCATCGAACACGAGCTTTTGCTGAGCGATCCCCGTGTTATCTCCGAGCTCGACATAGCTCGATCCGGCCCCCGCGAAATCGAACGTCCCGAGCGATACGAACCCGCTCGCGCCGGACTGATCGATCACCACCGTATCGATCATCTCGCCGCGGACCACGCGATAGGACGCTTGCATGGCGTCGCCGCCGTCGATGAACACCGACAGCGCGTAGGTCCCGGTGATCGGTAGCCGCCAGCGCGCGAAGCTCGACGGCGCCGGGGCGTCCGTGGTCAACGTCCATTCGCGGTCGTCGTCGAAGCCGCTCGGTTCGCGCCGCCAGAACCGGGGCGTGCCAGCCGCGACGTAACACTCCGATCGTTGATCGATGATCCCGTCGTCGGGCAGCTGCGCACAGCGGTCGCGCGTGTTCCAGAACTCGGCGCCGCGATCGTTGAACACCGCGATCGCGTTGTCGCGATAGCCCGCCGCGCGCTCGGTACACGTCGCCGTTTCGGCGCAGCAACCGTTGTAGTGACAGGCCAAGAACTGCGCCCACACCTCGAGCGCTGGATCGCCCGCGATCAGCGGAACACTATCGAGGTAGTCGACGGCCAGCATCCAGTCGGTGATGCCAGCCATCTGCTCGCGGAGCCGATCGATCACGAAGCTCACCGCCTGCGCGCTGTTGCCTTCGATCGTGAGGATCGAGTCGCCATACAGCGCGAGGGTCTCGCCGTAACTCCCCGCGTCGAACTGAAACATCCCGAGCCCGCCCTGCTCGGACTCGCACGGTCCATCCGCCGAGCCTGCGATCACCGGCTCGCCGTCGCACGATGGTGACGGCGGTCCCTTACACGCATAGGTTGCTTCGGACCAGCAATGCGCGAGCTGGGTCTCGCTGATCGCGATCCCGGCGAACAGCGCGGCATTGTGCACACCCATCTCGGCCGCCGTGTCGCGGATCAGCTCGAGCCGCTCGATCTGCGCGCTCTGCTCGCTCGAGCATCCGCAGAGCACGAGCACGAGCACGAGCACGAGCACGAGCACGAAGGCGAACCGCACGGGACCGAGTGTAACCGGGGAGCTGAACCGCAGCGCCACGCAGGTCGCACGGACCAACGAGATTTATCGCGGGTCAGTGCCCAGAACCGTCGATTCTTCCCGAGGGTTCGGGACGCCGCACCCACAGTTCCTGCTCCGAACCGGTTGGTTCGAACCTGCTCCTCCGAACCCGCTCCCCCGAACCGGCGCCCTCGAACCGGTGGTGTTCGCGAGCGCTGCGTTCGAGATCTGGTTCTCAGCGTCGGCGCACTTGCCGCTTGCGTGGGGTGTCGGGCAGCTCGCCGAGCTTGGCCTTGACGACCTTCTTGGCGCCGGTGCGCGTGGCGACAGCCAGGTCGATCGTCGTGCCGGGCTTGATCATCGCGATCGTGTTGCGAAGCACATCGCTGGTGCGGATCTCGGTGCCGTTGATCGCGGTGATCACGTCGCCCTCGACGAGCCCTGCGCGTGATGCCGGGCTATCACCGGCGACACCAGCGACCACCGCGCCGCGCGTCGCACCGAGCTTCTGATCTTTCACCAGGTCGGGCGTTACGGTCACGATGTTCACGCCGAGGAAGCCGCGCGAGACTTTGCCGTCCTTGATCAACATGTCCATGATCGGACGCGCCATGTTCGTGGGGATCGCGAAGCCGATGCCCGCGTAGCCGCGGTTCGGCGAAGCGATCGCGGTGTTGATGCCGACGAGCTCTCCCCTGAGGTTCACCAGCGCGCCGCCCGAGTTGCCCGGGTTGATCGCTGCGTCGGTCTGGATGAAGTCCTCGTATTCCTCGATGCCCATGCCGCCGCGCCCCTTGGCCGAGACGATGCCCATGGTGACCGACTTGCCGACGCCGAATGGATCGCCCACTGCGAGCACGACCTCGCCGAGCCGCAGCGTCGACGAGTCGCCGAAGGCGAGCGGCTTGAGCCGGGGTACCGTGCCTTTTAGCTGGATCACCGCGAGATCGGCCTTGGTGTCGACGCCGACGACGTTGGCCTCGAAGTCCGTGCCGTCGTGAAGCGTGACGGTGATGTCATTCGCGCCGTTGACCACGTGTGCGTTGGTCAAGATCCGTCCGGTCGCGTTCACGATCACGCCGGAGCCCTTGCTGCGCTGCATCCGCTCGCTCGGTTCATCGAACCACGGCGATGCGGGATCGCTAAAGAACGGATCGTAGGCCGCCGGCCCGGCTTGAACCTTGGTGGCGGTCGAGATGTTCACCACGCTGTCGACCACGCGCTCGGCGACATCCGAGATCGCGGTATCCGGCAACGACCCCGCGAACGCGAGGTTTGACTCCGAGGGGCTGACCGCACTGGCACCAACGAGACCAACGGCGGCGACCGCCGCGAGCAAGTTGCGCTTCACTGACATCTTGGTTCTCCTTCAACGGACCATTCCATGGACCGTGCCCAACGGCAGGACAATGGATTCGAGAGTTGGACCCGTCAACGGGTTGCCCGTATTCCATGATCGCACTCCCGAACCATCGGAGGCATCCAACCCCTGACCACCGCTGCGACTTTGTGTTCATCCGAGCGGTCAGGATTGAACACAAGCCGCGAAGATCGCAGAGGAGCCCGCGCGGATGCGCTCGGCGCAGCTAGTGCGCGTGGCCGTGCGGCGCGGCCGACCCCGCCGACCCCGCCGATCCGGCAGGAGCTGGCACGGCCGGAGCGGCGGCAGGCTTCTCGGGCTTCGGCGGCGCTGCGGGCTTGCCCGGCGGCGGAGCGGTGGGCTTTACCGGCGCCGCACTTCCGGCGCCGGGCATCGCCGGAGCGTGTGGATTGCCACCGGGCGGAGGTGCGTGCGGGTTACCCGGTAGCGTCGGTTTGGCCGCACCCGCCTTGCCGAACGGATTGCCCTTCGGATCGACGCTCGTCGGGGTCGGGTTGTCGCTGAACGTGTTCTCGATGTCCTGCTCCACGCGCTGCGCGGTGTCCTTCGGGACCATGCCTGCAACGCGCGTCCGCGGAGTGACCACGAAGTACTCGACCTCACCCTTGGGCGGATTCGCCGGATCGAAGTCGGTGCCCTCGGGCAGCACTGCTGGCTTCTCCTGCTTGTAAAGCGAGAGCGTACCGAGCGTACCGCCCGTGGAATCTTTGTACGTGAGCGTGATCAGCGGGGTCAGCCCCTCGGTCTTGATCGCCGGTGCATATGAGGTCGGCTTTAGCTGGCTAACCAGCTGGATGAAGTTGGCGATCGTCGGATTCGGTTTTCCAGTGTCTAGGTCGCCCCAGGTCTTCATCTGCTGACCTTCAGGACCGCTGGTGACCCGAATCGTCTCCTTCTTCTTGCCAGCGGCGGCGAGCGTGATGCGCTCGACCTTGGCGTCTTCGAAGCCACGCGGATCGGTGAGCTGCAAGCCAGACTGGCCGATCTCGAGCTTACTGATCAGATCCTTGTGGAGGACGTACACCTTCCCAGATTGCTGGTCGGCAACGTAACGGTTGCCACCGCCATACACGGAGCCACCAAGCGTGAACGTGCGCGGTCCGCTCTT
>JBFXAI010000010.1:0-207746 GCA_050184455.1 Kofleriaceae bacterium | reverse complement strand
TGCGTGAAGGGGAGCCCTCGGCGCTGGGCGACGGGGGAGCTCCCCCGACCCGCTCGGCCTACGTCGCTCCCGGCGGTGGTTCGCTGCGTTGCACGGGACGAGGGCGCTGTGCGCCCTACGCCGCGCTCCGCTGTGCTCCGCGGGCGAGGTGGAGATGGACGATGAGGACGAGCGTCTCGTCGCGCGCCGGGCCTCGCTCTCGGCTGGAGCGACCCCGTCGCGGGCGCCTCGGGCTGACGAGACCGCGGGCCCAGTGGGGAGCTCGGCTTGATGAGCGATGCGCCGGAGAGAGCAACCGCGTGGGAGTGCTTGCGCGAACGCTGCATGGTCGTGAGCGTCAACGCTGATGTGGTTGGACAGGGCCGTGAATGTGAGCGCCACCGTTGCCGTCAACGGCGCACGAAGCTCACTGGGTCACACCCAGCTCGACTACTCCGCGCCCCAGCTCGATCACGGTTCCGCTGACGTAGATCGAATTGTCCGCGTCGACGCGAAGGCCGAGCTTCGACGGTCGACCGACCGCTTCGCCCTGCAGCAACGTGACCTCGAATGGCCGCGGCTGATCTGTCGCCACGAACCAACCGCCGAGGTTCGCGCATGCCGATCCGGTGGCCGGGTCCTCGATCACCGCTCCGTTCGATGTGAAGAAGAACCGCACGGGCCATGCTCGATCCGCGCGCGCCCATACATACGCCATCGCCTCATCACGACTCTCCGAGTAGCCCCAGCGTGCGAGCAGATCGGGCGCCGGTTGCGCGGCTCGTACCAGCTCGGCCGACCGCAGCGGGATCACCAACTGCTCGACACCGGTGTTCACCCATAGCGGCTCGTCGGCGATCGCATCCTCAGGCAGCTTCAGCATCGCGCACAACTCGTTGCGATTCGCCTCGACCTTTCTCGTCGTCGTCGGTCTCGCCGTGCGCAGCGTCCAGCCGGTCGAGCTGCGTGTGACTGGCACGATACCAGCGAGCATCTCGAGCGTCACCGACGACGAGCCTGCTGCGGCGACCGAGGCGGTGCCCAGTGTTGGATGTCCCGCGAACGGCATCTCGAAGCCAGGCGTGAAGATCCGCACGCGAGCATCCGCACGTGTGCTCGGCAGGACGAACGTCGTTTCCGACAGGTTCATCTGCCGCGCCAGCGACTGCATCTGATCATCGCTGAGACCGCGCGCATCCTCGAACACGCACAGCGGATTACCGGAGAATCGATCGTCGCCGATGGTGAATACGTTGACGATCCGAAATGCGTGGGCCATCGCTGGCGGTGTACCGCTGGCCCTTTGGTGAGGACAAGGACAGAACGGGGATGGAAGCGCGAGTACAGCGGGTGTGCTGTGGAGGTTTCCACGCGACAACCTTGACGCTCCCGACCACGTAGCGTTCGCGCAAGCACTCCCACGCGGTTGCTCTCTCCGGCGCATCGTTCATCAAGCCGATCACGCCACTGGGCCCGCGCTCTCGTCATCCCGCGACGGTGTCGCTCCAGCCGTCGACGTGAACGACAACCGTGGCGCTCGCGTCCATGGCGCGGTCGCCGGCCACGTAATCGACAACGTCGACTCTCACGACTACATAGCGGTCGCCAGCCACATAACCGACAACGTTGCTCCTCGCGACCATGCAGCGTTCGCGCGAGCACTCCCACGCGGTTGCTCTCACCGACGCACCGCTCATCAAGCCGAGCTCGCCACTGGGACCGCGTTCTCGCCAGCCCGAGGCGCCCGCGACGGGGTCGCTCCAGCCGAGAGCGAGGCCCGGCGCGCGACGAGACGCTCGTCCTCATCGTCCATCTCCACCTCGCCCGCGCAGCGCGGCGTAGGGCGCACAGCGCCCTCGTCCCGTGCAACGCAGCGAACCACCGCCGGGAGCGACGTAGGCCGAGCGGGTCGGGGGAGCTCCCCCGTCGCCCAGCGCCGAGGGCTCCCCTTCACGCACAGCCCCGCGCTCGGGCACAGTCCCCGCCCAGCGCCGAGGGCTCCCCACCACGCACAGGTCCGCGCTCGGGCTCCCACTACACAACCCGTATCGGGCACAACCCCGCTTCGTCGACCACCGCCTCGCGTTCTCGTCAACGCTACCGTCGCCGGCGGCGAATCCACACGAACGCGAGCAAGGCGAGCACCATCGAGCTCCCCGCGCCGCCGCGCGAGCTGCTACAGCAACCGCCGCCATCTTTGGCGTTACCATCTGGATCGCTGGTGTCGTTGTCTGCGTCCGGCATCGGCGCGACACCCGCATCCGGCGGAGCGTCCACCACCGGGGCGACGTGCATGCATGCGGGCATGTCAGACTGACCATGATCGATCTTGTAGATCCGATCGCTATCAACATCCGAAACCCACAAGCATGACCCATCGTAGGTGATCCCCGTCGGGCCACCGATCATCGGGTTCACCGGCAGCGTCGCGATGACGTCGCCCGTCGTCGGGTTGATTCGATGAATCTCCGCCGATGAACCCACCACCCACAGCGAATCGCCCGCCCAGGCGTGTCCCAGCACCGTGACCTCGTTGACCGAGGACGACACCATGTCCTCGACCGACCCATCGCTGCTATCGATGCGATAGATCGTCTTCGTCGTCATCTCGACTTCGTACAGCTCGCCCGTCGTGGGATGCCGAGCCAATCCGTAGGTGAAGCCCTGCGCGGCGAACTCGTCCTTCTCGACGCCTAGCTTGTCGAGCTTGCGAAACGTGCGAAACGTGTCGACCACGAACATCTCGTTGCCATCGAACGTGATGCCCGAGAACGTCTGAGCCGTCGGCATGTTGAAGCTCGACAGTACGAACCCCGTCTCCGGGTCGACCTCGTAGACCTTGTTGTCGCCGCCCTGATCACCTTGCTTCTGATTTGCGATCCACAGGTGGTTATCCGCTGACCAGCCAAGTCCGTACGCGCCGAACCCAGGCCCTGGAATGTCGTGAACGATGTCGCCCGGACTCGCGGCAGCCAGCGACGGAGCGAGCAGCGCAAGCGTTGCGATTCGATACAGCTTCAACACGCTGTGACGATACGATGTCGCGCGTCGTGCCAGCCGATAACGTCCTTGCAACGCCTATCCGACGACATTCGCGTGTTAGCACCGCGGTCATGGTGTCCAACATGTCTCGCCGATGTGTCATGGGCTTAGTGGTTGTTCTCGCCGCGATCACTGCCTGCGGCTCACGGCCGCCGCCACCGCGGCCTGCACCGACGACGGCTGCCCCGACGTCTAGCCCGACAACCCCATCCCCGTCGCCGCCACCGGCGACGCCCGGGGTGAGGTTGCCGCGGGTGTTCCTGCCCACGGGCTACAACGCACGGTTGGCCATCGATCCCGCGGCCGACGGGTTCTCTGGATCGATCGCGATCACCGGCGTGATCGACCAGCCCAGCTCGGTGATCTGGTTGCACGGTCGTGACCTCGCCGTACAGCGCGCGACCGCGTCGCACGACACGTCCGAGATCACGCTCACGGTGACGCCGCGTGGCGATGACATGCTCGAGCTCACCGCCGGATCGCCGCTCGTGGCCGGAACCTGGACCGTGATGATCGATTACGAGGGCAAGCTGGACCTCATCAACACAACCGGTGCGTTCAAGCAGGTCGTGCAAGGAGCGCCCTACGTTTACACCCAGCTCGAGGCGCTGTATGCGCGCCGCGTATTTCCCTGTCTCGACGAGCCCGACAACAAGGTGCCGTGGAGGCTCACGCTCGACGTGCCGAGCAAGCTGGTGGCCGTCTCGAATGCCCCGGTGATCAGCGATAAGCCACTCGGTGACGGCACCAAGCGTGTCGAGTTCGCCGAGACCAAACCGCTTCCCAGCTACCTCGTCGCGTTCGGCGTCGGCCCGTTCGACATCGTCGATGCCGGCAAGACCAAATACGGCACACCCGTCCGAGTGATCACGCTCGCGAATCGTGCATCCGACGCGACGTGGGCGGTCAAGACCACGCCACGCCTCACCGAGCTCGTCGAGGATTTCTTCGGCGTTCCGTATCCCTACCAGAAGCTCGACATGATCACGATCCCGCTGACCGCGGGCTTCACCGCGATGGAGAACGCAGGGCTCATCACCTACTCCGAGACCGCGATGTTGATGGATCCGAAGACCGCATCGAAGGAGCGCCAGCTCGAGTGGGTGCGCAATGCGACCCACGAGATCGCGCACCAATGGTTCGGGAATCTCGTCACGATGAAGTTCTGGGACGACATCTGGCTGAACGAAGGGTTTGCAACCTGGCTCGAAGTCAAGTTGACCGCCAAGTTCGAGGCGTCGTGGCGCCACGAGCTATCTGCGCTCGACCTTCGCAACAACGCGCTCACCGCCGACGCCTTGGTGACCGCGCGCCAAGTTCGCCAGCCGATCCGCACGACGGACGACATCTTCAACGTGTTCGACAGCATCACGTACGACAAAGGTTCGAGCTTGCTGGCGATGTTCGAGCATCATCTAGGCAAGGACGTGTTCCAACGCGGCGTGCGCGAGTACCTGCGCTCGCGTGAATGGGGCAACGCGACCTCAGCCGATTTCGTCGCGGCGCTCAGCAAGGCTGCCGGGCGTGACGTCGGGCCCGCGTTTTCAAGCTTCCTCGATCAACCCGGTGCTCCCGAGATCGCGGCGACCCTCGTATGTGACGGCGCGCCGCGCGTCGAGTTGCGCCAGCAGCGCCATGTCCCACCCGGTTCTGCAGCGCCCGCGGCTGGCAAGCCGTGGATCGTTCCGGTGTGTGTGGCCTACGACCGCGACGCAGCACGTGGCGAAGACTGTACGTTACTCGAGCAGACCACCGGTTCGATCGCGCTCACCGCCAAGGCGTGCCCGCGCTGGATGATGCCGAATGTCGATGGCCGCGGGTACTACCGAAACTCGTACACCCAGCCGCAGTTGATCGCGTTGCGCGACGAGGCATGGCCAGCGCTATCCGGCGCCGAGCGCCGTGCGTTGTACTTCGACGTCAAGGCCCAGGTCGTCGCAGGCAAGTTGCCGCTCGCGCTCGCGCTGTCGTTCGTCCCGAAGCTGCTCGCGAGTGGTGATCGGTTTCAGATCACTGCGGCGTTCGAGCTCTCGGCGTCACTCGATCGGGTGGTGCCCGGCGAATTTCGTCCGCGCTACGAGCACTGGATGCGCCAGATGTTCGGTCCGGGGGCGCGCAAAGCTGGGTTCGTGCCAAGCGCCAAGGACACACTCGATATCGAGGTCACGCGTCATGAGCTGCTGGTGGCGGTCGCCCAGATCGGTCGCGATCCGCAGCTGGTGCAGGAGGCGATCCGCATGGCGAGCGGAAACTGGCGTGCGCTACCGGATTCGATTCGAGGGCTGGTGTTGTCGGTCGCGGCCAATGCGCGCGCCGACCTGTTCGATCGGATCGCCCGCGAGGTAAAGTCGGAACCAGATCGCGTGCGTCGAGGCGAGATGTACAAAGCGCTGGGATCGGTGACCGATCCGGTGACTCTTCGCAAGGCGCTCACCCTGTTGCTGGATTCGAAGCTCGACATTCGCGAGGCGTCGGCGATGTTGTGGGCGATCGACTTGGACCGACCCCTCGAGGCGGCTCAGCAATTCTTCCGCAGCAACGAAAAGGCGATCCTCGCGCGGCTGCCGAGTGAGGAGACCGCCGGCTCGGTCACCGGGCTCAGCCGATTGTTCGCGATGAGCTGTAAGCCGGACCGGCGAGCAGAAATCGCGGACTACATGACCAAGACGTTCGGACAGATTCCGGGAGGCGCGCGCGTCGTGATGCAGCAGATCGAGGCGATGGACCAGTGCATCGCGGCACGCGCAAACACCGAGTCCGAGGTTCGCGGGTGGTTGAGCGGCGTGAAGCTGCCGAAACCATAGCGTCGAGTGCACGTCTGTAACCGAACTCGAGCACGCGGCCACAGTGCTGGCATCAGTCGAGTTGGTGCACCCCGGTGTCACCAGGCTCGCAAAGGACCGCCATGCCACGCCTGGCTCGATCGATCGTCGTGCTCTACGTTGTGGTTGCCTCGGTTGCCCACGGACAACCTGCTGGCGACTTTCCGATCGATGGGTTTCGTCCCGCGATCGATTCGCGCGGCTTCTTCACGGTCAACGGTTCGCAGGTGCTCGGCCATGGCGAGCTGTCGTTCGGCCTCGGATCGCTAGCATGGGGCCAACGGCTGCTGGTGCTCGACAATGGCGTCGCGACCTACTCGGTCGATCACGTGGTCACCGCGACGCTGATCGCGGCGGTCGGACTCGAGGTCGGGCCCGCGAAGCTACAGCTCGCCGCATCGCTACCGCTGTCGATCCTCAGCGGCGATCGTGGTCCCGACCACGAGGGGGTTCCTGACAACCCGAACGACGACCGGAGCTATCAGCTCGACGGTCAGGGCATGGGTAATCTCGGAGTGCACGTCAAGACACGACTCGCCGGTGTCGGCGTGATCGCCAGCCTGTACCTGCCGACCACCACCCCCGAGCAGCGATTTCTCGGCGAGCGCTCAGTGACGCCGCAATTGCTCGGCATCGTCGATCGTTCGTTCGGCGCCGACCGGCGGTTGCGGGTCGGGGTCAACGGCGGGATCCGGCTGCGTCCGGCCAGCTCGTTCACCGATCTGGGTTTCGACGGTGCGCCGCCGACCGGGATGACGGTCGCCGCGGCTGCCGAGATCCCGCTCGGCATCGCCGTGGCCTACGCGATCGCACGTCAGCGCTTCGAGCTGGTCGGCGAGGTGTTCGGCGCGATGCCGCTCGGTGCCCATGAGCGTTATCAACCGCTCGAAGCGGTTGCCGGCGTGAAGCTGTATCTCGCGCGAAACTCGTTCCTGTCGCTGGGCGCCGGTCGCGGGTTGATGCCGGCCAAGGCCAGCAATCCCGATGCCCGCGCGTTCATCGGCATCGTGTTCGAGCCCCGTTTGGACGATCGCGCTGGCGAGCAGCTCGAATCCGACGCGCCCGCACGAGACACCGATCGTGCGCGGATCACCGAGCTGTACGATCGCGATGGCGATACGATCACGGACGAGCTCGATCGCTGCCCCGATGATCCAGAGGACTTCGATCAGTTCGAGGATGGTGATGGCTGTCCGGACCTCGACAACGATGGCGACAAGCTGCTCGACGTCGACGATCTATGTCCGAACGATCCCGAGGACCACGACGGGTTCGAGGACGAGGATGGTTGCCCGGACGCCGACAATGACCGCGACGGGATCGCCGACACGCTCGATGGCTGTCCCGACGTCAAAGAGAACTACAACAACGTCGATGATCACGACGGCTGTCCCGATCGCGGCGTGTTGCTCGAGACTGAGACCAGCTTGGACCCGCTGCGTCCGATCAACTTCGAATACAACAAGGCCGTGATCAAGCCCGAGTCCTATTACATCCTCGACGCGGTGATCGCGATGTTGCAGGGCAACCCCGATATTCTACGGCTCGAGGTCGCCGGTCACACCGACGAGCGCGGCGATGACGCCTACAACCTCGAGCTATCGAAGCGACGCGCGGCCGCGGTGATGGAGTATCTGACTACGCACGGCTCGAAGCGCGATCCAACACCGATCGATCCGCGTCGGCTCGAATCATGGGGCTACGGCGAGACGCGCCCGATCGATCGATCGCGTGGGCCAAAGGCGTGGGCGAACAACCGCCGCGTCGAGTTCTTGATCCTCAAACGCGCGCCATAACCTGTGAGCCAAGACAGAGGTTACCCCGAGACGGTGACCTTCTTCACGCCCTTCGCTGTGAGCACCGCTGCTGCGCGCTGGCGCAGATCGCCCTGCAGCACGATCGCTTGGCCGTCGAGAGCGCCGCCGCAGCCGAGCGCTTGCTTGAGCTCGCGGCACCAGCGGTCGAGCTCCGTTGCAGACAGCTCGAGCTTCTCGACGATCGTGACCTCCTTGCCGCCGCGGCCCTTGCGCTCGACCCGCACGACGGCGCGTGCGGGACCTCGCGGTGGTTCCGCGACCGGTTTCGGCAGGGAAGGCGCCGGCTGATCGGGCAGGGAGCCGCGCAGCGCTTCGAGCGCCGCAAATGGCGAGCTCGGTGGCTTCGGTTTGGTCATCGCCTGGTTAATAGCAAACCAAGCCGTGGGACGACCACGGGACGAGTCCCACGGGTAGTGCGTTCGCGGTCTGCTCGGCGGTTCCGCGATAGACCCGCAGCCCGGCGGCACCTGGACTGGTGTCGCTCACCACCAGCTCGCCGGTCGGGCACGGCGCGAGGTCGCCGATCACCTGGGTCTGGGGCGTCATCGCCTGCGTCCACAACGTGCTCGCATTCAGATCGTAGGTGCGCAGGTTGGCGTGAATGAAGTCAGGCGCTGGGACTGCCATCCTCAGCAACACCGCGCCGGGGACCACCTGCGGTGCAACGCGGCTGACAAACCCTCCCAGCTGAGCGTTGGTGATCACGCAGCCGGCTGCGGCTGGAGCCTCGCCCGTCACGATGCGCTCGACGCAGCCGCTGCCGTCCGCGAACGAAACGGTGGGAATCACCAAATGTCCCGGGTACGGCGACGCAAGCGGGAGCTCTTCGAACATCCCGAACGGATTCACCGTCGACAGCGTGATGCTGTGCTCGATCGAGCGGGTCGCGGGATCGACGACGTAGACCTTTCCGTTGCCGCGTGGCGGCAAGAACTGCTGGGTGTCATCGAGCAGCTCGCACGAGACGTACAGCTTGTCGCCCGAGCGATAGATCGAATTGCAGTTCGGTTTGCCGTCGGGGTCGTCGGCACTCAGATCGATCTCGACAGTTTCCGTCGAGCCGCGCGTCAGCTCGAGGATGCCGCGCGTGCCGAATGCAGCAACATACAGCTTGTCACTCACGATCGCGACGTCCTGCGGATTGGAGCTCGCCCCGGTACCCATCTGCTCCACGAGCTGGAACGTGCCAGCGTCGAGGATCGTCACGTTGTTGCCGTCGGCGCGATTGATCACGAACAGCTCGCCGCCGATCCGCCGCACCACCGGGTCGCTGCCGATGCTTTGCGCGGGCGCCAGGTTGGCGTTCATCGTTTTGGTCGTTACGTCGAGCGCCGACAACACGCCGGGATGACCCGGATTGAAGTCGCCTGCCACCACCACGGCACGCGACATCACGGTCATCGCATCCGGCGCAGCTTGGTAATCGATGAACGCATCGGGCTTGGTGTAGTTCGGCTTGTAGTCGCACGCGGCAAGCAACATGAACAGGAGGGCGGTTCTCATGGTGGCTCCGAGTCAATAGGTCCATTCGAGCGAGGCGTAATAGCTACGGCCGGGTAACGGAAACCCAGCGACGTCGGTGAGCGCGGTGGGCGCTCCGGTGAACGTCGGTGATGGTGGTGGATCGAGCGGAAGCTCGGTGATCCGGAGGTCGGTCAGGTTCGCGACGGAGACCGCCAGTGCCGTGCCCCAGCCGAGCTCACATCGCGCGCCGGCTCCGACCAGCGCTCGACCCGGAACGCGGCCGAGGCTGGCGGGATCGAGGAAGCTGGTCGAATGCCAGCTAGTGTCGATCCATACCGACGCGAGTCTTCGGGCGATCGTGCGAACGACGTCCACGCGGGCGTACAACTTGTGTCCCGGCGCTCGCGGCACTGGCTTGCCGTCGACGTTGACGTCGTTGGAGATCTGCTCGGTGACCAGTCGCGTGTAGCTGGTGGTCACGCTTACCGTGCGCGCGAGTCGCACGGAACCGACGAGCTCTGCGCCGTACGCCTGGGTATCTCCGATGTTGGCGGCGCGCGCCGCGAACCCCGCCGTCGAGATCAACGCGATCGCGTCGTGCGCGCGATTCCCGAACACGTCGGCTTCGACCAGGATTCGATCGACAGGGCCGATCGCGGTGGCCGGCGCCCATACCACGCCGAGCTCGCTCGACGGCCCGCGCTCAGGGCGTAGATCGGGTGAGCCGATCACGTACCCTCGGTTGCCAAACACCTCGAGCAGCGTCGGCAACCGAACGTACCAGCCGGCGCTGCCTTTGAACGCGGCGTCGTCGCTGATCGCGATGCGCATCGCCAGCCGCGGGCTCGGGACGACGTCCCAGCGCGGTGGAACCATCGCGAGGGCATCGGGCCCGCTGGTCATCGGAGTTGGTGCAGAGCGCACGGCGTCGAAGCGTGCTGCTGGTGTGATCGACAGGTTTCGCGTCACCGCGACGTCGAACGCAGCGAGCACGGCGCCGCCAACGCGGGTGCCGGACAGTCGCGGTTGCACGCCGGTCGCGTCGCGATCGACGAATCGATCGCCGCGCAGCTCGAGCCCGGTCGCCAGACTGTGAGCGCCGAGCGGTAGCTTCCACGTCGATGACGCGCCCCCCGAAACCGTGAGGTATTTGCGATCGGCGGCACCGAGCCCGAGCTCGCCCATCGGATCGCGCAAGCGCTGGCGCTCGACGAGGACATAGCCGAGCTGCCGCGCCACGGCGGCTCCTACGCGCGCATCGATCCGGCCGTCCGCGACGACATCGAGCGTGGTGAGCTCGGCGTCGAGCGCGGGCTGCGCGACGCTGCCGGGCAGACCCTGGCGCTTCCAGATCGCGCGGGCGCCGGCGACGGCAGTGCGGTCGGTCGAGCCGACGCGCACCGCGCCATCGAGTTGGCGAAACCCGTTGTTGTGGCGAACGGCGAATTGATCGTCGTTGGGGTTGAGCGGCGTGCTGTTGCCGTCGAAGAACGAGTAGTTGCCGGTGGCGGCTTGATAGCCAGCGGTGATCGACGATGCGAAGCTGGCGTAGTCGTCGCCGTAGCGAGCTCGCGCATGATGCGATCCGTACGAACCGGCACCGGTCGATGCAGAGATCCGTTCGCCGCGATCGCCGCGACCGAGCCGGGTCACCATGTTGAGCGCTCCGCCGACACCGGCGCCGCCAAGCTCGACGGGAACGCTGCCGCGATAGAGCTCGACCGAGCTGAACGAGTCCAGCGAGAAGCGACCGAGATCGGCGGTCACCGCGGCGATCCGCGCGAGCGGAACACCGTCGAGTAACACGGCCGTGTGGCCGGGCGATGCACCGCGCACGTTGATCGATTGAAACGAGCCGAGCCCGCCGAGGCTCTTGATCTGAACACCGACCGAGCTCGCCACGGCATCCGCGATCGATGCGGTCGCCGGATGATCATCGGGGCGCACGACGGTGACGAACGGCGCATCGCCGAGCGCTCGCTGGCGATCGGGTGCGGCGTGGTCGGGCGCGCGATCGAGGATGACGATGGTTTCACCGTCGAGCTTGGGGGCCGGCGCGGCGGGGGCAGGCTGGACGGCGGATGGATCGACAGGCGGATCGGCATCGGCGATCGCGGTTGCCGCGATCATCGCAGCGGCTGCGATGCCTGATATCGATCGTGAGCTCTGCATGGCCACCCCACGTGACGCGGGGTGACGGCGCGCGACGACGCGTCCTTCACACCCGAAGTACCGACGGAGAGGTGTCCTGACTCCCGGATCGTCCTAGCAGCGCCTTCCCAGTTGCCCAGTGGCTGACAGCGGTGTCCGCTGTTGCTGCGTCGTCCCCGGTTACAGTAGCGGGGGCTGTGCCGGATTCGTAACCGGCTTCCCTGCTTCCATCGGAGCTGTCGTCGTTCGCGTTATTCGATCGTGCCTCCGGGGCGGGGTTCGTCCCATAGAAGGCGCGGCTCGCGCAAGAACGATTTCGAGTCGTGGTGAACCGTGCGGAATCGTTGCTCCCGTCGGGCGTTGGCGGTGCCCGACCGCGGGACGGAGCCGGAGCCCGACCGCGGGGCTGTGCGTGGTGGGGAGCCCTCGGCGCTGGGCGACGGGGAAGCTCCCCCGACCCGCTCGGCCTACGTCGCTCCCGGCGGTGGTTCACTGCTTTGCACGGGACGAGGGCGCTGTGCGCCCTACGCCGCGCTCCGCTGTGCTCCGCGGGCGAGGTGGAGATGGACGATGAGGACGAGCGTCTCGTGGCGCGCCGGGCCTCGCTCTCGGCTGGAGCGACCCCGTCGCGGGCGCCTCGGGCTGACGAGACCGCGGGCCCCGTGGGGAGCTCGGGTTGATGAGCAGTGCGTCGGAGAGCGCAACCGCGTGGCGTGCTTGCGCGCGCGCTTCCATGACGTGATCGTCGACGGCGCCGTCCAGTTCCGCCCTAGGGCGTCACGATATCGCCGCGCATCCCGCCGAGTGCCGCGAGCAAATCTTCCTTGTCCTTCTCCGCCACCTTGAACTTGTCCAGCGACTTCGACAGATCCTCCACCATCGCGTCGAAGTGCTCGTTCTTCACGCCCATCCCGGTGTGGGTCTCCTTCATCGTCTTGCCGGTGTACTTGCACGGGCCGCCGGTGGCTTCGCAGATCTGATCGACGAGCTTGGCTTTGAGGCCAGGGACATCGGCGTTCGCGAAGAACGCGTTGATGCGGTTGTCGGCGACGACGTTCGCGATGAAGTCATCGACGACAGCGGTGATGGCGTCCTTTCCGCCGAGCCGGTCGTAGAGCGTGCCCGCGGCTGCTGCCGAGCCGGCCTGTGCGCCTCCGCCGGTCGAGTCGCTCTTCGCTTTTCCGCCACAGGCGGTGAGACCTACGGTGATTGCCGCAGCCAACACGATCATTCGCCAAGAACCACTGATCTGCATCGCTGTTCCTCCCATGGCGTGGCGGGTTCCCCCTGCGCACGCTCACGTATCTGGTACCAGAGCTTGGCGGCTGGTTTGACGAGGCCGTGCCGAAAAAGTTCGGCGACGGCCACTTGACCGGACGCGCCGCGGCCTCACTCTGGCGGCCATGGCTGACGACCTCGCGAACAAGCACTTCATCGTCACCGGCGCGAACACCGGGATCGGCAGGGTCACGGCGCTGCAGCTGGCGCGCCGCGGCGGTCACGTGATCCTAGCGTGTCGCTCGATGGCGAAGGCTCGCGAAGCGGTCGACGAGATCAACCGCGAGATCGGTGTCGAGCGCGCGGAGGCAATTCAGCTCGACCTCAGCGACCTGACCTCGGTCAGGCGCTGCGCAGACGAGATCCTCGCCAAGAACCTTCCGATCCACGGCTTGGTCAACAACGCGGGCGTGGCGGCTCGGCGCGGCAAGCAGACGCCGCAGGGCTTCGAGGCGACGTTCGGCACGAATCATCTCGGCCACTACTTGTTCACGCGGCTATTGCTCGATCGGCTCAAGCAGAGCGCTCCATCGCGGATCGTCAACGTCGCGAGCGAAGCGCATTACCGTGCGAAGGCCATCGATTGGGACGCGCTTCAGAAACCGACGCAGACCGTCGTGGGCATGTACGAGTATTCAATGTCCAAGCTATCGAACGTGCTGTTCACCAAGGAGCTCGCGCGCAGGCTCGAAGGCTCGGGCGTGACAACCTATGCGGTTCATCCGGGTGTGGTCGCGAGTGACATGTGGCGGCGAATCCCTCAGCCCGCGCGCTGGCTGATGAAGAAGTTCATGATCAGTCCAGAGGAAGGCGCACAAGCGAGCTTGGTGTGTGCGACTGCGCCCGAGCTGGCGTCGCAGTCGGGCCGGTACTACGACGTCGGCGGCAAGGAGCGTCCGCCCAACCGGATCGCCGACGACACCGTGCTTGCCGCCAAGCTGTGGACCAAGAGCGCCGAGTGGACCGGCTTACCGACTGGATGACCGTTGCCTGCGGTCTCGATGGTTTCCGCTGTTCGGCTAGCCTTTGATGTACGGTTCGGCCGTGGCGAAGATCAAGCGAGCGAAAGCCAAGCCGGTGACGAAGCGCACGAAGATGACGGCCGCCAAGCCGGTCGTTGCCGCCAAGCGTGGTCAACCGGCCAAGCCAGCACCGAAGCCGATCGTTGCCGCGAAGCGCAAGAAGCCGACCAAACCGTCGATCGCGCTCCCGCCGCCACCGCCACCCCCGCCGCCGCAGCGCGATGAGCTCGCTGCGCCGCGCGACGTCGGCAGGCTACTGCGCTACGGCGAACGGTTCGGTCCGCACAAGATCGACGTTCGAATGTTGCCGCTGCAACTGCCGAGCTCGGGATCGATCGCGCTGTTCGATCCGGCGACTCCCAAGAGCTGGCGTGTGCTCGACCGACCGGTCGGGGCCGGACGGTTTGGCGTGATGCTCAGCATCGCGCGCACGGACGAGCGGGAGCGATTGGCCGCGGTGGTGATCCACGTTGGACGACAGTCGATCGCGCGATGGACCGTCGCGCACTATCAAGGTCAGAAACGCCCGAAGTCCGAGGATCAGATTCCACGTGTGGCGGTTACGGCGAATTGGTTAGGGCTGATCGATGCCGCTGGCGGTTCACCGGGCGCGGTCGCGGTCGCCGGAGCGGGCGGCATCGCGCCCGTCGAGGTACCGCTGACCGACGGCAGGCGTGCACTCTCGTTCGCCAGCGGCAACGGTCAATTCGCCGCGTATTGGGCGATCGACGACGCCGACAAACCGGTGTGCCTGGTGATCGACTTCGACGTGTTCACGCAGAAGGACTGGAAGGCCAAGCCTACCTGATCGTTCCGCCGAGCGACTTGATGGCTGCCTCGGCGTCGGCCTTGAGGCACGCGTTGGTGTTGTCCTGGCCGATGCCGAGCACGCCACCGCGCATTCGATACCGCGCCGTGCGCAATGGTTGAATCGCGCGCTTGTCGCCGAGCTTGATTAGCGATTCGATCGCAGCCTTCCGAGTCTCGCAGGTCTTGCCGGACTCGAGGTCATGAAGCGCAGCTTTGAGCGCGAGCTCTGGATCGAGCACCGCGGGCAACAGCGCAGGTTTCATCGACCGGTTCGATCCAGACCGAGCAACCAGCGCGACGATCACGACCGCGAGACCCAAGATCGCCACCACCATCATCCTGCGCCGCGTCGACGTCGCGCCCGTATTCGCGGCAGGCAACGTAGCCAGCGTGGTTGCGGGCACGGGGGTCACTGCCGGCACTGGTGTGAATCCCGGCGCTGGCGTGTATCCCGGCGCTGGCGTGTATCCCGACGCTGGCGTGACGCCGAGGACGGATGTCGGCGATCCGATCGCGCCTGGAACCGGTGTCATCGTTGGAAGCGGAGGTTGCAGCGCGCCGAGCTCTGCGGTTGGCATCACGCCGAGCAGCTCCGGAGAGGTCGACATGTGTTGTGCAGAGCCACGTCCCGCGGGTGCCTCGCCGATGACGCCGTCGAGTAGCGCGAGGTAATCGGTCGCCGAGCCGATTCGCTGCGCTGCTTGCTTTGCGAGTCCGCGCTGAACCACCGCGTCGAGCGCCGGCGGGATCGCCAGCGCAGGATCGATCTCTTCGATCCGCGGCGGGGTCCGCGACACGTGGGCGCCGAGCATCGCGAGTGGATCTGCATCGTGAAACGGAGGCCGCCCGGTGATCATCTCGAACAGCACGACGGTCGCTGAATACAGATCCGAGGCCGGGGTGATCGCGCCGCCGACCGCCTGTTCGGGCGACAGATACGCGGGCGTACCCACGGTCAGACCGGCCCGCGTCGCCGCTGGATCGTCGCCGGCTCCGGCGTAGAGCTTGGCGATCCCGAAGTCGAGGATCTTCACGACCAGCTCGCCGTCCTTGCGTGCGAGGAAGATGTTGTCGGGCTTGATGTCGCGATGGACGACTCCACGCTCGTGTGCGTGATGCAACCCGGCGAGCACGCCGCGGAGGATCATCACCGCTTCAGGCCACGCGATCCGCTGCTCGCGCTCGAGTCGATCGCCGACCGATTCGCCTTCGAGCGCCTCCATCACCAAGTAACAAGGTCCATCATCGATCACGCCGAAGTCGCTAACGCCGACGATGTTCGGGTGATCGAGTCGACCCGATGCGAGTGCCTCGCGCTGAAATCGCTGCGCCGCTTCGCGGTTGCGATTGAGGTCCGCGTGAAGCACCTTGATCGCGACCTGGCGACCGATGCCGGTATGCTCGCCGCGATACACGCGGCCCATTCCACCGCTGCCGAGCACCGCGTCGATCCGGTACCGCCCGTCGAGGACGCTGCCGACCGAGAGATCGGCGGCATCCGGAGGAGGCGAAGGCGACACCGGCATACCGGACCCCAAATTTACCCTGAAAACGCCGGCAAACGCCTCGCGATCGAAGGATCTCAGCGACGCTTCGACTTGTGCTTGCTTGCGTGCGGCCGTGGTGGCAAGCCGGTGTGCTGGGTCAGCGCGACGCCTGGCTGGATCCGACCGCGACCGCGCTGCGGCGATTGACCACCCGTGCCCGCGGGTTGCCACGATGGCACGAGGTGATGTTTACCGCCGCCGATCAGATCTGCGCGTCCCATCCGGCGGAGCGCCTCGCGCAACATCGGCCAGTTCTCTGCATCGTGGTAGCGCAGAAACGCCTTATGTAGCCGGCGCTGGCGCAGCCCCTTGACCACGTGAACGCGGTCGAGCGCCTTGAGCGAGCGCAGCGGATTGTAGCCAGTGTGGTACATTGCGGTCGCACTGGCCATCGGTGACGGCAGGAACGCTTGTACCTGGTCGGGCCGGAACCCGTTGCGTTTGAGCCACAGCGCCAGGTTCAGCATGTCCTCGTCGGTGGTTCCCGGATGTGCGGCGATGAAGTACGGGATCAGATACTGCTCCTTGCCCGCCTCTTGCGAGTAGCGGTCGAACAGCTCCTTGAACCGATCGTAGGCACCGATGCCGGGCTTCATCATGTGGGTGAGCGGCCCATCTTCGGTGTGCTCGGGCGCGATCTTCAAATAGCCACCGGTGTGGTGCTGCGCGAGCTCGCGGATCCACTCCGGCGAGCGAACGGCGAGATCGTAGCGAACCCCCGAAGCGACGAAGATTCGCTTGATGCCGGGTATCGCGCGTGCCTTGCGATACAGCGTGACCAGCGGACCGTGGTCGGTACCGAGGTTGTCGCAGATGTCCGGATAGACGCACGACGGCTTGCGGCACGCGGCCTCGATCTCGCGGCTCTTGCATGCCATCCGATACATGTTGGCCGTCGGACCACCGAGATCGCTGATGTTGCCGGTGAACCCCGGCGTGCGATCGCGAATCTGCTCGATCTCGCCGAGGATCGACTTCTCGCTGCGGCTCTGAATGATCCGGCCTTCGTGCTCGGTGATCGAGCAGAAGCTGCAGCCGCCGAAACAACCGCGCAGGATGGTCACCGAGAACTTGATCATCTCGTACGCCGGCAGCTTGGTCGGCTGATGGCGCGGGTGCGGCAGGCGCGAGAACGGCAGCTCGTACAGCGCGTCCATCTCGACGGTGGTCAGCGGCAGCGGTGGTGGATTGATCCAGATGTCGGTCTGGCCGTGGCGCTGCACCAGCGCGCGCGCGTTGCCGGGGTTCGCCTCGAGATGAAGGATCCGCGACGCGTGTGCGTACAGCACCGGATCAGACGACACCTGTTCGAAGCTGGGCAGTCGGATCACTTGGCGCGAGCGATCGACCTTGCGCGGGCGCAGCGGGATCAGATCGTTGGACGGTCCAGCGCCGGTCGCACAAGCGGCGTCCTTGCGCTGCTCCTCCATGGCATAGGGATCCGGCATCGGATCGACGCGCCCGGGACGATCGAGCGACGTCGAGTCGAGCTCGGAGAATTCGGCGAGCCCGCCGACGAACGAGGTGCCTCGCAGGTCGCGAATCTCGGTGATCGGCGTCCCCGCGGCCAGGCGATGCGCGACCTCGACGATCGCGCGCTCTGCGTTGCCGAAGATCAATAGATCGGCGTGCGCGTCGAACAGCACCGAGCGACGGACTTGATCCGACCAGTAGTCATAGTGCGCGATGCGCCGCAGGCTGGCCTCGATGCCGCCGATCACGACCGGCACGTCACCAAACGCCTCGCGGCAACGCTGCGAGTACACGATCACCGACCGATCGGGACGAAGCCCCGCGGCGCCGTCGGGAGAATACGCGTCGTCGCGGCGGATCTTTCGATCGCTGGTGTAGCGATTGACCATCGAGTCCATGTTTCCAGCAGTGACGCCCCAGAACAGATTCGGTCGACCGAGCGCACGGAACGGCTCGGCGCTGCGCCAGTCGGGTTGGTCGAGGATGCCGACGCGAAACCCATGCGATTCGAGCAGCCGTCCGATCAGCGCCATCCCGAAGCTCGGGTGATCGATGTACGCGTCACCGGTGACCAGGATGATGTCGCAGCTATCCCAGCCCAGCTCGTCCATCTCGGCGCGCGAGGTCGGCAGAAATGGCGCTACGCCGAACCGATGCGCCCAGTACGGGCGGTACGAAAACAGCGTGCGTGCGGGGGCTACCACGGGGCCAACCGATAGCACGCTCGGCCGCGGCCCCCGAGTATTTCATTCAGTCGCCCTCCAACCGCATCCATCCCACTGGAAGCATTGCGATACCTTCAGGTCGTGACGAGCTTCTTGTACCTCCACGGATTCGCATCCGGGCCGCGCTCGACCAAGGGCATGGCGTTCGCCGAGCATTTTGCCCGCCGCGGCATCTCGATCGAGCGGCTCGATCTTCGGGTGCCTTCGTTCGAGCATCTCCGGCTATCCGCGATGCTCGACACCGCGGGAGCTGCGATTCGCGACGACCGCGCCGTCGTGTTCGGCAGCTCGCTGGGTGGCTTGACCGCGGCCCGGCTCGCCGAGCGCGATCGCCGGGTGGTCGCGCTGGTGCTGATGGCTCCGGCGTTTCGCCTGGTCGAGCGGTGGCAGCAACTGCTCGGCGCCGAGTGGGATGCGTGGGCAGCCGCCGGCTGGCGCGAGGTCCACGACTACACCACCAACCAACCGGCGCGGATCGACTTTGGATTCGTCGAAGACGTGCGTGCGATCGATCGCGGGCTGCCGGTGCTCGGTGTGCCGACGTTGATCCTCCACGGCACGCACGACGATGTAGTGCCGATCGAAACCTCACGCGAGCTCGCGCGCTTGCACCAAAACGTCACGCTGGTCGAGCTCGACGATGGTCACGAGCTCGTCGCGTCGCTGTCACGACTGCTCAGCGAGGCCGAGCGATTCGTCGCGGCGCATTCATGACTCAGTCGTCGCCGTCCTCGTTGTCATCCTGATCGAACGGGTTCTCGTCGTCGTCGTCATCCTGATCGAACGGGCCCTCGTCGTCGTCCTCGCCGTTGCGGAACATGAACACGAACCGATCGGGCCCTTGTTCCGCCGGCGCGAGCATCGCGGTCCCGGTGCAATCGCCGCCATCGCAGTCGGTATCGCAGTGCGAGCCCGGCGCACACGATTGATTACAGTCGCCGCCATCACATTCGAGCTCGCAGCTGGCGCCATTGTCACAGGTGGACACGCAATCGCCGCCGTCACAACTGACCTCGCAGCTCGCACCGGGCGCGCATGCGGTCTGGCAGTTGCCGCCATCACACGCGATCTCGCAAGCGCTTCCGCCCTGACACACGAACGCGCAGTCGCCTTGGGGACACTCGAGCTCGCACGACGTCCCAGTCTCGCAGGTCTGGACGAGCTTGGGCTGTGCGGCGACCGCTCCGCCCGGTGTGATGCACGGAGCAACCGGGCTCGCGGAACGGACGACGCAACCGACGAGTAGCAATGACAGCAGGGCCAGACGCATGGCTTCCTCCAAGGACGTTGGGACCAGGAGCCACGAGCCAGGTGTCCGGTGGACAGCGGAGATCAAACCCCGCCCAAGCCTGCTCGCGCCGTGGGTCTCGCAGGTGTCCGGTGACCGAGTGACACCTCCCAAGGTCGCCAAGCAAAAGGATTTGTTGGGCTCGTGCGCCGACCAAGCGTTGCCGTCTCCGCGCGCCGGTCTTGGCTGCCTTTCGGATTCGAACGGCGCGTAGATTAGAAGAGCCTGCCCGATCATGTCCTGCCCACCGGAAGCTCTGATCTGCGACTTCGCAGCGCGTGCGCTCCCGGCCGACGTTGAAGCGCAGGTCGACGCACACATCGCTGACTGCCAGGACTGTCGAAATTTGGTGTTCGCGCTGGCGAGCGCGGGAGGTGAGCACGGAGCGTCCGCAGCGGCCTCGAATCAGCACATCGCCAGGTTCGAGGTGCTCGAGGTGCTGGGGCAGGGGGCGATGGGGATCGTCTACCGTGCGCGCGATCCCGCGCTCGATCGACAGGTCGCGATCAAGATCAGACGCGATCGCGCCAAGCTATCCGCCGACGGCGACGACCGACTGCGACGCGAAGCGCAGGCGCTGGCGCGGCTCGCTCATCCTAACGTGGTGAGCGTGTTCGAGACCGGTTTGCACGATGGGATGCCCTACGTCGTCATGGAGTACATCGATGGCGTCACGCTCGACGTTTGGTCGAGGACACCGCGCGCGCCCCAGGCGGTGTTGGCCATGATGTTCGAGGCCGGGCGCGGGCTTGCGGCGGCGCACACGGTTGGGGTCATCCATCGCGACTTCAAGCCGCGCAACGTGTTCGTCTCGGCGTCGGCCATGGCCAAGGTCGGCGACTTCGGGCTGGCGCGCCTCGATAGCCGCCTCGTCCCGGACCGCTCGGTCGACGACACGGAGCTTGCGTTGACGTTGAGCGCAGCAGGCGCGGTGATCGGAACGCCAGCGTATATGGCACCGGAGCAGCTGCACGGCGATCCCGCCACCGAGGCGAGTGATCAATTCAGTTTCTGCGTGACGTTGTTCGAGGTGATGTTCGGACAACGCCCATTCGTCGGTTCGACGGTCACCGAGCTGATGGCAGCGATGCGATCGCCTTTGCGACTTCCGGCCACGCCGCGAATCCCGTTGCGCGTTCGCCGCGTGCTCGAGCGCGGGCTTTCGGTCGACCCGGCTCGCCGATTCCGGTCGATGACGGCGCTCCTCGATGCGATGACACCCCCCTCGACGGTCGTCCGCTGGATCGCCGGCGGGGCAGCGGTCGGGGCAATCGGCGCGGTGTTGATCGCCGGACGAATCGCGTCATCTCCGGCAGCGGATCGGTGCGGCGAACCGCCCCCTCAGGCCGAGCTGGTGTTCGGTTCGCAGCGCCAGCGCGAGATCGAGCGCGCGTTCCTCGAGACCAAGTCGGTGTCCGCGGCTGTAGCTGCGGTCGCAGTGGGCCGTTCGGTCGCGAGCTACGGCGAGCGCTGGCGGATCGCGAACACCGCGGTGTGCCGAGCCGCCGTCGAACAGCGAGTGTCGCCCCAACTCGCCGATCGCCAGCGCGCTTGTCTCGACCGCCGGCTGCAAGAGATCGCCGCGCTCACCGCGGTGCTTTCGACCACCAAGCTGCCGACGGTCGTCACGCATGCGGTCAGTGCGCTCGAGAATCTCCCGGATATCGAGACCTGTACTCACATCGACTCGGTACTCGACGATGCCGATCCGCCGCCTACCGACAAGCTCGCCACCGTGCACGCGCTCGAGGCGCAGGTCGATCGAGTGTTCAGCTTGCGTGAAGTCGGGCTGTGGAATCAGGCCAACGCCGAGATCGATCAGCTCGTCCGCGACGTCCGGGCGGTTGGGTACGCTCCGCTGACCGCCCGCGTGCTGTTGCTCCAGGCCGACGTGCTCGAGTCCAACGACAACTACCAGCCGCTCGACGCGATCCTCGAAGAGGCCGTGCGCGAAGCTGCGAAAGCGCGCCACAACCGGCTGGAGGCCGCGGCATGGACCAAGCGGGTCTACGCGGTTGGCATTCACTTCGCTCGGTACGACGATGCGCACAAGTGGGCGAGCGCCGCCGATGCCGCGGTGCTGCGATCGGGAAACCCGCCGGGACAACGCGCCGTGCTCGAGCTCTACCGGGGCTCGCTATGGCTCGAACAAGGCGAGCTCGCGAAGGCGCACGAGGCGATCGCGGCCGGACTCGCGCTGCGCGAGGAGTTCTTCGCGGGCTATCCGCTGGTGATCGCGGACGCGCGCAACATGCTCGCGATGGTGTTACAGCGCGAGGGCAAGCTCGGCGACGCAGCCGCGCAATTGGCCCAGGCGCTTGCGCTGTACCGCGGCGTGTATGGCGATGATCACCCGCGTGTCGCCGACTTCGAGTCGAACTTGGGGTTCTTGCTCGCCGAGGCTGGCAAGCCTCGCGAGGCGATGGTGGAGCTCGAGAAGGCGGTGGCGATCGGCGAGCGGCTGCTAGGCCCGGAGCACTTCGTGGTCGGTCATGCGTTGTCGACGATGGGGAGCGTCGAGCTCACGCTCGGCAATTACCAACGTGCGATGGAGCTGCATCGTCGGTCGTACGACATCATGCGCGCGAAGTTCACCGATCATCACCCGCGGGTCGGTTATGTGCTCGGCAACATCGCGATGGTTGCTCAGCGGATGGGCGACTATCCCGCGGCGCTGAAAGCATTCGAACAGGCAGCCGCGATCTTCACGGCGACGTGGAGTCCCCATCACGACATGGTGGCTCGCGTGCATAGCGGGATCGCGGCCACGCTCGCGGCGTCTGGCAACTACCCGGGCGCGCTGCGAGAGCTCGCGTCGGCCAGCGCGATCTTCGAGGGCAACCACGGCAACGCGAGCGTCGAGCTCAACGAGGTCAGGCTGCAGCGTGGCGAATTACACGCGTTGCGCGGCGAGCTCACCAACGCGCGCACGGCGTTTCACCAGGTGCTTACCGCGTTAGCCGAGGCACCGGCGAACAACATGATGGTGCTGCGGGCGCGCTCTGGGATCCTGTACTGCGATGCCGCTCGGCGTCGGGTAACGCGCGAGCACCTGGATGATCTGGAGCGGGCGCTGTCCTCGGCAAAGCTCGACGTGCTCGAACCGCACAAGCGAGCGTTCATCGCCCTGGCCCGCGCGCGGGCACATGCCCAGCTCGATGATCGCGTGAAGGCGCGCGAGCTCGCGGTCGCCAGCCGCGACGGCTACGCTGCGGAGAAGCTCGAGCCGGCGCGCCGCACGGCGGAGCAACTCGTCATGGAGCTGCGGTGACCGCGGATCGCGCTTCCGAGCTTGCTGCGCAGTTCGCTGCGCACGCCGACGAGGCCGAGCAGGTGGATCTCGCCGCCCTCGGCCGATCCCTCGTCGAGACACTCGATGCAGTGCGCCGGCGGTGGCCAGCGATTCAACTCGACGACCAGACGATCGTTAGCGAGCTGGCGGCGTTGCGGACGCAGGCGACGTTCGACGGAGGGCTGATCCCCCCGTGCGCTGCTGACCTGGTGTTGGCACGGGCCTGCCTTCGCGGTGATCTCGCGGCGCAGCGCTATTTTAGCGATCAGATGTTCGAGCGAGTCGACCGAGTGTTGGCTCGGCTTGGTGTCACCGGTGCCGATGGCGACGACGTGAAACAGGAAGTCCGCAGCAAGCTGCTGATCGGTAACGCCGGCGAGCCCAAGCTGTCGTTGTTTCAGGGCACCGGCCCGCTCGTACACTGGGTCGCATCGGTCGCCGGCAGAGCAGCGCTGAGCATGATGCGACGGCGCAGGATCACCGAGTCGCTGGGTGACGACGAGCTGCTGGACGTTGCGGACGATCCGCAGCTGTCGACGCTAAAAGCAGCGCACCGCAATCACTTCAAACACGCGTTTCAAGACGCGGTCTCGGCGCTCGAGCCGCGCGATCGCGCGATCTTGAAAGCGTTGGTGGTCGATGACCGTACGGTGCACGAAGTCGCGACGCTGTACGGAATCCATCGGGTCACCGCATCGCGTTGGGTGGCCGAGATTCGCAAGGCGCTGCTCGAGGGCACCCGGCGCCGGTTGCGGCAACGTCTGAAGCTCGATCCGCTCAGCGTCGATAGCGCGATTCGTTGGCTCGACAGCAACCTCGACGTCAGCCTGTATCGCTTGCTCGCCGATCCGGGCCTGTCCCGATAGCGAAAAATCGCTTCCGCATCGATCGAAATCGCTTGCGTGGCGATGGCGTGTTCTGCTACTAGGCGCCGCGAGCTGAGCTTGCGCACGATCTGCGACCATGTAGGAGTCGCACGCAGAGGCAGAAAGCTGCGTTTGCTGCAGTCAGCCGTGACGGATTGTCTCGCCGAATTACAATCCAGTTGCAGGTGCAGCTGCGATGTGCCGGTATCTACGATGACACGGCCTATCTATGAATCCGCGTCCTCGTGAGGGATGACGTCCTACATCTCGGACGGTCCGACCACATTCACCTAGCTGTGTCGTAGCTCACCTCACCAAACGTGCAGCGTCCCTGTCGCCGTTCGTTCTCATGTTCGAGCACTGTCATGGTCATCTGGCCCTGACTGGCAAACACGAACAGTGATCGAGGTGTGCGGATCACGCGCGTTGGCACCCTCCATGAAGAATGTCGGGTCCCATGAAGCGGACCTCGATCACTCTCATCGTCGTTGGGTTGGGTGGGTGCGCGGTCGGTACCACCGCGGAGAACGAGACCACGACCGGAGGCGAAGCCTTCGAGACGTTCATGGCTCAGACGTATCGAGAGCCATGGGAGGGCGGCCACTTCATCGTCGATGGCGATACCGCGATCGCGGACGAGAAGCAGCTGTTCGAGTTCTGGTCAGCGCTTCAGCAGAACACGTTGATCGTCGATCGCGTCGGCGGCGACGACAACAAGTGGGATGACGATCAGAAGCTCAACCTGACCTATTGCGTCAGCAACAACTTCGGAAGCCGCAAGTCGGCCGTGATCGCAGCGATCGAAGACGCGACGACCAATGGTTGGGAGACCATGGCCAACGTGAACTTCGTGTACGTGCCGGCGCAGGACGCCAACTGCACCAATAGCAACAACAACGTGCTGTTCAACATCCGCCAGGTGTCGAACCAGCCGTACCTCGCACGCGCGTTCTTCCCCGACGGCAGCCGCGCGTCGCGCGAAGTCCTCGTCGACAGCAGCTCGTTCGGCAACGTCGGCTGGCCGCTGTCACACATCCTCGGTCACGAGCTCGGCCATTCGCTCGGGTTCCGCCACGAGCACACCCGTCCCGAAGCTGGCACGTGCTTCGAGGACAACAGCTGGCGTCCGCTCACGCCGTACGATTCGGCGTCGATCATGCACTACCCGCAGTGCAACGGCAGCTCCGACGATCTCGACTGGACGACCCGCGATGCCGAAGGCGCCGCCTCGCTCTACGGCGACCCTGGCACCCCCCCGCCGCCGCCCCAAGGCGTCGCGAAGACCCAGACCGAGACCGGCACGCTCGCGCGCGGCGTGACCAAGAACTATTCGGGGTTCGACGTCGTCCCGGGCACGGTGTTCAGCGTCAAGATGACGGGCACCGGCGATCCGGACCTCTACGTGCGGTTTGGCGCAGCGCCGACGCTGCAACAGTTCAACTGCCGGCCGTACACCGCGACGGCGAACGAGACGTGCTCGTTGACAGTTCCGTCGGGACAGAGCCAGGCGTTCGTGATGGTCCGCGGCTACTCGAACAGCTCGACGTTCAAGCTCGACATCAACTGGCGCGCTCCGAATTGAGCGCGCACGCCGTCCGAGTAAGATGGCGGCGTGATCGATGTCGACCTGGTGATCGTCGGCGGTGGACCCGCCGGGATCTCGACGGCGCTGCACCTTCAGGCTGCGGCGCCGAGTCTCGCTGACCGGCTGGTCGTGCTCGAGGCCAAGCCGTATCCGCGCGAAAAGATCTGCGCCGGGGGAGTCGGCGCCCGCGCGCTGCGCAAGCTCGAGCAGATCGGTGTGATGGTCGACTGCCCGATGGTGAAGCTCGATGCAATCGCGCTGCGCCTCGCCGAGCAGACGGTTACGATTCGTGACCCCGAGCTCGGGGTGGTGGTTCGGCGCGCCGAGTTCGACCATGCACTGGCGAATCAGGCCCGGTCGCGGGGCATCGCGGTCCGCGATCGCTGTCCGGTCACCTCGCTCGCGATCGAAAGCGGCCATGTTCGTGTCGAGACCGAGACCGGCGACGTCTACCGAGCGCGCGCGGTCGTGGGTGCGGATGGCGTCGGCGGTGTGGTGCGGCGGCTCGCAGGATTTCCGCGTGGCGAGCTCCGCGCACAGGTCGTCGAGCTCGATACCGAAGGCGTCCCGAGCGACGAGCCGCGCGACACCATCGTGTTCGATCTCACGGCGCGTGACCTTCATGGCTATGCCTGGGACTTTCCGACGCTAGTCGGCGGCCAGCCGCTGATGTGTCGCGGCGCGTATGTCATCCATAACCTCGGCCCCGACACGCCACGGGCGCGGCTCGCGAGTTATCTCGAGCGTCGTGGCCTCGAGCTCGGCCGCTACCGACTCAAGCAATTCGCCGAGCGCGGCTTCGAGCCCGGTGCGGCGATGTCACGGCCGCGGGTATTGCTCGCGGGCGAAGCCGCGGGGATCGACATCGCGACCGGCGAGGGCATCGCGCAGGCGATCGAATACGGCTACGTCGCTGGCCCGTACCTCGCGCGCGCGTTCGCGCGCGATGATCTCGGCTTCACGGATTGGTCCGAGCACGTTCACCGTCGCCATGTCGGCTGGCAGCTGCGTGCCCGGCACATGGCGTATCGCGCGTTCTACGGCCCGCGCCGCGCGCTACTCGAGCGAATACTGCCGCGCATCGGCTCGCTGCTCGACGTGGGTGTGCAGGACTTCGCGGGCAAGCCGCTGTCGAAGCTCGCGATCGCGCGCGGCGCGGGTCAGTTCCTCAGCGCGCTCGCGCGTGAGTCGCTGCGCAGCCTCTGATCCTTGCGGCTTTGCGGCTTGTTTAGAACGCGGCACCGAGCGACAGGTCGAGACGCGGCACGAGGCCCGATTCTTCTCGCCCGACCGGGCCATCCATGACGGTGACCTCGTCGCTGGCGATCCGGTAGTGAGCGATGCCAGCCGACAGCTTGATGTTCATCGGTCCGGCGAGCCATGACCAGCCGACGTTGATTCCGGCGAGCGAGCCCCAGGCGCTCCCCGATGCCGCTGCCGAATCCTTCGCGTAGATCGCTTGGAACTCGGGCGCGACGTAGACGCCGCTGGGTTGGCTGCGCAACAGATAGAGTCGCGGAATCAACTTGAGACCGTAGGCGCGCGCGGTGCCTTCGGCGGTGGTAAGGCCCTCGACGCCCACTGAGAGCTGGCGGGTCACCATGCGCTCGTAGCCGATGTTGTACACGCCCGCGAAGATCGGCAGCGGGTTGACATAGACGACGTTGCGCGGCGATGCGGGCTCCGCGCTTGGCGCAGCGGCGTTGCCTGGCAGATTCGTAGGTGTCGATTCGGCGAGCGCGATCGTCGACGACGAAGCGAGCAAACAACAAGTGGTGATCAGGCGAAGTGTAGCGGTCATCATTTTCGAACCTCGTTTCCGGCGAAGGTTCGTTGTGCAACCGGGAGACCGTCGTTGGATCGGGCTGCGATCGCGGCGCGATCGTGCTGCGACCCACATCGACGCATGGGTCATCGCGCGGTTGACCACACGATCACCGCCGGACGTAATCGCCGAACCACGTGGCGCGATGGACACACCACAGTGGCGTGGGCTCGAGCACGTGGTGCCCACCCGAGGAGGCAGTGGCCGTGTCGTGGGCCACGTGTCGCGCGCTAACCGTGCGAGCCGCTGGACGCTACCGGCCGCCCATGAACTGCTCGGCGAACTGTCGCAACCGCAACACCGACGGGATGCCACCTTGATCACCGAACGTCAGGGTCTCGGCGAACTTGACGTTGTCGGCGGCCTGCCAGGCGACGTAGGCGCGTCCGGCCGGCGTGCCGAGCAGCGCGTTCAGGCGATTTTCGTATTGGCCCTGTACCTTCGCGACCTGCGCATCGCCTTCGGCCTTCAGTCGCTGTTCGATCGCGTCGGCCTCTGCTGCGACCCGATTCTTGTATTCGAGGGTCTCCGCTTCGATGTTCTTGATCCCGATCAGGTAGCCGTCACTGACCGATTCGGCATCGAGCCCTAACAACTTGGCTCCGGCCTCCCGCTTCGCAGCGATCTCGGCTGGTGTCATCGTCGCGAGGTGCGCGCGTGCCGCGCCCGGCGTCGCCTTCGCGACGTCGAGCAGCCCGACTTGGTACGCGCGGTCCAGCTCGGCCTGCCGCTTGCCCCATTCCTGCTGGCGCTGGGACACCTGCGCGTTGGTGCCCTGCTGGTAGTTGTCGAGGCTCTGCTGCACGGTCGCGAGCTTCTGCCTCGCGGCGTCGAGCAGCTTGTTTTGTTCGTTGAGCTGGATCTGGCCGAGCTGCTTTTCGTATTCGTCGCGAAACCTCACCGATCGTACGAGCACTGCCTGCGCTTCGAGATGCATCGGGGACAGCTGCTTGTTGAGCATCGCGAGCGCGGCATCGCTGGCTTGCAACCGGCGTTCGGTCGAATAGAACCCGACCGAGTCGAGCACGGCCATCTCTTCGCGCAGCACGCTGGTCGCGGTCTCCTCGGCGAGCCGCATGTAGCGATAACGGTTGTCCGGATCGAGCATGTGATTGCCGGTCTCGACCAGCGCATGCGCCTCGCCCGGCTTGATCCGGACCGGCACGGAGACGTCCAGCTCGACGGTGTTGTTGTCCTTGGTACGGATGATCAACGGCTTCTGATGGCCCGCCTCCTCCACCGTGTAGTCGAGCATGAAGTAGGTCGACGGCAGCAGGATCAGCTTGTGCAGCCCGGGGAACCGAGAATGCCAGCCCGGTCCGAGATCCTCCTCGAGTACCCCGCTGATCGCGCTCTGCCGCACGCCGATCTCGTGCGGCCCGACATCGCCGGTGAATAGCGCTGGCAGAATCCACAGCGCCAGCGCCGATACCACCACGATCTTCGAGTAGCGAATCAGTTTCTTCATCGGCCACCTCCGAGCTGCTCGAGCTGAACTCGCTGGGGCGAGCCATCTTGGCGGTACGGCTGGATGTTGATGGTGACGCCCTCGAGTCGCTCGCCGAGCCGCTCCATCACGCGCTCCACCGGTTGATTGCGGAACGCGTCGATCTGCGCCTTCTTTGCCGAGTAGTGCGCCTCGAGCTCACCCTTAAGCTGCTCGGCCTTGCCGACCGCGGCGGATCGCGCCGCTTCTCCGGCGGCCACCTTGTCGATCTTGTAGGAGTCGACCTCGCGATGGATCTGGGTCTGGGCAGTAACCGCGGTGGCGAGCGCCGCCTCGAGCTCGGCGCGGCGGGTCTGGATCACCTTGTTCTGATCGCGCTCGACCTCGGCGAGCTTGCGATCGCGCTCGGTCTTTGCGCGTTGCAGCTCGGAGTCGATCACCGCGAGCTGGTTCTCTGCTTGATTGCGCGTCTCGATCAGATCTTCGTAGTCCTTCGAGAACCGCGGTCGCGGCGTCACGATGCTCGTCACCTCGACCCCGTGATCGCCGAGCAGCTTGTTGAGCCGCTGTTTCGCGCGCTCCTCGGCTTGGCCAAACGTCGTCGGATTGGACACCCCGATCGTCGATTCGCGACCGAACTCATCGCGAAGGATCGCGCGTGCGTACGGCAGCATCCATTCGAAGTACTTGTGCCCGAGCCCCGAGTCGCGCAGCGTCTCGTCGGCCTTGTCGGGCATCGCGCGAAACAGGATCGTGATGTCGTTGAACGCAAAGTTCGAGCCATCCGATGCGCGAACGTCGAGCTCACGGACCAGCAGTGGGTCGACATTCTTGGGGCCCTTCATGTGAAACGTCTGAGGGCTGACGTCGAGGATATAGACCTCGTGGATCCCGAACGGCAGCCGGGTGACCAACCCTGGCTGCGTGATCACCTCCATCGAGCCGGTGACGTTGTTGACGCGAACGGCGACCTCACCGGCTTCGATCGTCGTGCACGATCGAATGCACAAGATCAGCAGGATCCCCGCAGCTGCTGCGAGCCAGATCCGGGATGGCTCGTCGCCAGTTCCGCGGACCAGGTTCACGACGCGCGACCAAACCGAATTAGCTTCTGCCATAGGCCCCCAGGAGTTGCGTTGAAGTCAACGTGACTATTCGCGCGGACGAACGCAATACGCTTCCGCGACCACCTCGATCGTCGTCGAGGGCGAGGTGTTTCGGTAATCACATCGCCACGCCGCTGCAGTCGCCGGATCGGTCATCGCGAGCGGCCGCGTCGCGACCAGTTGCGCCATCCACTGCGGATCCGCGTAGCAACCTCCCGTGACCAGTAGATCTCCCGCGCGTTCACACGTAGCGATCGCTGTTGCGACCAATCCTGCGCCGACTGAGATGCGCGCTTCCTTGCGAGCGATGTCTGGTTTCGACGAATACGCCGCCGCGGGGCCCGGCGGGCCTTTGGGTCCTTGTGGTCCCTGCGGTCCTTGCAAGCCCTGAGGGCCCTGCAGACCTTGAACGCCTTGTGGCCCGTCGGGCCCGGGCGGTCCTGGATTTCCCTGCGCGCCGCGCGGACCTTCCGGCCCTGTCGGTCCGACGCCGAACGGTCCCGCAGGTCCCGCCGGTCCCGCAGGGCCGATCGGTCCAGGTGGCCCCACAGGACCCGAAAGCCCTGCATCCTTGCCGCGGCGAAGCAGCTCGTTGGCGACCTTTGTCGCGTCGACCTCACCGCGCTGTTCGATCGCCGCGAGTCGGCTCGCGTGCTCGGTCAGCTGGTTGCGGTCCTGTTCCAAGCGCTGATCGGTGTCACTCGCGCGGCAACCCACGAGCGCGATCAACGCAGCGAATCTCCGCATGATTGTGATCCTACCGACCGGCGCGGCGGTGGGCCAATCCGCCGGTTTTTTGCCCCCGACGATCGTCTGGCGTACGACCGAAGATGATGATCGAGCTGGTCGATGTTCGTCTCGACCACCCACGCGGTGGACCTCCGCTCGTAACGGGCGCCAACCTCAAGGTCGAGGGTGGAGAGGTAGTGGTGATCGTCGGGGCCGCTGGCGTCGGTACGTCGCGGATCGCCGCCGCTGCACTCGGTGAGGTTCCGTTGGCCGAGGGCAAGATCGAGCTGCTCGGTCGCGACGTGACCAAGCTCCGCAGGTCGTCGCTGCGACTGCTTCGCCGGCGGATCGGCATCGTCCCGCAGGATCTGTGTCTGCTCGAAGATCGCAGCGTACAGATCAACACGGTGCTCCCGCTCGAAATCGACGGGATTCCGCGGTCGGTCTCGCGGGCGCGAGGCGACGAGATGCTCAGCAAGCTCGCGTTGGCCGGCGACTCCGAGCTCGAGGTCCATCAGCTGTCTGCGTCGGCTCGCCAGCGGGTCGCCGTCGCGCGCGCGCTGATCCGCGAGCCTGCCGTGGTGCTGGCTGACCATCCGACGAGCATGCAGGACGCCGAGGGCACCGAGCTCGTCGTCGCGGCGCTGCTCGACGCTGCGAGCCGTGGTGCGGCGATCGTCGTGTGCTCGCGCGATCCCGGTCTGCGCGCGATCGCCGAGCGGCGGCACTGGCGCCAGCTCGCGCTGGTCGACGGCAGCTTGCGCCCGCTGGCGGAGGTCGCGGTCGATGGCCGGTCCATCGACGACATTCTGATCGACATGGATTCACAGGCGATGCCGCTCCACGCGGTGCCCGATCCCGAGTTGGCCAACATCGTTCCATTCCCGCGCTCGGATAGTCGGCCCGTCGCCGAATCGATCGCGCGAACCGCAGGTGTCCGATGAAGATGCGTACGCTCCGCCGGCTTCGATCGATCGCGCCGCGCACCTTGCGTCGCAGCGATTTCGATCTCAGTGATGCGACGATGGAGCCCGATCCAGGTCCGCCGCCCGAGGCCGTGTTCGATCGGTTGACCGGACCGTTCGGGCGTCGTCATGGAATCTCGATGCCGGGCGCGGCCGACGAGGAGACGTGATCCCTCAGCTCGATTCCGCGCTCCGGCGGTCGGTTCGCATCGCCGGCGAGCGTCCGCGAGCTGCGCTGTGGACGTTGTTGGCGCTGAGCTGCGCCTTGTTCGCGGTCGGCATCGCGGCGATCGCGGCCGACAACGTCGATCACTGGGCACAACATCGTGGCGGCGGTGCGAGCATGGTGGTGTACCTCGGCGAAAGCGTCGATCCGGCGCGTGCCGATGCGCTGGTCGGCGAGCTACGTGGCTTGCCCGGCGTGGAGCATGCCGACCTGGTGTCTCCCGCGGAGACCACGGAGCGGTTGCGCCGGGCGCTCGGCGCCGACGCCGCGTTACTCGATGGGGTCGAGCCTGCGAGCTTGCCGGCGTCGGTCGAGGTCACGCTTGCACCAGGCGTTCGCGAGGTCGTCGCGATGAGTCCGACGGTGCGTGCGCTCCACGGCGCGCCGGGGGTCGACGACGTCGTGGTCGAGGACGCCGGGGATGAACGCGGCGCCGGTGTGCTCCGCACGATCCGGCTCGTCGCGTGGACCGGAGCGATGCTGTTCGCGGGATTGGCGCTGGTCATCGTGCTCGCGGCGATTCGCGTCCGGCTCGATCGATCGCGCCGCGATGTCGCGGTAGCGCATCTGCTCGGCGCGCACCCGAGCTTCACCGTCATCCCGACTGCGGTCGCGGGTGCCATGCAAGGCATGGCGGCGGCGCTGGTCGCTGCGATCGCGCTGTGGGCGGCGTTGCGCGCGTACGGCGACGCCGTTGTTGCGTCGGTGACCGCCGCGATCGGTCCGGTCGAGCTGATCGCACCAGGTGCCGTCGGGTTCTTGGTATTTCTGCTCGGCGGCGGCATGCTCGGTCTGGCAGGCGGCGCGCTCGCAGGAGCATCGCGTGTGGCGCGCTAGCGCCGTCGCCGTCGCCGCCGCGGCGACGATCGGGCTGATGGCGGGCGGCTTGCGCGCCGATGACGTCGTCGCGCAACGCGAGAAGGCTCGGCTCGAAGGCCAGCTCGCCGACGAGGCGGCAGCGATCACCCAGGCGCTGACCAGCGTCACCGATAAGCTAACCGCGGCCGAGACCGTGCGAACCAACCGACTGCGAGCTGCGTATCGGTTGTTGCGTGCGCCGCTGCGCTCGAACGCCAACGCCGCCGATCGGATGGCCGCGGCTCGCCGCCGCGCTGGTGCGCGCCTGTTGGTTCAACGCGATACCCAGGAGCGCGCGTTGCTCGTCGAGGAAGCCGGTCGGTTGCGTGCCGCTTCGCTGCGCACGTCGAACGATGCCAAGGGCATGGCGATGCTGTCGTTACCCGAGTCGCTGATGCCGCCGGTCAACGGCGACATCGCACGGCGGTTCGGAACCCTGCTCCACGAACGCTCGAGAGCCACGCTGTCTCGCCGCGGCCTCGACTACGACGTCGAACTGCGCGCAGACGTGGTCGCACCTGCGGCAGGCACCGTTCGTTATGCGGGGCCGATTCGCGGTCTCGATCGCGGTGTGATCATCGATCATGGCGACTACTACACGGTGATCGCCAAGCTCGGCGAGCTCGCGGTTCCGGTCGGAGCGCCGGTTCACCAAGGCGATCGGATCGGCCGCGCCGAGCGCCGCCGCGTGTACGTCGAGGTTCGCGTTCAGATCGGTCCCGGTGGGCTGCCGATCGATCCCGAGCCGCTGTTTCGCGAGCACAAGCGCGTCACGAAGTAGCGCGACCGCGGAACGGCTACACTCCCACGATGTCACGCGCATCCCATGCGGCGGCGTTCATCGCTGGATCCGTTGTCGCCGCTGCCATCGCCGCGCACGCCGTGCCACGTGACGTCGCGCGGTTCAAAGCACTCGATGCGTTTGCCGAAACGCTCGCGACGGTGCAGTCGAATTACGTCGATCCGACCGACGAGCAACACCTGCTCTACGACGCGTCGCGCGGCATGTTGCACAACCTCGACCGTCACTCGACGTTCTTGCCGCCGTCGCGTTATCAGCGGTTGCGCCAGGACACCGAGGGCGAGTTCGGCGGCGTTGGAGTCACGCTCGCGCCGGGCGAGATCGACGACGCACGGCCCGGGTTGCCGCCGTATCCATCGGTCGACGACGTGGTGCCCGGCTCACCGGCGGAGGTCGCCGGCATTCAGCTCGACGATCGATTGATCTCGGTCGACGGCGTGCCGACCACCGAAGGCAGCCGTGAGGTGCAAAACGCTGGTGCATGGGAGGCCAAGCTGCGCGGTGCGTCGGGAACCCGCGTGACCGTGGCCGTGTTGCGCACCGGTTGGAAGGAGCCCAAGCCGTTCGTGTTGGTCCGCGCGCAGGTAAAACAACCGAGCGTGCGTTACGAGTTGCTCGAGCGCGGCATCGGCTACCTCGCGATCGCGAGGTTCGCGGAGGCGACCTCGGGCGACGTCGCCAACGCGCTCACCAAGCTGCGCCAGCAGAATGGCCTGTCGGCCCTGGTGATCGATCTGCGAAACGATCCCGGTGGGCTTGTCGATCAGGCGATCGCGGTCGCCGATCAGTTTCTCGATAGCGGAACGATCGTGACGATTCGTGGACGCCAGGGGAAGGTCGAGACCCAGCGCGCGCATCGCGGAGGTGCCGCGATCACGACGCCGTTGTTCGTGCTGGTCGATCAAGGGACCGCGTCGGCCGCCGAGATCCTCGCGGCAGCGCTGCGTGATCACGGTCGCGCGAAGCTGGTTGGCCAACCGACCTACGGCAAGGGCACGGTACAGACGTTCTTCGACCTCGAGGGCGGCTCCGGGCTCAAGCTGACCACCGCGCGGTACTACACCCCGAAGGGCAACTCTTTGGAATCTAAAGGGATCACCCCTGACGTCTCGGTCGAAGCGTTTACTCCCGACGAGATCGTGGCCGGTGATCGAGCCGGCAGTGGCGGACCGCCCGACAACGGTGCCACAATTAATCCGCTCGGTCCTGAGACCGACGATCCACAGCTAGTCGCCGCTGTAAAGCTTGCACGTCAGGCTCTCCGCAGTGGGAGCAAGTAGTCGACCCTACCGTTGTTTTCGCAAAGCATGGACTGGTACAACCGATTGGGAGACGGGCGCTTAGCATTGTTCTCGCTTGGCCGATCCAACTGAAAGCGCGGGGATCTAACCGACGATGTTCAAGCTCGTGATCCAGGACGACGAAGGAAAGACGACAGTCGTTCCTTTGATCCGCGACGAGATCACGATCGGTCGCAAAGAGGGCAACACGATCCGGCTGACCGAGCGCAACGTTTCGCGCCGGCACGCTCGCATCGTGCGCAGCAACGGCGAGGTCCAGATCGAGGACCTCGGCAGCTACAACGGGATTCGCGTCAACAACGCTCGGATCGCCGAGCGGGTGTCGCTGCGCGTGAGCGATCAGGTTCAGATCGGCGACTACAAGCTGTACTTGAAGGCCGAAGGCGTCGAGCAAGTCTCCGACGACGCCCGCACGATGCCGATCGAGCGGATCGACATCAAGACCGAGATCGGAGTTCCGCCCGCACCGCCGACCACGCCGATGGCCGTGGCGACGCCGCCGCCCGGCACGCTCACACCGGTTCCGAGCACGGGCGCGCCCAATCGCTCGATGGCGGTCGCCGATACCGATCCTGCGGGTCGACCGATCGCGAGTGCAGCCACGGTCGCCGCGCTCACCACCACGATGGGCTACGGCAAGCTCGTCATCGTTTCGTCGAACTTCGCAGGTCGCGAGTTCGAGCTGTCGCGGCCGCAGATGATCATCGGTCGCACCGACGAGAACGACTTCGTCATCAACCATCGCTCGATCAGCCGCAATCACGCCAAGGTGGTTCGCGCACCCGACACCGGCCGCTACACGATCAGCGATCTGCAGTCGTCGAATGGCGTGCGGGTCAACGGCCAGGACTACGGCAAGGTCGAGCTGCGCCGCGGCGACGTCGTCGACCTCGGTCACGTTCGGCTGCGCTACATCGAACCGGGTGAAGACTTCGTGTTCGCGCGAGACGCGATCATCACCGATGTTCCCGAAGGTGGCGGCAAGCGCGGCTGGGTCATCGCGGCGCTCCTCGGTGTCGCCGTGCTCGGCGCGGCTGGTGCGTACATCGGATTGACCCGCGTCAAGCCGACGGCGGAGGTCGCGCAGCCCGGCTCGGGCAGCGGCTCGACGAATATGGCGGTGGCATCCGCTGATGCCGCCGTCGCGATGGTCGCCGATGCGGCAGCGGTCGCGGCGAATACTCCCGAGGCGATCGAGAATGAGTGTCACCAGCTATCGGCCAAGCGGCAGTGGGTCGAGCTCGACAGTTGCGGCGCTCGTCTGATCAACGCGGGCAATGCATCGGTCGGCGAGACCTTCAAGAAGCACGCGGTCGCAGAGAAGAAAGCAGAGGTCGCCCTCGACTCGCTGCTCACCGTCCTCCGCAGCGATGCCAAGGATGCGTTCAAGGTCGCACGCACGCACCTCGCGGCCATCAACGCTGGCTCGGCCTATGAAGCGGAGGCAAAGGCCGCTTATCAGAAGGCCATGAAGGATGCCGAGGACAAGTACAACGGGCTGATCGAAGCCGCGGCGGCAGACAAGAAGTGCGCCGAGCACAAGCAGCTACAAGCCGATGCCAAAGCGCGCGAGATCAAGGTTCACCCGTCGACGTGCAAGGCGGCCGCTGTGGTGGTCAACCCGCCGCCCGGTCCGGGCAGCGCCGCGGTTCGGCCCGAGCGGCCGGATCCTCCCGAACCCAAGTGCGATCCCGCACAAGCCGATCAGTATATGGCCGCGGGTAAGGACAAGTTCTCGGGGGGCTTTTATGCCGAGGCGCTCAGGCTGTTCGAGAAGTCGATCGCGTGTCGCCCCGGTGGCGTAGTGGTCGCGCTGGCATTCAACACGTCCTGCAAGCTCAGGAACGCCGAGAAAGCGAAGTACTACTTCAAACAGCTTGCTCCGGCGCAGCGTGGTCTCCAGCAGACGTGCGTGAGTGAGAAGGTTCCCGGCTTTCCGCAGTAGCCAGATCTTCTAACGTTGCCGGGCATTTGACCCCACTGTCCGTGTTGGTGTAACGAGGTGCTAGGGCCGTCGTCGCGGCTTCTCCTCGGAGGCGACATGTTCGTCCGTTCCCGCTTGTGGTCAGGTTCGTTGGTCGTTGCGCTCGCAGCGACGTTGGTCAGCATTCGCCCCGGCGACGTTGCTGCCGATACCGGCGGCAACATCGATCTCAACTCGTTTCGTCCGGCGATGGACTCGCGCGGATACCTAACGGTTAACGCGTCGCAGGTGCTCGGCCACAAGGACGTGTCATTCGGCCTCGGCGCGCTCGATTGGGGTCGCCACTTGCTGCGGTTCGGCGACCACGACACGTGCGACGCCGCGATGGGCGAGCCCTGCTACACGATCCAGAACATCATCTCGGCGACGTTGATCGGCGCGTTCGGCCTCAAGCTCGGCGGCATCGAGCTCGAGTTCGGTGCGTCGATTCCGCTGACGCTGATGAACGGTGACCGCGGTCCGGACAACCTCGGCGCGATGGGACCCAACGACGATGAGTTCTTCGGCCTCGATGGCCAAGGAATCGGAAACATCGGCGTCCACTTCAAGACTCGGTTTCTCAAGACCAGCCGCCATCCGGTCGGACTCGGCTTGATCGCCAGCTTGTATCTACCCACGGTGAGTCCGAAGTCGGCTTGGCTCGGCGAGGACAAGCTCACCCCGCAGATCGTCGGCATCCTCGACAAAGAGTTCGGCCGCGAGCGGCGACTTCGCGTCGCGCTCAACGGTGGCATCCGCATTCGCTCGACCTCGACGTTCACCGATAGCGACGGTGGTCCCGAGATGTCGCCGACGACCGGCGAGACGATCACGGCGAGTGCCGAGGTTCCGTTCGGTCTCGGCATCGCGTACGCGATCGCCAAGCAGCGGTTCGATGTGGTGGCCGAAGTGTTCGGCGGTCTGCCGCTGGGCGACAACGAGAACTACCAGCCGCTCGAGGCGATCGGCGGCGTGAAGGTGTACCTCGCTCGCAACTCGTTCCTCTCGCTCGGTGCGGGTCGCGGACTGATTCCCGACAAGGGTGGCAACCCAGACCTTCGCGCGTTCATCGGCATCGTGTTCGAACCGAACATTGGCGACCGCGATGGCGACGGCTACAAGGACGACGTCGACAAGTGCCCGGATGACCCGGAGGACTTCGACGGATTCGAGGACGAGGATGGCTGCCCAGAGCCTGACAATGACAAGGACGGCATCCTCGACGAGGATGACAAGTGTCCGAACGTCCCCGAGGATAAGGACGGCATCGACGATGAGGACGGCTGCCCCGACGGTAATAAGGGCGATCGCGATGGCGACGGCATTCTCGACGAGGTGGATAAGTGCCCGGATGATCCCGAGGACTTCGACCAGTTCGAGGACGAGGACGGCTGCCCGGATCCCGACAACGATCAGGACGGCATCCTCGATCAGGACGATCTGTGCCCGAACGATCCCGAGGACAAGGATGGCTTCGAGGACGAGGACGGTTGCCCGGATCTCGACAACGACAAGGACCGGATCCTCGACAAGGACGACAAGTGCCCCAACGAGCCCGAGACCTACAACGGCACCGAAGATGAGGATGGTTGCCCGGATCGCGGCCGCGTCGTCGTGACCGACACGTCGATCGAGATTTTGGACATGGTGTACTTCGAGTACAACAAGGCGGTCATCAAGTCGCAATCGTTCCCGATCCTCGACGCTGTGGCGGCGACGCTGCAGGGCAACCCGAGCATCATGCTCGTCGAGGTCCAGGGCCACACCGACGAGCGCGGCAACGACGCGTACAACCTCGACCTATCGGATCGCCGCGCCCACGCGGTCGAGAAGTACCTGGTCGACAAGGGCGTCGAGGCCAGCCGGTTGACCGCGCAGGGTTACGGTGAAACCCAGCCGCTCGATCGGCGCTCCAACGAAGCCGCATGGGCCAAGAACCGCCGCGTCGCGTTCTTGATCATCAAGCGCGCGTCGGACTAGTGACCGCGGCATACCGTCGACGATGCTGGCATCAGCGCGAAGCGCTGGTACGCTGAGCGCACATGCTGCGGTTGATCGGGTTCTTGGCGCTGGTACTCGGGCTCGGGTACTGCGGCGCCACCGTGAAGCTCGGAGATCACACGTTCTTCGGGCACGTTCAGCGGATCTGGGCGACTGATGAGGCGCAAGATCTGAAGAAAGGCGTCGAGGAGACGGCAGGGCCGACGCTCGATAAGGTGAAGCGCGGGGTGAGGGCGGGGATGGAGGCCGTGGGCTCTGGTTCTGGTTCTGGTTCTGGATCGGGGGGAGATGCGGGATCGGGGTTGGACGCCGGATCCGGATCGGGGTCGGACGCGGGAGCGGGATCCAGCTCGGATGGGAGCTCGGGAGCGAAACCGGGATCGAAGCCGAGGACGCGACGATGAAGTTTCCGTTGACGGAGCAGTTGCTGGAAGAGGCTCGGCGATACGAGCTGCGCTCCGCGTGTCGAGACTGTTTCTTTTGGATCGAGCGAACGGCGACGTGTGCGCACGAGTGGCCGGACGAGGGTCAGCGGCGCTGGCCGCTCGACGCGCCGGATCCGCAGACCGGCGAACGCCCGACACACGTTGCGTTTTGTAAGGAATTCGAGCTGCGCTGACGGCTCACGATGGTCGATAACAGCTGCGTGCAGCTCGTGATCGGTGCGGAGGTCGAGCAGGCGCGCCAGCTCGGAAAACCGATCGTCGCCCTCGAATCGACGATCATCGCCCATGGTCTGCCGTGGCCGGACAACCTCGCGATCGCGCGCGAGCTCGAATCGACCGTGCGGGCGGATGGGGCGGCGCCAGCAACGATCGCCGTGATCGATGGTGCGCCACACATCGGCCTCGACGCAGTGCAGCTCGAGCATCTGGCGCGCGACGGCTCGCGGTTCGTCAAGGCCGGGGCGACCGAGCTCGCGGTCCACATCGCTCGCAGAACCTCGGCGGCAACCACCGTCAGCGCGACCGCGGTGCTCGCCGCGGCCGCCGAAATCGAGGTGTTCGCAACCGGAGGTATCGGCGGCGTTCACCGAGGTGATTCCGGCGACGTGTCGCACGATCTGATCGCGCTGATGCGAACGCCGATCGCCGTGGTCTCCGCCGGCGCCAAGGCGATCCTCGATCTGCCGCGCACGCTCGAGATGCTCGAGACGCTCGGCGTGCTCGTCATTGGCTACCAGACCGACGAGCTACCGGCGTTCTACACCCGCAGCTCGGGGTTATCGCTCGACCACCGTGCCGACAATCCCGAGGAGCTCGCTGCGCTGGTCCGCGCTCGCTGGCAGCTCGGCCATTGCGGCATCCTGGTCGCCAATCCGATTCCCGAGGCCGCCGCGCTCGATCGCAACGACATCGATCGCGCGATCTCGCAAGCGCTCGACGAGGCTGCGCGCGCCGGGATCACCGGCAAGCCGCTCACGCCGTTTCTGCTCGGCAAGCTCGCCGCGATCACGGGCGGCGCATCGATCCAGGCCAACCGCGCCCTAGCGATCAACAACGCGAAGCTCGCGGCGCGGCTCGCGTCCGCGCTTGGGGATGAAGGGAACGCGAAGCCCCAAAGGGCACAGACGTAAGAGAGAGAGAGAACAGCGCGTTTTCCGGCTCTGCAGCCTCAGCGTGCCCCGCGTCGTTGCGTGCTGCGTCTTTGCGGTTTCCGCGGCTTCGCTAGAGCGAATACACGACGAGGCTCTTGCCGCCGCGCTCGAAGCCCGCGTTGCGCTCGATCAACCACAGCCGGTCGTTGGCAACGCCTAAGAAGTAGCGAGTCTTGGTCGCGAGCACGCGGGCCTTGCGGACCGCCTTGCCGCTGCTCGGCTCGACCTTGAATAGATCGAGATACTCGGGATCAGCTTTTTGGCGGGCGACGGCCTCGGCGTTCACCGGATCGATCTTGATCGCGAGCCACGCCGAGCCGTCGCTGTTCACCACGCCGAGCGTGGTCTTGAGGTCGTAGCTGGTCGACGGCTGATCGAGCTCGATCGGTCGCAGCTTGCCGTCGTGCCACAGCTGGAGACCTTTCATCGGATCGACGCGAACGAAGTCATCGACCGTGGTTCCGGCTAGCACCTCGAAGCGGGTGCGCTGTTCGTACAGATCGCCGATCGCTTGGGTGCCGCTGACCTTGCCGGTGACCAGGTCATAGCTGGCTTCGACGTCGGGCGAGCGTTGATCTTCCTTCTTGTCCCACTGACCGCCTTTGATCCCGTGCGCCATGGTGAAGCCGCGACTCCAATGGTTGACGCGGAGATCGAGTGGCTTGTTGAAGCGATTGAGATCGAGCTCGAACGACCGCGCGGTCGCCAGCTTGCGGCCAGTATCCAGCGCGAGCAACTCGACCTTGTGGATCTCGCCACCGGTCTTGGGTGTGACACGATGCACGGCGATCTGCGATTTACCTCCACGCGAGATCACCGTGATGTGCGCAGCAGGCGCGATCTTCGAGACGATCGTACCGGCGGGCTTGACCTTGGATCTCGCGGTGAGCTCGATGATCGCGCCGACCTGCTGGCCGGCTTCGCCCGCCCCGACGATCAGGGCACGCGACCCCGCGAGCGCGATCGCGGTCGGCTGCAGCGTGATCGCTGAGAGGTCGATGACCTGCTCGGCGCGATCCGACAACGTGACGACATGAAGCTCGGCCTTGGTGCTCGCATTGCTGATCACATATGCGATCCGGCTGGCATCGCTGGTGACGACATCGTCGATGAATCCACCGGACGCCTCGAACCGGGCGACCTCGGTCGCGTTCACCAGCACCGGCAACGCAGGCCGGGCGGAGGGCGCCGCCGGCTGTGCGAGCGCCGCTTGCATGCTGCCAACCATGACCAAACAACCGATGAGTACGCGATCCCACACCATCGAGCTTCGATGCCATGGTCTGCTCGCCGGTGCAAGACCCTGGTTTGTCCGGGAACCCCGAGCACGGGCGTAGATCCTAGGACGGTCGACGGCGCCGAACCAAACAGCCTCGAACATCAGGCACCTATCCGTTCTGCACAGCCGCGACCGCGGGCATTGGTGGCTCGTTGGCGACGAGGTCAGCCAGGTCCGCCGTGGGATCGACGTCACGGTAACCAGCCGCCTCGAGCAAGCAGCCCGCGTCGATGGTGTCCTGGCCGAGCAAGTCTGCAATGGTGCGGGCGACCTTCAGCATTCGATCGATAGCGCGCGCGGTGAACAGCCGGCGGCGCTCCACCAGATCGCTCAGCGTGGTTTCGCAATCGCTATCGAGCTTGCAGACGGTGCGGACGACGCTCGACGGCATCGCTGCGTTGCAGTGCAGTCCCCATGGCGCGAGTCGGGCTCGCTGGCGCTCGCGAGCTTCGATCACGCGCGCCCGGATGACTGCCGACGATTCTCCCGGCGCTGCCTCGCGTAGCTCGCTCAGCTTGACGGCTCGTACGTAGACTTGAAGATCGATCCGATCGAGCAACGGTCCCGATAACCGCAGCCGATAGCGTTCGATCGATGAGTTGCTACACGTGCATTCGCGCAGCCCCGAATCGAGCCAGCCGCATGGGCATGGGTTCGCGGCAGCAACCAGCAGAAACGCAGCGGGTAGCTCGAGGACCCCGCTCACGCGTCCGATCGTGACCGCGCGATCTTCGAGGGGCTGCCGCAATCCTTCGATCGCCGCTCGCCCGAACTCGGGCATCTCATCGAGAAACAACACCCCGTTGTGAGCGAGCGAGATCTCTCCGGGCCGGGGTCCGGGGCCACCGCCGAGCAGCGCCGGCATCGAGATCGAGTGGTGCGGTGCGCGAAATGGTCGTTCTTCGATCAGACCGTCGGCCATCCCGAGCGCCGAATACACCTTGGTAGTCTCGAGCGCTTCGTCGCGACTCATCGGTGGCAGCACGCTCGGAATCCGTTGCGCCAGCATCGTCTTGCCGGTTCCTGGCGGGCCCGCGAGCAGCAGATTGTGACCGCCTGCGACGGCGACCTCGATCGCCGCACGTGCGAGGTGCTGTCCGCGGACCTCGGCCATGTCCATCACGCGACGCCGGCGAGATCGGCGCTTCGCGGTGCGCGGCGCGCGCAGCTGACCGCGTCCCGCGAGTGCAGCGACGAGCTCCGAGATATGGCTCGCTCCGTACACCTCGATATCCTCGACCACGGCGGCTTCGCCCGTGCATGCATCGGGAACCAGCACGCCGCGCAGTCCGCGATCGCGCGCGAGCATCGCCGCCGCGAGGACGCCGTGGACTCGTCGCACGCCGCCGTCGAGCCCGAGCTCTCCAAGGACCAGTAGATCGTCGAGCGCATCGCCGCGATACGTCCCGTCGGCGATCATCACGGCGGCGGCGATCGGCAGGTCGAGCGCGCAACCCGGTTTGCGGAGATCCGCCGGCGCGAGGTTCACCGTCACCTTCTTGAGCGGCAGGTCATGGCCGACGGCGTTCAGTGCGCTGCGGATCCGTACCGCACCCTCCTTCACCGAAGGCGACGCGAGACCGACCACGTGGTAGCCCGGCAGCCCGCGATCGACGTCGCACTCGACGACGACCAGGGCTGCGTCGATCCCGACCAGCGTGCACGAACGAACCGACGCGACCATCGCGGCATCGTTCAGCACGAGCTGCGCCAGATCGCGACCACACCGGTTTCGCGCAGTTAGCCGGCGGATTGGCCGGCGCCCGGACGCGACGTCCGGATCTTGGCCGGACGCCGGACTGCAATGTTTCTTCACGAACCGACGGGCGGTCGTGAAACAGCCGCTCGCCATGCTGAGCCAGTGAAAGGACGAACAAAATGATCTGTCTCGCCATTGGTCTTGGAGCCCTCGGATTCTTCGCACTACGGCGCGCACGCTACTGCCACCACGGCCACGGCCATGGTTGGCGCGGCGGCTGGTACGGCCACCACCATGGACGCCACACCCGCCGCCGCTGGATGCTTCGCGGCTTGTTCATGCGGCTCGATGCAACGCCGGCGCAGGAGCGCGCGATCGTCGCCGAGCTCGACAAGCTAGAGGACCGCGTGCGCGCCGCCCGGGTCGGGGTGGTCGATGCCCGCGGCGATCTGTCGGCCGCGCTCCGTGGATCGGAGCTCGATGACGCCGCACTCGGCGCGGTGCTCGGTCGGTTCGACGGCTCGATCGCCGAGGCGCGCGGAGCTGCGATCGACGCGTTGCGCGCGATCCACGCCGTGCTCGATGACAAGCAGCGCGCAATGCTCGCCGACATGCTCGACCGTCGCGGCGGTTGGTGGCGCAACGGCCCGTATCGCTGAGATGATGCGGGCTGACATGATGCGAGCCCAGGTATGCGGATCCTGCTGATCGACGACGATGCGCGGCTCGCCGAGCTGCTCGACGGCTACATGACGCCGCAAGGCGTCGCCGTCGTGCACGCTGCGGGCGGCCAAGCCGGGCTCGCCGCGCTTGCGGGTGGCGGGTTCGATGCGATCCTCCTCGACGTGATGATGCCCGGTCTCGATGGGCTCGCGGTGCTTCGCAAGATTCGCGAGGCAGGTCATCGAATCCCGGTGCTGATGTTGACCGCGCGTGGCGACGAAGCCGACCGCGTGGTCGGGCTCGAGCTCGGCGCCGATGACTACGTCGCCAAGCCGTTTTCACCGCGCGAGCTGCTCGCGCGACTGCGCGCGGTGCTTCGTCGTGCTCAGCCGGACGCGATCGCGGAGAAGCTGTCATCGGCGGGAATCACCGTCGACACCGGTACACGGGAAGCGTGGATCGATGGCGCTCCCGTGGAGCTCACGGGTCTCGAGGTCGATCTCTTGATCGCGCTGATGCGACGCGCCGGCCGTGTGGTTCCACGGGCAGCGCTGCTAGAGCTCGCTGGCCGCGGCGATGTGTCCGTCGGTGAGCGCGCGGTCGATGTTCACATTTCTCGACTGCGCAAGAAGCTCGGTGACGATCCGCCTACCCGAATCCGCACGGTGCGCGGCGTCGGCTACGTGCTCGCGCGCGCCGCCGAGGAGCCATGACCGAACATCCGCATCGCCGGCGAGGTTGGCGTGGCCATCGCGGTCATCCGCATCATCGTCATTGGAATCACCAGCATTGGCAACACGAGCGCGAGATGTGGATGACTCATCCGCATCGCTCGCGCTGGCTGCCATGGTGGCTGCAGTCGCGGCTGCGCCGGCGCGTGTTCACGTGGCTCGCGGTGGTCGGCGGCGTTGCGTTCTGGATCGGCCATCGGATCGAACAACCTCGCTGGTGGTGGCTCGCGATCGGCGCGGCGGTGTTATCGATGATCTCGGGCACGATCGCGTGGCGGATGTCGCGGCCGCTGCTCGTCGCGGTGCGCGTCGCCAAGGAGATCGGTGAGGGCAACCTCGAGACCCGGCTCGACGTCCATCATCACGATCGCGAGATGCGGATCTTGGCCACGGCGATCAACGAGATGGCCGAGCGGATCCAACAACAGCTGAGCGATCAGCGCCAGCTGCTCGCGGCGGTGTCGCACGAGCTGCGCACTCCGCTCGGTCACATGCGCGTGTTGATCGAAACCGCTCGCGATACCGCCGGGACCAACAACCCGCGCGCGTTCGACGAGCTCGAGCGCGAGGTGCTGACGCTGGACGACCTCGTCGGCAAGCTGCTCGCATCGTCGCGCCTCGAGTTCGGCACGCTCGATCGCCACGACGTCGATCTCGGCCAGCTGGTCACCGACGTGGTCACCGCGGGCGGAGTACCCCCCGAAGCGATCGATGCCGCCGGCGATGTCCAGGCATCGGTCGATCCGACGCTGATCCGGCGAGCAGTCGCCAATCTGATCGACAACGCACGCGTACACGGCAGCGGTGCGATCGCGGTCCGGATCGAGCGGCGTGGTGGCCAGGTCGCGATCGAAGTCGACGACGCCGGTCCAGGCGTCCCGGCGGACCGCCGCGCGGATGCGTTTCGCGCGTTCGTACCGTCGACCGGCGGAGGGCTCGGCCTCGGGCTCGCGCTGGTGTCGCGGATCGCCGTCGCCCACGGTGGTGGCGCGTGGATCTCGGAGCGACCAGGTGGCGGTGCGCGCGTCGGATTTACCGTCGGCGTGTCGGCGCCGGAGTGAGCCGGCGACGCCGCCACAGATACGGCACCACGCCGAGCATCAGCCATGCCGGCGTTTCGCCGGTGCCGGTGCTGCAGCCGCCGAGCACCGTGGTCGGCTTGAGCGGCGGGAGCTCGCCGCCACAGAACTTTGCCGATTCATCGGTCTGTTCGCAGTAGCCCGACGCGCAGTCGCTATGCGTTTCGCACGCCGAGCCAATGCTCGCCATCGGCTGCGCGACGCAGCGTTCGTCGACGCAGAAGCCACGGGCGCAGTCGGTTGATTCAGAGCATGGTGTGCTCGACCCGAACACGTGAAGGATCTCTTGATAGGTATTGATGCCGGTGCGATTGCAGCGACACTCGCGCTCGGTGAACTCGCCGCACGGCCCGACCTCGTTTTGAAAGTACTTGCGCGTCGGACCCGATCCCAAATAGGTCATCGGATCGCGTGCGTCGAGCTTGTGGTCGAGGCCCCACGAATGAGCGGTTTCCTGCGCGATCGTCCAGCAGATGTAATCGGCGCTGACGAGGTGGTCGTTCGCGAACGCGAACGACACCGTGTTCGGTACGTAGCCACACGTTCCTTCGGCGGCACCGCCCGCGTAGGGTGGGAGCTTCAGCTCTCCCGGGCGACCCGCGACGATCGCCATGTGGTAGTTGGTCCCCTCCGGTGGACGCTCGTCGACGATGTCGACGTCGAACGGTGCATACACTTCACGCACGCACTCCATGATCAGCCGCCACGCGATCGGATTGCCGGCGAACGGGCTGATCCATGACTTACCGGGCGCGATGCTCGACCGATTGACCGTGGCATCGGACTCGCCTGGATCGATGACGCAGCCGTCGGGAAGACAGTTGTTGAGGTAGATGATGTTCGAGAACTTCGGATCATCCTTCGGGTTGCCCTTCGCCGTTTGCGCGTGAGCACTACCGATCGACATCGCGATCCATACGACCGCCAGACATCCCGACGAGATCCTCATTCTGCCTCCAGCGTCAGTCCAGTGACGCGGGCACGGAACCTCCATCTACGCATTGATCTTGTAGGCGGATCAACGTCGCCACCGTCGAATCAGTGTGTAGGCATCGTCGGGATATGACGCCGAAGCAGTCGATCGACGTAGCAAATCGCCGACGCGACTACTCCGTCACCTCATGTATCCAACGCGACGAAGTTTCGCGCGTCCTCGACGAGGATTTCGAAATCGCGCGTCCCTACCGGATGGCCGCCGACGTTCGCCCGCGTCCGCCGAGGTAGTTGATGGGTAACGGAAGCTATGCCGCCCGAACGTTCGAGCTCGGCGTAGCAGCGAACCCGCCGCTGACGAGACGTCTGCGGCGACCGCGCCGTCTTTGACAACGCGCCGTGACACCGACGCCTGCTCGAAGCACGTGGCGCGACGAATCCGGGATCGCCAGGCAGCGTCATGCCTCGAAGCTCGAACACATAGCTCGAGCACGTAGTCGAGGACTCGGCTCGCGAGGCGGCAGTCGCGGCAGCGAACATTGGTGGCATCGGTGATGTGGATCGAGGCGTCGTAAGCGACGTCGGCTTGCGCCGCCGGCAACCGGTAGAGGAGAGAAACGTCGTTGACGCTCCACCGCGGCGCGGAGTTGCCCGAATCACATTTGCCTTTGCTGGCGCAGTTGGGGGTGTCGGGGAACCGCCGGTGGTTGGGGCGGGCGCGCGGAATCGCGCAGCTTGCGCATCGTCTGGCGAATAAGTGCGGCCGGCCCAGGGGCTCACCAAGGCCTGGCCACGACTCAACTTGTGACCTTGCGCAGGTTCGCGCGCCGCATGGCTCGTCAGGTGGATGCGGCCAGTTGCAGTCGCGAGGGGTAAATCCTCATGGCAACTGCAGTATCCGGCCGAGATCGCGCGGGTTTAGCTCAGCGTGAGGCCATCCCATGAGCGGATCGGCGCTTGCTCATCGGGGCGGCATGAAGAACGCGGCAGCTTTGTTGGCAATCCTGATGCTGGCGTCGTGCACGACCACCGAGGGTGGCGATGACGATGGCGACGGGGGCGGCGACGGCAAGGCCGACGGCTCGGGAATGGGCGCGCCGCGCAATATCCCGTTCAGCGTGTCGCGTCACGTGTGGCCGCCCGGCGCGCACGGCAGCGACAGCCAGGAGCTGCTCCAGAAGGACCTCAAGCTGATCGCCGAGCTCGGCGCGAAGTACGTTCGCACCGACGTCTGGTGGTACGTGATCGAGCCCAGCCGCGGCAGCTACAACGAAGCCGCGCTCGACTACTACCGCTGGTTCGTCGAAGAGGCCGGACGCAACGGCCTCGGTGTGGTGGCGATCTTATCCGGCGCCCCGGAGTGGGCGAACGATCTCTACAAGCAGAACCGGCGCGAAGAGTTCACCAAGGCGTTCGGCGGGTACTCCGAGAAGGTGTCCGCGAAGATCGGCGACCTGATCACCTACTGGCAGCTTTGGAACGAGCCGAATAACTTTCTCGACCTGCCGAACGGCGAGACCGACATCAAGCTGTTCCGCGAGGGCAAAGCCGGCGTCGATCGTGGCCGCGCAGCGATCGGTGCGCAGCAACCCTATCGCACCGCCGTCAACGTGCTCGTCGACGGACACGACGGCTATTGGTACGACTGGGAAGGCGACATCCGCTACTACATGAACAACGGTGCGCGCGACGTGATCGACATCATCTCCATCGACCACTATCCGGGCACCTGGTCCGTGGGCGATTGGGGCGGCAACATCGTCGATCGGCTGTTCGACCTCGGCAAGGAGCAAGGCAAGTCCGTCGCGATCTTCGAGCTCGGTTACTCGACCACGCGCTGCACGCTGCCCCTGAACACTGAAGATGGTCAGGTCAGGTGGGTCAAGGAGCAGATGCCGCGGCTGCGCAGCAAGCTCTATAGCCCGGGCGTCACCAAGGGCGTCAAGTTCGAGCTCGTCAACTGGTTCAAGATCGAAGATCGCAACTCGCACAACTGCTTCGACATCGAGGACAACTTCGGCGTGGTTCGCACGGACCGCTCGAAGAAGCCGGCGTTCGAGACGCTACGCGCAGAGATTGCGAAGTTCTGGCCGTTCCCGCAGCCGCAGTAGCGCGGTGGTCGGTCGGGCAAGCCTACGAAATCGTTAGCTGCGCGTCCTCGCGTGCCCGCCGTCCCGGGGCCCTTGCCATCCGGGCTAGAACCTTGTCCACCGTGACCGGAGGCCGGGGCTCTTACTCGACAGCGTGCACGTTCGAGGTCACATGTCACTCACGACCGGTCGCGAGGATCGCGTAGCGATGCCCTCGCGTGCGGATGCCCGGAGCCGCTTGCTCGCCGAGCTCGCCGCCGGGCCCGCGCGGAAAGGCTACGGAATCGCCTATGACTTGCTCGGCAACCGAGCCGAAGCCGAGGAGGCGGTGCAGGAAGCGTTAGCTCGCGCCTGCGAAGCGATCGGTGACCTTCGCGATCCCGCGGCGGCGCCGGCGTGGTTTCTACGCATCGTCACGACGATGTGCCTGCGGACGCTGCGGCGCCGCCGGTTACGGCGCAGGTTGTTCGGCTGGTGGCCCTCGGGCAGCGAGGACAGCTCGGCGGCCCCGACCACCACCGCTGACACCGTCGCGGACGACATCGCCCAGCGGATGCACGCCACCGAGACCATCGAGCCGAGTGAAGCGTTGGCAGGGCAGCAAGCGATGGGCGCGCTGCTCGGAAGGATCGAAGCTCTCTCGCCGCAACAGCGGACCGCGCTGGTGCTGCGTTACGGCCACGACCTCCCGGTTGCGGATGTGGCAGAGCTGCTCGGCGTCGAGCTCGCAACCGTGAAGACACATCTCGTGCGCGGCCTGGCAAGGCTGCGTGAGCTGATGGAGGAGCACCGATGAAGTCGAGTAGTAGATCGGTCAGTTGCGACGCGGTCATCGCACGCGTCGCGGTCGGGGAGCCGCTCGGCGAGCTTACCGAGCATGTTGCGGACTGCGCGGAGTGCCAACGCGTGGTCGATCTGCCGAACCGGCTCGCAGAGGTTCACCAAGAGGCCGATCCAGGCCTCGGGTTCACCGCGCGGATGACGATCGGTGCCCAGCACCGGCTTGCCGTGCGCCGCCGGCGGCGAGTTGCTGTGGGGTTTGGCGCGACCGTCGCGGTGGCCGTGGCCGGGGTGGTGTTCGTGACCCACACGCCGCGAGCACCGAGCCCGCTGATCGGCGCCACCCCGCCGGCGCCCGCCGTCGAGCAACCGTTGCCCGTCGTCACAGACCCCACTAGCGACGAGGACCTCAAGGCCCTCGTCCGATTCGCGGACGTCGATCGCTCGAGCCGGGTGTCTGCACGCTGGCGCGACATCACCAAGCCGCTCGCCCCGTATCGAAAGCTCGTCAAAGGAGTGAAGCCATGACTCGCACTCGGATGTTGTTCACGATCGTTCCGTCGCTGCTCGTCGGTGGCGTGTTGTTTGGTAGCGCGTTCGGTTGGGCCGACGCCGGTCGCGATGGCCCGGGGTACTGGCCGGACTCGAGCGATCGGTTGATCGCGCAAGCGCCGCCGCCACCGCCGCGGCGACCGCCAGTTCCACCCGTGCCCCCGACGCCACCGACCCCACCACCTGGGATCCGCGTGTTCGGAAGCGGCGGTTCGCACGGCGTCTCGGTGACCATCGACGGCAACAAGATCCAGATCGATGGTCTCAAGGGTCTGGTCAACGCCAAGCTCGAGGGCGTCAAGCAGCTACTGCGCAGCGATCCGCGGATCCCAAAGGACCTGCGCGACAAAGTGATCGCGCGGATCGACAAGGTCCAGGCGAAGGTCGACAAGCGGATGTCCAAGCTCAAGTTCGACGACTTCGACGAGCTCGGTGAGGAGATGGAGGCGATGGGCGAGGAGATCGAGAAGGCGATGGAGGGTCTCGAGAAGGACCTGGAGAAGCTCGGTCATCACTGGTCGAGCGACTTCCAGCATCCGTTCGGGCCAGGAAAATTGCAGTTCGATCATCCATTCGGCCCGGGTGGATTTTCGCTCGACTTCAAGGGCGGGCCTGACGATGACGATGACGATGACGACGACCACGACGCCAGCGCCGATAGCGATTACGACGATGACAACTGGGGGATGCCTCCGGATGTCGACGTCGAAGCGGACGACGACGATCTGCGAGACGCGATCTCGGACCTTCGCGATGTCGCGCTTCAGCCGGCGCAGCGCGCCGCGATCGGGAAGATCCGTACCGACTCCGACAAAGCGGTGGCGAATGCGAAGCAGCAACTCGATGCGCTGTCCGACAAGCTGCGCGATGCGCTCGGTAACCCCGCGACGTCGGATGCCGAGATCGCGCGTTATGTCGATCAGATCAGCGCGCAGGAAGCGGCGATTCGCAAGGCGCGGATCCTGGCGTGGGTGAATGCTCGCCGCGTGCTCGACGCGAACCAGCGCCAGCGGGTGCAGGACGCTGCGCGCAAGCGCACGCAGTAACCCAGGCGTCGCCAGCGCTCGCGCGTGGTATAGCTTCGCCGCCATGCCGCCACCGCGTAGCGGGTTCGTGTTGTCGGCCGCCGCAGTATGGTTGGCGTGCACGACCAAGTCGGAGCCGCCACCGCCGCAGGCGCCGCCGCCGGTCGCGCCGGTGCGAGCGGCCGATGCCGGCGTACCGGGGATCACCACGATCGATCGATACGATCCGAGCTCGGGTATGCACGTCGATGAAGACGTCGCGAGCGACCGACGAGCCAAGGCGACCACCCGGCCGGGTCGTCCGATCGACATCACGCTGCGCTCGAGCCCGCCGGGTGCGCGGGTTGCCGTCGATGGTGTCCCGCTGGGGAACACGCCGCAGCTGTGGTCCGGCGAGACTGGTCGCGACCACGAGTTCACGTTCGTGATGCAGGGCTATGCCGTCGCGCGCTATCGATTCGTACCGATCACGAGCGGCGTCGTGCATGCGCGACTGGACCCGATCGCGGACGAGGAGAGCGCCGCAGGCATCGCGCCAGCTCCGCTCGCACCCGCCGGACCGCTGGCGCCACCAGCACCACCGACGGTGATCAGCCCTGATGCGGCCCCGATGGGAGCTCCGCTGCCAGTGCCGCAGGTGCCGTCGCTGTCTCCTGCCGACGCCGAGCAGGGCTCCGCGGCAGGCTCTGGCTCAGGCTAGCGGCGCTGTCCGGTGCGCCGAATGCCGCCGAGCGGCGTCTCCGCGTCGACCTTGATCGCGCCGCGCGGGGGACCACCCTCGATCGCGTCGATGTCGAGCGGCGAGCTCGAATCGGCATCGCCCGCGACGATCACGGGGGAGGCGTCCTCGACTTTGAACGTTAGTGGGTAACGCGCGATCGTCTGATCGTCGGCGTTGACGCTGAAGTCAGGGAACGGCACACCGAGCGTAAACGCGGAATCGCGCAAGCAAGTATCGAACGTCGCGTCGCCGAGACCGATGAGGCCAACGTCGCTGACCTCACCGCGGCCCATGTGGAGCTCGAACACTACGGTGCCCGCCAGGTTCGCGTTCAACCCCAACGCGCGCTGGTAGCAGACGTACGCACGCGGCCGCAGCTGATCGCGGAACAACCGCTCGAGGGTGATCTTGGCGATGGCGGACGCGAGCGGCGCATTCCCCGGTGGGGCGGCTGGGGATGCGCTCGATGAGGTGGACGAGCTCGAGCGATCTTCGGGATCGTCGACCGCGGTGATCCGCTCATAGGGACCGCCACCGCGCACCATCGCGAGGCGATTGCGAGCCACCTTGCCCGTCGCTGTCAATACGGCGAGCGACCAGCCACCCGAGCACGTATCGCTGTGACACACGAACGCGTGATCGCGAATCGCTTTGCCGCGGAGCCTGCCGGCGAGCGCGAGCTGCTCCGGCGTTGCATCGACGGTCGGCAGGAAACTTTCATCGGTCGAGCGCGCGAGCGCGAGCGCGGCGACGCGGGCAGCGGGCCCAGGCCGCGGTGCGACCTTGATCGGCGATTCGCCGTGTCCGGTCAGCGACCACGACGCGGTGGTTCCGCGATGAATGACCAATCGCGTGAACCCGCTGCCCGCGCGAACTTGATCGGGAATCGACAGCGATCCCATCGACAGCTCGAGCCACGATGGACGTAGCCAGCTATCGACGAGCTCGAGTTGATCGTCCAGGTCGTCGACTGCAAGCTCGACCAGCGCACCGCCATATAGATTGATCGCCCCGCGCAGCGGCGAGACGCCAGGGCTCGTGGTCGTCCGCGTCGGATCGAGCACCACCGCAAGCACGTCGAGGTTGCTGATCTTGGCGTCCAGCGCGTCGACCAGCGCCGTGCTGTCGGCGGTACCCACGACGCCGTCGGTGATCACCACGACCATCGCGAGCTCGCGCGTGTTGTCGGCGAGCGTCTTGCGAGCGAACGCGAGCGCGCCTGGCAGATCGCTGCCGTTCACGGTCGGCCGGGCAGCGATCGCGGCCTCGATCGCTGCGAGGTTGGGGCCGGTAACCGAGCGCCAGCCATCGAACACGCGCGATGCCGTGCGGTCGTAGACGATCGCTTCGAGCTGGACATTGGCAGGCAGCGCCGACGCGAGCTTGTTCACCACCTTGATGACGTTGGCGCGTCCGATCAGCTCCATGCTGCGCGAGGTATCGATCACCAGCAACGCGCGGCGTGGAAGCATCGTGGCGGTCACAGCAGGTGCGACGACGGTGACCAACGACGCCGACCATCCCGGTGCGATCCACTCGCTCTGGGTCCACACCACGGGGGTGTGCCCAGCGAACCCGAGGTCGACGTCGATCGTGAGCTTGGCGGCGTCGAGCTGGAGCTCGGCGGCTGCGCGGCCCGAAGGCTTGCCGTTGATCCGGATGCGCTCGACCGTCGTGCCCGGACCGGCGTGGGCGCGAACGACGCCCTTGCACAGCGTCAGCTTGGCGGCGCCGGCGCGGCCTGGCAGCACGAGGCGAAGTGCCGACGCACGAACCTCGGCGAGCGCGGTGAACCTCGTGGTCATCGCGAGCTCGCTGCCTGGCGCGATCGGCTGGAGGGTGATCGCGTATTGCGCTGGTGAACCGGGTGGCAGCGCGCGCACCAAGGCGGGGTCGGCGGCGAGGACCTCGCGCGTCGACGCGTCGACCGACCCAAACGGTCCGACCACGGGCACCGCCGCCGTCGCTGTGCTGCCAGACCCGAGCGCAAAGTCGGTGAAGGTGGCATTCGCGGGCAGGTCCAGCTCGTAGATGCCACCGAGCGGCTCGCGGCCGCTATTGACGATGCGTTGCCGAACTTCGACGGTCGCAACCGCGCCTTGCAGCGTCACGACGAGCTCGCAGCGAGTCTCGACCAGTGAGCTCGCTGGGGCGCGCGGTTTGCCGGCGCCAAACTCGTCGAACGCGACGTCTGCCCCGGCCGTCCCCGCGATCTCGGTCACGACGGCGATCACGACCGCCGGGGCGCAGGTCAGCGCGTTGCTGTGGAGCTTCATGGCGTTTGGACAGTCACGCTGGCCATGGGTTGCGTTTACAATAGCTGACGGTGCTTGCACCCTCGAAGCGACCCAAGATCGGTATCGTGCTTTCGGGCGGCGGATCGCGAGGGGCGTACGAAGCCGGAATCATTCATTACATCCGGACCGATCTAGCGAAGCGGCTCGGCCGGCAGGTCCCGATCGACATCGTGTCGGGGACCTCGGTGGGAGCGATCAACGCCGCTTTTATGGCGGCGACGATGCGCGATCCCGAGACCCAAGCGCAGCAGATCGCGTCGGCGTGGCGATCGCTGCGGCTCGAGGAGCTGATCAGCTTGCGAGGGCGCGATCTGATGCGCGCGACCAAGATGATGTTCGGCGCTGACCCGCCGCCGCCCGCGCCCGGCAGCTTTCGCTACGGTGGCCTGCTCGACACCAGCGGGCTCGAGAAGTTCGTGATTCGTACGATCCCGTGGCGGGGCATCGATCGCAGCTTGCGCGAGCGGCACATGCACGCGATCTCGGTGTCTGCGACCCATATCGCCACCGGCCACACCGTGGTGTTTCTATCGAGCTCCGAGCCGGTGCCGCGCGAGTGGAGCCGCGATCCGTTCGTTCGCCATCGCGCCGCGCGGATCGGTCCACTCCACGTGCTCGCGTCCGCGGCGATCCCGATGCTGTTTCCGGCGGTGCGAATCGGCGAAGGGTTCTTCACCGACGGTGGTCTCCGCCAGAACACGCCGATGTCGCCAGCGATCCGGCTCGGTGCGGACCGGTTGTTGTTGATCTCGCTTCGCCACGTCGCCAACCGCGCCGAGGCGTGGCTGCAGAAGGAGCGGGTCGAGGCCTATCCCAAGCCGCTGTTCCTCGCCGGCAAGGCGCTCAACGCGCTGTTGCTCGATCACACGGAATACGATCTCCAGCGCATGCAGCGGATCAATCAGATCCTCGCGGCCGGGCAAGCCTCGTTTGGCGAGAAGTTCGAGCACATGATGAACCACGAGCTGATGCGGTTGCGCGGCGCGCCGCTGCGTCGGATCCACGCGGTGCACATCCGGCCGTCGGAGGACATCGGTGCGCTCGCGGCGCGGTTCGTCGCGGCCGGGCGGATGCGAGTGAGCGGTCTGCTCGCTCGTAAGTTGATCCAGCGACTGGCCGAGGGCGAGTCTGCCCACGAGAGCGATCTGCTCTCGTATCTGCTGTTCGACGGCGACTTCGCGAACGATCTGATCGAGCTGGGACGCAACGACGCGTCGAAGAAAGCTGACGAGCTCGCCGAACTATTCGACGTGCTGAGCCCCGCCGATGACGCCGCGATCGGCAAGGGCGCTCGCGACGAGCGCAGCTAGCACCGCACTACCAGCAGCGCGACGTCAGCAGCTCAGCAGCTCAGCAGCTCATACGCGATGGCGTTGCCGCCCGTGACCAGTAGGTTGCCGATCGAGTGCAGCGCGATCGGCAGCGCGATCTGACCAGAGCGCAGATAGACCCACGCGAACACGAATCCTGCGGCGACGTTGTTCGGCGCGGCGACGCCGTACACGAAGTGGAGATAGCCGAACGCGAGCCCCGATAGCACCACGGCCGACCAGCGCGACGTGCAGGTGACGAGCGCGGTGACCAGCGCCCAGCGATAGATGATCTCTTCGACGACGGGATAGTGCACCGCGGTGTGCCAAAGCGAGATGTCCCCTGGCGGTGGAACCTCGGCGGGCCACGACACGCCGTGATGTGTGAAATAGATCGCCATCGCTGCTGCGACGATCACGGCGAACAGCGCACCGACATAGAGCCCGGCTCGGAGCCAGAACCGCCACGACGGCAACGGTCGCCATCGCAGTCCGAGCGCTGGCGGGTCGCCGCGGAGGTCGATCGCCAGCCATGCGAGGACGATCAGCGACGGGATGATGCGAGGGAATGCCGTGGCGTAGTCGATTCGCCATGGCAGCCTGTTGAGATCGAGGAGGATCGTCGCCAGCGCGGCCAGCGAAAGCATCGTCGCCGGGCCACGCGGACGATCGCGACCGATCGGCGAATCGGCAAGCGACAGCGCGTCGCGCAGCTGGCGGGTCCACGTCATAAGGCGGGAGCGAGAAGCGCCAGGCGACAGAAGCGCTTGCGACAAGAGCATGGCAATGTTCGCTCATGAAAGCCCGTCGTTGGTTGTCCGTTCTGCTGGTTTTTCTCGTTGCGTGCGGCGGAGCGAAGCCCGGGCCTGCAACGCCAGGATCGAACGAGCAAGCGACGGCGAATGGCTCGGCGCAACCGGCGACCAGCAATGATGCGGTGTTGCCGCTGTGGCCGGAGGTCAAGAAGGGCAAGTTGGCCAACGGGCTCACCTACTACATCCTCAAGCACGGCAAGCCGGAGAAGCGCGCACTGCTGTGGCTCGCCGTGAACGCGGGCTCGAACCTCGAAGCCGACGATCAACGCGGGCTCGCGCACTTCACCGAGCACATGGCGTTCAACGGGACCAAGCGGTTTCCCGAGGCCGCGATCATCGAATATCTCCAGAAGATCGGGATGCGGTTCGGCGCCGATCTGAACGCGTACACCAACTTCGACGAGACGGTTTATCAGCTCGAGGTTCCAACCGACGACAAGACCTACGTCGCCAAGGGCCTCGACATCCTGCGCGACTGGGCGGGCAACGTGACGTTCGCGCCGGCCGAGGTCGAAAAGGAGCGCGGCGTGGTGCTCGAGGAGTGGCGGCTCGGTCGCGGCGCGGGCCAACGAATCTTCGACAAACAAGCCAAGGTGTTGTTCAAGGGTTCGCGCTACGCGGATCGGCTGCCGATCGGAGATCCGGAGGTGATCAAGAAGGCGCCGCGCGACGCGATGGTCCGGTTCTACAAGGATTGGTATCGGCCGGATCTGATGGCCGTGATCGCGGTGGGGGACATCGATCCCGCGACGATCGAGGCCGAGATCCAGTCGAAGTTTGCCGATCTGACGGGACCTGCGAATCCGCGACCGCGTGTCCGCGCGGAAGTTCCGAAGCCCAACGGCACGCGGATCACGATCGACACCGATCGAGAGCTCCCGGGTGTGCGGATCTCCGTGTACAACCTGGTGCCTCACCGCAGCGAGGCGACCGCGAACGATTATCGCCGGCTGATCGTCGAGCTGCTCTATGGTCAGATCGTCAACGAGCGGCTGACCACGATCGGTCGCCGCGCGGACGCGCCGTTCACGATCGCAGGTGTCGGTGCACAAGGCGTCACCCGCGAGATCGACGCGTTCACGCGATTCGCACAGGTCAAAGATGGCAAGGTCGAAGATGCGGTTCGTGCGCTGTTCACCGAGGTGATTCGCGTCGAGCGCCACGGGTTCACCCAGAGCGAGCTCGATCGTGCGCGCGCCAACCTCGCTCGGTTCTACGAACAGATCGACGCTGAGGCGATGACCTCCGACAGCAGTGAGTATTCGGCCGAGATCACGCGCAACTTCTTCGAAGGTGAGCTGATGATCGGCCGCAAGGCGGAGAAGGAGCACACGCTCAAGATCCTCCCGACCATTACTGTTCCCGAGCTCGAGGCGCTCGCCAACAGCTACGGCGGTGCTGAAAACCGCGTGATCATGATCGCGGGCCCCGAGGGTGAGAAGGCGATTGCGTTGCCGACTCGCGATCGCGTGCTCGCGCTGATCTCGGAGGTCGAGAAGGCCAAGGTCGATGCATGGGAGGACAAGGCCGTCGCGACCACGTTGCTCGCGACCCCGCCCGCACCGGGCAAGATCGTCAAGGAGTCGAAGGTCGACGCGGTCGGCGTGACCGAGTGGAGGCTGTCGAACGGTGTCCGCGTCGTCGTGAAGCCGAGCGACTTCGAAGCCGACGATGTCTCGGTATCGGGCGATTCGCCTGGCGGTCTGGCGATGGCGAGCAACAAGGAGTTCTTGAACGCGCGGTTCGCCGACGACATCGCAGGATTCGGCGGCGTCGGCGAGCTCGACGGCGAGACCTTGCGCAAGGCGTTGACCGGCAAGCACGTGGCGGTCGCTGCGTCGATCGGGGAGACCACCGAGTCGATCGATGCGAGCGGTTCGGCTCGCGATCTCGAGACGATGTTTCAGCTGATCTATCTCAAGATGACCGCGCCGCGAAAGGACGCGCAGATCTTCGAAGTGTGGAAGGCCAATACCGTGCAGCAACTCACCGAGCAGCTGCGATCACCGGAGTTTCAGTTCGCGTTGGAGTCGCAAGCGGTGCTGTACAAGGGCAACGTTCGGATGACTCTCCCAGCGCCCGGAGATTTCGCGAAGATCGATCAGGACAAGGCGATCGCGTTCTATCGTGACCGGTTCGGCGACGCGTCCGACTTCACGTTCGTGATCGTCGGGCAGGTCGATCTGGCGAAGCTCAAACCGCTGGTCGAGCAGTATCTCGCGAGCCTTCCCGCCAAGGGCCGCAAGGAGAAGGAGAGGGACGCCGGGGTTCGCCGGGTCAAGGGTGTCGTCAAGAAGCAGTGGTCACTCGGCCAAGAGAAAGCGAGCGTGGCGCTCACGTTCCACGGCGACGACAAGTGGACCCGTGACAAGGAGCGCGACATGATGATCCTCGGCCAGGTGTTCGGAATGAAGCTGCGCGAGACGCTGCGCGAAGACATGGGCGGGGTCTACGGCGTGCAGGCCGGTGGACAGCTCGAACGCACCGGCCATCAAGAGCGCGCGTTCACCATTCAGTTCGGCTGTGCACCCGACGCGGCGGACAAGTTGATCAAGGCGACGCTCGACGAGGCCAGCGCGGTGGCCAAGAACGGCGCGGATGCCGAGCAACTCGAGAAGATCAAAGCCCAGCTGTTGCGCCAGCGCGAGACGTTGATGCGCACCAACGACTTCTGGCTGGCCTGGCTATCGTCGGCATATCGCTACGGTGACGATCCGACGCTGATCCTCGATCCCAGCAAGATCATCGCGCGGATCACCAGCGACAACATCAAGGCATCCGCGAAGCGGTTCCTCGACCCCAAGCAGTACTATCAAGCCGTGATGATGCCCCCGGGGGCTGCGACCGGCGCGTTTCGGGCGCCTCGTGCCGTACGTCCGATGCTCCCTCGTCACGTGGAGGAACCACGCTCCTCGGTCCGCTTCGGGCGTGCGTCCCGATTCGCCTCGAACCGCTTGGCCTCGCACCCCGGGGCCGTGGATGGCTTGCGGCTGTAGTCCTCTACCAATCTAGTTGGGCGCAGTGCCGGTCGCGGGCGCTGCGGGCGGCGTCTCTATGCTCCCTCGTCACGTGGAGGAACCACGCTCCTCGGTCCGCTTCGGGCGTGTGTCCCGATTCGCCTCGAACCGCTTGGTCTCGCACCCCGGGGTCAGGGATGGCGTGCGGCTGTAGTCCTCTACCAATCTAGTTGGGCGCCGTGCCGGGGGCGGGCGATGCAGGGGGCGTGGCGGTGGGCGGCGCGGTCCCAGGTGCTTCGGCGGGCCGTCCGCTTGGCGGTGGCGGCGGTGGCGTGGCGAGCGTTGGATCGGCAGCGGGCGGTTCGGGTTGCCGCATGTAGCGCATCACCGCGGGAATCGCGACCGCGGACAGCATGCCGATCATGCTCGCCGGGATCATGAGACCGCCATAGCCCGACGCGAAGTCCTGCGCGAACTGCGACTTCGGAGCCGCGTCTGCCACCGCCTTCGCCTTCGCGACATCACCGAGCTCGTCGACCTTGATCGCAAGCAGCTTGGCCGCGATGTCGGGAGCGTCCGCCCACACGGTGCGGGCGCCGATCACGGCGCGAACGAGATCGCCGTCGTGACGCAACGCCGCGCCGAACTCCGGCAACAGGCTCATCAGCCGCAACCCGCGCGTGTCGACCTGCCCGTTCGTCGCGAGCTGGCTGCCGATCACGGTGCCGCGTCCCCAGAACGCCATGCTCCAGTCGCTGCTCGCGAGCTCGGCACCGAATGGCGACAACGCGAGCGGCTTGCCGGTGGTCGGCGTCTTGCGTCCGAGCCGGAGCTCGTTGCCTTCGACCCATAGATCCATCTCGGTGGGAAGCTGGGGCGGAATCACGCGGCAGCCGCCGGCCGGTTGATTCGGGACGAGCAGCTGCGGCGGGAAGATCGACTGGCAGTTGTCGACGAGCTTCTTCGCGGCGGTGGGATCGTTGAGCGGGATCCGGATGTCCATCTCGAGCCCGCCCGGTGACATCGTCGCGGTGATCGGTCCAGCGACCGACTTGGTCAGGTCGGTCAGCGACAGGCCTTCGGCGAGCGGCAGGTTCGGCATCGAGCCGAGGTACGGCGTCAGATCCGCGATCGCGAACGACGACGTGCTGGTGCGATTGACGCGCGGAGTGGCAAGCTTGCCAAGCTCGAGCCCGGTCGACAGCGCACCGGGGAACGCACCGTAGACGGTGAACTGGCCGGGCGCCAACTGGGCCACGAACGCCGAGTTGACGTTGGGCATCGGCAGCCCCAAGAACCCTTCGATGTCGCCCCGCGCCTTGACCAGATCGAGCTTGCTCCGCACCTCGCCTTTGCCGATCTGCTCGAACAGCGCCGGCTCGTTGACGCAGGCGTAGACACCGCTGATGGACTTGCAGGACAGACCATCGAACGTGTCGATCGGGTCGCCCTTGGTGCCTCCGAACGTGGCCAGGAACTTTTCGCGGTCGCCTACCGGCAGCACGAACAGCTGGCTGGTGGGCGTCGAGAACAGCGCGACTCCGCGGTCGTGGGTGAGGCCGGCATCGGCGAGCGACTTGAACGTCGTCATCTTCAGCAGCACCTCGGGGAGCATCTGGTCGGCGACTTCCTTGAGCTCGGGAGCCGCCTCGAACGCCATCCGCAATGCGCCAGCCGCGCCTTCGAGCAGCGTCACCGCTCGCGGGGTCGCGACGATCGCGAGCCGCGTGTCCGCCGGCGCCAGCTTCCACAGCGCATCCGCATCACGGATCGACTGCGGCGATGGCGCCATCGCCGGCTGCTGGTCCTCCTCGTTGTGGCGATCCCGAAACCTTCGGCAGCTCAGGACGGTGACGGCGATCAGTGCCACATAGAGGATGCGCATGACGCGCCTTGTATCGCAGTGGTCTCGGCAAAGCGAGCGTTGCCGTGGCCGATGCCAGTTTGGCAGTCACATGCGCGACGTGACAGCTCCGGGCCGGCAAGGTATGCAGCCACGGTGACCGGGCCTTATATCGATCCTCCGCCGAGCCACGATCGGCCGGAGAAGGTCGACCGGCGCCGGTTGGCGGTGTTGTGGCGGTTGATCCCGTTGCTTCGTCCGCACGCCGGACGGTTTGCGCTCGCGCTGTTCGCGTTGTTCTCGGCATCGGCCATCGTGCTGTTCTATCCGTGGGCAGCGCGCGAAGCGGTGAACGTCGGGATGGGCAGCCAAACCACGCGCAACCTCGATCTGATCGTGCTCGCGCTGCTCGGCGTGTTCGCAGTTAACGGTGTGATGGTCTGGCTCCGCCATTACAGCATCAGCTGGCTCGGCGAGCGAGTGGTCGCCGACCTGCGCAAGCGGGTGTTCGATCGGATCCTCGGGTTGCCTCAGTCGTGGTTTCACGAGCGGCGCAGCGGTGAGCTGGTGGGGAGGCTCGCGTCGGATGTCTCGATCATCGAAGGCGTGATCGGCAGCGAGTTGTCGATGGCGCTGCGCAGCTCGGTCCAGATGTTCGGTGGTGTCGTCCTGCTGTTCATCATCGACGTGAAGTTGAGCCTGCTGATGATCGCCGTGCTACCGCCGGTGGTGATCACGTCGACGTACTTCGGCCGGCGAATCCGCCGGATGACCCGAGCGGTGCAAGACGAGCTCGCGCGGGTATCCGGCCAGGTGCAGGAGTCGATCGGAGCGATCGCGACCGTGCAGGCGTTCGTACGCGAGGACTACGAAGCCAAGCGCTACGGCGACGGTGTCGAGGCTGCATTCGGCAAGATGTTGCAACTGGTGCGCTCGCGATCGTGGTTTTGGGTCACCACGATGACCGCGGGGCATCTCGGCATTGCCGCGACGATCTGGCTCGGTGGGCGGGCGTTGATCGAAGGGCGACTCACCGCCGGTGATCTGACGTCGTTCTTTCTCTACACGTTCATCGTCGCCGGCGCGATGGCCGACCTGTCGAACATCTGGGGCGGGCTGCAGCGCGCCGCCGGGGCAACCGATCGGCTGTTCGCGGTGATCGATACGGTGCCGGAGATTCGCGATCCCGACGCGCCAGTGGCGCTGCCGGCCGGCAAGGGCAGCGTGCGGTTCGAGCGCGTCACCTTCGCATACCCGACTCGGCGTACCCAGCCCGTGCTGATCGACCTCGATCTGGAGATTCGTCCGGGCGAGGTGGTCGCGCTGGTTGGCCCGTCGGGCGCCGGCAAGTCGACGATCCTGTCGCTGTTGTATCGGTTCTACGACGTCGATCGTGGTCGCGTGTTGTTCGAAGAGGTCGACGTCAGGCGCCTCGCGCTTGGGGATCTGCGGCGGTCACTCGCGATCGTGGCGCAGGAACCGGTGCTGTTCTCGGGGACGATTCGCGACAACATCGGCTACGGCCGCGACGGCGCCACTGCGGAAGACATCGAAAAAGCCGCCAAAGATGCCTATGCCCACGACTTCATCGTCGGGTTCCCCGACGGGTACGACACCCTGATCGGCGAGCGCGGGATCAAACTGTCGGGCGGTCAGAAGCAACGCGTCGCGCTGGCGCGTGCGCTGATCGCGGATCCCCGGGTCTTGGTGCTCGATGAAGCGACCTCCAACCTCGACGCCGAGAGCGAAGCTGCCGTACAGACTGCGCTATCCAAGCTGATGGCCGGGCGGACGACGCTGATCGTCGCGCATCGCTTGAGCACGGTCCGCGATGCTCATCGCATCGTGGTGATCGATGGCACGTCGATCGTGGAGCAGGGCCGCCACGACGAGCTGATGGCGCGTCGCGGTACCTATCATCGCCTCGTCGAACATCAGCTGATCGCCGACCGCGCCGCGTCGTAGTAGCATGCAGCGCCGATGATCCCAGGCGAATCGATCCGTGCGGAGCCGAGCGAGCGCACGGCGTTCGAGCTCGCGGCCGAGCGCGTCGCGCATGGCAGATCTGCCGAGGTGGAAGCGCGGGCGCTGATCGAGCAGCTCTCGCTCGACGAACAGCTGTGGTTGCTCGACGGCGACATCGGGTTTTGGCGCGGCGTCGCCGAATATGCCCGGTTCGGCTATGGCCAGCTGCCCGCGGTGGCCGGTGCGATTCCCAGGCTCGGAATCCCCGGCGTTCGATTCGCCGACGGACCACGCGGCGTGGTCCTTGGTTCGTCGACGTGTTTTCCAGTGTCGATGGCGCGTGGCGCGACGTGGGATCCGGCCCTCGAGGAGCGGATCGGCGAGGCGATCGGCGCCGAGGCCCGCGCGCAGGGCGCGAACTACGTCGGTGCACCGTGCGTGAATCTGCTGCGCCATCCGGCGTGGGGCAGAGCGCAAGAGACCTACGGCGAAGACCCGGTACACCTCGGTGCGATGGGCGCTGCGATGGTCCGCGGTCTGCAACGCCATGTGATGGCGTGCGTGAAGCACTACGCGGTCAACAGCATGGACAACGCGCGGTTTCGGCTCGACGTCGAAGTGGACGAGGCGGCGCTGCACGAGGTGTATCTCGCCCACTTCAAGACCATCGTCGAAGCCGGCGTCGCCTCGGTGATGAGCGCGTACAACGCGGTCAACGGCGAGTGGTGTGGCGACAGTCCCATGCTGCTCACCAAGATCCTGCGCGACGAGTGGAAGTTCGATGGCTTCGTGATCTCCGATTTCTTGTGGGGCATGCACGATCCCGTGGTGTCGCTGAAAGCCGGGCTCGATATCGAGATGCCGTTTCACCAGCATCGCGCGACCGCGCTTCCTGCGGCGATCGAGAACGGCACGCTGAGCAAGGACGAGGTGATCGCGGCTGGCGTGCGAATCGTCGCGACCCAGCTGCGCCACGCGGCGTCGATCGCAGCGCCGTCGCCGGCGGCCGACGTGGTGGCATGCGCGAGTCATCGCACGCTCGCTCGCGAGGCCGGTGCACGCGCGATGGTGCTGCTTCGCAACGAGCCGGTCGCAGGTCGTGCAGCGCTACCAGTCGATCCGAGCACGCTCAAGCGGCTCGCGGTGTTTGGCCCGTTGGCGACCGCCGCGAACCTGGGCGATCGCGGGTCGTCGAACCTGCATCCGCCGGCGACCACGAGCCCACTCGCCGGGATCCAAGCGGCGCTGCCCGGCGTCGAGATCGTTCATGACGACGGCGATCCAGCGAGGGCCGCTGGGCTCGCCGCGAGTTGCGATGCGGCCGTGGTGATCGTTGGCTATCGCGCGCTCGACGAGGGTGAATATCTGTTCGCGGTCGACGACGTCGCACTGGCGCTGATGCCGTGGCCGATGCGCACGCGCGCGGTCGCCAAGGGCGTGCAGTGGCTGGTGCGTCAGTTCGAGCGCCGAGGTGGCGCGTGGGGCGGCGATCGCGAACGGCTGGCGTTGCGACCGACCGACGAGCAGCTGATCGAAGCGGTGGCTGCTGCCAATCCGCGCACGATCGCCGTCGTGATCGCTGGCAGCGCGGTGGTGATCGAAGCGTGGCGGCACAAGGTACCGGCGATCCTGCTCGGCTGGTACGCCGGTATGGAAGGCGGCCATGCGCTCGCCGACGTACTGACCGGCCGCGTCGAGCCTGGCGGCCGGCTACCGTTCGTGATGCCGAGCTCGGAGTCACACCTACCGGCGTTCGATCGCGGCGCGAGCAGGTTCAGCTACGACCGCTGGTATGGCTACCGCAAGCTCGATCGCGACGGTCACGCACCGGCATTCCCGTTCGGCTTTGGTCTCGGTTACACCACGTTTCAGATCACGGGCCTGGAAATCCTCGGCGACACCGCACGCGTCCGCGTTACGAACGTTGGCGACCGCGCGGGCGGCACCGTGGTGCAGCTGTACGCGGTGCTCGACGAGCGCGACGCCAATCGCAACGCCGATCGCCCGCATCGTCAGCTCGTCGGATTTTCCCGGGTCGAGCTCGCTGCGGGCGAGTCAGCGTCCGTCGCGATCACGTGGTCGAAGCAACCGCTGTCACGCCGCGACCCGACGACCAAAGCCTGGTCGCCGGTATCGGGGCGCTATCGGTTCGAAGCGGGCCGGTTCGCAGGCGATGCCGCGACCACGGCGACCGTTCAGCTCTGATGCATTCGCTGCGTGCGCTCCCTGCGTCCTCCGCGCTGCTGGAACCAGCCGGATCGCGAAGCCCGCCGAGGAGTCACAGCGTGGCCACTACCACTTGCAGCCGTTGCCGACCTTCAGCATGTTGCCGTCGGACTTGCAGCGATTCGCAAGCTCGTCGTTGGTCTTGAACTTCTTCTTCTTGCTGCCGCGATTCGTCGAGGCGCCTTTGCCGCCGGTAACGGTGGTCAGTGCGTCGAGGGAGATGGTGGTGAGTCCGGGTTTCATGGGAAGCCTTTCTAGGGGTGGGTTACAACGTGTGTGCACTCCTAGTGCAACGGATATGCCCTGGGTGGACGGCCGTGAAATCACGTACGTACACGTGATCTTGGAGGTGAACGGCGCTTCCCTGAGGTGACATCACGAAGCTTGCGGGAGACGCCGCGCGGCGCGCGACAGCGTCGAGGAGACCTCGCGGAGGGGTCAGAACCCGCCGCCGAGCATCAGCCCCGCGCTCGACTCGGCGACGAACGGCAATACCCGCGGGCGGCTGGCACGAGATTGTTGATGCAGCACGGCTCGAAGTCGCGCGTTGTAGTCGCTCGCCAGATCACGCGCTTCGCGCTCCGAGACCGGGTGCGAGTAGCTCAGGTAGTAAATGCCGAAGCACGCTGCCAGCGCGCCAGCGGCAGCCGCCGTCAACCCGCCCATGAAGTAGGGCGAATCTCGGTTCGTGCCCGCGAGCAACAGGCCGCCGGCGAACGCGGTCGCCGCTCCACCCGCCAGTAGTGCGATTCCCGCGGTTCGTCTCCGGTGATAGCTGCGCGCGAGATCGGGGCGATCCATCAGCCGATAGAAATCACTCGGCTCGAGTCGCGCGTCGCTATCCGAGCCAACATAGGCGAACCACTTCTTGCGAATCTTGACGTCCGTGTCATCACCAAGGCTCGACGAGAACACCGGGTCGCGTTCGAGCTGGACGTCATGGTCGATGGTGACCGCGCGGTCGAGAAATTCGACCTCGGCGCGCTGGTAATGCATCCGCGCCTCGCGCTCCGCATCCAGCTTGGCTTCGAGCTCGTCGATGCGCTTCTCGAGCACGCTCGGCTGTGCCAACGCGAGTGACGGTGCCAGCAGGGTGATCGCGGTGACCGTGAGTCGAAGGCTCATCCGCCACTCCTCGTGCAGAACGAATGCCATCGACGATCTCGTCGAACCGCCGATGGATCGGGCCGAGCTCCTCCCTCGGTGACGCGACGGCACCACGGTTCGTCGACGACGTGTGGCTAGCGCGCCCCAGCGTGCCCGGGTTTGCCAACTAGTGCTCCGACCGCGTGATCTTGATAGCGCCCGGCGTGCGAGGCGCGCCGAGCGCGAGGCGCGCGAGCGCAGCGCTACTAGCGGTAACGCCAGCGAGCACAACGAAGCGATCGGCGATGGATCGCGCGCCCGGTGCAGCGAAATCATGCGGTCGGAGCACTAGGGGCGCCGGATCCGGTTGGCTCTGAACCACGCGGTCAACTGATCGTAGGCACGGCGGTCTGCAGATCGCACCACGCTGCCGACGCGGCGCAGCGTCGCGAGCGCGGTCGTGCGATGGCCAAGCCCGTACTCGATCTTCGCGAGCTCGCATTCGGCAACCGCGACCTCACCTGCGGAGGCCTTGCGCGCGGTGCGGCTGGCAACGACGGCGCTCGCCAGCCCATGCGCATGCTCGTATTTGCCGATCCGCGCAAGCGCACGCGCAGCGCTCAATCGCAAGCCTTCGGCGCGAGCGTCTTCGATCGAGCGTGCAGACAGCAAGGTGATTGCATCGATCGCCGAGCGTTCGGCTTGGTCCAGCTGGTTGGATATCAGCTGAGCATCGAGTTGTGCCGACATCAGCTCGAGCCGCATCCCATCCGTCGCGGGGAGGTCGGCGAGGTTTTGTTCTGCGAGGCGAAGCTGGGTGGCTGCACGCTCGAACTGTCCGGAATCGAGCTCGAGTCGGGCGAGGTTCGTGCGCTCGACTCCGATGTTGTGGTCGCGTTCACCAAATGCGTCGCGGGCTTCGTCGATCGCGTACTGCGCGTTCATCCTCGCGAGCTCGAGATGGCCCGCCATCGCATGCGCCGCGGCCAATCCCGAGCGAAACGACGACCGCGAGGTTGCCAATGCGGTAATGGTCTCGGCCTTCGCGATCGCACCGTCGAACACCTGGATCGCCGCGAGATGATCGCCTGCACCCAACAACTGGCGCCCGAGATCGCCGCGATAGGCGATCAGCTGGGGGTCATCGGCCGGACGTTCACGTTCGAACAGCGCAACTCGCTCGTTAGCGGCAGCGACCGCACCGGCAAAATTCCCGCGGAGATTCTCGGCGTCGACGATCGCAGTCAGCACATTGCCGAGTTGGGGAATGCCTTGTTTGCCGAGCCGTCCGAGCTCGCCGACCCATTGACGAGCGAGCGCGAGCTGTTCGGAGAACTTGCCCTGCGCCTGGTACAGCCAGATCCGTTGCATCGCCACCCCCGCCGCGCGAAGCGGATCTGGTGGATCGAGGCGATTCACCGCGCTCTCGGCGAGCGCGAGTGACTCGCTCGCCTCGGTGAGCTGCGATCGCGCGAGCGCGAGCTGGGTGGACAATCGATACAGCTCGACGCGATCGCCCGCGGTAGCATCAGGAGCTCGATCGATCAACGTCCGAGCCACCTTGAGCTTTGCCTCGGCGCCGGCCATGTCGCCGAATGCCAGGACCACCTTCGCCGACGCCAGCAGCGCGGCGCTCGCGGGCAGGTCGAGCTCGTGTGCTGTGGCGAGCTCGAACGACGTATCGTAAACGCGAGTTGCGAGCTCGAGCTTTCCGACGTTGGAGAGCAAGTTCCCACGGATGCGCAGGATCCGCGCGGCGAGCTCGAAGTCGCCGAGCTGCTTCGCTTCTCGCTCGAGGTTCTCGAGTAGCGGCTGGTCGCCTTCGGTGCCATGCGCCAACGCACGATCCCACACGACGAGCACGTGCTTGGTCAGCTCCGCGACCTTGGCGCGCGCGGACGGATCGGATGGCAAGGTGATCGCCTCGGCATGGTCGCAAGCCGCGATCGAAGGCAACGCTCGGCTTCGTCCGTGGGCCAGCTCTGGTGTCGCCGGATCGTGAAGCACATGCGCGATCGCGCCGAGCTCGACCAAGCGGCGATCGAGACATCCGAGTCGTGCAAGCTGCTGCGCCGGGGGTTCGGTCGCAGTGCACGCCGCCGTACGCGCGGTCAGCCACGCCGACCCGTAGCGATCGAGTTGCGCGAGCATTTCATCGTGCTGGCCTGGTTCCCCGTTGGGGTCGATCCTCCGCATGGCCGTGCGGATCGCAGCGCGCTCACCATCGTTCCATTGCTCGGCGAGTTGCATCGCCGGATCGCCGCATTCGATCACGGCTGCGGCAGGAGCATGCCTGGTGTGCAGCAGCACCGCCGCTCCGATCGCGATCGTGCTGGCGAGCGAGCCGGCCGCCACCCAACGCCATCGGCTTCGCGACGGAGCAAACGTGGCGATCATGGTTTCGATCGACGCCGGACGCTGCTGCGGATTCGAATCGAGTGCGGTCGCGATCACGGCGCGCAGCTCCGACGCGACCCCCCGCTTGGTGAGCTCGCGGTGGATCTGCGTTCGGTCCTCGAGCAGCTGGCCGCAGATCGCCTCGACGAGGGTCAGCGCGAATGAGTACACGTCCGACTGGATCGTCGGCTTGCCGTCGCACCAGATCTCCGGCGCGCTATAGCGAGGCGTGCCCGCCTCCCCGACTCGAACCAGTTGCTTGGGCTCGACGAATGCGGCGATGCCGAAGTCGCAGACTCGAGCGCGACCCTCCCGATCGATCAACACGTTTTCCGGCTTGAAGTCACGATGGATGATGCCCTGTTGATGCGCGGCCGCTAGGCCACGGCCAGCCTGCTCGAACACTCGGTAGATCTCGGTGAGCGAGCGCGGGGCCTCACTCAGCCATCCACCGAGATGCACACCCTCCACCAATTCCATGACGAGAAACGTCTTGCCCTGCTCGGTTCCGACCTCGTGGACCGCGAGCACGTTTGGATGGGTGATCCGAGCTAGCGCGCGAGCCTCGGACAGGATGTCGTTCACGCCGGTATCCCGGCGCAGATTGATCGTCATGCCTTGCGTCGCGGGCAGTGCATCAGTGGTCAGCACTTTGATCGCGACCGCGCGTTGGAGTTGTGGATCGAACGCGCGCAATACCGTGCCCATGCCGCCGGCCCCCAACACGCCGTCGACCCGAAACCTCGCGAGATGCGAGCCGGTCCACGCAGTGGGCACCATGACCTCCAACTGTAGCGAGCTGCCGATGCGCTACCAACCAACTTCGTCCTCGACAGTTGCGCCGGTCTCGCGCTGATTCGCGAGCCATCCGCTCGGTTCGTTACCTGCGTCACACCGCGAGCTCGAAGGATGCCAAGACGCGAGGCGAAGGAAACTGGCGATGCGCGCGAGGCGAGGTGGGCGTGTCGTGATCCCGAGGGCCTGGGATCTCTACAGCGGCCGGTGCTCCGGCGGGAGCAGTCCCACGGGCGCTCGGAGGCTTTTGACAGCGTGGTCGAATTGCGCCAAAGGTCGCGACGGACGCGGGTGTCGAACGGAGATGCGAGCGATTACCTTGGCATCCGGCACGTGGTTGTGGCGTTCGATAGCGACAATGACGTTGCTGGTCTCAGCTGCCGTGGTGGTCGAGCGGCTGACCCACGATTGCGCGCAGGGCGCACTGGAATGTGTGCCAGAGATCGCATTCGTCGAACCAGTCATTCAGAACCTCGTCGAGGTGCAAGCCGACGAGCTCGTGCCGCCGCCTGCCATCCCGGTCAGCGATGCGCCGGCGGACCACGCCATCGACGTTCCGGGCACGTGCTCGCTGAGGTCGATCCAGAGTCGGAGCGCGAGACGGGCGAGTGCACGGAGTTGGTTTCTGGCCTTGGCGTCCGGCGAACAGCGCATTGTCCGCAAGGCGTGTCGCGAGCTCGCCGTGGATCCGTGCGCGGGCGTGCTCGGCCGTAGCCGGCCGATGATCGCTCCCGACTACACCGATGAGGCCGCAGGCTCGTTCGAACGATCGAAACGAGTTACTCGTCTGGTCGAGAAGCTGGCCGTCGAGCAACGTGGCTGCGTCGAGGATTATTGTGCGGCAATGAATCCGGCGCAAACGTGCGAAACGCCGTTGGTCATGTCCTTCGATGCGCGTCCGGTCGAATTTGCGGCGGCAACTGGTGACGCCTTCGCATTCACGCCTGGCGATCCCGCCGTCACCGATTGGCCGGCTGCAAACACGCCATGGATCGCGCTCGATCGAGACGGCGATGGCGCGATCTCCTCGGGCGCCGAGCTGTTTGGCAGCGCCACCGTGCTCGCCGATGGTTCGATCGCGCGCGATGGCTTCGGTGCGATCGCTCCGCTCGATGTCAACCGCGACAACGTGCTCGACGCGCGCGACCCGATGTTTGCGTCGCTGCTACTGTGGTTCGATCGCGACGGCGATCGGACGAGCACTCCTGACGAGCTGACTCCACTGGCGGCACGGGTGACCGCGATCTCGCTCGCACATCGCCTCGAGGTTCGCTGCACGGATCGCGGCGCCTGCGAAGGCGAGCGAAGTGAAGTTTCATGGCGAGACTCCGCCGGAGCACTGCGAACCGGAGCCGTCGTAGACGTCTATCTACCGCGACGGTGATCGTCGTCCGCCACTCGCGCCGGTTTGAACCGCGCACGTCTGGGCGCGGCGGTCATCGAAACATCATCGGCAAGCTACGTTGGCATCCAGGCAGCGGCGCGGTGCAGATCGGCGATGATCGATCGGGGACGAGCCGGATCCGGTCGACCACGTTCGACCCTAGCTGGTGGCTGCCGTCGTCTTGCTCGAGCGCCCACGTGCACTGGCCTTCGTCGCACACGGCGCGCGTGGGGTTGCATGCTTTCTCGGTGCAGCTCGTCGTGCACACCACGATGCTTCCGTCGTCGGTGAACTCCGGATACGGGTCACACGGCGTGTGGTACAGCTCGCGAGCGCGATCAGCGTGGTCGCGGTTGGTAGCGAGCACCCAGCCGCCGTTGCAGCGATCGCAGCAGCCCAGCTCCAGCGCGATGCAGTCGGCATCGCGCGCGCAGTGCAGCCAGCTGTCAGGTAGCTCGAATATGGCCTGATCGATCCGCGATGGCGGCACACCACGGCCGCAGCTCGCGAGCAGCGCCGAGCTGGTCATGACCTTGGCGATAACGATGACGAGCCGATCGAGCACCATGATCGAGTGACGATCGCGGCGGGAACACAGCGCGATCTCGGCGATCGCAGGTGATCACACCCGAGATGCGAGGTCGCGTTCTGTGTCGCGCTGCCGCCACCCGCGCATTGAAGCTCGCTCGTCCGACGTTGCCAGCCGTTCGATGCAGAAACACTGCAACCAGCGGGGAGCTCGCGCGTGGTCGTCCAGAAAAGGAGATTGCAATGCGAAGATTCACGCAGCTAGCCAGCGTCGCCATATTCGCCGTCGTTCCCGCGATCACGATCGGATGCGGAAGCGGCGGAACCGAAGGTGACGATGACGATAGCGGCGTCGATGGCGGCAGCGATGACGAACCGATCGTCAATGGGCTTCCCGCGAGCCAGTTCTATCGACAGTTCGCCTGGCAGACCACGATGACCGGGGTGGAAGGCGCGGCATCGTTTCCGATTAACGGGGCGGGCCACAATGCGTTCCTTGCGACGCTGTTCCTGATGCCCGGCGGTGACGCGACCGTGTTCTACGGTGAAGGCGAAGGCGACGTGTCGACGACAGGACACAGCCTCAATCTCGACGCCAGCACCTTCAAGCGCCGCTCGACGACCTGGAAGGTCCAAGGCAGCGAGCTGGTGCTCGGCAATCTGATGCATTGCACCGGCATGTCGCTGAACGATGAGCCGGTGCTTCGGTGCACGCTCGACGCGGTGATCGTCAGCTCGCAAGCGCAGGGCCGCGCCGGGTTGTTCGAGAACAGGCTGGGCGCGTCGAGCCCCGATGACAGCGAGTGGACCGACTATCAACCGTGACCGCCGGCGCGAAGACGCTGATCCGCCGCGCGGTGCTGACGACTACGTCGCTCGCGAGGAGCTCGCCGGCGACGAGACGTGACCTAATGGGCTGCAGTGGGTCGTGGAGGCCCGGATGTTCAGGACCCATCACGGAGCGCTCCTCACGTGATCGCTAGTTGCATGATCGCAGGTTGATCGCAGCTCGCCCACATGCGAGCGTCTCGCGACGCTACCGATGAGCTCCCCGTACCGCCCCGACTTCGTCGAAGTGATCGAGGCGCGTGGTCCGCGGCTGCATGGTCGGTGTCCAAGGACGAGGTCACAGCGCGCTACCTGTGACCTCGTGGCGATTCCCACACTCCGAGATGAGTTGCAGCGATCGCAGCAGTCCATCTCCAGCGCTACGCTGTCGGCGTCGCGTGTGCACTGCAGCCAGGTTTCGGGTAACTCGGAGATGGCCTGATCGGCCTGATCCATCAGCGGTGGCGGTACGTCGCGGCCGCACTCGCGATCAGCAACGAACTGGTCACAACCGCGGTGAGCGGATTTGACACCATGATCGAGTGACGAGCTCTTCAGCTAAGGAACGCACGCTTCTGAAGGGGAAATGCTCGCTGGTTATCCTGCTCATGTGTTTAGGGTTTGAGTCGCTTCGCGAGATCTCTGACGCCAGAGAAGTACATCCGCTTCCCAATCTTCGTCTGCTCCAAGAATCCGTGCTCGACGAGGCCAAGAAGGTCCGTCCGAGCGGTCTGATAGACCACACGATGGCTCGACTGATGCGCTTCGATTGTGAAGCGAGAGCCGGGGTGATGTAGGAGGTGACTCAATATCGCGAGCTGGCGGTGGTTGAGGTCGTCCCGCCCCCGAAGTTTCTTCTCGACATCGCGTAGCTCCTGTGACTTTCGCTTGAGGTATGCGAATAGCTCGTCGATCGCCCTCTTCAACACGTTTAGCTGATTCAGCAGAAAATACGTCGCATCGCTCTCGTCGGTTTCCGAGTAGACGAAGGCTCGATCGTACTGCCCTCGAGCATGCTTGATGACCCGAGAGATCGAGATGAATTCCGTGAGCCAGTAGCCCCCGCGCAGCATCGACCAATAGAACAGTGCCCGCGCCGTCCGTCCGTTCCCATCGACGAACGGGTGATCATACGCGAGCCAAAAGTGGACGAGGATTGACCTCACCACTGGGTGAATGAATGGCTCGTCCGAAGAAACAGCGTTTGCGAAATCGCACATCTTCTGGATGCGATCCTCGAGAAGCGACGCCTTGGGAGGATGGTGCACAATCTCTCCGGTCGAGTTGTCGACCACGTTGACGTCCTCGTCGGCCCGCCTGAATCGCCCCGCAGCTCCAGGATGCTCGAGGGTGCCCCTCGTTACGATCGCGTGCAGCTCGAGCAGGGCTGTAATTGTGAGCTTATCCGTCTTGTGCTCCCGCACCCATTCCATCGCGTAGAAGTTGTTCAAGATCATCCGCTCGCTGTCAGTTCGGGGCTCCCGTTTCGTTCGGATCATCTCCTTGGCGACGTGCCGCGTTGTGGATGCGCCTTCCAGTTGACTCGATCGGAACGCCTCCTCGATCAGCGAGTTGACGATGTATCTGTCTCGGGTCGATTGGTTCGTTACGTCCTCAGGCAGTTCGATGCGTCCGCTGGCGTCACGATCGACCTCATGGACAAGTCGCTGCACAGTGTCGGTCATCACAAACGCGAAGCGGTTACGCTTCTCGTCGAGAAGGGGGAGATTCCGGCGTTGCCCAAGCCGGGCGAATTTGATCAGCCCCCACCATTCGAGAGTAGTGAGAGATCCGGGCGGTTCCCGGTGCCGGAGTTCGTCCCAGTGGGGGTATTTTCCGCCGTGCTCCACCTGAAGCACGCCCGGAAACTTCAGGAGAACCCGGTGAAGCGATTCGACCGGAAGGTCGTCGAGTCCCGGAACGGGCGGAGGTTTCCGTGGAGGCATTCCTGAACTCTTCCTACTAATTTAGTACGAATTAGTATCAAATTAGTAAGACCGGGTTCTACTAAATTAGTTTTGATTAGTACGTTTCTGGTAGGAACCCGGCATGCACGTCTAACAACTCGAATGTGTTCAAGTTTGTTCGACGCAAAGGTTGCGCGTGGCGACCGAGCTTTGGAAAGAGGCGGTCCCGCGTGGCCGCAAGGGAATGGCGACGGCGCTCAGCGATGAGCCTGTCAGCCTTTCGGCGAGGCGATGCCGCGCCGGTCTCGCTGCGCACCAGTCCTCGGCCCGCGTCGGAATGGCCCCAAAGAGCAGGCCGTTCAGCCCACGGATCGTTCGCGAGTTGATGACCTTGCGGTGCGCGATCTCGGTGGCCTTGTCGACGTCGACTCAGACCACTGCCCACTCACACCTCGCCGTGGCAGATGCTCTCGACCCACATCTGTCGAGCGCGATGCTCTGCTCGCACCGCTGATCGATGGAGCACTTGGCCAGGTGTAGGGTTCATCCAAGCATCGCGTCCGGGCGTGCGCTCCGAGCCATCGACCATCGCTAACCTGATCGTTGCCGGCCTGCGTTTCAACAAGCCGTGACGTTCGGATTCTGGCTGCAATCGTAGTCGTCGCAGTCGATAAAGCTGTCGTGATCGTTGTCGAGCGAGTCCTGTCACGCCGCGTTGGTGCTCTCTTGGTCGGTTGACTGCGAACATGTCGGAGCAGTCGCGCAGCTGAAATCGACGCAGTCGAGGTAGCCGCCACCGTCGTTATCACAGCCGTCAGCGCAGCTCAGGTCGAGTTGGTCTTGTACTCGAATCCAAAGCTGCATCGAGAGTCCCACTCGCTGATGGCGGTGCGGCCGCGGCCATCGGTGAATGTGAGCGAGCGCGGTGATCGCGGTGTCGACGAGTTGGTTTCGAACGTCACGTTGCATCGCAGCGCTTCGCCAACTGCGATCTGGACGTCGGACGTGCAGCCTCCGCTTAGCGTGGTGGCTCTGTAGTCCACGTTGCTCGTCGTCTGGAGCGTGAACGCCGACGGCGCGAGTCGAATCGGTGTGTCGCCGTTGTTCGTGAGGGTGAACCTCACTTCGATCGATGTCCCACCCGCGATGTCGTGCAGAGTCAACTCGGTCAATTGGCGTGGCGACGCGCGCGAACAAGGGCCGCGCCAGGCATCAACGCCTGGAATTCGAGCATCTACGCCGATGATCCGACGAACCGCGAGGCTGGTTCGTGATGTAGCCAACGAACATGGCAACTCAACTGACCGTCGATCGGGCGCCGATCACACCAGGCTTGGTCAATCGTCTCGGGCGGTCCGAGCTCAGCGTAGGCCGGCGCGCTTGAGTGCCTCGGCGTGTTGTTCACGCCACTCGCGAGCGCTGTCTTTGAAGTCCTCCGCCATCTTGTCCCAGAAGTCGTCCGGAGGCCCGTTCGCTCGACACGCCGCCTGCTCGGCTTCCATTTGGCAGAATGGGCAGGTCTCGTCGAACGCGGCTGCTTTCGCCTCGGCCTTGGTGATGCCGGGCGGCGGACTGACGGGAAAGTAGCTCGCCGGGTCGCGATGCGCGCGCACGGCAGCGGCGAGGATCAGCGCTTTGGCGACGTCACTCTCCTCATCGTGGATGCCGCGTTGCTCGAGCAGACCCCACAGAAGCTGCTCCAACTGATACAGCGCGTCGAAGTCGATCGCGTTCTGCACGTGACCCATGAGTTGCGTCTCGAGCTCGGCGAGATCGCCGACGGGCGTGTGCGGGATCTCGGCGAGGATGTCGTCAACGGATCGTTCGGCGACGGCGGTCATGCCACGACTCCGTTGGTCACGGTGGCGCCACCACTTGCGGTCGATCGTGCCTGTTTGATCAGCGCTTCGCGCAACTGTTGTTGCAACACGGGGTGCTCGTCGAGATGCGCGAGCACCTTGTCGCGCCCTTGGCCGAGCTTTTCTTTGCCGTACGAGTACCACGTGCCGGATTTCTCGACGAGCCCGAGCTTCTCGGCGGTATCGACCAGCTCGCCGAGCTTGTTGACGCCGGTGCCGTACAAGATCTCGAAGTCGGCTTCGCGGAATGGTGGCGCGAGCTTGTTCTTGACGACCTTGACCTTGCACTCGCTACCGATCACCTCCTCGCCGCGCTTGATCGCTTTCTTGCGCCGGATGTCGAGCCGCACCGAGCAATAGAACTTCAGCGCGTTGCCACCGGTAGTGGTCTCAGGATTTCCGTAGACGATGCCGATCTTTTGGCGCAATTGATTGCAGGACGCGGGACGGAGCGATCCTGCAGTTACGGCTAGTTGCGTAGCTCGGCGATCATCAGGCCCAAAGCCCAGCATGTGCGGCCTGTGACAATGCGCTACCGGTAGTGTCCGCCGGCGTTCCGCGGGCTTGCGCCAGCTGGGAGTGATCCGGATGGCCTTGTTCCCACTTCCGCTTCGTGCTCCAACCACTGCCCGTCCTATAATTGGGGTGCAATGAACGAAACGGTTCTCAAGCGGGTTTACACCTGCTGGATGCTCATCGAGCCCGCGGAGGATATCCCGGGTGTGTGGGTGTCCCATTGCCTGAACTTCGACGTGATCGCCCAGGGCAACGATCCGATCGAAGCGCGGAATCATCTGCGCGAAGCCGTCCAGATGGCCGTCCTCGACGATCTCGTCCACGGCCTCGATCCGCTCGATCGGATCGCGCCTGAAGCGGACTGGGATCGCCTTGAGCGTGTCGTGAACAACGGCTCGCCGGTCAAACTTGACGCGATCGATCCGGGACAGAAGGTCGTACTTGCGATGAACGAAACGTTTGCTGTGCAGCTGTCCCGTGTGTCGTCGAAGTCGCAACCGCAGCCGACGACGTTCACCCCGATGCACATCGACTCAACGCCAACCGTTTGTCACGTCGCCGCGTAGCTGATCGGTGGGAGGACGCGGTCCAAGACGGCTGAGCGATGTCGCGTCGATCGCGCACCAGAACGGGTGCGAGCTGGTATCTGCTGGCGGTGGCAAGCACAACTGGCGGTTCGTGAAGGCTGGAAAGCGGCCATACACAGTTCCCGCGCACAACGGGCTCAAGACAGAGATCTCGTGGAAGTACATCCAAGGTCTCTGCAGAAACCTCGACATACCGATCGAAGCGTTCACCGACGACTAGCGATACCTCGCCGGTCGGTTCCCCCACCACTGCTCGGCCCCTTGCAGGAACGGTCCAACGAGCGATCCGACCAGCCGTGGATCCTTCGCGATCTGGCCGACCTTCCGCCGTGCGATCTCGTTTGCCTTGTTGGCGTTGACTTCGGACCACGGCTTAGCTCGATGCTCGCCGCGGCAGATGAGCCGCGCCCACATCGTGCCGAGTGACCGCGCCGTTGGAGTCAGCGAAGTCAGAGCGCGTTTGAAGCATCGGTCGCACAGCTGGTGGATCTCGCAATCGCACAACGACACGGCAGATGCATTCTGGATCGCCGCGCTGACATGGCTATGCTCTCGAGGCGATGTCGACGCGCGAGCAAGCGATCCGGGATCTCACCGATCGGATCGCGCACTTGCGCGCCGCGTCGCGCATCGTCGAGCCCATGACCGAGCAGCTCGTGCCGACGGCGCAGGGCTTCATCGTCAAGGCGATCGAGGAGCTCGAGCGCCGGCGTACGCTCCTGCTGGTGGGCTAGGGCCGTGCCGGTCGTGTTCCACGGATCAGCACGACATCCTTGTTTGGCGTGCCCCAGTTGAAAACGCGTTCGCCGGTCGAGAACGGCGGGGCCATCAGGTCGACGGCGCGCCAGCCGCCCGTCTTGCAATCCTGGTTCAACGTCGCCCCGTAGGTGCAGTTGGTGATCAGCGCGAACCGATAGCTCCGAGCTCGCGCCTTCATGTGCTCAAGCCACCGTTCGATCTCTTCGTTCGACCAGTGCTGGATCACGTCCTTGCACAGCACGAGATCGCAGCGTGGGAACTCCCACGTTCGCGCGTCGCGGTGCTCGAACGTCATGCCGGGGTGAGCCTCCGCATTCCGTCGCACGCGCTCCGCGATAACGTCGGCGCCCCGGTACCGAGCGCCCTGCAGATCGACGCGGCTCATGATTTGGAGGTCGCCGCATCCAAGGTCGACGATCGAGCGCACGTGGTGCTCGCGGATGAAGGTGTGCAGGAACTCGCGATAGGGCGCCGAGAACTCGGGTGTCGAGCCGGGGCCCGATCGCTCCGTGTACTGCGGCGTGAAGATGCGCTCGTGCACGCGCTGCATCTGCCAGGCTCGAGCTCGCGGCGTGTCCTTGTGCGGGTCGAACCGGTAGAGGTAGAGCACCTCGCCCGGATCGCCGGCGCGAGCGATCGTCTTGAGCAAAGGCGCGAGCTCGACGCCCCACGGGAGATCCTCGCCGCGCAGTAGGTACGGAAACTTCACAGACTTCGCGAGCTCGGCTCGGATCGGACAGAGGTGACCGGGCGTCCGCCAGAGCGTGCCGTCGATCCATTGCCCCTCTTGCCCGTCGAGCCGGTAGTCGAATTCGACCGCCTTGCCGCCGTCGATTGTTCGGCGGCCGCGGATCGCAATGGCGTCGACATCGGGGTTCGCCTCGATCGCAGCGAGCACCTTCGGGATGTAGTCGTGCGCGACCTGATCATCGTCGTCGATCGAGCACACGTAGCGACCGACAGCCGCTTGCAATAGCCGGTTTCGCTTGTCGCCGACGACATTCGAGCCGGCATCAATATCGATGAGGATCTCGACCTCGTCGCTGCGGTCCTGCTCGCGCAGCGATTCGAGCAACTCGATGAGCGTGTCGCTGCGTGACTGCAGCGATGGGATCATGATCGTGAGTAGCGTCGGCTTCATGCAAACCCCAGCTGTGCGGCTCGTCGATTGAGCTCGCGGAAGTCGGCGCGGTTGTGTAGACCCGGGTGCTCGTCGCGAGGACGGCAGAGAGGTCGAGCGATCACGCGCCGCGAGATGCCACGTCGATGAAGGTAGGCGGAGATCCAAACGTCGTCGACGCAGCGGAACTCCGGCGGTGGTTGAAGAATACCAGCCTCGAACCATCCACGCCGATACGCCGCGCCCGACCAGCCTTCGAGTACGTCGCATCGACCCGAACGAACCATCCTAAACGTGTTGCGCGCGATGAGCGAGGCGACGTCCCAGCCCGAGAATCCGACCGCCTCACATCGGTTGCGCTCGGCGCCAGCGATCAGTGTCTCGAGCCACGTCCGCCCGTACGCGATGTCGTCGTCGACGGTGACGATGATCGCGTCGTCGGGTAGTTCGGGATCCACGGCGGCCGACAGCTTGGTGAGCGGACCGATGTCGTCGACGGGGACGCAGTTGAGCGGCACGCCGGGCGCACCGTGGAGGCCGCGCGCCGGATAGTCGACACCGGGCACCACGTAGAATCGGATCTCGTCGGGCTTACGCGTTTGCTCGAGCAGCGAGGCGATCGTTGGTAGCAGCGTCCCGTTGCGCGCTGGGATAGTGGTCATGCAAACGACGACGGTCACGGCTTCATCACGCAGCGCAGGAACCACGAGTCCTTTGGTCCGTAGCGATCGGCGCCGAACCAGCCAATCCCCGTCGTCGGCATGTTCGCGCGGTGCTCGCCACGCGCCGCGACATCAACCCCGCGAATGGCGGCCCAGCATTCGCGGTAGCGCGGATCGAACTCTGCTGGGACTTCAGTCGCGACCATGATGTGACCGGTCCGATCGCGTTGGCCGTCGCGATCCTGGTCGACCGACCCATACACGATGACGCAACCGACTTCGGGGCGTTCGAGGCGAAGCCAACAGCGCGCCGTCGTCGCCGCCTCCATACGGATCGAGTCGCAATTCATCCGGCCGCCCCACAAGGGGAAGTGATCGGGGCACTTCCTCGAGACGCCCTGGATCCACATGGCCGCCGCGATGCATTCACACGTGACGTTCACGAACGTCTTGCCCGGGAATGACCACCGCGCGAAGGGGTCGGGAGCGCACGGATCGAAGCCGCCGTTCGGGAACGGCTCGCGATAGTAGCCAGCCGGACACATCTCCGGAGCGCCCTCCTTGCGGATGAAGGCATCGAGAGCCGACAGCGGCAGTTGCCCGCCGACGTAGCGAGCGCGGTTGGCACGCTGCTGCTGCGTGAGCAAGAGAATAGTGCCGACGCCCGCGGCGGGGTCCTTGTCGACGACGTTCACCACGGCAATCGATCCCGAATCCACCACCACGCGCGCCGCCACCACGAGGCTCGCGGGACTCTCATCCGCACGGTGTCGGCCTCTGAGGAAAGGCGGTGGATGTTCATGGGAGGTCGAATTTGTTCGCGAGGTCGCGATCGACCGACGCACGCGCGGCGCGTTGCTGTTCGTGCATCTCGTGCATCTGCGCGCTGATCTGCGACTGTGCGATCACCGGCGACACCTTGCCTTCGATGCACTCTCGTAGCGTCGTGAGCGTCGTCTTGATCACCGCAAGCGTCTTGTCAGCAGCCTCGCCCCCGATGTCGACTTGGTGCTCGAGCAGCTCGAGTCCGTCCACGAGAACCTCACCGATGCGGAGTGCGTCTCGAAGGTTCATGGCAGCTTGCCTCCGGTGATATCGCGCAACGAATCCATCAACAGTGAAGAGGCCTCGACGAGATTCGCGAACGCCATGGGGTTGTCGTTGAGCACCAGCGCCGCGGCGACCGCCTTGTACACGCCGTCGAACAACTGCATCACGCGATCGCTCTTCAGGCGATAGGCGTCGAGCGCCGCGCGCCCCTGGTCATAGCTCGTGGCGGCGTCCTTGATCGATTTCTCGTGTTCGTGGTCGAAGATCAGGAAAGCCTGGTGCGCGGTGACGGTGGTGATGTAGGTCGCGCGGATCGTCTCGGCGCGCTGCGATGCGCCGCACGCGACCAGCACGAACGCGATCACGAGGACGTTGATCGCGCGCGTCACGACGGGATCTCCGGCTTGGCAGTGGGTGCCTCGACGGGCTTGGGTATCGGGTCCCTCACCAGTGCGATCGCGAGCGCGATCGACACGACCACCATTGAAAGAGTCGGCGTCGAGCCACGGTTGATGGCGTCGACGAGTGTGCCCAGCGCACCGATGACCGCCGCGACGTACGCAGCGCGCTTGCCCTCCTGCAACCACTGCACTCGGTATCGGAGGATCATCAGCAGCGAGCACGATCCGACGATCAGCGCGGCGGTGATCGCGCCGGATCGCCAGAGTTTCGTGACCTGATCGACGGTCCTACCCGGATCGTGGATCACGGGCGGCTCGAGCCCCTGCGCTTGTGCGAGTGAGACGCCAGCCCAATAGGCGAACGTCATCAGCAGAAATACCGCTCCGGCGATGAGCAATGCGACCGGAATTCGACGAACGACAAGCATCATCGCGAGTCCTTCCCCGGCGCCTCCGCCGGACCGTTGAGTCGAAGCTGCAGCTGCTGGTGTAGGATCACGATCTCTGCGGACTGCCGCTCGTCCTGCGCCTTCATGTTCTGAACAGTGGTTTCGAGCTCGCCATACGCCTTGCCGATGACGACGAGCTTGACAGCCGCGCCGCCGAGGCCAGCGACCAACAGCGTGAACAACCACCACGCGCGGCTTAGGATCTTGTCGACGTCCGCGGCGATAGCCGAGACGGTCTTGGTCAGGTTGCCGAGTCGGCCGTTCGATCCCGACTCGCCTTGGATGTCGACCTTCGCGCGCTCGAGGATCTCGATGCGCTGGCGCAGCCGTTCGGGTTCGCGATCTTCGGCCTCGGTCTTGAGCGCCATGAACGCGTTCGACACGTGCCGGTAGGTCGCGATCATCACCTGCTCGAGTTCGGGCTTCCCCGCGCAGAGAGGGAGCACCGCCGTCACCGGCGTCAGCTCGTAGTCGACAAAAGTGGGAACGCCGGCTGAGGGAGGAGAGAGGACAGGAGGCCGCCGGCGTTCCCGAGACTGAAAGCTCTCGAGGTCGCGCTCCGTCGCCGTCTGCAACCTACGTGGAGGTTTGCGTGTGCGATCGTTGCCCTCGGACACGGCGCGTGGTTATAGGTTCGCGACGGCCGAGGCAAGTTGCGCGCGCGGACCGGGATCTCAGAGCCGCGATGAGCCAATCCCGATTGCCCACAGGTTCGTGGCTGCTTTCGGGAGGAGCGCCTTCACGACCAAAACGTCGCCGACGCCGAGCACCTTCGGATTGGTGACCGGGTCCTGCGTGTAAGTCGCCTCGGATCCGGGGTTCACAATCGAGAGCGACCCGACGAGGGAGCCACGAACGCTGAGGATCACCTGAACCGTTTGTGAGGTACCTGGACCGGAAACGCGAGCAGCCAAGCCGGAGATGAGGGTCCCGATCTCGAATCCGGGGATCACGATCCCGTCGACCTCGGCGTTGTCAGACGATGACCGAATCTGCCCCGAGTAGACGCCGCCTCCGTTGTCGAAGATGACGTTCGTCTCGAGCCCCCCGCGGCCGACACCGAACCAACGATAGATCGTCGGGTACTTCCGTCCGATGATCGCGTCTTGGATCGCGTTCATATCGTTGGGGTCGACCGGTGTGGCAGTCGTATAGGTTCGCTCTCGAGAGGTCGGCAGTCCCATTAGAATCCTCCACACGGGCCGAGCCCGCATCCGCTGTCGGGATCACCCGCCAGCATGTCCCGTGACGTGATCGCGCATGCGTGCGTGTGATGCTGTCGAAGTCGACGGAGTACGACGTTCGCGCCAGGAAGATCCGGTGTGCCAGGCAGGTCAGGGTCCCGGAGCGCATAGAAGTACAGGGTTCGACGTCCGTGCTCGAAGCGGATCGCGCAGTCATCGAACGCGACGTCGACGTCGTCTCCGATCAGGCTACTGCCCCAGCTTCGTGCATACATGCCGCACCAGCCGACAGAGAACGAGAACGAGATCGTCGCGTCCTGCGATAACCCACTTGATGGTCCCGTCGTGCTCCATCGAACGGTGTGCGGCACGAGGTCCGACGGTGCTTCGTTGGTGTACGTGATCGGCTGCTGCAGGATGTGCAACCAGTGCGGCGCTAAGGACGTCGTGGCGTGAACCACTGCAGCCTGCGCCACAGCAGCGAGGAAGCGTTGCGAGACGACCTTGTAGTCTGATCCGTCGCGTCGGAGCCCCAGGAGCAACACGTCCTGGCGTGGCCAGTCATAGAGCATGATCCCGGCTTCGACACCGTCGGGAATCTGCGTGGGGCTGAGCTTGGAGAAAATCTGCGCACCGTATCCGCCGACGCGCTCGGGGCCGTCGACGCCTGTCATGCAAGTGCGCCACGTCGTGGGAAAGCTTGCCGCTGGAATCGTGGGCGCTGGAGCAACCAGGAGCTTGAGCTCGCCGCTCCCAACGGACCACTCCGTATCGTGCGAGATCCGCCAGCGTCGAGCCTTCATTTCATCGAACGGATCGCGGATCGTGTTGTCGAACGCGATCACCTCGACCTGCTCGGTGTTGATGGCGAGCAGGTCTCGCAGCACCGTACGCACGCCGGGCGGCGACACTCCGGCGCGCTGGCGTAGGTGCCCCATCACACGTGCGCGCCGTGTGTCGAGGTCATCGCCCGGGCGCGGGTACTGCCGCGTCATCGCCTCCCATCGCTCTTGCACCTCGCCATACGAGCGGTCGGGCAACACGTTGGCGCGCAGGTTCTCGGCTTGCGCGGCGGCATAGCCGAGCGAGTGGCCGATCAGCTTCAGCTCTTTTCCGGCGCGGGTGTCGGCTTCGGTCGGGGTCGGCCATCCAGGTGGCAAGCAATCGAGGACGAGCTGGTGCCCACGAGGCTGGTAGATCGAGATTCGATCCCATGTCGCCGCGATCTCCTCGGCTGCGAGCTCGCGATCCACAACGCGCAGCTCGTCGATCGCGCCGTCTAGATGATCGGCCCATGTGTCATCGCCATCTGTGATGCGGCCACCAACGGTCGTCGTGCCTGTGGTTCCACCGCCGATCACGCCCTGCGTCTCGATCGCTTCGTTGAGCAGGGTTCCGCCAACGTAGTAGCGAACCACTACTTCCGAGCTGCTCACGCATCGTCGGGTGGCGGTGAGCAGCATGTAGCCGTTCGCTGCTTCGATTCGGAACTGCCCGCCGATCGCCGTGTGCCGATTGCCGTCGAGATCCTCCCAGTACCAACGAACTTCACCGATGCGCGCGGCCGCGTTTACAACCCGAAGCTCGAGCGCGTACGCGACGCGTTCCGATGCCGAGCCGCGGCGGCCCCGACAGACGATCGTGCCCGGCTGACCCGAAGCAGCTTGGTCGTCGATGTCCCAGCGCAAGATCGCCTGCACCGACATGGTCCGCGTGAGCAGCGACGAGCCTGGCTCAACGTCGATCGACCGCAGTCCCGTGGCGTTGTCGGCGACGAACTCGCGCGCGAACCCGACGAATCCCGAGACCACTTCGGGAAGCGTCGCGGTGTCATCGGCTCGCATGTCCCGGAGCGACTCGGCCGAATCGCTCGGGAGGACCTCGGTGTCCGGCTCGTCGAACCGGAGGAAGATCGCATCGCTCATACGCCCACCGTGGTTAGACCGATCGCACCCTGCGCGTCGACTTCTATGCGCGGGATGGAGATCGGCACCTCCGCCGGTGCGGCCACGGCTGCGCAGATCCCCGCGGTGTTAGGTCCGCCAACACCGATGACGTGCACGCCGATCGGTCCAGCCGCCTCCGGCAATCGCACCGAGAGGTTGAACGTTCCAGTGTGCTCGACCTCGTCATCATCCGAGTCGGTGGCAACAAGGGATAGGATCTCCGTCAGTGTTTCCGGTAGGTCGATCTCCACCTCGCCGGCGACGTACGAAGCGACGAGCACTGCGTCCGAGAACGAGCCGGCGACAACGTTCGGCACCTGCAACGTGAATCCGTCCTCGCTCGTGGCAATGCCGTCGTCGCTCGCTGCGAGAGTGACATTGCCGCCGCGCACCGCGAGGATCGCGACCACGGGTGGAGGCAGATCGTCCCAGTCCTCAGCCTCGGTCGTGAACGCGAAGATCGTGCTGATCACCTCCTGGCTCATTACGGGGCGAGCGAGTAGGGCGGCGCTTCCGATCGCGCCTTCTTCCGAGAACGTTGCGATCGTCAGCCACCCTTGTGGAAGCTCGAGCTCGTGCGTCGATGGCCAGCACGCGAAGGCGTAGAGCGCCATGCCGAGCCGAGCTCGACGCGGCGTGCGGACGGCAACCGACTGTGCCCCGTCGGTCGACGTTGCGACCTCGCGATCGATGATGGTGAACGGCGGCATTACCAGGCCCTCCGAATCAGCACCTCGGCCAACGTGATGAGGCCGATCTGATTGTCGTCGGGGAACGCGAAGTCAGTCGCTTCGTAGTCGGCGGCCGGAACCAGACACGTCGCGTTGCGCGCGCCCCGCGGGTAGACAGCGATCTTCTCGAGCACCGCTTGGATCAGGGCGCCCGACCACTCCCCGTACTTGCCGCCGGGATTCGCTGGGCCGATCCCTCGCGCGAGCTCCTTCAATCCAAGCGTTCCCGTGGAGGCCTCGGCGACTTGACCCGGGATCGGCCCATCGTCGCCGCAATACACGATGTCGCCGGAGACGTGGGCGATGATCGCATCGCGGATCATCGCGGTCAGCGGGCCACCAGCGTAGACCGTGTCGGTGGCTACTGGCGCGACCGTCGGGATGGTCTGAAGCTTCACGGCGTCGGTGCTCACGAGCGCCTCGATGGTCAGCACCTCGCCGTTCTGGTCGCTCGCTACCCCATGGATGCAGACGCGATCACCAGCCTTCATGCTCGCGGGGCGTTCGGTGGTGAACGTCAGCGTTCGTGTTGGCTCGTCCCAGGTGTCAACCACGGGTGGCGTCTCGTCGTTCCAGTCGAACTCCCACTCGAGCGCGCCGTTCGGCTCGACTGTGATCTCGATCGGCTGAGGATCTTCGATGACAGTCAGCATTCGAAGCGGACCTCCATCGCCCGATACCTGCGATGGCGCACGCTCTTTTACGTAGGCGAGCGCCACGGCGTTCTCGGTCTCGGACAGAGCGCGGTCCTCGCCGGCGCCGATGTGAAGCCCAACGAGGTCCTCGGTGCCAAATCCGCCGCGGTGAGCATAGGCAAAACCCTTGTCGATGCCTTCGATCTCTTCGAGCCACCGTACGTAGTCGCTCTGGTTGCCGCCTGCCTGAGGCTCGCCAACAACGTTCAGGAAGCGGCGCTTGTACGCACCTTCCTGCTCGGAGTCGAAACCGTCACTGCTGAGATCGAGCTGCAACTCGGCGCGCGTCTGAAGTCCTGCCGGCGTTGACACGAACTCGAGCACCTCGCCTGCGCTGAGGCGTGTTTGTGATCCGGCGTCGATCGCAACGACGTCGACGTCGACCTCTTCCTCGGCGGGAATCTCGTCGTCTTCGTCGATCATGAACCGGAGACCACTCGCGGGGTGAACGAGCTCGAGCCCCGAGGTGACCGGCGTCCCTACGTCGCCCCGGACTCGGAGCGCATCAGATCGTCGCGCCGGGGTCGCGCCCTTCTTGGGAACGCCGAAGATGCCGCCCCACCGCACCGCCATCTCACCCCGCGATGAATCTGGCATTACGTCGTCGCGAACTGAATCGACGTGCGCGTGGAGCTGTGTGCCAGCAGCCGTCGCGACCTGCAGGCGACGACGGTGGTAGGCGGTGCGCGCGCCGGCGTTCGAGTCGGGAAACAAGCCCTTGAAGAACGCGACGACGATCGCCTCGAACTCTCGGAAGCTGGGAACGCGAAACATGGGTGCACCTCAGAGCGGTGAATAGGAAAGCTGAACGGGATGCCCGCTCGACATATCGGTGTAGACGATCTGGAGTTCCATCACGCCGGCGTCGTCGTCCGTCTCGCCAATGGATACCGCCAAGTCGGCGATCACCCCGTCGACAACGAGCATCTGTAGTGCTCGCCTAGCCTCGTCGGCGATCTGTTCCGGCGTTACAGGTTCGCCGGACTCAAGCATGGCAGGGATCCGCGATCCGGCCTCGGGATCGACCCACCACTCTCCGTAGCGGATCTCGAGCTGGAGCATGACCGCCGAGCGCGAGCTCTCGGTCTCTGCCCACGCACCATCCGCGGTGTCGATGTAGTCCCGCGTGTCCGGATCGATCTCCTGGTCGAAGTTTCCGAACAGCTGCCCGGCGGGCGTGACGACGCCCGACCCCGTCGGGGGCGGTGTCGTCGGTGCAGGCTCGGGAATGATCCAGGTGAACGTGCTCATGCGCCTACGTTGCCTCCGCCATCGACGGGATCGACGGTGAACAAGACCAGTCCCGGCGGCCAACCTGCGTCACGCCTGACGTGCAATCGAATCCCGCCGCCGATCGATTCCACGAACGACCCGACCGAGAACCCCGCCTCGAATCCGGTGCGTCGCCACACCGGAGTCTTGGCCGAGGAACCGCCGAACGACACGAACACCGCGGAGTAAGCGAGGAACTGATCGTCGGTGATATCGATGACGAACGTGGTCCCCTTCGCGCTCTCGTACGTGCCTGCGACCAACCCGAGCGGCGGTGACACCGCTGCAGCCTCGGGCGGAGTCGGATCGTCAGTGAGAACGATCGTCGAAGCGCCGAACACTGCCCCGAAGATGCTCACGGGGTGTCGGCTCCAAAGAATTCCGTCATCGCCTCACGTGTGCCGGCGAGGACGTTCTGAGCGAACTCGACCACCTTCGTTACGCCGTCTGGTCGGAAGAACGTGGCGAGGCTGCTGATCAGTCCCGAGCCCTTGCCGACCATCATGCCGTGCCACCGACGAACGTGGCCGACGAACGTGCGCCCCGGCTCGTACTCGTAAGCGAACACGGCGCTCGCGACATCCTCGGCAGATCCAGCGCTCTCCCAGGAGCCATCGCCGTGGGAGCTCGATAGTTCGGCGTCGATCTCAGCCGCCGTCGGGAGCGCATCGATCTCAGCTGACAGCGCCAATTCGAGAGCGCCGATCAGTCCCGCGACCACCGAGGCATCGGCCGGGTCGGCGGGAAGCCGACCATCCATCGCTGCTGTGTCCGCCTGGATCGCGTCGATCTTCGATTCGATCGATCCAATCTCGGTGTCAACTGCAGAGAAAATCGAGGCGATTACCCCGGCAGCTGACGCCAAATTCGCCGCGCTTGCCACCAGCCCACCGACGTTGAGGTTGTCGAGGTAGCCGGCTCGCGTCGACGTGAGCCGCGCCTGCAACGTCGCATCCTCGACCGTTGGGATTCCCTCGACCGTTGGCGTCGCGACTGCGGTGTCCCGCCAGTGTGTGACGTTGACGTCGGCGAGCTCGCCCGGGAGCCCCGGGATAACCTGCACGCGAACGTCGGCGGGGTCGTGGCTCGTGCCATTTGCAGCAACGTGAAATGACAGCTCACCGAGCAGTGCGTCGGTGAACCCCTCGGGGATGTGCAGGTCGTATTCGCCAAAGCCCTGCAAAGTGACGCCTTCGCCGACGCCGAGCATCGCTTCCCCGACCGCGATGATCTTGACCGTGGTGCCGTTCCACACGAGCTGCCAACGTCCGGTGCCGCGGCGCGCGTAGACGGTTATCGCGTTCGTAGCGTCGTCGCCATCATGGAGAGTGTCGGATCCCTCATCGTCGACGGCGGTCAGTACGTTCGTCGGCGTACCAGCAACGGCGACGTGGATCTTTGTCGACGTGGAGTCGATCAATTCCTCGAGTTCCGCCACCGTGGTGACGCCGTCCACGAACGTTAACGTGGTGATCTGGTCGCCGTCATCGTCGACGAGACTGAGCGACACCCCAGCCACGAGCTCCACTTCCCATGTGTCGCCTTCGGTGCCCGGACGTCCGCGCCACTGCACAACGGTGTCTGCGTTGACCAGTCCAAGATCGCCATCGAAGTCGAGGTAGGACGCGTAGCCGCCGAGCCCTGAACGGCCGGTGATGTGGTCGTCATCCTGCGTCACGAAGATCTTCACGATCGCGGCCGCGCCTTGCTTGATCATCCGCATGCGTTCACCACCCTTCCTCGGGTGTACGTATTGCCACCGCCACCACCACCGCCACCGGTGTTGATCACGATGTCGTGGTCGCCACCAACCGTTGTGTCGAAGGCAGACGCGCCGCGATTAGTTCCGTCGTCGTAAACGGCAACATAGTTGTGATCGTTGAACGGGACCACCACGGAAAATCCGCCTGCGCCGCCTGCAATCGTCGCAGTGCGAATGAAGTCGCGTTGCGTGCTGTCGACGATAGTGACGACCTCTCCGTTCGCAGCAGGCGATCCGTCGATCGTAACCGTGCCGCTGACCGTGTAGTCGAGCGAAGGGCGCAGGGCGATCGTCACACCAACGCAGTTGCTTCCTGAGTTATTGAGTAGCGTCGGCGCGATAGTGCCAGCGGCAGAGAACTCGCCATCGATGACGGCAATTCCGCTGCCGTTTCCGTCGGTGGTTCCGACATCGGCCCGCTCGTTGATGTTGGCTAGACTTGAGTTTGTGGCTGACGTGATGAACGGACCGACGTTGTCGGATGCCCAAAACCAGCCATGAACGATCATGCAGTCATCGACGTCCGTCGTCACGCCGGACAGCGACGACACGCTCAAAGCAGTGTTGGGCAATACCCATGAGACTGCCTCGAACGGATGCACAGGATCGACATCCTCGTAGACCACCACAACCACCATCGCGTGGTCGCCGGGGTCGGTCACCGTCAGTGTTTCGCCGCCACTAACGGCGAATTTGTAGAACACACTACCCCGAACGTTGGCTGATTGGATCACGCTGCTTTGTGGCAGCACCGAGTAGCCAGAGGGTGTGGCCACCGTCTCCGCTCCGGTTGCGACGAACACGAGAATTAGATCACCAGCTGCGTGTGTCCCGATCGACGGAGAAACGTCGCCGGTGCCAGATGCGAAAGCGACGCTCTTGTAGGCGGGCATCGTCATGATCACTCCCCCTTGAGGACGTCGGTCCCTTGGATGGTTGCGGGTACCAATGGCACGGTGACCGGTGGAAAGCCCGGGATGAACTTGGTCAGCGGACCTGTCGTCGATGCGCCCGACGCTCCGTGAACGTGACCGTCGTACTTGCTGTCGACGTTCTGGACGTCGCTCTTTAGCGCCAGCGATCGCGCAGTGCCATTGAGCGACCGGACTTCAACGGTCCCGTCCGGTTTCGCGACAACGATGGCGAGGCTGTTGAATATCGCCGTGACGTTGGCTGCGGCGTCGAGCACCGACTTCCAGATGCGCCGAAGATCCTCGTCGCGTGTCGCGATCGCGACGGCATGCGATGCCTCTCCAACCGAGGCTAGAACCGCCTCGGCTTTGGATGTGGTTCGCGGCCTAGCATAGAAACCGATCCCGGTGAACGGCTCAGCGTCTGGCGTCTCGCTCTCTGAGCCGACCCGATGACCGACCAACTGCCAGCGCGTCCCGGTGGTGAGTCGCACCGCCATCCTGCGGATCATTCCGCGGAACGATCGGTCCCGAGGGGAGGTTTCTTCGCGGAAGTCCTCTGCGTCTCGATAGCTCACGCGACGATCTCCGTTCCTCTCGGCACGAGGCCGAGTTCGGTGGTCTGACCCTCCGAGGAACCGCGAAAGCTCGCCTCGTAGATCAGAAAGTCATCGTCGACGACGACCTCACCCGTCTTTAGATCTTCAAGCACGACGCTCGTCATCGTGTCCAGCGAGAATAGCGACCGCGTCGATCCGGAGATCAGTTGCCCGTGGTCGGGCATCGTTGCGCGCAGCGGTGATCGTCGGAAGTCGCGCCGGATCTGATCGCGCCGTGCGATGCGCGACGCTTCCTCGTTATCGCGGAGCGGTCGCTCGCTGAGGATTAGGCGCTTGGGATACAGAAAGTCGCGACCCGTGCCATCGAACGTCGTTGAACCGCCGAGGTTCAATCTCACCGCGCCTGGCTCGCGGCGCTGCTCGCTGTCGAACACTACGCCCACGCGCGCGGTAGCGTTCTCGCCGTAGTCGCTGTCCGAGTTGGCGCCGGCGCCAATCGCGGTGATCATAGAGAACCGATCCGCGTTGCTCTCCTCGTAGTCGATATCGATGGCCTGGCCCACGTTCGCCGTTCGGCTGTGACGAATGCAGAACAGAGCAGGCTGGCGTTGGTTGGGGCGCCCGACGATCAGCTCCTTGCCATCGCTCGAGCTCCACGCGATGAGGTTCACGCGCGATAGCATCTCGGCAATCACCTGCCATCGCGGCTGACCAGGATCGATGCGGCCCTGTTTGGGCTTCGACTTCAGGACGGGAACCGGATCATCGAATGCCGGCGCCTTGGAGCCCTTGCCGAGCGTAACGCGGCGATTGCGCGTATTGACCAGGGTCACCCGCTCGAACCACGGAGCGGCCAGCTGGGTGATGACCGCGAGCAGTGTCGCTCCTCCAAATGCTGAGCGCGGTGCAGATTCCTGAACAAGGCGACCGATGCGATCGCGACCGCTGATCTCGAGCGTGCCGTCCTTGGTGTTCCATCGCCGCGCGTCGATGAAGCCGTCGACTCGCGGGACCCCATCGATCTGCACGCGCACACGTGCGTCACGCCGACAGATCCGCCACGCCTCCGCCGTGAATGGACGACGCAGCGCGAACGAATCGGCGGGCTCGACGAGCGACGTATCGATCTGGTACTCGACCCATCCGCCGATCTGCTGATGGCCGACGACGATCGAAATCTCGTGCGGCTTCGCCATCAGCCCACCCTCAGCTGGACGGCCGGTTGCGGTAGTCGGAGCTCGGAATCGGGCTCCAACCATCCCGGAGTGGCGATGTCGTTGAGCCCCATAACCTGGGGAACTCGGTTCTCGACTTCGCGCCCGCCGTAGATCGAGGCGAGCAGCGTGCGGAGCGCGATTCGTCGGCCAACGCGGACCGTCATCAGCCGAGCGACGTCGGAGGTCGCAGCGCGTCCAGCGGCTAAGAGAGCGTCTCCAACCAGCACGAGAGCGGCATGCGCAGGCCAAAGCTTGATGTTGCGATCAAGTCCAAGCCGTTCGATTTCGGTTCCGATCGACGCCGAGATTCGCGCGACGTCTACCGCTACCGCGCGCGCTGGTGGCGACTCGCTCTCCTGCCACTGTGACACTGCTGTCAATGCCTCGCCGGTCACTGGCGTCGAGAGCCCGAACGCCTCGAGTTCAGCGTCTGCTGCTTCGGTTGCAGCGGAGACCGCGCCCTCGCCAGCGACGGCGGACGTACCAGCGTTCGCGACCTCCACAGGCGGAACCTCGCCTTCGGGGACGAGCTCCACTTGAGCGCTGATCAACGCGCCCTCGCCGGCGGTGTGGTCGAACATTCGAACGCAAGCGAGGTAGCTGCCACGCAGCGGGTGGGTGAACATCTGCGGCTCGCCACCCTCGATCAGCGCGCATAGTGCGTTGAACCGTTCGCGAGGCGACGCAGTCTCACCCTCCATGTCGTCGAACAGCAACGTGCACGTGGCAGGTCGGGAGTCGAGTCCGTGATCAGTCGTCGGATGCACGTTACCCGCGGTGGGCGAGTGCACGATGAGCCGGCGATTGTTAGATGTGCGGACCTCCGAGGCCCACAACCGAATCCCCCCGAACGAGGCGATGTAGAACGCGTCTGCCATCGATCACGGCCTCGTCCGCTGTTTCGAGCTCGTGCGTGTAGCCTCGACGACCTTGTCGCGCCCGATCTCGGTTCGAATCGCGACCTCCTTGAGGGCATCGCGAATCGCCACCTTCATCCCAAACACAAAATTCTCGGCGGCCACCGTGCGGGCTTTCTCCTCGCCAAAGCTCGACTTGAAGATCTCGAAGTTCTCCTTTGTGGTCCTGTCCGAATCGCTCTCGATCCCCGTGCCCCACGGATCCGCCTTGTCCCGGAGTTCGTGCGCCCTGCGCGAGTAGGCCTCGTAGGTGGCTTGCTTGTGCTCATCCATGCCACCCGGCGTGACGTACGCCTGGGCAGCTTGCTCGAAGTAGATTCGAGACATCTGCTCAGCACCTGCTCGCGTGTTCGTATCGAACATCCCGTTCTTGGCTTCCTTCCCTTCCTGTGAAATCAGTCGGTCGTACGCCCTGCCGGTCAATTTCTCGACGCTGGGCCCTTGGACTTTTTCGACAACGTCGCTCACGAACTTCGCTGTCTTGTCGACGAATCCGACGATCTTCGCGAACATATCGACGGCCTTGCCCAGAGCGCCGGCGAAGGCCTCGATGCGCTCGGGAGTAAACGTCTCGGCGAGCGATAGCTTCATGTTGTTGAACGCTGCGTCGATTTTTCCGGCCGCAGACTCGGCCATGATCATTCGGTCGCGCTCGATCGCGCCCGCATCCTGACCCGCCACCTTGAGATCGCGGAACAGCCCAATGTGTTCGCGAAGCGACCGCACGGCGGCCTGCGATTCCTTGCGGCCGAAGATCGCGGCAATCTTCCGGGGGTCGGCGAGCTTCGAGTTGGTAGCGATCGCTTCGAAGATCTCCGACGCGGACCGCATCTTGCCGTTGTTGTCGAACACGGCAATGCCGACTTTCTTCAGGTCCTTTACCGTCGCTGGGTTCGCGAGCTCGCCCATGAGCGCTTGGAACTGGGTGGCCGCGCCGGATGCTGAGCCCGCTCCCTTGCGGATCACCTGGAATGCCGCGCCCATCTCGCGGATCCCGTCGAGGCTCTTTGCCCCTCGGAACTGCGCGAACTGCGGCATCAGCTCTGATAGCTCGGCCGCGAGGTCCTTCACCTCCACGGCGCCGGCCTTGCCTTGTACAGCCATCGCCGAGAACGCAGCTTCGATGTCGTCGGCGTTGAGATTGGCTGACGTGCGAAACGCCGCGGCCGCCGTGGCCACGTCCGACACGGTTGCGCCGGTGGCCTGTGCGATCCGCGCGAACTGAGCCATCGCTGCCTGCGCGCCCTCCGCGTCACCGGTGATCGCGACGTAGGTCGAGGCGCCCGCAAGAATTTCATCGGAGGAGATCGCGGTCTCGCGCGACACCCTTCGGATCGCCTCGCGCATCGCCGCCATCTGGGCCGGCGTCTTGCCCGTCGAGATTTGTAGCCGGGTCAGGTTGCGTTCGAAGTTGACGACACCTTGCGCCGCATCAACGAGGACATCGAGTCCCCGAGTCGCCACGTTCCCCGCAAAGTGGCCGATCGCGTTCTTGGCGATCTCTCCAGCGTTGCCACGCGACTTGGTGAACGCCTTGCTAATCCCGGAGGCAAATGCGTTGAGTTTCGAACGCACCCGCGCGAGTCCCTGGGGGAGCTTCTTGTCGCTCGCCAGGAACTCGATGTATGCGCGGGCGTTGCCCTTACTCACGGCTCGTCTGGCTCCTCGTAGGCGGCGTTGATGAAGCGACGGCCGCGCAGAGACGCGGAACCGTCAGTTAGCACTCCGATGATGAGTCCCCACTCGACAACTTCTCCTCGGGTGAGATCACGAGCGGGAGCTCCGTAGTAACCAGCCAGGTCGCTAGCGCGCTCACGCCGAAGGACCTCAACAGGATCGAGTTTTTTTTTGCGATGGCGCTCGCGATCAGGTCGCGCTGATCCTGGGGGAGGGCGGTGTCGAGAGGCGCGAGCCGCTCCCGAACGTCGCCCCAGATTTGCCAGATCGCCGATAACGTGTCGGAGTCGACTTGACCCCACTCCTCGATCGTTCCGAACGGCGACTTGCGATCCTCGGGTGCCTTCGCCGCCCGCGCGAGTGTGAGCGCGGCGCGCTCGGCCTCGTAGCTGAGGGCGGTCACCGCGTCGAGCTCGATGCCTCTCGCCTTCATGCGCCGATACATATCGGCCTCGACGTCCTGCGTGTCGGCGTGCCCGATCAGCTGGAGCCACGCGGGACCCAGGACAGGGAGGTCGACGAGCTCGCCGCGGGGGCCACGATCAAGCACGCGCGCGAGATCGGACGTCGGAGAGGCCGGTGTGGCAGGCGCCGGTTTCACGAGCTTTCGAGCCAGAGGCGTGGTCACGATCTGCTAGCCCGCCTTCCTGGGAAGCTCGACCATCCGAAGTGCAACGAGCTCAACCGTGTCCATGTTCTCGCCTTGGTCGTCGAGCTTCTTCTTCACCGTCGAGACGCGAACCCCTTGGTACTGCTCGCGAAGCCCTCCGTTGTCGTCCTGGGTCGTGAGCGAGAACCGCTCCTTGGTCCGCTTCAGACGACGCCAGTCCACCTCAGGATTGGGGCTCTCGCGGTAGACCTCGAGCGTGATCTTCACGCCGCCCGGTTTGTCGCGATGACCGGCACCACCTTCAACGCCAGCCGCGGTCACGACTTCGGTGCTCGACTCATCGTCATCGTCGAGAGACTTCACGCGCATGAGCTGATAGCTACCGCCGGAGTAGTCGATGTAGATCTTGCCCTGACTGTTGATCTCGCCCATGGGTTACCTCACTCCGATCTTGACGCGGTGGTTGTAGGCGACCTGATGGAGGCCGACGACGACGGTGTACGAAAGGTCGACATTGAAGCGCTCGGGCACTTCGTCTTCCTCCTCGATCGCGAGCTCGCCAAGGTCGGCGTCTACGTTGCGGAGGATATGCGCCGCCTGCATGTCGTAGGCGATCGTTGCGATCATGTCGGCGAGGCGATCGTCCGCGTCATCCGTGAGGAGAACCCCGTCCGGGTTCGCGTCGGGACCGAATTTTCGTTCGTAGGCTGCGTCGAGCTGACGCGCGTAGTACGCGCCGGTCTTGCTGACACCGATGTCGCGCAGCACGGTGAACGGCTGGTCGTCCTGAGTCGTCTTGGTGGTGATCAGCCGCTCGATCTTCGACACGTTGCCGAGAACCGATCGACCGCTAGTGACCGGCGTCAGCACGGTGAGACCGGCCGCGATTCCAGCCTCGACCTCGAGATCGTCGTACGCAACGGCGAGCGAAGGCGGGTAGACCGGAATCCGCTTCCGGTTGAAGGTCGCGTTCGGGCGCGTCGCCGAGAAGCCAGCCACCATGACAGCGGTGGCGATCTCGCCGGGAAGACTCGGGCTACCCTCGTAGCTCGCAACGACGATGCCTCGGTCGTTCGCCGCCTCCGCGAGGGTAGTGGCCGAAGCCAGCGAGGTGGTGTCTGCAACGCCGGCCCAACGCCACCGCTTGGCCGCTGCGTCCCAGCTAGCGGTGATGTGCTCGAGCAGATCCTCGATGTCGCCGACCGTGTGGTTTGCGACCGCGATGCCATCGACGTCCACGCCAGCGAGTGCGTCGAGACCAGCGACGAGATCGACCGATCCAGATCCCGCGACTCCTGCAGCCGCGACAGCGGTCAGTCCTTTGGGGATTCCGTCGATGTCGATGCGGAGCCCGTTGCCATTTTCGCCCTTGTGGTTCCACGTGAGCGTGCAAACCGAGCCAACGGTATCGGCAGTCACCGGAAGCTCCTCGGCGAACCGATCGAGCATGAGCTCGAGCGCCGCTGCGACATCCGCTGCAGCATCTCCGACCTTGACACCGATCTTGTAGGAGCGACCAGCAACGCGAACGCGGAAGTTCCCAGACTCGGTGGCGGTGCCACCGAGCGTGATGGTGTACGTCGCGGCCGCGCCTGACGGTTCCTCGAGACCGATCGCGACGATCCGGGGACCACGACCGATCAGACGTTGGGTTGCGAACGCTGCACGGACCATGAGCGTGATCTCGGAGCCGACGCCGAACAACGCGTACGCCTGTTCCGGCGACGTGATCTCGTGCGGGAACTCAGCTGCGCCGAAACCCGAGGGGCCGAACATCGTGCCGATCAGCGCGACCTTTTGCTCGAGCGCAACGAGCTGGCCACCGCCAAGCAGGTAGGTGAACCGGTGAAAGGTCTGGGGGCGGGCTTTCGAGGCCGGGACTCCGGTTTCGATCATGGTCGTTTCTCCTGGATCGGGATCAGGTCGCCGGCGCGAATGCGCCGTCGCACGAAGGCCGAATCGGGCAGGTCGACCGCATTGGCGTCGTCGACCTTGAGCAACAGATCGCCAACGCCGGCGGCGATCCTTGGGTGAATTGGAACGAGCCGCCCTGGGGCGGCGATGACGCGGACGATCTTCATGGCGTCCCGACCTCGGTGGAGAAATCGATCCGAGCCGGTGATTCGACCGGCTCCGACGAGGGATGGAGCGTCGTGTCGATCCCGAGCAGCTTGGCGATGATGCCGCGATCCTGGTTGATCGTCTCGGTGACACCTACGGTGTAGAGCTGCTTCCAGATCGTATGTTGGTTGTTTGTGACCAGCGCCTGCTCACGTTGGGGGACGAGGTGCTTCACCGAGGCGTTGTCCGCGAGAGTTTCGATCTTCTGTCCGATCAACAGCTGCGCAGCGCACTGCATCGCTACATCGACGCCGGGATCGGCGGTGTCATCGGTGCTCGATACGACGTCGCCCTCGACGCGTGCGAGCAGCGATCGGTTGCTGTTGCCGATGAAATAGACGTGCACCTCTAGATCGGTCGTGTAACGAAACCCACCGACACCAGCAGGCGAAAACGGTCGATCGCCGAGCGCGACAGCGATCGCGGGCGACTGACCGAGGAGCGATTGATAGATCTGTTGCACGTCGCCCTCGCCCTCGTATGTCTCGAGGGGCGCGGGGAGTTTCACGATGGACCGGAGGAACCCGCCATTTGACTTGAGCAGCGGCGCCAACAGCGTTGCGATGGCGTTGCGTACAAGCGTGCGGCTCGCAATCGTGAGGCCGGTGTCGTAGGTGCGTGTCATGGCCACGCCCTTTCCGCCATCTTGACCATCACGTCGCGAATCCGACGGAGCAACGGCGTTGAGATCCACAGGAACGTACGTCGCGGCAGTCGCCCGTCGCCGTCTTGGTGAGCCGACGACCACGGCACCTTCGACTCAACACGCAGTCGTCGGTTGTCCATGAGCACGTCGATCGCGGACGGTAGTCGGCCGAGGATTCTCGCGGGTAGCCGCTGACGACGTCGCTTGAGTCCGCCGAGACGCTCGCGACGATTGCTCCTGCGCGTCGATGCGTAGCGCTCGACGGTGCTCGCGGCGCGCGGAGCCCATCGGCCCTCGGGGCCCTCTTGCTTCATGCGGTGTTGGCGCTGATCGTCGAGAACGACCGCGCGCATCTCTCGGAACACCGGACGCAGATCGCGACCGAAACGGCCGAGCTTGCGAAGCGACGCTTCGATCTCGCGCACATCGAGACCCGCGTCGATCACCACATCCCCTTCGTTCCCTTGCGGGTGACGTCGCCATGGTTCTCGACGAAGGTGGCGCGCTGAGCTTTCGGCGTGTCGCTCTGGCGAAGCTCGCCGGCTTTGAGGCCCTTGAGACGGACCTCGCGCTCCTTGCGGAGATTGAGGTCGAGCTCGCTGACCATCCCGCGCGACTTCTTCATCCAATACACGGCCTCCGCCGCGGCGAGCTCGGAGATCGTGGTGGTCGGGTTCGCGCGAAGCTCCTCGAGATCCTCGACGCCCACACGCAGCCGGAGATAGCTGTCGATCACGCCGTCGGCCGCTGCTTGTGCGCGAGCGATCACATCGGCGTTGATCGTGCCGTTGCCTGCGAAGTCCGACAGCTGACGCAGCTGATCGGCTCCGCCCGCGGCGAGCTGTATCTCGGCTTGAGTGGCGTAAGGCATCGGGTGTGGCTTGGCTCGTCAGGGATGGGAGGGCCACTCGCCATCCGACAACCGGCGTGGTTAGACGCCAGCTGTTTCGCCACGTGTCGCTTAGGTGCCCTCGCCCGCGTCCATGAACGCGAGGTTGGCTGGGTCGATCTCGACCCACACCCCTTCGGTCGTCACGGCGTGAACAACGCCGCACGGGCAGTCGACACCGCCCGAGTTGCGCATCACCGTCTCGTCGTCCTTGACGTAACAGATCTGGCCGACCTCCTGCTGGCGCACGGGGTGTGTCGCGTCGTTCTTGCGAAGGAACACGCCGGTCTGTGCGCCGCACTTGAGGTCGCCGTCGACGCCGTCTGAGTTGTCGACGTGCTGATCGGCTACGCCGATAACGCGTTTGGTCGCCGATGCCGACGCCGGCACGCGTGTGCCGTCGGTGGTGTCCACCGCGAGCGTAGCGCCGAGATAGATCAACGCGGCCTCTTTGACCGGTCCCGGCATGATGTGAGGGCCGGTCGACCGGCTAACGATAGCTGCGTCCTTGGTCATCGCCATGACTGATCAGTCCTTCCTCGCCCCGCCTGGGGAGGCGTCGGCATTCTTGCTGCGGTTGGTCTTGGTGCGAGACCCGCCATCCGGTTTGTCGTCGGTTGCGGTCTTGCTGCGGAGGTCGCGAAGCGGCTCGCGATTGGCGACGAACGTGAGCCCGATCTCGGCGAGCTTGGCCCTGTCGTCGGGGTGAACACGGACGAAACGTCCGTGGTAGTCGCGGAGCGCATCGCGCGCCGCGGTCGGGAGGGATGTGACCTCCATCCAGCGTTCGCCGACCTGCAAGCCGGCATGGGAGAACAGCGGGACGGACAACGCACAGATACGAACGCCCATGATCATCCCGCTCCCGTGGAGCCGACGATCAAGCGGTGCTCGAAGTAGGCGACGTTGTAGCGGGCCTCGGCACCGAACAGCAGCACGTTGCTCATGAAGCGCGGCACGCTGTCTTGCTGCGATCCCTGCTGCCCAATGATCGCGCTCGTCGAGATTTCCTCGCGCATCTGCAGGAGGCACGGCTTGATCGGCTGCGACAGGTCGGAGAGGAACCAGTAGTCGTCGAAGTCGCCGCGGATGCGGTTCGAGACCATCACCTGGTATTTGCCCTTGTGCGGGTTCGATTCGCCGCTGGCCAGGTACTCTTGGGTGACGAGCTTGACCGCCGCGTGCTCGAGCTTGGGACCGCAAATGATGTGCGTGCCGTGGGTATCGAGCGGATCTTGGCCGTCGTACGTGGTCATCGACCGCAGCAACAGCTCTGCGGCCGTGACGCCGTTCGCGCCGAGCACCGCGGTGTGCTTGTTGTCGTTCCCTCCCCGGTGCCCCGAGTCAGAGAAGAAGAACGCGCCGTCGTACGCGAGGCCGTTGCCGACATCGGGATAGGCGTTTCCGTCGAAGCCGTTCAGTAGAAGCTTGACCATGAGGTCGCTGCGATGCCGGCGCGCCTTCTGTGCGAGACCCTGGATCCGCGGCGGCAACAGGCCGAGCGCGTCGTCCTTGAAATCGTTCGCCTTCATGCGCAGGCCGTTCGACCAGTCCTTCGCGGTCACGCGCAGCTTGAAGGCTTCGAGGCCAGCGAGGCGACGATCGGTCGTCCACTCCTCGAATCCGGGGAGGTCGCCGAGCCAGTCCCACTCCTCGACGGGACGCGAGCTGTTGATCTGCGTGTAGATCTGCTCGAGCGGGTCGGGGCCGTTCTGCTCGAGAATCTGCAAGAACGCCGCATGAAAGCCGATCTTGGCAGCGTCGAGCTCGCCTGCGTTCGCGATGTTCGTGGCGCCGAGGCGGTGGCTGCGATTCGATCGAGCGACGAGCTTTCCGTCGGCGCCCGTTTCGCGCCAACCGAACGCCAGAGCGAAGTCGCGTCCACGCCCGGCAGGTGCGAGCGATTCACCGCCGGTGATCACCGGATCAGGATCGTTCGCACTCTGTCTCTGCTGGCCGACTGGCGTCACGCTCCCTGCGGGCCGCTCCTCCATCAGCTTGCGCGCGCGCTCCGGCGAACTCTCGTAGAGCGCGCGGATCATTGGCTCCTCGCCTTTGCCCATGCGGCCAGTGGAGAGAGCGCTGGCGATGAACGCATCTTCGTCGCGCTTGCGCTTGTCGGCGTTGAGCGCATCGATGTCGCCCTGGAATGCCGTCAATCGAGATCGCGTGATCTGGAGCTCGGCTCGATCGGCGTTCGCCTCGTTGCGCATTGAGGCCACGGCGGCGAGGACCTCGTCTGCGGTGGCCGTCGCAGCGAGTCCGAGGAGTGCGAGTAGCTTCGGATCCATGTCGTGTTTCTCCTCGGGGATGTCCTCCCCGGTGGGTTTGCCTTCGCGTTCCAGTACGGAGCGAAGGCTAGGGTGTTGCGCCGCCAGCGACGCGAACATCGAGGCGCGAACGCCGTCGATGCGAGCATTCGGAACCCCGGGGATGTTGACGACCGATGTTTCGACGAGTTCGGCCTTCGTGTAGATCCATTCGACGACGATGTCGCCGGAGGCATCGCGAGCAATGCGCTTGCCCTTCTCGCCAAGGTCTTGCTCGCGGAAACGCTCGCCTGGGAAGTGCCAGCACTTCTCGAAAATCGGTGCATCGCAGAGCGAACACATCACCGGGCCTGTGGGCCGCCAGCCAATCGACACGGTGTCCATCAGGCCTCGGAGCGCCATCTCGACCGCCCACGGCGCGGACAGCTTCACCGTCTGCCGGATCTCGTAGTTGCCGTCGCCGAGCTTGGTAGTCGCGCTCTTGAGAACACGGCCGGCCTTCGCGCGTGAGTCCCACTGTTCGTGGTCGCGCAGGAAGGGAGAGCCGGTACCGGTGCGCCCGAGCTCCGTCATGGCGCCGTCACGGAATCGCACCGAGTTACGATTCCGTTCTCCGGCCCTCTGTTCGTAAGCGAGGAGGTCGAGCTCGATCTCGACATGCTCGCCGGCGGCCAACTTCGCGAGCATTTCGTTGCGCCACTCGGCCTTGATCGCTACGCCGTTGGCGCGGAGCTCCGCGACACCGGTACCGAGAGATCCCGCCGAGCGAGTGACACCCGCCTGCTCGAGTAGCTCGGCAAGCTTGCTCGGATCAGCTGCCAACTGGGCGAGTAGTTCTTCGAACGTCATGGCGAACCACCTCCGCCGATCGGGAACGACTCGACCTTCATTCCGGGCGCCTTATCGTCGTTTCCAGCCGGCTCCCGGAATCCGAGCTCCTGGCGCATCTGGCTGATCGAAACTCCGATCCCAAGTTGGTTCGCCATACGAACGGCGATCAGGGCGCGCTGCTCGGGCTGCAGATCGCGGACGACCTGAACGCGCAGCAGCGGAGCCGCGCCGGCGAGACCATTGAAGTGCATGAGCGGAGCGGCGAGCTGCGTGCGGAAGGCCTCCTGCAGCATCTCGGTGTCGTGGAGGATCGCGTCCCAACGCGTCGAAGCGTGAACCTCGCCGAGTGCGTAGCTGGCGCCGCCGCTGCCCGCGTTGTCGTTCGCGAGCGTCGAGCCGTTGATCAGCTTAGCCATCTCGGCGTTGCAGTGCGCGATCAGCCCGCCGTGGGCCTTGCTGTTCTCGACGTTGCCGCGCGTCGCATCGAAGAACTCGAGATCGATCGAGTCCGGCATGACCGCGCCGCCGTCACTGCCGATCTTCGAGACGACCTCCTCGGCGGTCTTGAGATCCTCGTCGCCGCTCTCGGCCTTGTACTTCGCGATCGGGAGCGGCATGCCGAACCGCTGCGAGTACACGAGCCAGTCGCGAAAACCGAGTCGCTTCGCCATCGCGGGCCACGCCGCGGTGCGCATGAGACCGGACCGCGCGAGCCACGGACCGGATCGTCGTAGAACGATCCACTTCGATGGCTTGAGCTCGTCGCCGTGGGGGCGCTTCGCATCGGCATACAGCCGCAGCTCGTCGACACCAGTGACCTCGGAAAGTGCCGGACCAAAGCCCGAGCTGATCTTGAAGCGCCGAGCCGGGACCGGGGCCAGCCACACCGGAACGATCCAGTCGCGACCCTCGATGTTGCGAACGCCCCAGTCGATCTCGCAGGCGCTCCAGCCGTACCGGTTGAACGCAAGGAGGTGCTGGTACACCTGCACCATCGGCAACTGACGGAGCGACTCGAACATGATTCGAGCGCCGAGCTCCTCGGTGTCGCTCGCACCGCCCGCTTGGACAACCCACGGCTTGCCGGCGACAGATTGCTCACGCTGTTCGAACAGGTTGCGGAGCGTGGCGTCGTTCTCGACGAGATCGTCGATCAGATCGCACTGCCGCTGAGGATCCCCCATCTCGGCGAGCCGGAACGTCGCGAGAATCCCTTGCGGGGTGATCGCGTAGCCGGGATGGTCGACCCACGCGTCGAACGAGCGCATGTCGCGGGCGTCGGTTCCCGAGGGTGCGCTCGATGGCATGGGCCTCGGCCGCGTCAGGCTGGCGGTGTCTTGCTTGGTAGCGTGTCGCTTCCAGGCCGTTCCGCCGACCAAAGCGAGCGCCGCTAGCAGAACCCCGATCTCCATTGGGCGCGTGGTTAAGGGATCTCGATTCGCAGATCAAATTCGGCTTCGCGCCCAACTCGGATGGTGCACGCGGTGACGCGCGTCTTGCCGTCGAGCACCGTCAGATTCGTGGGTAGAGATCCCCGCGATCGAAACGCGGGCCAACCGAACGGTAGCCGCGAGCTTTGCCGGGTGCTTTTTTGGGTCGGCCAAAGAACCGGTAGACCACGTAGGTAACGGCGTCGACGATGTGCGCGTACTGCGATCGTCGATTGGGAACGCCGTTCTTGTTCTCGTACTGCCGCAACGCCTCGGCGGTGTGGGCGCAATGCCGAGCGACGAACAGGCGCCGCTTGCCCGCGTGCACCTTAAGCGCGGCATTCCCGGCCTTCATGCGCTCGACGATCGCCGGGTTGCGATCACTGTCCTTTTGCGGCTTGTGAAGGTGCGTCCACCGACGAGCCCGCAAGTGCTTGTCGGATGTCTTGCCCTCGGTGTGATCGCCATCCTGGAAGAACCCGGACGCGTCCATCACGCACACCGAATGGCGCGGCGCAGTATCACGATCCGTCGGATCGACCCACCCACGGTAGCACTCGGGCCGATCGCGTGAGTCGGGGCGCGCATCTCCCAGCTCCCATCGTGGGATCGACTCGAGCACATCGACAAGCTCATTCTCATCGGCCTCGTCGACCACGGCCTCGTCGACGACCCAGAGCAGCGGGTCACCGGTAGGATCCTCCGGGTCGCGAAAGAACCGGTGCACGATCCCGACCATCGACGGAATGCGCTGGAAGTCCAGGCCGACGACATCGCCGGCCGCGCGACCGAGCACCTTCGCGGTGATCTGCGCCGTGATGTCGACGAGCCCCGGCGGCGGATCCTTCCAGTTCTCGCGATCGCTCCACTCGTGAAACACCGTGTCGCCGATCGGCTCGAACAATCCGAGCACCTCGCGCTTGTACGTCTTGGAGTCGACCTCGCGAGCCATCGAGGTGAGGCCCTCGTACTGGATCCACGGGTTCTCTTCGGGATTGAGCTCGAAGACCACCGCGTCGATCTCGCCGGCGCGCGCTGCGAGGTAGTGCTTTTCGACCCAGCGCCCGGCGGGCGTCTCGGGAGGATTCGCCGCGAGCAGCACGATGCCGCCACGATCTGCGACCGGCGCGCGAACCTTCACGTAGACGAGCTGCGACTGCTCTTGCGCCTCGTTGATCAGGACCATGTCGACGCGACCGGCCTTGAGGCGTTGAGGCTTGACGCCCGACTTGAGCAGGATGCGGGATCCGTTAGCGAGTCGGTACGTCGTCGAGCGTCCCGTTTTCGCTTGGCGCCGCGTGTACCAGCGCCGAGGCAGCATCTCCTTGAAAACCTGATCGAGCTCGTCGCCGGTCTCGAGCGTCGGCGACAGCGCCCACAGCAGCGCGCGCGGATTCAGGATCGCGAAGATGATCATGATCGCGCAGCACACGTGCGTCTTGCCTGATCGTCGTCCGCCGATCAGGAGCGCCGACCACACACGGAGGCAACCCGCCCAATCGTTGCGCGCGTACCGGCGTAGCCACTCGACGAACCATCGCGCGGCTTCCTCCTGTCCGCGATGGAACCGAAGAACGAGCGTGCTCTTCGTCTTGCCTGGCAACCACTGCTTCTTCCGACGATCCCACCGACCGCCAACACGCTCGAGCTCGACGTCGCTACCCGGCTTCCAACGCGGACGGCCGCCAGGACCGTGCTCGACATCGGCGATGCGCACCGAGATCGCGAGGTCGATGAATCGGCTACCCGACACGCAGGCCGTCGGCGGACCCCTCGACCTGCTCGAGCTCGGGGCCATCGCCCTCCTCGTCATCGTCTTGATCGTCGTCGCCGTCGTCCTCGGTACGCCGAGGCGGAGGCTCGGGAGGTAGCGTCCGTTCGATCGCGCCGGCGTTCGCGCGCAGCGTTGCCGCGAGCCCGGTGTCGATCTCACCTTTCATCGCGAGCACCTGGATCTCGGCGAGCAACCGCGCGTTCCAGATGCGAATGTCTCGCGGCTTCGTCGGACAGTCGCCGAGACGAGCGATCACGTCGTCGGGAAGCTTGCTGCGTGGGGCACCAGCACCAGGCCGAGATCCACCGTGCTTGCCTTTCGGCTTCGCTTTGGGTTTGGCTCGCTTGGCCTTGGCCATCTTGAAACTCAGGTCTTTCCAAGCCCCCGAAAAGGGTCGTTTTCAGTGCGCGCGCTCTCGGGAGTGGGCCCCAATAATTCAGGATTCACCCCATCCAAGTGCTCGATTTTATTCATGTGGGTTGGACATCCTTGGTCAGTCGAATCAAGCACTTGCGAGCTACTCTGGATGCACTCCCGACGGGTAGCTGGACGCCTTGCGCACATCACCACCACCGCTGGTGACGACGCTTGCCCTGAGTTGCGTACGTTGCACATAGCTCGCTGTGCATGCGACGCGCGCGGATGACCTCTGCACTGTGCCCCATATCCAGGGCCTGTACGCAGAGCATCGCTTCGACATCGAGCTCGATGCGTTGACCGCCCACCATGACAACGTACACCGTGCGGTTGCACTTGCGACAGGTGCTCTTCGTTGCGCCCTTCGGTTGGGCGACGGATTCGCTCATGCTGTTGCCTCCGGTCTGTAAACGCGCACGGCATGTGCCCTGGTGAGAGCTGCGTAGAGCCCGACACCAATCGCATCGAGAACGTGCGTGTGTTTGTTCTTGGGGATTTGCTGCAGGCGTGGCCCGAGCTGGTTTGCTGCGAACCGTTCGAGACACTTGGCGAGCGCGCCGTAGTCGACCTTGCCCTTGTCGATGCCCAGCACGGCGTGTTGCCAACGCTTGGCCGTGACCTCGACCAGATCGACGCCGATGCAAACGCTCAGCGCGACCAGCGCCCCCCAAGGCAACAGGTTGGCGGCGATCGCCGCCGCTGCACCATGGGCGAGCATCGATTCCGCCGCGATCGTGTCGCACTGGTGTTGCTCGGCGATGCACTTGAGCTCCGTGGTCGCCCGCGCAATCCGCCTCGCGCGATCCGTCGACTTCGCAATCGCGCGATCGGGCTCGCTCTGAAGTAAGCCAACGTCGATCACGCGTGCGGTCCCACGCCGTACGACCGCCCACCCGATGTTGCCGAGCCCGGGATCGACGGCAAGAATCACGTACGCCTCTTGCGTGGTCCGAAGTCGGTTGGCGCGATCGGATATCGGGGCGCCTCGACGCACGCGTCGCTGTGTCCCTCGATGCCGAGACACCACGTTCGCTTCGTGCATGGGCGGTGTCGCTCGTCGGCCGGCGGCCCCCACTCGAGGCCGTTCGTCACTTGCTCTTGCCCTTCCGCTTCGACTTCTTCGGCTTCGCGCTCTCGATCGGCACAACCTCTCCGTCCTCGGTCTCGCTGACGCCGGCGTCTTGCTGCGCTGCGAGTGCCTGGTTGATCAGGTTGTTCTCGCGCGCGTCGAGGTCCGGGTTCGTGACGCCGACGCCAACATCGGTCTCGGCCTCGCCGGTCTTGTGGACCGTGAGCTTCGGGGCTTCGTCGAGTTCGATCTCGATCTCTTCGCCGTTCTCGTCGTCGTACCGGTGCAGCGTCTTGTTGTGCGCTCGCATCAGCGCGATCAGCTCGTGCTTCTTTGCGGTCTTGCGTTTCCCGATCTCGGAATCCTCGATGCAGATCTCGCGGTATTCCTCCGACACTCGCTCGAGCTCGGGGATGTTCTGCCGTTCGGTTCCGGGAATGCTCATTTGTCGACGTGCCATGGCTATCGCGTCCTCCAAGCAATGCACTTGCGAAGGATTGCCGGCGTGGCGTCCTCGGCGCGTGCGTAGTACAGGGCGTGGGGAAAACTGTTCGAACTCGCCTCCACGCCCGGCGGCGGCTCGAATTCGCACTTACGCAAAACGCAGACGAGCTCCACCAAGCGATAGAGCTTCTGAAACCATTCGACGCGTGGGTCGAAGCGCAAGAGCGCGCAGAATCGTGTGTGCCCGTAGTGCGCGAGCGCGCGCTCGACGAACGAGTAGTCAGGCTGAATCCAAACTCTCGTCAGCTCGCTGGCTCGCAACAGTCCGATGTCGGCCAGCTTGTAGCTACCATGCGTGCCATCTCCGAACCCGTCGTCACCGCGCTCGAGCATGCACGCGGCATCCGACAGGACGTGCGATCGCGGATTGCTGAACGGATCGAGATCCCACCTTCCAACAGCGTGAGCTGTGCCTTCATCGGTGCACCAAGATCCTCGATTCGGTTCGCCGTTCTTGCCGCGGACGTTCCGCGTTTTGAGCGCCTTGCGCGCGTATCTCGCGAACAGCTTCGGATCTGCACGCTCGATCGCCGCGAGCTGTTCACGCAAAGCCTTGCTCATACTCGCCGCCTTCCTGGCCGGTACTCGGGTTCGCCAGAGAGCGCGATCCACGATCGCTTCCAGCCAGATTGCGCGAGCTTCGTGATCAGCTGCTGAGCTCGCGTGAACGTCATCTCGCGCGTGTCGACGCTGTGGCGCTCGAGGCATCGCGCTTGTTTGACGGTGCAGAGCCCTTGCTTGCGACGCTCCTTGAGCGCGTTCAACATCGCTCGCGCCTGCGCCTCGCTGAGGCCCGTCGGCGGAACACCGAGACCCGCTTCGACGATCGTCTTGAGCTGATCGGCAGTCGCAGGCCGTTTTGCTGCGGCACTGTTCGGATCGAATTTCGTCGAGATGTCGCCGAGGAAGAGATCGACGTCGTGCGCGAGGTAGTGCGCGAGGGCGACGGAGTTCACGCGTTGCTTTGCGCGCTTCGCTTCCTCCTGTGCTTCGGCGAGAACTTGCTCGAGCTCGAGCTGACCCTCCTCGAGTTTCTCCTCGACGATCTTGCGCTCGGCATCACCGAGCTCGTGGCCAGCAAGGGCATCGGCGGGGCCGATCAGCTTGTGCCGCCCGCTGTTCCCGACGAAGTCGAGCACGAGGCACTCGGTCTTGCCTGGATGCTTGCGTGTGCCACGGCCAAGCATCTGCGTGTACAGCGCTCGCGATTGCGTGGGACGCGCGAGCGCAACGCACTCGATGCTCGGCTCGTCGAAGCCCTCAGTGAACAGCGCGCAGTTGCACAGGTACTGGAACGCGCCACGTTCGAACAGCGCGAGCACCGCCTTGCGCTCCTCGGGCTTCGCGCTTCCGTCGATCGCCATCGCGCAACCTGGACGGTTGCGGTTGAGTAGCTCGGCGAGTGCGTGCGCGTGCGCGACGTCGACACCGAACACCAACGTCTTGCGAGTCCCTGTTTCACGCAGGAGCGCACCGACCACACCGTGCAACGCTTTCTCGTCGTTCAGTCGCGCTGAGAGATCCTCGACGGCGAAGTCGCCGTGCCGTCGCTCGACGTCGGAGAGGTCGAGATCCTCGACGAAGATGCGTTTTGCGCGCAGCGGTGCGAGGTGTTTCTCGGCGATCGCGGTGCGCATGTCGTAGCGGAACGCCACCGATTCGTAGACCTTGCCGAGGCCGGCGCCGTCGCCGCGATCGGCGGTTGCCGTGACGCCGAGAACTTGCGCCGTCGGGAAGTAGTCGAGGATCGAGCGATAACTCTTGGCGAGCGAGTGATGCGCTTCGTCGACGACGATCCTGCGGAACGTGTCAGGCGCGTATCGCTCGAGTCGTTTGCCGCGGAGCGTCTGCACCGATCCGACGACGACGTCGGCGAGTTGCGATCCCTTGCGCGTGCCCTGGTCGATGCTCGCGTACACGCCGACGTCGAGCAGCTTTCGCGCGGCCTGGTCGAGCAGCTCGGTGCGATGCGCGAGCACGAGCACGCGACCGGATGCAGCGACCTCGCGCCGCGCGAGTTCGGCGAACACCACGGTCTTGCCGCACCCGGTGGGGAGCACGAGCAACGTTGAGCGCTTGCCGGCGGCGAACTCGCCCTCGATCGCGGCGATCGCGTCGGCTTGGTACGGTCGAAGAGTCGGAGCGCGAGATTTCTGCTGTGAGTCTGCAGTTCTGAGATCCGATTCTTCCGTAGCTCTCAGATCGCGCGGTTCCTGGGCACACCCAGCTGGCAAGCAGGGAGAGAGAGGAACTCCAGTGACGGTTCTCTCTCCTGCTAAGCTGGGTTGGTGCGTGACCGGTTCCAGGATTCTTTCTCCCCGTAGGGGTGTGGTTTGGAACTGCGAAATCATTGGGGAATTGGCGATGCGGTTCCGAACCGCTAAATCATTGAGGTTTTCGGAGGTTCCCGACGAGGATTGATTTCTCTCCGACGAGGAGCCCTCCGGTTCCGGCTGGTTCCGAACCGGTTCGGAACCGCGCAACGACTCGGGATTCAGGAAATCCAATTGAGCGATCACGGCGATGCCTCCGAAAACGAGCCCTGAACAGGCGTCGAAACGGGTGCCGGACCCTCTCCCGCGATCACGATCCGCGAGCCCTGGAACGCGAGCGTTCCGTCATCGAGCATCGCTCCGATCTCGGAAAGCGCAGCCTGCTTGTTCTTGTTCGACCACTTCGCGAGCGTCGTTTTCGATGTCGCGGGACCGTTCTTGCGCAGCGCTTTGAGCAACGCGTCGCGAATCAAGGCGAGGTTGCTGTCGTCGGTGCTACTCGCCTTGACCGTGCGAGCGACGCGCCCGATCTCCGTCCACGATCCGTGCGCGCCGTTGTAGCGAGCGTCGATGTGGCAGGTCTCGCCGAACCTCGACTTCGCGACCGTCATCGTCGCGACCTGCCCGTCGAGGTCTTGCTCGTCGGACAGCGAGAGCACGATCAGCGCTGCGCCGTCATATTCGATCTGACTCGTTTCCTTCGCGGCACCGACGAGCTCGCGCGGAGCGATCTTGCGAACGTCGGCCGCGAGCTTCTGTGCGGTCGCGCGCGCGGTCGCGCTGACGACGAACAATGGCGCGCCGGTATCGCGGCCGATTCGAACGATCTCGCGACTGGCGAAAGCGTTGACCTGCCGTGTATCGGGACGCGGCATCGCTGCAGCCATGTCGTCGGCGAGCGCCTGGATGTAGTCGATCACGACGAGCGGCGGGCGGCCGGTGCGTCGCCGGATCACTTCGATCGCGCGACGCAGCGTCTGCAAGCTCGGGTGTTCGAGGAACTCGATCCGCGGCGGAATCGCGGCGAGCACGTCGCGCAGCGGGACCGCTCCGCTGAGGATGTCGTTCGAGTGGCGGCCGATCTTCGGCGCCGCCATGCGCGCGACGAAGTAGCCGGGAATCATTTCCCACGTCGCGATCAAGACATCGCCGCCCGATGCTGCGTGGTGCTCGGCGACCGTCGAGACGAACGAGGTTTTCCCGGCGCCGGTCCCCGAGACGATCGTGTAGGCCTGGCCGCCGAGCGCACCACCAAAGCCGAGCGACTTGTTCAGCTCCGGGAACGGGGTTGTGTAGATCGGCGTTTGCGACAGCCGATCGAGCTGCTCGATCGCGGAGCCGATGCTGATGAGCGGAACGCGCTCGTTCGCTTCGCGGTACCCGCGCTCGAGCTGCTGCAGGTCGGCCATCATCTCGCCGAGCAGCTCGTCGGGCTCCCATTGCCACGAGTAGCCGCGCTCGAGCGTCGTGGCGGCCTTGAGGATCACCGCGCGAAGCAAGTGGCGGTCGCGAACGATCTTTGCGTACGCGACGACGTTATCCGCCGTCGGCACATGCATCACGAGCTCGCCGAGATAGCCTGGGCCGCCGATCGCTTCGATCGAACCGCTGCGTTCGATCGCGGACTCGAGCGTCGTGGTGTCGATCGGCTCGTTCGCCGCGGCGAGGTTTCGCATCGCGCGAAACACCGCCTGGTTCCGCAGGTCGTAGAAGTGGTCGATCTCGAGCGAGTCGAGACGATCGAGCACGCGATTCGAGAGAATGATCCCGCCGAGGATGGACATCTCGGCGGACAGATCGTGTGGCAGCGCCTGCTCGGTCCCTCTGGGATGGCGACGACGCGGAGATCCGTTGGCTGTTGTCTCGATCATCGCTTGAGCGCCTCACGGCGGCGGCGGCCCTCGACGTACGCTTGTGCCGCCGCAACGCTCGGGCAGCTCGTGGTCATCCACTCGACGTGTTGGGGTGCGACGCCGGCGTCCGTGAAGATTCGACGGATCTCATCGCGAACGGGATCGGCCTTCGCGCGCGTCACGATCGCACCTCGTAGAGGAAGAGCCGAGTGCCGGGCATGAGCTCACGCCGGCGAACCTCACCGCGCTCGGCCATGCGCTCGAGCTGCTTGACCGTGACGTCGTACGCGGCGGCGGCGGCGTTCGGAGGGAGCCAGCCTGCTGACAGCAAGTCGCTCGCGATCGGGCGCGCCGCGCGACTCATGCTGGCACCGTCGTGAGTTCGCGGAGCCGATCACGAAGTCCGCACGCGAGCGTTCTCCACGTGTTGCGATCGCGGGTCATTTCTTCGAGCTCGGTGAGGCCCTGTTCGATCCGGATCACGTCGATGAGCAACCGCTGGCAGCACTCGCAGCGTTCGTGTTGCGGAGGGCAATAGGAGATCTCGACGTCCGTGTTCGTTGGCCACCGACCGTTGCATCGCGTGCACGTCGAGCCACGAAGGTTGCGATGCTCGATCGAGTGAAAGAACCGATCGCCCGGATGCCGAGCCCACAGCATCGTGGGGGTGCGACGGTATTGGTCGGTGTCGTCGTTGATGTCGGACACTTGCTCCTCGATGCGAGGTGGAGCGATCCCCTCGCGGCCCCAGACGTTTGGAAGGTGCGCGGACTACTGCGAGAGGCGGCGTCGACCCCCGACGCCGATAAAAAATGCGGCACTGCCACCGCGTTCAGCGATGCAGCACCGTCGAACCAGATGATCGATTTCGTCGAGTCGCGTTACGCTGGTGCGATGGACGGATCGGAGCGCGTTCTTCCGTGTCCCCAATGCAGAGCAGAGACGCTGCATCGACCAACACCGCCGGACGGCTGGCTGCGGTGCATTCGATGCGTTCCGCCAGCGGTGGCCAGCTCGGCACCGAGAGAGCGCAAACACATCAAGGTTTCGATCGTGACCTTCGTCTTGCTCGCGGTCCTGGTGTTCCTCGTCGGACGCGTCCACTTCGTGTACGGAGGGGACGTCGGTTTCAAGGCGTGCGGTAAGGACGGCTGGAGCTTGAGCGATACGTTCGTCGATCTCGACGACTACATCGGGAAGTCGCTGCTCGCGAATATCGACAAGGCGAAGGTTCTCCGCGCCCTGTTCGCGTGCAAGGTGATCACGCACCCCGCGGTCAATCGGCGCGACTGATGTCACGCGAGGAGCTCCGCGGGTGTGGTCTCAAGTGCGCTTGCGAAGCTTGGTAGGTCGTCCGCGGGGATCTGCGTGAGGCCGTTCTCGATGCGGTAGATCCGAAGCCTGGTTGTATTCAACCTCTTAGCCAGAGCAGACCGGGACAGACCTAACTCTTCCCGTCTGGTCTGCACGCGGTTTCCAGTAGACGTCATCTATTCGCACGTATCAAAATCTGAAACTCAGTGCAAGTTGGGGTCGCGATCCTTGAGACAGGTTCGGCCGCTACCGTCGTGGAATCGATGGACAAGCGGAAAGAGATCCCTGCCAAATCACCGGACAAACCCGGCGAGAAGCCGCCGAACGCGGCGCCAAAGGCGGACGTCGACCGTGTCCGCTCCCGGATCGCTGAACTTGGGATCGAATTCCACGAGTGCGTGAAGCGGGCCGGGCTTGGCTATGCCACGGGATATCGATTCCTGAACTACACGGCGAGCGTTGGCAGCTTGCGCAAGCTAGAAGAGTGGGTTGTGAAGGAAGAGCGCCGACAGAAACGGCCGGCGCAACCGACAGGAGACGAGCAGGACGAAAGACTCGCTGCGTGGACGGAGATGGGGAGGGAGTTGCAGCAGATCGACCCGGATCATTTTGAGTCAGTGATCGATGGCCTCCGGGAGGTCCTTGAGGCCGAAAAATTGAGAGCCAGCGGCTTTCGCAAGATCTTACGCGCGAATCCGGACGTCCAACGTTGAGACTCAGACCTGGCTGGTAACGTCCGTTGATGGACGACGAAACCAAAGCCGCGTGGCTTCAGCTAGGAGAGCAACTCTTCGCTGAATGCCCCGAGAAATACCAGGAGGTGGTGAGCGGGCTGGGTGACGTCATCGAGGCGCAGCGGATCATCGCGCGCTTCGATTGGCAGCTGCTGCACCGGGGTAGGCCGCGGAAGGTGTATCGCGCTTGAATCCCACGCGCCGATCCCGGCCGTATCAGAAATAGAACAAATCGAGATTGGCTGTGTCAGACGTTTCAGATATTGATACGTCATGGGGCAACAACTCGATGACGGGGAGACCTGGAACTGGGAGTTCAACCGCCGGCTAGAGAAAGCCGCCGAGCAGGAGCCGCGTCGGCCGTTCCGACGGCGTGACGAGCGGATCGTTCGCGACCTTCAGAAGTTGCGGTCGGCGATGGTCGGATTCCGGCCCACGGGAGGTGGGTCATGAACCTCTTCGCCCTTCACAACATTGGGTTCTTCGGCGCCCTTCGTCTCCTCGTTGATCTCGCGCGCTTCAAATGGGGCCGACGATGACCGCGTTCTACGGCGTCGTCGCCGGCGTCGTGATCGGCTGGGTGATCGGCTACACGCACGGCATCGATCGGGGGCGCCGGTGATCGTTCTCGATTACCTCGCAGTCGGCGTGCTCACCGCTGCGGTGGTGTTCTGCGTCGGCTGGGCACGGCGGGACTCCCGTCAGCGTTGCGCGTGCTGCGACCCGGTCGAATGGCCGGTCGAGCTTCCGAAGGCGCGCATCTATCGCCGGAGCCTGCGGTGACCAAACCCCGTCGAACCCGGCGCGATCGCGGCGTTCCTCGCAAGGTGACGATCGCGCGCAAGTACCTCACGCGCGACGCGTTGAAGATCGACGCGCCGGCGACCGAAGCGATGTCGGCCGAGCTCGAGCAGCGGCCGCGCACACGTGGTGAGTGTCGGTTCGGCGAGCGCCCGTGTCCCTGGGTCTCGTGCGCGCACCACCTCTATCTCGACATCAACCCGTACAGCGGCTCGATCATGATCAACTTCCCGATGCTCGATCCGCTCGAGCTCGCGGAGACCTGCTCGCTCGACGTCGCCGATCGCGGTGGGATCACGCTCGAGGAAGTCGGGCTGCTCATGAATTTGACGAGAGAGCGGATCCGCCAGGTGGAACTCCGCGGACTGATTCAACTGCGCGCGAACGCGCCGGAAGGACTTACGCCATGACGTTGAAGCAACGCAGCACCGTTGAATTCCTGATCGCCCGCATGGAGGAGATCGCCGAGCGACTCCAGACCGCACGCGCGCGTGGGCAAGAGCACGCGGCGAAGTGTCCGCCGGAGGAGCGCCAGGCGTTCGCGGACATCTTCGCCGCCGGCGCGGCCGAGTCGGAGTCGCTCGAGATGAGGTCGATCCTCGACTATGCGCGCACCGAGCTCCGGCTCGCGAAGGAGGCGGCGTAGCCATGGCCACCGAATTCGAAGGCTTCGCGATCGTCGAGCTGATGGGTCACCGCAGGCTGGCGGGCTACGTTCGCGAGGTGACAGTCGCCGGTGCGCCGTTGCTCCGGCTGGACGTGCCAAGCGATCCGCCGGTCACCCAGTACTACGGCGCGAGCGCGATCTACTGCATCACGCCGACGACCGAGGAGCTGGCGAAGCAGGTGGCACAGCAGTCGCGCCCCGCGCCTGTCTCACGCTACGAGCTGCCTGAGCCTCGCAAGCCAGCGGTCGACGACGAGTTTGACGACAGCGAGCGCGACTACGATCCCGACGAGGATCGGTCCGTCGACGACGGAGGCATCTAGCCGTGGCCCATTGGCGAACGATGGTCCAGTCGGAGCACTTCTGTGCGGCTGATCTCTGGGACGACGCGCGCGGCGAGTACGTCAAAGCGGTCCTGAAGATCACGAAGGTCGCCCAGGGAACGGTCACCGGCCAGAAGGGCCGCAAGAAAGGCTTGCCGTTCCTTACCCTCGAGGATGTCAACGGACGGAAGATGCGTGCGGAGTTCGGTGCGAACCCCACCAACTGCACCGCGATCTCGACGGCGCTCGGTACGCCCGATGCGAAAAAATGGGTCGGGCAATGGATCGGCCTGTACGTGACGAAGGTCGACAGCCCGGAGGGCCAGGTCGACGCGATCCGGGTTGCACCCAAGCGCCTCGATCCACCTGGCCAGAGCAGCGGGCCGAAGTCGCAGCCACCGCCGAGCGCGCCGCCCAAGGCGACGGAGACCCAGGCATCATCGTCACCGCCGGATGCGGAGGAGCTCGAGCTGATCGCCGCGCGCGATCGCGAGGATGCCCGCCAATGATGACGCTCACCGCCCGGGGGCAGACCCTGCTCGGCGAGGTGCCCGGTGGCTAGCGCGCGCGTCGATCCTGGCGTGGATCAGCATCACTACAACGAGGACCTCGCGTGCCCGGCATGCGGGACGGATTCGTCCGTCGGCTGCATCGAGGGGGCGTCCCGTGGACGTTAGGTCCGACGACTCCGACATCGACTCGATGCTCGGCGACACCTTCGCGAAGGTCGGCGAGTCGCCGAGCGTCCTCGAACAGTCCGCGAAACTGCAGCGGATGATCGACGAGGCGCGTGGCGCACCCCCCGAGCCCGTCGATCCGCGCACGCTGCCCGTGCGGTTCTCGCGCCTCCGTGAGCTCCACCTGTCGGCCGCGCACTACCTGCACGCGTCGCAGACTGACTTCGAGGAGACGCTCGCGATCCGGATCGGTTCCGGTGCGCACGCAGGCCTGTTCGAGAACCGACCGGTCGTCTGTTACGACGGCCGCCGGCAGGGCAAAGCGTGGGAGCGGTTCGAGCGCCACTACCGGGAGCGCGACGCCGTCATCCTCAACGAAAAGGAATACCGGATCGCGATCGGCATGATCGACGCGGTCCGGCGGCACAAGCGGGCGTCGGAGATTCTGTTCGACGGCACGTCGCGCGAGGAGACCATCCTCTGGAAGTTCGGCGATCGCGCGTGCCGGTCGACGCCCGACGCGTACCACCTTGCCGGCAACCACGTCAGCGATCTGAAGAGCGCGCGCTGTGGCGAGCCGCGGTGGTTCGCGCGCGAAGCCTTCAAGCGCCACTACCATTGCCAGCTCGCCTTCTACGCCGACGGGATCGACCGTGGCACGGAGCTCAGCGCGCCGGGCGAGCACTACCTGGTGGTCGTCGAGAACGTCGCGCCGTTCAACGTCGTGGTGTGGCGACTGCCCGACGACACACGCGACTTCGCGGCCAAGCTGTGCCGCCAGTGGTGGGAGCGCCTGCTCGCCGCCGAGACCCTCAATCACTTTGGCGGGTATGTCGAGAGCGACATCGATCTCGAGGTGCCTGCCTACGAACAACCCAGCGAGCCGTTCGACGTCGAGGTCGACGGCCAGCTCGTCACGATCGACTAGGGAGCATCTCGTGAGAATTACTTGTGTCCAGATCCAGAACTACAAGCGCGTCCACAAGGTCGCGATCACCCCGAGCTCCGACAAGGCCCTCGTCCTGATCGGCGGCAAGAATGGCCAAGGCAAGAGCTCGACGCTCGATGCGCTCACCGCGGCGTTCGGTGGCAAGCGGGCAGCCGCGAGCGATCCGGTCCGGCACGGCGCCGAGGAGGCCGCGATCTTCGTGGAGCTCGACGGCGGCAAGCTGACGATCGATCGGACGATCGCGCCGGACGGATCGACGACGCTCGAGGTCCGCGACCAGGACGGCGCGATCAAGTCGCCTCAGTCGACGCTCGATCGCCTCGTAGGCGCCCGATTCCTGGATCCGCTCGCCTTCCTCAACCTGCAGCCCAAGGAGCAACGGGCGCAGCTGATGCGACTGATCCCCGAGGCCAACCGCATCGACACGCTCAACGAGAAACGCGAGCGGGCGTTCGCGCGCCGCACCGAGATCGGGCGCGAGCTGACGAAGGCCGAGGGCGAGCTCGCGCGACTGCCCGAGGTGGAGGTCGGCAAGGCGATCGACGTTGCTGCGATCAACGAGGAGATGCGGACGTTCACCGAGCAGCAGCGTGCCGGTGACAAAGAGGCCGCGACCTGGAACGCCGAGGACACGCTCGCGATGGTCGACCGCGCGGATCTAGAGTCCACCAGGCAACGGATCGAAAGGCTCGAGCGCGAGCTCGCCGAGCTTCGCGCGCAGCTCCCGGTGAAAGAGAAGACTGTCACCGAGCGCGATCAACGCCTGGCCGGTCTGAAGGCCAAGGTGACCGCAGCGGCGAAGGTCTGGACCGACAGCGCACCGCGACGCGCTCAGCTCGAGGCCGATCTCAAGCGCGCCGACGAGCACAACCGCGCTGTGTACGCGGCCGAGGCGCAGAACAAGCGCCGGGCCGAGGTCGCCGACGATGTGGCCAAGCGCAAGGCCGAGGTCGACGAGATCACCGCGGCGCTCGCGAAGATCGATGCTCGCAAGGCCGAGATCCTCGCCGCGGCAAAGTTGCCCGTCGAGGGGCTGTCGGTCACCGACGAGGGCGTGACGCTCGCCGGCGTCCCGTTCGTCCAGGCGTCGGCGTCCGAGCGCTACCGGGTCGCGCTGGCCCTGGCGATCGCCGCGTCGCCCGGGCTCGATGATGTCTGGATCCGCGATGGAGCGCTGCTCGACGAGGAGTCGCTCGAGCTCGTGGCCAAGCATGCCGAGGCCGCGGGGCGTCGGGTGTGGCTCGAGCGCGTTGGAACCCAGGACGCCGGCGCGATCGTGATCGCCGACGGCAAGGTCGTGTCGTGAAGGAGATCAAGCTCGGCCGGATCTACTTCGCCGGCCAGCACAGCGGGGCACACGTTCACGTCCGCACGATGGGCGAGGGGCCCGTCGGCGATCGGCCGTTGTGCGGTCACCTGCAGATGACGCCGGAGGAGTGGGACTCGCTGGTCAAGGCCGCTGAGACGCATGCGGCGCTGCTCAAGCACGCAGGCACCGACGGTCACGTGTACGTGATGAGCCAGTCGGACATGGATGCGCTCGATGCCAACGTGCGTCGTCTTGCGCGGAGGTTTTCGTAATGAACCGCCCGATCGTCTACTTCGCGCACCCGCTCGGCGGTGACGTCGACGGCAACGTCAAACGCGCCTATCAGTGGCTCCGCTGGCTCATGCGCTCGGAGCCTGAGGTCGCGTTCGTCGCGCCGTGGCTCGCGTGCGTCGCCGCCGGCGCCGATGATAACAACCCGGACGCTCGCGAACGCGGCCTGCTCGATGCGGGTGCTGTGATCAAGCGCTGCGACGGGATCGTGCTGTGCGGCGATCGCATCTCGAGTGGGATGCACCGCGAGCTCGCGACCGCGATCCAGCACGGCGTCTACGTCACCAACCTGACCGGCCTCCCGCAACCAGACGCCGCCACCGAGGCCGTGCCAGAGGTGCTCGAGACGTTCCGCGTGGAGATCAAGCTATGACGGCCGTGACGATCACCGTCGGAGCGCCGTCGAAGTGTCGATCGTGCGGCGCCGGCGTCGTGTTCCTCAACACGGAGGGCGGCAAGGTCGCGCCCTTCGAAGTCGATGCCAACGGTCGATATGTTGTCGACGGTCTCCGGGCTAAGCACGTCGGTGATCCACATCAGCTCGAGCTCGGCGCCGTTCAGCCGGTTCGGTACACGAGCCACTTCGCAACGTGCCCCCAGCGCGATGAGTGGAGGCGCAAATGATCCACCACGAGGGCTTCAGCCTTTCCTGTGATGGGTCCGGCTGCGATCAGCGCTTCGAAAGCACGGCACACACCGAGCGCACTGCTGTCGTGCACGCTCGTGAAGCCCGCTGGTTCGTCGGCAACATCCGCATCACTGCCGGTGTCCCGCGGCGCAGCGTGCGCACGGTCAAGCGCGTCCTCTGCCCCCTGTGCACCTGGCTGGTGGGGCAATGAAGGCCCTCACCCTCACGCAACCGTGGGCCGGGCTCGTCGCTTCCGGGATCAAACGCATCGAGAATCGACCGTGGAAGCCGTCGGCGAAGATGATCGGCGAGCGGTTCGCGATCCACGCGAGCCGCGCGATCGACCGCGACGCATGGCGTGGGATCATCGAGATCGCGCCCGAGGTGGCACTCGATTACCCAGGGCCCATGGCGCCAGCGTGTCGCGTGCATCGGCTTGCCGAGATCACGAGCGCAATCATCGGTGTTGCGACGGTTGTCACCTGGGTAACGCACCCTCACCAGATCGACGCATACACGTCGCCCGAGCAGACCAAGTGGTTCTTCGGCCCGGTCGGATTCGTGCTCACCGACATCCACACGATCGCGGCGCCGGTGCCGTGCAAGGGCGCGCTGGGCTTCTGGCAGGTGCCTGACGACGTTGCGCGCCAGGTCGAGGAGCAATTGCTGTGAAAGCATCGCAGCTCCACCGGCTCCACCTAGCAGCCTCGGCGTCGCGTGTTGAGTTCCGCCACAACGGCAGTGATTGCACGTGGCGGATGGACGGCGGAAACGCGTCGCTGCCGCTCAAGCGCGCGATGGCCGAGCGAATCGCGACGTGTTGGAACGTGCTCGAGGGCATCCCCACCGCCGCGCTCCTCGATGGCGTGCTGCGCGACATCTTCATGGCAATCGACGCGGGCGACCTCGCCGAAGCCCAGCGTCTTCTCGCGGTGCTCGACAGCCGCACGGACCTAACCGACGGGCGCGCGCACGACTGCAAGCAATGCCTGGGTGAAGACCCGTGAAGCCAGCCCGCCTCGAGCTCGAGCACCGCGACGTCAAGCCGGCGATCGCGCGGCATGGCGTCGTGATCACCGAGAGCGAGGTCGCGGACGATGCTCGAGTCCGTCGCATCGCTGAGATCCTGGCAGACATCCTCGACAGGGCCGGCACTCCGGAGGAAGGTGAGCGGCCATGGACCGCAACAAAGAAGTGACGAGCACCGTTGGCGGCGTTCAGTTCGCCGTGAAGTTGGGCGACCACGAGCCGGACTACCTCGTTGCCGGCGTGCGCGTTGGCCGCGAGGACTACCTTGCCATCCTCCAGAGCAAACAGGCCGAGGCGTTGGACATCATTTCCGGTTCGCTGAGTGTGGACACCGAGCACGGAGTCGCAAACGATCTCGCCGAGCTTGCGGAGCAATTCGATCCGGCGGTCGACGAGTCCTTCGCCCAGAAGCTGCTGGCAAGGCTGGAGCGCTAGCGACGTGCGCGCCGCGATCTACGCCCGCGTTTCCTCCGCCGCCCAGCGCGATCGGCACACCATCGAGAACCAGCTCCGCATCCTCCCCGCGTTCGTCGAGTCGCAAGGCTGGCCGCTCGTCGGTACCTACGTGGATGACGGCCGGTCGGCCAAGGCCGGCCAGCTCGACAAACGCGACGGGTTCGCTCGGCTGGTCCGGGATGCCGAGCTCCGCACGTTCGATCTCCTGGTCGTGGTCGACGTCGATCGGCTCACCCGCACCGACTCCCTCGAGGAGCGAGCGCGGATCCTCGGTCCGTTCCAACGCCTCGGGATCGACATCGTCACTCCGAGCGGTGGCCGGCTCGACATGCGCACGATGCTCGGCGAGCTCTGGGTCACGATCCAGGCGCTCGGCGCGGCGGAAGAGAACCGCAAGCGCGGCGAACGAATCAAGGCCGGCAAGCTCCGCGCGATCGCTGAGGGCAGGAAGCCAGCGGGCCCGACGCCGTTCGGCCTTCACTACGATCGCGCCACGAGCACATGGTCGATCGACAAGCCCGCGGCTGAGCTCGTGTGCGAGATGATTCGCCGCGTCGCCGGTGGCGAGACGTGCGCAGCGGTTGCCGATGACTTCCTGCGCCGCGGCGAGCGAGCCCCTGGGCGAGGCAAGTCCTGGACGCACAACACGCTGTACCGGCTGATCCACAACCGCTACTCGTGCGGCGAGTGGGTGGTGAACAAGAACACCGGCGCGACGATCAAGGTGCCGCGCATTGTGAGCGACGAGGAATGGAACTCGGCACAGGCAGCGATCCTCAAGGCGCAGCGGTGCGGGCTCAATCGCACCCAGCACGTCTACCTCCTGCAGAGCCTCGCGACGTGCGGCGAGTGCGGCTCGCCGATCGTGATCCGCTCGGCCGTGAAGTACTTCAACGCGCAGCACCAGGCGCGCGAGCATCCGGCCGCCTACCTGTGCAAGGGACGGATGAAGCCGCGGACGTGCAACGCGCCGATCGTGTACACACACGACCTGGACGCGCGCGTGTGGGATGCGCTGGTCGAGCGCCTGCACAACCCACGGCTGATCGCCGAGCTCGCGGAGGTCGAAGCCGCACGCGCCGACGATGCCCGGGACTGGACGACGGACATCGCGACCCACGAGGCGCACCTCGCTCGCCTTGAGCGGGTGGAGTCTGCCATCATGGCGAGGTTCCGCGGGGGCAAGATCTCGGAGGGCGCGCTCGACACCGAGCTCGAAGCGCTAAACCGCGAGCGCCGCATGGTGCGGGAGCAGCTCGGCACGGCGGAGCGCGCGGTCGGATCGCACCTGTCGGCGCAAGCTCGCATGCGTGCCGCTGGCGTGACCGTGGAACGCTTGACCAGCGCCCTGCCCAAAGCGACGCCCGAGCAACGTCGCGCGCTCCTGCGCGAGCTCGTGGGCCCTGGCGGCGTGCAAATCAAGAACCGCCAGGCGCACCTCGATCTGCGCGTGGTGCGAGCGGCAACGGCAAGGTCTCGCGCCGCCGGCGGCCCGATCGGCGTCGCCCCCGTTCCTGTTTGATGAAGATCACGACGGTCTTGGTCCTCGAGATCACGGCGGTGAGCTTGCGCAGCGCCTGGCTCATCAGCCGCGCTTGCAGGCCCATGTGCGCTTCGCCCATCTCGCCTTCGATCTCGGCGCGCGGGGTCAATGCGGCGACCGAGTCGACGACGATCAGATCGATCGCCCCGGTGCGTACCAACGTGTCGGCAATCTCCAAAGCTTGCTCGCCATGATCGGGTTGACTGACGAGCAAGTCCTCGAGGTCCACCCCGAGCCGTCTCGCATAGCTTGTATCGAGGGCGTGCTCGGCATCGATGAACGCGCACACACCACCAGCGCGCTGTGCCTCGGCGATCGCGTGCAAGGTGAGCGTCGTCTTGCCAGACGATTCGGGTCCGTAGATCTCGACGATCCGACCGCGCGGTAAGCCACCGCAGCCGAGCGCGACATCGAGCGCGACCGATCCCGTCGGGATCACATCGACGCTCTGCACCTCGCTTCCATCGAGCCGCATGATCGAGCCCGAGCCGAATTGTTTGTGGATCGCGCGAATCGCTTCTCCGATGCTCTTGTTCTTCTTGTCCTGAACCGACATGGCACCTCCGTGCGCATGTCCTCTTCAGAACGCGTGCCGCGCCAATCCTTCGAAATCACATTCCCGGCTTGTCCGAAACGGCCGAACGCCGGACGTTGTCCGGCCGGATCTCGGACGCTCCCAAGATGGCACGTCAGATCAACGAGCGATCACTGCGGCGCGGTCCAGGTCACGTCGAGCTGGTAGGTCGCTGCTTCGTACCCGTGCACCATCAGATACGCCTGCGATGCCCCGGGAGGCACGGTCAACGAGCAGGTCTCCTCCGCACCCGCGAAGTACGGCCGGCAGTTGAACTGCTGGAAGCTTGGCGTCGCGTCCCAGCGAACGTACAGGTCAGGGTCGCCCGTGCCCGTCATCGCGACGGTGAACGTTGTCCCCGGCACGATGGCGAGCGGCTCGTAGCGATCGATCGCGTCGAGCGCGAGCGTTCCAGATGCCGAATCGGTCATCGGCACGCCGTTCTGCGGCTCCTCTGGATCGCCCGGGTCCTCGGGCTGCGAGCCAGGCGCACCGTACAGGGCGGCCGCACCCTCGGCATCGCGCGTGCTCCAGTCGAGGTTGTTCGAAGCACCGTTGCATTGTGGGTAATGCATGATCGATGCGTTGTCGTACGACGTGAGCGGGCGCCAGCTGTTGTCCTCGAAGCACGTGGCCGCTTCAGGACGGGTATGCTCGTGGCGGAACCCGAGCGTGTGGCCGAGCTCGTGAGCGAGGATGTTCGAGAGCGGCCAACCGATGTTGCCGAACGAGCTCGAATCGACGAGCACCTCCCGCGATGCGCGGTTGTTGCTCGGGAAGAATGCTCGTGCCAGGTAACGCTGACCGGAGACCGGCCGGACGTCGAACAGCACGTTGGGATTGCTCGCGGTGCAGTTGGCGTCGTGCTCTGCGAGGTGAATGAAGTTGACGTTCGCCCGCGCTTCCCATCCCTGCGTCGTCGCCGCTTCGAGCGCCGCGAGCATGGCAGACTTGTTCGCCCCGAAACTGTTGCTCACGCAGTAGGTCAGCTCGAGTTTTTGCTCGTCGTTCCAGCGATCGTCGGCGCCGCCGACTCGATTGACGATCAGCGCGCCCTGCTGGAGCTGCGACCAGTACTCGAACAGCTGCTTCTCGTCGGGAATAGCCATATCGCCATTGACGATGAAGTGACCACCTTCCCAGGGCTCGCGGTAGGTCTCGGCCAGGAAGGTCTCGAACGAGTCCTCTTGGGTTGATGACTCCGTGTCGGCGCCAACTGCGCATCCACCGAGTCCGACGACGATGAGAGTGATGGAAGTTCGCTTCATGGTCGCTTCGCTGTTTCACGCGCGGTGCCAAGCAGCGTGATCCGTACGCATCGCTGTCAGTCTCGAGGCTGTCAGTCAGCGCCCCGAATCCGCGCGAACGGCCGATGACGCGGCGCGCGTTGTGAGCGCGGCTACCAGCCGAGTGTGCCCATGTATGCGTCGTACACCCGGTGTAGACGCGAAATCAGGTCTCGGATTTTGGATTCACGAAAGCGACTGTGAGCGGTGATATCCCAGCGTTGCACGTGCAACCTGCAATCTGATTGCATCTGTGCGCGACAGCTCGTCACGCTGACGCGATCGTCTGCGGAGTTCTGCCTCTGCGGCGTGCACCTACATCGTCGACGACGACGAGATCTGTCGACGGCAATGCGTCAGTCTCCGATCTTCTGCGAGATCGGATTGTACGAGTACGCGCCACCGCCGTTGCCGTTGTTGTTTGGGGTGAACAAGATCGACGTCAGCTTGCCGTTCGACTCGATGTGAACGCAGCCGTTCTCGCCCTCGGGCGGCTTGATGGTCTCGGCTTCGGTCTCGATGCAGAACGGCCATCGCGCCGACAGGATCTCGGTCGCGCATTTCGCGTAGTAGAGCGGGTCCTGTTTCTCGTCGTGGGCGCTCTCCAAGAACTCGATGCCCCATTCGTGCACGGCGAGTGGCACGTTCACGGTGGCGATCACTGCGCGAGGTGCACGCTCCTCCGGTGGCAAGCTAAGCGGCCCTTCGAACGTGCAGCGAATCGCGGCGAGCGCGCGGCCGTCTCGAAGCTCGAGCCGGTCTACAAAATCGTTGGTATAGAAATCACCGCCCTGGACATAGCCAGTATTTTCGTAGATGCCGTCGAGGCACTCGTCGCGATAGCTGTTTGGCTGTCGAGCGAGCAGCTCCGAGCCGCTCGCGGAGGCAGCTTCGCCATTGCCACAGAACCCGATCACCGGCGTTTCGATCGGGTCCTTCGGATCGCCGTCTGATCCCGCGCAGCCGGCCGCAACTCCGATAGCGCTCGCGAACATCCATCTGCACCACGTGTTCATCGCTCGAGACCTCCACCACTACGTGGAGCAGCCCGGCTTCGACGCGCAGAAATTCGAGCTAACCACGTGGATCACCTCTGATCGCGGGTCGATTCCCGGCACGCCGATCGGGGGCGCGCCACGACGTTTCATCGGGTTTCGATACGTCGAGTCTCGCGGCCGCGGCGTGCCGAGTGACCTCGCCAACCTGGCGCCGTTCGTCCGCCATCTCCCCGCGCTCGCCGTCGACGCGCAGTCACCGGACGTGACACAGTCTGCGCGACGTGAAGCTCGACGCTCGACTGACTCTGTTCATCACGTTGGTGTCCGTGTTCATGGTCTGCCTGGTCGTCGGCGACCTGATCGGCGGCAAGCTGACCTCGTTCCATTTGTTCGGACGCGAGTGGGTGTTTTCGGTCGGTCAGCTCGCGTTTCCGATCACGTTCATCCTCACCGACATTCTCAACGAGTTCTACGGTCGTGCGGTGATTCGCCGGGTGACGTTCATCGCGTTCGTGATGGTAGCGCTGACGTTCGTCATCATCTATGTAGCGGGCGCTCTGCCGTGGGCGTCATTCACGAAGCTCGATGGCTGGAACGGCGTGACGTCCGATCACTTCGATCCCGTGTTCACCCAGGCGACACGGATCCAGCTGTCATCGATGGTGGCGTTCTTGATCGCTAACCTCGTCGACATCTCGGTGTTCTTCGTGCTCAAGCGCGCGACCGGCAATCGGTTTCTGTGGCTTCGCGCGACCGGCTCGACCGCGGTTTCGCAGTTGATCGACACCACGGTGATCACGGCGCTCGCGTTCTATGGAAACGTCACGCTCGAGCAGTACGTGACGATGGTGGTCACCTCGTACCTCATCAAGCTCACCGCGGCGATCGGTGTCACACCGATCATCTATGGGTTGCATTCACTGATCGAACATCGATTCGGCATCGAGCCGGCACCGTTCAACGTGGCGAGCGCCGACCTGGACCCACCACGTGTTGTCAAGGATAGCGATACGAGATCTAACGATTAATTGCCGCGCGTAAAACGGTTGCTACAACGGCAGCCGTTTAGAGTTCTATTACTGCAACCCAAGGGGGTCTCAATGGCTGAAGGAAAGCGTCCTGGTGGTCTCACAGCGTTGGCGGTTCTCAACTTCGTGTTCGGTGGGCTTGGTGCGATCGGTCTCATGCTCATCGTCGCGGCATTTGGGATCGTCGAATCCGCAGACCCTGGCGGGATGTCGCGAGAGATGTCGAAGGCTGGGGTGAGCAGCACCGCCCTCATCGTCCAACTATTGATCGGAGTGGTCGCCACAATCCTGATGATTGCGTCCGGAGTCGGCTATCTGAAGCAGAAACGGTTTCTAGGGCGCACCCTTGGAAACGGTTATGCGGTGGCTTCGCTACTGAGCACGGTGGTCAGTCTCGCGATGGTCAAGGATTCGTTCGGCATCATGACGATCATCGGCATCATCTACCCCGTGCTCACGCTGATCCTGATCAACGGCACGTTCAAAGAAGATCTCGTCAATTAGCGCGGGCGCTGCAGCGATGCTTAGAAAGCCTCATCTCCGGCTGATCGCCGGTCACTCGATTCGTCATGGGATCCGCGGCGGCGCGGGCCTCGTGTCAATGCTGCTCACCTTGGTGCTCGGGTTGACGCTCGCGAGCATCGTGATCTCTCCGCTCGAGGAAACCGAGAAGCTCGCCGATCGGATGAACCTCAGCGATGCCGAGAAGGCACGTGTCACCGATGAAATGACCCGTGAGATCACCCAGATGACCCGCAAGGTGATCGACTGGGCGATGGATCCGTCGCCGGAGCAGCTCGACTACTTGACCGTTGACCATCCGGCGGCGGTGTCGGCGATCTTAGGACTGTTGTTTCTAATCACACCGCTGCTCGCGTGCCTCGGCGGCTTCAACCAGACGTCAGGTGATATCGCCAGTCGAGGCCTTCGGTTCTTGTTGATACGCACCGAGCGGCCCAATATTTTTCTGGGCCGGTTCCTCGGGACGTTCGTGTTTACCGCGGTAGTGTTTGCGGGACTGTACGTGATCGTCGGGATCTACATGGCCGTCAAGATCCCGGCGTATTCGCCAAGCGACATGCTGCTGTGGCTCGCGCAGGGTTATCTGCGGATGCTCGTATTCGCGTTGCCGTATGTAGCGCTGTGCTCGTGGATCTCGGCGTCGATCGACTCGCCGTTTGGCTCCCTCGTGATCGCACTGCTGATCGCGTACATGTTTCCGCTGCTCGTCATGATGGCTGGAAACATCAACGAGCACGCCAAGTACTTGCAGTACGCGACGCCGTGGGGCTTCAAGTACTGGCTGTTGATGCCGATCGGGCCGCAGTTGTTCGGCGGCATCGCGATCATGCTCGGGTTCGCGGCGCTGACGCTGTTTGCCGGGTTCCGCCATTTTTCGAAGCGAGACCTATGACCGCCGCGATCTCCGTTCAAGGTGTCTCCAAGATCTTCGGCAAACAGAAGGCGCTCGACAACGTCAGCTTCGAGATCGCGGCGGGCTCGGTGTTCGGCCTGCTCGGCCCGAACGGCGCCGGCAAGACCACCCTGTTCTCGATCATCGCCAATTTCCTCAAGCCCGCGGCGGGCGCGATCCAAGTCCTGGGCATCGACGTCGCGCGCGTCGGCGATCTGCGCGGCCGGCTCACGATCCTGCCGCAGGATGCGCTATTCCAGTCCAACGTCCCCGTGCGCGAGCAGCTCGAGTTCTTTGCTCGGCTCAACGGCATGACCAAGGCGCAGGCGGTGGATGAAGCGACCCGGGTGTTGACGATGGTCGGTCTGCTCGATGCGCAGAAGAAGAATGCGCGAGCGTTGTCTCACGGCATGACCAAGCGGTTGGGGATCGCCCAGGCGTTCATGGGTAATCCCGAAGTGATCGTGCTCGACGAGCCGACCGCCGGACTCGATCCGGTGAACGCGGCGGCGATGCGCGGGCTGATCAACGAGATCAAGGCGAAGGCGCACGCGACGCTGGTGATCTCGTCGCACAACCTCGCCGAGATTCAGGAGATGTGCTCGGCCGTGGCGATCCTCGACAACGGCAAGTTGGTCGAGTGCAAGTCGGTCGCGGAGCTGACCTCGAGCCAGGGCGTCGTCCGCATGACGTTCGGCCGCAAGCTGAACGAGCAAGAAGTTGGACTGCTCAAAGCGCAGCCCGGGGTGACCGCGGTCAACGTCGACACCCAGGGCGAATACAATCTGTCGATCACGCCGCCGGCGGGACAGAACCAAGAGCAGCTGATCGGCCAGCTGGTCGTCGAGCTGGCGAAGTCAGGGTTGGTTCCGCGCTCGGTCAAGGAAGGCGCCTCGCTCGAGGAGAAGTTCCTCGAGGCGACCAAGCGCAATTAGTCGCGCTAAGTCGCGCTACGGCGCGGCCGGCTCGCGCCACATGGCCGCGAGCGCGCAGCCGTCGAGCCCGACGCGCTTGGCTTCGGCGTCGAGCGCGTCGGCCTTCGGAATCCCGGTCAGTGGTTGGATCTTCACCAGGAACTGGCGAGATTCCTGGGTCTTGAGGTTGGCGGCAAGCCAGTTGGCCGTGGTCAACGTACGGGCATCATCCTCGCCGGCACCCGACCGCTGGATGACATCGCAGAGCGCTTCGATGTCCGCTTTGTAGTCGACCGGCGACGCTGGGGGTGACGCGAGCGATCCGGCCGTGCCCACGGTGGTCGGGGTCGACGCTGAGGCGGTTGCCGCGGGCTGTTTGTTCGCCTCGTTGCGCTGGCAGCCGGCGACGAGAAGGAGCAGTGCCATCCACTTCATGGGGCGACACTTTGCACCCTCGGAATCCTTGCGTCCACGCCTTCCGGGGGGCCGGGGTTATGGCTAGATTCCCGCCCATGGCATATGTCGTGGCTGACCCGTGCGTGAAGTGCAAATACACCGACTGCGTGGCGGTGTGTCCGGTCGACTGTTTCTACGAGGGCAAGAACTCGCTCGCGATCCATCCCGACGAGTGCATCGATTGTGGTGCCTGTGAGCCGGAGTGCCCGACGACCGCGATCTTCGAGGAGAGCGAGCTCCCGACGAAGTGGGCGATCTACAAAGACATCAACGCGCTGGTCAGTGGTGCGAAGCCGGCGGGTGACGTCGACACGGCGTCGTGGCCGGCCAACCTCAAGGGCCAGGCGGGCTCGGTCACGACGTGGCCGAACATCACCGAGCAGAAGAAATCGCTTCCCGGCGCCGACGACGCCGCCAAGGAAGACAACAAGATCGCCGCGCTCACGCTCGAAGGCGGCGAATAAGCTCGAGCGCGGGCCGGGGCGCGCACCCCAGGTACCCGCAACGCGCCCGTCGGAGCCGGCGTCAGGTCTTGGCGCCAGGCTTCGGGTCGTGGTGAACGACCAGCACCGAGCACGGCGAATGACGCACCGTGCTCTCGGCGACGCTGCCCAGCAGGAGCCGCCGGACGCCGCGATGACCGTGGGCACCGACCGCGATCAGATCGTGACTGCCGCGCTCTGCGGCGTGGGTGATCACCGATGGGGCAGGACCCTGGGTCAGCTCGACATGCAACCGAGGGCCGAGCGGATGGCTAGCGATCAGCTTGTCCGCCTGCGCCTTTGCCGACGACAACACCGCGTCGCGGACCGTGGACCACGGGAATCGCGCCTGGCCGAGCAGGCTCGCGCCCCACGACCCGACGGGGAGCTGCCAGGCATGAATCACTTCGATCGGCACCTGAGGTGACGACAGTCGGGCAGCGTGCTCGAGCACCTTGTTGGCCACGGTCGAGAAGTCGGTAGCCACCAGCGGCCGCTGAAACGGCGCGATCGGTGAAGGCCCGCGGCACACCAGCACGTCACACGCAGCGTTGCGAATGACCTCGGCGGCCACGCTGCCGAGCAAGAACCGCGAGATCCCGGTTCGGCCGTGGGTGCCGACGACGATCAGCTCGGCGTTGAGCTCCACCGCAGCGGTCGCGAGCACTTCGCCCGGCGGGCCGACCCGACTGCGCACCTCGGCGACGATGCCGCGGGTGTGCACCGCGGCGAGCCGCTCGGTTACCTGGACGGCTTCTTCTGCGCGCATCGCCGCCGACACCTCGCTCAGCTGCTCGAGCATCTCGTTGTCGACGTCCTGCATCGGTGCGTCGTCGGATTCGGCATGAACCAGCACGAGCTTGGCGCGGTGGAGCTCGGCCAGCGCGATCGCACGCGCGAGTGCCTGGTCGCTTCCCTCGGAGAGATCACAGCCAACGAGGATCGTGGTTAGTGACATGTCATTCCTTGGCGGCGGGACGCGATGGTTTCGATGCTCGCATCCGCGGCACCGGTTAGCCACACCACATCGTGGTTTTCGATCCCATCACGAGCGTGCGCCGAAGCCCGGGTACCTGCGACGCACCGGCGGTCACAGCTGCGTCACAACCGCGCTTCGTAGGTCAGCCAGAACGTCAGCTCGGGGTTGGGCGAGCGGTCGTCGGTGCTCGCGCGCGAGTCGAGCCACTGCTTGAAGTCTGCACGCAGCCGGAGCCAGTCGCGGTCGCGCAGCCGTACCGTGCCGTCGACCGATGCGAACAAGGACGCCTCGAGATATCCCCACTTCTCGATCGCTTCGTCACGATAGCGGACGCGGCCGCGCAGCCGGAGATTGCGATCGACCTGCCAGTTGCCGATCGCCCACGTCGAGATGTCAGAGCGCAGCGAGGTCGTCGACAGCCCGCCATCATCGAGCAGTCGATACTGGCCGGCGAGGGTCAGCGCGAGAGCCCGCATCGGCTGGTAGCGAGCGCGCGCTTGTGTCGTCAATGCGCGACCCGAGCACGGAATCGTTTCGCCGGTCTCGGTTTCTTCGTCCGAGGTCTCGAAGCACAGCGTGATCGTGTCCTCGTCCCCCTCGAATAACCCCTTGTCCTGGTAGCGCAGCCACAGCCCGAGCCATAGCTCGTGGTGGGTTCGGACGTCGGCACGCGCGTAGGTATCGAGCCGCGGCTGGGCGTTTTCGCCGTCGCGCAGCGTGGATGGCGGTACCCAGACGTCCGCCTGCGCGCGTAGCCGAAGCCGCTTGTCGGCCCGCAGATAGCGCAGTCGCATGCCCATCTCGTCGCGAGCCCGCTGGCCGTCGAGCTCGTCGAATTGAGCGATCGGACGCGCATACGGATTGGCGTAGTCAGGGCTGTAGTAGCGTGCCACCAGCTCGAGCTCTTCCTTGGTGCGCGATGCGGTGACGCGCAAGATGCCCGCGGGTCCGCCGCCCCCGGCGACCGCGCCGAACGCGGGGGATTTGTCGTAGCTGATCGCAGCTTCGCCGAACACGTCGAGCCAGCCGCGTCCGAACGAGAAGTTGGCGCCGGCAGCGCCGAACGTGCGGCCGGTGGGCAGCCGCGCCCATTCTTGGGTATCGAGCTCGATGCCATCGATCAAATTGAGCTCGTTGGCGAGGTAACCAGTGACGCCGATCGAGTTGCGGCGGTCCGCGAAATACGACGCGTTGACGCCGACGAGCTTCTCGAGAAACACGTTCGGCAGGGTCTGATAGGCGAACTGCGTCGTCGGCGTCAGCCGATCGCCATCGGGTCGTACGTAGACCGTCGGCGCGTCGCACGCCGGATCGTCGTTGTCATGCGGATCGGCGCACTTGCCGCGATCGACCAGCTCGTATTGGTAGATCGATCGCCGCGCGGTCGAGCCCCAGGCATAGAGCTGGAGCCATCCGGCGCTGAGATCGATCTGCTTGGCGCCGACCGCGACGCCGAGCAGGCCTTCGCGGGCGCGAAAGTCGGGCGTGATGTACTCGTCGTTCGCGGCACCTGCGCACGGCGACTCGGCGAGCTCGCCGCCGGACTCGACACAGCTTCGCGACAGATCTTGGTAGTAGTAGAGCTGGATGTCGTCGGTGATGCCGTTCGGCGTGTAGCGACCGGTGTTATCGAACACCAAGCGTTGAGCAAAGCCGGCACGGAAGCTGCCGCCGATCACCGCGAACCGGTCGTCCTCCCAGCGCGCGTAGGCCTTCGGCACGCGGTAGCCATAGTCCGCGGGCTCGGCGATCAGCGCGTCGCGATTCGGATCGTAGATCGGCTCGCCGATCCGCTGGCGCGTCGTCATCGCGAGCAGGCCGGCGTGGAAGTGCTTCTGCGCGGTGACCTCGACGCGCAGCGCGGTCGGCGGCAACACGCGGTCGGTGACCGTCCAGCGGGTGTAGAACCGTGCGGTGCCATGCAACGCCCACGCATTGGGTCCGGTCGGCTCGACCACGAGGAACGACGCGATCGCGAGGAACTTGTCCTCGGTCAGCGCGCCTGCCGCCACGAGCGCCGCGGGATCGGTGATCCCGTTCTGCGCGGTCCTAAACGCGATGATCTTGTCGACGTCCTCGTAGGTGAGGTTCGGCAGTGTGTACAGCTCGGCGCGATCGGCGGTGTTGAGGTCGACGCCGGTGCCGAGCAGGTCGAGCAGCTCTTCGTAGGTGTCGTCGCTGATGTCGCCGGATGCGAGCAGATCTTCGAGATCGGCCTGGTCGTTGATGTCGATGAACGTCTCGTAAGGAATCGCGGCCGCGGTGCCGCTGATCAGCATCATGGCGATCGCGGATAGCCAGCGAGCGGACATCCGGCTGAAGCTAACACCGGGGCGTGATCGGCTACAACGCCGCGGCCGCCTCGCGCAGCGCCCCGGCGGGATTCTCGTCGATCACGAGGTGGTGCGAGACCACGATCCGGCGCAGGTCGGGCACCGCGGCTAGCCGCTCGAAGTGCGAGCGGACGGCCGCTCGATCCGAGACGAACGCGATTCTCGCTAGCCGCGACACGCGAGGGCTGCCCGATGACTTGGTGACATGTTTCATGATGAAACCGCCGAACCCGGAGGCGTGCGGCATGTTGAACAACATGTCGTTGAGCACGATGCTCGTGCCGTCGTTGCCGCGGACGATCATCGCGCCCTCGCGCTGCTTGGTGCCTTCGAAGTCCTCGAACGACACGATGTCGTCGGCAGCGATTGCGTCGAAGCTACGCGCGACCTTGACGACCTTCTCGACGCGCGCTCGCGCGCCAGCCGGGCAAACGAGCTCGGCATCGGGGTAGCGATCGGCGAACACCTTGGCATCCATGCGGTGATATGCGTTCGGCACGGCGATCATCGCGACCTTGCCCCACGCGTCGATCTCGGCCATCTCCGCGTCGCCAAGCGCGATCGCGTTGTGAATCACCAGCCGGTCATCAGCTCGCCTCGCGATCGCCATCACGCGCTTGAGCTTGCCCAGACCGGTGTCGCCCTCGACGCGCCACAACCGATCCGAGAGCTTTTCGATCGGCCGATGCGGCAGGACCTTCCACGTCGTGTTCGCGCTTGCCATCGCGCGCATTGTGACCGGGTTCGGTTTCCGAGCTAGCGCAATGCGCGCCAATCTTGGTGGATCACTTTGCGTCGATCGGCTGCATGGTCGGCAGCTCGAGCGTGACCCGCTGCATGCCCGCCGCGACCGTCACTGGTTTGCAGACGACGATCAGCTTGTCGTCGTACTTGTCCCCGGCGCGAGACATCTGTTCGATCGTCAGCCCGGTGACCGGCGCGCCGCACAGCGTGTAGCTACCCGGCTCGACTTCCGGAAACTTCGTCGACGGTGTCCCCTTTGCCCAAAGCGCGGACGCAGCGTTATCGATGTGCTTTAGATCATTCACAACCCGTGCCTGAACGGTTCCCGGCGCGAGTGCGAGCAGCGCCATGTCGACGTTGGCTCCCGGCAATGGCTCGATTCGAACCTCCACGCTGCTCCCGTTGCTCGGGAGCTCGAGATTCACGGTGGTCGTGACCCCGGGGCGTGCATCCACCGTGGCCTTCGCCGCAGCCTCGCCGCTCAAGATCGAGAACGCTTCGTTATTGGTGGCTTCGACCCGAACCTGTCCTGCGAGCACCTTCGTGATCACGAACGATCCATCCGGCCCCGTTGCCGTTCGTTGATCGCTCGATGTGTTCACCGTCGTCGCGGCGACGTACGCGCCCGAGACGGCGGTGCCGGCTCGCGTTACCTTGCCACGGATCGTCGTGAACGGAACGAGCGAAACAGCGACCGTGGTGGTCGCTGCATCCACCGTCACTCCAGGCGATTGTCCCTTGGTGGGATGCTCTGCCTGTACGGCGAGCTTGTCACTCGCGAGGTGGTCGAGCACGAACGCGCCATGTTCGTCGGTGACCGTATGTCGGTCGGTCGGATCGGAGCGATCGGCCGATCCGCGGACACGCTTCGCGGCTTGAACGATCGCGCCCTCGACGGGACGGCCGTTGTGATCGACCACCGTTCCCGTGATACGCCGGCCCGGCTTGACTCGAATCACCCCGACATCCGTCGTTCCGCCGGCGGTGAAGGTGACGTCCGCCAGCTCGGTCGGTTCGAACTGCTCACCTTGCACGCGGACGGCTCCCGTGCCGGCCTCGACCTGATCGAGCGCGAAGCTGCCATCCGGGGCCGTAGGGGTGCCTCGCGTTCCAACTCGGATCTGCGCGTTGCGCGGCGGTTCACCCGATTCGAGCACGATCTTTCCGCGCAGCCGCGCAAGGCTGGGGTACACGACCGTGACGTTTGTTGCGCCGGTCTGCGCCGGCACGCCGAGCGCGCTCAGGCCTTGTTTGAAGCCGCCGTCGACCAGCACGCGAAACGCACCATCGCTCAGTCCTCGAAACGTGAACCCTCCATCACCGTCGGTGATCTCATGGCCGCTGGCGGTGAACGAAAGCTTCTCACCTGCAAGCACGTCGGGGATCACCATGACCGGCACGTCGGGAACAGCCTCGCCGCGGTCGTTGACGACTCGGCCGCTGATCGTGCCTACCTGCGACAAGGCGAGCTCGAGCTCGGTGCTGCGGTCGGTGACCTGGACGTCGCTAGGCAAGCTCGACTCCGTCCGTGCCTTCGCTGATACGCGGTAGCCACCGGGCATCAAGCCGCCCGCTGTGAAGCGCCCGTCGCGATCGGTCTTGACGACGGCGGCAGGAAGCAATGAGCTCGAGCGGGGGTTCATGACGAACACCGACGCACCAAGGGCGGGTCGCTTCGCGCTGTCGACGACGCGACCGCGGATCTCCAACCCGTTCTCCATCGTGATCGTGATGGGCTTGGGCGAGCGAGCGCTGACCACCAGCGGGACGTGCGCCGGTTGATGAGCGCCGTCGGCGGCAGAGATCGTGTAGCTGTTGGCCGCGAGCGCCTGAAACGCGAAACGACCGTCGTCGTCGGTCTTGACGCTATGGCCCCGCTCAAGGGCTTGATCTGCGAGCTGGGCGGTCACCTCCACGCCGGCGAGTCCGTGGCCCGTGCGATCGATGACCCGGCCGGACACCGCAACGCCGCGCTGCATGCGCGCGATCACGTGGGCGACCGAGCCGATCCCGCCGGCTTCGGTCGCGACGCGAGTCGGATGGAAGCCGGGTGCATGCACGTCGAACAACGTGTAGCCCGGGACCACCGGGGCGATCACGGTTGTGCCCTTGTCGTTTGTCGTGCGTGACGACTTGGCGAGCGACCACCCCGACGCGGTCGCACCCACGATCGGGCGGTCATGCTCGTCGAGCACCGCGAGCTCGATGGCGCCGCCACCGGTCAGCTTGATCAGCACGGGATCGCTAGTGGCCGTCAGTCCATGATTGACGACGTCGCTGACGTAGCTGTCGGTCGACGCCACCAGGGCGTAGCCCTGTTCGGCAAGCTGATCGAATGCGAAGCTGCCGTCGGCTTCGGTCTTCGTCGAGCGCGGCGGATCGAGCCGTAGCACCACGTCGGCGCCGCCGACCGGCGCGCCATTCGGATCGACGACCTGACCTTCGAGCCGGAGCTCGCCGACCGCTTCCGACGCCGGGGCATGGGCCCCAGCTTCGGCTTTAGTCGGGCGGCTAAACCGCTTCGTCGGAGCGGCGCTGCCTGTCGACGACACCGGCTGAGTCGTTGCGGCGCTGTCGTCACCGAGCGCCACGATGAGCACGACGATCGCGGCGATCGCGATCGAAATTGCGGCGAGAATCTTCACGAGCAAGACCTTTCCCAGCACAACCACCGCGGTCGGCGGTGCGCTCGGTGTGTAGAGGGGAGCCAGCGCGGCGAGCCATGCGTTGCGGCCGCCGGGGCTGCGATCGAGCTCGGCGCGGATTCGCGCGAGCCCTTCGTGGTGTCGCCACCGCACGGTTCCCTCGGGAACGCCTTGTTCGCGAGCGATCTCGGCGAGCGACTTGTCTTCGTAATAGTGCGCGAACAGCGTGCTGCGAAATGGTTCGTCGAGATCGCGCAGCGCCTCGCATAGCAGCGTCTGCGTTTGGAGCACGGCTGTTTGATTTAACGGAGTCGCGTCATTCGCCGGCGCCGGCGCTGCTGCTTCTCGGTGGTGGCGGCGCTGATCGCCCCGCCAGATCGTTCGTGCACGGTTCTTCAAGACCTGCGCGAGCCACGGACGGACCGGCCGATCCGCATCCGGTGGCGAGCGCAGTGCTGCTTGGTTGGCGTCTTGAACCAAGTCATCCGCAGCGCTGTCGCCGACCAAGCTTCGTGCGACGCGCCTCATCCACGCCTGCTCCGAGAGCAGTGTTTCGATGTCGTGAACTGCGGCCATTTCGCGCTCTATACGCCCCCGCTCCAGCCACCGTTGGCGAAAAAATGCAGGTCACCGCGAGCAGCATGTTCGCTCGACGAGAACCGCCACGATCTCGGTGTGATCCGCGACACGCGTGAGCAGTCGTCACTGGTTCGAATGCGACCTAGTCCAGTTCATCGCGTTGGGTCGCGCGCGACCGACCCGCCTGCGGATGCGTTGCGTAGACGACGATCGTGCCGGTCTCCGACCCGACGTGCTCGAGCTTGAACGTGCCGTCGCTTCCGCTGATTGCAAAGCGCTGCGCTGGATCCGAGTTGTCGCGATCTTGGCGCACCGAAACCGTCGCGCCCGGAGTCGGCCTGCCGGTCTCGTCGAGCACGATGCCTTGGACGGTGTGACCCGGGCGCACGACTATATCGCCGAGGTTCCTCGTCTCACCGGGCGAGAGCTCGAGCGTTGGCAGCGATTGCTCGCCGAATCCGTCACCGAGCGCGAACAGAAACGTGGTGTCGGGTTGGAGATTGTCGAGCACGAAGGTGCCATCGGCGGCTGCAGGAACTCGGATCGGAGGACAGATGATCACCGCATGGCGAGGCGGGCCGCCGGTCTCGAGCACGAGTCGGCCTGTGATCCGCGCAGCAGCCGGCAGAGCGATCCGGACGTTCTGATCACCCGCGAGAACGTGAGCCGTCGCTCCATGGTTGATCATGCCGGTCTGGAGTGCGGCAACTCGATACGCGCCGGCCGGTAACGCACCAAATCGAAATCCTCCTCGGTTGTCGGTGGTTGCGAGCTGGGTGAAGTTGCTGTCGCCGAGCGCGTTGGTGAGCTTCACGGTCACCTCGGGCATCGACTCACCTTTTTGCGACACCACGGTCCCGACGATCGTCGCGAGCTCGGATAACACGAGCTCGAGCGAGGTCGGCTTTGCGGCGAGGTCCACGACCGAGACGCGGCTACCTGCAGGCCCGCGTTGCGCCACCACGTTGTAGCGGCCGGGAAACAGCCCAGCGGCACGAAACTGGCCCTGGTGATCGGTGATCACGATCTTGTCGGGCTTATCTGGGAGAGTGACGTCGGGACTGGACTGATCCGATCGCGTCATCCGAACCTCGGCTGCCTTGGCAGGTGCACCTGACGGGTCGGTCACGCGACCGAACAGCTCCGCGCCGCGCTTCATGGTGAGCACGATTGGATCGGGCGATCGATCCGTCGAGATCACTACCCGGCTGGTCGCGGGCTGAAAATTTTCGTCGCGCGCTTGGATGAAGTATTCACCCGGCGACAGCGCTGAGAACCTGAATGCCCCGGTGTCGTCCGAGGTCGCGTTGGTGGCCCACGTGAAGCGAAGGTCGCCGGCGCGCGTCGCTGCGAGCTTGGCGCCTTTGATGGCGGCACCGGTCTCGTCGACAACACGACCCGCGAGCGCGCTGCCTTTGACCATCCGAGCGACGACTCGAGCCACGGTCCCCGGTCCGCCGGCGTCCGTGTGGACGTTCATCGTCGCAAAGCCATCGGCGGAAACCGTGAGCCAGACCGCGCCCGGTGAGACCGGATTGATCGCTAGGATCCCGCCGTCGTTGGTGAGTAGCGCTGTCGTGGTTTCGGCACCGCCTTGCTGCGCTCGCGCTCGCGGCACCACGCGCGCACCTGCGATCGGACCGCCTTGCTCGTCTACGGCGGACAACTCGACGGCGCCGCCCGCGATCATCCGAATCTGCACCGGATCGCTCGTCGCCGTGAGCCAGTCTGTCGACACCGCCGTGGCAAGCTGACCGAGCGACGCGACCAGCGCATAGTTGCCTTCGCCGAGCCCTTCGAACGCGAAGCTGCCATCGGCTTCGGTCGTTGCGGTGCGCGGAGGCATCACGTCGAGCGTCACGCGGACATTGGCCAGCGGCGCGGTGTTGCCGTCGACAACTTGGCCTTCGAGCCGCAGCCTGCCGACGATGTCAGCCGCAGCGGGCGTTCGTCGGGTCCTGTCATCGACGGGAGATCCAGAGCTGTAGCGCTTGGTCGCGACCGGGTTTGCAGGAGCACGGTCCGGTGGCTCGGTCCGGACGCCGAATGCGACGAACAGGATCACCATCGCGACCACAAGGGCCGCCGCAATCGCGAGTAGCTTCTTCACGAGGAGAACCTTTCCGATGCCGGCGGCGACCGGCGCTGCGAGCGGCGCGGCCGGCGGGCTTGGTGGGCACAGCGGGACGAGAGCCGCGAGCCATGCGCTGCGTCCTCCCGGGCTGCGATCGAGCTCGGCGCGAATGCGCGCGAGCCCTTCACGATGTCGCCAGCGAACCGTTCCCTCGGGGACGCCGTGCTCGCGTGCGATCTCTGCCAGCGATTTGTCTTCGTAGTAGTGCGCGAACAGCGTCGCTCGAAATGGCTCGGCGAGATCGCGCAACGCTTCGCACAGCAGCGTCTGGGTCTGCAGAATCGTTGCGTGATCGAGCGGCGTCTCCGGTGCAGTCGGCTCGATCGCCTGTTCGCGCTGATCACGGCGTTGATCGCCTCGCCACCGCGTGTGTGCGCGGTTGCGAAGCACGCTCGCCAGCCACGGCCGGATCGGCCGATCCGCTTTGGGTGGCGCCTTCAGCGCCGCTTGATACGTCTCCTGGACCAGGTCGTCGGCACCACCCGCGCCGACCAAGCTCCGGGCGACGCGCTTCATCCACGCCTGCTCGCTGAGCAGCGCTTCGATGTTGTGGAAGCCGGACATCGAAGGTCTATACGCCGCCCGGCGACAAACCGTTGGCGAGAAAAATCTCGGAGCGCGATCCACCGCATCGGCTCAGTGATTTCGCGCGGATTGCGATCGCGACTACTTTGTCGCGACGGCGCTCATCGCTTGATCGAGGGTCTTGTCACACGGTTGGCGGTTGAGCAGCGCTCGACCATCGTGACATGCGGACACCAGCAGCTCGCGACGGGATTCGGGCATCGCTGCCCAGCCCTGAAATACACTGGTGAGGCGCGAGGCGAGCTGCGTGCGGGTCTGCTCGGCGAGTCCTTCGCAGCGATTGATCGTCGAGAGGAACGCATCGCAGGTGGCGTCGCCAGTGTTCAGCGTGATGACCGGATTCGTCGGCTGGGCCTTCGGCTTGGCGGCTGGCTTGGACGCTGGTTTTTCGGCGGTCCCGGTCTTGGGCGGCGTACCTTCGTGGACCGCCATTGCCACGCCCGGCGGAACATCGTCGGCGTCATCGAACCCTGGGTCATCGGGGTGCGGCGCCGTGGGCCCGATGTTCTCGGCCTCGGCTAGCTCGATGCCGCCGATCGCTTCATCGCTATGCGCGCTGTTGTACGCCAGCACGGCGTCGAGACACCCGTTGGCATCGGCCAGCTTGAGCACGCAGTCGAGCAGCTCGATGTGGAGATAGCTCTGGGTACAACGATCGATCTCTGCCTTGCGGGCGATGTTCGCGTTGGCGGTGTCGGTGCTGGCCTTGTGAAGCAGCGCCTTGCAGTCTGCCGTGCTCGGCTCGGCCGCCGCCTTCGACACGATGGACTCCTGCACTGGAGCCTTCGAGGACTTTGTCCCGCAGGCAGCCACCATCAACACACCCGCGACGAACAGCGATGAGCGCATGGCGCGCACTCTCGTGTAGGCGGTGACCGAGCGGCTACTCACACTGGCTGGCACCTCTCAACGATGCTGCCGACGGTCGTGCGCATACGTTTGACGGCTGTCGCGAACGTCGCAACACCACGGATTCGCGCGGCATGTGACGGAATCAACGCAGTAGCCAGGCACGCGGAGTCGCCACAGTAACCACGTGAGATCGCTGAGCGCACGGTCGGCAACCAAGTTGCACGGGAGCCGCTCCACTTCCATCGACCTGGAGGCGTGCGAGGAATAGCCGCTCAGTTACACGGAATAGGATCGCACGCGCCCCACAGCCCGCGGCCCGCGGCCTTGGCCGCCGCTTCGAGCGCTTCGAGCTCGTCGATGCGGTCGTCGCCGTTGGGCGCGATGTGAAGCACGCAACCGTAGCCGCGCTCGATCAGCAGTGAGTTGACCTCTTGGCCGGCTACCGAGACATACGCGAGCAGCCGATCGAATCGATCGGTGCACCCGGTATCGTAGGTAAGCTCGACGGTCTTGCCGAGCACCAGGTCGGTGTTGAACTGCACGGCATTGCTGCCGTAACACTCGTTCTTGCCGCCCGTGGTCTCGGGCGTGTTGACCAGCAGGTAGCGGATGGTCTCGCCGCTGTCGAGCTCGACGGTGTCGCCGTCGATGATCCGGGTGACCGTGGCTTCGGTCGGGCCGCACGCCGAGCCGCTGTCGCAGCCGACCGCGAGCATGCAGCCGGCGAACGCCGCTGCCGGCGCGAATCTCAAGGCGGGCACTGGGCGTTCGCGGAGCGCGGCGTACCCATGTTGGTGCCATCGCCGTAGGGCGCCGCACCAACGCAGAAGTTGTCCGTCATGTCGTTCGCCGTCGTGGTGAACTGATCGGGATCGAGCTGCTTGGACACCCCGCTGGTCGCCGACGTCCACGTGATCACGTCGAGCACGGCGTCGCCATCGCGGACCTCGACGCTGCTGCCGCTCGAGTCGACGAGGTTGAACGTGAACGTCGCGTCGACGGCCGGAAGTCCCCCGTTCTCGGCGGCGAGCTTGGACCGCGCGAACAACGCGTAGCCACCCTCCGGGATCGACAAGCACGGGGTGGAGTTGATCACGTTGGCCGTCATGCCTGGACGTGCGAGACCGAGACCGTTGAGATCGAACGCACCGGGACCGATGTTGGTGATCTCGAACCACTCGCGCGTCGAGTCGCTGCAGCCTTCGCAGTTGCCCGGGTTCGGCAACACCTCGGTGATCACGAGCTGGCCAGCCGCAGGCTTCGCGATCGCGCGGAGCCCACCATCGTCGCACATGTCGGGTGGCGCGATCGTCGGGCACTGATCGTTCTGTGCGCCTGGCGTGCCGTAGTCGCTCTTCGGCGGATCTCCGGCCGTGTTGTAGACAGTCTCGCCATCGCACAGGTTCGCCTCGACGTCGTTCGCCGTCGCGTCGGTAAGATCTGGATCGAGCGCGAGCGACTTGCCGTTGCGCGCCGACGTCCACGTGATCGAATCGACGATCGTGCTGCCCGCGGTGATCCGAACGTCGCCGGGCTCGGACGCCGACCCACCGACCAGCGTGAAGTTGAACTTGCCCGCAACCTCGAGGCCACCGTTCATCAGCGAGTCGAGCGAGGCAGCGAATACCGCGTAGTCACCAGGCTCGAGATGCATGCAGACGTTCGACGTCAACACGACCGGGTTCAGGTTGTCGTCGACTCGATCGAGCCCGATTCCGTTGAGGTCGACCGGCGCGAGTGCCTTGACCTCGAACCATTCGCCGACGGTGTCGCTCACCGCATCGGGCGACGGCATGACCTCGGTGATCACCAAGCTGCCGGCGGTGGGGACCATGACGTCGCGCGTGATGTCGCCATCGTTGCATTGCCCCATCACGATCGGCAGACAATCATTGTCGGCGCCAGGCGTGCCGAAGTTGCCGTTGTCGAACTCGGTGTCGTTCGCTTGGCACCAGTTCACGGCGTTGTCGTTGAGCGTGTAATCGGGCGGCTGCGCGGAGGTGAGCTCGCGCGAGTGGCCGGGCTTCACGGTGTCGTAGATCGCGCGATCGATCTCGGTGTCGCTGCACGACAGCGCCAGCATGCCGCCATTGCTGTTGTAGAGCTCGCCGAGATCGGCCATGTAGCCGTAGTCGATGTACGGCGGCAGGAGATCCTTCGCCGAGTTGCCGAGCGTGAGGAATTGGCCGGGGGCGATCGTTACCGAGCCGACTTCGTGCGAGCTCGGCTTGGTGCCGTCGGGACGGCTGTGGACGATCGTGAGGCCGTCGAGCTCGATCGGCTCGTCGGACGCGTTGTAGATCTCGAACCATTCCTTACCATCGTCCACGCCGCTCGAACCCATCGGCGCGACGTAGTCCGCGAACACCTCGGTGATCACCAGATCTCCGGGAAGGATGCTGTCGCGGCAACCCGTGGTGGGCGCGCTCGGGCCACAGCCAGCGACGGCGATCGCGACGGCGGCGATCGCGGTCATCGCGGTCATCGCGGTCATCGTCGTCGCAGCGGCCGCGCCAATCATCACCCCGGTTTTACGATCGAAATCGTCGCCGCTGCACGAATGATCGGCACGCTGCGTCCCACACGGCGTAACGTTGGTCACGGAGACGACACTTGGGTGGTCGGGGCAACCAACCCGGGCACTGCGGACAGTCGGATCTGACTGGCTCGGTCGACCACGATCTGCAGCTGTTTCTTGTGGGTGTGCTTGTTCTCGTAGAGCGTCGGCACTCCAGTCACCTCCACGAATTCGCCCTCCCATTCGACGAGGCCCGAGGTCCCGAGCACATCGCGGTCGAAGAAGATCAACGGAAAGTCGCTCGAGAATCCGCGCGCCAAGGTGACCCGGCTCGGTCCCTTCTGGCCATAGCTCACGCGATTGACGGTCCCGAGCAGGACGACTTCCTTGCCGATCATTTGCTCGATCTGATTCATCGCATCCCATCGGGTCAGCTCGACATAGTTCGGCTTGGTGGCCGCGGCCTTGCGAAACTCGTCGACAAACGCCCCGCGCGCCATCCACCACGCTTCGCGCTCCGGGTAGTCATTCGCGGCCATCGCGCCGGGCGCCCAGATCCCGCGCTTGGCCGCCTTGGCCTCGGCTTGCGCGTCGAGAAACTGGTGATGGAACCGGCGCGAATAGCCGTACTTGGGAAAGTACGGCGACATGCCGGCGCGCACGAGCTCGACGTTGTAGTTGAGCCACGCTCCGCGCTTGTTCGCGAGCACGTACGCGAGGTAGCGGTTGTAGCGATCGCGGATCTCGGTCGGGTCATCGCGCTCGATCCGGACGACGTCGACGTCCTCGAAGAACTTGATGCCCCACTGCTTCGCGGCTTCACCCATGGGCGATTCGATCTTTACCGGGCGCTTGTGACCGGCGCGCTTCTCGATCAGGTACGCGGCAAAATCGGTCTCGCTCGCCCGGCGATTCGCTTCCTTCTTGAACGTCTCCTCGGCATCGATGCCGACCAGCCGGAGCGAGCTATCGAGTCCGTCGACCTTAACGGTGTCGCCGTCGATCACCTTGGTGATCCGAAACTCACCGAGAACGAGCCCTGGAGCCTCGAGCTTCTTGAGCGACTTCTGAGCCTGGTTGCGCGAATAGCGCTGGCCGCCGACGGGCGAGCACGCGAGCAACAGCGCGAGCAGCGTGGTGAGTGAGACGAGCAGACGGCGAGTCATGGTCAATGGGTGAGGTTGTTGCGGCGATCGCACCGAACCGGTGCGATCAGGGACACGGATGGTTGGGCTGTTGAGGGGTTCCTGGATATTCGGTGTCGACCGGCAGGGCGTCCGGACACCAGTTCGTCGGCACGTCATTGGCGGTTGCCGACGGTGGAGTCGTGCCGAGCGACAGGCTGCCCATCGTAGGCAGCGGGTCGTAGATCACGCGGTCGATCAACGTGCCGCAGCTCTCGACGTCGATCGCCGCGGAGCCGAGCCAGGTCACGTGATAGTCCGCGGCGAATCCGTAGTTGACGTGCGCAGGCTCGGCGTCGGATGGGAACAATCCGAGAACCGCGTAGCTGTCGCCGTCGACGGCGAGCTCGCTACGGATCATCACCGGAATGTCACCGCTGCCATCGCGGCGGCGAAACTTGACGGTGAGACCGCGAAGATCGGAGACCTCGCCGCTTGCGTTGTAGAGCTCGACCCACGGGCCGAGGGTGTCGTCATCCTCTTGCGGTCCACGGATCTCGGTCACCACGAGCTCGCCGGGATCGAGCGCCGGGCAGAACGGCTCGGCGGTGTCGCGTACGCAGCCGCTCGCTGCGATCACGACAAAAGCCACGGCGAGTCGCACGGCCGCGATACTAGCCCGACCCTGTGATTTCGACGCGGTGAGAAGGTGCTGGATGTCAGGTAGCTCCCCACCGTGGGGACGGGGCATACTCGTCGACTGTGGCGTGGAGTCCACGCTCGTTCGTTTACGCCGTCCATCTAGGGGCCCAAAACCCTTGGGAGAACCAGCAGTGGAGCTTGGTCTCGAGATTGCTCCAATGACCAGCTCGAGAAGGAAGGGACATATGCAGATGAAAAAGCGTTTTGCTAGCTTTGCGCTCGTGGCGGCCCTCGCACTGGGGGCAGGTGGCTGCGTCGTTCGGGGACATGCCCACGGCTATGTCTCGGCGCCTGCCCCGGTGGTCGCCGTCGAGGTCGAGTCCGACCCGCCACCTCCGCGCGTCGAGTACTACGATGCCCGCCCCGGGTTTATCTACATTCAAGGTCGCTGGGCGTGGCACGGCGGTCGCTGGGTTTGGCGCGGCGGTCACTACGAGCGCCATCGCGTGGGCTACGTCTACGACACCGGTCGCTGGGAGCGCCGTGGCCGTCGTAACGTCTGGGTCGAGGGTCGCTGGCGCGCTGGCGGTACCACGCATATTCAGCACCGCGATCGCCACGACCACCACGATCGCTCGCGGGTGCGCCAGCATCGCGACCGATTCGATCGCCGGCGCTGAACCAAATCTGGTTCGCGACCGGCGCGGCGCGAACACTGATGGCATAGTCACGGCGGTGCGTACGATTCGCCCGCCGTGGCTCGTTCTCGGATTCGTCATTGCTTGTAATTCTGGCTCGGCGACTCCAAGTCCAACGCCGAGCGCGCCGAGCTCGCCTGCAGCGCCGGCGATGACCCCGGCGACGCCGGCCATCGACCTCGCGGGCGGCGAGCAGCTGTACATGCAGTTATGCGCGGCGTGTCATGGCAAGGACGCAAAGGGCTACGCCGCCGATCACGCGCCGTCGCTGATCAACCCGACGTTCCTCGAGAGCGCGACCGACGAGTTTCTGCGACGCTCGATCATCATGGGCCGGCCGGGAACGTCCATGGCCGGCTATGGCAAGCCGCGTGGCGGACCGCTGACCGATCAAGCGGTCGACAACATCGTCGGATATCTGCGCTCGCTCGGACCGGCCGCGAAAGCGCTGCCGCCGGTGGTGCTCGGCGATCCCGCGATCGGTGCGAAGGTCTACGCCGCGAGTTGTAAGTCGTGTCACGGCGACGTTGCGACCCGCGGCGAGGCCGTGCACCTGGCGAATGCGCAGTTCCTCCAGCACGCCTCGGATGCGTTCATCCATCATGCGGTGGTGTTCGGTCGGCCGGGTACAAAGATGGAGGCGTTCGCCAGCAAGCTGACGCCCGCGCAGCTGGTCGACGTGGTCGCGTTCGTCCGCGGGTTTGCGGCGACGGCGCCGAAGGCAGCGATGCTCGCGGCACCGACCGGCAAAGAGCCGCTGGTGATCAACCCGAAGGCCAAAGACGCAGCACTCACGATCCGCGATCATCGGTTCGTCAGCGTCGACCACGTCAACCGCGAGCTCGCGGCGAAGCGGCGGATGGTGATCATCGACGCGCGGCCGCCGTCCGAGTGGATGCGGGCGCACATCAAGGGCGCGGTGTCGATTCCGTATCACGACATGAAGCGGCTCGCCGAGATTCCCAAGGACGTGCCGGCGATCGCGTATTGCGCGTGTCCGCACCATCTATCGGGCATCGTGGTCGACGAGCTGATCAAGCTCGGTCACAAGAAAGCGTACGTGCTCGATGAAGGCGTCAACGAGTGGCACCGCCGCGGCTATCCGATGACGGTTGCGGAAGGTGTGACCGCGCCGGCGATGGAAGCGCCGCACGGTCATTCTCACGACGGCCACGATCACGGCCACGGCCACGCGCATTGAGCTTCGGACCACGCAAGGCGCAGCGCACGCAGAGATGGGCCGGGGCAGACCTCATTTCGGCTGTGCCCCCTGCGGCTCTGCGTTCGTCTCAGGCTCGTGCAGTCCAGCTAGCGTCGTCGACGTCGTTCGATCGCGACCCATGCGACGAAGCTGAACACCAGCGTCTGGGCGAGGATCGTGCCCCATGCGGCCAACAGGATCGACGCGGTGTGCGCGTAGTGGGGATCCGGCGGCAACAGATTTCGCGGTACGTACAGCGCGTTGGTATTCACGGTTGCTGACAACGCATCGACCGCGGCGCGCGACGACACCGCGTGCGAAAGTAGCTGCGTGATCCCGCGCAGGTCGAACATGATGCCGGCGAACAGCACCTGAGGGACCAGCACGATCGGGATGAAGCTGGTGGCCTTGTCCGGGTTGGATGAGACCGCCGATACGCATAGACCGAGCGCGATCCCGGCGAGTCCTGACAGTGCGATCGTGAGATAGAGCTCGAGCGGCGCCGGCAACACGATGCCGTCGCTCGGCAGCTTGACGCCGATCGCGACCACGCCGAGTAGCAGCGCGCTCTGCACCAGCACCACGCCGAACAGCACCACGAACTTCGAGGCCAGATACGGACTGGTCCGAACCCCGGCGAGCTGCTCGCGGCGCAGCACCGAAACCTCCTTGCAGATCTCGCGCGCCGAATTGATCACGCCGAACCACACCCCGGTAGTCGCGAGCATGAACGTCAGCTTCTTGGCCTCGAGTCGGCTCGAGACCAGCGCATCGGACTGCGACACCAGCATCAGCAGCAGGCCGATCACCGGCGCTTGGAGCAGCAGCAGGGCCAGGTTCTTGCGGTCCGAGCGCAGCAGCTCGAAGTAGCGCCGGCACAACACCGCAAGCTGTCGCCCGCGCGTGAATAGTGCATCGCGTTTGCGCATGCCGGACGTCGGGCGGCGCTGCGGCGATGAGCTGGCGGGGGCGCGCGCGGGGCGTTCGATCGCGTATTTCTGGTGCTGCAGCGACGAGCGGTAGCGATCCTCCCAGCGAGCGCCGCAGCTCGGCTCGTCGGTCTTGGCGTAGATGTCGGCGAAGTCGTCGACGCCGAAATAGCCGAACGCTTGGGTCGGTGGACCAAAATACGCCAGCTTGCCCTCGACGAGAAACGCGATGTGATCGCACATCCGAATGTTGGCGGTCGCGTGGGTGACCAAGATGATCGTCCGCCCGCCGTCCGCTAGCCGGCGCAACGTGAACATCAGCTTGCGCTCGAGGCCCGGATCGAGGCCGGAGGTCGGCTCGTCGAGAAACAGCAGTGGCGGATCGGCGAGCAGCTCGCAGGCGATCGATACGCGTTTGCGCTGGCCTCCGGACAGCTGATCGATCCGCTTGGTTGCGTGATCGGTCATATCAACGGCCTCGAGCACCGACGCGACGCGCGCGGCGAGCTCGGCAGGCGCGGTGTCCGCCGGGAGCCGTAGCCGCGCGGCGAAATGCAGCGCACGCGACACGACGAGCGAGGGATGAAGGATGTCGTCTTGCGGGACGAAGCCGATGATCGAGCGATACGCGTCGTAGCCGGCGTACAGATCGTCGCCATTGATCGCAACCTTGCCGGTGTTCGCGCGCGCGAATCCGCACAACGCGGTAAGCAGCGTCGACTTGCCACTACCGCTGGCTCCGACGATAGCCACGAATTCGCAGGGCTCGATCGAGATCGTCGTGGGGTTGAGGATGACCTTGTCGCCCACGTGTCGCTCGATCGCGGCGGCGTCGATCCGGATCGCGCCGCGCTGATCGAACGAGTCCAGGCTGTCCCCGTCATAGGTGAGCCGGAACGTGCCGATCTGAACGACGTCGCCGGGGAGCAACCGCTGGTGGCCAGCGACCGGCCGACCGTTCACCCAAGTACCGTTTTCGGAGTCGCGATCGCGCAGCACGTGATGGTCGTGCTCCCACAGCAGATCGGCGTGATGGCGGCACACCAGCGGCTGATCGAGCACGATGTCGGTGCCGCTGCGGCCGATCGTCAGGAGCGCGGTGCCGGGCGGCGTCGCGAAGTGTTGGATCGGAGCGATACGCGGCGCATCGGGGTTGCGATAGATCAGCGTGACCAGACCGGCGGTGCTGGGGTCGGGCAGCCGGATCACGTCACCGTCGTGGAGCACCGCATCGGTGACCCGTGCGCCGCCGAGCAGCACGGCGGCGCCGGGTTCGGCCACCACGTGGTGCGCACCTGCGACCAGCTCGAGCCTGGTGTGGCGTGCGGCGATCCACGAGGCTGCAATGACAAGATCACAGGCGGAATCGTGGCCGATCAGCAGGGGCGAGGATCCGAGCGCGACTCTCGTCGTGCGCTCGCCCTCTAGCACCTCGAGGTAGACGTCCGACACGCGGCGCGTGTACCACGATGGGCGAACCGACCGGTCGCGGAAGCGCAAAAACTCGACGCCAAACCGCGGTGCACGAGGCGGCGCGAGAGAGGCGGCGGCGCGAAGCGGCGGCGTGACAGCGGCGGCGCCGTTGCCCGCGGTGGTGCGAGAGAGGCGGCGGCGCGAGAGCGGCGGCGCGCAAGCGGCGGCGCGAGACAGGCGGCGCGCGTGAGCGGCGGCGCGAGAGCGGCGGCGGCGCGAGAGCGGCGGCGCGCAAGCGGCCGCTTGATAGAGGCGGCGCGAAGCGGCGGCGTGATAGCGGCGGCGCGAGACAGGCGGCGCGCGAGAGGTGGCGCGAAGCGGCGGCGTGATAGAGGCAGCGCGAGTCAGGCGGCGCGCACGACGCGGCGCGAGACAAGCGGCGCCTGAGCGGCGGCGTGATAGGGGGCGCGCACGACGCTGCGCGAGACAAGCGGCGGCGTGATAGAGGCAGCGCGAGACAGGCGGCGCGAGACAGGGCGGCGCGCGAGCGGCGGCGTGATAGAGGCGGCGCGAGACAGGCGGCGCGCGAGATACTTGCCGCGATCAGTTCGGGGCGACGTCGGGAACGGTGACCGTCGACGTCAAGACGTCGCCAGCCGGGGTGGTCCATTGGAGGTCGATCGTGGAGTCGAAGCCCGGCGACGACGGGGACACAAGGAGCTCGGCGTCTTCGAGCGAGACCATGGGCGTCGCGATCGAGACGCCGCCGAGAGACGTGGTGAACGCCGGGGTGGTCATCGGTTGGCTAACCAAGACTCGCCGATTTTCCGTGATGATCAGCTCCGCTACGACCACCTCGATGGTCTCAGGAAGCGTCGGCCCGCAGTGGCGAAGATCGTCTGGGGTGCCGACGAAGCAGTGGCTCATGATCCCCAGTGGACGATCGAACTCCGCTGTGAGCTGCGCAGATCGAGCGTGACCTCCGCCTCGGTACTCACACCGCGCAGCGACACTGCTTTGTCCGAGCTGACGAACGACTTGGCGTCACTGGTGAACACCGTCGTGACGTCGGCCGGCGAGGTCGATCCGTCGTCAACAACGACGACTCGATGAACATCGCATTCCAGCCGCCGCACCGCATCCACTTCGGTGATCGTGAATTCGTGTCCATCGGGAGACTCGTCTGGCGACCAACCGAGGTTGATGACCGTGAACTCGCCCACCAACGGCCGGCGCTGGGGCGATCGAGCTCGTTGGTTCGTTCGGCTCGTTCACTCGACGAATCGACGCATCGAGCTGGTCGTAGGCTGAGTGTGAAACGCCACACTGGCGTTGCGACGTCACACGTCGCGGCGACCGCGCCCGCTCAGTTGAGCTTGGCGGCCAGTGCTTCTTCGGCGAGCTCGTCGAACGACATCTGACGGGTGCGGGCGAGCTCCTCGGGTGTGAACAAGATCCGAGCGGCGCGATCTTCGGCGCCGAGCACGCGCAGCAGTAGGCGGCCGAGCAGCTTGCCGAGCACCGGATGGTTGTAGGCGTTCTGCACGTTGATCATCAGCTTGGAGAACGGCGTGGCTGCGACCGCGGGCTTGCGCATCAGCAGCTGGATCCGCTTGTACGCCTCTTTGATCCGGCGACCATCTGGATCGGTGCGGCTCATCGGCGCGAGGAAGACCTGCTGGAGGAACGGCTTGGCGTGCCACATCACCTTGGCCAGCGATCGTAGATTCGCGGCGACCTGGACCGGCGTCAGGCGCTGGCGGCGTTTGATCTCCGCGAGATGCTCCGCCGAGCAGTAGTGCTCGGTCATGTGGAAATCGATCGCGATGTGGCGCGACTCGTCGCGATTGATCAAGTGCATCGCGGCGCGGCTCATCGGGTCGCCGACGTAGTCATCGAGCGAACGGAGCAGCGCGACGTCGAGGATCAGCTCGCCCGACGTGATGTACGCGTTCGCGATCTCGGGGAAGCTGTTTTCGACCAGCGCGAGGAAGTGCGGGCGAAACTGCGTGAGCGCGGGACTCTCGACATACTCGCGATAGTTGTGAACGTTGTAATGCTTGGCGAGTCGGGCGGCGACCGCGGCGTGGCGCTTCTCGTCGGCGACACAGCTGGCGAAGATCTTGGCGAGCAGCGGGTCCTTGGTCTTCTTGCGTTGAACCTCGAACAGCGCGCCGGCGAGCATCTCGATGCCCGACATATCGACGAATGCTTGGACCACCGCCTCTTCTTTGTCGCGGGCCAGATTCGGCGGCGCGATCGACCAGTCGAGGTCGTCGATCGACCACTGGTCTCGCACACATTTTTCGAGCATTCGCTCGAGGTCCATGCCCCGATCTTAGCCCACTGGACCGGGGGTCCGGCATACTGCGCGCGTGCGTCGTCTTGTCGTGCTCGCGGTCGCCGGCATTGTTTGTGTTGGCGCTTGCGGTGATGACACCACCCCAGCCGGCAGGACGCTCGCGGTGATCCAGCAACGCGGCGAGATCACCTGGGGAGCGGACATCCAGGGTGGGGAACCCTACGTCTATGAGGACCCATCGAATCCGGGTCAGCTGGCGGGGTTTGAGGTTGACATCATGGCCGCGATCGCCCGCCGCCTCGGGGTGAAGCAGCGGATGGTCCAGTACAACTGGTCGAATCTGGTGCCGTCGCTCGAGCGCGGCGACTTCGACGTGGTGGTTAACGGCCTGGAGGCGACGCCCGAGCGGCGCGAACGAATCCTGCTGTCCGAGCCGTACTTCGTCTACGCGGAGACCTTGGCGATTCGCGCGGGCGATCCGTATCGGTCGATCTTCGATCTGCGCGGCAAGGCGGTCGGTACCCTGAACGAGACCTACGCGCACGACATCCTCGGGATGATCGAAGGGATCGATATCAAGGTCTACGAGGGCACCGAAGAGCCGTACCTCGATCTCACGCAAGGCCGCAGCGAGGCGGTGCTGCTCGACAACATCGTCGCCGATCGCTACGGCTGTCCGAACAAGGCGCTGCGCTGCCTGCCGTATGACATCGCGCGTGGCAGCTACGTGATCGGGCTTCGCAAGGGGGACGACGCGCTCAAGCAAGCGATCGACGGCGCGCTCGCCGACATGCGCAAGACAGGCGAGCTCGAGCAGATCTTGCGGAAGTACAAGATCTGGGACGATCGACAGACCGAGGCCGAGACCGGCGTGGGGACCGCGGATCCACTGCGCGAGTTCGACGGCGCGATGTTGAAGCAGTTCGTATCGGCAGCGTTGGTTACGCTGGAGATCAGCGTGCTCGCGTTCCTGCTCGCGGCTCCGCTCGGCACGCTGCTGGCAGTGGCGAGGGTGTACGGATCTGCGCCCGCACGGATCGTCGCACGCTGCTACATCGAGCTGTTTCGTGGCACGCCGGTGCTGTTGCAGCTGTTCGTGCTGTACTACGGGCTCGCCGACTATGTGAGCTTGGGACCGATGCAGGCCGCGGTGATCGGCCTCGGGCTGAACTACGCGGCGTATGAGGCGGAAGTCTACCGCGGGGCACTGCTGGCGATTCCGCGCGGTCAGAGCGAGGCGGCGCGTGCGTTGGGGTTGGGACCGTGGCAGACGCTGCGGCATGTGCTGCTGCCCCAAGCGCTGAGGCTCGCGCTACCACCGATGACGAATGACTTCGTGTCGCTGCTCAAGGACTCGTCGCTGGTCAGCGTGATCACGGTGATCGAGTTGACCAAGCGAATGACGATCGCGGCCGTCGATCTACGCGGGTGGCTGATTCCGGGGATCGCGTGCGCGGCGCTGTACCTTGCGCTGAGCTTTCCGTTGTCCGAGCTGGCGCGTCGGCTGGAGAGGAGGTTGGCGCATGATCAGCGTCCGCACGCTCTGTAAGCGCCATGGCGAGCGCTCGGTGCTCGAGAACGTCTCGGCCGAGGTGACCAAGGGCGAGACCATCGGGATCGTCGGGCCATCGGGGGGCGGTAAGTCGACGTTGCTGCGGTGCTTGAACTACCTCGAGACATTCGATCGCGGCGAGGTCCAGATCGCCGGATTTACGCTGAGGCCGCACATGGGACGGGCCGACGCGCGGATGCTGCGGGCGATGCGCGCCAAGGTCGGCATGGTGTTTCAGCAGTTCAACCTGTTTCCGCACCTGACCGCGATCGAGAACATCACGCTCGCGCCGTGCATCGTGAACAAGCTCGCCGCGAGTGACGCGAGTAAACGGGCGCTCGCGTTGCTCGAGCGCGTCGGGTTGGCTGATCGTGCGGGCGCGTATCCACATCAGCTGTCGGGTGGTCAGCAGCAGCGCGTAGCGATTGCGCGCGCCCTGGCGCAGCATCCAGACGTGATGTTGTTCGATGAGCCGACCAGCGCGCTCGATCCAGAGATGCGGGACGACGTGATGGAGGTGATCCGCGACCTGGCACAGAACGGCATGACGATGCTCGTCGTGACCCATGAGATGCAGTTCGCGCACGACATCGCGACCCGCGTGTGGGTGATCGAGAACGGAACGATCGCCGAGGACGGGCCGCCATCGCAGGTCGTCGACAACCCCAAGACCGCGGTAGCACGCGAGTTCTTCGCTCGGCTGCGCAACGCCAGGGTGTGAGCGCGCATACGTGGGTTTGGCGGTCGCATCGACAACCGTGCGTACCCCTATGATCACAGAGTGAACGGGCACGTGGCCCGTCGGTGCGGGATACTGGTTGGATGTTGGCAGCTCGCACTCGCTTGGCGGCTTGCATGTGCGCGCTCGCGGGCTGTTCGTTCGTCGCGGTGAACGGGCCACCGCGAACGTACGACCCTGACGGGGTTACCTGCACCGAGAGCGCGATCGTGCCAGCGATCGACGGGGTTGCTGGTGTGCTAGGCCTGTCCGGTGCAATCGGTGGCGTGTTCGTTACGCGATTGACCGAGCACAATGTCGACAACTACGAGCTCTATTACGGCCTGCCCATCGCAGCGGTCAGCATTGTGTATCTAATCGCGGCGAGTAGTGGCACCGGCAAGGTCGAGCGCTGCCACGCGGCGAAGAAGGGCGAAGACGTTGGCTGTGATGGGTGTCCGGAGCGCATTCCGTAACCGGGATGCTGGTCGGTAGCGCGGTCCGTGACGGGGTTACTGGCGCGGTCCGTGGCTCGGTTACAGGCGCGGTCCGTGACGGGGTTACGCGGTCCGTGACGGGGTTACTGGCGCGGTCCGTGACGGGCGGTGCCATCGATTCGTGCCGTGCCATGACGGGTTACTGGCTAGGCCGCACAATGCAGCCGGGGTCGTCATTGTTGGGATTGTTGACGTGGGCTGACACTGGCTCGGCGCGCCAGTCGGCAACCGTGGGAATACGCAGGAGTGCTCGTGCGGCATCGGCGTCGAGAGCCGGGTCGAGCCACGCCGCGTAGGCGCTCGAATCCAAGATGATCGGCATGCGATCGTGGATCGGCGCAACGAGGCCATTAGCAGGTCCTGTGATGATCGTGAAGCTGAGCAGTTCGCCCGCCTCGGTCTTCGCACGCGCCCACAGTCCAGCGAACGCGATCGTGTGGCGCGGTTCCGGATGCACGTAAAACGGCGCCGACGCTTTGTCCTCCCGTTTCCACTCAAAAAATCCATCGGCCGGAATCAAACAGCGCTTGCGCTGGAGGGCATTGCGAAACATCGGCTTGGTCGCGATCGATTCCAGACGCGCATTGATCATCAACGGGGGCCGCCTGTCGCTCCGTCCGCCCCAAAATGGGACCAGTCCCCATCTCATCATTTCGATCGTCCTAACCCCGTGGACGGTGATCACGACCGGCGCCGGCTGCGTCGGCGCCACGTTGAAACGCGGCCTCCACCATTCACTTCCCATCGCAAGTCCCAGTGAAGCCTGAAGGTCATCGACGATGACCTCGTGGCGCGTGAGCGTGTATCGGCCGCACATGACCCCAGGAGTGTAGCTCCCACGGCTTCGAGCAGCCGATGCCGCGATCCGATGCCGATGCGATGGCGCGATGCGATGCCGCGAGCGATGCCGCGAGCGATGCCGCGAGGGCGTTAGCGATACCGCGAGGGATTCCGCGGCGGCGCGAGCGATGCCGCGAGGGATGCCGCGACAGCGTTACAGCATCGCGAGAATGGCGTTATGGCTCGCCGAGAAGCCGCGACGAGATGCCTCGAGACGCGAGGAGTGTGCACTCGGAGGGAAGCAGCGCTCGGCAGCGACACCGCGTTGGAGCGCACGAGATCGCGGCGGCGGCGATCTCGTGCGCTCGAGTAATCGGCTCGATGGGATACGAAAGCGAGGCCGTTAGTCAGGTATTAATGGTGCGACGACGATTGGCGCTAGCCGTCGGAGCCGGTTGGTGCCGGGTGGGAAGATGGCCGGAAGGCCAGCGAGGTAGTCACGCCGGGCGCGGCGGTACTCAACCAGAAAATTCTTGTATTCGAGCAGAGCGGGGATGCGCACGTTGGGGCCGCCGGCAAAGCGCGGCCGGAGGTCGGTACGTGGTCGTTCGGTCTTCGGCGACGAAAATGGAGACTGTGAAAGGACAGCTTCGGATCCTAGGACGGGCCGGCCATTGCGGAGCTCCTTCGTTTCTTGCTCGAGCTTGGTCACGCCGTCGCGAACCTCGGCCACGATCTGCTCGGGAGAACCGAGAAACTGGGGGAACTCGAAGCGCAGTGTGATCTCCGCGGGCATGACGCCCTTCGCGCTGAAGTAGAACTCCGGCCGTTGCGCGTGCAGCTCTCGATCACCCAGCAGAGCGGCGTAGCCGTTGACGCCCGGCCAGTCGATGGCGCGCTCGACGAGCCCGTCCTTGACTGGGTTACCCGCCGTGTAGATCAGCTCTTGGATTACCGCAGCGCGATCGAGCAGACGGGTGAGGCACGGCTCCTCGTTGGCCCACAGATTCTCCGAGCGGCCCCACCGCTCGTTCAGACACCGTGAGCTCATCTTGTGAAGGTGTTCCATGAACTCGGACACGCGTCCCTCCGGATCAAACAGCACCGTGTGGTGATGATTGCCCTCCGTCACAGTCCCCAGGATCATGATGCCGAACCGCTGTGCCGCCTCGGCGAGGCAGTAGATGAAGATGTTGTTGGTGATTGGATCTGGTCGGAGCAGGAACTGACGTTGGGTACAGTTGCGCGTGAGCAGGTAGAACTGGTTGGGAAAGATTTGCCGTGGACTGGCCATGGGCATCCCGCCAGCAATCCGTGCGCCGATCCGAAACAACGTGGAATCACGCGTCAGTCTTCGGGACGTGTCCGATGGTCGGACATCTGGAGTCAGCTGTCATAGGTCAACAGGTAACGCCGTCGCGGTTGTGACTTGGTCGCGGCCTCACGGTAACGGCGTCACGGTCGACGGCAACACCGTCGCGGTAACGCATTAGCCGCGGCCTCACGGTAACGGCGTTACGGTCGACCGCGGCCCGACGGCAACGCCGTCACGGTCGACGGCAACGCCGTCACGGTCGACGGTAACGCCGTCACGGTCGACGGTAACGCCGTCACGGTCGATGTCCGATATTCGGACAAGCATGCCTAGATGATCCGGAGCGCGCAAATCTGCAGATAACGATCGTGGGGCTGGGCGGCGAGGGTGGGGTACTCGGGAGGCAAGCCGCCTTGTTCGATTACGGTGGCCACGCGGCGGGAGTCGCGGAGGGCCTTGTGCGCGAGCTTGGCGAGCGAGCCGAGCTCGTGAGAGTTGGCGGCGAGCCATAAGATGCCGTCGGGGGGGATCACGGCGGCGGCCTTGGCGATGAGATCTGGATAATCACGGTCGAGCGCCCACGGGGATCCGCGCGCGGTGGAGAACGTAGGTGGATCGATCAGAATGAGGTCGTAACGCTCCTTGTCGCGCGCCGCGCGCTGGAGGAACCGCACGGCATCACCGGTCTCGAACTTCCACCGCGCGTCGTCGGCCGCGAACCCGGATCGGGCGAAGTTGCCGCGCGCCCACGCCTGAACGCCAGCCGAGGTGTCGACGCTGGTCACCCCATCGGCGCCGGCACGCGCACACGTCACGCTGAGCGCGCCGGTATACGAGAACAGATTCAGCACCCGCTTGCCCGCCGCGAACCTACCGAGTCCACGACGGTGCTCGCGCATGTCGGTGAACAACCCGACGTTCAATCCGCCGAGCGGATGGACCTCGAACGGCACACCGTGCTCGGTGACAACTACCCGCTCGTCGCCAGCGCTACCGATCGTCTCTTGAACCAGCTCGTTCGCACCGCCCCGCACGCGCAGCTTGATCACTGCGCCATCGAGACGCGCGAACCCGACGATCGCCTCTGCGAGCTGGCGCCCGAGCGCGCGCAACCCGTCACCATACGCATAGACCACCGCGGTACGCCCGAGCACGTCGGCGGCGAACCCCGGAAGTCCATCTCCCGCGCCATGGACGATCCGGTACGCATGATCATTCCCGGGCAATCCCAGCTGGCGCCGCCACGCAAGCGCGCGCTCGACTCGCCAGCCAATCAGTGCACCATCGATCTTGGGAAACCCATCCGCGGCCACCGCCATCACGCGGAGCCGCGCGTTGTCCGGATCGGCGATCGCGAGACCGATCTCATCGCCTTGTTCGTCGACAACCGTCACATGCTCGCCAGCCGACGCCGCGATCGGAATCCGAGTGATGTCGATATCGCGGCCGCCACCAGCGACGAACCCAGCAGCGAACCCTGGAACCGTGATGGCCTTCATTCGTCGCGCTTGCGCGGGCGAGCGATCCCGTACTCGTCGAGGCGGTTGATCAACGTACGGCGCGAAATCCCGAGCAGCTCGGCCGCGCGCGTTTGATTGCCGGCACACTGGTCGAGCGCGTCGACGATGCGCTTGCGCTCGAGCTCTGCCACCGTCGACCGGACCTGGCTCGGCATGTCGGCGGCGCTCGGTGCGCGAATTCCCGCTGGTGGCGGAATCGTCGGACTGCGCGTGCGCTGCGATGACATCCTCGACACCGGATCGTCGGAGGTGATCGTCAAGTGATGCTGCTCGATCGTCGCGCCGGTGGTTAACAGCACCGCGCGCTCGCACGCGTTGCGGAGCTCTCGAATGTTGCCGGGCCAATGGTGACCGTTCAGCCATTGCCGAGCGTCCTCGGAGATCATGAACGACCTGCCCAGTGGCCCCGCCGCCGATGCCAAGAACTGCTCGGCGAGCGGCAAGATCTCGTCCTTGCGATCGCGCAACGGCGGAATCGCGAATGTTGCGCCCGCGATCTGAAAGTACAGATCGCGGCGGAACCGGTTGGCATCGACCTCAGCCGACAGGTCCACCGAGGTCGACGCGATGAACCGAACGTCGACGGCGCGCGCGCGCTGCGATCCAGTGCGCCGGACCGCGCCATCTTCGATCACTCGCTGAAGCTTTTGCTGAATCTGCGGCGACAGTTGATCGATGTCATCCAAGAACGCCGTGCCACCGTCGGCGGCTTCGATCATCCCCGGGCGCGCCGCCGCGTCGTTACCGAACAGCTCGGTTTCGAGCAACGACTCGCTGATCGCATTGCAGTTGATCCGCACGAACGTGCCCGAGCGCCGCGGAGACATCTCGTGGATCCGCTCGGCGAACCGCTCCTTGCCCACGCCAGTCTCGCCGATCAGCAACACCGATAGCTTGCCAGCCGCGATTCGCTGCGCTTGTTGCTCGAGCGGCCCGAGCGCATGCGATTTCATCGGCGCATCTCGCCGCGAGCCGGCACGGGTTTGCACCATGACGGTCACCGCACCGACCAGAAACGGCACTCCAACCGTCAACGCCACCGGTTGATTCGGCGGTAGCTTTGCACCGTCGACGAACGTTCCATTGGAGCTGCCCGCATCTTCGACCGTCACGGTCTGACCGATCATCAAGTTGGCGTGATGGCGCGATACCGATCCAGATTCGATCACGACGTCGCACTTCGCACCTCGCCCGAGCGTCAGCACCCCCGCGGGGGGCATCGGGATTACCTGGAGCGCCGCGCCATCGATCACCAGCAGCACGCGGTCGCCGAACGTTGCGTCGCGATCGATCCCGTCTGTCTTACCATCGGTTTCGAACACCGAGCTAGCGTACGCGAGTGCGCACACCGACGGCAACCGGCCACAACAGCGGGTGGGGGCGCTCAGGCTCGCTTCGCCTCGGCGCGCCGTTGAGATTGTTGGGCTTTGAGCACCACGTACGAGGTCATGTTGACGATCTCTTCGACGCTGGCTTCGTTTTGCATCGCCGCTACCGGCTTCGCAAGTCCTAACAAGATCGGTCCCACCGCCGAGGCGCCACCGATCGACTTGGCGATCTGATATGCCGCGTTGCCGGAGGCCAACGAGCTGAACACCAGCGTGTTCGCCGACCGCGTGAGCCGCGAAAACCCGTACGCCTGTTGCCGGCGCTCCGGGTCGAGCGCCAGCTCCGGCTGCATCTCGCCGTCGATCTCGAGGTCCGGTCGTCGCTCGCGGACGATCTCTAGCGTCTTGTGGATCCGCGTGACATCGGGGTGTCGCACCGCCCCGAAGTTCGAGTACGAGATCATCGCAACTCGCGGCGTGACGCCGAACCCCTGCACGGCGTCCGCCATCTGCACCGTGATGTCGGCCAGCGTTTCGGCGTCGGGGAAGATGTTGAACACGGCGTCGCCGAAGAACTTCACCGAGTTCTGCAGCACCATCATGTACATCCCGACCGCGACCTTCACGCCGGGTGACAGCCCGAGGATCTCGAGCGGCGGTCGAACGGTCTCCGGATAGTTGAGCCGCAGCCCGGTCACCAACCCGTCCGCATCACCGCGCTCGACCATCAGCGACGCGAAGTAGCCGCTCTTGGTGATCAACGACTGCGCGGCGTACGAGGTCATCCCCTTGCGCTGGCGCAGCTCGTACAACCGCTCCGCGTACGCCTGGCTCGGCGCTGTCCTCGGATCGATCACCTCGACCCGGTTCATCAGATCGAGCGACAGATCGTTGCACATGCGCTCGATCTCATCGGGCCGGCCGAGCAGCACCGGCTTCGCGATCGATTCGTCGACGATCTGCTGGATCGCGCGCAACAGCCGCGGGTTGGCCGCGTGCGGGAACACGATCCGCCGCGGATCGCGCTGCGCTTCCTTGGTGATCGTTCGCATGATCGAGTACGCCGCGTTGGATCCCTTCGAGACCAACTTCTCGCGGTACTCGTCGATGTCGAACTTGATCCGCGCGACCCCCGACTCCATCGCCGCCTTTGCAACCGCTGGCGCGACCCACCACAACACGCGCGGATCGAACGGCTTGGGGATGAAGTAGTCCGGCCCCATCTTCAGCGGCTTGCCGCCGTACGCCATGATCACCGAGTCGGGCACCGGCTCGCGCGTGAGCTCGGCGAGCGCACGTGCTGCGGCGAGCTTCATCGCCTCGGACACGCCCGTCGCGCGGCAATCGAGCGCGCCGCGGAAAATGTAGGGGAACCCGAGGACGTTGTTGACCTGGTTGGGATAATCGCTGCGACCCGTGGCGACGATCGCGTCCGGCCGCGCGATGATCGCCTCCGGATACGAGATCTCCGGATCTGGGTTTGCGAGGGCGAACACGATCGGCCGATCGGCCATTGTCTTGAGCATCGCGCCGGTCACGGTGTTCGCGACCGAAACACCCATGAACATGTCGGCGCCCTTCATCGCGTCCGCGAGCGTGCGCCGGCCATCGTCGGCGATCGCGAACTTCGCCTTCTGGCGGGTCAAGTCCGTACGGCCGTTGTGAATGACCCCCTTCGAGTCGACGAGCACGACGTTTTCTCGCGACAGCCCGAGGCTGCAGAAGAACTCGACGCACGCGATCGCTGCAGCGCCCGCGCCCGACACCACGAGCTTGATCGTCGCGAGCTGCTTGTTGGCGAGCGCCGCCGCGTTGAGCAGACCCGCGCCCGAGATGATCGCGGTGCCGTGCTGATCGTCGTGAAACACCGGGATCTTCATCCGCTGGCGCAGCTTCTCCTCGATCTCGAAGCACGCCGGCGCCGCGATGTCCTCGAGGTTGATTCCGCCGAACGTCGGCTCGAGCGCGGCGACGATGTCGACGAACTTGTCGACGTTGGTCTCGGCGATCTCGAGATCGAACACGTCGATATCGGCGAACTTCTTGAACAGGCACGCCTTGCCTTCCATCACCGGCTTGCCGGCCGCAGGGCCGATGTCACCGAGGCCCAGCACGGCCGTGCCGTTGGAGATCACCGCGACCAGGTTGGACCGCGCGGTGTACTCCCACGACTTGGCTTCGTCGGCGGCGATCTCGAGGCAAGGCTCGGCAACGCCGGGGGTGTACGCGAGTGACAGGTCGATCTGGCTGACCAGCGGCTTGGTGGGAACGACCTCGAGCTTTCCTTTGCGACCGCGCTGGTGATACTCGAGCGCGTCTTCCTTACGTCCCATAAGCGGCAGACGGTACGTCCCCGCGGGAGCAGACGCAAATGCCCACTCGCGCCAATCGTAGGACTCCTAGGTACTAAGCAGTGGTGTGTGATCCGGGGCCCACAAACCCCCCGCTCGAGGGTCCATGGTCCTCGATCGCCGCTCCCGCGACACATCGTCGCTCGACAGCGTTCCAGTGGAGTCGCCGTGTTGCCCGCACTACCGATCGCTTGGTGGGCGATGGAGCGGTTGTTGCAGCTTCGCATTCGCGGCCGCCTGGCCGCCGCTCATGCCCCGCGTCGCGCATTGCCCCAGCTGTGGATCGCCGCTTCCGGCGCCTCAGCACGCGCGCCCGACGGCGTGCGCGTATTGCGATGTGCCGGTACGCCACCCAGGGTTCGCGTTGCCGTCGTATGGACTGGTGCCGCCGCGCGCCAGCCACGTGAGACCGAGACAACGGATGTCATCCAGCCAGAAGCGTCGGCTCGTCGTGGTGCTGTCGCTGGTCGTGCTCGCGCTCGGTTATCAGATCAGCCACGCCGATTCGTCCCGCGATGCCGCTGCCGAATCGTCCACTCGTTAGCCGTCGATCATGATCGGCAGCTCGAGATGCGCTGCGATCGCGAGCGTGCGAAGGAATGCCGCGACCTGCTCGATCTCGGGATCGGGCTCGACGGCGACGGTGGCCGCGGTCAGCAACTTCGCCAGCGCATCGCGATCCTTGAGCTGAAACACGCTGGTGTCGTGCGGGATGACGCCGAGGAACAACGCGAGCATCAGCGAATGCGTCGGCGCGAGTGGACCGACGAGGAACATCATCTGAAACAATTGATCTGACGAGATTTCGATCGTTCCATCTCCGCCATCCCATCGCACCCCGTATGCCACGCGGCTCTCGAAGTAGGTCGTTCCCGCGGCTCGTAGCTTGGCGGTGGGAGCGCCATCCCACGCGAAGTCGCCGAGCCCCCGAACCAGCAGCGCACCCGCGGTGCACGCGAGCTCGGTGGGCAGCCGCGCCATCAACCACGCTTCGATGCGCTCCGGAATCGGATAGCGAATCCGCCGATGGCAGGCGAACTCCCGCGAGTATCCAGCCGGGCAGGTCCTGCAATGATCCGACACCGCGTCGAGCGGGGCCGCCTCGTCGAGAAGATTCTGGAGCGTGACACCACGCCCGGAGTCCCCTTCAGGCTTACGCATCGTGAGCTGGATCTCGATTTCGTCCGCTGGCCGCTGATCGCCGTCCTTACGCATATGCGCGAGGGCGGATCTCGCGAGGATCCGCGTACGGTTCAGATCGACCATCCGGCCGAGGCCGAGCGTCTTTTGAGGCTCGCAGCCCACCGAGAGCACGTAGTCGATCGCCATGCACCATCGTAACCCACCCCCACGACACTTGTTTCTCCGTCGCCAGGCAGGTAGAACGACCAGCGCGCACCCGTAGCTCAGCTGGATAGAGCGTTGGCCTCCGGAGCCAAAGGTCACAAGTTCGAATCTTGTCGGGTGCACCCTCCAGCAATGCCGAAGACGTTGGCAGAGATCGCGATCGACGCGGCGCTGATCAACAAGGCGGACGCGGCCAAGGCAGGTCGACTCGCCGACGCTCGCGGCCAACCGCTCGTGGTGGTGCTGATTCGCGAGCTCGGGATCGATGAGGTCGCGCTGCTTGGCGCGTTTCGCAAACAGACCCGCGTGCCGCTCGTCGATCCCGCCAGCATCGAGATCCAATCGGATGCGCTGGCGTTGGTGCCGCGCGCGGTGTGTGCACGGCGATGTGCGTTCCCACTGTCGGTTCATACCGATTCGCAGGGCCGGGTGCTGCGGATGGCGATGGCCGATCCTACTGATACTGCTGCGGTTGCCGAGCTCGAACAGCTGGCTGGCTGTGAGGTGGAGGTCGCCGCGCTGTCGCTGTCCGCGATCGAGGAATTGATCACGAAGGGCTATCAGGACACACCCGGCGGTCGCAGCGGCGGCACGATATTCATCACATCGAAGGGAAAAATTGCGACCGCGGAGATGGATTCCGAGGTTTCGGTAACCGCGCAAATACCATTCTCAGCGCTCCAGCAAGCCGTAGGCACCGACGAGCTGCAAGCTCGATTGGCCGCGCTCGTCCAGGTGTTGACCGCCAAGGGTCTGATCACCGAGGCGGAGCTCGCCGAAGCGCTAAGCAAGCGCATCGGTCCCACCGACGGTTGAAAGACCTCGGAAGACTCGGGTTTCCGAGTTTTGCCCACGGGCCGTCGAGTACCCCGTAGGCTATGATCGCTCAGGTCGTTCGTCCGTCCTTACGACCAATGTCCCGGCACGACATGACACCAATGATCAATTGCGCTGGATGTAACCACGGGTATGACGACACCGCGTTGTTCTGCCCGAACTGCGGCCGAGCGAAGCTGCGCGAAGCAGGTCCCGATGCGCTGATCGGAAAGCTGCTCGGCGAACGATTCCTCGTGCAGGCGCTGCTCGGCGAGGGTGGCTCTGGAACGATCTATCGCGCGGAGCACACCACGCTGCGCCGTCGCGTCGCGATCAAAGTGCTCCACGCCGAGCTGTCACGCGACGATCTCGCGGTCGAACGGTTTCGCCGCGAAGCGACCACCGTCGCCGAGATCGACAACGAGCACATCGTCGAGATCCACGACTTCGGCCGGACGCCCGACGGCAGGTTGTATCTCGCGATGGAGCTGCTCGAAGGCGAGACGCTCGATCGGGTGCTCGCACGCGAGACCCAACTGTCGGTCGAGCGCGCCGCGGACGTACTGATCCAGGTCGGCGAGGCGCTGATGGAGGCCCACGCGATCGGCTACGTGCATCGCGATCTCCGGCCGCGCAACGTGTACCTCGCCGTGCGGCGCGGCAAGGCGAACTTCGTCAAGCTGCTCGACTTCGGGCTCGCGAAGTTGGTCGAGACAGAGGGCCAGGCAGCGTCGACGAGCTTGGGCATGACGTTCGGCGATCCGCGCTACATGTCGCCGGAGCAAGCGCGTGGCGATCGAATTGATCGACGCGCTGACATCTATCAGCTCGGCTGCGTTGCCTACGAGATGTTGACCGGTGCGCCGCCGTTCTCCGGCAACCGCGTGTTCGACATCCTCACCAAGCAGGTCTCCGAGACGCCGGCGCCGCTGCCGACGCGGCGCCCTGGCGTGCCGCTGTGGATGGAAGCAGCGGTCGCGAAGATGTTGGCCAAAGATCCGGACAATCGATTCGCGACGACCACGCGGATGGTCGAAGCGCTGCGCCGCGGCCTCGAGACCGGCGAGGTCATGGAGGACGAGATCGCGCGGCGGCGCGAGAGCGTGCCACCACCGTCGGTGTCGCGGGTGATGCAAAAGATGGGCATCACCACCCCACAAGATCCTCCTGCGCCTGGAGCCCCAGCACCAGGAAGCACGTTGATCGGTGCGGCGATGCCCGCGATGGCAAAACCGACCGGGTCACCACAACAGGTGTCGTCGCCGGCGAGCGTGCCCGAACAACCGGCGCGACGCAGCACCGGCACGCCACGTCTCGGAGTGCCAGTGGTGGCAAGCGTCGAGGCTGCGCAGCCGCCGGTTGCGGGGACGATCGAGCGGCCCCAAGACGCGAGCGCAGAGCCACGTGGGCGCGCACGCAAGCCGTCGCAGGGCGGTGCGGATAGCTCGAACATCTCGCAGGTCTGGTACGAGGACGACGATCGCTCGTCCGACGAAGACGCTTCGACCGGACGATCGATGCGGCTCGGCTCGCCGAGTCGAACCGACATGTCGATGTACGACATGCCCAAGCCGCGCCGGTGGGGCGCGATCATCGCGGTGCTCGCCGTACTGGTCGTCGGCGGAGCTGCGGTGTTCGCATTGTCGTCGTCATCCTCCGGCGAGGAATCTCCGCCGGCGCAGGCTCCTATCGTCGCCAACACACCGCCCGTCGTCGACGCGGCGCCGAGTATGATCATCGATCCGCCGGTCGATGCCGCGGTCGCCGTGGCGACGCCCGACGCCGCGGTTGCGGTCGTTGTAGCGACGCCGGCGCCTCCGACCGCGCGACCCACCGATCGCCGGCCGTCGGTTCGCGATTCGAGCTCGAAGGGTTCGCTCGAGCTCGTACCTGCAGATCCGGTGTTTCGCCGTCCCGGTGGCACGCCGCCGGTCACGAATGATCCGCCGCCGATCTACACCCCACCGACGACACCAACGCCACCGAAACCGATGGGCCCCAGCGGAGTCGACGGTCCCCTCGATCCCTATGGCGGCACCGACACGCCTCCCGCCGAGAGCGCGCCGGCGGATCGCAAAGCCGAGTTCTACGCCAACGTCGGCGCCCAGCAGCTGATCAGCGGTGACACCGCAGGCGCCGCCTCGAATTTCAAGAAGTCGCTCGAGCTCGACCCACGACACGCACCTGCGATGATCGGGATGGGCGAGATCGCGCTTCGCCAAGGCTTGTTCGGCGACGCGATCGCACACCTCAAGAAGGCGTCGCGGATCACCAAGACCGCACGGGTGTTCACGCTGCTCGGCGAGGCATATCTCAACTCGGGAAATCACAGCGAATCAGCAGCGAACTTCAAGAAGGCGCTGCAGCTCGATCCCGATAACGTGCGCGCGCGAGACGGCTACAACGAGGCGTCGAGTCGCGTGCCGCCGCCCGAGGAGTAAGTCAGACGACGCCGTGGCGACCCAGTCGTCGACCGGCATACCGTTGACATCGTCGTGGGCGACCTCAGTTCTAATGACGCCGTAGAGGCCACAGAGCTCGCAAAGACCGACGAGGTTCCGAGCGCACGAGCGACGAACCTGCTCCGCGCTGCGGTCTCAGCGGCTCCGCGTTTCCAGCCTCTCGCGAGGTTACCGTCGCTTCTTGTTCGGCTTGACTCGGTTCGAGCCGTTGTCCTTGGTCGGCGCGGTCCACGCCGACGGATTACCGTGATGCGAGACTCCGAGGCGAATCCGACGGCGCGAGCACGACAACGCGAGCTTCGGGGCAGCTTTGCCGAATTGCATGATCAACCCTAGGCGGCTGCGATCGGCAATTGCAACTTTCATTCGCCGGGAGAGATCTCTCCTCGAGCCCGAGCATCGCCGCACGGTTGGCGGCGTTGTGGGATGATGCCCAGTGGGATGGGAAGCTTTCACGTCAACGTCGAAGGTCCCGTCGAGCGTTCGCCCGACGCATTTCACCGGCTGGCCGAGGTGCTGTCCCAGAAGTACGGGCTGCCGGGTGGTGACTTGGTCGCACGGTTGTCGCGCGGCAAGGTGCGGGTGGCATCGAATGTCGATCGCGCGGAGGCCGACATGTATGCGCGTGAGCTCGCGCAACTCGGCGCGCGGGTCAGCATCGAGGACGTGTCGGCGACGACATCGGGCGCGATGACGCGCAGCGGCGGCGCCAAGCCGCAACTACAGAGTGGACTAGCGGCCGCGTTTTCAGGCGAGCATTCGGCCGCGAGCCTCGGCGCGCTGGATCAAGGTGACGGTTCGTTATCGCTGGCATCGCTCGATGGATCGGAATCCAGTAGTTCGCCCAGTGACAGCATCGGTCCGGCACATCCGGGACTGTCGGCCAACTTCGGCCCGCCTGCGCCGAAGCTGCCGCCGCCGACGCCGGGTGCGGCGAAGCCCAAGCCGAAGGATGTCCCGCTCGATCTGTTCGCGCCGCCGCAAGCCCAATCGGACGACTTCAGCGTCGAGGTAGCTCCCGATGAGCCGGTTGGTCGCGGTCCGGCGCTGCCGCGCACGACCACAGGGCAGGGCTCGGCTGGCGTCGCGTTGCCGCGCACGACGACGGGCCAGAGCTCCGCCGGCGTCGCGTTGCCACGCACGACGACGGGGCAGAGCGTGGCCGGCGTCGCGTTGCCACGCACGACCACGGGCCAGCGTCCGATGGCGGTTGGCAACGAGCCGGCGATGGTGGTCGCTGCGCCTTCGCAAGCGTCTCGCGTCCGGTTCGCGGCGGGCGTGGTACTCGCGATCGTGATCGGATTCATTCCAGCGCACTTCATCGCGTCGGTTCGCGAACGCTCGGCATATGCCGAGATCGATCGCGCGGTCGATGTACAGCAGCTCAACGCGGATACCACCGAGCTCTATCAAGCGCTCGACGGCTATCGCCGCGCTCAGCTGGAGAACAAGAAGAGCAAGCGAACCGCGATCGCGCTCACCTCGATGGTGATCTGGGTGGTGGCTGGCGGCGCGATCGCCTACGTGTGGTTCCGTCGAATCCCGTGGGACCGCATCACGCCCGCGAGCTGAACGCGGCTGTTGATCTGCGGTCAACCGGTGACCTGTTTCGCCTCGATCGAGTGGCCTTGCTGCCTTCTGCCCCGACACGCATCACGCCGCGCGGAACTGGATGGCTCCCCGTGCTACGGAACCCGAGCGCACCGGAACCCGAGCGTCGGAAGGCGTGCGCCCGGAGCCAGGTACCCGCGATTCGCCGATCTCAGATACCTCGCCGGATCGTTGAACCCGCCGCCCCGCCACACCCGATAAAACGACCGGTTCAGGTTTGCACAGTCGTCGCACGGCACCTGGTACTCGGTTTCGCTGTACCACCAGTCGAGCGTCCACTCCCACACGTTGCCCATGAGATCGGATTGACCCCAGCGTGCATCGCCAGCAGGCTTCGTACCAACGACCAGGATGTCGCTGAACGCGCAGCCATCGATCCCGTCGCCGAAGCAGCGCTTGGTGTCGTCCAACCAGTAGCTCGCTCGACTCGCATCGATGTCAACGGCGCCCGCCGGTGATGACCACGCATACGCCCGCTGCTCCGCGCCGCCGACGGCGGCATAGTTCCACTCCGCGTCGGTCGGTAGGAATCCGCCATCCCACGCACAGAACGCCGCCGCCTCGTACGAGGTGACACAGTTCATCGGACGGTTTTCGTTGGGACCGGGCACGTCGGTCCAGGTGTGAAAGTTGGTCGTGCACGTAACGCCAGCGATCAATGCCGCGGTGTTAGCCGGCAGCTCGCTGTTCCAGCTTGCTTGCCACCCGCTACCAGGGAGGTTCGGGTGCGCGCCGTCATCGACCGCTGGCGGATGCGACTGCGTGCCCATGCCCGCAAGGACGAATTGCCGGAATCGTCCGACGGTCACCTCGTATTTGTCCAACCGATAATCACTCAGCGTCGCGGGCCAGCTCGTGCTCGGAAATCTCATGTCCGTTGCGGCGTCGTGCGTTCGATAGAACGTTCCGCCGCTGATCAGCGGGCTCTCGCAGCAGTCGTCGTTGCTCGTCGGTCCGCAGCTGTCGGCTACACCGCTGCAGTTGGGCGCATATACCGGTGGATCCGGGATGCTGGCATCGGCGAGCGCGCTGTCGGCGGTCGGGCTGTCCGCCGAACCGTCGAGAAGTGAGGACGCGTCGGGAGAGCTCCCGACATCTGCCGGTCCGCCGCACGACACGACCAACAAAACCACCCACAGGACATGTTCGCCGCATCCGCAGAAACGAGCGCGGGTGACGCCGCGGCTGTGCTCGACTGACATGTCGACCGCGACAAAGCATCGCGCGTGCCATGGACGCGACCAACATCACCACATAGTTAGCCACGTTGCGTGAAGGCGCAGTCACACGCGCGTCGACCGCCGTCCTCACGAGTGGGACCGTGGCGGTCTCGTCCCGAGGGTTCAGTCTTGCCGATCGCTAGACGCGTCGGGTGCCTGCAGCCCGGCGTCCTGGCGCTCGCGCGAGCGTGTCACGTACCACGCGATCAGAATCGAGATGTTGTAGAGCGCGATCATCGGCAGCGCCATCATTAGCTGCGACACGACATCGGGCGATGGCGTGAGGATCGCGCCGATGATGAATGCGATCACGACGAACCAGCGGTTGAACTTCCACAAGCTGCGATGGGTGACCAGCCCGACCTTGGCGAGGAAGAAGATCAACAGCGGCAGCTCGAACACCGCACCGAACGCGAGCATCATGTCGCGCGTGAGATCGAGGTACGCCTGGATCTTGATATCGGGCTCGAGATCTTTGGAGCCGTATCCGAGCAAGAATTTGTACAGCTTGGTGAGCACGAAGTGGTAACAGAACAGCGCGCCGCTGACGAAGAACAGCGCCGAGAACCCGGAGAACGCGACGGTCATCTTGCGCTCGCGCTTGTACAAACCGGGCGCGATGAACTTCCACAACTGATGGAAGATGAACGGCGAGGCGACGAAGATCCCCGCCCACAGCGCGATCGACATGTCGACCCAGAACGGTTCGGTCAGCTCGGTGTACGTGAGGTGAAACGGCCCGAGCTTCTTGACGTCCCACACGCTCAGCGCGGGCTGCTGCAGCCACTTGAAGATCTCGCGCGAGAAGTACCAGCACAGTCCGAACGCCAGCGCGAAGAAGATCGCCGCATTGCGGACGCGATCGCGGAGCTCGCGCAGATGGTCCAGGAACGGCATCCGGCTGGACTCGAGATCGGCGTCGGGTGAGTCGCTGCTCTGCGTGTCCTCAGCCATGGCGTGGATCGGAGCCCTTGGGCACGTTGCCTTCGGCGGGGCGAATCAGCGACGACAGATCATCATCGTCGTCGGCCGGGACATCGGGATCGGCCTCACCTGCCGTCGGCGGCAAGGTCACCGTCTGCGCCGGTGCAGCGGACGGTGCAGCGGGCGTAGCCACACCTGAGGCCGCGCCCGCTGCGCCGGCGGCCTCGGCTCCGAGCGCTGGTGCGTCGGATGCGGGGGGCAACGCGGGCGCGGGCCGCGGAGCCGGCTTAGGTCGCGTTGCCGGTGGTTCTTCGCCGCGGAGCGCGCTCTTCAGATCGCGGATCGCGCCGCCGATCTGGTCGTCGCTCTCGATCTGGTTCTGAAGCTCGCGCGATTGTTTCTTGATGTCGCGGATGCCCTTGCTGATCGTCTTCGCCGCTTGCGGCAGCTTGTCGGGCCCGAGGAATAGCAGGGCCACGATCAAGATCACGATGATCTCGGTGCCGCCCATGCCAAACATCGGCGCAGCATACCCGGCAAGCGCGGATCTTGCGAGACCGACGAAATCACACGACTAGCCGCTCGAAACGGTTACAAGGCCGCGGCTAAAACTCGCTGGAGCTGCGCCCGAAGTCCGTCGGAGATAGTCCTGGTCGACCCGATACTTCGGTGGGCGCGGTGCCCGTGCGGAACCACAACTCGAGGCCAGGCGCGCCGGGTGCGGCAAGAAGTCCTGTCTCTCGATCGATCGCGACGCGCTCCATGTCCGGTGGCGGCACGCCAGGCACCGCGACGGGTGGCCGAGCACCCTCACTCGCGCGGACCACCTGCATCCACAGCGGGAGCGCGGCCCGTGCACCATCGCCGTCGCGACCGAGCTTCACCGCGGGATCGTCGAATCCGGTCCAGATCGCGCCTACCACCCGACCCGTGAAGCCGATAAACCAAGCATCGGTGTTGTCATTGGTCGTGCCGGTCTTGCCCGCGGCCGGTCGACCGAGCGAACGCGCTGCCGTGGCAGTGCCGCGCGCGACCACGGCAGCCATCATGTCCTGCAGCTGAAACGACGTATATGGATCGAGCAGCTGTCCACCATCGGCGGTCACGCGAACATCTGGATCAGCTCCGGCGATCGCGGCGAGCCGATCGAACCGGCGCGCCGAATCGATCCATGGATCCTCGGGCACCGCGGCGTCGAACAGCACGTCGGTGCCGCGGCGAATTCGCACTGCGAACCGCGGCGCGACCGCCCACCCGCCACGCGCGATCACCGCGTATGCGCGCGCGAGCTCGATCGGCTTCACACACGACGAGCCGAGCGCCAGTGGTCGTACGTCTGCGAGCTCCGCGGACACGCCGAGCCGCCGCGCAAGCTTGATCAACACCGGGCCGCCGATGCGATCGAGCACATCGATCGCGGGTGAGTTGAGCGAGCTCGCAAACGCATCTTGGGTGAGCACGGCGCCGCGGAACCGTTCGCCGGAGCGCGGCTTCCAATGCACCGCGGTCTGCTCGTCGTATTCGGCCACTGGTGCGTCGCGCAGCGGTGTTCCCGGCGTGATCGCGCCGGCCGCGAGGGCCGCGCCATAGACCAGCGGCTTCCACGCCGAGCCGGGCTGGCGGCAGCTGAGCAGCATGCGATCGAAGCGATCGGGATCCCACGCGATGCCACCGATCAGCGCCTCGACATAACCCGTGCGGTAGTCCCAAACCAGCGCGGCGGCTTGTGCGTGATTCCAGCGGTCGCTGTGCGCGGCCGCGTCGCGTTGTACGATCGCGCCGAGCGCCGGCAGCGCGGCGGTGTCGATCGTCAGGCTGCCGCGCGCGAGCTCGTCGGGCAATGCCGATGCGATCAATCGCCGAACTTGTTCGGTGTACCAGGGAACCCGCGTGCCATAGCTGGTGTGGCGCGGGTGCAAGTCGAGCGGGGCAGCGATGGCGCGGGCGCGGGTGGTCTCGTCGATCACCTTCGCGCGCGCCATCCGAGCGAGCACCTCCGCGCGCCGCTGCTTTGCGGCCTCGGGATGATGAAACGGGTTGAGCCGGCTCGGCGCCTGGATCAGCCCGGCGAGCAGGGCGGCTTGCGGCAGATCGAGATCGCGGACGTCGCGATCGAAATATTCGCGCGCTGCGGCGACCATGCCGTACGCGCCCTGGCCGAGAAACACGAAGTCGAGGTACGTGCCGAGGATCTCGCGCTTGGTCCACCGCCGTTCGATCGCGCGAGCCATCAACACTTCGCGAAACTTTCGCCGCGCGGTTCGCTCGGTGCCGATCTCGTCGGGCAGAAGATTTCGCGCGAGCTGCTGGGTGATCGTCGACGCGCCTTGGGTGACGTGATCCGCGCGCACGTTCTCCCAGGCGGCGCGCGCCATCGCGACGTAGTCGGCACCGCGATGGCTGAAGAACCGAACGTCTTCGGCGGCGAGCACGGCTTGGATCAGATGCGGCGGCAGCTCGTCGAGCGAGCCGAGCGTTCGATGTCCCACCACGTCGCCGTCGCGAAACGGCTGCTCGTCGAGGTGGCTACCGTCGGCGGCGAGGATCAGCGAGGTCTGCGGCGCCTGCGCGCGCCATACGTCGAGATCGGGCACGTCGGGTAGATCGCTCGCCCACCCCCGCAACGTGATCACGACGATCAACCCCGCGATCGAGGGCACCGCGATCGCGAGCCAGATCACCGCGACCAGCGGAGCTCTCCACCACCATCCGTCGTCGCGGCGATTGGCGACGCGGACGCGAATCATGCGGTCGGCTCGGTAGAAAACAGCGGCATCTGATGGGGTGGCCCAAGAATACGCGCCCTCGCTCCGAGTTTGTTGGCAATCGCACCGGCGCACGCCCCCGTGACGTAGACCTGCTGCGCGCGTGTGCCCTCGATCCATGCCAGCAAATCCTTGTGACCTGCGGTCCCAGCCCACACGAACCCAGCGTCGCAGCCATCGCTACCGTCGAGTGCACGCGCCGAAACCAGCGCGGTGGCCGGTTGGCCGGGGACGCCTTCGAGCACGGAGCCGCGATCGCCATCGACGACGATATAGATCTTGGGATGACGTTCGCGGGATGGTGGCGGGGTGAGCCGGCGCGACTTGGTGACACCGCGGGTGCGTTGCGCGATCGTCGCGACGCTGCGGGTCTGCGCTTGCGGGAACACCGGCGACACCGGCACGCCAGGGCCGACGCGAGCTGCGACCTCGATCGCATCGAGGACGCTGTCGACGAACACCACCGGCGTTCGGTTCGCGGCGAGCTGGTTGCGTACCCACCCGACGAGCTGATCAGCAACTTGATCGATCGCGGGAAACTCGTGGCGAGGTGCACCGTACGGCGCGCCGATCACCAATGCATCACAGGCGCGAGTCTCGCCGGGCTCGCCGATCCCCCCGCTGCGCGTGCGAATCGAGCTCGCATACAGCACCTTGCGGCCGCTGACCTCGGCGAACAGCGCGGCTGCGCCGATCCCACGTCCCGACGGTAACAGCTCGAGCTTGACCGAACCGAGCGTGAACCGTTGGCGGTACGGCACGGAAAGATCGCCCCGTCCCGTGCGCTCGAGCATCGCCAACGTCGGTTCGGTCGCGATCAACTGGCCGACGCCGCGCGACACCGCGCGCTGCTGCGAGCGATCGATCCGCTCGAGCGACGATACGAACCACACACCGCGCCGGCGGCGAGCGTCACACCAGATCGACGTTCCCGCGATGTGAACACCATCGCGCCACGACACCGGTGCGTCCGATGCAACTTTGGAGCGGCGAATCACGATCCCGCCGACGGTGCCACCGGCTTGGCGTTCACGCAATCATTCAGCCGATTCGCCTCGAGCAGACCTCAACTCCGCCACTCCTCGCGTGAAGTCTGCGTCTCGGCTCGCTCCGGCCGTTGCGACCTTAGCGACATTGCGTTCATCTTCGATCCGAACGAACGCAGAGGCTCAATCGTCGCGAAGTTCGGAGAAGGGACCGGCGACGGCCATGTCGAGGTCAAGGCGTCCGCCGTCAGCTCACTCGACCGAGTCGGTCGGTAGCAGCCCGCGCTGGAGCTTGTCCTCGAGCTCTTTGATCACCTTCGCGAGGTGCTCGCGCTGGGCGTCATCGAGGTCGAATACGATGCCCATGCCGGGAGGCTCTTCGTCCTGCGCGATGATCGTGTGCGAGACCTTGCCCATCAGCGACAGCGGCTGGGTCGTCCCAGGGACGGCGACTAACATGTGGACCTGGGACGTCTCGGGAAGCGGCTTATCGGTGAACAGGAACAAGCCCTCTTCGTTGATGTCCTTGGTGAACGTGTTCGCGGGGCCTTCGACCGCGCCGTAGGTGACATGTAGCCGAATCGGCAACCGGCGTCGCTCGCGCAGGTTGAGCAGGCCGCCCCGGACAAACCCATTCAGATAGTTGATCTTCTCCCGCTCCGACCCGCCGAGCGCGACGACGACGCCGCGCGGATCCTCACGCGTCCCGACGACGGTCCCGCGCAGCGTGACCATCCAGCCGCCGACGTCGAGGTCGACGCGCAGCGTCGAGCCCTGCGTAACCGACTGCTCGCTCGGTACGAACACGGTCCAGTCGCGAGGGTCGAAGATCTTGATCCACTCCGAGTGACTGGTCAGTCGTAGCTCGAGTCGGACGGCCCCCACGAGCCCATCCTAAACCAGGCCGCTTACGAAGATGTGTTTACTGGATCAATACGCGGAGCGTAACGGGCTTACCACCTCGGACTACCTGGATGGCCGCGGTCAGCGCGGTGGTCGCACGGGCGTAGAGGTCGGCAGCATCGTCGAGTGATCGAATGGAGACACCGTCGACGCTAGCGATCGTATCGCCGGCGCGCAGCCCGGCCTTCGCGAACAGCGAGCCGTCGCCGACGTGCTCGAGCCGGACGCCGGCCGGCGTGAACGTGCCGCGAAACGAGCTCGAGAGCTTGGTGAAGTCCGCGAGCCCGCGGTCGAGCTCGGTGCGCGAGACGATCAGCGGACTGTCGGCAGGGCCGACAGCTGCGGGGACGACAGCCGCGGGGACGACGACAGCCGCGGGGCCGACCGCTGCGGTGGCGGTCGCGGCCTGGTCAGGCGCGCTCGGTTGCGGCGCTGGGGTCAGCGATGCTCTTGGCGAGGCTGCCGTGGCCGGCGAGGGCGACGCAGCCGTTGGGACGGGAACATCCGAGCTGGCCGTCGGTTCGGCAGCACTGGTGACCCGGATGCCGCCTTCGCCCGCGACCACCGGTGTGGGTGCGAACGCCACGCGAACCGATTCCGCCTACGGGTCGACCGGCGCGGCTTCGCCGGCGTTCGCGCTGGCTTCGCCGTACGGATCTTCCGGCGCGAGCGAGGACTCGGCCGACTTGGTCGCCGCGGTAGGCACGGGACGCGTGGCCGGCTGATCTGGCGCAGCAAGGACGTACTCCTTGCCGTTCGCGGACAACGTGACCTCATCCTCGGCGATGTCCTCGACCAGGTAACCAGCGATCGGTTCGCCGACATTTGCCAGGACATAGGTGCCGCGCTGGCGGTCGTACAACAGCGCCTGTTGGCTCTCCGGCAGCACGTTCACCACTCGGAGCGGGACCTTCGATCTAGAAGACTCCGGCTTAGGTTCTAACGGCTTAGGTTCATCAGCCCAGGCGTTTGAAACGGTCAGCAGACCAACGAGCAGACCCGCGATGCCGCGCATCCTGATCGTTTGTGCAAGCCTCGATCCGCGACAGCCAGCCGACGAAGTGAGCGGAACTTAGTAGGTGGCTCGGAGGAGATGTATCGACGGCTTCACACCCGGTGACGCCGAACGGCACGCGACGCTGCGTTCGTTCGGAAACGGAAAGCTCCAAGGCTGCGCGCAAGCCAATCGACTAGGCTTTTTTCGCTTCTTTGCCTTCGAGCTCTGACAGGTCCAGGTCCTCGAGCTCCTTGAGATCTTCCGGTGTCAGCCCGCCCATCGAGCCGGCCGAAACCTCCGCGCTCTTGTCGTCCTTGCTGGGAACCCCGGCGCCAAGCTGCTTGGCGTCGCCGCCTTTTGGCGCTTCGAGCAAGCCCATCTTCGCCTTGAGCTCGGCGAGCGCATCATCTTCGCTGCCGCCGGCGCCTTGCTCGAGCTGCAAGAACTTCGACTCGAGGGTATCGCCCGATAGCTCCCCTGCCAGCTCGGCGCCCGCCTCTGCCTCGGCCTCCATCAGCTGGATTCGCTCGGCCATGCGATCGAACGTGTCGAACGCGCTGGTATCTCCGAGCCCCTGCATGGTGTTGGCGATCTGCTGCTGCGCCTCGGCGCGCTTCTTGCGCGCGATCAGGATGTTCTTCTTGCGCTTGGCTTCTTCGATCTTGTTGTTCAGCAGCCGCAGCGCGTCCTTGAGCTTCTCGACCGCCTGCTTCTGCTGGATCCACTGCTGCTGAAACTGCGTGGCGATGGTCTCGTGCTCCTGCTTCCGCGACAGCGCCTGGCGCGCCAGGTTGTCGTCGCCCGCACGCACCGCGACCATCGCCTTGCGCTCCCACTCTTTGCCCTTGTCGGTCTCGGACGTGTACTGCTTTTGCAGCTTCTTCTCGTCCGCGATCGCCACCGCCACGGCCTTCTTGGCCTCGACCAGCTGCTGCTGCATCTCGAGCAGCACCTGGGTCAGCATCTTCTCGGGATCTTCGGCCTTCGTGATGAGGTCGTTGATGTTCGACTTGATCAGCGTTCCCAGTCTGGAAAAGATGCCCATGGGTTTCATCGAGCCTACGGGATCAATGGTGTCGTTGCAACGCTCGCGCCTGGCGTGCTACTGCCCGTGTCTTCGACGATGTCTGTAGCGAGTCCGAGCGAGCCGAAGTCGACGCTGCCCCGCCATGTCGGAATCATCATGGACGGCAACGGTCGTTGGGCGGTGCAGGGTGGACGACCGCGACTCGACGGCCATCGCGCCGGTGCAGACTCGGTGCGCGACATCACCCGCGCCGCACGTCAGCTCGGCATCGAAGCGCTGACGCTGTACGCGTTCTCGTCGCAGAACTGGAGTCGCCCGGCGTCCGAGGTCACCGGATTGATGGAGCTGCTCCGGGAGTTCCTGCTGAGCGAGCGCAGCGAGATCCTCGACAATCAGATCCGGCTCCAAGCGATCGGTGATGTCGAGCGGCTTCCACCCATCGTCAAGCAGCCGCTCGACGAGCTGAGCTCGGCCTCGCGCGATAACCGCGGAATGACCCTCACTCTCGCCCTTTCCTATGGCGGGCGCGAATCGATCACCCGTGCGGTCCGTGAGGCGGCGCGCGATGTGGCCGCCGGAAGGTGCAAGCTCGAAGACCTCGACGTCGACGGGTTCGCCACGTATCTCCCGACCAACAGCTTGCCGCCGGTCGACTTGTTGATCCGAACCAGCGGCGAGCGACGGATCAGTAACTTCATGCTGTGGGAGATCGCGTACGCCGAGCTGGTGTTCATCGACGTGCTGTGGCCCGAGTTTCGGCGCCAGCACCTCTACCAGTGTATCGAGGAGTACTCCCGCCGCGAGCGGCGGTTCGGGTTGACCTCGGAACAGCTCGACGATCTCGCGTAGTCGGCGTTCGTAGCAAGTCCGCTTGCGCTACGGGCGTTCGTAAGGTTATCTCGCGACCTTCGTGGCGCTCGGCAACCTCGCACAGCGGTTCTTGGTGGCAGTGGTGGCAGCTCCGATCCTGCTGCTGGTGCTCTACTACGAGCGCACCGAGCCGGCATGGGCGTTGATCTTCGCAGCGTCGCTGCTCGCGATGCGCGAGTTCTTCGCGATGACGCTGCCGCCGCAGGACCGGCGGCCAGCACTGGTGATCGGCGCGCTCGCGTGTGCGGCGTTCTATTGGCTCGATTGGCGAACCACCGCGAGCTGCGGTGGCGAGGCGCCCCGGGTATTGCGCGCCGCGATCGAGTCCGGTGCGACGCTGCCGCTGATCCTCGCGGTGATCGTCCCGGGCCTGTATTACCTGTTCCGGTTTCGTGACATCCCGAGCGTCGCGGGACGGTTCGGTGCGACGGTGACCGGCATCGTGTACGCCGGGTTTCTCACGACGTTTCTCGCGATGCTCAAGCGGGCGTTCCCGCAGCATGGCGGCGACACCGTACTGCTCGTGCTGCTGGTTGCATGGGTCAGCGACACCGGCGGCTACTTCGCCGGACGATTCCTGGGCAACACCAAGCTCTACGAGGCGGTGAGCCCGAAGAAGACCTGGGCCGGTGCCTGGGGCGGCATCGCCGGCGCGGTGGTCGGGGTTACCGTGCTCAAGCTGGTGTCGGCCGAATGGCTGACCTGGGTCGATGTGCTGGCGCTCGCAGTTCCCGGCAGCATCTTGGGTCAGCTCGGCGACCTCGCCGAGTCACTGATCAAGCGTTCGGTCGGCGTCAAGGATTCTGGCGCGTTGCTCCCTGGCCATGGCGGGATGCTCGACCGGATCGACGCGGTGCTGTTCATCGCGCCCTACGTGTATGCGTATCTGATTCTGCGCACGGCGCTGTAGAAACTTGGGGTTCGGCCCTTCTGCCCGTGCGGCGGAATGTGGATCATGAAAGTCATGATGGGCGTCACCCTGTGCGTGATTGTTCCCGCGTGCGCGTTCTTGGTGGGCTGGTGGTGGCCACCGCAGGATCGCTACGCTGCGCTCGACCTGACCATGGCTTCGCTGCCGGTCAGCATGCTGTCGTTCGGCGTGTTCAGCAGCTGGTTTCGCGTCGCCGCCGGTGTCGCGGTGATGTACGTCGGCTTGCTCTACGCCGGGCTGATCACGATCGCCGCGTGCGTCGGCGGTGCAGCTCGCGCATCGCTCGAAGCCAACGCCGAGCTGCTGACGCGTGACCCGATGCCGGTCGCGCGCGTCGTGGCGCGCTGAGCACGTCGCGCTAGCGCGCTGCAGCAACCGAGATCGTGGCCGGCACGCTGATCTCGACGCGTGGCTACGCGGCGAAGTTGCCGAGGAACTCGCGCGCGTGGTGCGCCCAGTCGCTGCCGGCGTCGAGCTCGAGGTAGCGCTCGAGGTGCTGCTTGGCCTGCGTGGTGCCGCCGACCTGCGCGAGCATGAGCCCGAGGTTGTAGTGCGCGTCGGCGAACTCGGGCGACGCTGCACAGACCTTCCGGAGCTCGGCGATCGCGAGATCGGTGTGGCCGAGATCGTCGAGCAGGTTGCCGAGGTTGTAGCGAGCCTCGGGCTGCCCGGGATCGTGCTCGAGCGAGCGCTCGTAGAGCGAGCGCGCTTCCTCGATGTTGCCCTGGCGATAGACCAAGTTGCCGAGGTTGGTCAGCGCCGCGGCCATGCCGGGCTCGAGATCGATCGCCTGGCGGAACAGATGTTCGGCGGTATCGAGATCGCCGCGATCGGCAGCGGCGCACGCCTCGACGAAGTAGCGATACGCGGTCGAGCCGCCGTGGGCTTCGGTCGGATTGTCGTCGATCGCGTCGGGCGCAGCCGACGTGTCGTTGGCCGGCGCGACGCGCGGCATCGCGAGCACCTGGGCGACATGCTCGCCGAAGCTCGGCACGTTGAACGCCATCACGACTTGTCCGCCGATCGGCTGAAACGCGACGTCGTCGGCGAGCGCGACGATGGTCTCGCCATCGCAGCACACGCGCAGCCGAGTCGCTGGATGGGTGCCCTCGGGCAGCGCCTTCTTGAGGGCGTCGACGTTCCGGCGCACCTTCTGCAGCGTCATGCCCGTCGCCATCAGATCTTTCGCGGTCTTCACCGCGAGCAGATCGCAGAACGTGTAATAGAACCGCCCGCCCTTGCGGACGGTTGGCCCGAGAAACCCGGTCTGCATCCAGTAGCGGAGCCGAGACTCTTGAAGCGCGAGGATGCGCGAGACATCGCGAATACTGTACAGCTCGATCATGAATCCCTCCGCAGCGCCTCGACGTTGAGGCTGACGTGGAGCTCTGGGCCGCGCGAGCGGCTCTCGATATCGACGAGTGATCCGGTCAAGGCGCAGCCGGCTCGGCGCTGGGCCTCGTAGCCGGCGACCCGGCGAGCGTGAAGCCTGCAGCGCTCGTCGGCGGCATAGAGCAGTGCAACGCGCTGCGCAGTCGTCGCGTCGGGGGGATCGCTGACTCGGTCGCTGGTGCGCGACAGATCGATCGTCAGCATCGTCGAGCCGCTGTACGCATTTCCGACGAGATCGCCTTCGGTCAAGACGCGCGCCGCGTTGTGCAGGAGATCGATTGCAACCGGCGCGAGTCGTACCGTCACCTCACGCTCGAACAGTGAGACCTTGCGAGCCAGCGCCATCGGCTTTTTGGGGGGCGCAGCCGGCTTGATGCTAGGTGCGGGGTCTTCGGTCGAGGGCCGCGGTGCGAGCGCAGACGCACGGCGTGGCCGTCTCGTTGATGCCATTCCGAAAGGCTATCGGACCGGTAGGCGCCGGGCCAAATTTCGGTCAACGGTTGGCTGCGACCCGCGCGTTTCGGGTGCTTCGGGCCATTTATCGGGCGCTGCCTCGTGACGTGCAGGGTCGATCGGCCCGGGTCCTGCAACGTGGTAGGCGTACCCCGTGTCCGAGGATCGAACAGCGGCGCTCGCACCCTGGCTAACCTGGCTGTTCGCGGCGGGTGCAGTGATCGTACTCGCTCCATTCACGCCGTGGGTCGTACTGGGTGTGTGGCTGGCGTTGGTTGCGCGGCGGTTCTATGAACCGATGCTTCGCAAGTTCGGCGGCCGAAAGGGACTGGCCGCGACGGTTACGGTCAGCCTGCTCCTGGTGGTGGCGATTCCGATCGCGGCGTTGACCGCGCAAGTCGTGATCGAGACCGTCGCGTTCGTCCAACAGTTACTGGACACCCAACAAGGGCGCAGCGTGCTCGAACGCCTGGCCACCGGTAGCGGGGGCGGGGGCGGGGGCTCGCAACCCTCGCTGCAGTCATTGCCGGACATCGTGGATCTGTTGATGCGCGAGGGTCGCGGTGCGTGGACCATCGTGACCCAGGTTGCCGGCTCGGTCGCCCACGTCGTGATCGGCCTGTTGATCATGGTCACCGGGATGTACGGGGTTTTGGTGCAAGGCAGCGAGTGGTACCGGTGGCTCGAGCACCACGCTCCGATGACACCGACGAGTTTTCGCCGGCTCGCCGACGCATTCGTCGAGACGGGGCGGGGGTTGGCGTTCGGTATCGTCGGGGCCGGACTCGCACAATCGATCGTTGCGGCGATCGCCTACGTCGTGCTTGGCGTGCCCAACGCGCTGGTGCTCGGAATGTTGACGCTGTTGTTCTCGGTGATTCCGGCGATCGGCACCGCGATCGTCTGGGTTCCCGTCGCCATCGGGCTCGCGTTGTCGGGCCAGACCGCAGCCGCCATTGCGCTCGCGGTGGTGGGGCTAGCGGTCATCAGCACGATCGACAACCTCGTGAGGCCATGGCTCGCGCGCCGTGGTCAGCTTCAGCTCCCGACGTACGTGGTGTTGATCGCGATGTTCGGCGCGATCGAGCTGATCGGCGCGTGGGGTTTGCTGCTCGGGCCGCTCGTGGTGCGGCTGGCCAAGGAAGCGCTCGCGATTCGCTCGAATCACACGATCCAGGTGTGAATTGCCCGGCGCCGAGCTACGCGATAGGACGGATTAAAGCAGATCGCGGATGTCGCGCGCACCGTGGAGCAGGCGAATGATCTCGAGCACTCGAGACGTGACGCGATAATAGAGGATGTGCTTTTCGAATCCGCGAACGCGCCAGCTCCGCATCCCGCGCGTTTGGAAATGTCTTCGTCGCCCCAAAAACGGATGGCCCGACAACAGGTCGACTTCGGCGCGTACAGAATCGAGGAAGCGATCGGCCGCTTGGGGATTCTCGGCTGTCATCCAGTCGTACGTTCGCTGCAGATCATCAATCGCAGCCTGACGAAACGCGACCTTCACCGACTGGTACGCTTTCCTCGCCTTCGATTCCGGACAGGGCGGTCGCGTCGACCTCGGACGTCAGCGAACAGTTGCGGCGATGCGGGCACGAGCGGGGTTCCCAGGCCCTGATCGATCAAGCGCTCGAGCTCGGGGTCTTCGCTCTCGTCACCTGCCTCCCAGTTGCGCAGCGCCTCGCGGATCACCTCGGAGGCGTTGCCGTATCGGCCCGAACGAACCTTCGCTTCGACAAGGGCCTTCAGCTCTGGGGTCAAGCTAACGGTGAGAGTGGAGCCCATTAAGAATCTTTAACAAAGATTCTTACCTCCGCCAAGCACCTCCTAAAGCCCCCCTCGACCACTATTACGCGACTCTGATGCGGCGCGCGTTTGTCGGCCCAGGGCACGACACGAATCGACCCAAATCGACCTGACTTGCCCGTCGGCGCCGGTGTTTGCCACTGCGCAGGTCGCGGGTCCTGCGCTGGCAAATCACCACCTCGTCGTGATACGGCTTGTGAGCGGGCATGACGGTCGACGTTAAGCGCTATCCGATCCTCGTCGTCGACGACGAGCAGGACAACCTCGATGCGTTTCGGTTCAACTTCCGCAAGACGTTCGACATCCTGACCGCCAGCGGTGGCGCCGAGGCGCTCCAGATCCTCGAAGACAAGCAGGTCGCGGTCGTCGTCACCGATCAGCGGATGCCGAAGATGACTGGCGTCGAGCTGCTGCGTGAGGTGCGAACGCGCCAACCCGATGCCGTCGGCATCATTCTCACGGCGTTTACCGATGTCGACGTGCTGATCGAGGCGATCAACCTCGGTCAGGTCTACCGCTACATCACCAAGCCGTGGGACGCCAAAGAAGTTCGCGGCGTGCTGCAGTACGCGATCGAGCGGTTCGATCTGCAGCGCGAAAATCGTCGGCTCGCGGCCCAGCTCGCCGAGTACACCGGTTACCTGAACCAGCAGCTCCACGGCGAATTCGACTTCGGCAACATCATCGGCGACAGCGCTGCGCTGCGCGAGGTGCTGTCCAAGGTCGAGCAAGTCGCGCCGACCAACTCGACCGTGCTGCTGCGCGGCGAGACCGGGACCGGCAAGGAGCTGGTCGCCCACGCCATCCACATCAATTCATCGCGCGAGCAGAAGCCGTTCGTGCGGGTCAACTGCGCCGCGCTTGCGCCCGGGGTGCTCGAGAGCGAGTTATTCGGCCACGAGAAGGGCAGCTTCACCGGCGCGGTCGAGCGCCGGCGCGGCCGGTTCGAGCTGGCCGATGGCGGTACGCTGTTCCTCGACGAGGTCGGCGACTTGCCGATGGAGGTCCAGATCAAGTTGCTGCGCACGCTGCAGGAGCGCGAGCTCGAGCGCGTCGGCGGCAACGAGACCATCAAGGTCGACGTCCGCGTGGTGTCGGCGACCAACCGCAACCTCGAGAAGATGATCGAGGAAGGTGAGTTCCGCGAGGACCTGTACTACCGGCTCAATGTATTTCCGATCAACTTGCCGCCGCTGCGCGACCGCCTCGAGGACCTCCCGGTGTTGGTCGGTCACTTCATCGCGAAGTTCGCGCGCCAGATGGGAAGCCGGCCCAACCCGGCGGCGCCCGACGCGATCGCCAAGCTAGGTGAGTACAACTGGCCCGGTAACGTGCGCGAGCTCGAGAACATCATCGAGCGCGCGATGATCCTCGCCAAGGGCGCACCGCTCGCCGCGCAGCACCTCGACTTCGGCCGGCGCGCCACCACGTCGAGCGGACCGCCGCCATCGAACACCGGACCGATTCCGTCGGTCACTGCCGCGACACCCAGTGCATCGGTCGCCGCATCGGGTGGCGACGACGGAAAGAGCCTCGCCGAGCGATTGCTCGACAGCGAGCGCAAGGAGATCGTCGCCGCGGTCGAGAAGTCGCGCGGCAATATCGCGAGTGCGGCGCGCACGCTCGGGATCAACCGCTCCACGCTGTATTACCGATTGCGCAAGCACGGGCTCGAGCACCTGCTTCCGACGAAGATCGGCGTCGGTGGCGAAGAGACCGAGGCGGCGGCCACGGTGGCTCCTTCGGCTACCGGCGGCGAGCCGCCGACGAGCTAGTCGGGCCTGAGGTCATCGTCGAGCTGGTTCCCGAAGCTAGACGTCCGCGGAGCCATCGTCCCAGGTGATGCGCAGCTTCGGGCCTTCGATTCGCCGGAGCTCGAGGCTCAGCCGCGGAGCGTGGATCGTGCCATCAAGAGTCGCAGCGACGCGTTCATAGTTGTCGTCGCGCAATACGTAGACCTCGACCGCCCGGCTGCTCGGATCGATCAGCCAGACCTCGGGGATCTGGCACTGCGCGAAGAACGGAAACTTCTCTCGACTTTCGTCGTTTGGCGAGAGGATCTCCACGACGAGCTCCGCGCGCCCTTCGACGCCGCGTCTCGAAAGACATGGTGGATCTACGATCAGTAGGTCTGGACCACGAAAGTTCCTCTCGCCAGCAACCGGATGATAGATGCCGAAATGTTCGAACGCTTCGAGTCGGTGGCGCTCCGCGAGCTGGCGAAATACGACGTAGAGCGCCCCAACGACGCGCTGGTGAGCAGTCGACGGAAAGGGGACCACGTGCAGCACTCCGTCCCAGACCTCATCGAACTTGTCCAAGCCCTTGCGGCAACGATCGTCGAGCCAGGCCGGATCGGGTTCGAGCAGCAGAGCGCGCATCGAACCGAGTGTACCAGTCGAGGTCATGGCCACTGCTAGAAGCACGGATCGCGCCTCGCCAAGCGCTGGAAAACGCGTCTGCGGATGTCCGGTGGTGCCGGCATTCGGACAACGTGTCCGCAGTCAGGACGGCTCGGACGCAATCGCCTTCGCGCGAGCCCGGCGAATGACTCGGGCTGACGGTATTCGAACAGGTGGCTCGTGGCGATTCATCGCGATCGCGAGCGGATCGAGCCACCGATGAAGAAGTACCGCCACCGTTACGAACACCACACTGGCGAAGAACCAAGGCACCCAACATGCGTTTAGGTCACCCCTGCCCACGTCCGTTGTTCCGACGCAGACCGCGGGAATAGCGGCGATTGCAAAAATGAGCGCGCCGCGGGCCAGCCGACCGCGGAGATCGAGCAGATCGGGGACCTCGTCCATAGTCGCCAGACACGGTCCGCGCGAGCGTGTTGCTCATCGACCTGCGATACATTCAGCCCGTGCGTTGTCTGTTCATCTTGGATCCGCTCGAACGTCTCCAGCTCGCCGGTGACACGTCCTACGCGCTGATGCTCGAGGCCGTCGCACGTGGCTGGGAGGTCTGGACCTGTCAGATCGACCACCTCGACCTGATCGGTGACGACGCGATCGCCGGAGCTCGTCCGACCAACGTGCTCGACGGTGCCACGCCCGCCGAGGCGTTCGTGGTCGGCGGTCCGGCCGAGTGCCGGCTCGCCGACTTCGACATGGTTCTGATGCGCAAGGACCCGCCGGTGGACGTCAACTACCTCCACGCGACGTGGATCCTCGACCACGCGCGCGGCAAGACGCTGCTGATCAACGACCCGCGTGGGCTCCGCGATCTCAATGAGCACCTCGCGGCGCTGCGATTTCCCCAGCTCACGCCGCCGTCGATCGTCACGCGATCGCCCGCGAAGCTGCGCGCGTTTCAGGCGAAGCAGGGTGGCACGATCGTGGTCAAACCCGTCGACGGCTTCGGTGGCCTCGGCGTGTTCATGGTTCGTGAAGGCGATCCCAATGCGTCGTCGATCCTCGAGACCTCGACCGGCGCCGGCACGCAATGGACGCTCGCGCAGGCGTACCTGCCCGAGGCGGTCAACGGCGACAAGCGAATCATCCTCGTCGATGGCGAGCCGATGGGCGCGGTACTGCGAGTGCCGGCGGGCGACGAGGCGCGCGGCAATCTTCATGTCGGCGGTCGCGCGGTTCAGACTTCGATCGATGCGCGCGATCGCGAGATCATCGCCGCGGTCGCGCCGTTTCTTCGCGAGCACGGCCAGATCTTCGTCGGCCTCGACGTGATCGGCGGCATGCTCACCGAGATCAACATCACGTCGCCCACCGGCGTGCGTCACATCTCGCGACTCGAGAATCGCAATGCCGCGGCGCCGATTCTCGACGCATTTCGAAGCTTGGCCACGGCGGCGAAGCGCTGAGGGGACGGTGTCAAGTTCGTCAAGTCTAAAGACTTGACGAACTTGACACCGTCCCCCGCGCCCGTGTTACGCGGGCCTGTGGACGAGCCCTCGGTGATCGACCGCGTGCAACACGTGGGTCGGCAGCTCGTGGGGATTCCGAGCTTGCAATTGGTGCTGTGTGGCGTCGTGCTCGCGCTCGCGTTTCCATCGTCGTCCTCGGGCGCAATCGGCCTGACCGTGATCGCCGCAGGCATCGGAGTCGCGGTCGCGTCGTGGTGGCCGCATGCGCCGCAATGGCTGCGCAACCCAGCGCCGGAAGCGGTGACGACGACCGTCGTCGTCATCGTCCTCGTCGCGGGTGCGACCGTGTTCTGGGATACATTGACCGTGTCACCCGACTGGCAGATGGGTGATTGGGGCCCGCAACACGCGGTGCTGCGCGGGATCACGCCATCGCTGCCAGGTCTCGATGTTCCGGTGTGGAACCATGCAGTGTCCACCGGTGACGCCCCGCTCGAGCTGTATCCGGCGATGGCGTACCTCGTCACTGGCCACCTCGCGCTGGCGCTGGGACTTCAGGGCGACCTCTCGCTCGCGTTGATGATCGTCGCGGTCCTCGTTCACATCGCGATCGCCGTGGCCACCGCACTGCTCGCGATGCGAATCGCACCGAAACCGCTCGCGCTGCTAGTCGGGATGCTCGCGCTCGTCGATACCGGCGCGGTCGCGCACGGCGGAACGGTCGGCCTATTTCGGTGGGGCTTGCTGCATAGCGCGATGGCGCTGTCATTCGTGCTACTCGCGGCGCTCGGCGTCGTCGCCGCGCTGAATCGGCCGCGGCTCTCCGCATCGATCGCGATCTGGATCGGCACGGCGCTGGCGTGTGCGACCCACCCCGCTGGTTTGATCGGAGCCGCTGCCTCGATCGTCGCACTCGCTGCCGTCGCATTGCTCGCGAGCGACGTCCCTGCGCGCCGGCCGCTGTTCGCGATCGGCCACGTCACGCTAGGAATCGGCCTCGGTGCCACCGTTTGGATGCCACTCGCCGAGCGGATCCTCGCGTATGGCCAGCACTTCCCCAACGCGCTGCGGTCACCCGAGCGACTGCTCCAGGATCTGCTCGCTTCACCGTCGCCGAACACCGCCTACGCGATGGTCGCGTATGCCGGATACTTCGGCATCCTCGCCGGCTTGTGGTCGCGGCGCGCGCGCGTCGTGTTCGTGTCCGCGGTCGCGCTCGTGCTGCTGGTCGGCCTGTGCGACGCTCCGTACACCGCGTTCGACCTCGCGCCGGGACAAGGTGTCGCCCGGCTCGGCACCGAGCGACTCGCGCAGCTCGCGCGTCCGTTCGTCGCCGCCGCGGCGGCGTACGGGATCTCGATCTTCGTCGCCGCCGCGATCGCCGCGTGGCGCGGTGCCACCACGCGGCGCCGGTTGATCGCCGCTGCCGTGATCGGCGTGTTGTGCGGCGCGGTGATCCGCGTGCTCCCCGCGATGTGGGGAACCATGTCGATGCGCGCGTCGGGCGAAACCCGCGTGATCGCGGCCGACCCGACGGGGCGCGCAGAGCTCACGCGGTGGGCGCGCGGCGCCGCCGGCGAGCTTCGCCCCGACCGGTGGGCACGCGCGGTGTTCGAGCAGGATACCCACGAGCACTTTCACCTCACCGCCGAGACCGGACTGCCGACGTTTCACCTGGCGCCACAACCCGACCTGCTGTTGCGCGAGCGGATCGAGAATTTGAGCGAGCCCAGTCTCGCGAGGTTCAACGTGCGGTGGGCGATCGCGATCGATCAATCGCCGTCGATCGGCGATCCCGCGACTGAGAAGGTCATGGGCAGCTATCACATCCGCGAGATCCGATCGTGGGATGGCCGATTCGCGCGGATCGAGCGCGGCAGTGGTGACGTCCGCGTCGTTCGATTCGACGATCGCGCCGTCGAGATCGAGGTCACCAACGCAACCGAGCCCGTGCTCGTCGCGCTCGGCACCGGATTCTATCCGCGCTGGCAAGCTCACCACGCTACTGGCGTAGCCGAGCCGGTGTACGCGATGCCGACGGTGCCGGGTGGCAAGCTTCACGTCGTCGCTGCGTGGGTCGCACCCGGCCGCACGACGTTCACCGTCGATGGGCCGCTGCCGTCGGACCACGCCGGCCGATGGTGGTCGATCGTCGCGGCGGTCATCTGCGTGGTCGCGATCGTGGTGTGGTCGGCGCCACGGGCCCGCGATCGCGTGCTGCGCAAGCTCGCGATGCTGCGCGCCAAGCTGCCGTCGGTCACAGGTTCCGCGCTTCGCATCGGCGTGCCAGTGGTGTGCGTCGCGCTCGTGATTCGCGGTTGCGCCGAGGACCAGGCCGTCACTCGCGCGCTCGAGCTCGGCAGCGGACTTCGGTCTACCGCCTCGGTCGAGGCGCGCTACCTCGACGACGACTGGCAGACCTGCGACTACGCGGCGCTCGCCGGCGCGTATCACTGTCCGGGCCTGGTCTACGCCAATGATGGTATGGCCAGCCTGTTGAACGACGCCGCTCCGAGCTGGGGCTTCAACACACCCGCGATCGTCGCGAGCGCCGAGGCGCCTGGGGTCGAGCTCCGCATGCGCATGCGTGCGCGGCTGTCAGGGACGTATTGGACTGCGGCGAACGATGGCACCGTTTCGCTCTCCGTCGACGGCGAGCAGCCACGCGAGGTCGAGCGCGAGGTATTGGTCTACGGCGACGAAGGCGAGCGTGAGGTGACGCTGCAGGCCGCGCTGCCAGTCAAGCCGTGGTCGTTCACGTTCGTTCGCGAGGACACGATCATTCCGTCGCGCCCGTTTCTCGTCGAGCCGCCTGCCGCGCCGAGCGCTAGCGTACAAGCGATTCGCTAGTGCCAGCCGACCCGCCGGAGCAACAGCTGCGAGCCCACTCGATCGAGCTCCTCGTCCGGGCCGAACGCGACGAACGCGACCTGTAGTCCCGGCGGCAATGGCTCGGGTGACTCGAATCGCAACCGCACGCCACGCGCGAGTGGTTCGGTGCGCGCAACGTGGAGCTCGTGCAATCCAACCTTGACGCGCACCATGCGCGGCCAATCGAGCGCAGCTCCCGAGGCGCTCTCCACGTCGAGCTCGACGAACTGCGGATCTTCGACGAAGAAGTGGCTGGCAGGTGCGATTCGACCAGAGCCGAGATCCCAACCGATGCCGTTCAAGTACAGCCGAGCTTGCGCGCGGCGATTGGTGGCGTACGAGATCGTCGGGCCCTCGATCCATGATCGCAATTGCGGATTGGTGAGGTCATACGAGCGAGGCAGCTCGAGCGCATGCCCGACCGGAGCAGTGATTTGCTCGGTGGTCAATATCGCAATCCCGTGCGAGACCGAGTCGCGGACCGTTCGTCGCCGAGTCGCTCCGGTCGCGAGCGCGCTCACCCATAGCGTACACAGGACGCAGAGCGCGAGGACCGCACGGCCGCGCGCGGCACTCCAGGTCGCGACTGCGCGCCATCCGATCACGATGAGCACAGCAAACGCAGGGCCGAAGTCCAGTTGATAGCGCGACGACACGCTCGGCGAATGGAGATAGAACACGAACAGCGGCGCGCTGCCGAGCACAGCCCACGCGATCAGCCACCGCGCGAGCGGATCACTCGAGCTGCGACGCCACCACGCCAGCGCACCGAGCATGATGCCCGCGAGGAGTGGAACCGCGTACAGCCACGTGTAGGTCGTGAAGTAATACTCGCGCCATCGCACGGTGTCCGATTGACCCCGATGCAGATCTGGTTGGTAGTAGCCGACGTCGGCCCGCTGCTCTGGTCGATCGAACAGGCTCCCGATCAGCTCGATGGACGCTTCGCGGGTTCCGACACGCTCGAACGGATAGCTGAACCGCGTCGCCATCACGTTACCCGGCAGCGCGTGAAGATTCAGGCTGTGGCCGAACTCCGTGCCCGCGCCGAATCTGCGAGCGTTGCTCGCGTACAGCAAACCACCGCCCGCGACAAACAGCGCGACTCCGATGGCGATGCTCGGTAACCCGCGACGGCGGTGCTCGAGGACGTAGATCGCCGTCGCGACCGCCGCCGTCGCGAGTCCATAGAACCACGCCGTCGGCCGGAGAAACCCGGCGAGCCCGGCGATCGCGAGCAGCAGCAGATAGCGTGTTCGCGTCGGAGCACGCGCGAACCAAACCAAGCCACCGAGCAGGATGATCGCGCCACCGTAGGCATATGCCGCAGCTTCCTCGTACACCGCGATTCGCCCGCGCAACATCGTGAGCAGCGCCGGCAAAAGGCCCAAGATGATCAGCGTTCCGAGCGCTGACCACGGAGGCTCGGATTCGCGCGGTCGAAACGCGCGGATCAGCACGAACCACACGATCACGAACCACGCCAGCATCGCGACCCGATCCGGAAACGGCGATAGGCCGATCAGTCTGCTGAACGCTTCGAACGGCAACTGCCAGATCGGAACGCCGAGGCCCCATACCTGTTGCACGCCGGTGTCGGTCCAAGCCAGGTCATGGGCGAGCGCCTCCGGCGCCTCGGACAGCGCTAGCCGTCCGTGGAGGAACGCGTCGGTCTGCGCGCGATACGCAGCGTTGATCGAGTATCCGCCTTGGCAGCTCATCGCCTGAGTGCCCACCATGACGGCAAGCGCGATCGCGCTGGCGACCGCGAACGAGTGACTACGCGAGCTCAACAGCGGCACGACTCCAGCAGCCATTTCTGCCCAGCGGCCATGGCTGCGAGATATATCGCGGTTCGTTCCCGACGAGATGTCTCGCGATTGCCACGGCTTGCCGCGCCCAAATCCGCCGAACCTCGCCAGCGACGAGGTCTTGACGGTGTTCTGGGGTGATGGCATGTATTCGCGATGCTCGAGTGTGAGGTTTGTTCGTCGGCGGACCAGTCAATGCTGTTCGACAAGCTGGATCACCAGTTCGTCCGCTGTGGCGACTGCGGACTCGAGAAAATTTCGCCGCAACCTAGCGACGAAACCCTCGCGAAGATCTACGGCGCCCACTACTACGAAGCGTGGGGGCTTCACGACCAGGAGCAGGTGGTAGCCGCGCTCAAGAAGCGTACGTTCAGCTACGTGCTCGGCAAGATCGGCGCTGCAGCTGCTAAGGCGAAGTTGCTGGATTGCGGTGCGGCGACCGGATTTTTACTCGAAGTCGCAAAGGAGGTCGGCTACGAGCCCTACGGACTCGAGCTGTCCGATTTCGGCGCCCAGGCGATCGCCGAAAAGTTCGGTAACGATCGCGTGTTCTGTGGGGAGCTTCCGAACGCGAAGTTTCCCAGCGTGAAGCCCGGTGACTTCGACGTGATCACGATGTGTGACTACATCGAGCACGTTCGCGATCCACGTCAGACCCTCAAGCTCGCGCGCGAGTGGCTCAGCAATTCCGGTACGCTCGCGATCACGACACCGGACGCCGGATCACCGTCGCGACGGGTCCTTGGGAATGGCTGGACGCACTACAAGATCGAGCACCTGTTCTATTTCAACAAGCGCAACCTCGAACGCCTGCTAAAGGATGTCGGCTTTTCCTCCGTGACGTTCTACCCGCTGTGGAAGTCCCTGACGCTGGACTATATCGGCCATCAGTTCGAGGTTTATCCCCATCCTGCGCTGACCAAGGTCGCCCGAATGATCCGCAAGCTGACGCCAGAGCCAATCCGCACGCTTCCGCTTCCGTTCACGACGGGCGAGTTGCTCGCCATCGCCAAGGTCTAGCGAGGTGTAGCCGACGAGGCACCCGCAACTCCGAGATTGCGACGCCGCTCGTCGAAGATGCGGCGCGTTGTCGCCGTCGGCAAACCGCTAGCACTCAGCACTAGCCGTATGTTAGGAACGGCCGGATGCAGCCAGGGAGCGTCGTCGGCCAAGGGACTGGTCGCGATCGTCTGCTGCGCGGTGCCTCGATCTCTTTAGTCGCGGCGCTCGGTGCGGCGGGGATCGCACTGGACCAGATGTACGGAGCCATCCCGTGGTTGGCGTTCTTGTTCTTCGTGATGTCGGGCTGGGGATACCTCGCAGTCCGCGCGCTTCGATTGCCCGATCCCGACTTCGGCCTTCGTGCGATGTGGGGCGTAGGCTCGTTCATCGTCGTTGCAGGCTGCTTCCTCGCGGCGCAGACCTGCAATACACCCGTGCTTCAGGGATTGGTCGCCGTGGGGTTCTTGGGGTTCGTGTGGCGCGAGCTGGCAACTCCTGAATCTCTGATTGCGCGCGCGATCGCGCTCGTGGAACTCGCTCGCGAGCGGCCAAAGCGGCTGTTCATTGGACTGATCGTGCTGGTGGTGATCTTCGTCATGCTCGGCGGCGTTGCGAAGCTCGGCGGAAATGTCTGGGACGACGACATCGCGTACACCGCATTCCTCAAGCGACTGCTCGATATCGGTGACATGAACGAGCCGTTCAGCTTCCGACGATTGAGCGCATACGGCGGCCAGATCGTGTTCAACGCGACCGCGTCGGTACGCGGCGATATGAAGAACGTGTTCCTCATCGACCATGGGTTGTGCCAAGGCTTGGTCGTGCTGCTGCTGTGGGGGCACGTACGGGCGCGGAAGCTCGATGGAACGTGGCAGGCGCTCATCATTCTCGTGTTTCTGCTATTGCCGAACACGTCGATCAATACCGCGAGCTACTACTCGGGGGTCGCAGGGTTCATCGCGCTTTACCGCACCGCCGTCGTGTTCGGTGAAGCGAATGATCGCGGCCTCGAGCGACGTACGATGGTGATCGCTGCGGTCCTGGGTGCCGCGGTATGCACGCTTCGTCAGAATTACATCCCGGTGGTCGTGTTGTTCCTGGGGTTCGTGCTGATCAATCGACTCTGGCAACGCGCTCGGGAAACCGGCTGGCGATCAGCGTGGTCCGCGGAGCGCGGGCTGTGGGGCGTGTTGCTCGCGACTGCCGGCCTGTCACTCCTGCCGTATTGCATCGCGGCGTATCAGTCCAACAACTCGTTCTTGTTTCCGATGTTACCGGGGACGTGGAACAAGGGGCTGCAGCTCACGCCGTATCTATGGTCGTGGTTCCAAGAGCTCGAGTTCCTGGTGTGGTGCTGCATCGAGCCGCACGGGATCGTCGTGATCGTGCCGTTGTTCTGCGTGTTGATCTTCGTCAAGGACGATCGATCGGGGCGGCCTCTCACGTCGTTGTTCGTCGCCTGCACGATTTCATTCTTGATCCTGATCCATTCATTTACGTCGAGCGACCCAGAGAATCTGTGGCGCTATGCGTTCGGGTATGCCGTCGCGCTGAGCCTGATGCTCGCCGCCGAGGTGGCGCCAACGAAGGCTGGACCTCGCACGCTCAAGCTCGGTTGGCTTGCCCGTTGGGTGGTACTCGCGTCGCTGTTGTTTCAAGTGCTCCATACCCGGGCGGAGGTTCGGTGGCGCTATCGCACGATCGTCGTCGATATTCGCAAGAGCTTCGGGTCATTGTTCGATCGCCGCGCCGCGAAGGCATCCGTCAACGAGAAGATCTATCAGCGAATGCAGGCGGCAATGCCCGTTGGCGCGCGCGTGATGACGATCGTCGACTACGCCGGCTACTTCGACTTCGCGCGCAACGATCTGGTGGTCATGGACATGCCTGGTTGGTCGGCGCTCGAGCCGGGTTATCCGGCGTTCGAAACCGCGGAGGCTGTGCGCAATTACTTCCGCGGCCTCGGGTTCCGCTATGTCGCGTGGGTCACCCCCGACACCTCAGCCGCGTTGTATCGCCGTTCGCTGTGGGTGCAGCGCTTGCACATGGATAACGAAGTGTCGCGCACGATGGCGGCGTATCTGATCTTCACGATCGATGCGATGCGCGAGCTCGCGAACACTCAAGAGCTAGTGTTCGACGAAGACGGCTACGTCGTGATCGACTTGGAGACCCGTCGATGATCGGCAGCTATCGAATCGTGGTCGGGCTTGCCTGGGCGATCTGCGTGGTGAGCGGCACGGGATGCGAGTTCAAGCAGCCACCGAAGGTAGTCGCTGAGGTGGAAAAACGCAGCGCGTATGTACGAGCGCTTTCGGAGCGCGAAGGCCGTCACGACACCTGGTCGCTGAACTCGCGGCACAACTTCTCGTTCGAAGAAGGCATGTCGAATCCGGTGTTCATCGACATCGAACCGCTCGAACCCAAGTGGTTCGAAGTGGTACGGGTTTCGAGAGCGATCCCGGGAACTGCGGTGCGCTGGCTCAATCGCAACGCGCATTTTCGCGCGCGGGGCGATAGCGACATGACATTGACAATCCGCGGCAAGGTCGACGTCAATCAGATCTATACGATTCCTCGGTTTGAGCTGATCGTCGATGGCGAGCTCGTCGTATCGCAGGTCACGGCGACGAACGGCCGATTTTCGATCACCACGACCGTTCCGAAGGAAACCGTCGCGCGGTGGATCGACATCTACCTAACGTTCTCAGCGCTTCAAGATCCGGTGCGAACGGTGGGTGAGCCCTGGGTGGCACGTCTCGAAGCGGTCGAATGGGAGCCCGTTACCCCGACTGGTCTGCAATGACGACTCGCTTCGGCTGGGCAACGTTCGTTGTCGTTCTCGCGACGCCGTGGTTGGCGCTGGCTATCGATCCATCGAACGTCCTGGGTGAGGCGCTCGCGGCGATCGTCGTCTCGCTCGGAGCGCTGTCCGGGTTGGGAGCGGCGGTTGCGATCGTCTTGAGGGACCGCGACGCGGAGTTGGTGGATCGCTGGGGTCTTGGCCTCGCCGCATACTTAGTACTCGGAGGCATGCTCGCGGCGATCCATACGTTTACCCAGGTCACACAGCTCGCGCTGATGATCAGCGGTCTCGCACTTCAGTCGATCGTGATGGTGACGCGTCGCGAGCGCGTGGTGGCCGCGATGTCGGAGTGGGTCCGTTCGACCCGAATTTCGTGGCTTGTCGTCACGACCGTCGTGGGCGGGATCGTGCTGATTCACATCATCGGTCAGGTGTCCTTAATGTATCGGCCCTCGTTCGACGATGACGGCAATTGGCTCGTTGCAGTTGCTCGAATGAGAGACGCTGGCGGGTTCGGCGACTTCATCGGCTATCCGCGCGCGAACCAGCTCGGTGGCTCGGTCATCGCCACGGGTCTGATCGCGACGGCCGACGAGTTGCGCCTTGCGCGTGTTCCTGAAGCGCTAGGATTCTTGCTCGTTATCTCGGCGCTTGCACGAGTCTCGTTGCCGCGGCGCGATCGGGCGATCGTTACCACCAAGCACGCGCAGGCCGCGATGGTGTTCTTGCTACTTGTTCTCGGGATCTCGGCGAAGGCGCAGGCCGAGACCGAGCTGTGGGCATTCTGGATTCCGGTGTTCCTCGTCATCGCGTCATATCGCGTACTCGCAGCTCCCGACCCGTGGACCGCGCGCCGCTCTGTCCATCTCGGACTGGTAGTCGGTGCACTTGCGAGCTTCCGGCACGAATACATCCCGCTCGCGCTCGCGCTGATCGCGGTGTCGACCCATAGTCCGGATCGTCGCGCGGATTGGCGTTCGCTGCTGACCTCCACTGCGGCCGCGGTCGTGGCGGTGGGCCCGCTGTTCGTCGACCGCTACATCGATCGATCTCATATCACCATCTCCGGCGTGAGCGCCGTGAAGCTCGTCGTGACGAGCGTGGTATCGGTCGGCCTGCTAGCACTCGCGGTGTGGGGCGCTGGGCTTGGTGCACGCCGCGCGTTGCCGAGATTCACCCTCGCGCTCGCCGTCGGCAGTGCGCTGATCTATCTGGCTCCCACCCGGTCGGGCGCCTATTCGAACAAGTTCGTGTGGACGTCGCTGTACCCGATCGCGTTTGTATTGGTTGCCGAGCTCGCGCGCGCGCAGTGGCAGTCTGGGCGTGATGGAGTGCGTTATCGGTTCCGGCACTACGTTATCCCCGTCGTATTGTTGCTGCCGCTTCTGTCGGTGATGCGCGCGGAAGACTCTACCGTTCCAGCAAATTGGCGCTCGCGGTTTCGCCCATGGTTTGCGAACGCGAGGATCTCGACCGTGCTCTCCGGCGTGCCAGGATTCGAACCGTACCGCGAGGTACTCTCATCGATTCCGCCTGGTGCTCCGGTGCTGGCGTGGGTGTTGCGCCCGGAGCGCCTCGATTTCCGCAGCCGCGAGATCTTTGATCTGCGGGTTCCCAACTTGAAGGATCTGCGGAAGCAGCGCTGGGGGCCGAGCGGTCCGTTGTTCGAGCGAATTCGCGAGGAAACCGGAGCTCGGTACCTGCTGATCCAGCTGGATCGACGGCGTGAGCGCCGAGACAACGAATCTGTGCTCTATGAGGTGTGGTGCTCACCCGAACGCCCGGATTCCGCCAACAGCCCGTACTTCGGAAGGCCACCAGAATGTGCCGACGATCTGGAGCGACTTTGGCTTCGATATCACACCATCGCGTCGCGCGATAACGTCTACCTGATCGACCTCGACCAACCGTTGACTGCGGTCAACCAGGTACGCTGAGCCGGTTTCTGCGACCGCCGTGCGGCCAGTCACTCCAGCCGTACAACCACGGTGGTACGCTGGCGAGGTGGTTACCAAGGCTTTCTGCCTGGTCATGGTCGTTGCGTTGGCGAACGCCTGCGGGAACGACCGGGGAACTTCGGTCATCGATGACGATGCGGATGTGTACATCGAGGACGTTCGGGTGCAGATTCCGGAGCCGGATCCAAGGTTCCTTGATCTGATCACGCCAGAGCAGGTGCTACAACCTGGACAGGAGACGATGTTCTGCCTCCACCTGGAGCACGATCAAGCCGATCTGGCGATCCGGTACATGGGGGGCATCCAGGGCGCGGGTGGACATCACCTTGCGCTGTTCACGACAACCGATCCCAAGCCACCAGGAACCGTCGAGGACTGCACGTCCTCAGAACAGAACGCGAAGCTGCAATGGTTCGTGCTCACGTTCGAGGGGCTCCCCGAACATCATGCGATTCGCATCCCGCACGGCATGCACTACGTACTGCAGTTCCACTACATCAACTATCAGGACACGCCGATCCGTGTGCGTGATGTCGCGCGGCTTGAAAAGGTCGATCCGGCCTCCGTGACGACCTGGGTCTCGACGCTTATCAGTACCAAGATCGATCTTCAGATCCCGCCTGGGCCATCGAAGAAGTCATGGGATTGCGTCCTCGATCAAGATCGCGATCTGTTGATCGCGTGCGGACATATGCACGACCTAGGCAAACGATTCACGATCGAGGTCGGCCCCGATGCCGACCATCTGACGAACATCTACACCGTGGATCCGTGGCAGGGTCAGTTTCGCGATAACCCTCCCGTCAACAAATACTATGAGGCGCCGCTTAGGCTGCCCGCTGGGACCATCATCCGGACGACTTGCGAATGGATGAACACGGGTGTGACGACCGCGGGGTTTCCCGAAGAGATGTGTACATCGTTCGCGTACGCTACCGGCGAGCAGTTGCTGCAGTGCGAGCCGTCCCCGATGTGATCGCGGCGTAACGGCTAGGTCCGCTTCCACGGCGATCGCCCGGTCAGCTTCGTAAACGCGTGATAGCCAAGCCAGCGCAGCGGCTCGGGTGGGATGCCGCCGGGCTTGTACATGTAGAACGCGTAGTCGCGCCAAGGGTCGTGGTTGCCTTGGTAGAGATCGGCGAGCACGCGGCCGGCGAGGTTGCCGAGCACGACGCCGTGACCGCTGTAACCGAGCGCGTAGTAGACGTTGTCGTGCTCGCCGATGATGCCGATACCGCAGTGGCGGCGGAGGGTCAGGCCGAGCGGCCCGCTCCAGCGATGGGTGAACGGAACGTTCGCGAGCTCGGGAAAGTACGACGTCATCGTGGCGCGCAGCGCACGCGATGCGGAGTCGTCCTCGGCGACGGGCGCCGTGGTGCGATTGCCGAAGTGATAACCGTACGACGCGTTCGAGCCGCCGCCGAAGATCACCCGGCCGTCGGCGTCGACGCTGGAGTAGGCGAGGCGGGGAAGATCATCGGAGAACGCAGTCGCGTTGCCGAACACGCGCGCACGCTGATTCGCATCGAGCGGCTCGCTGGCGATCACGTGCGAGATCACCGGGAGAATCCCAGTCCGGAAGTAGCCGAGCGTGGGGGTGTAGCCGTTGGTGGCAAGCACGATGGCGTTGGCTCGTACGATGCCGCCGGGCGTCGTTAGCTCGATGACCTTGCCCTCACGGACGTGCGTGACGTGCGTGGACTCGTAGATCTGCACGCCCTGAGCGACGAGCAACGGACGCATGGCGCGGATCAGATCCACGCCGTTGAGCACTCCTTCGGATCGATCGATCGTCGCGCCAGCGGCACCGTTCGCGCGGATGATCCCTGCGAGCTCGGAACCGGCGACGAACGACACGGGGACACCGAGCGCAGCGAGCTGTTCAGCTTCCGCATGTGCTAGCTCGGCGGCTCGCGTGGTCGTCCACACCTTGAGCGAGCCGTCACGGCGATAGCGCACGCGCAGCTCGTGCTCGTCGATCAGACCGATCAGCTGATCGATCGCCTGCGTGGTCAGCGCGTACTCGCGCGCGATCTGCTGCACGTCATGCGCGAACGGACTGACGCCGTTGAGCATCATGCCGCCGCTGCGGCCGCTGGCGCCGTTGCCAAGCGACTTCGCCTCCAGCAACGCGACGCCGAGACCGGGCATCCGCTTGCTCAAGTGATACGCCGTCGAAACGCCGGTGAATCCACCGCCAATGATCGCCACGTCGACGGAGATGTCGCGCGCGAGCGGAGGTGACGGTGTATCGGCGGCAGCGCCGGCGAGCCACACCGATCGATTGTCGTCGAACGTGCGTTCGAACCGAGACACTAGGGCGCTATGCCGCCGATGCTGACGAGCTTGGTGTCGAGATTGTCGAGCAAGCCCTCGCGGCCGCACTCGTGGCCGACGCCGCTGGCCTTGCGACCGGCGAACGGACCCTCGATCGATTGCGGCACCCAATCGTTGACGCCGATCATGCCGAACTCGAGTCGCTCGTACGCACGGATCGCCGCCGACAGATCGTTGGTGAACACGTAGGCGGCGAGGCCGTACGCCGTTTGGTTGGCGCGTGCGATCGCGTCATCGAGCTGATCAAACGACGTCATGTGAAACAGCGGGCCGAACACTTCCTCGGCGAACACCGACATCTCCGGTGTCACGTCCGCAAGCACGGTGGGCTCGATGAAGTACCCGCGATCGAGATTGGCTGGGCGCTTGCCGCCGGTGCGCACCTTGGCACCACTCGACGTCGCCGCAGCCAACAAGCCTTCGACGCGATCGCGATGGCGCCCGCTCGCGAGCGGGCCGACGCGCACCTGCGGATCGCTACCGGGCCCGACCTTCAGCTTCTTGGTCTCGGCGACGACTGCTTCTTCGAACAGCGCGAGCTTGGATTTCTCGACAAAGAATCGCTGCGGCGAAACGCAGACCTGACCCGCATTGCGAAACTTCGACGCGACCGCGGACTTCGCGAGCGCCGCAACATCGACATCGGGCAGGATCAATACGGGTGCATTGCCGCCGAGCTCCAGCGACAGCCTCGTCATCGTCCGCGACGCGCCATCCATCAGCAGCTTGCCGACGGCAGTGCTGCCGGTGAAGCTGAGTTTGCGCAGTGCGGGGTTGTCGAGCATCGCCTGGCCCATCGCGACCGGATCGCCATTGACCAGTCCGATCACGCCAGGAGGCGCGCCAGCTTCGACGAGCACCGCCGCGATCGCCATCGCCGACAGCGGGGTCAGCTCGGATGGCCGCACGACCACGGTGCAGCCAGCGCCGAGCGCAGCGGCGATCGCCCGCGCTGGGTTGTAGACCGGGAAGTTCCACGCGGTGATCACACCGACGACGCCGATCGGCTCGTGCAGCACCATCATTCGCTTGGTCGCGACGCGCGCGGGGATCGTGTAGCCATAGACCCGCTTGCCCTCCTCGGCATACCAATCGAAGAACTCGCCGGCGATCTGCCACTCGCGAATCGCGTCGGCGATCGGCTTGCCGCATTCGGCCACGGTCACCTTCGCGAGCACATCGGCGCGGCTGCGAAACAGATCGGCAGCGCGCCCGAGGATCGCCGCGCGATCATATGCGGTTCGCGCGCGCCATCCGGGCAGCGCACGCTGCGCCGCGTCGATCGCGCGATGCACATCGGCGGCACCGCCGAACGGCACGTTGGCAGCGATCTCTTCGGTCGACGGATTGATCACGTCCCAGCGACCACCGTCGATCGCATCGATCCAAGCGTTGTCGATCAACTGACGTGCGGGACTCCCCAGCTCGGTCATGCGCCATGCTCCTCGACGTAACGGACGGCCTCGCCGACCACGGCCAACGCTTCGCGCAAATGGTCTTCGCTGATCGTCAGCGGCGGCATGAATCGGATGCAGTTGCTATATAGCCCAGCGCGAATCAGCACGACGCCGTTGCCGGTCGCGCGCTTGATCGCGGCGAGCGCGTGCGCCGGAGCGGGCGTCTTCGCCACCGGATCGGTTACCAGCTCGATCAGCATCATCGGTCCTTTGCCGCGGACGTCGCCGATCAACTTGCAGCGAGCTTTCATCGCGTCGAGCTCGGCGCGCAGTAGCTCGCCGAGCTTGGTGGCCTGCTCGAGAAACCCGGGCGCGCGGATCAGCTTGATCGCTTCGATCGCCGCCACACAGGTCAACGGGCTGCCGCCATACGTTCCGCCCGAACCACCGACGTGCATCGCATCCATGATGTCGGCGCGGCCGGTGTGCGCGCTGATCGGTGTGCCAGCACCCAGCGACTTCGCGGTGACCACGACGTCGGGGACCACACCCGAGTGCTCGATCGCGAACAGCTTGCCGGTGCGGCCGAACCCAGTTTGAACCTCGTCGGCGATCATCACGATTCCGTGCTGCGTGCATAGCTCGCGAATCCGCTGTAGGAACCGCGTCGGGATCGGGTTGAACCCGGCCTCGCCCTGCACCGGCTCGATGATGATCGCCGCGAGCGACGCCGGATCGATCTGCGCGACCATCGCGCGGTCGAGTTGGCTGCAACACCAGGTGACGTAATCGTCCTCGGACATTGCCGCGGGCCGTCGATACATATCGGGCGCGGGGATTCGATAGATCTCCGGCGCGTACGGTCCCATGCCGGTCTTGAACAGGCCGTACTTGCTGGTCAGACTGAGCGTCAGCAGGGTGCGGCCGTGATACGCGCCCTCAAAGCACAACACGCCCTGGCGCTTGGTGAACGCGCGCGCGGTCTTGATCGCGTTCTCGACCGCCTCTGCGCCACTGTTCGCGAGCAGCGACTTCTTCGGAAACCTGCCCGGGGTGATCTCGTTGAGTAGCTCACACAGCGCGACATATGGCTCGAACGTCGCGACCAGCGCGCACGGATGGATCAGCCGCGCTGCTTGCGCTTGGATCGCCTCGACAACCGTCGGCGGGCAGTGCCCGGTCGCCAGCATGCCGATGCCGCCGGCGAGATCGATCAGCGTATTGCCGTCGACGTCGTAGACCAGCGCGCCCTCGGCGCGATCGATGACGACATCGGTCGCTTTGCCGAGTGAGCTAGTCACCGCGCGGGCACGGCGCTCGAGGATCGCGAGACTGTTCGGCCCTGGGATCGCAGTGACTCGACGAATCGCTGACATTGCTAAATCTCCTAGTGAGTGCTGATCGGAACGTCTCGCGCCGCCGGGAGCACGAGCACCACGCCGTAGCCATCGCACACCGGATCGCTAATGTAGCCCGGGATCAAACCTCGTGGCTCGAAGCCGATCTTGAGCTGTGCCGAGATCGTGGGATCCTTGCGCGTCCCTGCCACGAGCTCCGCATAGTAGTCAGTCGCGGTCATGGTGTGCTTGAGCGCACCGTAGCCGCTCGGCATGCCGACCGTGAGCTGGCCCTCGAGCCCGAGCGCGCGCACGGTGTCATGCCGCGCGGCGTACAAGGCCCGTGCGATGCCGCGGCCTCGATAGTTCGGATGGCTGCCCATATCGGCGCCGTACAGCCAGCGGCCGGTGGGCTTGTGCGACGACAACCATCCGCCGTCGATGATCTCGGCGAACGTGTGATCGGCATGATCGAAATCGAAGTCGCAGCGGATGGTCGATGTCATGCCAACCACGCGGTCGCCATCGAGGACGCAGAACTGACCTTCGGGAAACAGCTCGACATGGCGCCGATAGTGCCGCGCCTTGAACCGTTCCTCGTCGGCGAGCGTCGGGAACACCACCATCTGGAGCTGTTCGAGCCGGTCAGCGTGTTGCGGCTGCGTGCGGTGAACCTCGAGCCCATCGCGGAGTCGCGCCCACAGCGAGCCAGCGCCGGTCATCGTTCGCGCACCAGTCATACCTCGCGGGGATGACCGCCCTCGGTGTAACGCACGGCGTACAGATCCATGCGCCGGTCGAGCCAGGTCCGCACGCTGCCGGCGATCCGGTTGCGGCGTAACACGTCCATATCGAGCTCGTGCATCACCATGGTCTCGACGTTCGGGGTCGCCTCCTCCGCCACCCCATCGCGCGCAAACAACACGTCGCACGGCGTCAAAATGCAGGCCTCGCCATAGTGAATGTCGGCGCCGTCGACGAACGGCAAGTTGCCGATCGGTCCGGCGAGCACGGCGTACATGCTGTTCTCGATGCACCGCGCCTGCGCGCACGATCGCACCCGCATGTAGCTCGATCGGATGTCGGTGCTAAACGGGATGAACAGCAAGCTGGCGCCCTTCGCCGCAGCGATCCGTGCGGTCTCGGGAAATGCAACGTCGTCGCCGATCAAGATCGCGATCTTTCCGCGATCGGTGTCGAACACCCGGACCTCGTCGCCGGCCGAGACCCCCCACCACTTGGCTTCCGCAGGCGAGACGTGGAGCTTGTACTGGCGCTCGACGGAGCCGTCGCGCAGAAACAGCGATGCGATGTTGCAAAGCTTGTCACCCTCGACGGTGAGGTGCGTGCCGCCGATGATGTTGAGGTTGTACTTCATCGCCATTCGCGTGAAGAACTCGAGGTAGCGCGGCGTGAACTCGTGAAGCCGGCGCGCGGTGGCAGCCGATTCCTTCTCTTGCACGAGCACTTGAAGCTGATTGGTCACGAGCTCCGGAAACAGCAGAAAATCCATCCGCTGGTCCGACGCGGCGTCGATGAAGAACTCGCACTGCGTCGCGAACTCGTCGAAGCTGGTGATCTGCCGCATTTGATGCTGAACCGCGGCAACCCGAACGCGACGAATCGACGACGGCGCGGCAGGCGGGTGGTGCTCTGGATTGAGCCACTCCATGAACACTGCGTAGCCCGCAGACTCGACATCACCCGGTAGGTAGTCCTTGAGTACGTTGCGGATCGCGAACCCCTGTGCCAGCTGCGCCGTCAGCACCGGATCGCGGAGCTCCTTGCGAATACATCGCCGGACGTACTCCTCGGCGGGCATCTTATCGGCGTGCTTCCCGTAGCCGGGGATTCGTCCCGCGATCAGAATCGCGCGCAGGTTGTGAGTTACCGCCAGTTCCTTGCGCGCCTCGTAGATCCGGCGTGACAAGTGCTCGCCGCGGTGCCGCGGATCGACGGCGATGTCGATGCCATACAGCGTGTCCCCCTCGGGATCGTGGTTGCGAATGAACCCGCGGTCGCTGACGTCGTCGTAGGTGTGGTACGCGCCGAAGTCCTCTTCGTCGACGATCACCGAGCTCGAGGTCGCAACCAGCACGCCATCCTTTTCGATCCCGAGCTGGCCCTCCGGGAAGATAGCCAGCTGGCTGTCCATCTGCTCCTGCGTGTACGGATCGACACCTGGAAAACACCTGCGCTGCAGGTCCTGAACAGCCGGAAAGTCATTCCGCTGCAGACGACGTAACACGAGGCGCGCTCGAGACATCGAGCGGATCGTACCTCCGCTCGTCTGCAATGTCTCGCCGGCTACTGGGCCACTAGTTGATAGATGTTGCCGTTGAGATGGCTCTGGTAGAGCTCACCGCCGGCAGCGGCATGCAGGCTCACCGGCGCCGCGGTCGCGAACCCACCGTCGGGACCGACCACGACACTACCGTCGCCCTGGAGCTGCGCGCTCGCGATCGCCGCCTTGCCGGTGTCGGTATAGAAGTACCGTCCGACCAGGGCGGGGTAACAGCTCCCGCGATACACCTGGCCGCCCACGATCGCGGTCCAGCCGTCGGCATGCATCCGGCTATCGACGGGAAACGTCAGTCCGGATGGGTCGCAGGGTGGATCGAAGCAACTGGTCGCTTCGTATTTGCTCCATCCGAGATTGCGACCGGCCTGGTCGCCAGCGCGCAACACATCGAGCTCCTCCACGAGATCCTCGCCGACGTCGCCGATCCACATGTCGCCGGTCGCCCGGTCGAATGACCACCGCCATGGATTGCGCAGTCCCAGCACCCATACTTCCGGGGCTCCGGCCGCTCCAGACGCGAACGGGTTGTCGGCGGGGATTCCGTATTGGTTCTCGCCCGATGGATGGTCGACGTCGATCCGGAGGATCTTACCGAGCAGCGAGTTGGGGTTTTGAGCGTTGCCAAATGGATCGGCAGGGCCAGCCATCGCGCCACCGTCACCGGTGCTGATGTAGAGATGGCCGTCGCTGCCGAATTCGATCATTCCGCCTTGATTGGTGTCGAATGGGTCGGGGATGGACAGCACGATCGTCGCTTGCGGCTCCGCCACGTACGGGTCACCGGCGCTCGCGGTGTAGCGCGCGACGACGCTCACGTAGGGATGCTGGAGGTCGGCGGTGTCGGGATTGGTCGCGGTGTAGAACACGAACACCTGACGATTTGTCGCGTACGCCGGATGAAATGCGATTCCGAGCAGGCCGAGCTCGCCACCAGTCACGAAGCTCGGCTCGGCCGACACGTCGAGGAATGGCTCGCCGCGCAGCACCTCGTTCTCGATGATCCGAATCTTCCCGGACTGCTCGACGGCGAACAGCCGAGGATCGTTCGGTGGAGAACTGACGAGCGTGACCGGACCGTTCATGCAGCCCGGCGCGGGCGGAGCGCCGATCGTGTCGCAGCCATAGGCGATCGCGCGGAAGAACACCCGGTCGCCGGGAGCAGGCATGCACGGTTGGAGCTCCGCCGCATCTGGCTCCGGCAGGGTGAATGGCCTGTTGTCGCCACATCCGACGACGATCAGGCCAACCAACCAGGCGGCTCGAACCATGGCTGAGAATACTCTCGCCATCGAGCTTGTCGATCGCTAACCGGCGTCGAGCGCTGCGGTCAGCTCTGCGGGACTGACCGTCGACGTGCCACGCTTCGAGACCGAGATCGCTGCGGCGACGCTGGCGAGCTCGATCGCCTGCTCGATCGCGATCTTCGCGCCCAGCGCGAGCGCGATCGTGGCGACGACCGTGTCACCAGCGCCCGTGACGTCGAACACCTCTTTGGCCATCGCCGGGACATGGACCGGTGACGTGTTCGCGCGGAACAGCGACATTCCATCCGCGCTTCGGGTAACGAGCAGCGCAGCGCCCTCGACGACAGGGAGCAATCGCGTCGCGGCGCTGGCGACATCGAACGGGCTGGTCGCGTCAGAGCTGTGCGCTGCCGCCTCGAGCTCGTGGAGGTTCGGCGTGATCACGGTCGCGCCGCGGTAGATCGAAAAATCGCGCTGCTTGGGATCGACGATCACGGGGGCACCGACCGACTTGGCAGCTGCGATCGCGTGGCGCGCGATTTCGGCGGTCACCACACCTTTGGCGTAATCCGAGAGCACGACCGCATGGACGTCGCGGATCCGCGCATCGATCGCGCGCTTCACGCTCTCGGCGATCGCGCCGGTCACTGGCAGCCGCTTCTCGTGGTCGACACGGACGATCTGTTGCTGCTGGGCGACGAGCCGGGTCTTCTTGCTGGTCGGGCGGCCGCTATCTGGAATGATCGAGCTGATGATCTCGTGATGCGCGAGCCGCTCGCCGAGCGTGTTCGCGGTCTCGTCCTTGCCGACCACACCGATCAAGAACGCTGTTCCGCCCATCGCGTTGATGTTGGCGGCCGCGTTTGCGGCTCCGCCGAGCCGCAGGTCCGTCGACCGAACTTCGAGCACGGGTACTGGTGCTTCGGGCGAGATTCGCGACACCTCGCCGCGCAGATACTCGTCGAGCATCACGTCTCCGATGACCAGCACGCGACTCGATCGGAGCTGTTCGACGACGGGACGCAGTAGGTGCATCACGGCGTTCGTCCCACAGGGATTCGCTCGGCGCAAGGTGGTTTCGGTTGTTGCTGCGCTGCGAATCGAAACAAGATCTACCGCCTCGTTCGTGTCGTGGTTGGGGGAGGATCTGCGAGCAACGCGGCGATCGCGGTCCAGTCGCGGCAGCTGGTTGCCGTGCTGTGCGTGGTGGGGGCCTCGGGCCCGAACAGGATCGCCGTACGACAACCGGCGGCTCGTCCAGCATCGACGTCGGAGAGCTTGTCCCCAATCATGACCGAGCTTGCGACGTCGAGCTCGAGCGTCTTCGCCGCGTCGAGCAGCATGCCGGGCGCAGGCTTGCGGCACGAGCAGCCGTCGTCGGGACCGTGAAAACAATAGCGGGCCCCGGCGAATTGGACGCCCTCTGCGGCGAACAGCTCGACCACCCGCGCATGCACGGCATCGGCCTCTGCGCGGGTGAGCTTGCCGCGCGCGAGGCCGGACTGGTTCGACACGATGACCAGGGCGAACTGCTGCTGGAGCTCGCGCAGCGCTTCGACGACGCCCGGGACCAGCGCGACGCGGTCGGGATCACGCGGATATCCGACGTCGACGATCAGCGTCCCGTCGCGGTCGAGGAACAGCGCACGCGTCACTTGCGAAGTCGCGCGATCGTCTCGGTCGTCGAACGATCGGGCACGAGCGGGATGAACGCGATCTTGCCGCCGTAGGCCTCGACGATCGCGCGCTCGGGGATCGGCTTGCCGTTGGGTGGCGCATAGTCGCCGCCCTTGACGTGAACGTCGGGCTTGACCGCGGCGAGCACTGCCTCTGGCGTTGCGTCGTCGAACACGATGATCGCGTCGACGATGTTGAGTGCCGCCAGCACCGCCACCCGCTCACTTGCCGGGAAGATCGGCCGCTCGGGTCCCTTGTAACCGCGCACCGACGCGTCGCTGTTGACGCCGACGATCAGCACGTCACCGTGGGACAGCGCGCCGCGCAGCGACTCGAGGTGACCCGCGTGAAACACGTCGAACGCACCGTTGGTCCACACCACCGTGCGCTTGGCTGCGCGTTGCGCTTCGCGCCAAGCGACCAGCTCGTCGAGCGACATCACCTTCGCCGGGTGGTGATGCCCGTTGGTGGGGTGGCCATTGCTATGGTGGCCGTTGCTTGCAGCACGCGGGGCACTCGCGAATGCTTCGTCGAGGACCTCGCACAACACGTGGCCGATCAGGATGTGGCACTCCTGGATCCGCGCGGTCACCGTCGAGGGAACCGCCACGCCCGCGTCGCAGCTCGTCACGAACGCCGCGCCTTTTGCGCCGGTAAGCGCGATCACCTTCATGCCGATCGCGCGTGCGGACGCGACCGCGGCCACCACGTTCTTTGACGTTCCGCTGGTGGTGATCGCGATCAGCACATCGCCGGGCGCACCCAGCGCTTCGACCTGACGCGAGAACACGTGCTCGTAGCCGTAGTCGTTGGCGATCGCGGTCAGCGCGGACGTGTCGGTGGTCAGCGCGATCGCGCCGAGCGGCCGGCGCTCGACGACGAATCGCCCCACCAGCTCGGCTGCGATGTGCTGTGCGTCGGCGGCGCTGCCACCATTGCCGCACAGCAGCACCTTGTGGCCGCCGAGCACCGCGTCGCGCATCAGCTCGGCGGCGTGGGTGATCGCGCCGGTATCGAGCGCAGCCTTGACCCGCACGCTCTCGACGAGCGCCTGGCGGACGGTGTGTCCGCTCATGCCAGGACCGTCTCGGAGGCCTTGAGGATCGGCCGCGCACCGAGCAAGGAGCGCACTTCGTGCATCACGGTCTCGAGCTGCACCGTGCACGCCGCCGCGTTTCCGATCTCGTTGCTCGGCTTGCCGACGGCGACGTCCTTGCCGTTGTAGACGCTGAACAGCGGAATCGAGTACAGCGGCGGAGCGACCGAGCGCACGCGCGAGCCCAGCGGCGCGAACAGTGTCGGGGAGTCGGCGAAGAACAGTCCGATGATCGGCGCGTCGACCAGACACGCCATGTGCATCGGGCCCGAGTCGTTGCTGATGACCAGCTTGGCCTCGGCGAACAGCACGAGGAGCTCGCGTAGCGACAAATCACCGGCGAGCACGTGGCGGCGCGGCGTCTTGCACAGCGCGGCGACGCTCGATACGTACGGCTTCTCGTTGCCCGCCCCGATGAACAGGACCCGCGCCGACGGCGTGTGCGCGACCAGCTCGTCGGCGAGCTGCGCGTAGCGCTCCTTGGGCCACTTGCGCGCCTCGGGCGCCAGATCCGGCGAGGTGTTCGCGTTGATCACGAACAGTGGATCGGTAGGGCGGATGCCCATGCCGGCGAGCTTGTTGCGCAGTGCGGCGCGCTCGAGCTCGCCGACCTCGACGCGCGGGTATTTGAACTTCGCCGCGAACTCGTTGAAGTTGAGGTAGTAGTAGTCGCCCGTCGACACCAGGTACACGAGCGACAGGAAGATCTCGCTGGTGTGGAAGTACGAGTTATAGAACCCGCTGACGTCGAGCAGCTCGCGGCGCCAGCTCTCGGAGGTCAGGTAGAACCCCGCCTTCTGCGGGATGCCGGCGAGACTGCCGAGCACCAGCGGGAACTTCGCGAAGAACTCGAGATCGATCACGAGATCGATCTTCGCCTTGCGCAGCGTGCGCGCGGTCATCAGCGTCGACTTGAAGAACGCCTGCGGCGTGGATGGGTCGACGTAGTGATTGCAGTCGGTCATCTGCAGGATGTCGAGAATCCCCTTGTTCGACTGGAACGTGACGAAGTGGTTCTCGGCGTCGGGATACTGCGCGCGAAGCGCGGCGAGGCTGCGCGACGCTACGTTGACCGAGCCCTTCCCGATGAACTTCTTGACGGCGTTCTGTTTGTTCGCGCG